>NZ_CP139487.1:1384469-2768938 GCF_034259205.1 Peredibacter starrii | reverse complement strand
AACTCGCCAGTGGTACGCCTAACTATGTATTGGCAAACAATGGTTCAGGAGTCATGAGTGAGTTGGCGTTCCTTGGGCTCACTCAAGGTGGTACCGGTGCAAACAATGCGGCCGATGCCAGAACCAACTTAGGATTAAATGCTCTTTCAAGTCTCACACCAGGACTGGCTTGGAATCAAGCGCTGGTAAGTGATCTCACGCCTTGTATGGGCACAGATAAACTGACTCTCACGGCCGGGCCAACTGTCACGTTTGCTTGTGTTCCCGATGTCTCTGTTGATAACTCAAAACTTCCACTGGCCGGTGGAACGATGAGTGGCAATATTGATATGGGAACAAACAAGATCACTAATCTTGCTATGCCTTCGGCGATGACGGATGCTGCTACTAAAAACTATGTTGATACGGCCATTAGTGGGGCGAATTCTTGGACGGTCTCAGGTTCAAATATCTATAACAGCAACGCGGGTAATGTTGGAATTGGTGCTACCAATCCAGTTCAGAAACTTCATGTGAATGGTAAGGTGGTTGTGAAACCGGATTTCGGAACACCGAATTCTCCAACTGCAGATGCTGTTGCTTCATTTGATAGAGAAGTGGGTCCGGTTGCGATCAATCTTTTTACTTCAAATAGTAATACGGCCTCAGTTTATTTTGGTGATACGGCGACGATTTCTTCCGGGGCGATTAAGTATTATGTTCACTCCGGGGATCCTACGACCCAGCAGATGGATTTCTTTGTAAATAACATTAAAAATCTTTCGATTACGGGTTCTGGGAAAGTTGATGTTCAGACTTTACTTCGTTTGAAATCAGATAATACGAAATACATCACTCTTCGTGCTCCTGCCTCGCTTGCGAGTGATCTCTCAATGAGTTTACCGGGGACTTCTGGTTCGTCGGGACAAGCTCTTATTACAGATGGTTCAGGAAACTTATCATGGGCGACTGTGGCCACTGGTGCAAGTGCAGTTGGTGGAGATCTGTCGGGCACGATGTCGAGTGCGACCATTATTAACAGTGCGGTGACTTCAGCGAAAATTGCTGATGGTACTATTGTCGATGATGATATTGCGGCCGGTGCGGCGATTTCTCAGTCAAAAATTAGTGGGCTCGCGGCCTCATTTACGGCAAAAGAAAATTCAATCACTGCCGGAACGACCGCTCAGTATTGGAGAGGGGATAAAACCTGGCAGACTCTCAATACATCTGTAGTTCCTGAGGTCACAAATCTTTATTATACCGATGCCAGAGTAAGAGCAGCTCCATTAACTGGGCTTTCAACAACTGCTGGAGTTGTTTCTGCGACTGATACAGTTCTTCAAGCGATCGGCAAACTGACTGGGAATCAAACTGGTTTTGTGGCGAAGACCGGTGACACGATGAGTGGACCTCTTGCCATGGGTAACCAAAAGATCACGGGCCTTGGAACTCCAACTGCTGGCACAGATGCGGCCACAAAAACTTACGTCGATTCAAAGGCAACTCAATGGATCACTACGGGAAGTGACATCTATTACAATTTAGGTGACGTAGGTGTTGGAACTGCAACACCGGCCGCTGAACTTCATGTCGTTGATTCAACTGATAGTCAGGCCTACGTTCGGATTGATAGTGCTCGTTCGGTGAATGGAGCTTCAACTGCGGTGGTAGAAATGAATGCCACGGCATCTCCGGCACCGGCCAATAAAAAGAATTTCCAAATCATGAACGTTAATGGAACTACAGGTAACCAATTAACAGTCATGGCGACTAATGACGATTTATCTCAGAAAGGAAAGCGCGTGACCATCACTCATGACGGTGATGTGGCGATTGGTGCAACTGCTGCTCCCGCTGCAAAACTTGAAGTAGAGGGTGGTGTAAAAATCGGTAACGATTCGGGAACGTGTAATGCTTCAAAACAAGGAACTATGAGATTTGTGGGTGGTAACTTTGAAGGATGTGATGGAGTATCATGGGTCACCATGGGTTCTTCTACTCCTGCGGGACAAGTGGCAACATATGCCATGAGCACTTGCCCATCTGGCTGGATCAAGGCCAATGGAGCGGCGGTATCCAGAACGACTTATGCGGGCCTATTTGCGGCCGTTGGAACGACTTGGGGAGCTGGGGACGGATCTACAACCTTTAACCTTCCTGACCTTCGTGGTGAGTTTGTGAGAGGTTGGGACGATGGTCGAGGTGTGGATACTGGGCGAGCGATTGCGAGTGCGCAGGCCGACGATTATAAATCCCATAACCACACAGGCTCTTCTGCATCTGCAGGAGACCACGCTCACACAGGAACAACCAGCACTAACGGTAACCATACTCACGGCGCATGGACCTCAACCGATGGTCATCACGGACACTCCATCAATGCTCTCTTTCCATGGGACAGTAGTGTTCTTACAACTAACGATTGGTCAACTGATGCCATTCTAGGAACTGATAATGCTCCTGGAAATAATGGTTTTAGAAGTACAAACCAAGGGACTGACGGTGCTGGTAACCACTCTCACTCAGTTGGAATGAACGGGGCAGGAGATCACGCTCACACATTCACAACAAGTACTACAGGCGCTCACACTCACACAGTAACTGTGAATGCTTCGGGTGGAACTGAAACCCGTCCTCGAAACAAAGCACTACTTTACTGCATTAAATACTAACAATAAGATTTTGGAAGATTTGAAGACATCTGCTCCTCGTTACAGGAGCAGATGAGATTGAATTACTTGTTCTTCAAAGAGCTACGGATGTCTTTCTTCATTTGAACGCGTTTTTTAGCGTTATCAAAACGACGGTGATCATCATCGGTCTCTGGTTTTAGCTCGGGCACCACTATCGGGCGACCAAGATCATCCAGGGCAACGAAGGTCAAATACGCACGCGTAGTCGTGCGAGATTCGCCTGTGTAAGGGTTTTCAGAAGTGACCTTAACTCCCACAATCATCGACGTCTTACCAACGTAATTCAGTGAGGCCTGAATCAGAACGTGATAACCCATTTTAATCGGTGCGAGAAAATCAATATCATCAATATGGGCCGTCACAACCGGACGTCCACAATGGCGTGCGGCCACCATGGCGGCCGCAATATCGATCCAGCTCATCACGGTTCCCCCGAAAACGGTTCCGTGTGAGTTTGTTTGGTTTGGCATGACCATTTCGCGCATTTCAATCGCGGTTTCGGCGGGGGTCTTGGCTTGAGCTTTCATATTTTCCTAGTCGTCACAATAGAGGTGATGGTTCCATCTGAATCCATCTGTGAACGGAGCATATCCAGTTGTAACAGTCTTACCAGCATTGGAATTCTGACCGCTGTCGTTGGATGAATCTACAATATTATAGATCTTTTGAGAAAGGTTTGTTTCCGATCCTTGTGGTTCTGGTTCAAATGAACCGAAGGCGCCGCCCTGACGAACTCTTCCAGTTGAACAGTAGGCAATTCCTAGCTCACGTATTTTATCATTCACTGATGCGCTAAGAAGTGGTTCACCAGTTTGATCTGCGAAGTCAGCATCAACAAGTCCGCCACCAGGTTGTTCTGTGCCACGGCCTTCGTTTGAAACGAAACGGTTGAAGTACACCATAAGGTTAGCACCTGGCGGAAGGGCACAAGTAAACGCTGTGCCTGATTCACCTTGTGACACTCCAAAGCCTGAACAACATTTATTGGTGTTACTCACTGTTTTACCAAGTGGAGTACAGCATTTGAAATCGTTTTGCGAGAACACTGGTTCGTCCTGAAGGGCAGTGAAGTTCGTGCGACGAGTGGCCACAGCATCTCCGCCATAAAGGAATGAGATCGAATTTGAATCGAACGCGGTCTTAGTAGCGATGTTCGACTTAAGAACTCCTGGAACCAATTTATTCGAGTTATCATTACAGTAAAGTGGTTCAATTGGAATTTGAGGAATACCACTTAATTCAAGACGGCCAAGACGACGTAGGTAATAACCGCTTGTTGCTGGACGAGTTCTTGAAAGAGCTGAGGCATATCCTGCAACGGCAGAGTCAAATTGAAGACCCCATTTGCCTGCGCCGCCTGATGAACCAAGTTTTAACACGCGCGAAGTAGTGTTGTATGTGTAAGCACAACCTGCACCACCATAAACTTGAGTTGGACTTGTAATCGACATAGCATGGTTTTTTACACAAAGAGTTGTACCACCACTTGAGTTCACCATATAGATGCGATAAAGGGCGGTGCCTGGTACGCCACCATCAGCAGTTGCCGCATAGGCCGCATCGAAAGAGCGTGGAATATAACTTGGAACTTTGATCACGATGTTTCTGCGACCAGAACTATTACCGTAATCAATGATTACTGAAGCATCACCATCAGCACTTCTTGGAGCAAAGTAGAAGTCCTTAGTCCCGGTAGTTGTGATGGTATTTACCGTTACAGTTGTATATTGGTTTGATGAATCGTAAACCGGTGCTGTATCGGCCGTAGAGTCTGTGATCGAAACTTGAGCACATTGACCTTTAACGTTGGTTGGATCTTTACAGTAATCACCATAGTCCTGGCCAACCAGAGCAGTTACGTCTGAAGCATTGTTATATTCAGTTGCGAGATCGGTTGGAGAAGTAAGAAGTGGCGTTCTAGCGTTGATACAACGGAAGTTTGTAACGTCCATATAAACGCGATCACGGCGAGACCAATCATTTGATCCGTCAGAGAATTTTCTGATCCATCCACCGCCACAGCAGCTTTCTGAGTTTGCTTCACCCAGTGTGCGCCATTGTTTCGAAGTCATGACACTTGCACCTTCGGCGCTATTTAAGACGTAACC
This sequence comes from Peredibacter starrii, assembly GCF_034259205.1. Classification (GTDB taxonomy): domain Bacteria; phylum Bdellovibrionota; class Bacteriovoracia; order Bacteriovoracales; family Bacteriovoracaceae; genus Peredibacter; species Peredibacter starrii. The sequence continues at coordinate 2,764,155 of NZ_CP139487.1, read as the reverse complement.
AGAAGCGTTTCGATCCTGGTAAGCAGAAAGAATCGGACGATCTGCAGTTCCAAGATTTTCCACTGTCGCTAAACGAGAGTAGCGTTTTGTATCGTTAGGAGTAAGACCAGGTTGCAGAGACATTTTAAGACCAGCAGAGTTGGCGTTGTAAGCTCCGCCCTGAGTGGCGGTCGGAACGTCGGCGGTATAAGTCGTGAGGTCGCTTCCGATTTCACGGCAACAACGGTTCTTCGACATATCGTAGTTTTTAAAGGCCTCAGTATTTGAAGCAACTGGTTTTGGATCCATTTGTCCGCACACCAGGTATTCTGTGTAGTAGCTCTTCTCAGCAGCGTTACCAAAGAAGTTTGTTACAAAGTAATCCACTTGTGAGGCGTGCATCTTGTTTGGCGTACAATCCAGATCTGTGTGACAAACGGCCCCAGCACGTCTTAAACAAGCGTCTCTTACCATCGTCTGATCAGTAATGATCTGAGAGTTAAGGGGCTTCGCTTCGATATTTCTAAATGGAGAGTATGGAAGAAGGTCATCCGCCGAGAGACTTAGGTTCGCAGTTGATGCCAAAGACTCAAGTCCACAAGCGTTTTGGTTTGTGGCGCGAGCATTGTAACCAGCCGCCAGAGTTCCATTCGCGAATAGTTCATAGTTACCATCTGAACCAATGACTGGACATGATGAGTGACGGTATGACGTGAAGAGTGTTGAGTTACAGCTACCAATCTGGCTAATAAAGTCTGCTCTACGAGAAGAGTCCGCGGCCAGATGTTGGTTGAAAGGATTTCCGTAAGTCGCTTGAGTTGCAGCAGTTGGAAGTAATTTACCTGGCTGACAAAGACCCGTATTAGCTGAGCCTTGAGCATCCATTGCCACCATATTTTCAATCAGAGTTGAACGAACGGCACTTGGTAGTGAAGTCGTGTCTCCTGAAGCAACATATGAAAGAGGACGACCAAGCACGTTGGCGTCTTTACCAAAGAGGTGGTTACGGGCAACTGGAATATCGGCCAGTGGTGCCGCATAACGGGCCACTTTCGAGTTAAAGACTCCAGAAGAACTAACGTTAGCGCAGTAGAAGTTCGGCGCACACGTCATAATCTTTCTTTTATTAAGATCTGAAGCTGGAAGTGAACCAGAATTCACTAAACAAAGAGCACCAGCTCCACGGTAAACACAACGTTTACTTGTCGAAGAAGGAAGGCGCTTCTGTTGAAGAATTTGATCAATTGAAGTTGATGTAGATGAGGCCGCCACTTCCAAAGCGTCAGCACTGAAACTTGGCCAGTTCGTTTTCACATCACGAATATCTGCACAAGCATATTCCCAACCAAGTTTAGTCACGCAATCAGTGTCAGTTTCACACATGTGATACTTCTGACAGTTACCTGCTTCGTTCTGATAAGGATGAGACTGGTGATATTGAGGATCATAGTCCACTTGGGCCGCTTGAGTAATTCCGTCGTAAGCATAAATGCCCACTTGGTGAATCGTTGGAGAGGCCACATCAGCGAATGGAGCATTAATCGCCAGGAAGAGTTTCTTAGAAGTCGATTTAACAATACGACCTTTACCAATCGCAAACCAAGTTACGCCATCGAAAGAACCAATGAGGGCACCTTTATTAAAGCCGTACCAGTCACGCTGATAACCGTTAATGAAAAGGGCCGCCTGAGTTTGAAGACGGTTCAGACGCTGATCTTTTGAAGTTGATTTTGCCGAATGAGAAAAAGGAATCATCGTAGGAGGTAGCCAACAAGCACGACCAAAGATCGTGTCCTCATAGTTTCCACCAGTCGTATTTGTCGAGAAAGCATCACGTTCAGTCGTGTGACCCACGGCCTGAAGACCCACACCATACCCAGTTGTAGGATATGCAGTAAATGAGCTTAACCAAGAGTCCTTGGCGCAAGTCGGACATGGAGTGTAGTAACCAGATGTGGTTGAGATAAAGTAAACCTGATCCAGTTCTACAGTCACGGTTTTTGCCGGAAGAGTCTTATCGAGTAACACACTCATAGGACCCAGGATTGCATTCATACTGAAGTTTTGTTGATTAGGAAGAACTTTTCCTTCATCCAAATATTCAAATGCATCACCTTCTTGAGTGAAAGTGCTTGAAGCAGTCGGAACTTTCTCGGCACCAGTTGTATCAAAGAAACGGTGAGGAGCTGAACGCGAGTTAAGTGAAACAGTTTGCGTTGGGGGAACAGTTGGAGTCGATGTTGGAGGAGTATAACAATCAATACTTGTCGGCTCACCCAATGTATCAGTTGTCACGACCTGGTATTCATAGGCCGGACAGCTTGTGATCATGTCTGAAAGTTCAGTTTTTGAACATCCACAAGTTGTATAAAGTCGTTTAATCACACTCTGGAAGTACATTTCCTGAGAAGAGTCACTTGAACTGGTCAGACAATCTGTCGTGCCTGTGTATGAGCGAGACAGAAGTTCATTATGAAAAGGAGAAGTCGTTGCCTGTGCCTTAATGTGCTCAACACAACGATAGTCTTTTTTTAGTTTTGCGAAGGCCTCATCATAACCACCATTACTACCGCTAGTTGTACTACCAGTTGTCGATGTTGGCGGAACGTAAGTTCCACAGATGTAATAAAGTTGAGGGTAGTTTAAGTAGGCCAGAGGATTTTGTAGTCTCTCCGCCTCTGCAGTTTGCAAAAGAGAAGGATATTGAATTGAGGCCGATGGTCTCGTTGCTCCATCGTTCACACATTGATTATCAAGACAGCAGTTATAGCCGCGCGCCTGACAGTCTGCATTTGAACAAGTGCCGGCGCCTCCGCCAGCTGCGTAGTTTGGATCGACCTGCATGCCCAATGGAGAAGTGGTAATTAAGTTTGTAGGAACTTCATCCAGATAAGAAGTTCCTCTCTGGAAAAGTCTTACCTTGCTTGCAATCAACATGCTGGTACAAGTAGGACAAAGAAGATTCGGATCATACTTGTAACCAGATGGTGTTGATGAATCCACCATATAGTCGCCGTTACTGTCTTTTATGCGAAGAGTGCCGTTACAAAATGTTGAAGAGTTTGTGACGTCCTGGAAATCCACACGAAGAACACGAACCGTGCGCTTTTCATTGAAGTCATAATACGAGATCGGCACCGCTCTTGAGCGAAGCTCTAGGGGAACTCCACCAAGGGTGTAGCTAGTCACAAGACAGTAGTTCGCGTTTGAGAAATTCTCAGTCGTGGACAGATATGATTCAACTGGCGTACCAACCAAGTAGGCATTGTTTAAGTTTGAAACGTTGATGGTAATTGAAGTTGTAACTGATCCGAGATAATTCCACTTCGTAGTGATAGGAGCGGTTGTACCACCGCCTGAACCACTGGTTGAGCCACCAGTCGTTTCAGATCCCGCGATATTGCCTCGGCCCACAGTGGGCTCTGGCATACACGAAACCAGGAAAAATAAGGTTAAAATGAGAAATCTAACATCCATGTACTAGTGGTCTCCCATTCCTTTTTCGGAGTTTCATATTGTTAGCTTTATTCTAGCAGGGGTGGGGAATTAATTGCCGAAGATACTTAAAGTATCGAATCTATTGATTACCGGATGGATGCCCTCGGAATTGCTGCCAAAAATTTTTGGCTATTTTCCAAAGTAGGTAGGGTAGCTGGTGGTTTTAAGGGCCGAATAAGATCCTAGACTCGAAGTCGAAGAAGCGAAGGCCGTATAAGGTTGATAACCGGCGGTCGGCATATAGTAGCCGTAGGCACCGTAATAACGAGCATTGAACATGATGGTATCTGCGATACCCATTGGACCACGGCCACCGTTGTAGGCCCCATAGTTATACGGGTAAGAATTGATTCCAGAAATTACTCCGCGATTAGGGACATAAGAGCGAAGGATCTCATTTAAGATATTTGTACCACCCTGAATCCAGGCGTCTCTTTCTTTTGCGGCCGCGTTCCCACCATCTGGTGCGACGACTGGACCGTCTACATCGTGTTTTTTGTGAAGGTCAGTTTTTACAATGTTTGAAGTCGTATCATTGAAGAAAGCACAAAGTCTTTCCTCGGCTTTTTTCTTTGAATCATTCTCTTCGCAAAGTTTTTGAACTTCTGCTTCTGCTTCGGTTTTTGGAGAGTAGACGAGTGAAATGTCCATCATGGCATTGGAAAGAACATTGGCCTCTTTTGAGATTTTATCTTCCGGATCACAAAATTCAATCACACTGTCTGTCACATCACATTTCTGAGTGCCCCATTTAAGAAGAGCAAAGTTTCTATAGGCCATGAGGTTTTTATTCTCAAAACCAATTCTTTCTTTCAGAAGATTGAGTTGAAGAATCTTGTCCTGAACATCGGCCTTCTCCGCACTTAGTTCCTTAAGACAACCACTCGGGATCACACCTTGGGTTTTAACTTCATCAAGACAAGTGTCTCCCACTTGAGCAAGTTTATTTTCATACTTAATCGACACACCTAGTGGTCCTAGAAGACCAGAGATATGCGCTCTTGCGTCTCCTGTCAGTTGATCCTTGATTTTATTCTCGAGGATGAAATGACAGGCCTGGGCCTTCTCGTAACTGTCTTTTGCCAGGTTACAATCGTTCATGTCCAGTTGTTCGAATTTAATTTTCGATTTATCCAGATCTGCCCAGGCAATCGAGATCTTACTCTGGATTTCATATTGCTGACGGCGTCTCGCGTCCTCTAGGAGGAAGCGGAAACGATCAGTAGAGAACTGTGATTTAAATTGATCTTTCGCAAGTCCCAGGTCTTCAACAAATGAAAGACCATTACCATTCTCAAAGTCGTTCAGGTTTTGAATCACTTTAAGTTCATCGCGAGAGAGCTTTTGCTGTTTATCGAGCTTATCAAAACCGGCATTCATCTCCATTTGCATTTGAGTGAATGAGTAACCGGCCTCTTCTGGTTTTACATTCTTTCTCTTGATCGAAAGCATGTTCTGCCATTTTTGAATTTGAGCGGCATTTGGTTCAGCTTGAGCAATCAGTCCATTGATCTCTTTAACTGCATCTTGGTTAGGAGAGAAAAGCTTCGGATCCACGCAGGCATCAATGACATTAGACTCTTGCTTGTTTTTACAAATTTCTTTTACCGCGTTTTTAAAGTCCGTTGGATTGTTACGTTTATCCAGAGGGATCTTTTTTAGCTCTGCAAGGAAGGGAGTTCCGTCTTTGGTATTACTCGAAAGAAGAAGCTCAAATGATTGAGCGGTATTGAGATTATTAACGAAAGTATTTCCTGCCGCACGAGCGACTGTCTGGTTTTTATCCCCGGCACCCGCCTTAGAGTCCTTGATGGTATTTTTTAATTTATCAATACCCGTCAGAATCATCTCTTGGTTTTTCAAAGTCTCAAGCTGAGCTTCAATCACCGAAAGGCTTGAGCACTTGTTTTGCTCAATCAGTTCTGTGTTTTTCAGAGGGATATTTGAACCGAGGTCTTCTAATTTAATGTTACGGCATTCAGTTCCGGGAGCACGAATAAACTTCTTTTGAAGGTCCTTCTCGTAGTTCTGAATATAACGTCCCAGCTCCTGACACGTCGGAGGCGAGTCTGCAAAAGCGAAAGGAATGAGAGCTAGAAGGACTAACAAGTTCATACCTTTCTATTTTCGGATAGATGGAGGTAGATATTTAGTACTTTATTCCAATCGTCGGCCAACCTGTCCTGATTCTAAGATCTTAAGTTCAGTTTACTTTCGCTGGCGGAAGTAAACTTTCGATCCGAAAAATTCTCTTGCAAATACAATACGGAAAAGATACGTACAAGTCAAGTACATTTTGAACGTTAAAAATCACTTCCGCCAGCGAAAGTAAAACAGAGGTAAATGAATGAATTAATTAACCGTGGCCCGAACTCATGAAGACTTCATCATAATTAATGAATTTCTGAGAACCGCCCAAAGACAAGAAATAGTCTTCGGCAATTTTCATACATTCATCAACTGTCTGAGTGGCAAAGATCTGTCCACGCATGGCCGCCGCATGAGGGAAACCCGCCGCGAACCACACCACTAGTTTACGAAGTTGCACCAGCACAGTTCTTTCTTCATCAAAAGATTCTGAACAGTAGTGGTGAAGACGTTGAATCACTTCCCAGTAATCAGCACCGCTGAAAACGGAGCGTTTTTGAGAAGCGTATGTTGGATCAAGAGATTCTAAGAAAATAAATGGATTTCTAAGAGCGCCACGAGCGATCATAAGAGCATCACAACCAGTTTTCTGAAGTCTTTCTGAAACTCCATAAGGATGGTGAAGGTCACCGTTACCAATGAGAGGAATTTTCTTATCTTCATTCAGAGCTTCGATGAATTCCCAGTTCGCCAGACCCGTGTACTGCTGAGTACGAGTACGTCCATGAATCGCCACCCACTCGATGCCGGAGTTGTGGGCGATATTAATGATCTCTTTAGCGTTAAGGGAATTTGCGTCCCAACCAGTTCTGATTTTGATTGAAAGCGGAACCTTCATGCGTGAGCGCATTTTTTCAAAAAGAGGGGCAAGCTTTTGCACTTCTTTCATCATCGCGGAACCGCCGCCTTTACTTACGACCTTGGTCACCGGACAACCCATGTTGATGTCCAGAAATTTTGGCCCGTAGCTTTCTGCCACTTCGGCAGCTTTGGCCATTGAGTCGGCGTCTTCACCGAAGAGTTGGATACCCACGTTTCTTTCACGGGGGTGAATTTTTAGCATATCGAGAGTGCGTGCGTTACCGTAGTTGATACCGTGACAAGAAATCAGCTCCGAAACCGTTCCACCGGCGCCCAGGTCTTCCATCAACACGCGGAAAGGAATGTTACAAATGCCGGCCATCGGGGCCAGGATCAATTTGTTATCAAAGTCGATTCGTCCCAATTTGATGGGCTTGGCGTGAGACTTAAAAGACTCAATTTTCTGAGACAATTCAGGGCTAAACGGACGTGGATGATTCATGGTGGTATTTGTACAGGGGGCCTTTGTGGTTGTAAATATGTAGGGGAAACGATTAAAATCTTTTCCTATATGAAGCACGTGATTTTTGACTGCGACGGTACCTTAATCGATACCTCCGGGTCTAAATATAAACTCTTTCCTGGCATTAAAGAGCTTTTAGCTGAACTCTCGCCTCACTGTTTGCTGTATGTCTGGACCGCCCGCGGGCGCTCCTCAACACTCCGCATACTGGAGGAACTGGGTGTTTATTCCTATTTTGATAGATTCTGCTGCATCGATGATTCCTTTCCGAAGCCCCATGTGGGAGGTCTAATTGATCTAGTCGGTAAGGCCCCGAAGCATTCTATCTGTGTCATTGGGGACAGCTTCAACGACATGCTGGGAGCAAAGAACTTTGGTGTCATGGGAATTGGGGCCGTGTGGAACAGAGATGTAGACATGCATTATTTGAAGGACGCCGGAGCGGATTTCATAGTGTCTCATCCTTCCGAATGTAGTATCCTCATCCAGCAAAATCTTAAGGCGGAGTAGATCATGTTTGATAATCTAAGTGAAAAGTTCTCGGACGCGTTTAAAGCATTACGCGGGAAAAATAAGATCTCCGAAGAAAATATCGAAGAGACACTTAAAGGTGTGAAGACCGCTCTACTTGAAGCGGACGTTAACTTCAAAGTTGTTAAAGAATTCGTTGAGAAAGTTAAGACCGAAGCACTTGGTGAAAAAGTTCTTCGTGGAGTTGAACCAGGTCAGCAATTCGTAAAAATCATGCACGATGAGCTCGCTAAGCTCATGGGTAGCGAATCAGAAGGTCTGAACCTTAACCGTCCACCTGTCATTCCTATTCTTATCGTAGGTCTAAACGGTGCCGGTAAAACGACTTTCGCCGGTAAACTTGCTCTTTTCCTTCGTAACAAAAATAAAAAAGACGTTCTTTTAATTCCTGCGGATAACTTCCGTCCGGCCGCTAAAGATCAGCTCATCACTCACGCTAAAAACCTTGGCGTTGATTACTTTGATTCTGATCTTTCAATGAAGCCAGTGGACATCGTTCGCGCAGGTCTTGCTGAAGCAAAACGTCTTCATAAAGAGATCGCCATCATCGATACAGCGGGTCGTCTGCAAGTTGATGAAGAGCTTATGTCTCAGCTCGTGGATGTTCGCAAATCACTCGATAATCCAGAAGTTCTCATCGTCGCTGATGCTATGACCGGACAAGAAGCGGTCAACGTTGCAAAAGTTTTCCACGAGAAAGTGGGTCTGACTGGTGCGGTTCTTTCGAAAATGGATTCAGACGCGCGCGGTGGTGCTGCTCTCTCAATCCGTTACGTAACTGGTGTGCCTATTAAGTTCATCTCAGTTGGCGAGAAGATGAAGGACCTTGAGGCCTTCCATCCAGATCGTCTGGCAAAACGTATCCTTGATATGGGTGACGTTCTTTCCCTTGTAGAAAAAGCGGAAGAAGCGATCAATCAAGACGATGCCATGGGGATGATGGCGAACCTTGAAAAAGGTAAATTCACCATCAATGATTTCGTTAAGCAAATGGAGACGATTAATCGTCTGGGTTCATTTGGTTCAATTCTTAAAATGATTCCTGGTATGGGCGGGGCCCTTCGTCAGATGGGTGACCTTGGTCCGGCCGAGGAAGAAATGAAGAAGATGAAGGTCATCATTAATTCGATGACTAAAAAAGAGCGTGAAGACGTAGACCTAATCGATGGATCTCGCCGTAAACGTATCGCGGCCGGTGCCGGTCGTTCTGTCCAGGAAGTGAACCAATTCATCGAGCGCTTCGGGCAGATGCGTCAGATGATGGTGGGTATGATGGGCATGATGAAAGGCGGCGGACTACCAAATATTCCGGGAATGGGTCCAGTAAAAGGGTTTAGACAGGCCCCTCAGGCCCAAAACCAGCAAATGTTTGGTGGTGGAGAGAAAAAAGGCCAGAAAAAGGGCCAATTCGGTAAGAAGTATTTCTAAGACGTTAGGGGATAAGCTTTTGACTTTACCCCTAGCATGATTTATAAATTTAAAAAATTTTTCGTGAATCTATAGGAGATTTCCAAATGGTAAAAATTAGAATGGCCCGTGGTGGTCGCAAAAACCGTCCAGTTTATACAATCGTAGCTACAAACTCACGTAGCCCACGTGATGGCCAATTCCTTGAAAAATTAGGCCAATACGACCCTAAATCAGCTGAAACTATCAAGTTTGTTAACGTTGAAGGCATTAAGTCTTGGCTATCTAAAGGTGCTCAACTTTCAGATACTGTAAGAACTTTGCTTAAAAACAACAATATTAAGTTATAATGTTGTTAACCCGGGGCTCGTAACCGGGGAGAAACCTTTCCAGTAGAGGGTAGTTATGAGCAGCGAATTGAAGACACTGATTGAGTTCGTATCAAAGGCACTAGTCGACATGCCAGATCGAGTTGAAGTCAACGAGATCGAAGGCGAGCAGACCACAGTCATTGAACTAAAGGTAGATAAGTCTGACCTTGGTAAAGTGATTGGTAAACAAGGTCGAACTGCTAGAGCACTTAGAACAATTCTTAATGCGGCCTCGACCAAATTAAGAAAGAGATCTGTTCTCGAAATTATCGAGTAAGATTCGTCTTAAAAGTTTTAAAACTTCTGACCCCAATTTATCTCTCAAAAGATAGATTGGGGTTTTTTGCGTTATGTTCAGGTACAAATGAAAAAAGAAGATCTAGTTAAGCTCGCTTTTGTTGCTCACCCTCATGGTATTAAGGGTGAAGCTGAGATTCGTCTTATTAACGATAATCCAGAAGAGTCCATCCTGGATGATGAGATGAAGGTATGGCTTTTTCCTTCCAGCCCCAAGTCTAAAATCAAGACCACCGGTGAAGAGTGGACCATTGCTAAAATCCGCTTTGGTAACAAAGTTATTTGTCAGTTCGAAGGAATCAAGGACCGTACTCATTTAGAGAGTCTCATTCCTTTTGAAATCTATCTTGATCGTGAATCATTTCCAGAACCTGAAGATGACGAGATTTATCTCGTGGACCTGGTGGATATGGACGTGGTGAACCAGGAAGGTGTGAAAGTAGGGAAGCTAGAGAGCTTCTCCGACAATGGCATGCAATATCTTTTTGATGTTCGCATGGACACGGGTGAGGTTGTAACTCTGCCTTACGTGGATGCCTTCTTCCCAGAGATTGATATGGAAGAGAAAAAAATCACGATGATCATGCCGGAGTATACCGAGTGATCAGAAAAATCTGGATTCTCACGCTATTCCCTGAATATTTTAAGCCGCTCCTGGAGTGCGGAATTTCAGGTCAGGCATTCAGAGGTGAGCGTTCAGACGGGAACTTTAAATTCGAAGTTAAGTTCGTTAATATTCGCGATTACTCCACCACCAAGTATAAAAGTGTCGACGATTCACCGTTTGGTGGAGGTCCCGGCATGGTCATGCGTGCGGACATCTTGAGAGATGCACTTGTTAAAGGTGTTCAGGAAGCGGGGAACTATTCTTCTCTCGAAGATTTACATGTCATCTACACTTCTCCACGTGGAAAAGTTTGGAACAATAAAGTAGCTCGCGATTTCGGAACGGAGATTCTTGCTCATCCATCAAAGGACGTAGTTTTCATCTGCGGCCGCTATGAAGGTGTAGATGAGCGCTTTCTGGAAAAGTATGTGAATGATTACTATTCACTCGGAGACTTTGTTCTCACCGGAGGAGAGTTAGCGGTCATGACCATGCTTGATTCGGCCGTGCGATTTGTTCCGGGCATTCTCGGAAATAAGCTTTCATCAGAATACGATTCTTTCGAAGACGGTTTAATTGAATATCCTCAATACACCAAGCCTCGTGAGTTTGAAGGAATGGAAGTTCCGCAAATTCTTCTTGATGGTCACCACAAGAAAATCGGTGAGTGGCAACTTGAGAAGAAAAAAGAAATGACGGAAAAATGGCGCCCGGATCTAATGAGTAATCGGAAGTCGAACAGTAAAGGTTGATCCCTCATTCAGTTCGCTCTCAACAGAAATATCCCCACCGTGATCTTCCAGAATTTTACTGACGACATAGAGACCTAGTCCCATTCCACCAAAGTTTTTGTAATCATGGGCACGTTCAAAACGACGGAAGATTCGCGCTTGATCAGCTCGTGAAATTCCCATTCCGTGATCTTTTACTGAGAACACTGCCATGGCCTGTTCCGTTCGAACTTCAACTTCGATGAGTTTTCCTTCACCAAACTTAATCGCATTCAAAATAAGATTTCTCACCACCTGGCCAATGCGTTCTTCATCCCATTCGCCCCAGATGTTCATCGCACAATTCATTGTGATCTCGCCTTTCGAACTCAAGCGAAGAAGATTCACATTGTCTTGAACGATCTTACATAGCTCCGTTCGAACTTTTTGATGGGAGAACTGACCTAAGTGAATACGAGAAACATCTAAAAGGTTATCGATGAGTTTTGAGAAGTCATTCAACTGAGTCCTTGCTTTATCGAGCATCAAATCAACTTTCGGTGATTGACCTTTAAGATGTTTAGAAAGAAGACCAAGCTGTAAGTTAAGTGGAGTCAGGGGAGTTCTAAGCTCATGGGCCGAAATAGAGATAAATTCATCGCGAAGATTTAACTGGTGAGTTAAGTCACTTAGGAGCTGAATATTTTGAAGAGAGATCGCCGTTGTATCGGCGAGAGATTCGAGAATTTTAATTTCTTCACTCGTTGCTTCATGAGGCTTGGCCCAGTAATTACCAATAGCACCAATGGGGCTCTCTTTTCTAATCGGGATCATCACCATACTTTTAACGAAAGTAGGTTTATAGGCGTCTACAGGAACTCGCGGATCATTGTATATGTCCGGGATGATCACATTTTGTTTGTTAAGCATGGCCCAGCCGCTCACACAGGCCTTCAAAGGGAATCTAAGTCCTTTCCAGAGAGGAGTGATGGCGTCCTCGTCCACGTAATAACATTTGTCACCGTCACGAAGTACAAAGGTCGCACCATCGGCACCAGTCAGTTCACGTGCGGCATGACGGATGATGTCCACAATGGATTGCAGATCTCTTGCGAGCGATAATTCGTGAATCACCTGGATCAGTCGATGTGATACTTCAGATTGCTGGACAACATTCATTTGCGAGCCCCATTAGTTGTTCCATATCTAACGGCTTACTCAAAAGTCCTCGGGCCTTGATGTCTTCCACCTTATCGATGAAAGCAGATGTTACAACTATTGGAATCTGAGAAATGCCGGCATCCAAGGCCGCGGCCCTCGCAAATTCCCAACCATTCATTACGGGCATCATGAGATCGAGCAAAATTAGACAAGGTTTTTCGTTAATCTTTAAGAGGGCCAATGCTTCTTGACCATTGCCGGCAACTCTAACTTCGTAGCCTTCAAATTCAAGATACTCTTTGAGGGCCTCTCGAATATTAGGATCGTCATCAACAATGAGGATTCGTTTACATTGGTTCATATCTTCTCCTCTTAAAAAGATTTTATCACTCTGCTAAGGTGATTGACTCGATAAGATGTCAAAATTAACCCATCATTAAGGTTGAAGCATTGACAGAGAGGATGTTTGTTAATTTTCCGTTAATACTCTTAAGATGTTTGAAAAAAACTTTAAATGATTACGCTTGGGTTTTCTTTAATTTTCCGAGGGAAGTGCGGTCGAAACTCTGAAGAATTCTTATCTCATCTATCTTAACTGGATGAATAAGTTTTGCGATTTCATTTAGGATATATGGCGAATTTTTCTCGGGGAGAGAGAGGAGCACGAGTTTTTTTCCCTTTCTTTCGTCTTCTTCAATTTGAAATTCCATTTGTCCGTACAGGTCGCGCTCAAGAAGGTAGGTTCCAAGAGTGTTTTTAAGTTGCAGAAGATTTACCAGGTGGCCCGAGATTTTAAATTCATCTCCAAGGCGTCCCAGGTGTTTAATGGTGCCGTTTAAAACTTCAGCTTTGTCCGATGTTTTATAAAATCCATCAGTATCGCAAAGATCTTTTGCCATTTGAATTTTAAGCTCACTTCCAAGAGTGAACTGGAGAGTGAAAAGAGCAGAACTCTTTACCAGAAGTCTTCCATCGACATCAGTCTTAGCATGATGAATGGGAAGGATCTGAAGCTCATCCGACTGAGGATTTTTCGCAGAGGCGAGTTGTGAACAGACTTCACTCATGCCGAAGGTCCGAATCACGGGCCAGCCAAGTTTCATCGCCTCATCTTTTAGCCCTTTACTTAAAAGATCTCCTCCGACGATGAGGTACCTTAAAGCGGGACTTGGTTTTGCTTTCATCTTTACGAGATCGAAAAGCTGGGTCGGAACAATCGTCGTAATCGTTACGTCCTTCGTTTTTTTAAGCCATGAATTTGGCTCCCAATTTCTGGCATCAACTACGCGGTAGTTTAAGAGGTGAGCACGAGCGAGAACGGAAAGGCCACCGATGTGATAAACCGGAAGCGAGAGTCCCGAAACATCAGTTTGAGTCAGTCCGAAAAATTCGTTCACGGCCCGGGCATTATTAAAGAGGGCCTCTTTGGAGATCGCATACCCTTTGAGGTCACCACCGGTGGTACCCGATGAGAAAAGCACAAAGTGATTTTTGAGATTTAAAGGTTTAAGACCTTCGAGTATTTTTGGAACAACTGAGTCATATTGAGAGTGACAGATGACTTCTGTTTCAGGCCCTTCAAAATTTACATTGAACATAGAAGCTTCCAGTCCATGTCGTTCACTTTTTTGTAGATCTTATTAGTCGCATCCATATCTGCGATGAAGCCTTCTTTATAGCCGCCCTTGTGGAAAGGGATTTGCTCTTCAAAATATCCATCAGAAATAATTCCGTGAATGTAAGCAAAGTTACCATTATCCATGAGCTCGCAATGAGCGTGCCAACGGCCCAAATCACCACCCATATAAGAACTATAAATACAGATGCAATCATCTAAAGGTTTAAACTCGCGATTGGGTTTGTAGATCTGGTAATCAAAAGGTTCGCCCTTAATGAAATCGCGGGCAGTAGGAATAATTAAATCACTCCAATCTTTTGCGAGAAGTGGATCTTCAATATAGTTAATCAACGGATAGTACTGCTCTGGAATATCGCTCATGAACTCCATAAAGCTTTTACGATCAAAGAGTGCATTGGCATCCAGGCGTACACGAATGCCTCGTTCAAGGGCGGTAAGGAAGTTTCTGTCCTGGGAATGATGAATTTTATATTTCACCACATTGCCTGTGATCTCTTCAAAGCCAGACCAAAGCTGGTGATTGAAGAACCTCTTAGGTGTGATCTTTTGAAAAAGATGATCACGCAGAAGGAGATCAAAAACCTTGCGGTCGTATTCATCTTTTTGAAACTTAAATTCCTCCAGAAATTGATCACTGCCTCTGTCGCCTAAAGGAAGGTGAGGAAAGTAATCCGCGAATAGCACTTTATCGCCTAACTGGGCCTTAAGATATATTCCGCTCTTTCTCTCCATAGAGCTCAGGCGGTTCATCTTTTTAAGGGGAGTCAGCGAATATGGGCTATAAAAAACTTTCATAGATAAAAGTAAAACTCAAGAGCGCAGAAAGCACAATGAGATGTATGCCTGAAAATTTTAGGCCTTCGTTAAGGTCCGCCCCTTTTTTCGTAAGGGTAATTTGAGTCAATTTCAGAGCGGGAATGAGGCCCAAGAAAACACAATAGATGACCTTTAAATCTCGGAAGTAATGGAGGAGTAAATAAGGTGCGAAAATGGTCACGATAATGAACATCTGATAAGTCTTGGCGGAGAATCTGGTAGCAAGAGTTCTCTTGCCAACTTCCGCATCTGTTTCACGGTCACGAAGATTATTGATCATGATCAAAGTCGTTGCGAGTAAACCGAAGACTGAGGCCAGGATAAACGAACCCCAATTTAGTTGAAGAGAAAATAGGTAAAACGATCCCATCACTGAGAAGAGACCAAAGAATAAAAATACGAAAAGTTCGCCCAGGCCTCTATAAGCAAGAGAGACCTTGCCACCGGTATAACCATAAGTCAGATAAAGTGAAATAAGACCCAGAACCAAAAACGGCCATCCACCGCGGTAGATTAGTGGAAGTCCACAGAGTGCTGCCAAAGTCACACAAGTGATGGCCCATTTTTTTACCGTTTTAATATCAACTAATCCCGCTGCCGAAACACGAGTTGGTCCTACGCGTTTTTTATCTGCACCTTTTTCAAAATCAATCACGTCGTTAAAGAAGTTCGTGGCAAGTTGAATGAAAAGCGCACCGAAAACTGCAAGCCACATATAGACCACAGACGATTCCTGTGAAGTCGACATGTAATAAGCGTAGGCAACTAGCGGAGGAAGAACCCCGGCCAGAAGAGTTTTAGGGCGAGAAGCGAGGATAAAATTTTTCATAGGATGCCTTCATTCGTAAGAATGGATTTAACTTCTTGAGGATTCTGGAACAAACGATGACCGCCGGCAATGGGGGTTACCTGAATGCCATAAGGGGCGATCACTTCTTCGGCCAGAGTGAAATACTTATTATCAAATAGGCCGACGAGATACAGGACCTGGTCCTTGTGATCTTCGAGGACCGGTAAAAAGTTCGGCTGTTTTGAGAGTCGGAACTGATCAAACAATTTCTGAGAGGCGAGGTAGCGCTCGTCCGAGATTGGACTTAAAGGGGAATCAAATTCAAAAATCGGAAGTTCATTCCAATAGTCGAAAAACTTCTCAGGCGTCATGGTCTTCAATTTTTTAAGGACGGAGTCTTCCCATTCTCTACGAGATTCTTTCTCATCATCGAAATCAAGACCGGGATGAGAATTCATAAGAACGAGTTTATTAATGTTCCAGTTTACCTTGTTGGCAAGTTCCATGGCGATTCTGCCACCCATTGAGTATCCAATCAGGGTGTCACCAGGTTTAATGTCAGGATTAAAGTCGCTAGAGTAGAGGTCATGAAGGATGACGTTATCTTGAATTAAAAATTTAAAATCTTCGGGTGAACCCAGAAAGCCGTGGAAAACGTGAATCATCTCCACTCCCGAAGGAAGTTCTCGCTTTGATCACGAGAAGGCGAAAGTTCTAATACCTTCACTTTACCAAAGTCTTTCATGTCTCTGCTGTATGACAGGTGAAGACCGCGACTTATATTTTCAAAATCGTTATCGTGTTCAAGCACAATACGCTTATCAAGTTTCAGCATATCAAAGATTCTTCCACCTTTGTTATTCATGATAATAAGGTGAAGGTTCTCCGGCATTTCACGAAGAGACGATAGATCATAGAATGTCGTCACATCTCCGAGAATACAATACACGGGTTTTGTTGTTCCCATCGCAAGTCCGATTGCCGAAGCAAGCTGACCATCAATGCCGTTGACCCCACGGTTACCATAAATCTGAAGAGGGGAAGTTTGAGTGAGTTCAAAAAAACGTATCACCAAAGAATTTCCAAGATAAACCTGATCGTTCGGTTGGAAGAGTCCTTGAAGCTTTTTAAAGGTCGCAACTTCCGACTCTGGATACTTCTCTATAAGTTTCTCTAAGGTCCAAACTGTCTCGTCTCCGATAGGAAAAGGAGAAAGCTTGTCCAGTGCATCCCAGAATTCTGTATTTTTAAGTAGTGCTTCTGAATCCATTGGGAGGACTTCTCCAAAAGAGAGTCCAGGAAGTTTGCGCGAATCAAAGTGAAAAACCGGAAGAGGTTTTTTCTCTAAGAGCCGCCAGATTTTTGTGAGGGGGGTGTGTCCGATACGAACCACGCCGTCAAAGAAGCCGGCCTCAAAAAGTTCGAGGAGTTTCTTTTCAGTTTTAAGATTTGAAAGATCACGTCCGCCACTCAAGGTTTCCGCGTAAAAGAGGAGCCCTAGTTTTGAGAACTTCTCTATCAGTGGTCTCATACTTTTATTCTCGTGAGAGAAAACAAAGAGGGGCTTTTTGACGTTTTCTAAAAACGCTGAGAAACCAGAGATGCTCTCATGGTTCACAAGGTCCATGGCATGAGGAGCGGTATCATCAACCAGTACATTGATGTGAACCGGAAACTCCAGACCTTCTAATGAGAATGTTGCAAGTTCCGAAACATCAATTTCCACATAGCTTCTGCGGCAACTACGAGTAAGTGCCTCATGATCAATTGTCTGGGGAGAGCCGGTGCCGTGAAGTTTCTTAGGACGGTCTCCACTGATAAGAACCAGAGGGTTCTCAGAGTAGAAGGCCTCAAGCATGGCCGATACACATTGAGAAACGGCGGTCCCTGAAGTGGTACAAATCCCAACCGGGTTCTTCGCCACTTTTGTGAGTCCCAGGGCCTTGAAGCTTGCCATTCTTTCGTCGTATTCGAATTTTACCTTTGATGAATCAAAGATTTTCAAGAGATCGTGATTACGAGCTCCAGTACAAAAAAAGATTTTCTCCAGGTTCATTTTCATAGGTAATGCTTTCGGATGGTGTTTCGTTTTAAATGAATCTCATCCATTTCTTTTAAGAGAACTGAATCCGGCACAACTCCACCGCCACTTTCAATGAAGAGATGTTTTCCTTCCCATTGAACGTTTCTGATAGAGACCACGAATTCCTTCACATCTTTTTTAATAAGACCAAAGGCCGAACCAAAATAACGATGCGGATATTTGGCCCCATAATTGGAGTTCTTCAAAAACTGAAGAGATGAGGTCTTTGGATATCCACCCAGGGCCGCAGTAGGCGACATAGTATTTGTAAGGGCGGTGAAATCGATATCATCGTTTGCACGGGCCACCATATCTGTTTTTAAATGCACGATACTTTTATAAGGATGAATCTTCGTATCATCGATCTTCAAATCTGACGTGAAGCCAGCGAGCTTTTCTTGGATGTCCTGGATCACAAGATTGTGCTCAATTCGGTCTTTCGAAGACTTTAAGAGTTCTTCTTCAAGACCTATCTTAGCAGTTCCTGCCAGAGCGAAAGTCGTAAGGACATCGTTCTTAACTTGATAAAGAAGTTCCGGCGTACTGCCAATCACACCATAGTGCTGGTTCCAGTAACCGTACGGCGTGCCAACGCCGAAGCTAAAGGCCTTGTGAATAAGATTACGAATGGTCTTTTCGCCCTCGAAATTTTCATAATTCTCGCGGGAGACTAAAACCACTTTTTTAAGATTAAATTTGAAAGCACTTTTTAAAAGTTCAAAGTCCTTCTCGTAAATATCATCGTCGTTTGAGATAGGACTATGATCCGTCTTCTCATACTTGAATTCGGCCTTAATTTCATCGAGTGAAAACTCTTTCACTGAGATGGGATTATAGGCGAGGTAAGATTCCTGATAGAAATCTTTCAAATAGAAAACTGGATTTGCAGTAGGGAAAAACCGATCCACCAGAAGGCTTGATCCACCTTTGGCAAAAGTAATCGACTTCCCATCATGCGAGCATAGGAAGGCACCGGTTTCAAAGAAATCACGATCAAGCCATTGTGATAATGCTGATGGTGACTCGCTCATTTAGTATACCCAGGGAAATTTCTCGAAGTCCGCCTGACGCTTCTCAAGGAATGAATCTCTGCCTTCTTGAGCTTCTTCCGTTCCGTAAGCAAGACGTGTTGCCTCACCGGCATACACTTGCTGGCCCACCAGACCGTCATCAATCAGGTTAAATCCGAACTTAAGCATCTTAATGGCAGTCGGAGATTTTTTACAAATCGTGCGTGCCCACTCAAGACCAACTTTTTCAAGATCGGCGTGAGGAACAACCTTATTGATCGCACCCATTTGAAATGCTTCTTCAGCTGTGTACTGGTGCTCAAGGAAAAACACTTCACGACCACGTTTTTGACCAACTTGGCGAGCAAGATAGGCCGAACCGAATCCGCCGTCGAAGCTTGCGACACGAGCGTCAGTTTGCATGAAGATCGCATGCTCTTTTGAAGCAATCGTAAGGTCACAAGTTACATGAAGTGAATGTCCACCACCCACGGCCCAACCAGGAACCATGGCGATAACAACTTTCGGCATGAAACGAATCATGCGCTGAACTTCAAGAATGTGAAGGCGACCATGGGCCACCGGCATTTTTGAATTGTTTGTTTCTTTATATTCGTAACCCGCTTTACCGCGAACGTTTTGATCTCCCCCTGAACAGAAGGCCCAGCCTCCGTCTTTAGACGATGGTCCGTTACCAGTAAGAAGAATCACGCCCACATCGTTTTTACGGTGTGCCCATTCAAGAGCAGTTAGAAGTTCATCTACTGTCTGAGGACGGAAAGCGTTTCTTAGATCCGGACGGTTGAATGCGATACGAACGGCACCCGTATCTTTCGCTTTATGGAAAGTGATGTCTTGAAATTCGAAGTCAGTGATTTCCGTCCACGCTGATGGATCAAAAATAGGAGAGATCATTTCTTAACCTTCGTTGTTAGCAAAGTAGATGTAAGCAATTCCACCGAACACAGGAATGCAACCGTAGTTTTTGAAAGACATGTTCGCTTTCATGATATCTACGAACTTCTCTGCTGAAGGGAACGTCTCAGATGAAGCGATCAGATACTCGTAAGCATCTTTACGTTTTGAGATGAGGCCGAAAACCGGCACATACATCTTAAGCATATTGAAGTAGGCCTTCTTATAAAGACCGTTCTTCGGTTGACCGAATTCCAGAATATAAACGCCGTTAGACACGCGGCCAAGTTCTGAAAGACCAAGGCCAAGGTTCTCAACGTTTCTGATCCCGAAAGAGATCGTTGTGATATCGAATTCTTTGTCCGCGAATGGAAGCTTTTGAATGTCGGCAACTTTGAACTCAACTTTTTGAGACTCAGTTTTAGCGCGCTCATTGGCGTATTCAATCATGCCTTCTGAGAAATCAATTCCAACCACTTTGCCAGAGATAGATTCTTTAAGCTTGAAAGCGATGTCACCTGTTCCAGTGGCACAATCAAGGGCAGAATTTGGTTTCTGCTTAAGAGCGAAGTTAATAAATTTCTTTTTCCAAAGACGGTGAGTTCCCACTGAAAGTACATCATTCAATAGGTCGTACTTAGGAGCGATGTCATTGAACATCTTGTTTACAAATTCGGCCTTTGCCATGGATTACATCCTTAATTCTTTGCCAAAAATCGGAGCAAGTTTATGAAGCTTCTGAACCATTTCATCAAACTGAGGGATATTCAGGGCCTGTTGACCATCTGATAGGGCAACCGCCGGCTCAGGATGAACTTCTACGATAAGACCATCAGCTCCTGCAGCAACCGCCGCGTAAGCAGCGTCAGCAACGTATGGAGTTAGTCCCATTGAGTGAGAAGGGTCCACGATAATTTTGAAGGGAGTATTTTTCTTTAAGTAGATCACAGAACCAAGATCCAGAAGGTTTCTTAGTTTGTTATCGAAAGAGCGAACACCGCGCTCACAAAGAATGATGTTCTTTTCACCCAGGTTGAAAAGGTATTCGGCCGCTCCAAGCCACTCTGAAATAGTCGCTGAGAAAGCACGCTTCAAAATAACCGGACGTCCATAACGCGAAAGTTCTTTTAGAAGTTCGTAGTTATACATATTACGCGCGCCCACTTGGAACACACTAGTGATAGGAAGAAGAGCTTCAATCTGACGAGCATCAGTCACTTCTGTGATGAAGTCGAAAGGAATTTCTTGCTTCATTTTTTTTACGATTTCCATGCCTTCATCGCCCATGCCTTGGAATGACTTGGCGTTGGTGCGCATTTTATGAATACCACCGCGAATTAAACGCGGACGGTTCTCGTTCATGAGAATAGTTCTTAGTTGATTTTCTGATTCAACGGCACACGGGCCGGCGATCAAAAAAAGCTCGTTCGAGCGGAAGTTTAGGGCGTTGTTTTCCATAATGATTTTAAACCTTGCAGGGGTTTGTTTTTCGGTAACTCCTTTTAGCTGATTTGGCAGTTAATGGAAAGCGTAAAGAGAGCGATTTCTCCTAGACATTCTGAGAGTTTAGGGCCAAAACCGAAGCTCTCAAAAAAAATGGATGTATATGGCCCTACCAGTTCCTTGTTATATTGGCTTAGTTCACGGTCCTATTCGCTCGAAAGAGGGAAAAGAGATCACTACGTCAGTCACAAATCTTGATATTCACGATATCGCTCGTTCTGCTCGTACGTTTGGGTTTAAACGATATTTTTTGATTACCCCAATCAAGAACCAGCAATCGATGGTGAAAAAGATTTTAGGTTTCTGGGAAGCGGATAGTGGACTTATTTACAACCCTGATCGCAAAAACGCCCTTTCTGAGGCCGAGGTTATTGATTCTATAGAACTTGCTATCGAAGAAATCACCCGGATTGAAGGAAAGAAGCCATGCGTTGTAGTTACCGGTGCGAACTTTGATAAATACGAAGGGCAGGAAAAAGAGCTACTGCACAAGTTGGCCCTTGACGGTAACCCTATGTTCTTGTTATTTGGTACAGGATGGGGATTAACTGCTCCGGTTGTTGAACAGGCCGATTTTCGGCTAGAGCCTATTTTTGGCATAGCAAATGACGGATATAATCATTTGTCTGTTCGGTCAGCTGTAGCGATCTATTTGGATCGTCTAGCTAGAGCCTCTGGTTCCATATAATAATTGAACTCGCAAGAGTTCCTTCCCGTCCCTCTGAGCACATAGTTAGCTGAATGGACGGATACGTTGTGGAGACGTTATGAATTTGATTGATGTTGTTGAGAAGAAGTACGCTAACCCAAATGCTTCAAAGTTCGCTGAGTTCAAAACTGGTGACACTATTGAAGTTGGCGTAAGAATCAAAGAGGGTGAAAAAACTCGTGTTCAGGCATTCCAAGGTACTTGTATTGCTATGAAACACCCGGGCCAAATGAACGGTCACTTCCGCGTTCGTAAGATTTCTGACGGCGTTGGTGTTGAGCGTGTATTCCCGTTCCACTCTCCAGCAGTAGAGAGCATCACGATTGTATCTAAAGGTAAGTCTCGTCGCGCTAAGCACAACTACCTTCGTACAAGAACTGGTAAAGCTGCTCGCGTTGCAATTGATTACTCTCGTTAATCACAAACGTGAAAACTTAGGCCCCTTTTTAGGGGCCTTTTTTTTTGCCTGAAGATACAACTCATGAATGAAAATCATCCTCATTCTTGCAGTGATGTTCTCAATACAGGCCCACTCCCAAGTTCTCGCCCCCAGGGAACCTTACACCACTGAATCCTTCTTTGTTCCTTCCACTGAATCACAGACACTTGCGGGTTCTCCGATTGAAGATACGGCCCTTGAAGCTCAGGAGATGGAAGAGCCGATCGCAGATCCAAAAAATTTAGAGCCGAAAGAAAAGCGCACGACAGCGACCAATCGTAGGGATTCCTTCGGAACAGTGATGTTGGGTTACCAGGTACTGAATACTTGGGTGCCGGCGAAGAAGACACTTTCATATACTCAAAACTTTACTGAACACTGGGGCCTTGAACTTGAATACGCGAGTTCAAAGTTCAGCATGGATATTGCAGGAATTGATCTTGGTCGAGTAGAAGAAGATCGTTATTCACTCTTGGGGAAATACTTTGTAGGGAACAGTTTTTATTTTAACTTTGGTGCCTACGTTTCAAAGCTCGAGATTTTTGTGGGTGATAAATTTGCCGACACTTTTGGAAATAGAATCAACCAATCTTTCATCATGGACATTTACGGAGCGAGTTTCGGGGTAGGGAACCGTTGGATTTTTGATAACGGGATTTCTCTCGGCGTAGACTGGCTTCGTTTCAATATGCCGCTAGCGACTTCAACTAAACAAAGAGTTTTGAAGAGACTCGATGCAGAGAACAGTGATGACATTAAACGTGTGGAAAAAATCTTTAAGAACTTTCCGGCGTTCACTTTTGTAGGACTCAACATCGGTTATACTTTTTAACGCGAAACGCGTCATGGAATTTCTTCTGACGAAGTGACGATCTCTGTCGTATAACTCCGTCTCCCATGATCGAACTGAAACTCATTCCAACTTTCCCTCAGGAAATTATCGCCACTGATGAAGTGGGCCGTGGTCCTTTAAGCGGACCGGTGGTTGTTGGAGCAGTTCGTCTCTACGTTGAAAACGCCGATGCACTTAAAGCTCTTCTGAAATTTTTAAAACCTAAAGGTGTGACGGATTCAAAAAAGCTCACGGCCGAAAATCGATTGAAGATTTTAACGAAGCTTGGCGCCCATGATCTTTCATTCAGAAAAAAGAATGTGCTGAATCTTAAAGGCGTGGATGTGAGTTATGTCACCTGGGAAATGTGTCACAACACCATTGATAAAGAAAATATTCTGGCCGCAAGTCTTCGTGGAATGAAAGAAGCATCTGAGTTTCTTTCAGAAACGGAAAAAAATCTAACCACCGTTTTAATCGACGGGAACATGAAGCTTCGTTGGGGTACAGAATCATCTCCCTGGAAAGAAATTCCAATCGTGCAAGGAGACTCGAAGTCTCTCTTGATTGGTCTGGCCTCCATCATCGCCAAAGAAAAGCGCGATGCTTATATGAAAGAGATGCATGAGCTTTACCCACAATACGGATTCGCTTCAAACGCCGGTTACCCAACCAAGGCCCACCGTGAGGCACTTGAAGTTCACGGGCCCTGTGAAATCCATCGCAAGACCTTCAAAGGCGTTAAAGAATTCGTCACAACTTGAAAATAATTTCTCGCTTACTTTTCACGCTGAAGGCGTGCCGCTTTTAGTTTCTCCTCAATTACTCAGGCTAAGAAATCTCGGACAGCTGGATCTCGCCCGCATGAAAAAAGACCGAGAGGGATGGACGGTAGAAGTCGGTGAGGTGAAAAGTTCTGAGATGGGGCAAGAGATGATGGAAAGATTTCAAAAAAAACGCATTCACTCTGCTCAGAATTTTCTCGCCGGAATATTCGGAGTGAGGACAAAACTTATTTCTCTCGTGAGATCCGAATCTGAGTTATAAATGAGTTCATGATT
The DNA here is from genome assembly GCF_034259205.1 of Peredibacter starrii. GTDB lineage: Bacteria > Bdellovibrionota > Bacteriovoracia > Bacteriovoracales > Bacteriovoracaceae > Peredibacter > Peredibacter starrii. The sequence goes on along the minus strand of NZ_CP139487.1, from coordinate 2,740,325 downwards.
GAACTTAAACTCCTCTCAGATTTTCCTCAGGAAATTATCGCTCTCGACGAAGTTGGTCGCTCTCCCTTGAGTGGGCCTGTGGTAATCGGAGCGGTGAGAGTGATGATTCATTCAGCAGAAGAACTGGGACTTCTTGTTCGCTCTCTTAGGCGCAATGGAGTTAAAGATTCTAAAATGCTCACTCATGAGCATCGTGAAGAGCTTCTGCAGAAATTCAAGGCCCCGGTTTTAAATTACCGGGAGAAGCGATCATTTGTCTGGAAGGGGCTAGAGGTTCAATACGTCACATGGGAAATGGATCATGTGATCATTGATAACGAAAATATATTTCAAGCTTCCATGCGTGGAATGAAAGAAGCGGCCGAATTTCTAGCAAGTGAGGATAAAAGCCGCACGACTGTTTTAATCGATGGCCAATCAAAACTTCGCTGGTCAGGAGAACCACATCCCTGGAGAGAAATCCCGATTGTGAAAGGGGACGCAAAATCTCCACTGATAGGTCTTGCTTCGATTATCGCAAAAGAGAAGCGAGATGCTTTTATGCGTGAGATGCATCTGTTGTATCCGCAATATGGTTTTGATTCTAATTTTGGATATCCTACGCCTTTTCACCGTAAAGCGATTGAAGAGCACGGCCCTTGTCTCATTCATCGCAAGAGCTTCGGCAAAGTGAAAGAATTCGTAGTCGAATAGTCAGGTTTGTATCTTTTGCAAAAAGTCAGGAAGTTAATTAATCTATTTCTATGAGAAAATTCTTGGCCGTATTTTTAGTCGTTCTTATGTCCTCAAGCCTGGTAGGAGCTCAACAAGCTCGCGCCGAAATCCCGGTTAAGGCCAAAGCTTTCCTTACCATTGCTGGTTACGGTGCTGGTGCAGGTGCCTTATTAGGTGCCGCTTCTATGGCCTTTGGAAACTCTTCTCGCTCAATTGCTCAGGGTGCCTCTCTGGGTCTTTATGCCGGTATTCTTTTTGGTACCTACATTCTGGTCTCTCATCATCAGAAGCGTTACGGTTCTTACGATGACAATTCTTCTCCTTACCGCGATTCAAGCGATATCTACGGTGACGATTATCAAAACTCTGAAGGCGGTAGCAATACTGATGAGGACGATGGTCGTGGTGGTTTCTTTGATCGTTTCCAGACGATGCAGCAGAAATTTGCACAAAAAAAAGGAGGGAACATCCCTCCTATTACACTTAACTTATTACAATATAATTTCTAGTTTTCGAAAGTTTGATTACGGTTACCGAAACGGGTATTTAAATTCTCCGTATCGTCGTTATCAAAGTTCATAAGCTCAGCAACATAATCAGCTTCGTTGATCGAGTAGAGGCGGAAGATTTTAAGAAATTCCGGCTTTACGTTCGAAAGATTAACGTTTGCCTTGCGGTTTTCTTTCAAGAATTTTACTGTCTCAACAAAATGACAAATACCTGATGAGCCCACGAAATCGATGGCGCCCAGGTCGATAGTAATTTTAGCGTTTGGGTTATCGTTGGCGATAGTTTGAAGTTCATTTCGGAGAGGTAGGCTATGATCGTAGTTCAAATCCCCCTGCATATGAACGATAATATTTCCACTGGCGTCTCGAAGAACATTGGCCTTCATACTCATGGGGTCATCTCCTTTGGTGTCATGCCCGTACCTGTAAGATTTTAACACGAGACTTAAAAGGGGTTTAGAGTGGGAAAAATCATTCTCTTAAACACGCCTATTGGGAATCTTGGGGACATGACCCCTCGAGTTTCTGAGGCATTGAAGACCGGAGTGCAATTTGCCGTGGAAGACACTCGGGTATTCAAGGACCTTTTAAATCACATCGGAGTCAGTCTTCAGGGCAAAAGAATTGTTTCTCTTCATGATCAGTCTGAGGGAACTCAGATCGGAAAATTAATCGAGATGGCCCGTCATGATGATCTTTATGTGGCCTCAGAAGCAGGTAGTCCGATTGTTTCAGATCCTGCATATCCACTAGTTATTGCGGCCTACGAGCAGGGGATTAAAGTTGAATCTTATTCCGGAGTATCATCTCCAATTATGGCCCTCGAGCTTTCAGGCCTGCCACCCATTCCATTTCAATTTCATGGATTTCTTCCTCGAGAAAGTGGGAAACGCGCCAAGATTTTCCAGAACGCGGGTTACGGCACTCATATCTTTTTTGAGGCCCCCACTCGTGTGGAAGAGACCTTGGATGAACTCTCGGAGATTTTGCCTGAAGCAGAGCTGGCCGTGGTTCGTGAGCTTTCAAAGAAGTTTGAGCAGGTGATTAAGCTCAAGGCCGGCGAATGGAAAGAGCGTAAGAAAGAAGTGAATTTCAAAGGGGAGTTCATTTTTTTATTCCATAAGAAAGAAGAAAGTGCGGCCTTCTCGAGTGAGATTCGTGACCTTGCCCAAGAAATTGTGGCAACAGGGGCCACTCCTAAACAAACCGCAAAATTACTGGGTTTAATTCTTGATCGTCCAACTAAGGATATTTACTCGGAAATCTCTCGAGGAAAACGGCAGGACTAAGACTAGTTGAGTAATATTTTTATTCCTTTTACAATAGAAGTATGAAAATCCAGGTTCTTGGCGGTCATGGAGGACTCGCAAAAGGTTTTGCGACTACCTCTTACCTGATCGACGACACATTATTGATCGATGCTGGTGCTGTCGCTTCTATGCTAAGTGTGGAAGAGCAATGTCGTATTGAGCATATCCTGATTTCTCACTGTCACCTGGACCACACCAAAGATCTGGCCTTTATTTGCGATAATTGTTTTGGGTTAAAACCCAGACCCTTTGAAGTCTTCACTCATGCAACTGTAAAAGACATCATAAAAAAGCATCTTTTAAACGATATCATCTGGCCCGATTTTACCAAACTCCCGAACGCTGAAAAACCGACCATGCGGATTAATACCGTGGAGAGTGAGACGACTTTCAAGTTAGGCGAATACTCGGTCACTCCAGTTAAAGTGAATCACGATTACGATGCTATGGGGTTCATTATTGAGAAGGGCGATAGCGCTGTTCTTTTCACGCTTGATACAGGTCCCACTGAAAGGATCTGGGAAGTGGCAAAGGGTCTAAAAAATCTCAAGGCGATTTTCACTGAGGTGAGTTTTCCGGACGAGCTTCAGAAGGTGGCAGATGTCTCAAACCATTTAACGCCGCAAACTCTTCGTGATGAATTAAAAAAGATGCCGGCCAATGTTCCGGTGATGCTCACACATCTAAAGCCAAATTATCAGAAAGAAATTCTTCTCCAGATGGAAAAATTAGGGGAGAAGAGAATCCACGTTCTCGATCAAGACGGTTCTGTTTTTAACTTTTAATCTTACTTGATACCCATTGCCGATGTGTCGTTACCCATACGGCTTGGCATTTGTGGCTGCTGACTTGCGGCCCCACGGTTGATTGGCTGAGCAATAGGTGGAGCTTTCACTTCGTCGCCTTTAGGGATCGTTACACAATCAGATCCAACGGAATTACCGTCATCTCCAACCAGGTCTGCGCAGACTTTATATTCTGAAGTGATAATAGGCACTGAAACATCTTCTTTGTTTTCGTTCTCAGAAAGAATCTCAGTTCCTTTGTCTTCTGGCTTTTTCTCTTCCGGTTTCTTTTCTTCTGGTTTCTTTTCTTCTTCATCCAGACCGGCAATCTTCAGCTCTGACTTTTTCTCTTCTGTTTTAGTGGTTTTCTTTTCACCATTAAAACCAATACGCTTCCACACAATTTTTTCGCTTCCGCGATCTGTTGTCGTAGCATGCACGTTTTGAGACTTACCAGATTTCTCTTTCAGTTCCAGTTTGATACCTGGTTTCTTTGAAGGAGCAGGGTCGGCCACAACAGGAGATTCTTCGAATGTCACTGGACATGTAAGTTCCTGAGGTGGTTTTTTATCAAAGCCCACTTTAACTTTGATTTCTTTCACGTCTTTATTTTCAGGCGAGAGATTTGGCACTTCATCCGGATAAGCGACCTCTTCACCATTGCTGAAATTGTAGATACAACCAAATTTAGGTTCACCTGGCTTCTCTTCTTTCTTTTCTCCTTGTTCAACAGGAGGAATCATACAAAGAACATTCACACAGGTATATTTTGATTTCGGTTCAGCGACAATTTCAGGTTTCTTCTCTTCTGGCTTGGTCGGCATGGTATCGTTTGGACACAGGGCCTGATACTCAGAAGGAGCCGAGGTCTTTACGTCTTTTAGAAACTTCTTATAGAAAGCATCGATAGCACCACCACCGGAAGATTTGCTGATTTTCCCGGAAGTCGCGGCATCACGAAGTTTTTTAAAGATTGTCGTATCAATATCAATTTTTGGTTCTTCACAAATACTGGTCTCGGCCACCATCTCAATCATACCGAAACAAGTACGGTGTGGTCTGATGCGATCGTGATACTCTTTGTTCGTCCCATCCGGTGAAGTTTCGCAGATACAATATTGATAGATGAACTTCTGAACATTGGCGAAAGCATCGGGTTTTGCCACCAGACGTTCTCTTAAATGCTGGAGACGTTTTTCTTTAGAGTCAGTTTTTGCTTCGGCCGTATCTGAAAGGGCCGCTTTCATACAATTAAGAGCAGAGTTGTGAGATTCCGGAATCCCGGCCGGGACACAGAACAGAGATTTTTCGCTCTCACTCTTATAACCGAAGATGACCGGGTTACAGGTAATCTGATTTCTTCCGGTACAACCATCCTGCTGAGCATAGGTCATGCTCTCAGGAACTGAGCCCGGACTTTTTGGATTGATGAAACTTGGGTGAACACACAGAGCTGGTTTACCCTGCATCTCAGAGACCCAACCGGCATAAATACATTTGCTGCTCGATTTGGTCGTAACGTTCTTATAAAACTCATCGGCCAGTTGTTCCCAACTTTTTTTGGGCCTTGCCAGAGAGGCCGGAACTTTTTGTTCAACTTTGGCCGGCTGTTTTAAAACCAGTGGAGTTGTGTCTTTTGGTTTAGGAAGAGCATCAGCGAGAGTGACACCTTTACCTTGAGTCTGAAGAAGGTTAGTCGTATCCGCGTGGGCCTCATTCATTAAGAATGAAACCACTTTCCTCATCATGCTTGTATAAAGACGATAGCGATTTTCATTGTAGCCATAGGTCGCCACTTCATATTGATAGCTTTCTTCGAGCTCAACCACGAATTCCATGGTTTTGATGATGACTTGTTCTTGTTCCGAGTCGGTAAGGTAGACAAAGCGATCGTGCGACATGATCGGAGACCGCGCGTGTGCTCCAAAACATACCAGAACAATCGTAAGTACTAAGAAATGGATTTTAGACATAATCCTACCTTGCTTAGCTTTTCGGAATTTCTCGGATTCTCTTAATAGAATAGCTGAGGATTTACTTGAGTGCCTCATTTCTAGGGCCACTCTTTGGGGAAGTGCACAATTTTAGTCACTTAGATGGGTCTCTGGGCCTAAAATCCGTCTATTTTCTTGATTTTACGCCAACAGATGCTGGCATTTTCCTTCTCAAAGGGGTTCGTCCCATTCTAATATTGGGTTTCTTAAAATTTTGAAAGGAAGGGATACATGGGCTGGTTTCATCAGGTCAAAAACCCAAAATTGAAGAACGTTAAAAAGATCGCCTCAAATACTCCGGTAGGTCTTTGGAAAAAATGTAACCAATGTGGAGAGATTCTCCAGACAGATAAACTTGAAGAGAACCTGAACGTTTGTCCTCTGTGTGATTATCACTACCGTATTTCAGCATACGAGCGTATTGCCGTTATGACTGATGAAAATAGCTTCGAAGAAATTTCTCCGGACCTAATTTCTAACAACCCACTTCAGTTCCAGGACAAGATGCCTTACGTTCAACGCCTTCAGGCCGCGATCAAGACAACTGGTCTTAAAGACACAACTGTATGTGGTACGGCCACTATCGATGGAAGGCCAGTTGCTCTAGCAGTAATGGACTTCCGTTTCATGGGTGGTTCAATGGGTGTAGTAACAGGCGAGAAAGTGGCCCTTGCTATGGACATTGGTTTTGAGAAGAAAATTCCAGTAATCGTGGTTTCATGTTCTGGTGGTGCTCGTATGCAGGAAGGGATTCTCTCTCTTATGCAGATGGCGAAGACATCAGCATCACGTGCTCGTCTTAAGTCTGCAGGCATTCCTTATATTTCAATGCTGACAGATCCTACGACTGGTGGTGTGGCCGCAAGTTTCTCTATGCTTGGGGACATCAACATTGCTGAACCAAAAGCGCTCATCGGTTTTGCCGGTCCACGCGTCATCGAACAATCAATCCGTCAGACACTTCCAGAGGGCTTCCAGCGTTCTGAGTTCCTACGCGATCACGGTTTCATCGATCGTATCATTCACAGAAAAGACCTGAAAAAGGAACTGAGCTTTTTTGTGAAGATGTTTACTCCGTAATTTCTATGCAAGATATCGTTCATTGGCTCCTGTCTACTTATGGACAGGAGCAAATGCGACCTGGTTTAGATCGAATCAAACGGGCACTCGCTCCGATTCTCCCAAAATTTCAAAATACCAAGATTGTAATCATTGCCGGAACTAACGGTAAGGGAGAGACGACTCTTCGTTTGTCGAATCTTTTAAAAGATCACTCTCATTTTACCTGGACCTCTCCCCATATTGAGCGCATTACTGAGCGATTTCGAAGTGAGAAGGGGGAAATCGACGTTGATCATCTCCAAGCTTTGATTGATCGCTGTCATGAGACAGTTCTGAGAGAAAAGTACGAACTTTCATTCTATGAATTTCTGTTTTACGTTTTCTGCACCTGGGCGGCGGAAAATCCTCCTGAGTACTTACTGCTTGAAGTGGGACTTGGAGGCAGGCTCGATGCAGTGAATGTTTTTGATGCAGACTTAGTTCTTCTGCCTTCCATCTCTCGCGACCATCAGGAAATCCTGGGTCGACGTTATGATCAGATCTTAGAAGAAAAACTTGGCACCCTTCGTCCTAAATCCACTCTCATGAGTTTTGTGCATCTCAAATATCTTCGTGATCGCTCTCGTAAGATCGCCTCTCGTATAGGGGCGGCCATGATTGATATGGAAACTCTTGTGAATGTTCCCGCGTATGAGTTTTCTCTTCGAAATTACCTCTTGGCCACTGCAGCATTTTGTTATCTCACGAATCGTGTCTTCAGAGTGGAAGATTGGCATCAAATGCCCGCTCCTCTCGAGCACAGAGGAGAAATTTTTCGAGATGCAAACGAGTGGATGTTTTTTGGCTCTCATAATGTGGATGGAATGAGAAAACTTATTCAATTTTTACAGTCGGGGAATTATAATTTTTCTAAGCCCCCATTTGACTCTGTGATCGTCGCTTTCTCGGATAGAAATTCCGCCGATCTTAAAGCGATGTTGAAAATGCTCCAGGCCTCTGGTTTAGGAAAAATTGTTCTGACAATTTTCCCTCATCCCAAAGCGGCCAAAAAAGAAGTCATCGCGGGTCTGGGTACGCTGGAAGGATTAGAATTTGTTGAAGATATCAAGTCATACGTTCAAGGATGGAACCAAAAGAGGGTGCTGGTCACTGGCTCTTATTATTTTATGGGCCATCTGCAGTCTTTCCTTCGCGGCCGATAATCCGCAACTTCAGTTAGGAGACAAGCTCTCCGTTTTCTCAGATAAAGCTTATCGTAAAAATCAAGGTCGCTACTTCGAGGCGGTTGGTAACGTTGTTATCATCAGCAATAAAGACACTGTGTATGGTGAGCTTGCGTCTTTAAACCAAGAAAACATGATGGTGAAGATTGAAGGGAACGTGCGCATCATCACTCAGATGATGACCTTGTATGGTTCTCGCGTGGATTACAACATCACTACTGGTGCGGCCCATATTAAAAACGCCCGCATTCTCACTTCTGAATTTAATCTTGTGGCCAATGAACTCATTCGTGTTTCTGAAGATGAGTATGTTGCTAAGGAAGCTGAGTTCACGACCTGTAAAGATTGTGCAGAATCTTGGTCTATTTACGGGAAAACCATTCGTCTTCGAGTCGGTAAGTACGTTCAGATCAATCACGGTCTTTATAAAATTAAAGGCGTGAACGTTATTTATATTCCGTACATTGTGCTTCCGATTCTCACGAAGAGAAAAACCGGTCTTCTTGTTCCGAACATTTCAAGTCGATCAGGTGAAGGTCTTGCATTCGCGCAACCTGTGTTCTGGGCAATTGATGATCATAAAGATGCGACGATTACTCCGACCTTTTGGGCCAAGCGTGGTTACGGTGGTGATGTTCAGTATCGACAACGTTTCAGTGAAATGACCTGGGCCGAGTTCAATACTCGACTTGTGGACGATAAAATCTATCAGCCAGGACAAGACAATAAGGGTGAATCAGGAGAGACCTTCTTCCGTTACTTCGGAGAATTTGAATCTCACCAATTCTGGAGTCCGGATTTAAATTCTCACGTTCGTTACACGGGACTTCGTGATCTGGATATGATTCGTGATAACCCACAGTATACCGATTTAAAAACCATCAGCTCTGATTTTGGTCTAAATGGTTTCCTTAACTGGCGTCAGGACCTTTTCTCACTCAACGCGGAAGCTGATTATCTTCGTAACGAACTCTTTGATGATTCGGTAAAATTTGACCGCTCTTACGTTCAGACCATGCCGAGACTTTCGTTCAACACGACTCCTTATTCGATTCTACAATCTCGCACCCCGATGTTTCAGCATATCGCCGCGGGAGCGGACGGTTCATTCTCAAGATTCCGTCAGGTGAGGGACGATGAGAATGTGTTCCTTCGTAATGCTGATCGTTTATCGGTTCAGCCGTATGTGATGTGGCACCTCTTTAACTGGGGACCAGTGAGCTTAAAAACTCGCTACACTTTTGATCAACAGGCCTATCGCTTTGATGATCCAAGTCAGCCCATGGCCGGAAAGAACGCCGGGCTCATGAAAACTGAAATTGGTTTCTCAATGGATAGAATTTTCGGTCTCGCGTATGAGGAAAAAATTCCTTTGAAATACGTTTCCGAAGAACAATTGAAAAAACTTCGAGAGCGTCGTGAGCAAGGTCTTTCTCCGATTCAGAAAACTGAAAAGAAAAGTCGTTTGGTAGGAGAGTTGCCGGAATTTGAACCGGCCTATACAAAAGATTATCTGGTTCAAAATCGCAGTAGTTATCGTCATTCTCAGGACTTTAAGTTTATTCACCACTTCATTACTTCGCAGAATGAATATGGGAACAAAAAGTTCATCGGTGATATTAGAACTAATCAAGCGGCCTTCTTCGATTATGAAGACTCGCTTCGTTCGCAAGAGTATTTATTCGGTGCGAGTGCCACGAGAACCATCATTCCACCTGAGAACACAGTTGAGTTCCAGTGGAACAACACGCTGACTCGTAAATCTCCGAAGGTCTTTAACTATCTGGATGATGATAAGTATTTAAGAGATAACTTCACGTACACCAAGATCGGTTACTTCAATGTGTCTCAAGGTTATCTCTTAAATGAACAGGACGCAGAAGATTTTCGTCAGAAACTTACTCGTCTTGCCATTCTTACTGGTTACACTGGTGGACGTTGGAGTCTTAATCTTTCAGAGTATTACTTTCACTACGCCAACGAAAATATTTTCAACATGAACTTAACCAGAAGATTTGAGTACCTCAATGTCTTCGCAAACTATAACTACAACTCGTTTGATTCTGCCAAACTCAATACCTTGAACTTTGGGGGACAAATTCGTCCAACAGATACTTTGGGTCTGGCGATGGTGAAAGATATCGACTTAGAAGCACAGAAAGATATCCGCACAGTTTATTCAATGGACATCATGCCTCATAACAACTGTTGGATCTTCAACCTGAATTATCGTCAGAGTCTCGTGGACAACCGTTACTCATTTAATATCCTCTTTAACTTCGGCGATGATAATTTCGACCGCTACCGAAATGACTATTTCGGAGTGAAGCGCCTGTGAAGAAAGCGACCTTCATTGATTTCGAAGATAGTTTTTCCTTCAATGTGGTTCAGGAGCTGACGGAAGTTGGTTTCGATGTCACAGTGATTAATTGGAAAGATTTTGAAACACTTCCTGAATCAGGACTTTTAGTTTTGGGCCCGGGACCCGGTCATCCGGATGATTACCAGCAATTGTTTCCATTAATTAAAACGTGGTTAGAAAAAAAGGCCCCGTTCTTTGGCGTCTGTCTTGGTCACCAGATTTTCTGGCGCCTTCAGGGCGAGGAAGTTTTGAGATCGAAGGAGCCTCTCCATGGCCAGAAAGTCAGACTGGATTTGACTCCTGACTGGAGAGAGTGGTTGGGAATTCATAAGGAAGTTTTTGTTCAACGCTATAATTCTCTGGCAGTTATGGGGCAGGCGAGTCTCAGAAATCCCTATTTGACGAATTTTATTCAAAACGATGAGATCCTCATCACACGCGGTCCTCATTTATTAACCTATCAATTTCATCCGGAATCCATAGGAACAAGTTACCGAACTGAGTTTATGAGACCCGTTTACCGTGATCTTGTATAATTTTTAAATGACCCGCCTTCTTGTCCACGGCATCTATGATCAGAAAACACTAGAAACCTTGAAGTCCAAGGTTCCCTGTGATTTTGTGTTTGATCTACGAGGCAGAAGTCCCAACCTTGTGCCTTTTCACCTGCTACAAGTTTTGCTAAAAAGTATTCAATCCGAAGAAGTCTATCTGACCTTTGAGAACGACCGACCTGAGACGATTCTTTCCTTCATCAACTTGCTGAAAAATGAACCGTTCAAATTCACCCTGGTGCTACGGGACCAGCAGTCTGTCGATTTTTACCAAAGGTTAGGTCTTCCATATATCTGGATGTTTCATCCCGAGGGGGACTGGCAGGGAATTTTAAACACAGATTTTTGTCGCGGAGTCCTCTTGCCCGTTAAGTGGCAGAGGCACTATCAGAATAATTCTACGTTGTGGAATCTGACTCAGTATCGAAATCTAAATGTCTTTGTTCATGCTGATAGTTTCGAAGAGGCAAGTCAGTTGGATCTAGGTCCCCATGTGAATCTTAGTCTTGATCTCACTCAGGAGATTGAAACGGGCCATCGCAAAGTGGACCAGGATAAATTAAAAAAGATGAACATTTGGAGTAAGCTTCATGAACATTCTTCTCGCCAATGATGATGGCGTTCACGCTCCCGGAATTCATAGTTTGTATGATGAGCTTTCAGGACACTATCAAACGACCATGATTGCTCCCCTGGAAGAGCGCTCGACCACTGGTCACTCTTTAAGTCTGGATAAACCCCTTCGATTAGAAAAAATTCGTCCCAATATTTATGGTTGTTCTGGTTTCCCAGCTGACTGTGTCCTCATGGGACTAGGGCATGTGATGAAACAAAATCGTCCAGAGGTCGTGATCTCAGGGATCAATCGTGGAGCAAACCTAGGACAGGATCTTTATTATTCAGGAACAATTGCGGCAGCGAGAGAGGCCGCGTTTCATGACGTTCCGGCAATCGCCGTAAGTTTAGTGTTCAATGCTGTGAACGAGGAACACCGTTATCACACCGCTGCGAAAGTCATTCGCATGTGTCTTGAGGCCGGTCTTCACAAGCACTGTCCTCCCAAAACTCTTATCAATATTAATGTTCCAAATCTCGATTTAGCAGAAATCAAGGGATGTAAGCTCACAGAAATAGGTTTTAGGCGCTATTCTGAGGAAATTCATGCTAGAATGGACGCAAGGAATCGTGAATATTTTTGGATCGCCGGAGTTTATGAAGGATTCGCGGCAAATATCGAATCTGACTGCCAGGCAGTGATGGATGGATACGTCGCAATAACTCCACACGTTTTGATTGACCGGATCCCAAGAGACTATAGTGGTCTGGGCCAGTGTATAGAGAAATTAAATGCTAAATTTTCTGCTTAATATATTTATTCTGGTAACTCTGTTTTCGTGCTCGAGCATGAAGAGCGGCCAGTATGTTTACGTTGAACAGCCTTCGCACGTGAAGAAAGTGGCGAAGACCTATGGCGTGAGCGTGGACGACCTTAAGGCCGCTAACCCGGATAAGAACTTCCAGAAAGAATGGATCTTCATCCCATCAAAAGTGGGTATCGCTTATTTCCTAAGAGACACTTACGTTATTGAAGATTACGGCAGCCTTGGTACCGGTCGCTTCCTATGGCCAGTTCCGCACTTCTATAAAATTTCTTCTCAGTTCGGACCTCGTGGTCGCAAGCACCATGATGGTATCGATATCCCGGCACCAAGTGGAACTCCCATCGTGGCAGTAGACACGGGTGTGGTGATTTATTCTGATAACGGTATTCGCGGTTACGGTAACATGATTGTTGTGGCCCATGGAGATGACATCTTCACTGTGTATGCTCACAACCGTAAAAACAAGGTGGATAAAGGTGAGAGAGTAGAGCGCGGACAAGTGATTGCTGAAATCGGTAACACTGGACGCTCAACTGGACCGCATCTTCACTTTGAAATTCGTGTAAAAGATCGTGTGAGAAATCCGGCCCAGTATCTGTCGAAGAAAGAAGACTAAGACTTCTTCGCCTCGTATTTTTCCAGAAGCTTCAAGTACATGATGGCAGTATTCTTCGCATCCTCAAGTGCAGTATGCGCCACTTCGCCCATGCCCAGGTGATTCATAAGGTTTGATCCTGAATCCATCCCCTGAGGAAGCATTCCCAAATCAATCAAGCTGTAACCAACCCCAGAGAGATCAAGGTTTCGGTGGTGGAAATACTTACGCATGAAATCCCAACCCAAATCGCGAGTCAGGAACGGAAGATCAATCGCCGTCATCGACTTACCAAAGAGAACGATTTTTTGGTTATTGAAGTATTCGCGCACTTCTTTGCTTTCGAGGTAGTTCTTCAAAAACTCTTTGAACTCAGAAAGCATCATTCCTTCAGAGTGAGCTTTGCGGATGATTTTCTCATTATGTTCACGGACCCAAGGATCGAGAGTCGGTTTTAGATCTTCAAAAGAAGGACAATGAATATACATCGTGCGAGCGAGAGAGTCTTCCAGGCGCTTAAATTGTGTATCGAAAGGAATCATCGCGAATTCGATGATCTGACAGTTCTCGGCGAGACCCGTGGCCTCAATATCAATGCTTAGGTATTTCATTTTGTTCTCCTGCATCTATTCTAAAGAGGTGTGGGGCCCATGGAAAGAGGCAGTTTGTAAAAAAAAATGACTCGGGTCAGGAATTTGATATTTGTTATCTAAATTGTTGATCCTTCACTCACAATTCAATTTGCTGCTTTTTCAATCACCTTCATATTAGAGGCTTTGTTAAATTTTTTTGGAGGGAAAGTTGAGTGAGTCTCAGAAGTAAAGTTGTTCTTACGATCGTTTTGTTGGGTCTGTTTTTAACAAGTGCACTGGTTCTTTTAAGTCTAAATCAAATTGAAAAAGAGAAGTCTGAGGCGCTGATTGATAAATCACGGGCCATCTTGTCTCGTTTGGAATCGGTAAGAAACTATGTGGCCGAACAAGGTCGTCTTCAAGACACCATTGGAGATGTGATCAAGAACTTTCCAGATGGGGTGATCTCTAAAGATGCAAGAATTGATGTTTTAAAACAAGTCCCGATCTTTGCGGCCATGCGAGTCGGTGCAGAGAACGCCACTTCTGAGAATTACCGTTTTAGAATTATTTCCGAAGAGCCAAGAAAAAAAGAAAATCTCGCCAATCGTGAGGAGAACGAGATTCTGGAATTTTTCAAAAAAAATCCAAAGGTGGGAGAGTATCGCATCTCTAATCCAAAATATGTGGCGGTCTTTCGTCCGGTATATCTCTCTGAGAAGCAAGGGTGTCTGAATTGTCACGGGGATCCTGCGAAGAGTCCTTGGGGAAATGGAAAAGATATTCTGGGTTATAAAATGGAGAACTGGAAAGATGGTAAGCTTCATGGGGCCTTCGGGATTATTTCTGACTTAAATCTCACTGCAGTTCAAGAGGCCAAGCAAGAAAGAGTAATGGATATTCTTCTATGGGCCTTTTCCATCACCGGAACCTTCCTTATTGCCGCCTATTACTTTCTTCATTCACCACTTAAAAGTCTCTCCCATGTGACTTCCGAACTTGATTCGGCCGGAAATAAGATTGCTAACGTCACAGGAGATATCTCACATAATTCGGGGAATCTTAATACTTCCACTCGTGAATCGGTTGAGGCCCTCGAGACCTCATCGCTCATCTTAGATGAACTGGTTAAGAACATGAGGAACTCGCTTAAGATGACGGAAGCAACTCTGGAAGTTTCTCGCCGAAATCGTGAAGACGCGGAACAGGGTTACAAAGACTTTCTGGTATTACTCGAAACGATTGATAAGATTAAAATTCAGTCCAATCGCATCCATGAGATCGTCGTGGTGTTGGATGAAATTGCCTTCCAGACAAATCTTTTATCACTCAATGCTTCAGTTGTGGCCGCTCGTGCGGGTGGAGAAGATGGGAAAAGCTTCTCCGTGGTTGCTGAGGAGGTGAGAAAGTTATCTCAAAGAAGTCTTGTTTCATCTAAGGAGATCGCAAAACTCATCAATGGCAGCGTGGAGCTCGCGAGCGATGGACATAAGCTCGCTTCCCAAAGCGGAAAATCACTCGCCGAGATTGTAAAAGTTGTGGAGAAAAATGAGTATCTCAATCGAGACATTGCTCACACCAACCGAACGCAACTGGATTCCGCTGCTAATCTTCTCTCCCATCTTTCAAGAGTAAAAGAATTATCAGGAGGGAATTACCAGTTTGCCAATGAGTCTTCACTCATTGCCATTCAACTCTCGGATCAAACCAAGAAGCTTTCGGAACTGGTACATGTTTTGAGATTTAATATTAAAGGCGAGAAAAAAGAAAGGTCCCCTCGAGAGGGGACCTTAGAAGAAATTACTGAATCTTAGCAGTGATCGGGCAGTGATCCGATACACCTTCGTAGCTCACGCCCAGGTCTTTAACCTTTGCCTGGCGACACTGAACTTTTGCACAGTGGCCGTAAACTAGCGGCTGAGGTTGGATTTTAAGAAGACCAGGAGTTGCGATTACGTGGTCAAGAGTCGTTGGGTTTTCAACACCGTCATCAGTGCCGCCCCACCAGTAAGCTGTACAGCCCACGCGCTCAGTAAGGTTAACCATACCAAGATCTCTTACAACTTTTGTAAGTTGGTTATAGTCTGAACCTTTGTTCGAGTATTCAGTCGTGTTCAAGTCACCAGCGAAGTAGAAATCTTTAACACCTGTTTTAGATTTTAGCTCGTTAATGATGTTCTTAATGATTTGGTATTGCTTTTCGCGTTTACCAGCACCATTGTTGCCTGATTTAAGGTGAGCAGTCATACCGAAGAACTTCTGCTTAGTGGCCTTAATTTGGAAAAGAGCGATTGCTAGAGGACGTGAACCAGAGTCACAAGTTCCAGGACCGCCCGGATTTGAAATAGAAAGGTCTTCATTGAATGAAAGCATTTCTACTGTCTTTGTATTGTAAAGGAAGCCAAGACGTTGGCCGTGGTCACCACCACATTGAGAAACTTCTGTGCCGTAACCAGGAAGCGATTTCGCTACGAACTCGTCCCATTTAGCAGTGTCGTGGATTTCTTCTACACTTAATACGTCTACATTGATTTGCTTGATAATATTAGCAAGCTCAGGCTTGTTAGTCGTAATACGGTAGCGCTCATCGTAGTCAAAGTTCCTGATGTTGTAAGCGCCGATCGTAAGGGCCTGGGCCGAGAGAGTAGTGAGAGCGAGGGCCCAAGTGAGTAAAAATTTCATAGCAATCCTTCCATTAGAGTTGGTAATAAAATTCATAAGAAAATCTTATGTGTTGTGCGAGAGACATCCTACTTAGGTCAAGTAAAGGGTGGCAAGCAAAATATATGAATTTTTTACTTAAAAACCTTTAATTCGCCCGGTGCGTCATGTAATAAATATGCTATTTCATTTGAAAATTGACTTTACTAGTCAACTCATGGTTCTCTAGCTCACAGAAAAGTCCTTTAAGGGGGAATTTATGGGTTTGAAGTTGGCGCTAGCATTTGCTGCTCTAACCTTAACGGGGTTTGCAGAGGCCAATCAGAAGGTTGATGCTAATTACTTCACGATTGCTCAGAAGAGAATCGAGGAAGTGAAAACTTCTGCCATGGGTTTCGAATATACCGAAGAAGTAGATCAAAAGAATTTCGGCTGGGGTGGAGTTACTGGTGTTCCAGATCCAATTGGGGATGCTGGTCGAGTCATCGCCATTGCTCGTGACTTAGTTGCTCTTGGTGAAGAAGTTTATCGTCTTGTCGATCACGGTCGTCCTCATAACGTGACAGAATATGCTCCTATCAGTGTTGTACCTCGTATCAATGGACAGCCGGCCGATGTTTTTGAGACTGAAGGTTGGAGAGCTCCGACTAAGAAGACTTATAAAGTTTCTTACGACAATCTCTATAATGTAACTGTTGTAGATTTCAAATACAGTGTTGTTTACTCTTACGGCGGTCATTTTAACGGTGCTGGTGCTTACCTTACGGCCGTTCAGATCATTCCTGAATATGTGAAGACACTTTTTGGTTTCGATTTCACAGCGACAATGAAGCTTGGTGGAATTCAGAACCAAGGAACTCGTAATAGTCCAATCGCAGGTGCGACGATTATTATGGAGTATACAATCAGCAATATCCTTCAGGCCGTGAACCAAGCAGACACGTATTTCATCACTGGTCAGGGTGGATTTAAAAAGCTTTAAAGATATCCGACTTCAATCCTGCCACTTGGCTCTTGGATGAGAAATTCTCCGACAGTCATTTGGCAGGTCAGCCATCCATTCTGAATATAACAGCGCTTACAAACTCCATCTCCATCACACGAAGAAGCAATCGTTACTCCCTGATCCCTTAACCAGAACAAGAGATTTTGCGAATAATCCTCACCTGGAACTTCGAGCTTTTGCTCTCGACCGCTGGCCCTGCCAACGATGGTGATTATTTGCATGTAAAGGCACCAGGATTGCGATCATCAATGATGAAGCGGTTCCCTTCCTTAAACATGGTGTATGACCAGATGTTGCCCAGTTTGTCCGCATTGTAGATTGGCAGATTGAGTTTCAAGAGGTTTTCAATCTGATCTTCTGACGAACGGCCCGACTCGATAATGAGTCGAACTGGATCCGAGAGAAACAGGTGGCGAGAGTGACGGATAAGTCTATTTACTTCTGATGTTGTTTGGCTTCCCGGTAGTCCATAACGAACGAGGTGGAACAAGTGCTGTCCTGGATCTCGGCTTTGATTTGAAATGGCCCAGATTTTGGCGTCTTTGTTTTCAATCATACAAACAGCAGAGCTTCTGACTTTAGACTCACCTTTGAAGAGAGGAAGGTGATCTAGAGAGGCGATCTTATCCAGCTTCTGAGAGGATGAGGCCATAAAGGCCGCGTTGGGAAGTGCCAGACCGTAGAGATTCGCCACCGGGATGATCTTATCGATTAAGAAGATCGAGTTATCGTAAAGATTAAAGTCATAGTTACAACTTCCTGAATTGCCCTTCTCGGTCACGAATTGAGTGAGGGAGGTGTTGATAATGATCTTCTGGTCTTTTTGATGTTTGCGGTAAAGGGCCACGACCTTTTTATAGCTCAGAGTTGGTGCGGTCTCATTTTCTTTCAAAATCTCTACACCACGGAAGTAGAACGGAGCGAGTTCCGGATCGTTTTTGATTCCTTGAAGATTTTTTACCAGGAAGTTTTCAAAGTCCTTACTGATTTTTAACTGAGAACCAATTGAGTTATCCAGAATCTGGGCATAATACTCAAGGCCCCTTTTATTACCATACTTCTTTAAGATCCATTCAATGCCATAGAGATAAGGAAATTGATTTTCTGAAAGCTCAGAAAAGAAATCGAAGTAAGAACTGCGTCCATCTTTGTGCAGGAGAACCTGAATTCTTGATGTGGCAGAAGACTGATCCGGTCTCACTGCTAGTTGGAGAAGGTTCCAAAGAGCGAAGTGGTCCATGAAGTCTAACTGAGACTTCCCGATGTTTTTCACCAATTGGTAATAAACAACCTGTGAGTTATCGCTATTTCCTACTAACTGAAACTCGACCTTCTTATCCAGAGGACAAAATCCTGGAGCTTCTGGCCGTTGTTTCTCAATATCAATATCGGCCACCAGGGGAGTGTCGATACGACTCACAAAGAAAGAGCACGAAGTGATGAAGAATAAGAGGAGAAGTTTAAACATCTTCTTCCTCATCTAATATAATGTCAGGAGATGAATGAGTGTGGGAGAGTTTGAACTCTTCTTGCAGGTCCTGATTCATGTCACGATCAAAAATCTTTTTTGAATTTGTTTTTAAGACAGCGACCACGAACAAACCACCTGACTCACCACCAGCACTTTGAGTTTGAAGAGATTCAATTTCAAAACCTGTCTGCAAAATTCCTTGCATGATCTTATCAAACTCACGTTCACGGTAGCCTGATTTGCGATGAGGAGGGGCCGGAATGTAGTAGGTAAAGGTTTTTCTAAAAAGTTTCTTTCCTGAGCGAGCTGATCGAGTACTCATCTTAATTACTCCGGTAATCCGTGGTTTCCATTATTTAAATCAGTTTACTTCTTTATTGTAAGCGAGAGAGAGACAAATTGTTGAGTAGTTCTTTAACAGTTTAAATAAGATCACTTGGAAAAAGTTTCCTCCTGATATTTTTCTTTGTCCTGAAAAAATGTTGGGTATAATGATTGTAAGATGTGACAGGATGTCACTCTCAAAGGCAAGATGCCGAAAAGAAGGGAGCCAA
Organism: Peredibacter starrii; assembly: GCF_034259205.1. Taxonomy (GTDB): domain Bacteria; phylum Bdellovibrionota; class Bacteriovoracia; order Bacteriovoracales; family Bacteriovoracaceae; genus Peredibacter; species Peredibacter starrii. The sequence goes on along the minus strand of NZ_CP139487.1, from coordinate 2,721,571 downwards.
GCAGGGGCTCCCTTTTTTATTTCTGCTCCTCCCAAATTCTCACCTCATTTATACAGTTTTCCCTCTCATGCAATAAATTCTAGGCAATACCGCATTAGTTGCGACTTGGCCTAAAGACTCAATTTTGCTATGAAATTCTCTTATATATTCAGTCTTTACTCTCTAGTCGCCGATAATGGACCATCTAATACCAAACGAGAGAGAGTGGTTCATGTTGAAAAAAATGTTTGTAGTTGGACTGTTGTTAATCGCCTCAATGTCATTACTACTGTTCCAAAATTTTACAACATCGACTCCGCAGCTCTCTGATCTAAGAACTCCGTACTTCAAGAGCCTGGATGCTTCTCTGAATACATGGCTCAATCTGGACATTATTACTTATTCAACTGGACACGTGTGCAAGGCCACCACTGTGAGTAGTGGGGTCAATGCTTCACAAATTGGTAAACCCTATCTCACGCCTAAGATTCACCGATTGGCGGCCCTTCTAAAAGATTTGTCTGCAATTCATCCTTATGTCGATCAACCGAGACAAGAGAAAATTGTTAAAATCTCAAAAAAGGTCTATCAGTATCTTTATCGCCAAATCGATTGGAACCAGAAATTGTTCAAAGACGATTACGGTCTATGCTTCAAAGGTATCGCGACTTCTTATGCCTTCTTAACCACACCGGAGGTGGTGATTGGGCTTTACGGACTTTATAAGATTCTTCCAGCAACTGATCCTGATGCAATCAAGCTTAAATCCATCATTCCGACGTTTGTGGTTTCTCATTTAAAAAGTTCGGATGGCTGGATGACCCCGATCGGTGGCAAGGTGGAAAAACCAAGTGCTAACTTTATGGGCCTCAATTTAAGTGTTCTTTCAATCTTAAATGATGTTGATCCTAACAACGCTTACTTTGTAAATTTGAAGCACAGGCTGACAACAGACTACGCCTGGATCAGATCTTCGTGGGTGAACTATGCCAGCGAACAAGTATGTGGAGAGCCAATGCTGTATGGTGGTTGGTCTCATCAAGCTCCATCAGTGGTAGCGAGAATGAATGGCCGTGAATTGGATTGTGACTACTTTAAACAGGACAATCTTGATCCATTTGCAATCAATTTGCGCTCTTATTATCTTCAAAAAGTTTCTTATCACAGCATCATTACCAATGGTCTGCTTGATCTAAAAAAATTATTAGTCACTCGTGGCGCCTGTAACCTTGTTGCCTATGGTAGTCAGGGAACTTGTGTTGAGATTGATGTGATTGCCAATGGGGCCTCTGGATGGGTGCTTGAACTGATGAAGGCCGATGGTTCGATTCCTACTGCTTATCAATCTTATGAAATCGATGAATTCAACTATTTTAATGATAAGTCCGGAAACAGACCGGGCATAAAAAGTGTCATGAACACTATTAAGAATCAAAAACCGGAAAGTATTTATTATGGAATAGGCTTTCCTGACAATGGTTCAATCCGAACTAAAAAGTCCCTTAAAGCTTATAAGGACAGAATCTACAAACTCTATGACTACGAAGTCAGAAGAGGAACTGTGATTGAGTTAGGGGATTCGTTCTTCATTGCAGAGAGAATGCTTCAGTGATGTTTCTTTCAATCTAAAGATCACTTGATCCACAGACGGGTGGAGCATTAACTGCGATCCCTTCATTGTCGATCATAAAATGGCCCCGGATAATTTATCTCTAGAGGTGAATTATGTCGGGATCCAATCGTAGAGAATTTCTCACGCGAGTTCTTCATGGAACTGCACTCGGAGTCGCAGGATCTTATTCTGCTGACAGCTGGGCATTCAGAACTGTATTGGGTTTCTGGAAAGCTTCTATTCCTCAAACCGTTGGTCTATTTATTTACGGTCCCAATTCCTCTGGGCAATTGGGAGATGGGACAACCACCTTTCGTTCATCCCCATATGAATTAAACTCATCTCCGAATTGGATTTCAATCAGTGCAAGTGCCAATCATACAATGGCCGTTTCCTCAGAAGGAAACCTTTGGGGCTGTGGGGGAAATACTTTTGGGCAAGTGGGGGTTGGCGACGCTTCTAACAAGGTCATTCCTTACTGGATTGGATGGGGCTTTCAAAAAGTCAGCGCAGGTTTGAACCATACAATGGGAATTAAATCAGATGGCTCTCTCTGGGCCTGGGGAAGTAATAATAGAAATCAACTCGGTATGTTTTTTTATTCACCAACATTTGTTTCAAATGGATGGACATTGGTCTCCGCCGGAGAGGCCCATGGTCTAGGAATAAAAAGTGATGGAACTTTGTGGGGCTGGGGGGCGAACAACTACGGTCAGGTCGGAGATAGCTCAACTCTTGCAAAGGCATCTCCCGTTCAATTGGCCGCAGGCACCTGGTTAAAGGTCGCGGCAGGTCAGTCTCATTCAATGGCCATTAGTTCAGATAATACCTTGTGGGTCTGGGGACGAAATAATCTTGGTCAATTAGGGAATGGAACACTCACGGATATTTCGACTCCGGTGCAGATCTCAGGCACGAACTGGACAAAGATTGCTGGCGGAACAGCTCATTCTCTTGGAATGAAATCCGATGGTTCGTTACATGCCTGGGGCGCAAATGACAATGGACAATTAGGAATTGTGTTTTATTCTCCAAGACAAGTAGGGGCCGGCACCAATTGGAGTAAGATTTCATTCGGCGGAAGAAATTCCTATGGCATTAAACTTGACGGCACGCTTTGGAGTTGGGGCTGGGGAACTGTAGGTGGCATAGGTAATGGGTCGAGTCAGTCGAAATGGTCGCCGATTCAGATTGGATCGGCCACCGATTGGGTTGATGTTTCCGCAGGCTTTAATCACGTGCTTGCACTAAGGGGAACTGGAACTCTTTATGCCTGGGGGAGCAATTTTGGGGGATGTATTGGAAACAGCAGTGTCGCAACATCATTCAATAGTCCGGTCATGATTGGTGGCCAAACCTGGTCGAAAATTTCGGCCGGTCGTTCCCTTTCGATGGCGATTCGATCTGACAATACTCTTTGGGTATGGGGCGAAAATGAGATTGGTCTGTATGGTGATGGTGCTGTAGCTACGGATAACAAATCTTCTCCTATTCAAATTGGTAGCGCTTCTGACTGGAGTAAAATCAGTCTCGGTGCAGTTCATGCCATGGCAATTAAAACTGACGGCACTCTTTGGGGTTGGGGTGAGAATCTCAATGGTAAATTGGGTGATGGAAATACGAGTGATCTATACACACCAACAAAAATTGGAACCGATACAAACTGGTCAATGGTGAATGCCGGCGATCAGCATACCGTGGCCCTGAAAACAAATAACACTCTTTGGAGCTGGGGAAAAAATACTGAAGGACAACTGGGGGATGGAACGACAACTTCTCGTTCAACTCCTGGCCAAATTGGTACCGATACCAACTGGACATCATTTTCAGTTGATACTGTAGGTGCATGTACCATTGCTCTCAAATCCAATGGAACTATTTGGAGCTGGGGAAAAAATACTGATGGGCAATTGGGACTTGGAACCGCCACGGATATTTCATCTCCTGTTCAAATTGGTAGTGCCACTAACTGGTCAGTTGTTTCCGCCGGTGCGGCCATGGGGGCCATTAAAACCGATGGAACTCTTTGGTCTTGGGGAAGTAATAGTTACGGTCAAACAGGTATTGTCTTTTACACCCCAGAGCGAGTGGGTACTTCAACTTGGACAGAAATTGAAACCTTCAGTAACCATACTCTTGGGATCCTTAGTGATGGAACACTCTGGAGCTGGGGAAATAATAATTACGGACAACTTGCCCTGGCCGGTGCAGGAACCAGAAATTCTCCTTATCAAATAAGCGCCAATACTAACTGGAGTGTCATCTCTGCTGGAGATAAACATTCGCTTGCCCTTAAATCCAATGGAACGCTTTGGGGATGGGGAGCAAACGCCGAGTATCAGTTAGGTGATGGTACTGTGAACTCTCAGTCCTCACCAATTCAAATCGGAGGAGCTGACTGGTCGTGGGCGAGTGCCGGTAACGATTTCAATCAGGCCGTCAAAACGAATGGCACACTTTGGGGCTGGGGAAAAAATACGGTAGGACAAATTGGAACAGGGAATACCACCCAACAATCAGTCCCCGTTCAAATTGGAACCGACACTGATTGGTACGGTAGTGACTGCGGTAAAGATTTTTCTCTGATCTTGAAAACTGGGGGCAGGCTTTGGAGTTGTGGCCAGTCAATTGACGGACAACTTGCGATCAATTTTTACGTCCCTCAAACAGTGGGTACAGACTACGATTGGATGCAGGTTGCTTCGGGGGCCTACCATACGATTGCCCTTAAGAACAATGGAAGTCTTTGGGCCGTTGGATTTAACAACAATGGACAGCTAGGGGACGGCACAACTAATACTTCAATTGCCTTTAAGCAAATCGGAACAGGATGGACTGCGATTTCAACTTCCGGTGATCATAATCTCGGAATTAAAACCGATGGATCATTATGGGCCTGGGGTGGAAACAGTTATGGTCAAATTGGTGATAATTCCAGTGGTAACATCAGAAACAGTCCAGTGTTGATCAGTAGTGCCAGTTGGCAGAAGATTGCGGCCGGAGATTTACACTCTCTTGCGATAAAAACGGATGGAACCTTGTGGGCCTGGGGATTCGGAAACAATGGTCGACTTGGTCTCAATGAGGCGGGAAATCCAAGTCAGTCAGTTCCGGTCCAAATAGGAACTCTCACGAACTGGGAGCAGATCGATGCAGGGGCTTCTCATTCGTTGGCGATTAAAACCGATAAAACACTTTGGGCGTGGGGCTTCAATGGCTCCGGCCAATTTGGAAATGGCAATACGACGAGTACGTCATCTCCAATTCAAGTCGGAGGTGGTGGAAGCAATTATACGATGCTTGCGCTGGGATCACATACGATTGTGAAAAGAGGTTGATTCTATTAGGCAGGTTATTGCTTCTTAATTCCCTTTGAAAATGGATTCAATTAAGTAAATATATACCTTATGCCTCATTCTTCGTTCCAGCATCAGGTTAATTCTCTTCTTGATCAACAAGTTGCCGCAGGACTTCGCGGTGATTTTGATCGTGGCTGGGAAATAGCTTTGGAACTTGAAAAAATTGCTCCCGATGATCCTCGTCCAAAATTCAATCGTGCCTGGTATGAAATGCGCCAGGGAAACCTTGCAAAAGGTTTTGAACTCTTAAGTTATGGCCGGTGGGTCAAAGCTTTTGGTGATCAACCTCTTCCAACCAATAAACCCATTTACCGAAATGAAGATCTTCGCGGAAAATCTCTTCTGTTTTGCTCAGAGGGCGGATTAGGCGATGAGATCATCAATTTTCGTTTTACCAAGAACTTTGCTGACATGGGTGCCAAAGTCATTGTGACTTGTGATTCGAGTTTAAAAAGTGTTTTCGCTCGTTGTCCTTGGGTCTCAGCAGTCGTTGGCCACAAGGCGGCCCCTGATGTGTTTCATGACTTTTGGGTGCCAGGTATGAGTGCAGGACAAGTTTTGGGAATTGAGTATAAGGATTTGAATGGTGATCCTTATCTGGGTCTTGATCCTGAATATAATTTCAAATGGAAAAAATACTTTGATAGTTTTCCCAAAGACAAGCGTCCACGTGTGGGCCTGCGCTTTTACGGGAATCCAAAATTTGAACATGAACAGCATCGCAAGTTTCCGAAAGAGCTTTTGATTAATGCTGTAGGTGATGTCCCTTGGATCAATCTCCAAAAAGAAGAGACGACTCTGCCTTTAAATACCTGGGAGGACACCCTTGGTGTCATCAGCCAACTGGATCTAGTCATCACTTCCTGCACGAGTGTTGCTCATGCGGCAGCTGCCCTTGGAAAGGAAACCTGGGTCATGGTGCCGGTACTTCCGTACTATATTTGGGCCCTACCAGGAGAAAAAACTCCTTGGTATAAGAATGTGAGACTCTTTAGACAAACCAAGTTTGGAGAGTGGGACGATGTTTTCGATAGAGTCAAAGTGGAGTTTGAAAAATGGAACTTAAAGTAAATCTTGGTTGTGGTTTTAAAAAACGTGAAGGTTTTATCAATGCTGATAAATCTCCCAATTGCGAGCCAGACTTAGTCATTAATCTTGTAAAAGAGAAGTGGCCTTGGGCCGACAATACAGTCACCGAAGCGGTCTTTGATTTTTCGATGGAGCAAATGGGAACCACTCCTGAAGAACTTCAGTACGTGCTTCAAGAGCTTTACCGTGTATGTACTCACGATGCTAAAATTTATATTCAGGCCTTTCATCCTCGCCATGATCAGTTCTATTTAAACCCTCTATGTACTCAGCGCCTCTCGATTGAGTTTTTTCAATTACTCTCTGTGCAGCGAAATCTTTCAATGATTGCTACCGGAATGCATGACGATGTCGTAGGTCTGATGTGGGGAGTGAACTTCGACATCAAGAACTATATGCCGCTACTGAATGCTCGTTTTGAAAATGAACTGAAAGAGGGTCGTATCACTGAAAATGAACTACGCGAGCGCATGGTCTTTCAAAGTAATGTCCTGCATGTGATTGCGGTTGAACTTTCGGCCGTAAAAAACTAAGGATTCAGTCCTTCAGGACCGAATCCTTGTCTATTTAATTGAATTTCTTTCTAGTCACCGGAACGATCTGAACACAGATGTTATACACTTCTGTTTTGTCGCCTTCCTCAAGAAGAGTGGCGATTTTACGGCGGAAGTCTCTTGCTAGTTCTTTAGCTCTTGGAAGGTTCGCCACGTTTACTGGAAGCGTGATTGAAGTAATGTCACGTAGTTCAGTTGGATCCATTTCAAGTGAGTCCAAAGACTGCATGATCACCTGACGGTGACCTTCACGGATGACCTCAGATGGAATTTCGTGAGTCGTTGTAATATTCTTATGAGTTGGAACGAGTCTGTCCTCTCTACGCTCGATTAATTCAAACGAAAGAAGTTTTGAAAGAGAGTCTTCAACCACTTCTGGTGCCAAATTAAGTCTGGCGGAAATCCACGACACTTCGCTCTGGAAGTCATTTGTCTCCATCAAGTTCAAAATGGCATAGTGGTGCCAGTCAGAAAGAATAGCGTAGTGCGATTCTTGAAGCTGGTGAGCGCCACCGAGTAGTTTTAAAGACTGGTGAGAATGCTCAATGAGCTGACGAATTTTTGGACGTTCTTCATCAGTTAGTTCAAGCGAACCAATAATTCTTTCTGCTACTGCAGCACCAGGAACATATTTACGATTAATAATGTCACTCAGACGGCCTGAAGAGATGCTAAGATCACGGGCAAAAGCTCTCATAGAGTAGCTTTGATTCTTCTTTCTTCTCTCGTCCAGGATGTTTTGAAGCAGGTTCGAAAGTTCCATATTAGTTCCCGTAATAAACGCGGTTTAAAAACAATCTGTATTCTTCTTCAGTCAATGACTTCAGTTCATTGGCCAGAACCAGTGAGTTGAAATAACGGACCATCTCTGATGAGAAAGCTTCGTTTTGAATGTAACCGTAATAGCCGTAAAGAATCTCATGAACGATTCCGGCAGCTTGTTGTTGAATGTTTAGTTGGTCCCAATATTCGTTTGAAATGATGTAACGCTTGTCATGCTTGAAAAGAGGAACTCTTTGAACAACAGTCTGACGAAGGTCACAGTTTTTTGGAATGAAACCAATTCCTGCATCATTAATAGGAAGGATTTCGATATTGTCTAAGAAGTTTGCTTCTTTTGTGAATGATTCAATTCGCTCAAGTGCGAACTTTTTTATGCCAACATTTTTATTGAAACGGTTTCTTGGATCTGCTGGAAGACGATTAAGAAGTTCTCTTGCAATTTGAAGAGAAACTTCCAGGCAGCTCGCTCTGTCAGAACACTCTTGGTTAACTTGTGGGAAAATAGGGTCCAGGCCGTAGCGAAATTTTGTCTCGTAGGCATCATAGAATTGGTTTTGTGAAGCATCTTCGCAAATGATGGAAAAGCCAGAATTTCCTCTCTCAGACCATGCCCATGCATTTAGAGTTACTGAGAATAGAAAAATAAGTGAAATTATTCTTTTCATATTAAAGGCCTCTTTTTACAAATATCTATATGAGGTACAAGTTGCGGCATCAATTTACAAGGCAGAGTGTTGGAGTGACAATATAGGTGATTGAAATTAGATGCATTTGTTCACAAAACGAAACATATTTTTGCTCCCAATTTGAATGGAGCGTACACAAAACTACTTATCATAGAACACGCTGACTATTCCAGAGCGTAGTTCTTCCAATGAGGTGGTATTGAGATCACTTGCAGGACCGCGATAAAGGGTGCTGTTGTCTTCACCAGGGCCAATGGGACTGAAGCCACCAAGGAAAGTGTTAGAATCTGAGACTTCGATAGGAAGCGACTCAAAATAATAGAAATCTCTCAGGATCATTTTTGAATGAGAGCAAGCATACTGTTCTTCTGCATACTGAGAACTCTTCACATAGCTTACTAAATAATTTTCACCGTACACTAGTTTTGAAATGTTCAGCATGACATTGATTTGATCCGTTGGAGTATAAGGGAAAACCGGCGTCTCCGGAAGTACTGCGAGAGTTCCGCTTCCCGCCCAGCCCGATGGCACGAACTCAACCGCCTCCTGACAAGTCAGCGCACTGCTTTGCGGGTTGTTTTGTCTAAAACTGATGAGACCGACGCTATGATCATTAGATCCGAAATTATTGCTCACGATAGATAACAAGGTGTCTAGTTGGGTCGTCTGCACTTGAACTTTTGGTTGAAAGATTTCCAGATGAGGGAGATTGGCATTAAACGTGTAGGTGGCCTCTGAAATATCATCTCCACCTGTATAACTAAGACAAAATGTTTTGGAGGCCTGGCCGATGGTAATGGGCCCTGTGTAGCTTGATCCGGTTTCAGGATCACAACATGTGCCTTCGCTCACGCAGTATTTAATACTGCTGGTATTGGAACAACTCAGTTCGACAGAGATCGGACCATTAAATGATCCTCCGCCAATATTGGCCGAGCATACTGCAGGAGGTGTCTCCTCCGAACCTGATGAAGTAGAACCGCTATTATTAGGATTGCTAGTGTTACTGTTATTGTTGTTTGTGTTTGGTGTAGGAGTAGGTTGGTCCGGTACATTTGTGAAAACCATGGGGCCGTTAGGGACTGTCCCATTAGGTGCACTGGCTGTTTTATTTTTTGGGGCCGATGAATTATTTCTTCCCGATTGATAAGCTGATGCTGACTGGTTGCTGACTCCTGGTGAGTAGGGTGTGGACATATTCATCTCAGCAGGAATTTCATTGTTTTCAGGTTCGTTAACAAATCCTTTCTCACTTCTGTATTTTTCTCTGTCGCTAATACTGAATGTCGGTAGATCTACTGGTGTTTGATTTTTATCAAGCTCTTTTTGAGCTTTTGCGGTTGAAGATGGTCGACGTTTTATGAGCTTCTTCTTTAGCACAACAACTTCATCTTCAAACGAATCTCTTCGAACGGTCTTTGGCTCGGATTTTAAGTTAACTCCAAGGAAGTAGGCCAAGAGGAGAACACCTGCCAGTGCCACATGTTTCTTTTTCATGTGAGTCTCATCGGTCATGGTTCATGGACCCATCTTAATTTTGGCCCAAGAGCGCTCCTTTTTGTTCCCCTGAAAAATCGAAACAATTGTTAGGTTTTACCATTTATGAAGAAATAAAAGGTACATGGTGAAAAAATTAATTCTGATCTCCACTTTTCTCAGTGCTCTGTCTCTTCGTGCATATGCTTTAGATACATTGAGCTATTCCGGACGCCTTGTGAACACCAATGGATCGCCGGTAACCGGTCCGGTGAATTTAAGATTTGATCTAAGTTCCACTGATGATCCGGGGACAACCCTTTGTACGAAATCAATTACGGGAGTTCCTCTTTCAAATGGTGTCTTCCACGTTAAATTAAAATTTGATCCGCCCGATTGTAGTGGTACTTCTCTTCAAAACTTGATGGAGTCCGTGCCTGCGGGCCACAACATGACTTATCAAGTGACGGACACAACCAATAGCAGAACGTATGCGATTCAAAACATGTATGCGGTTCCTTCTTCTTACATGTCTAATTATGCAAAAAATTTGCCTCAGATGGGTGCACTTCCAGATCAAGTTTTGAAGTGGAACGATACTCTTAAACGTTGGGTGCCGGGTGATGCCGGAACAGGAAGTGGTTCAGTTACCCAAATTAATACTGATTCAAGTCTAACAGGTGGTCCAATTACTGAAACTGGTACACTCGCTGTGGCCCCAGGTGGAATTACTAATGCTCATCTTGCGGGAGGGATTGATCCATCGAAACTCGCCGGTACACGTGATGGAACAAATTACTTAAAAGGTGATAACACTTGGGGTGATTTCGGGAGTGACGTTCTCAATACTATATTAAATGGTTTTAGTGCTGCCTCATCATCTGTTGTGACAGCGACAGATTCAATTCTTACGGCGATCGAAAAACTTCAAGGCCAGGCCTCAGATCTTTCAAACAATAAGTTGGATAAAACCGGAGGGACCTTGGTCGTGGGTACGATTAACGGGGTTCCTACACCGTTACTCCCAGATCAAATTGTGAACAAGCAATATGTAGATGATCAATTGGGTGGAGTGAATTCCTCTCAGTGGATCGATGCGGTTCCTCATATATATTTTAATACTGGCAATGTTGGTATTGGAACGGGAACTCCAAATGAAAAACTCGATGTTGTGGGCAACATCGCACTTACTGGCAGTCTGCGCCTACAAGATTCAGGATCAAATTTCGTAGAACTTCGTGCTCCACTGACAACTGCTGGCGTGACTTTTACTCTGCCTGCAACGCCCGGTACGAATGGACAAGTTCTTAAGACGGATGGAACCGGAATTTTATCTTGGGGAAATTCATCTGTTGGTTCTTCTGACATAACTGATGGCTCAATTGTTGATGCGGACGTGTCTGCGACGGCCAACATCGCTCAGTCAAAAATTGCCAACCTCACGTCTGATCTTGCGGGGAAAGAACCTACCATTGCGGGCGGAACAACTGCTCAGTTTTGGAGAGGGGACAAGACCTGGCAGACATTAAATACAGATGCGGTTCCGGAGGGTGCGACTAATAAGTATTTTACCAATACACTCGCTCGCGGAGCGATTTCTGGTGCTTCTCCTATTAGTTACAACTCTGGCACAGGTGTGATTGGAATGGTGCCAGGAACTACTGGTGATCTTCTTCAATATAATGGTTCGGCATGGGTTCCATGGAGTCCGAATTTTTTATCTGCTGAAGCCGATACTTTAGCAACTGTGACTGCACGTGGGTCAACAACCTCAACACCTGTCGTGTTTTCGGGTGGAGCGAATTTTCCGGGCACAGGTATTTGGAACACTTCAGGGAATGTGGGGATTGGGACGAATACTCCACGTTCAAAACTGGATGTCATTGGCGGTGTGCAAATTGGTGCTGATGCTGTCGCTTGTGTGGCCGCCAAAGCAGGTACCATTCGTTATAACGGTGGTAACGTAGAATATTGTAATGGCTCTAACTGGCTCGCCTTTGGTGTGAGTGGATCTGGGATTACAAATTTTAACGGTTCTACTGTTGGTTCTCACTCCTTTGCCGCCCCTGGTACGACCGGCACGGCCCCAAATTGGGTGACCGTTCCTGCGACCGGCGTACATACATTAAATATTCCGATGGCCAGTGCTGCGGGTGTCACTGCGGGTCTTATTAGTAAAGCTGATTATGATGATTTCAAAGACGTTGCTGATGGATTCAATGTCGCTTCACTTGTCGGAAATAGAATCATGGTGTCGACTGCAACAACGATTGTTGAAGCTCCGGCCCTCACAAATGGACAATTATTAATCGGATCAACTGGTGCGACTCCGGTTGCAGCAACATTAACTGCTGGTACGGGAGTTTCAATCACAAACTCGGCCGGTGGAATTACCATCAATGCCACTGGTTCAGGTGGAACAATTTCAGCTCTTACAGGGGATGTGACCGCTTCTGGAACTGGTTCAGTCGCCGCCACAATTGCCAACGATGCTGTGACGTCTGCAAAAATTTTAGATGGCACAATTGTTAATGCTGATATTGCTAACTCAACTATTACTTACGGTAAACTCAATCTCGCTGATGGAACTATTCCGATTGCGAAGTTAGTGCGGATGACTTGTTTACCTGGTGAGGTGATAACAAGTGATGTGGCCCTTGGTTACCGTTGTGTTGCTGATAGTGCGACAGATACGACTAAGCTTCCACTCGCTGGTGGAACCATGACAGGTGCAATTACTTTGGCGGGCAATCCAACGGCCAATCTTCATGCGGCGACAAAGCAGTATGTAGATACAGCGATTACTGGAGTTGCTTCAGTTTGGTCGACTAGCGGAACCAATATCCACAACAACAACACCGGGAATGTGGGGATTGGGACTTCAAACCCTTACGGGAAATTGCATATCTTGAATGGAACTAACGTACACGAAAACAATTCCTCAACTGTAAATTCGAGTAGCATCCACTTTACAAAAAGTCGCTCCAACGGGATTGTCAGCATTAATGATTATTTGGGAATGATTGACTTCCGGGGCCATGATTCATTCGGTGATAGAATTTCGGCCCGTATATCTGCTGAGGTTGATGGAACTCCAGGATTAAACGATATGCCAGGACGGCTTACATTTCATACCACACCTGATGGTGCAATTTTAACCTCAGAAAGAATGCGTATCACAAATGCCGGAGATGTTGGTATTGGCACTACTGCTCCAGGCGCCAAACTTGAAGTTGCAGGCCAAGTGAAAATCACCGGAGGTTCTCCGGGCTCAGGAAAAGTTTTAACTTCGGATGCTTCAGGGCTAGCGACTTGGCAGACTCCAGCAGCAGGTGGTGATTTTAAATCAGACGGAACAGTTGCAATGACTGGAGCATTTAGGGCAGCCGATGGAAGTGCGGCCTCTCCATCTATTAGCTTTAGTAGTTCCCCTGCAACAGGATTTTATAATTTAGCTGGAAACATATTGTTCAGTCATAATGGAACTGCTCGTTTTGGAATGGATAATTCATCTATGTACGGTATTGGTGGTTCTGTATGGCGATTTTCTTACACTAATACGGCCGCAGCACCGGCAATTACTTTAGATAATGCAAATACAGGTTTTTATCGTCCGGCAGCTTCGACGATTGGATTCTCTACAGCTGGTAATGAACGTATGCGAATCGATGCTACTGGAAATGTGGGCATCGGAACAACTACTCCAGGTGCAAAACTCGAAGTCGCGGGCCAGGTGAAAATCACTGGCGGTACTCCGGGTGCAGGTAAGGTTTTAACTTCGGATGCTTCAGGCCTTGCGACCTGGCAAACGGCCGGGGGCTCAGATAATCTGGGTAACCATACTGCCACTCAAAACATAATTCTAGGATCAAATTGGATCAATGGGGACTCTGATAGTGAAGGTCTCTCTGTAAATAGCTGGGGTCAAGTTAAGGCCTCTGGCTCTGTGATGCAACCAATGTTTACCGTGGAAAGTAATGGAGGAGGAACTGATTACATTTTCAAGATGGACAATAATTCCAACGATCGGGGTTATATTTTATTTGAGAATCTATTAAGTTCAGGTGCACTTGAATATTTCGGAGTCAAGGCCAATGACTTCATTCTTGGTACAGATGGATTGGAAAGATTAGTTGTCAAATCTGATGGTAAAGTCGGAATTGGAATTAGCTCTCCGAACTCGACCCTTCAGGTGAATGGTTCCATTGCTTCAGTTGCTGTCAACGACACAACTCCGACTTCATTCAATATGGCTGCGGGTAACTATCAATATACGGCCACAGGTTGTTCTGGCGCTACCTGGACACTAACCAACATGGTTGAAGGAACGAGTTACACTATCGCTGTTCAGAACAATTCTCATTCAGGTTCGTGTGTGTTCTCTGATGGTAGCTCAACATTTAAGTATCGTCCTGCTAACGCCACTCCTACCTCCGGACATGTCATCTACAGCTTCGTGAAATATGGAAGCTTTGTGTATATTTCTTGGATTGATGGGTTCTAATGAAGAGGTCTAGATCATGTCGGAAATAGATCAGGGACGCAGGAAATTTATTGCAACCATTGGGCGTGCAGGAGCAGTTGGATTTGCTTCTTCAGTTATTTCTCCTTTTGAGAAGGCCCATGCATTTCACGCTGTGACGGGATTTTGGAGGGCCTCTGGAAATGCCGTCGGACTTTTTTCTTGGGGAACAAACTCCGCGGGAGAATTAGGTTTGGGCATGACGAGTGCTCGAAGTTTACCTCAACTTGTTGATTCGGCCGTTGTGTGGAATAAAGTTTCTGCGGGACTGAGTTTTTCTCATGCTATTAAAACAGATAACACGCTCTGGGCATGGGGAAAAAACAATGCGGGCCAGTTAGGTCTTGGTTCATTGTCGAATGTTTCCCTTCCTACACAAGTTGGTACAGGAGCGGATTGGGCGAGCATCTCTAATGGAGGCGAACATACGCTATCGATAAAAACGGATGGAACTTTATGGGCCTGGGGAAATAATGCGAATGGAAGACTTGGAATCGTCTTTCGTAGCCCGGTTCAAATCGGTTCTGCTTATACTAAAATCGATGCCGGAGGTTCTCACGTTGTCGCTTTAAAATCGAATGGCACATTATGGAGTTGGGGAAATAATTCCACAGGCCAAGTTGGTGTCCCAGGATCAATAAATTATTTTTCGCCGGTACAAGTAAACTCAGATACAGATTGGACTGAGATCACAGCCGGGCTTTCATCCACACTTGCGATTAAAACCAATGGGACCCTTTGGGGCTGGGGACAAAACACTTCATGTCAAATCGGTGATGGAACGACAACAAATAGAAGCACACCAACTCAAACTGATTTATCGGTAAACTGGTCGAAGGTCTCATGTAAGGCCACCCATACTCTTGCTCTTAAGACCGATGGCACACTGTGGAGTTGGGGAGCGAATACTCAGGGGCAGTTAGGTATCGGGACAGCCTCTACGGTTCAATCATTACCTATTCAGGTTGGAAGTGATACTGACTGGACTAAAATAACGGCCGGAACTCTTTTTTCCCATGCCATTAAAACGAACGGCACGCTCTGGGGATGTGGCAATAACTTAGGTTATCAACTTGGTATTTATTATATCGATTCGCCGACACGAATAGATAACACAACTGTATGGATCGATAGCACCAGCGGTACTTATCATACTCTTGCAATTAAAAGTGACGGAACCTTATGGGCATGGGGAGCAAATTTTAACGGACAGCTTGGTCTTAGTGGTACAACAACCATTAGATATTCACCAGTACAAGTTGGTGCTGATACAAACTGGGCATATGTGAAGGCCGGAAGTCTTCATTCACACGCAATTAAATCAGATGGGACAATGTGGGCCTGGGGTGAAAATGGGCAATATCAATTTGGAAACGGATTGACCACAGATACCAGTTCGCCGGTTCAAATTGGCTCTGCCACTAATTGGTTAAGGCTTGGGGTAGGAGGTAATCATTGTCTCGGCATTAGATCTGATGGAACCCTCTGGGGCTGGGGAAATAATGCCTTTGGACAACTCGGAACTGTGGGTAATCAGTCTGTTCCAGTTCAAATTGGAGCTCTAACCAATTGGGCGAGAGTAGATTGTGGAGGCGCATTTACCATTGCCGTAAAAACAGATGGAACACTTTGGAGTTGGGGAGCAAACTATGGAGGACTTCTTGGTGGAGGAACTGATCGTAGTAGCCCGATGCAAGTTGGCTCCCTGACGAATTGGTCCAAAATTTCATGTGGCTCAAGCCATACTGTCGCTGTAAAAACAGATGGAACACTTTGGGCCTGGGGAGAAAACGTCAGTGGTAAACTCGGAGATGGTTCAACGACTTTTCGAAATTCGCCGGTTCAAATTGGAGCGCTCACAAATTGGAAAGAAGCTTACGCTGGTGCCGATCACACACTGGCGGTAAAAACAAATGGAACTCTTTGGGCATGGGGAGATAACTCTTTAGGTAGGCTTGGTGATGGAACAGCAGTCAATAAGTCTTCACCTGTTCAAGTGGGCACGGGTACCAATTGGTCTTCAGCAAATGCTGGAGATGGTTTTAGCTCTGCCATAAAATCCGATGGAACTCTTTGGGGATGGGGTGAGTTTTATTACGGGAAAAGTGGAAAACTTTTTTATGAATTCTTCCAAGTTGATAAAAGCACCAACTGGTCAAAAGTTTCGGCCGGAACCAGTCATGCAATGGGAGTCAAAACCAATTCTACATTATGGGGTTGGGGGCTAAATTCCAATGGCCAACTTGGACTAAACGACGCCTTAAATAAATCTTTTCCAACTCAAATTCCGGGGACAACTTGGAGTGATGTTTCCAGCGGAGCAAATCATAGTTTAGGACTCAAAACTGACGGAACTCTTTGGAGTTGGGGGCCCAATCCGAATGGAGAATTGGGAAATTTGTCTACAATTGGAAGTTCCTCTCCGATTCAAATCGGCACAGACACAAACTGGTCAAAGATTTCTGCCGGAAGCAATTTTTCGATGGCCCTTAAAACTACAAATACTCTTTGGATTTGGGGAGCTAATTCAGATGGTCAGGTGGGATCGGGATTTTCAAATCCAGTGCAAGTAGGAACTCTCACTGATTGGCAAAGTGTGTCTGCAGGCCAATATTATTCAGTTGGAATCAAAACTGATGGAACATTGTGGTCCTGGGGATATGGCCAGAATTATCAGTTGGGCACCGGAAGCACAGTCGATCAATCGTCACCCATACAGATTGGTTCTGACACCAATTGGAATTTCGTATCTGCTGGGAACGATCACACCATGGCACTAAAATCAGATGGAACACTTTGGGCATGGGGATTAGGTTCATTTGGAAGACTGGGGAATGGTTCTACGAGTAATATCACCACTCCGACTAACGTCGGAAATAGTTGGGCAAAAATAGCGGCAGGTGGTTACCACACGGTAGGAATTAAAACGAATGGAACATTATGGACCTGGGGTTATAACTTAAACGGACAATTAGGGACTGGAGACACGACAAATCAATCTTCTCCTGTACAAATTGGTTCGGAGACGAATTGGGTCTCAATAATCGCAGGACCTTCAGTAACATTTGCGCTAAAATCAGATGGAACACTTTGGGCATGGGGATCAGGTGCTATGGGGCTCATGGGTGATGGAACGATAGCCTCAAAGAGTTCTCCTGTTCAGATAGGCCAAGGAACAAACTGGAAGTCCATAAGTGGTTATCTGCATGCAATTGGTATTCGGGGTCCGTGAGAAAAACATATTTGATCGAAGATAAATTAAAAAATAATATTTTGTGACGTGATCATCATCGAAGATGATGAGTTCTCTTTTTTTGATCTAAAACAACAGACATTCAAAATTGTAAATCGCGACTGACTATAGTCTCACGAATTAATGTCTTGTATTCGCAAACATTTCTCATTTTTCTAATAAATTCATTTTTCATTTTTTTTATTTCATAAATAATTATTTGCATACGTTGAAGTCTATCCTCTCACATAGTACTAAGGACGATTTTTTGGAACATAGTCGCAGAAAGTTTTTATCCAGCGTTGCCCGTGCTGGTGCACTGGGTGTTGGCACGAGTCTCATTAATCCTTTTGAAAATGCATATGCCTTCCGGGCCGTGATTGGTTTCTGGAGACCCGTTGCACGCCGGTTCAAACCTGAACTCTATGCATGGGGTGATGGGGGAGGTGGTGCCTTAGGCGATGGCACTTCTGTGAGTAAAAGTAGTCCAGTGTTTGTGGCCTCTGATACGAAGTGGAAGAATCTAAGCGCTGGCCATGGATTCAATTTAGCGATTAAAGAGAATGGAACTCTGTGGAGCTGGGGCCAGAATAATGCTTTTCAGCTCGGACAGGGTGATTTAGTTGATAGAACTTCAATCGCTCAAGTTGGAACTCAGAGTGATTGGGTTCGTGTCGCAGCAGGGTCATCTCATAGCATGGCAATCAAGTCCGATGGAACACTCTGGAGTTGGGGGGATAATTACGCCGGCCAACTTGGCATAAGTTTCCGTCAACCCACAGAGACTCCTACAGGTTCTGATTGGGCGAAGTTGTCCCTTGGAACATATCACGGTCTTGGTATTAAAACTGATGGCACTTTGTGGGGCTGGGGTGACAACAATGATGGTAGGGTGGGAGTTAGTGGTGCTCCCATTGTTAAATTTCGGCCAGTACAAATTGGAACCCTCAATACATGGTCACAAATTTCGGCCGGTGAGATTTCGACTGGCATTATGACGGATAATACCTTGTGGGTGTGGGGAACTGGACTTAATGGAAGTCTAGGGCTTGGAACAACGACTGTCGCTGACTCTCCAACGCAAATTGGGTCCAACACGGATTGGGCGCAGGTTCAAACTAATTTTCAACACACGCTGGCGCTTAAAACTGATGGAACCCTGTGGGCCTGGGGATTGTATAACAATGGACGATTAGGTATTGGATTTGGTGGCAATAAAAGTTCACCGGTACAAGTTGGGGCCCTTACGAATTGGGCCAAAATATCAGTGGGGCAGAATCATTCTCACGCCATCAAAACTGATGGATCGCTTTGGGCCTGGGGTTACAATGGAAGTGGTGAATTAGGTGATGGAACAACCACTCACAAAAGTTCTCCCGTTCAAATTGGAACGTTAACGAATTGGTTGAGTCTTGCTGGCGGGGCCGGCTTTACCTGTGCCCTAAAATCGGATGGTACTTTGTGGAGCTGGGGTTTAAATAACTATGGTCAGCTTGGTGACGGTAGTACCACCAGTAAGAGTTCACCAATCCAGGTCGGCAGTTTGACTGATTGGTCTGCAGTGTCTGCGGGCCAGTTTCATGTCATGGCCATACGGGGTGCAGACAAAACGCTTTGGGGTTGGGGACGTAATAATCTGGGACAATTGGGGGACGGAACCCTTAATCATCGGTCAACTCCTGCTCAAGTGGGAACTCTCACTAACTGGAGCGCAGTTCATGCCGGGTCTGATTCTACTTTAGGAGTGAGATCCGGAGTCATGTGGGGATGGGGACTTAATACAAAATATGAATTAGGCTTTGCTATTTCAGCACCGACCCAAGTGGGAAGTGGTACGAATTGGAAGTCAGTATCAGGTGGATACGATCACACTTTAGGACTTAAAAACGATGGAACCCTTTGGGCGTGGGGTTCAAATGCTGAAGGTCAGCTTGGGATCGGAATGATGTCCAGTAATGCCGTAGATAATCCAGTGCAAATTGGGTCGGCCACTAACTGGGCGAGCATTGCGGCCGGTGGCTATTGCAGTTTCGGAATCAAGAGTGATGGAACCCTCTGGAGCTGGGGAAGTAATTACTCTGGTGAGCTTGGCCAATCAAATTATACATTTCTAAATTCGCCTACTCAGGTCGGTACTCTTACAAATTGGAAAGAGGTTGTGGCAGGGGAATACTTTGCGATGGCCATTAAAACTGACGGAACTCTCTGGGGCTGGGGAGCTAATTATCTTGGTCAGATAGGGGTAGGTACTAGTTCGAATGAATTTACTTCACCGGTTCAGGTTGGTTCTAGCATTGATTGGTACAGAATCGAGGTCGGGCAAGAGTGTACTTTAGCAATTAAACAAAATGGAACCCTTTGGGCCTGGGGAGACAATACCAACGGAGTTTTAGGAGATGGGACTACCGTAGCGAAGAGTTCCCCGGTGCAGATTGGTTCTGGCACAGATTGGAACCTGCTTGCGGCCTATTATCATTCGGTGGCAAATTAGGAAACGGCGACTTCAGAGACAGCTATTTTAAATTTAGGTCTATTCTAAGTGGAATGAATTTGAGTGTTTCTAGAAAGTGTTTAAGCATTTCTTAACAAGAGATCCAATTGTAAGTAATTGAATTTACTAATATTGAGTGGCCAGTATCCTCTATCTATTTCAAATGTTTAAAATTTCTTAATTGTCGTACCGATAAGTCATAAGAATCCTTAAAATGGAGAATCATGGCAATATTTGGAAGGCTTAAATCAGTCGTTATGATGGCTTTGTTAGCAGTTGGTCTGACTACTGCTGAGATTGTTATTGCTAGCGATTCATTAAGCTATTCCGGCCGTCTGGTTAACGCAAATGGCTCACCGGTGGTGGGGCCAGTTGATTTAAAATTTGAACTCGCTTATTCGGGTAACACGAGTGCCATTCTTTGTTCGCAAGATCTTGCTGGAGTTTCGCTTACCAATGGTGTGTTTCACGCCAAGCTTGAAATGGTATGTGGAACTTCGCTAAATGAAGTTTTAGCGAGTGTACCGACGGGGCAAGAGGCGGTGATTCGCATTACGAACACGACTCCAACGCCGGATAAGGTCTATTCGTTTCAGGCCCTCTATTCAGTGCCAAGTGCGCAAGTGGCCCACGGGCTTTCTAAATTGAATGCCAACAATAATGAAGTCCTCACCTGGACAGGTTCAAGATGGGAACCAAAACCCATCACTGGTGCCACTGGTGGAACGGTAACATCCGTAGCCGCAGGCACAGGACTTCTGGGTGGCACGATTACCAACACCGGGACCTTGTCAGTTGATGTAGGAACAGGTGCAGGTAAGATTCCGCAGCTTGATGGCTCCGGAAAACTAGCCACATCGGTTGAGACGGACCCGTCTGTTCAAAGTTTTGCTAAGAGTGCATTGCCCACTTGTGGCATGGGGCAAGTGTTAAAATCCAATGGCACAGCGTTTAGTTGTGTGATGGATGTAGATACCGACACTACACTTGTGGCCGATGGATCTACATTATTCACGTCAGGTTTAACTATTGGAGTGAAAGCCCAGGGATTACTGGATACACACTTAAGTGGCATTAGTTCAAGTTGTGGTGTGAATCAGATTCTCATGACCAATGGCCTAGGTTCTTTTGCCTGTGCGGATAAGCAGTGGGGAGAGAGTTTAGGAAATTTATTTTTCTCAACCGGTTCAGTCACCATTGGTGGCACAGCGCCAGCGAGTTCAGCGATTCTTGATCTTCAATCGACTACCAAAGGTTTTCTACCTCCGCGAATGACCACAGCTCAGAGAAATGGTTTGGCCGCAACTGTAGGTCTTATGGTCTACGATACAACAGAGAATGCACTTTTTATATTCGATGGAACCCAATGGATATTTGCAAGTGATTCAAAAGGTGGATATTTTCGTGCCACCCGGTCGACCAATCAATCAGCGGCCAATGGTGGTACTTCTACGACCATCCTTCCGAATGTTGAAAGCATTGATACTGAGAATGCATTTGATCCTGCGACTGGAATGTATACAGTTCCTCGTTCTGGATTTTATCATTTCTCAGCAATTGTATATTGGGATTCAATCAACACTTATGGTGGACTTACGATCAAGGCAAATACAGGGGCCATTATCGGAAGTGCGTTCCATCAGCTCTCGACCGGAAGTCAACTCTACCTAAATGCTTCGGGATCATCATATTTGAATGCTGGAGATAAGGTTTATGCTTACGTCTGGCAATGGAACTCAGGGGCAGCGAATGTCACATATTCTTCATTGGCGGGTTTTAGAGTTGGCAGTGGAGGAGCAAGTGGAGGCGGAGGTGGCGGGGCCCTGACCGCTGATTCGGTCAGCTCTGGTCACGTCGTAGATGATTCTCTGACTGTAGATGATGTGAATTTTGCTAGCTCAGAAGGTATTCAATTCCCGCAACTGGGCGCAAATCCTGGTTCAGGAATCCCAGGACAGCTTTATTATAACTCCTCGACCAATGCTCTGATGTTTTATAACGGCACCTCCTGGCAAGCACTTGGCGCCTCGGGTGTGGTCTCAGCAAACACGGTGGATTCAAGTAAGATCGTTGATGGTACAGTCACGGGTTCTGATATCGCGAGTTCAACCATCACATACTCAAATCTAAATTTAAGTGACGGAGTAATTCCTGAAGCAAAAGTGGCGGGGCTTACTGCCGCTTTGGCAGGTAAAGAACCAACAATCTCGGCCGGGACTACGGCCCAATACTGGCGGGGAGATAAATCCTGGCAAACGCTTAATACAACGGTCGTGCCAGAAGGAAGCAATCTTTATTTCTTAGACTCTCGAGTAAGAAATGCTCTGTTAAGTGGATATGGAGTGGGAAGTGCACTTCCGCTGGCAGCAACGGACACTTTGATTGAAGCCCTTGGTAAATTAGAAGGGCAGATTATTGCCAATGATGCAGCTTTTGATAATTCAGGAGTGTGGAGTAAAAACGTTTTGGATGTTTATTACAACGCCGGGAAAGTAGGGATTGGAACTTCCAGTCCGCTTCAGACCCTGGATGTGCGAGGAGCTATCTCTGCTTCGGGAAGAGTTTATGATGAAACCGGAGTTTCATTTGAATTAGGAATTGCCGGTAAACCGACGAGCATCAATGACGGAGAGCTCTCCATCAGTTCAACAGGTAATGTTGGTGTTGGAACGACCTCTCCTCTTACTCCAGTTCATGTTTCTAAAGATTGGAATGGCCAGTCTTCAACAAATGTTCTTTCCGCTTTCGATTCTTTTGATGATCAGTCCAGAATGGTATTAAGGCGTGCAAACGGAGATCCTGGTAGCGAAAGTCAAATCCTTACTGGCGAAAATCTTGGCGGGATTCAGTTTAGAGGTTGGACATCTGGCGGTGCCTATACTTCCAATTCAACTGCTTCAATTACCGCCGTGGCTGCTGAGAATTACACTGCCAGTGCTTTTGGAACGAATCTACAATTCACCACAGTTGCGAATGGCACTAGCACACCAGTTGCCCGATTAACAATCAGCTCAGAAGGAAATGTTGGTATTGGAACAAACAGTCCTGAAGAAAGATTACATGTGGTAGGAGATATAAAATCTGAGTCAACTGAATCTTATAATGTTATCGAATCTAGAACTTCATCAGAAACAAACTATTCGCCTCATTTCATTCTTCGTAGAAGCCGTGGAACATCCTCTGCCCCAACTTATGTTCAGAGCGGGGACACAATGGGATTATTAACTTTTCGGAACCATACCGGGGCACAGGGTGCGACTGTGTATTCTTATGCGACAGAAAATCATACGGCTTCTGCCTCGGGTGCAAATCTGATGTTTTCGACTATCCCAAATGGAACGAACACCAATACTCCGAGAATGACCATTGATCAGGGTGGGAATGTGGGGATTGGGATAACTGCTCCGACTGCAAAATTTCAAGTGGTGAAAGAGGCAGCAGCCAGTGCAGGCGAAGTCATGGCCCGCTTTAGTGTCTCGGATGCATCCGGATACATGGCAATCAATAATAATACTGGAGCTGATGGAACTATCAGTCCTGTGATGTACGGACTTACCAATAGTACCATTGGATCTGTGGGAATGATTGGAGACGTTTCAGGAGTTGATTCCGGAACGGCTCCTGCCATAAATCTGCAGGCCCGCGCTGGTGCCGCGTTGACTAGTAACCGCGCAATTCTTTCCGTTTCAAATTACACTACTGAGTACGTCCGTGTTGATCGAGTTGGTAATATGGGAATTGGCGATTCCTCGCCGACATATAAACTGGATGTAGCGGGTGATATCAATTCGACCACTCGCCTTCGTATTGCCGGAACTCAAGTTTGTACCAGTGCTGGTTGTACTGCTTCATCAGATAGACGTCTAAAAGAGAATATCCGTCCATTAGACAATGCTCTTGATAAGATTCTGATGCTTCAAGGGGTGGAGTATGATTACAAGGATAAAGCAAAATTCGGAGATAAACACCAGGTGGGTGTGATTGCTCAAGAAGTAGAGAAAATTTATCCGGAAGTTGTGATTACTGATCCCAAGACAGGAATGAAGTCAGTTGCCTATGATCATTTGGTGGCACCACTCATTGAGGCGGTGAAAGGAATTAATCGCAGTATTGATTCCAAGGCCGATCGTGAGGAAATAGAAGTGATCAAGGCTGAAAACCAAAAGCTCAAGCAAGAAAATGCAGAAATTAAGGCCCGTCTTGAGCGAATCGAAAAGCTACTGATACAAAAAGCGAAGTAGCTTTTTTAAAAGGTTTTGGTCGCACTCCTTTTTAGTTTCCTACGTAAGTATAGAAGTTGCCGACCAGCTAGTAATGTTGTCCTTTTTAAGAAAACTAAACGATGATTCAGTAAATCTTGATGGACAAGTTGTTCTTGGATTCATGTCTTCACAATTAGAGAGGGGTCCGAATGAAGTAGGACCTGTTGGTGGAGGAACTGTTCCTTTAATTTTTAGTTGAGCTTTGTTACTGGCACGATCTGGATAGAAATATTGTAGACCTCGGTCCGCTCTCCTTCCTCTAAGAGGAGGGCCGCCTTTCTTCTGAAGTCACGGGCCAGTTCCTTTACTTTTGGAAGATTCGCCATATTTACAGACACACTTACAGATGTGATGTCACGAATGTCAGTGGAGTGCTCTTTAAGTGAATTCAATGACTGCAAGATGATTTGACGATGTCCTTCCCGGATAATTTCAGAAGGTACTTCATGAGTGGTCGTGAGATTCTTGTGAGTAGGGTATCGCTTTCCCTTTTTAAACTCTACCAAGTTAATGCTTTCAAGAATATCCAGTGACTGTTCCACTGTTTCCTCTGAAAGCCCAAGTCTTTGGGCGATCCACTCAGGAGCATCTTTATAGTCAGAGGTTTCCATCAAATTTAAGATCGCAAAGTGATGCCAGTCTGCAATGAGTGAATATTCTTCTTCTTTTAAGAGTTTTGCCTCTCCTAAAAGTTTAAATTTTTCGTGGCATCTTTCCAGGATTTGATGAAATTCTTCTCGTTCCTTTTCATTTAAATTCAGGGACTCAATGATTCGATTTGAAATAGACGGCCCTGGAAGATACTTATCATTTAAAATATCGCTCAAGCGACCTGACGAAATTTTGAGGTCGCGAGCAAAAGCTCTTAGTGAATAGTTTGTGTTTTTTTTCTTTCTAGCTTCTAAAATATTGTTAAGTAAGAAAGAAAGATTGTCCTCAGTTTTCATTTTTCGAATAAACTTGCTGAATCGTTTTGAGATATCTTTGTTCAGTAAAATTTTTAATTTTGCCAGATATCACTAGGGCATTCAGGTATCTGACTTTTTCGGAAGACTCTGGTTGAATTTTTAGAACGGCATAATAGCCATATAGGATTTCATGGACGATTCCTACCGCTTTTTGTCTGGTTGATAGAAGTTTCCAGTAGTCGTTTGCAATTATGTATCGGAAGTCTTCAACAAAAATGGGAACTCTTTGCACTATCGTCTGGCGGAGCGTGCATTTTCTTGGAATAAACCCGATTCCGATGTCATTTACGGGAAGAATTTCAATATTGTTTTTGATATTAACTTCAAGAACAAAATCTTTCAGTCTCAAAAGTGCATGCTCTTTTAGCTCACCTTCCGGAAGTCGCTCTAGAAATTCCCTGGCAATGATAATGGCGGAATCTAAGCACTGCCCGTCCGTAAGACAAGAATCTCCTTTAAACTTTGGGTAAACAGGGGTTAGGTAATAACGATGTTCTGCCTCGTAGGCATCGTAGAATTTATTCTCTTCAGGATTTTCGCAAATGATTGTGAACCCAGAGTTGCCTCGCTCGTTATAGGACCAAGCATTGAGTGCAAAGCCTAGTAAAGCAATGTAAGAAAATAATCGTCTCACTTTAACCTCAGAATTATTTTAATGATGTGAAAGACTACGTTAGGGATTTCTTAAAAACAAGTTGGCTGATAACAACAATCAGGTAAGTCTTTTAAGCCTATGAAATTTTATTCGTGCTCGGAAATAGATACTGTTCCCAGGAAAAAAAGAAACAATCAATGATTTGCTGCGCAATTGGTTCCAAATTGCTTCCAAAGGCGATTGAATGTTCTTAGAATTATCTGCAATTAACTTTGTCTCCTGTTTAAGGTTCAACATGTCACCCGCAGAAAAAGCCCGCGCATTTTTAGAAATTGCACCGCAGTTTCAACTTGGTCATTTAGTGACTGAAAGTTTTCATCCGAAAACAACAGAGCTTTCACAGCTTGTAAAAAAAGATGTGGCCGCCGCTCTTAAAATTTTGGAAGAAGTCGATCATGATGCTCTTAAAATTATGGGCACCAAGACCGATGCTCTGTGGGAACTTGCCCAGGACATTCGGGACACCCTGGATAAGGGCAACAAAATTTTCATGTGCGGCTGTGGTGCCACAGGAAGATTGTCACTTGTTTTAGAGACACTTTATCGCCAAAAGTTTGATGGGGCCAATCAGGTCTTCTCGTTTATGGCCGGTGGAGATTTTGCTCTCATTAAATCAGTTGAGAGTTTTGAAGATAGAACTGACTACGGTGAACGACAACTCATGGATCTGGGCTTTGGCCCGAACGATCTTCTTCTTGCAAGTACTGAAGGTGGAGAGACTCCATTTGTGATTGGGGCCGCCCAGAAGGCCGCTGCTTACTCCAATAGAAAGCCATATTTTTTATATTGTAATCCTGATGATGTTCTCATGCCGATTCATCGTTCACGTGAAGTAATTGAGAATAAAAACATTAAAAAAATTAATCTGACCGTTGGGCCAATGGCCATTTCTGGTTCAACTCGCATGCAGGCATCGACTGTTTTGATGCTAGCGATCGGCGTTGGTCTACTTTATAAGCATAAAGATAAAACTGACTTTGAAGTTTTCTATAAAGACCTTCTTCACCGTCTCTGTCTGACTCGCTATGAAGCGATGGCACCACTTACAACGATTGAAGCAAAGCTTTACCAAGATAAAAAATATCTTAACTACGTGACTGATCCATTCCTTGCAATCAGTATCCTGACTGATACAACGGAAAGATCACCAACATTCTCTCTTCGTGCTTTTGAGAACCTCCTCGATCACGATGCTCCTCATGGACTTTGTTATCTCTTCATTCCAGAGGCCCAGACTTCAGGTCATGCCTGGAGTGAGCTTCTTTGGAGATCTCCAAGACCACTTGAGTGGAGTGAGTTAGATGGACGCATTGGGACCGATCGTGTGTTTGGATTTGATATCTCTAAAATCGGTTTGGCCAATCGTTCAAAAAGCATTCCGACTGCGGAATTCAGTGTGACCTATGATGATGGCCGCGTGTTGATGAAGTGTCAGAATGAAGAGGCCTATTTTGAATGGGGCGAAGACCCGCTCTTTAATCACCTCATGGTGAAGATGCTTCTGAATGCTCATTCTACACTCATAATGGGTCTTCTTGACCGTTATGAAGGGAACGTAATGACTTGGGTTAGACCAAGTAACAATAAGCTTATCGACCGCGCAAGCCGCTACATCCTTCAGCTCTTAAAACAAAAAGGCAAAACTGCTTCTTATGATCAAGTTGTTTTGAAAGTGTTTGAGACGATTGAAGAGTTAAATGAGAATGAGCCGGTAGTTTTGAAGGTTCTAGAGAAATTTTAACCAGACAGGAAGAGGCGGGGATGAAGAATATCCTCACGTTGGCCTTTCTTGCCTTATGTTTACCTATAGAAAAATGCTCCATCTTGTTGCAGGTACGAGTATTTAAGTTATTATTAATCTAGGTGCATCTGTAAAAATACGGATGTCTTGGATTGTAATGACTCAGAGCCGTCGCGACTTCTTAAAACTCATTTCAAATGCTGGCAAAGCCGCCATTGCTACTTCTGTGCTTAATCCCTTTGAAGATGCTTTTGCTTTTCGTTCGATGATCGGATTTTGGAAAACTCAAAATACCAATCTCTACGGAATGTTCGTGTGGGGGACAAATAGTTTTTATCAATTAGGCCTTGGTGTCACTGGAGGCGTGCAGCCCGTGACTAAACTTGGTAGCTCTACCGATTGGGTCCAGGCCGCATCCGGACACATGCATACTGTAGTTCTTAAAACGGACGGGACGATTTGGGGTTGGGGAGATAATGCTAACGGACGTGTTGGAACAGGCACTGCTGCAAGTACATCAGTTCCAACTCAAATTGGTTCTGATAATACTTGGACGATGGTTGCGGCCAACAACACACATTCATTAGGAGTAAAATCCGATGGTACGTTGTGGGGTTGGGGCAATAACGCTAACAGTGAATTAGGCATTCATTTTTTTACTCCTACCCAAATGACCTCTGCCAATAACTGGAAAGAGATTGCGAATGGAAGTGCGCATGTACTTGCGATTAAAGTTGATGGCTCTCTCTGGGGATGGGGGAAAAATGACAGCGGTCATTTAGGATTAGGAAATATCAGTCAAAATTTTAGTCCTGTTCAAATTGGTTCTCTCACCAATTGGGCCTCCGTTTCAGCTGGTAATGGTCACTCTCTTGCGGTTAAGACTGACGGCACACTCTGGGCATGGGGATGGAATCCCTATGGGCAAGTTGGTAATAATGCCATCGCCAATGTGAATTCTCCCATTCAAATTGGTTCTGGAACTAATTGGGCCAGGGTATATGCGGGATATGGTCACTCCTTAGCGGTTAAGACTGACGGAACCTTGTGGGGATGGGGACAGAATGATGAAGGTCAGACAGGGGACGGAACAGCAGTTGCAAAATCTTCACCTGTTCAAATTGGTTCTGATACTAATTGGATAAAGGCCGAGACAGGGTCTACTTCCAATTTTAGTTTTGGAATTAAGAATGATGGATCGCTGTGGTTCTTTGGAAATAATAATTATAACCAGATTGGGAAGTTTTATTATTCTCCCAATCGGGTTGGTCTTGATTCTGACTGGGCCAAAATTTCTACAGGTACAAGTCACACTATTGCTGTGAAAGGTAATGGAACCTTGTGGGGGTGGGGATCTGGTTCAAGTGGGGTGCTTGGTAATGCGAGTGCCAGCACAAGATACTCACCGATTCAAATCGGTGCACTTACCAATTGGTCAAAAGTTTATACCGGTCATCTTCTCAGCATGGCGATTAAGACTGATGGCACACTCTGGGCATGGGGACAAAATACCTCGGGCCAATTAGGTCTTGGAGATACAAACAATAGATCCTCTCCGGTTCAAGTGGGTTCTGATACATGGATTGAGGCCGGACTTGGTGACAATCACGCTGTGTTGATTAAGTCAGATAATACCTTGTGGACCGTCGGAAGAAATAATGAAGGTCAACTTGGTGATGGCGCCTTCAACGCGGGAAGATCTTCTCTGGCCCAAATTGGGGCGGGATTTTCCTGGACACAAATTGCGGGCGGGGCCAATTATACTCTTGCTCGAAAATCTGATGGAACAGTTTGGGTTTGTGGTGCAAATACCTTCGGACAATTGGGTGACGCTACTACCGCTAACAAAAGCTCTCTGACCCAATTGGGGACTGACTCTAACTGGTCTAGTGTTTATGCTGGCTCTTCAACTTCATTTGGAATCAAAAACGATAATACACTCTGGGCCTGGGGCTACGGCATTTGGGGAATTACTGGTCTTGGAAATGGTGCGAACTATAGTTCTCCCATGATCGTGGGAAGTGATACCAATTGGAAAACTGTGGCAGTGGGGCTAAATCACACCAGCGCCCTTAAAACTAATGGGACACTTTGGTCATGGGGAAATAATCAATCCGGGCAATTGGGAATTGGAAATTTCACCAATGTTTCAACTCCAACTCAAGTGGGCTCAGATACTGATTGGTCTGAATTAGATGCCGGCGGAGCTCGCACACTTGCCATCAAAACCAACGGAACTCTCTGGGGATTTGGATTAAACGATACAGGTCAAATTGGTTTTCACTATTTTTCTCCAGCACAAGCAACCCATACTTCCGACTGGTCTCAGCTAAGTTCAGGGCAATATCATGTTTTAGGAATTAAAACTAACGGTACACTCTGGGGATGGGCCGGCAATTCTATGGGATCCATTGCCTCAACTACATCTGGTTATACCAGTTCCCCCGTCCAGATTGGCGCCGATACTACTTGGTCGGCGATTGCTACCGGTTATTATTCTTCTTCTGGACTTAAGTCCGATGGATCTCTTTGGACATGGGGTTCAAACAATGGTGGACAATTAGGTGACGGAACTCAAACCAATAGATCTTCCCCGGTACAAGTTCCTGGCACGTGGACCAAGATCGCCAGAGGTTATTTATTCGCATCGGCGATTAAATCAGACGGAACCTTGCATGGCTGGGGATTTAATGAAAGTTATCAGCTTGGAAAAAGTTTTACCTCACCGACTCAAATATCATCTCTCAATACTTGGGCCAAAGCTGCTGCTGGCGGTTCTTTTTCCATGGCCATAAAAAATGATGGAACTCTTTGGGCCTGGGGACAAAATTCCAGCGGTCAGCTTGGAATTGGGAATACCACTACCATGCTTTCACCGGTTCAAGTCGGTGCTCTGACTGACTGGTCAAAAGTCGCTTGCGGGAACTCTCACACTGTTGCGATTAAAACCGATGGAACTCTCTGGGTATGGGGAGCAAATGGGAATGGACAGTTGGGTGACACCACTACTTCAGGAAAATCTTCGCCGATTCAATTAACGGCTCTAACGGATGTGGAATCAGTTGAGCTCGGAAGCCAGGTTTCAGCGGCGATAAAAACTGATGGCACGCTCTGGATGTGGGGTTTAAATGGCTCAGGTCAATTAGGCGACGGAACTGTCACCCAGAAAACATCGCCAACTCAAATTGCAGGTTCATGGAAAAAAATTTCAATCCATGATTCTACTTCTTATGGGATTAAGAGTGATGGAACACTGTGGGGATGGGGATATGCCGCGGGAAATCTGCCTGGATTTGGAGTTAACCAAACTTCGCCAGTGCAACTTGCTTCAGGAACAAACTGGACCGACATCACTGCAGGCAATAGCGGCTTTGCCGTTGGAATTCGGCGATAAAGACAAAGTGATATACTCGTATGCTCCAATTTTTTTTGAATCAATTTTGCAGTGTAGATATTGAATGGCAGCTTAGGTACCAGCACTTATCCGAGTAAAATTACTATATGAAATTTTTTAGAAACGAACGTGGACTTTCATTTGTGGAAGTTCTCTTAGGTGCTGCCGGTATCGGTGTTGTCGCTCTAGGTTTGATGAATTTAACCAATCAACAAGCGAAGAACCAGGCCAATGTTGAGGCCAAGTTTTCGAGTCAGGAACTAAAACAAATCATCACGAATCTTTTCTACGATAAGGTCGCATGTACGAATACCTTGGGTGGATCGGCCATTGGTGCAGAAGTAAATGCGCTAAAAAATCCGGCCAATGAATCTATCTTCGTTAAGGGCCAGAAGTATGGCTCGAATAATTTAATTATTAGTTCTCTCCGAACGATTGATAAGAACAGACCACTGACGGCGACCACTCGTCAGGTTGATCTCCTTGTTACTTTTCAAAAGGCCAAAGCGATCACTAATAGATCAGGCCTCGCTATAGCGATTCCTCTTAAAGTGACGGCAAGTAGTGCGGCCGGGCCCATCGTTGATTGTTTGTCTTACGATGATCAGTTTGTTCAACGAGCAGGGGATGTGATGACGGGAGCTCTGACGACGACTCAATTGAACGTTACAAATGATGTGACTGCTTCTGGTGCAATTCAGGGTCAGGCGATCTGCACAAGTGCTGGTGCCAACTGTAAAAACATGAATGACTTCGTGTTATCAAATCAGGGCTGCCCACCGAATCAGTATCTCGATGGCGTGCAGGGAACTCCTCGCTGTAGAACCATCACTTATTCTTGTCCTACGGGACAAGCGATTCGTGCCATTGCAGCTAATGGAGCGGTCACTTGTGTGGATCTTATTCCTCCGGGATGTCCGGCGATGGCCTTCACCCAGAGTGGACAAACTTGTACGGTTCCGGGCAGGGACCATGGACAGACGGGATCTTGTTCTCAAAGCACTCCTGGTGAGTGTAAATGGGGCAAGTATGATGAGAGGGGAAACGGCTGGGGGTACAAGTGTAAGTCCAATGGGTTCCTTGCGCTAGGTGATGGAAGTGGAGCCTATTATCGTTGTATGGAAAAATGCCAGGGCCCTACAGTTACGATTACAAAACTTTGCTTTAAAGGTGCCTGGCAGTGAAGATGAAAAATAACAAACATGGTTTTTCATTAGTTGAACTCATGGTGGTGGTCGCAGGTATGGGCGGACTCTTAGTTTTGTCCATGAACCTTAGCTCTCAATTTCATCAAAATCAGGTTTCTAATGATGCGCGATTTGAAACTCTTGAAATGAGAAGGCTCGTCACGACATTTCTTTTTGAAGAAAAGGCCTGTAGTAACACATTCTCAGGTAAGAGAATTGGAGATCCCGTCACTGAAATTAAAAACGCATTTCCCAATGGAGGAAAGACGGTTTTTGATCTGGCGAAGAACGGAACTTCCAATGTAAAAGTCCAAAGCATGAGACTCATTCTCGGAGATCCAAATCCTGATGGAACTCCCAATGTGGTTCTCTCTGTTGATTTCAAAAAGTCTAAAGAGAAAGACCGTAATCACTATGCACCTATTCTTGTTCCTTTGAAGGTGAATCTTAATCCGGCAGGATTGGTTACAAGCTGCCGTGTGAATAGTGATAAGTTTGTTCTTAAGTCTGGTGATGAAATGACCGGACCTTTAACAACTCCAAGTCTTGTTTCAACTACTGGTGTTGTCGCAACATTAAACGTTCTAGCAGCAAGATTTTGTACTGGTTCAGTTTGTCGTGCCATCTCAGAACTTGCTCTGAATAATCAGCTCTGTGGTGCCAATCAAATTTCTCGAGGTGTAAGAGCTGATGGAACATTAGATTGTGTGGATTTACAATTTTCATGTGGTGCAAATCAGGCCATTCAGGCCATTACATCAAGTGGCGCAGTTGTTTGCGGAAGTTTGGGGCCCTAATGAATAAGAAAGGTTTTTCTCTCGTTCAATTTTTAATGTTCGCCGGTGCTCTTGGTGCTGGTGCGGTTGTGATCATGAATCTATCTGAACAACAGAATCAAAGTCGTTCGACTTTCGAGACGAAGTTTGAAGTTTTGGAGCTTAAGAGGACAATCTCAAGTTTATTGTATGACAAGTCGGCCTGTGCTCTTACTTTCACGGGTGCCTCTGTAGGTAGCGTTATTCCGTCTGTCAAAAATAGTTCTAACCAGGCCATTTATGAGGCGGGGAAAAAGTACGCTCATGACCTGGTTGAAATTACGGGAATGAGAACCGTTGATAAAAATCAGTCCTTGGGTAACGGAGCGAGAGTGGTTGATTTGGTGGTCTCAATTAGGAAATTAAGATCGAAGGCGGCCGTGAAAGATGCTTCTTTTGCTGTTCCTTTGAAAGTGTATGCGAGTTCTCAAACAGGCCCTATCACTAACTGTCAGGCAGAAGAAGATCAGTTTGTATTCAAAAATGGCGATGTCATGACAGGAGAACTAACCACAGTTGGTTTGACTTCGAGAGGTCATGTGGTTGCCGGAAATAATGTAAGTGGATCGGATATCTGTACTGCGGGAACTTGTCGTAGAATGGAGAATCTCGCTCTGTCGAATCAAACATGTCCACCGGGGCAGTATAGTCGTGGGATTAATGCAGATGGAACTCAGGCCTGTCAGGCGTTTACTTATAGCTGCTCGGCCGGTTTTTTTATCCAATCGATAAATGCGGATGGAACAGCTACTTGTGTGAAAGAATAGCGAGAACTACGACTTCTTATCAGTGTCGTCTTCCTTCATGCCTTTCTTGAAATTCTTAATCGATTCACCAAGTGATGAACCCAATTGAGGTAGCTTCTTACCGCCGAAAAATAGCACCACGATTAAGAGGATAACTACTAATTCGCCCATTCCTAAACCCATCATAAATACTTCCTTGATCCTAATATTTTATTAATAAAGTCGGGCCAGGTCCATTCCGTATTTGCCTGGAGAATAATTTGCCATTCGAGCATCTTTCATAGCTTCGTACTTCTTTGATCCATTACTCATCGAAGCATATGGGAAAATCGCAATTCCTCCACGTGGAGTGAAGTCCCCTTGAACCTCGATGTATTTAGGCTTCATCAGCTTAAAGAGGTCCTTACAGATCTTCTGCACACAGTCCTCATGGAAGTCACCATGGTTTCTGAAGCTGAAGAGGTAGATCTTAAGAGACTTAGATTCCACCATATCTTTATCGGCAATATAGTTAATAAAAATTTTGGCGAAGTCTGGCTGGCCAGTCATCGGACATAGAGAGGTAAACTCAGTACAAACAAAAGTTGTCCAGGCGTCGTTATCTGGGTGCTTATTAGGGAACTTTTCCAGGACTTCCGGGGCATAGGTCTCAGGGTAATTGGTCTTTGTGTTCCCTAAAAGGCTCACTGAACCCATTTCTTTTGATTTACGACCTTCTGATTTCGCATTTTTGGCCATTGTCTAACCCCTGTTAATACTTTTGATTCTAGTCATTTAGCATGATTTATGACAAAAAGGGAGGACTCTTTCAACACAAAGAAGCATATGGCAGAAAAAATCAAAGTGATCCTTGGTCAATTGGGTTCTCCTAAGAGTACGAAAGTCTCGGATGTCCGTGAATTTCTACGCGAATTTCTAGCTGATCCTAGAGTAGTGGACGCCCATCCTCTTGTTTGGAAAATCATATTAAATCTTTTTATTCTCCCTTTTAGGCCTCGTCGTTCGGCCGAAGCTTATGCCCGCATTCATACGGCAGAGGGCTTCCCGCTGATCACGAACACGATAAAAGTGGCGGATTCTTTGCGTCCGAAACTGGACGAAAATCTTGAAATTAACCATGCCTTTCTTCTGGCAAGCCCTAGGGCCTCGGATGTCATCGATGAGTGGGAAAAAGAAGATATTCATGAGCGTGCACAGAAAGTTTTAGTGCTGCCACAGTTCCCTCAGTATGCGGAGAGTACCATTGCTTCGGTAGTGGATGCTTTAGGCGGAGACTTTAAAAAGCGTGTGAACCTTCCGACTTTCACGATTGTGAATTCTTATCACACTTCAAAAGCTTTCATTGATCACTCGGTGAGAAAGATTCGTGAGTCTCTACAGGTCAATCCTGATATGCAGGAACTTGTGATTTCGTTTCACGGTATTCCGCTTCGTCGTGTTCTGGATAAAAAAGATATTTATCTTCTTCACTGTTTAGAGACATTCGAACTGATTAAAAATCAGTTACAGTCTCCGATTCCTATTTCGATGACTTTCCAGTCGCGCTTTGGTTCAGAAGTGTGGCTTGGGCCTTACACTGATGCCACAGTGGTGAAAAAAGTTGAAAACGGTTCTAAGAAGATCGGGGTGTATTGCCCAAGTTTCGTGGTGGACTGTTTAGAAACAACAGATGAGATCGGAACTGAGCTCGCTCATGAAGTCAAAGATGCCGGCGGAACTCTGGTTCACATTCCTTGCTTAAATGCTGATCCAGAATGGATCAATGACTACGCTCACTTTATCAACGTATATGCCAATGGCTCTTCAAAAGAGCGTAGCGAATTATTTTATAAAATCGATGTAAAAGAAAGGTATAAAGCAGTGATCACTGAACAAGCAAAAGAAGCTCCTTCGAAACTACCTGATAGCTCGAAGAAAATTTTAAAACTCATGTTCCTTACTATGTTCATGGATCTGGTAGGATTCTCAATTATCTTCCCAATGTTCCCGGCCATGGCGAAGTATTATCTTGAAGTGGATAAGGACAACTTCTTCCTTTCAGGAATGATGAATCTTATCTCTAATATTCAGTCTATATCAGTGACTGCAGATGGCACACCTCAGATGAGCACGATTGTTCTTTTTGGTGGTCTTCTTGGTGCTCTTTATTCATTACTTCAATTTGTGGCAGCACCTATGTGGGGCTCGATCTCAGATAGAATTGGCCGTCGTCCGGTACTTCTGATTTCAGTCTTCGGATTGTTCCTGAGTTATGTGTTGTGGATTTTTTCGGGCTCATTCACGTTGTTGATCGTTGCTCGTATCGTGGGCGGACTCATGTCAGGGAACATGTCGATTGCTTCTGCGGTTGTAAGTGATGTGACAGACGAGAAAAACCGCTCTAAAGGGATGGCAGCAATTGGTATTGCTTTCGCTCTAGGATTTGTTTTTGGTCCGGCATTGGGTGGTATTCTTTCTCTTTATAACCCAATTCTTCATCACCCTGAGTGGGAAGCATTTGGTGTGAACCCATTCTCGGCAGCAGCTACTCTGGCAGCGGGTCTGAGCTTTATTAACTTCTTCACGATTCTGAAATCTTTCCCGGAAACTTTAAAGGAAGGCTCTAAGAGACATCTTGAGAGAAGTATCAATCCAATTAAGCTTATGAAGCCACTTCCGTTTCCGGGTGTGAACTTAACGAATTTTGCTTACTTCCTCTTCATCACAGCTTTCTCTGGTATGGAGTTTACGCTGACGTTCCTTGCAGTTGAGCGTCTGGGTTACACGTCGATGGATAACGCTTATATGTTCATCTTCATCGGTTTTGTGATTGGTATGGTTCAAGGCGGATATGTTCGTCGTAAAGCTCACCAAGTGGGCGAGAGAAAGATGAGCTTCAATGGTCTTATTGCCATTGTTCCAGGTCTAATCCTTCTTGCTTACGCTCAAGCGGCGTGGATGCTTTATGCGGGTCTTTTCTTCCTGGCCCTTGGTTCGGCGATGATTATCCCGTGTCTCACAAGCTTAGTGTCGTTCTATACGCCACAGAACATGCAGGGACAAAGTCTTGGTATTTTCCGTTCACTCGGTTCTTTAGGACGAGTGATTGGCCCAATCTATGCTTCACTCGTGTATTGGAAATTTGGATCGGTTCACGCGTACCTCATTGGTGCGGTTCTGATCATTGTGCCAGCATTGGTTGTGAAGAAACTTCCAGAGCCACCAAAAGCAAACGCTTAATCGATAGGTGGCTTCATCTTGTGCTCGATTGCAAAGAGCACGGCATCTCCAAAGAGTTGCCAGAAGCGATCAGTCTCAGTCGGAACTGTATTCGGCAGTTCCAAAGTGTAGGTCGGGATGCGATTTTCCTTCCCGGCCCAGTTTCCTAAGCTTCCAGGAAAAATCGGATAATTTGAAATCTTATAGCCTTGAGACTTTTGGGACATCTGTTCCAAAAGTTGCTTGGCCGATTGGCCTTCGCTGCCTTTTAGTGACGGACCATCGTAATCGAGGATCGTCAGAGGTGCATGAACTGTAATGATCTTGTTTGGCTTATAGCGCTTAATAAGATTCATCTGGAAGATTGTTTCCTGCTCAGACGCGGCCCTTGGACCTGGATACTTACGCTTGTCTCTTTTGTAATTCTCTTTCCAACGTTTCAAAGCGTCTTTGTTCCAATCTGCAGTCGGAAAGTTTCGGTTTACATCCACTCCAGCAGCGTTAGTGCGAGTAGGTTTTGCTTTGAAGAATGAGTCAGGAGAAACCAGAGGAGCAACTACCACTAACTTATCAGTGAATGTGTGGTTCGATTTAAGCTCACGCATGAGGTCCCAGCAAAATTTCACAGGTGTGATTTCATCACCATGAACGCCACAAAGAACAAGTGTGGTATTGGCCGCAGAAGCTGTGTTCTCTTCCCCAAATGTGGTCCAGATAAGGGGAGTGCCGGCCTTTGATTTACGTACATTGATCCATTGAAAATATCCGCAGTGAACCTCACCCCATTTATATTCAGAGAATTTTTTATCCAGGTCTTTGCAGAAGTTTTGAACTTCGGCATTCAAGGGATAAGTAACTGGAGCTTCCGGCTTTTC
The DNA here is from genome assembly GCF_034259205.1 of Peredibacter starrii. Lineage (GTDB taxonomy): Bacteria > Bdellovibrionota > Bacteriovoracia > Bacteriovoracales > Bacteriovoracaceae > Peredibacter > Peredibacter starrii. The sequence goes on along the minus strand of NZ_CP139487.1, from coordinate 2,683,947 downwards.
CGGTTCTGTTTTTGTTTCAGGTTTCATTCCTTCGGCCGTTGTTTGGGCATAGGCAAAGGATAGGGTCATGAGGTAAATAAAGAGAGATTTAAACATGGGATCATTTTAGTGAAAAATAAGCTCTGTGTAATTGCAAAAAATAAGGAAACCTATTTTGTTAAGAGACTGACGGAAGAAGTCGGTCAAGTTGAGCTCTTCGATCCATGGAGTGATTATCTTTTACCGGAAGCAGATTTCTATTTAGTACGCACGACGGGAATCTACGGAAACGATCTTGATTTGATGTTTATCAAAGGCCTTCCAACTAATAAGGTCGTTAATCCCCACGATGTTTTAAAACGGTTCCGTTCAAAGCCCACTCAGTTTGATTGGTTTGATGAGAAAGATATTCCTGCCTTACCTTGGATGTCGATCAAGGGTGGAGATCTGATTAATATTGAACGCTTCTTTAGGCTCTATCCCAAAGTGGTAGTGAAACCACATGTGGGCCAGGGTGGTTGGGGTATCGAGGCCCTGACTTGGGATGAGTTCAAGTCTTGGTGGAAGAAAAAGAAAGGCGTGGATGAGGATTACCTCATTCAACCACTAGTTCGCGATGCCCGCGAGCTTCGTTACTTCTTCCTTAAAGGCCAAAGCCCCATCGTATTCGAACGCACGGCCAAGTCCGGCATCGTGGCGAACTTTCAGCGCGAAGGTGCTGCCACAGTGGTCGAATTTCCGGCCGAACATCAGGCAATTATCAATAGCCTAATTCAGGCCTCGGGTGCTCATTATGGCGCCATTGATCTTTTTATCCACGAGGACGGAAGACTCTCCATCCTTGAACTCAATACGGTTCCAGGTATTCAGCAGCTAGAAAAGGTCTCAAATCAGAATGTGATAAAGCTCCTTTTGGAGAGTTTAAACAAGATTTAATTCTCGCTCTTTGATTACATTGCGAGCATAAGAGCCGCAAATTCTCCACCGAGCTTGGCCCTCCCATTGAATAGGGAAGAATATGGTCGTAGTTCAGATTGTAAGTTGTTCCACAGTTGGTGCATTTCTTATCTCTCGCATATACTGCTCGTTTAATCGAGGCGGGAATGGCCCGTCCTACTTTCGCTGGCGAAAGTGATTTCTTCGTATCTGTTTGTTTAAACTTAGTTTTTTCTACTGATTCAATGGTCTTTTTGGCCATGAACTGAATTAATTCATCCATCTCCATTTCTTTAGCAAGAAGATTTTTGAGCTGATCCACAACGGCCATAGTTTCATCTGATAGAACAAACGCGACTGGGATTTTATCTTTGGAAATGCGCTTCTTTTTATCTTTTGGTTTTTCTTCTTTGCCTGTTATTTCGAATAATTTTTGTTCGCATTCATTCTTCGTTAAATTTTCAATTTCTTTAAAGACTTCACGTCTTTTAATTGGATCTTCAATAAATTGATTCACGAGTGAAATATTCGTGAGACTCAATCGTCCGTCTTCAATTTTCTTCTCAATCTCAGGTATCTCTGCCAAAGCACGGGCCGCTACGATTCGTCTGTGGGCGGCACCTTCGGAATATCCTAATTCTTGAACGCAATAAGTGAAGAGTGACGGATACTTCAGGTCACAAAAAAGCTTCCTCTTATCTATCTCTTTCAAATGATGGAGGAGTTTAACCAGGGCCTCTCTTTCAGCATCTGCTAATTTTTTTGTATCAGCCAATAAAATTTTATTTGCAACGTGGTTTAGTTTCATGTAAAACAAAATACGGAAAAGATACGGATGTGTCAACTGTTAAAAAAAAGTTACTTTCGCCAGCGAAAGTAAAAAGGGACGTTTTTAGTCAGTAAAGAAAGCTAAGTTCCTGTAGTGCCAAGTTTTTGTGTCAGGAACCCTAAAGTTAAGCGCCCTTTAACCGATAAGCCCAAAAGCTAGGTTTATTTGAAAGGGAGCTTCCATGCTGACCAGTTTTTCAGAATTTAAATACTACCAGTCTTTCCGCGTGCCAGTTGAGTCACGTGATGATGTGCAATTTCTGGTGGAATATGAAAATGATCAGGGGCGCTTTGAGTTTGTAGAGAAGATCAAACTCATGGACGTGAGTATGACCGGACTTGGTTTCACGACGTCTTTTCCACTTCCTGTGGGTGCCACTCTTCGTTGTTCACTTCAATTTAAAAGACTTCGTTTTGACTTTGGTGCTTCAGTCGTAAGAGCATTCAGAAATGTTGCTTCACCTGATGCAGAGGCCATGAATTATGGAGCTGAATTAGACACTGAAGATTATGGCAATATGAAGCGATTCATTGAGCAGTATATTCAAAGTCTGCCACCTGAGCGCCTTAAAGATTCTCTCGTGCAGCTTGCTCTTACTCAGCATTATGCTTCTGAGAAAGAAGGCTTTGAGATGTTCTCGCTCCTTCTTTCACTTTTCAAAGACATTACGCAATTTGGTAATAAAGAAAAGTTCGTGGAGAGTATGCTGGAAGAGATCGTGCGTATCCTGAATGGTCAACGCGCTTCGATTTTCCTGATTAACACTGAAACGAATGAACTAGAAGCAGTTGCTGCGCTAGGAATTGATAAAGAACTTCTGAAATTCGATTACCGTAAGGGGATCGCGGGGTCAGTATTTACGACAGGTGTGTCGCTGAACATTGATACGCAAACAGATAAAGTTCGTTTCTCAGAGGAGATGGACAAAGTGACGGGTTTTGATACTCGTTCCATCATCTGTTCTCCAATCACTAACCGTGAAGATAAAATCATTGGTGTGATCGAAGTCCTGAACAAGCGTAACGAAGATCGTTTCACTGTGGAAGATGAAAAAACAATGAAGGTTCTTGCCCTCATTCTTTCTTCAGTGTTCCACCATTATAGCCCGGTGTCTGAAAAGTCACTTATCCGTCGCTTCTCAACTCCGTATGATCGTGAGTGGGCGTGGATTGGTCGCTCTCAGCAAACTTCTGAAGTAAGAAAGGCAATCGTTCGTCTAAAAGACATCGATTCTCCTTTGCTGATTTCAGGTGAGACAGGCGTAGGTAAAAAACTTTTTGCTCGCATCGTACATAACGAAGGTAAGCGTGGTCTTGCTCCGTACATGGTGATTTCATGTAAGGGTGTGGACGAAGCAACTCTTAATAAGGAAATTTTTGGTTCAGGAGATTCAAAAAGTAAACTTGAAGAGTGTGTGGGTGGATCAATTGTATTCGATGAGATTTCATTCATGCCGGTTCATATGCAGATGCAACTTATGCAGGTGCTGAAAGATCGTCGCATCCCGGGCTCACATATTTCTCTGGACGTGCGTCCGATGTTCACGACCAGCAAAAACTTAAAGCAGCTGATTGAAGAAGAGGGGGCTTTTAACCCTGAACTTTATCACTATATGTGCTCGTCTGAAGTGAACATTGATCCTCTTCGTAAGCGTCCTCAGGACATTGAAGATATTCTTAGCTTTTGCCTTCGTAAAGAATGTCGAAAGCAGGGTCTTCTTCTGAAAGATTTCTCAGATGTGGTGAAAGACCAGCTGGTAAATTACGCCTGGCCAGGTAACGTGTCAGAGCTAGAAAAAGCAGTTGAGAAAGCGGTTCTTTATAATCCAAAGGCCCATGTGATCACGGACCTTGGAAGTAAATCGTCTCCAATCATCGACGTGTCGAAGACGGCAAACTGTCTTCTGGAAAACATTCCACATGCCGACGATCCAGCGATTCCGCTTAAAGACCGAGTGGCCCTGGTTGAACGTGAGATGATTCTTGCGGAAATCAAGCGCCATAAAGGCAATAAATCGAAAGCGGCCACGGCCATGGGTATTTCCCGTGAGGCCCTTCGTAAGAAAATGCTTATGTCAGATGAAATTATTGAGGGTCTCAATAATCCTGGCAAGGCACCAGCTCCGAAACCAGTTCTGGTTGAAGACGAAAAAGAAGCAGCTTAATTCCATTCTTGTCCCGGAGAAATTTATTTTCTTCGGGACCTTTATCTCCCTCAAATTTCATTCACAAATTCCGATAAGCCTCGTAAATAACACGAGGTACTTTTGCAGCAGCTGGGCATTCTCCTTGCCAATTTTAGGGTCATCGACCTGCTAGATATAGCAGCTGTAGCTATTATCATGTACCGTTTCCTCCTGATCGTTCAAGGAACTCGCGCGTACCAAATGCTTTTTGGTATCGTGGCACTTGCGATGCTTTGGTGGGTGAGTCAATTCTACGAATTGTATTCTCTCTCGTGGATTCTTCAAAACTTCTTCGATTACCTGTTCATTATTTTGATTGTTCTTTTCCAGGATCAAATCAGAAGTGCGCTGGTTTCAATTTCAAGCACAAAAATTATTGGCCGCAATGGTCGTTCGAAATTCGATCAGCAGATTGAAGAAGTGGTCGCTGCATGTTCGGCCCTCTCTCGAGAGAGAACTGGTGCGCTGATTGTGTTTGAAAAGAACCACGGTCTATTGAACTATTCATCATCTGGTACACGTTTAGATTCAAGAATTCACTCTGATATTATCTATTCTATCTTCCAGACGAACTCACCACTTCATGATGGTGCCATCATCATCTACAACGGTGTGATCCAAGCAGCGGGATGTTTCCTTCCGCTTTCAAAGAACGTAGAAATCGATCGTCACTTTGGTACCCGTCACCGCGCGGCCCTTGGTATTACTGAAATTTCAGATGCAGTAGTGGTAACAGTTTCAGAAGAAACAGGAAGAATCAATATTTGTTATAACGGCGTTTTCCATTACATGGAGAACGAAGATCTATTAAGAAAATACCTGCGCAAATTCTTATTAGAAATCGATCGAGTTGGACCGGTTGAGTCCGTGGGGAGAATTACTCCATGAAGATGCGCAACCGAATGAAGAAACATTCATTGAAGTTCATCTCGATCTTCCTTTCACTTTTCCTCTGGGTTTACGTTCTAAACTCAGAGAAAGTGAAATTTGAGAAAACCGTGACCCTGGAATATATCCTTCCAGTGGACATGATGTTTGCGGCCAAGCCTCAGCATGAAGTGACGTTTATGATCGAGGGGCCCCGTGCTTTCGTACGTACTGTTGCGGAACGTGAAGATCGTCTCGTGATTGATCTCAATCGTGCGAACGCTCGTAAGCAGTTAAACTTTACTGTGGACATCAATCCGGCCCAGCTGAATCTTCCATTTGGTATGGTGGTTGAACGTGTATTACCGCGTCGCCTACCAATTAAGCTTGAGAAGAAGGCGAGTAAGATTGTGCCATTGAAACTTCAGTTCGCGGGCCACCTACCGGAAAAACTTTCTCTCTCTAATACGGTGCTAGAACCGGCGGAAGTGGAGGTCTATGGACCTCGCTCGCTCATTACTAAGCTCAAAGAAATCCCAATAAAACCCGTTGAGTTAGAATCACTCACAGGGCTCAATCAAGTGCCGGTTGAGGTCGCTCTTCCGGATGAGCGCTTGACCCTGACCTCTGGTTACGACATCAAGTTCTCTTATCAGCTCAAGGCAGCAAGTGCCAATTTCACTCTGAAGGACCTGCCGATTAAGTTCCTTTCGCACTCGCGTAAAATCAATTCGAGTGTCAAAACTGCGTCGGTGAAACTGCTGGTCCCAGACAAGATTATTAAAAACCGATCAAATGTCTCGTCCACTATTCAAGTGTGGGCCGATATCCCGGACGATGCCAGAGGCCGCCTTGAAGTACCTCTGAAAGTCGTGCTTCCTCCGAGCATTCATTTGCTCGAAATCTCTCCCAAGACCATTATTGTGAATATACAATAAGATGGTATAGTTAAATCAGTTATTTCATTCTTAAAGTGAGTCATTATGTCAGGTCGTAAGTTATTCGGTACAGATGGTATTCGTGGCAAGGCCAACGTTTATCCCATGACTGGTGAAGTGGCGTTTGTTCTGGGCCGCGCAGTTACTAGTTACTTTCAAAAAAACTTTTCTAAAAAACCGCTGATCATTATTGGTAAAGATACCAGACTTTCTTGTTACATGCTTGAGCAGGCCTTCTCTGCTGGTGTGTGTTCACAGGGTGGTAAAGCGATCCTTACAGGTCCGCTTCCAACTCCAGGTGTGGCATTTGTCACTCAAAGTATGCGTGCTGATGCGGGGGTCATGATCTCTGCTTCTCACAACTCATTTGAGGACAACGGAATTAAAATCTTTGATCGCACGGGCCACAAGCTTCCGGACGAGATTGAACTAGAACTTGAAAGAATGGTTCTTGATCCATCAAGCATTCCGGTGAAAGTCGGTGATCAACTTGGTAACGCTAAACGCTTAGATGAAGTGATTGGCCGCTATATTGTGAACACGAAAGCCGCTCTTTCTCCTCAGTACACGCTTGAAGGCCTTCGTATCGTCGTTGATGCGGCCAACGGTGCTGGTTACAAGCTTGCTCCAATGGTTTTCGAAGAGCTTGGTGCTGAAGTGATCGCCATCGGTAATACGCCCAATGGAACAAACATCAACTTAAACGTTGGTGCTCTTCACCCAGAAGCTTGCGCAGATGCGGTTAAAAAATACCGCGCTGACCTTGGTGTATGTCTGGATGGAGATGGTGATCGTCTGACGATCGTTGATGGTAACGGGACAGTGGTTCACGGAGATAAGCTCATTGGTCTTTGTGGAAAATTCCTAAAAGATAACAATGAAATCGGCCCGGCCAATGAAGTGGTAGGGACTGTGATGAGTAACTTTGGTGTTGAATACTTTCTTCAGCAGCAGGGTCTTACATTCACTCGTACACAGGTGGGCGACCGCTACATCGTTGAGCGCATGAGACAATCAGGAGCACTTTTCGGTGGTGAGCCTTCAGGTCACTTGGTTTTCAAAAAATATTCAACCACTGGCGACGGTATTCTTGCCGCTCTAAAAGTGATCGAGAGCATTCGTTTCTACGACATGGATCTCGCGGACCTTACAAAAATTGAAATGTTCCCACAAGTGATGCAAAACGTTCACGTTGCTAAACGTGTTCCTTTCGAAGAAGTGCCAGAAATCAAAAAGGCAATGGATCACGCTGAAGCAAAACTTGGTAAAGAAGGTCGCATCCTTCTTCGTTACTCTGGAACTGAGGCCCTTGCTCGTGTGATGGTTGAAGGAAAAGATAACAAACTTGTGAACACACTTTGCACTGAGCTTGCTGAGACAGTGAAGAAGGCCCTGGGTTAAAATGAAATACGCTCGTCTAGGTGTAAATATCGATCACGTGGCGACCCTTCGCCAGCAACGTGGGGAATACTATCCTGAAGTCATGCGCGCAGCTGAAGTGTCGCTTGCTACAGGTGCTCATCAGATCACGATTCACCTTCGTGAAGATCGTCGTCATATTCAAGATCACGATGTTCCGACAGTTCATGATATGTGCCGCAAGATGGGGAGGCCCCTTAATTTAGAAATGGGCGCCTCAGATGAGATGGTGAAGATTGCGATCAAGCAAAAACCTGAATGGGTCTGTCTCGTTCCTGAGAAGCGTGAAGAGCGCACGACGGAAGGTGGCCTGGATGTGATTGATCAGAAGAACTATGAGCGCGTGAAGAAGGCCTGCGAAGATATTAAGGCCCTCTCTCCTGATACAAAAATTTCTCTCTTCGTTGAGGCCGATGAAGTGACGCTTAAGCGCTGCTTATCCATCAAGGCCGATGCGGTTGAAATTCATACTGGTGACTACGCCAAAGATTTTCTGAATAAGAAAGACGTGACTTCACATCTGGTTCGTTACCGTGAAGGTGCGACGATCATGAAACGTGAAGGCTGGGGCTACCATGCGGGCCATGGTCTGACATTTGAATCGCTTGTTCCTCTTCTTGAGGAAAAGCAATTTGAAGAATACAACATTGGCCACTGGATCATTGCTGAATCAGTTTTCATCGGTCTGGGCCACGTGATTAAAGAGATGCTTACATTAATTAATAAATACCCTTTAGAAGGTTAATTATGAGAATTGTTACCCAAGCTGAAATGAAGGAACTGGAAAAAATCGCGCAGACGAAGTACCACTTCCCGGAAAAACTCATTATAGAAAACGTTTCGCTCTTGGGGGCGAAGGCGATTGTAGAAAAACTCGGTGAAGAGATTCACTACGGAGAGCTGATCTTTCTGATTGGTAAGGGATTCAATGGTGGAACGGGTCTTGCGATCGCTCGTCACCTTTCAAGCATGGGACTTGAACCCCGCGCCTTCCTTCTCTTTGAAGAAAAAGATTGCTCACAAGAAGTAAAAGATCAGTTAAAAATTGCAAAATCATATGGTGTTCGCACTGCTCACATCGATGACATCGGTGCTCTTGAGGCCTACTTCGAACAAAACAGTTCCCCAAAAATTATTGTAGATGCAATTTTTGGAACCGGAGTTCGACTTCCGCTTTCAAACTTCCTGTATGACGTGATTCATTTCATCAATTCAGAGAAGGCCTATACGATCGCTCTTGATATTCCAACGGGAGTCGAGGGTGATTCAGGGCAAATTCAAGGTAATGCCATTATGGCCGACCTAACACTTGCAGTGGGGCTTCCTAAGCTTGGTTATTATCAGGCCGAAGGTGCTCGTCACGTGGGTGAAGTTCAGGTGATTCCTTCAGGTCTTCCGCTTCAGATCATTGAAGAGAACGGTGATAAGTTTCTGATCGATAAAGATCTAAAAAATGATCTTCCTCCGGCCCGTAACAAGTTCGGTGATAAAAAACTCTTCGGTCACACGCTGGTGATCGGTGGATCTCACGGCCTAACTGGTGCTCTCGTGATGTCTTCAACTGCGGCCCTTAAAGTGGGAGCAGGTCTCGTGACTGCTTCTACGTGGGAACCCCAGTATCAGGAATTCATTTCACGTCTTATTCCAGAAGTGATGACGGGTTATGTTCCGAATGATCAGGCGAAGTGGCCAAAACTTCTTAAAGACTTAAATAAGTATGACTCAATCGTGATTGGACCGGGCCTTGCTCGTTCGCTTCGCGCTCGTGCTCTGGTGCTTGAGATTTTAAATAACTTCTCAGGTCCAGTGGTTCTCGATGCAGATGCGATTAACGTCCTTAATATTAAAGACGATGCTGAAGTGTTCAAGATGAGAAATGCTCCGACACTTCTTACTCCGCACTTTGGTGAGTTCTCGCGCTTTACTGGTATTCCGGTTGAGGAAGTTCAAAAAGAACCATACCTTCACCTGAAAGAGACAATTGAGCGTATCAACTGTTCAATCATTCTGAAGGGGCCTTGTACATATCTGGCGTTCCCGAATGGTAAGACTTATTTCAACTTCTCACCAAACGATGGCATGGCCACAGGTGGAGTGGGTGACGTACTTGCTGGCATCCTAGGTGGTCTTATCGGTCAGGAAGCAAACTTGAAACGCCGCGATTCACTGTATAATATTTATGAGAACCTGAATCGCACGATCCTATTGGGCGTCTTGATTCATACCTGGTCTGGACAATTTGCGGCCGAAAAACTCGGTGTTCGTCCTATGACTGCCACGAACTTAATTGAAGCGTTCCCTGAGGCATTCAAAGCGCTGGATGAACTACTGAAGGATTAATTAGACCCATGAATAAGAAGCTCATCCGCGAATGGAAAAAAGTTTATAAGTCAGATCTGTCTTATATTGTGTATGAATTAAAAGACCTCGCTAAGACCCCGGCCATGATCATCCTGGAAGGGGACTTAGGTGCTGGCAAAACTACGTTCACTCAGTCTTTCATTGGCGAGACTGAAGTGATGAGCCCGACCTATTCAATCCTGTCTGAATGTAAAACTTTTCTTCATGCCGATCTTTATCGGATTGAAAAGAACGAGGAAATTCTTCAATTAGAGATACCTGTTTATCTCGAAGATAAGCAGTACTTCTTTGTTGAGTGGGGGATGAAATTTGCCCGACGTTTGGTGAGAGAATTACCAGAGAGCTTCACCCCATACTTGCTAGAAATCACCATCCAACCAGGTCCATCGGAGTCCCCGGAAGGCCCTTCTAGAAACTTCTTTTTGTACTCACTTCACGATGACTGAGTAACTCAGTCGGAACATTTTGCCCGGAGACAAATTAACACCAGCGCTCCCTTCGGAGTGAGTTAATCTGCCGATATCATGGTCGTTTTTTGCACTCGCAAATGCCCCTACGGAAAATACAGAATTGTTTCAGATTTAAAAGTTGACGTGGGAAAAAAGAAAAGGTCATACTATTTAGGAGATATTTAGTCTGGATTGTTATGAGCGGCATCCAGATGAAGTTTCTCTCGGGTGACAAGGATGGTTTGGGAACCCGATAAAAAATTTACCAACTTTTTTGGATTTATGGAGGAAGACAATGAGACTTACATCTAAAGGACGTTACGCAGTTCGAGCTATGCTTGACCTTACTTTCCACTCAAATGGAAACCCAGTAAGACTTCAAGAAATCTCTACAAGACAATCAATCTCTCTACACTATCTTGAGCAGCTTTTCAGAAAGCTTCGTACAGGTAAAGTAGTTAAATCAGTTCGTGGTCCAGGTGGCGGTTACGTGCTATCTCGTGCTATGGACGAAATCTCAGTTAAGGACGTTCTTGACTGTGTTGGTGAGAACATCAACCCAGCTCGTGACATTCTTGGCGTACCATCTTCTGGTATCGAAATTCTTAAAGACGAATCAGGTAACGAAATCAACGCTGTTGTTGATACTAAAGAGTTCAACCTGACTAAGTCATACTTTGAAAACCTAGGTACAATCATGCAAGATTACCTAGCTACTACAACTCTTGGTGACCTTTCTCGTAAGGGTGCCGGAGCGTTCGGAGAAACAGCTGCGAATACAAACAACGCATCTGCAATTCGCTCAAATGTTGGAGAAATGAACCAGTAATATTGGTTTTTTCCTAACGAGTGAATCTCGAACGTCTATACCTCGATTATAATGCTACATCGCCACTTTCTCATTCAGTCATTGATTGGATGAAAAGTGGCGATGTACTTTTCGCAAATCCTGCCAGCCAGCACAGTTCCGGCAAAGCATCTCGCAAGCTCATCAACGAAGGTCGCACGGCCATTTATCAGGCCTTCGGTAAATCTGAAAAAGACACGAAGTTGTTCTTTCATTCAGGCGCCACAGAAGCGTTTCTGACTTTCACATACTCATTTTCAGAATTGGCCCGTCTTAAGGGTGGAGAGCTTTTGGTGTGCTATTCACGCATCGATCATCCGGCCGTGGCGAATTTGAGTGAGCGTTATTGGGGTCCGCACGTGAAGTTTTTGGAACTCGTGCACAATGATGACCTGACCTACAATCACACGAAGAATTTAGAAATTATTAAAGATAAAAAAGATAACAATCCTGATCTCGTCGTTCTGTATCATCACTTATGGGTACACAATGAAACGGGATTCGTTTCTCCTTTGGAAGAGCTTCTTCCATTCAAGAACATTCCTGATCTTTATATCCACGTCGACTGTGTTCAGGCCCCCGGTAAAATCCCAGAGTGGCAGAATCTCTCAGTAGGTGACGTGTGGAGCTTTTCGGCCCATAAGTTCGGTGCTTTTAAAGGCATTGGTTTCTCATTCTTCAAGAAGGATCTTCCATTCAGCGCTCTTGTCCTCGGTGGTGGCCAGCAGCAGGGACTTCGCTCTGGCACTGAGAACCCGCAAGGCGTGAAAAGCATCGCTCTCGCTTTAAACGATTTAAAAGCGTTTGATGTGAAGGCCAATACCAAAAAGCGTGAAGAGCTGGAAAACTTCATAGAAGGCGAATTAAGAGGAATTGGCGGGGTCTTAAAGGGGCCACGTCGTAACGCAAACACCATCTACTTTTACTTGAATCGACTCACCTCGGATATTGCGCTGGCCCTATTCGATCTAAATGGCCTTATGATTAGCGCCGGCTCTGCCTGTAGTTCGGGTGCGGCCAAGGACAGCTTGGTGCTACTTCAATTAGGTAAGAAAGAGGTGGCCAAGAACGGCCTTCGTCTTTCATTCGGTTTTCATCTTTCTGATGAAGAGCTTTCAAAAATCAAAACCCTCTTTCACCAAACGATTGAGAGAGTTAAAAAGAACTAAGTCGGTCATCAAGGGCCTTTCAGTCCAACGTTCTCAAGTTCCACTTCATTTACGGTTGCTTATGGTCAGGTGAATGATCACGTGAAGAAGTTAACTCTTTTATGGAGGACTTATGAAAAAGATTCTCACAAAAAAGATGGCCCCACTCCTTCTTGTTTCGGTCATGGGCGTGGCGCTGGTTGGTTGTGGAAGTGATGACGATGATTCAAGCAGCACTCCTCAGCAACAACAGGATGAACAAGTCCAGGGAACATATCAGGGAACTTTTTCACCAGTTAACAGTGTTGCTTCTGACATTGGTGGTACGGCCGATATCAATGTTAATGGTGACGATGTACAAATCAATATGGCCATTACTGGCGCTCCTGAAGGTCAGCATATTCAATACATCGCAACTGGTACTGCCTGTCCTACCTCGGCGGCCGATACCAATAGAGATGGATTTGTGGATGCGGCCGAGGCCCAAGCAGTGGCGGGCCAAATACTGGTTCCTCTAGATGGTGACATTGATTCGCAAGCAGAGGGAAGAAATGAATATCCCTCAGGAGCTAATTATAACTACGATGAAGATTCTTCACTTGCAGAAATGGTGACTGATCTGACTGCGACTGATGCAGATCCAAATGATTCTGTGGTGAAACTTCCGGCCGGTACAACACTTCAGTTTGGGGGCCAGGTGATTATGATTCACGGAATTCCGGCCGACACGGTTCTTCCAAGGACAGTGGCCGGAGTTGATGATTTAACTCCTGCTCAAAGTTTACCGATTGCCTGTGCAGTGATTGAAAGAACGACTGGTGGCACGACCGGCGGTATGTAATATAGGATTTCTTTTCATGCAAAAGGGAAGGGGTCTTCAGACCCCTTTTCTATTCAGGTGAGAATTTTTCTTTTCAAATTCACTTCTTTCGCCAACTTCTTAAAGAATTTCTTAATTAGGGTTCTTCAAAACCCCTGGAATTACGGCTAGTTACAAAGACTTGAAATTTTTTGTTTCATTGAAAAAAGCCGCTTTATAATTTTGATCCATGGGAATGCTAGATCGTATTAAACGCCGTCAACTGGATGGATTCAAGGAATTCGTCATCAACATGGAAACCACTGGATCCACAACTCGTGGGCAGATTTTTACTGCCGGAGTTTTAGAGGATCCGATCTTTATGAGTTACGTGATGAAAAACATCCGCACCTTCAAAGATTTTATGGAGCTTCCGAGTGATGACATTGACTCTGTTCTGACAGCGCAGGAACAAACACTAACTATTTTTGCTAAATGCCTCTGGGGTTCAGAAGAATCCAAGATCATGGAAATGGAATCAATCATTCCACGCCTCATGTCTCGATTGAAAGATGAACTCTCTTACATCAAAGAACTGACTCCTCAGGAAGTCGATGCGGCCAAGTATTACATCTTGAAGGCCACGCGAAAGCTACAAATGGAAGAGAAAATCAACGGCTTCAACTGGAAGTTTCCTCCGCAGGATGTGTTCTATCCAAAACAATGGAAAGACGGTCCGGGAAAAATCATGTTCGAAAATGGTGTACTCGCGGCCGAAGGTGTTTACTCAAAAAACAAACGCATTGGTTCTTGGAGACACAACTACGACACTGGATCAATTCTTGCTGAAGGTGATTATCTCGACGGATTCAAGGCCGGAGTTTGGGTCTTCTACTACAGCAATGGTCAGATCAAGGCGCAAGGAAAGTACAAAGACGATTTAAAGAACGGTCTTTGGAAAGAGTTCGATCGCAATGGACATTTGACTGAGATTCAATACAAGGAAGGCGTGAAGGTCTAATCTTCGAACTGCACGTCTTCTGAAATCATCACACCATCAACCATTCTTTCTGATTTCTCCTCGATGAAATCGAACTGAAGCGTATCAAGACCTTCGAATTCTTCATCGAAAGCAATCATGATTGTACGAGGGGAAATATCCATCAGAGTACTGAGGTAGTAATTTTTTCCGAAAAGCTGAACTGCTTGATCGTCTTCATTCACGTGACGGAAATCAGATTCATCAATCAGTGGATTGTGAGAAGTATTTTTAACAATGATCGCGCCCTGGATTTTCTCTTTCGGTAGATCCTTAGTGACTCCCCAAGTTGCCAGTGGAAAATAATCCAAGTGGAAAGTTGAATTGCCGTAGGCCAGACGACGAGGCACAAGTAGGCGATTCATGAACTTACGAGTGGTCTCATCTTTCGCTTTGCGTGCTAATTTTTCGGCCAGCATGGAATCTTCGATACGTATGATATAATGGCCCGGGTGTTTGGTTGAGCGGAACAGTATGTACTGAAAAGCAACGCTGAAAAGGGTGAAAAGTTTTTGCTGATTCAAGTGGATATGTTGAGACGGAGTCTCAACAAGGGATTTAACAGCTTCGTATAGGGTTGATTTATCTAAGTCTTTCTTACCAGTCATACCCAAAATTTCGTCGAAAAAAGAGATTTTGGCAATAAGCAAAAAGCGATTCAAGTGGGCGAAAACAATTGACGATAAGCTGGGCCTTCATTATGATGCAGGCTAAAATTTTTTTATATAGGACCCTCTAACTACATTTGGAGTACAGATGAGTATCGACAAGAACCTGTCTAAAACTAGAAACATTGGGATTTCTGCCCACATTGACTCTGGTAAGACAACACTATCAGAACGCATCCTTTTCTACTGTTCTAAGATCCACAAGATCGAAGACGTTAAAGGCGGCGGCGCCGGCGCAACCATGGACCACATGGAGCTTGAGCGTGAAAAAGGTATTACAATTACATCAGCAGCTACAACTGTTGAATGGATGGGTATTGATAAGAAAGGTATCAAGTATGCTGAAGGCGATGAGAAAAACATCAAGATCAACTTGATCGATACTCCGGGCCACGTGGACTTTACTGTAGAAGTAGAGCGTTCACTTCGCGTTCTTGACGGCGCGATCCTGGTTCTTTGTTCAGTAGCAGGCGTACAATCTCAGTCTATCACTGTAGACCGTCAGATGAAGCGTTACCGCGTTCCTCGTATGGCCTTCCTTAACAAGATGGACCGTATGGGTGCTAACCCTTACAACGGTGTGAAAGCTCTTAAAGAGAAGCTTGGTCACAACGCTGTTCTTATGCAAATTCCTATCGGCGCAGAAGAGAACTTCAAAGGTTCTGTAGACCTTATCACTATGAAGGCCTACTACTTCGACGGCGACAACGGTGAAATCGTTCGTGAAGAAGCAATCCCTTCTGAACTAGTTGAGCAAGCTCAAAAAGCTCGTGAAGAAATGCTAGATGTTGTTTCAGCTTTCGATGACAACATGATGGAAGCCATCCTTGATGGTAAAGACATCTCTGAAGAGCAAATCCACGCTGCTGTGAAAAAAGGTGTTCAGACACTTGCTTTCACTCCGGTATTCATGGGTTCAGCTTTCAAAAACAAAGGTGTTCAACTTCTTCTTAACGCTGTTGCTCGTTACTTACCATCTCCGGTAACTGCTGAGCACTCAAAAGCTATCGACTCTAAGACTGGTGAGAAGGTTGAACTTCTTCCTGAGTACGATAAAGGTCTAGTATGTATGGCGTTCAAGATCACTGACGAACAATTCGGTCAGTTGACTTATACTCGTATTTACCAAGGTACTCTTAACAAGGGTGACACTCTAATCAATACTCGTACGAAGAAACGCGTACGTGTTGGTCGTATCGTTCGTATGAACTCTAACGATCGTGAAAACATCGATTCTGCATCAGCTGGTGATATCATCGCGATGATCGGTGTTGACTGTGCTTCGGGTGATACTTTCGTAAATGAGGACGGAAACCTAGAGCATCTTTCTTGTGAAGGTATGCACGTACCTATTCCTGTTATCGAGCTTTCAATCAAAGCTAAAGATAAGGAAATGCAAGCTCGTATGTCTAAAGGTCTTGCTCGTTTCATTAAAGAAGATCCAACGTTCCACCTTTTCACAGATGAAGAATCTGGTGAAACACGTATCGCTGGTATGGGTGAGCTTCACCTTGAAATCTACGTTGAGCGTCTTAAGCGTGAGTATAAAGCTGAAGTTGAAATCGGTGCTCCACAGGTTAACTACCGTGAAACAATCCGTGGCGAAGCTAAGCTTGAGTACACACACAAGAAGCAAACGGGTGGTTCGGGTCAATTCGCAAAAGTTGCTGGTAAGATCAAGCCTCTTACTGACGACCGTAAAGAGCGTGAAGACCAAGTTTACCGCTTCAACAACGAAATTAAGGGTGGTGTAATTCCTAACGAATTCATCCCTTCTTGTGACCGTGGTTTCGGCGACGTTATGAACAAAGGTCCTCTTGCTGCATTCCCGGTTATCGGCGTAGATGCATTCCTACAAGACGGTCAGTACCATGACGTGGATTCATCTGATATGGCATTCCGTATCGCTGCTCGTATGGCGATGAGAGATGCAATTAAGAACGCTAACCCAATCATTCTTGAGCCAATCATGAAGGTTGAAGTTGAAACTCCACAAGACTACCAAGGTTTCGTAATCGGTGACTTATCTTCTCGCCGTGGTGTAATCCTTGGATCTGAAACTACTGATACAGGTGACGCTGTTATTAACGCTCACGTTCCTCTTTCAGAAATGTTCGGATACGCGACAGTTCTTCGTTCAGGTACAGCTGGTAAAGCTGGTTACTCGATGGAATTCGCGAAGTATGAGCAATGTCCTTCACACGTTCAGGATAAAGTTATCGCTGCTCGTAAAGACAAGCTTAACGAGCGTGCTGAATAAGCCATCGTTTAAAGATTTAAACAAATTAGGGCCGGCGAAAGCTGGCCCTTTTTATTTTCAGGCTCACTTCAGCGGCAGTACTTTCTCCAGCGGCGGTACTTTCTCCAGCGGCGGTACTTTCTCCAGCGGCGGTACTTTCTCCAGCGGCGGTACTTTCTCCAGCGGCGGTACTTTCTCCAGCGGCGGTACTTTCTCCAGCGGCGGTACTTTCTCCAGCGGCGGTACTTTCTCCAGCGGCGGTACTTTCTCCAGCGGCAGTACTTTCTCCAGCGACAGTACTTTCTCCAGCGACGACGAGCCCAAGGAAGGGCGAGACGGTCTGCAGCGCAGCCCGAAGGGTCTCGAAGCGTGAAGCGGAGAGAACAAAGTGATTAGTGCCAACCTGATCCATCCAAAGCGCACCTTGCGGTGTGTAATCTCTCCGAAATTACGATTGATCCATTCGGTCAGAAATTTGCATAGAGACCTCCCATCGAGACATTTGGGAGGGACACTATGAAACTATTTATTTTTATGTTCACGCTGCTGGCGCTGATTTCCTGTGGGAAGAGCAATTCTTCGGGCAAATCGGATAAATCAGTGGCGGGAGTATCGGCATATACAACTCTAGAGGAAGAAGAGTTCCGTCTTGACTTCGTAAGAACGTCCCAGGAGCTTTTAAACGCCTATGATAATGATTTGAAGAGTATGTTCGGTCCAAGATTCGTGGGCTTCATTCGTAATCGCCTGACGCTTGATAACGTTCAGGTGACGGAGCAGATCCTGATGAATGAGCGCAACCAGGTGGTTCGCAGTTATCATCAAAATAATCAGATTTTTCTTTATGTGGGTCACCAGGAACAACAACTGGATTGGATGCGTGCCCGACGGGGGGCCAGACTTAACTACAACCGCTTAGTGCTGCATGAAATGTTGGTTCTGGGTGGGGTGGATGATCAGAATTTCCGTTACACAGATCAGATTATGAGGGGCCGGAGATAACTCCGGCCCAATTCATTATTGGCAAATAACTTTATTAATTCCCGTTCTAAGAGTTACCTCTTCAAAACGTGGATTAATAATGGTTCCAACATTTCTAACACTTTTAGAGATGTTAGAAACTTGACCAGAGATTTTTGTTACGATTGTGAAATCTTCGTTAGTTGTGATGTCCAATAAGAACTCTGTACTTCCGTCTTCTGCAACGAGCTTAATCACTGGTTGTTCACCTTCAATAATGAACACTAGTCCATGCTCAGAGATAAATTTCCAATGTAAACCAGAAGCTCTGAATTCGTAGCCGGAATTCTGATCACATTTAAGATCGTTAGTTTCTAGTGACTGCCTAATAGCACGAATCACTAAGTCTCCTTGCTTTTCAGGAAGGTGGTTTGCGAAAGCAAATTGGCAAACAAGAATAAGTGAAAGAGCGAATATCAGCTTCATTAATTTCCTCCGATTAGTTTAAGAGGGGGAAATACTACATCCTGAAATGACCGTAAAACCCTAAGGTTCAAAGGTGTTTCTGTCCTAAAAGGGAACGGGTGTTAAAAATAATTAACCCCAGCAATAGTTTCCTATTTACAATACGTTGCAAAACATATTAGTTATACTTATATTATATATAAGGTATAAAAATATGATTGAAACATCAATGTTGCAGGTGCTGATTGCCCTGTCTCAAAACGAAAATATCTCAAAGGCCGCTGAGGAACTGAATGTGACTCAAAGTGCGGTTTCCCAGGCCCTGAAGAACCTTGAAAGTAAAGTCGGCTTCTCGGTTGTTACTCGTCAGGGAAAATCAGTGAATCTCACTGAGAGTGGGATGAGACTTGCGAAGGTAGCAAAACAATACTTCAAACGTATTGAAGAAACAATCGAACAAATTCACCTGGATAATCACGATATCAAGGGAAGACTACACGTAGGTTCTCTTTATGGTCTTGGTAAGACCTGGCTTTCAAGTCGTATGCTGGGATTTCTCTCTCAATATCCGGAATTGGAAGTTCGTCTATCGATGGATTTTCCAGAGACAATTATTAAAAAATTCGAGCAGCATGAGATTGATTGTTTGATCATGCCAGAACATCTGGTTCCAGCGTTTGCTGAGAAACTTGATCTTCATACTGAACACACAACCCTCGTGTTCTCAGAAAAATTCAACATCACGAATAAGACTGAACTCAAAGACATTCTGAATATCCCGATTATTTTCTATGAGAACAATGACCCGAACTTCTATCGCTGGTGTCGTGAGAAGTTTGGTGTGATGCCAAGAAATGTGAAGCCTCGACTGGTGGTGAACTCATTCGGACAAATGCTTCAGGCCGTGAATGGCGGACTAGGTGTGGCGGTGGTTCCGACTCACGTTCTTCAGCGCTCAAACATGAAATCGAATCTTAAAACAGTGGGTAAAGAGTTCGAAATTTTCAGTAACAAAGTTTCATTCGCGTTCCACGCTGACGAAGCGCAAAGCTACAAGATTAAAGAGCTTTACAAGTATCTTCACGAAGCAGCAAAAGACTTATAATTGACTCCCGCGAGATCCACTTCCATAATAGGTGGAAGAGGATCTCTCGTGAATTTCGATAAGAAAAAATTAGAATCAGAACTCCCTTCTTTTTTTCCGGCACTATTGGACGAACTCTATTTGCATGGCCATGTTCCAACCTTAGTGGGTGGTGCGGTCAGGGACTTTTTTCTATTTGGTAGTCCAGGTAAAGATTGGGACGTTGAACTCAGTCACGAAACCATCGCTTTTAACAAGGACCAATGGAAGCAACTAGGGAAGGACCTTGGCCGATTTGGGAAAGTGACTTTCCTGCCTTATGAGATCATTCGACTTGAGGCAGAGGGCTTTCAGTTGGAGTTTTCTCCTCCCCGTAAAGAGCACTTCGAAGAAGATAAAAATCATCACAGTAATTTTACCGCTGAGTTCTTATTTAAGCTCCCATTCGAAGAAGCAGTTCTAAGACGTGATTTCACCATTAATGCTATGGGGTTTCGTTTTAAATCAAAGAAAGAGATTGAGCACCTCGATCCTCTAGAGGGCCTCCGCCATCTAAGAGAGAAAGTTCTTCATTTCGCGGGCCCGGATTTCGGGAAAGATCCTGTGCGCTTTCTACGCGCACATCGATTTGCTGAAAAATATCATTTTCAATTCTCACCCGAACTTAAAAATGTTTTGGACCATATGAAAGTAGAGGGCTTCACCCCGAACTACCTTTGGACTGAGATGCAGAAATCCCAGAACCCGATGGGTTTTCTCGTGAGAATGTTGAGAGAAAAAGAGCATCATCCCAATATGAGACTTCCCTTGGACGCCTCTGTTTTACCTAAGCTCCCTGACGTTAAAAAAGTTCTCTCAGATCCTAAACGTCATGAGGCCTGGATTATTGCCTTAGAATGGACAGAAATCCCATTTGAGAGCTGGAGAGAGTATTTTTCCGTGGGAAGCGATACCGCCAGACGTCTCGCGCGTTGGGCCCAAAGTTCTAAGACCTTCCAGAAAGTCCTTCCGGAAACTTTTCATGGAGAGTTTGAAGAAGTTCGCGATACCGCGAATTTTGAATTGCTCTTTGATTGGTACTTCACCACGAAACAACTTCTGCAAAAGAACCCTGATCTACCGCTAATGAAGATGATTGAAGACTATCTTCCGGATTGGATTCATCTCTATCGCTTTGAAGCGGTCAAAGACGTTAAACACATCGATCCACCTTTCCGAGCGAAGTATCAGGTATGGAACCTATGCCAGCGTCTGTAGTTCCTTTTAAGCGCGTTCAGGATCGTCCGGAAGTCCTCACTCAAGTGAGAGAGATTTTCTTTGAAAGCTCGACTCGTAAAGAGTTTAAAGACGAGAGTGAGCGAGAGGCCTTCTTTCAAAAGTACGTCGGATTTTATTTAGATCATTATCCAGAGCTAGCTTGGATCGGATTTTCGGGGGAGAAGGTTCTGGGTTATTTGGTTGCCGCACCTCGAAGTTCAGACCCAGAGCTAGATAAAATCCAGCCTCATTTGAAAGCGTTCGAAGCATTTTTTAAAGATTACCCGGCCCATCTTCATATCAATTGCCACCATGAGTCCCGCGGGATGGGCCTTGGAAGTCAGCTAGTTAGAGTTCTGGTTGCGGAGCTTAAAATCATGAGAATTCCAGGACTTCACATCATGACTGGCCCAGATTCGCAGAATCGAAGCTTTTATAAAAAGCTTGGTTTTGACTTTGAGTCAGAAGTACCGTTCCGTGGGACGCCGATTCTTTTCATGGGTCGCCGTTTGTAAGAGAATAAGTTTTGACAGAGTTAGTCAGGAAATCCTAACCTAACCTTTATAACATCAATTTTGGTAGGTTCTAGTGAAGTTAATTTTAGCACTTGTGGCCCTCTATTCAGGCCTCATCTTCGCCCAAGAAGTAACACCGACTGTTCGTTTACAGCAGTCTGTTTCATTTTCAGATGATCTTCAATTTCAAAATTTAGATCTTGCGATCGAGCGTCAGCTTGCTTCATTTGACCGAATTGGCCTTAAAGGTCAGATCAAATTCGGCTCAAAGCTTTACCCAAAAACAGTTCTAAGAGATTCATTGATTCTTCTTCGCGATCTCGCCAAGAAGGCCCTTCAGTGTCAAAGAACAAATCCAGCGACTGCTTGTTTGGATCAGTTCAATGCCGCCATGAACTCGCAATTTGCGATCTACGTTCCAGTGGTAAATAAGAAGACAAAGAACGGAACTGTTAAGGCCCGTACTCAAACGAAATTCACTTCTTACTATTCACCTGATCTTCACGGATCTCGTGTTCCAACTGAAAGATTTAAGCGCGCCATTTACCGTAAGCCAGATGCTCCTCATGATAACTACACTCGTGTAGCAATCGATTATAAAGGTGCTCTTGCCGGCCGTGGTTATGAGATCTTCTGGGTAGAAGAGTCTTTCTATGATTTATATCTTCTTCACGTTCAAGGCGGCGGACGTATTAACGTTTTCGATGCCAACGGAAACAAAGAAGTTAAATACCTAAGCTATGACGGAAAAAACTCTCAGCCATTCAAAATGGTTTACCACTACATGATGGCACAAGGTTACTTGAAGCCAGGGGACGCTGGTATTCCTGGACAACGTCGTTTCCTTGAAGAGCATCCAGAGAAAGAAGAAGAAGTTTTCGGATCGTGTCCTTCTTACGTTTATTTTAAAGAATCAGATCAGGAGCCAGTTGGACTTAATAATATTCCTCTGACTGAAAACCGCTCTTTGGCGATTGATAGCCGCATTTATAAAACAATGGGGATGATCAATTTCGTGAAGGTAGTGAAGGCCTCTCACGTGGATGAAAATGGTCAGGTGGTAAAAGTTCCATTCTCTCGTTTCTTCATCTCTCAAGATACTGGCGGTGCCATTCGTGGTAACGCTCGTTGTGATCTATACTTCGGTTACGGCCCACTCGCTGAACTTACTGCTTACAATCTGAATGACTTCGGTGAGCAGTACTTCCTGATCAAAAAATAATCTATCTTAAATCTTTGTTGCGAACAGCATCTTCTTCTTTACGGAGACGATACTGTTCGCGCAAGTTGTGGTGAAGGCGATTGAGTTCACCAATCTGCGCTTCATGATGACGAAGTAAATTCTGAAATTCTTCCAGGTCAGCACCTTCAAAGTCTTTTAGCTTTTTGAATTCTTCTACTTCAATTCGCATTTGTTCCTGCATGCGTTGCCTGCGGAAATTGAGATCACTTGCGAGCTTTTCTTCACTGGCAAAATGATGGGGATCTGCAGGTGCATATTCGGCCGGGAGACCTTGAGCGAAGTCACTCTCATAGGGAGGATTAACTGCTTTCCCGACAATCCGATCCATCAGACTTCTGGCGCCTTTTCCATTCTCATTACCTTCGTAGATGAGGTAACCCAAAACCAGGAAGAAGAGAATAAGAGGCAGGTCTTTTCTCACGCCGGATTTTCCGAATCAAAGAAAGTCACTTCTAAATCTGGTAGGTCTTTTTTCACACGATTCATGAGAGCGATGGTTCCAAATCTCTCAGTCGCGTGATGGCCTCCAGCATAGTAGTGAATGCCGGCTTCGATCGAATCATGCCAATTGTATTCAGAGATTTCTCCCGTGAGATAGGCATCTAATCCGTCCTCCAGAGACTTGATCCATTCATTGTTAGCACCTCCGGTGATGATACCGATGGTCTTAACTTGTTTGGTCTCATCCGGAGAGGCGAGGATCACCTGATGATTTAAAATGGTAGCGAGTTTAGTTTTAAGTTCTGAGGCCGAAAGAGGAGTAGTGAACTCGCCCTTAATTCCCAGCGGCTGACGTTTATGAAGAGCGAAAGGTGCCTGACTTACGAGTTTAAGTTCATTGGCAACTGCGGCCGCATTCCCCACTTCTGGATGAGCATCCAAAGGAAGATGATAACCAAAAAGGTTCAGATCATTTTTGACACAAAGTTTAACTCGCTCACCCCAGCCACCAGTGATGGTGCGGGCCCCTTGATGTTTCCAAAATATTCCATGATGCACCACAAGTCCGTCAGCACCCCAGGCAATGGCCTTCTGGATGGAGTCTTGAGTGGCAGACACCGCAAAAGCGAGACGTTTCAGAGTGGTTTTACCCTCTACCTGAAGACCATTGGGAGCATAGTCCTCAAAGAGTCCAGGAGTCAGGAGTTGATTAAAGTAGTTAACCAGGTTTAATTGCGTCTGTGCCATAAGCGATTCCTTTTCAATACATCCTGATTTTAATACAATTTTTCAGTCTTAAACAAAGGATTCGATCATGAAATTTAAACCAGGAATTGTTTATGGAAAGGCCCTGCAGGATCTTTACCAATACGCCAAAGAAAACAAATTCGCGCTCCCTGCTGTTAACGTTGTTGGTACGAACTCTGTAAATGCTGTGCTTGAGACTGCCAAAGCAGTTAACTCGCCAGTGATCATCCAATTCTCAAACGGTGGTGGCCAGTTCTACGCCGGTAAAAGTTTAAAACTTGATAACGACAGAGCGGCTGCTCTTGGTGCCATCTCTGGGGCTCATCATATTCACATGATGGCAGAAGCTTACGGCGTGCCTGTGATCGTTCACACCGACCATGCTGCGAAGAAACTTCTTCCATGGATCGACGGCATGCTTGATGCTGGTGAAGCTTATTACAAGACCCACAAAAAACCTCTTTTCTCATCTCACATGTTGGATCTTTCTGAAGAGTTACTTGAAGAGAACGTAGAAATTTCTGCTAAATATTTTAAGCGCATGAATGCCATTGAAACCGGTATTGAAATCGAGCTTGGTGTGACAGGTGGAGAGGAAGATGGCGTTGATAACTCTGGTATCGACAGCTCAAAACTTTACACTCAACCAGAAGATGTGGCGTATGCTTATTCTCATCTTCGTGAAATTGGCACAAACTTCTCTGTTGCCGCTTCATTCGGTAACGTTCACGGAGTTTATAAGCCAGGTAACGTAAAACTTTCTCCTATTATCCTTCATAACTCTCAAGAGTATGTTCAGAAGAAATACGGCACGGCCGTTAAACCGGTGAATTTCGTATTCCACGGTGGTTCAGGTTCACTTCAATCTGAAATTCGTGAAGCGATTGATTACGGTGTGATCAAGATGAACATCGATACAGATATGCAGTGGGCGATGTGGGAAGGCATTAAGAACTTCTATAAAGAGAAGGAAGCTTATCTTCAAGGACAACTAGGGAACCCAGAAGGACCTGAAGCTCCTAACAAGAAGTACTACGATCCACGTGTGTGGCTTCGTAAGGGTGAAGAGAACTTCGTTAAGCGCTTAAAAGTTGCTTTCGAAGATCTTAACAACGTAAATCGTAACGGTTAAGACACCTCAACCTGGCACCTTTTGGACATTGCTTTCGATTTGAAAGAATTCTAGAATGAAAAAATAAATAGGTGGGGATGTGGTAGTGCACATCCCCTAAACTGATTAGTTAAATCTCAATACTACAATTAATTGCAGTATGAGAAATATCAAAATCAGGACCCTGATTATTTCCTCCATGAAACTCCTTTTGCAAGGCGCCCTTAATTGGGCGTCATGGAGTAACCCCGTCCTTCTACATTTCTCCAAAATCTTTCGCTCTAAAATTCTATTCAACCTCAGTACAAACTTTAGATTTGAAACGAGGCTTCAAGTTTTTTGCTTTCTATTTCCAAATTTGATTAAATATCACTCTTATTTGATCAAGCTGAGGAAACCATGAATCAAGATTTGTTCGATTGGATTTTGTTACTCGCTCGCTGGCTTCATATCACTGTTGCGGTCACCTGGATTGGAACTTCTATTTTCTTCATGTGGCTTGATCGAAGTTTTGAGAGAAATCCTGATTCAAAAAATCCCGGACATGTTGGCGAAGTCTGGATGGTTCATGGTGGTGGTTTCTATCACGTTGAAAAACTCCTGATGGGTCCAACTAAAGTTCCTGAACGCCTTCACTGGTTTAAGTGGGAATCTTACTGGACATGGATGAGTGGGATGTTTTTGATCGCGCTTATTTTCTATACCGGAGATGGAACTTTCCTGTTAGATGAAATGGTTTCAAAGATCACTTACTGGCAAGGAGTGGGGATCAGCTTATTCACGATTTTTGGTTCGTGGTTCTTTTACGATAGCGTTTGGGAAAATCAATTCATTCGCTCAAAACCCATCGTAGGTCATATCTTAACCATGGTTTGGTTAGTGGGAATGTCTTATTTCCTTTGCCACACTCTAAGTGGTCGAGCGGCCTACATTCACATTGGTGGGATGATGGGAACCTGGATGACCGCCAACGTCTTCATGCGCATTATCCCTCGACAGGTGTTGATGGTTGAGGCCTCAAAGAAAGGTGAGCCTGTGAATCAGGACTGGGGGAAAAACGCCAAAAACCGTTCGACTCATAATACTTATCTGACTTTACCTGTGATTTTTGTCATGCTCTCAAATCACTTTCCGAATACCTATGGACATGAATACAACTGGCTAATCCTTCTTATCATCAGTGCGGGCGGCGCCTGTATTCGTGAATACTTTGTGGTGAGACTTCAGAAACCAAAACGTTCCATGACGGCCGCAGTGGTGGGGATTGCACTCATCGCGGGTGTGATTGTGTTCTCTCAACCGGAAAGAACTCCCATGACGGTGGTTGATACTCATGTGAATGAGCCTGAAGAATCTATGGCGGTGCCGGTAGAAGTTAAAGTGGAGGAAGTTAAACCTTCAGTCGCTTCAAGTTTAAAGACCTTCGATGTGAAAGGTGTGGTGACGTTTGATGGAACTCCTCCGCATGGGAAGAAGTTAAATCTTCCGGCCGGTTGTCAGCAACCAGGCGAGGGTGTGGCCTACTCCAATGAAGTGATCGTGAATAATGGTAAAGTGGAAAATGTTCTTGTCCGTGTGATTAAGGGACAGGAAGGAAAAGATCCAGGACCAGTTCCGACTTCAGCAGTTGAACTTGATCAAAGAGGATGCATCTATCATCCCCGCGTGGCGGCCGCTCGTGTGGGTCAGAAAGTGACTTTCATCAATTCAGACCCGATCTTTCATAACGTTCGTTCCGTCACTAAAGAGAATCAGAAATTTAATATGGCCATGCCGAAAAAGAATCAGCGTGAGACCAAAGTCTTCAACAAGCCAGAAATATTCTTACAGGCAAAATGCTCGGTTCACCCTTGGATGGGAGCTTATGTGGCGATCATGGATCACTCGTTCTATGACGTGACTGACGCCAAAGGTGAATTTACGCTGCCTAAACTTCCCGTAGGACACTATACTATTGAGGCCTGGCATGAAGTGTTCGGGACAACAACTCAGGAAATTGATGTGACTGACAAGGGCGTACCTGCGTTGGCACTAAGGTTTAAATAAGAGGAATTATGATTAGCACTCACATTTTAGATACGACAAAAGGTGTAGCGGCAAAAGGCGTGGCCGTGACTTTGGAAAAGCAAGAAGGTGCTTCTTGGACGAAAATTGGTTCGGATAAAACCAATGCGGACGGAAGAATTGTTTTTGATTGTCCGAAAGTTGCAGGAGTCTATCGCCTGACATTCATGGTGGAAGATTATTTTAAAGGTGAAGAACACTTCTTCATGAATACTCCCATCATCTTCAATATCAAGAATACTGAAAGAAAATATCACGTACCGATGCTTCTAAACCCGTACGGCTATTCGACTTACCGAGGAACATGACTTGAAATCAGAAATTCCATATTACGATGATTATATTTCTCCTGAGATTAAGGCCCATCTTCTAAGGGCCGCAAAACCAGTGCCGGGAACGGACGGTTTAGTGCAAGTAGGAGAGTCGGGTGGACTGGAATCCACTGAGTCTCTGCGCTTCTTATGCGAACTCTATGAATCAGTTAAGGACGAGTTGAATCTTGTGCTTAAACGCCGTAACCGCGATCGTAAATTTATTGATGAACGCGTGAAGGCCATGGGAACTTTCAATCGAGACTTTAAGCGCGATTATCTATCAAATGATTATAAAACGGTTCTGGGACTCGAAGACGGCGAAGGTCGTATTGTCTTTGGACCTAAGACTCCTAACTATGCTCGTCCCGGTGGAAAACCCATCGCGAACATCCCTGAATTCTTACGTGGCCCACATGTAACACTTTTTGGACCACCTGATTCCGCGAAGCTTTCAATCAATGCCATGAACGCCTATCACCGAAAGCTTAAAGATGAGCCGGAGATCGTACGTGACCTTCTTGCCACTCACGAATCTCTCCCTAAGTGGGGAGCGGATGATGAGGATTCTAAAACTCCTCTACGTGAAGATTTAATTTCTGCGGGGGTGAATCTTACAAAGTGTTTAGATGGAAATCTTTCTCTTGAAGAAAATGGTAAAAAGTATGAACTCGAGAAAGAAAAACTTTCTTTACCAATTAAACGTTTTCCAGGGCTAGCACTTCCGTGCTTCTTCCTATTTTACAAAGATCAACCGATCCCATTACATCTTTATGATTTTGCTCTTCACTTCTTCCGTAATTGGCATAATGAAAAGGCCCTGGCCTTCTATGTGCCAAAACTTGAGAACGAAGAAGAAGCGAGATACATCCGAATTATGCTGGAAGCGGCGGAAAAGCTTTTGAAGAAGACTTATCCAACTTATGCAGTAGGAAGCATTCGTCTCATGATTGTGCTAGAGAACCCACGTGCGGTTTTCCGTGCTCATGAAATTATGGATGAGTTGTATCCATACTTTGTGGGTGCTTCTCTTGGCTGGCACGATTATCTCGCAAGTACCGCACGTCTCTTCAAAGAAGATTCAAATTACCGCATCCCTGTTAAGGCCGATCCGGACATTGTGATTAAATACATTAAGGCCTCACACGATCTACTTGCCGAAGCAGTAGGCTCTCGTGGCGGAATCAAAGTTGGTGGAATGTATGGCATTCTACCAACTTCAAATGATCTTCGTTCACCTTCTTATCAAGTGACGATCAAAGGTTATATCCGTGACGTAATCACCCAGATGAAGCGTGATCTCTCAGGCTTTTGGGTCGCTCACCCGGACTTCGTGCGCCTGGGGCTTGCCTTTGTGGAGGCCTGGAAGATCCATAAGAATGGTAATTCATCAAAACTTGAAACTCTGGTGAAGTCACTTCTGGATGAAAAGTATCACAAAGAGATCATCGACTTTATTCACGGGCCGGATATTAAGGGTCTGGATAAAAATGATCCCATGTATGCTCGTTCACTGATTGTGGCCGATCTTAAAGAATCGACTTTCATTGCCAATAATCACCCGGATGAAATCCGCTATAACGTTTTCCAGTCCCTTCAGTACATCACTGACTGGTTATCTGGAAATGGTTGCGTGGCCCTACCGGCCCTCGTTGCTAATACTCCGGTAAGAGTCATGGATGATTTGGCGACTGCAGAGCGCTCGCGCTGGGAAGTGTGGCATGAGATTCGTCATGGGCGCTTTAAACTTGAAGAGTTTTTGAAGATTGCTCATGAAGAGTTAAATTTTATTCGCAAGGATAAATCTAACGATAAAAAGATCGTGCAAGTGAAGTGGGATGAGCGAACCGAGAAGTGGTATCCGGTGGCGATGAATCTCATGATTAAACTCATGACGGACCCTGAACCGGTGGAATTTGCCACTCAATTGTTCCTGCCTTTCACCATTCCGGCAGTACGAAGTGCGCAGGACCCATGGAAGTTTGTGACTGAAATGGATCCGGAGAAGTTTAAGATCAGTTCTTATATCAAACGCTTTAATTACTTCTTTGAGATTTGTGGATCAATGAAGTTCGCCTCGGGAAAGGCCGCTCTTGCAACAGCGGACGCTAAGATGTGTGAAGCTCTGGTGAAGTCATTTACTAAGAATGATATTTTAGAGGCCGCTTCCTTTCACGGTGACATTGGAGAAAACAAGAAGACCCTGGATAAGATGGCAAGCTCTGAACAATCAAAGGTCCTGACAGAAGATGAATCTATACGTCAGGAACTGCGTGAATTGGGGGCTCAGTATCTGGCAAAATTTGGAATGAAGTTTCTCGTGAGTGCCCAAGGCAAGTCCGGTAAGGAACTCCTCGCTCTTCTCAAAGAGCGCATCAATAATCCTGAAGAGAAGGAAATTGAGAATGCTCGCTATGCTCTTTGGGAAATCACTGAGAAGCGTATGAAGGGGCATCCTCTGAATGATCTTTATTCTCGATTAGAGAATGCTTATAAAAAGCACGGAATCAAAGATGCTCAAGTGACCATCATGACAGGTCAAGGGCATCAGAATATTGTGTTTGGAAGTGCCAAGACCTCTACCTGGTTTGAGATGGCCTCTTTAAGTAAAACCGTAGGAAGTGTTTTCGCCATTGAATACTTTAAGCAGAAAGGCATTGCCCTAAATTCCTCTGTGAAAGATTTTCTTCCAGATTTGAATCTCGATCCAACGGTGACAATTGCTCATCTCATGAGTCACTGTGCTTTAAATCTTCATTACGTGAATGGAGTTCCGGCCAATCGGAAGATGCCGAAGATTTCGGAATTCTTAAAAGGAAACGCTGAATACGGTTATGAACCAGTTCGCGTCGTGAATACTCCCGGTGAGAAATTTCAATACTCAGGTGGAGGTTTCTTAGTTCTTGAGCATCTGATTGAGACGCTGGAGAAAAAATCGATCTTTGATCTGACTCGTCCATTCTTAGATAAATTAGGAATGAAAGACTTTTCTTTCCAACAAGAAACACTTCCGAATGTCGATTACGCTCACGGATATAAAGATAACGGAGAAGAAATCGAAGGGACTCGCAAGATTTTCCCGGCCTTTGCTGCTGGTTCGATGGGAACAGCGGCCGCTATGGCAAAATTTCTGGAACATATGGAAGAGGCCTACTGGAACCTAAACGGCTCGGGCCCTATTTCTCATGATACTGCTCGACTTATGCTTCATGGTACTGACAAGGGATGCATGAAGTTCATGGGTGTTAAGATGGGTTTGGGTGTGTTTATTGGTGAGGCGGGCCCAAACAAGTTCATGATTCACCAGGGGGCCAATGATGGCTTCCGTTGTATATTTTTACACTGCTACTTTGGTCCAGATCGTGGCAAAGGTGTGGTGGCACTGGCCAATGCTGATCTTAAGGGTGTGCTCTTCAATGCTGAAGCCACTCAGGACATTTTGAAAGTACTCGAGTTTCAGGGAATTGATTTCTCGAAGTTTAAATCGACTTTCACTGCAGATAAAATCCCTCAAGAGCAGATTGTGAACATGGGTTATAAAAACCTTGTGTTCGATGCTTTTGAAAAGACTCGTCCAGAGCCAATTATCGAAAGAGGTCCGATGGATCCACTTGCTCCTTTCAACTTGGGAGTTGGTTCAACGGTGGTGGATGTCTCGAATGAACTTTTTGCTCGCGCGGACAATCTCTTCAGTGATCATCTTCCTAAGTTTGATCCGGAACTTTTCGGCAAACAAGGTAAGGTGATGGATAGTTGGGAAACTGTTCGTCACAATCAAGCGGGTGTCGATACCTTAACATTTGAGTTAAAGAAACCGGCCAAAATTAACTACGTTCTTCTATCTACGAAGTATCATTTCGGTAATCATGCTCCGGCGGTGAAGATCGAAGGATTAGTTGATGGAGAATGGACTGAGCTCGTGCCTAAGATGGAAATGGAAGGTCACTCAGAAGTGAGAATTAAACTTCCAAAAGAAACTGGTGTCGTGACTCAAATCCGCGCTTCTCAATATCCGGACGGAGGTTTTACACGTCTGGGTCTTTATACGGATCTTCCTGAAAAAGAGAAGGCGACTTTTGACGGTCAGATGCGCTCGTATGAAGAGAAGATTCCCCAGACCAAAAAGCCACTTAATATTAAGTACGAAGTGACGGACGCGGAGATTAAAAAGAACTGGCTTTCGCTTCATGAAGGGGATGAGTTCAATAATGCCAGTGTTGCCTTAGGAGCGAAAATGCTTAAGGCCACGAACGAGCACTATAGTCCTGCCTCTCAGGTGATTTCTCCATTTGGGCCGATCAATATGTTTGATGGCCTTGAATCAGCGAGAAGTCGTAAGCTCGGTGGTTGCGAAGAAGTCACCATTCAGCTCGCTAAACCCGCTAAAATTCATCGCGTGGAAACGGACTATACCTACTATGTAAATAATAACCCTTATGAGTTCTCTCTTCTTGGTCTGACAGAGGGAAAATGGGTCACGATCATCCCTAAACAAAATGTTAAGGCGTTTGCTGGTCATATCCAAGGTTTTGAGATAAATCGCCCGGAAATCTTTTCACAAATTAAGATCCAGGCATGGCCTTGTGGGGGGATGAACCGTATTAAGGTATTCTCAAAATGAAGCAATTAATTCTTGTCCTAAGTTTTTTATTTCTACTCCCGGCCTTTGCTCAGGAGCAACTGACTTATTTAACACTTGAGAGTGTTGATTTAAATCTCGTTCCGGCCCCTCCTTTGGAAGGTTCTCCGGAAGATCTTGCTGATTTAAATGAAGTTCTTCGTTGGCAGCAAGTTCGTACTCCGGCCGATTGTGCTAAGGCGCAATTTGAGGCCGAAGGTTTTGCGACTTCTTTTTTTGGTGCTCCCTATGGGCCACTTACAACTGAAGAAGCGGAAAAGTTAGTCGCTCTTCAGGAAATTCTCTTCAAAGAAGTGATGGTCTTCTCGCGCATTAAGAAAAATGAATGGGCAAGAATTCGTCCTTACAACCGTAATGTAGGCATTGTTCCTTGTGTGAAGATGCCACGCTCACTTTCTTATCCAAGTGGTCACACCACAATTGCTTACGTTGCCTCTCGTACATTTGCGATTCTTTATCCTGAGAGAGCTGAAGCGCTTATTAAAAAAGGCGAGGAGGTATCTCTTGGTCGCGTGATTGGTGGAGCTCACCATCCGCTTGATACGGTAGCAGGGAAAATCATGGGGAAACTTATTTTTGAGGCCCTCATGAAGTCACCAAAGTTCATGAATGATGTTGAGGCCCTGAGACCATGAATATCGTTTTAATCGGTGCTCCTGGTTCCGGTAAGACCTGGCTTGCTTCTCAGCTTTCGAGCAAACTTAAACTTCATCATATTGAGGCCGACCAGATCTTCTGGAACGGCGGCGATCTTCGTTTTGAAGTTCAAAAGCTGACAGAGGTTGATAATTGGGTCTTTGAAGGTCACATCTCGAAAGTCTCAGATGTTGTTTTGCCTAAGGCGGACAAAGTGATTGTGGTTGAGCACCCGGAGTTTTTTAGTCTCCTTCGTTCCATTAAGCGTGACTGGAGAAACTTTAAGAAGGTCTACTTCAATATTCAAAACTACGAAAAGATGCGCAATCGCCGCGACGAGATCGTCTCAACTCTGGATGACGTGATCTACTGGCAGAGTGGAACGCCCATTCAGTCCTTGCTTAAAAAACTTTCCTGATTTTTTCTAAGGCCACTTTGCAGCCCTCACCGAAAGCATGGAAGCGTCCATTTTCTAAACGCAAAAGCCATTTATCTAATGTCAGAGTCCTGGAAAAATAGAAGAACATAAATCCAATCGCGAGTGGTCGCATGAGATACCAGATGATCTCGGCGATTTGATGTTGCGAGAAGTAGAGAAAAACCGCTGTTCCTACAAGCGAGATGAGAAAGATTGGTTTAAGGAGATCTTTCAGGGCAAGGATCAGAGGATCGCCTGACTCAGGACCTTTTGGTTTTGCATAGTTCACAAAACTGTCTTGGTAATCAGACTTTCCTTGGGTTCTCCAGGCAAGGATGGCGAGAATAATCCCCGCAAATACTTTAACTACAATCACACCAATGAAGAGCCATAAAAGATTCTCGGCCTTGATGCCGTGATATTGAAAGGTCTTCTGATACAAGAACTCGGCGGCGTTGATGATTTCATTTCCAAAGAATAAATAGTAGGTCACTAGTGGTTGGACGAAGGCCCAGAATGACAGAAGGATCATTCCGAGTGAAAGACCAATTGGATTAATGCCAACCACCGTTCCGAGATAAAACAATAGCCCTTGCATTGAGAGACTCAGCATCGGTCCAAGTTTTTTGCCCGCCGGAGAGAGAGATTTTAACACTGCTGCAATGTTTGAGACTCCATAGGTAAGACTTCTGTCCTCGGAAAGGATCGCCACTCGACAAAGCAAATAGCCTTGATTGAGTGAGAGCAAGTGTCCCGCAAATGGTATGTATAAAGAATGTAGGAAAGAACCAAGACCGACTTCGATTACCGACAGCAGAGCTCCATAGTTTCCCAAAATTTCAATTTTTCTTTTCTGATCAATCATCTTAAAGTTCCGGCGCCGAACGAATCAGTGCAATAGTTTCTATGTTTTCTCCAAAGCTGCATCTCGAACTTGAAGTAATTCCGCCACAATACTAATCGCAATCTCATAAGGCTGATTAGTTCCAATTGGAAGCCCCATTGGAACACGAAGCTTCTTCAAAAATTCATCCGAAACACCAAGGTCTTTCAGTTCCTTCTTGATCTTAATCCCTTTCACATCACTTCCAATCACTCCAATATAAGGGCAATCAGGTGCGTGTTTGGCGATTTCATGGAGGATAGGTACATCATGAGCGTGTCCCATGGTCATACTCATAAAATAGCAATGAGGACTAAACTCTTTCACCATTTCTTTTGGAGTCGGGTGATGAATGCCTTTTACACCTTCGAGTTTGGCCACCCATTCTTCACGAGAGTCGACACAAGTGACGGAACAATTAAGTTTAGAAAGAATGCGAGTAAGCGCTTGCGCCACATGGCCCGCACCGAAGATCACGATGGGCCAGTTCGATTGATGATGGTGTTCAAACAGCATCACAACTTCTCCGCCGCAACTCATGCCGATGTCTTTTTGAAGATTCCATACCACAGACTCTGGAGGTGATTGTTCACCCTTAAGAATTTCCTGAGATTTCTTGATGGAGGCCATCTCAACCTTACCACCACCAACGGTGCCATAGAATAATCCGTCTTTAGTCACTAGCATTTTCGCCCCAATATCTTGAGGGGCAGAGCCGCGTACTCCAGTCATAGTGACCATCACAAATGATGTGCCTTCACTGGTTAATTTCTGGCAAGCTTCCCAAATGGTCATCGTTCCCACTCCTTAAATCTCTCAGGCATGATCTCACGAAGGACATTTTCCGACGTGGCCGGAATTCTGATCTTCGGATAGTCCACTTGATAGTGTGGTAGATGCGAGAGAGCATTCGTCACTGCGGTCCAGGCACTAAGGGCCAAAAGAAGTGGTGGTTCACCCACTGCTTTGGTACCGCGAACGTTTGCGTAGTTTTCATCATTCTCTAAGAGTTCTACGTTAAACACGCGTGGAGTATCTTGAACGTTAGGAATTTTGTAAGTGCTTGGAGCGTGTGATAGTAACAGACCCTGATCATTGTAGAACAAGTTTTCTGTTGTGACCCAACCCAGACCTTGAATGAAAGCGCCCGTTACCTGGCCCACATCAAGATCATGATTCACCGGACGACCAAGATCCATCAGAATGTCGGTTCGCAGGACTTTAACTTCACCGGTATCACGATTAAGACTTACTTCTGAGCAAGCGGCCCCTTGAGTGAAATACAAGAAGGCGTCACCTTGGCCGGTCATCTTATTAAATTCGATGCCCGGGATTTTATAGAAAGCATAATCACTGAGAGAGACTCGGTTTAAGTAGGCCTCTAAGATGAGATACTTAAATTCAATTTTTTTATCCAGGTGTTTTGGATGGAAGACCCAACCGTCTTTAAATTCCATCTCAAAGTATTTAGCGACCCCTGATTCCCATTCTGCACCGGCATTTGGATCATTCTCATCCAGGTTTGGAGTATCAAGCATTACTTCTGGTTGAGTTCCAAGACCGGCGGTCTTTGAGGCCCACTTGTCTTTCGGGATGTCTAAAAGCTTCAGAGCAAGTTCACTTAGGCGCTTCTTGATCTTACGAGCGGCGAGAAGTGCTGCCGCACCGTTAATATCAGTTCCCGAAGAAGCAGCAGTGGGTGAGGTATTGGCGTTCTTATCAGTTCTCGTTGGCATCACACGGGCAGAATTTCTTGGAAGTCCAAACTCCGTTGTGACCATCTCAGCAATTCGGGCATTCACACCCTGGCCCATTTCAGTCGCACCCGTGGCGATTTGAAGGGTTCCATCATTATGAATGATGACGAGAGCATTACCTTGGTTTAAAAATCTTGTGGTAAATGAAATCCCAAACTTCACAGTAGTAAGAGACATTCCGCGGACAAAATCTTTGTTCTCTTTATTAAACTTTGTGATCTCTTTACGGCGATTTCTGTAGTCAGATCTTTTTTCTAGCTCGTTAACGAGGCGATCAAGCACGTTGTTCTCGACCAATTGCCCATAGTGAGTGGTATTTCGACCATCAACATCTGAGTACAAGTTGATCTTACGAACATCAATGGGATCTTTTTTAAGATAGTGCGCAATCGCTTCAATAATTTTCTCGGCAGTTGCCACTCCCTTGGGCCCACCGAAACCGCGAAAAGCAGTATGTGAGTGATGATTGGTCTTGCAAACCTGTCCCACCACCCGCATGTGAGGAATAAAATAAGAGTTGTCCGAGTGAAGCATCGCTCGCTCCATGATGGAAGTCGAGAGATCCGCATAAGCGCCGGCATCAGAGAAGAGCTTAACATCCATGGCAAGGATTCTGCCTTGGTCATCAAAGCCCACTTTGTATTCATTCTCAAACGGGTTTCGTTTCCCCGTCATGATCATATCGTCATCTTTAGTAAGGCAAATGCGCACAGGTCGTTTTAGTTTCACGGCACAAAGAGCGGCCATGGCAGCAAAAGGCGCGGCCTGGGATTCCTTGCCTCCAAAGCCTCCACCCATACGTTTCACCTGGCAGACCACATCGTTATCGGGAAGTCCCAGAGCATGGGCCACTACGTGCTGAGTTTCAGTCGGATGTTGAGAAGAGGAATGAATTTCAATTTGACCATCTTCTAATGGATAAGCAATCGATACCTGACTCTCGAGATAAAAGTGATCATGACCTTGAATCACGATATCGCCTTCTAGCGTATGAGGGGCCTTCTTCATCTCTTCATCAACATTACCTCGCTCAATCGTGCGGGCAGGGATGATAAAAGACTCCAACTTGCGGGCCTCACCAATACTCATCACAGCGGCGAGATCGGTATATTCAATAATGGTTTTATGTTTTGCTCTTTGCGCGGCCTCGAGTGACGTCGCAACAATTAAAGCAATACCTTCACCAGCGTACTGAACCTTATCAGTGGCAAGAATCGGTTGGTCCTTAAAGATTGTGCCCCAAAGATTATGAGCGAAATCGTGGCCCGTGAAAACTGCCACAACTCCAGGCTGTTTTAAGACTTCTGTGAAGTCCACGCGCTTAATAAGAGCGTGAGCGCGAGTTGAAAAGAAGACATCGACGAAAAGTTCATTTTTCATGATCGGACGATCATCTACGAATTCACTTTCTCCGCATACATGGGTATGAGCATAGTCGTGTGGTAAACTCATACGCCCACCTCCGAGAAGAAGCGGCGGAAGAGATTTTCTACCAGCACATGTCGGTAACTGCTTGAGGCCCTTACATCACTTAATGGTTTAAATTCCGCGTGAAGCTCTTTCACCGCAAGATTGATGTCAAAGTTATTCTTCAAGAACTCTTCGGTTTTCACAAAGCGCAGGGGAGTGGCGGCAACACCTCCGGCAGCGATAATGATGTCTTTGATTTCTTTTTTAGAATCATCTTTCCATTCAAGATTGACCGCGAGGTTTACTGCCGAGATATCCAGGTCTTTGCGGTTAGAGTTTTTATAGAAACGAACAGTGTTAGATTTTGATGGGATTTTAAACTTAATGCCGGTCACGATGTCACCTTGCTTAAGATCAGTTTTACGATAAGCGAGGAAGAACTTCGAAAGAGGAACTTCACGTTTTCCCTGTGGCCCCATAATACAAACTTCAGCGTTGAGGGCAAGAAGAGCTGGAGGCGTATCACCAATCGGAGAAGCGTTGGCGATGTTACCTACAATCGTACCCACATTTTTAATTTGAGGAGAAGCAAAGATATCCAGGTAGTTTGCAAACTCCGGCATCTTATCTTTAATAAAGTGCCTGAACTCAGAATGGGTCACTCGGGCACCCAGATGAACTTCTCCGTTCTTTTCTGTGACATTATAGAGATCACGAATAAGATGAAGGCTCAGGACCTTGGTGATTTTAATCTTACGCTTATTATGAACCACACCCAGATCAGTGGTTCCGCCTATAATTCGAATTTCCGGATCAGTCATGAGATAGTTGATCGCTTCTTCCAGGGTCTTAGGAGCGAAGAAAGAAAAGTCTTCTCCCTCCAATTTTACTCCTTCATTGAAGGTCTTGAGCAGATCTACTTCTTGTTTTTCTGAATAGTATCTTTTCTTGATGCTTTCACATTTCTTGAGATCAATATCAACCGCCGCATTGATGATTCCCTGATAACCCGTACAGCGACAAAGGTTTCCGGTCAGGCAGTTTTTTGCCTCTTGAGCGTTAATGGTTTTTTCTTTCTTCTCAAGTTTTTCTTCCACCAGACCTGTGAGGGCCATCACAAATCCCGGAGTACAGAATCCACATTGTGAACCGTGACACTGAACCACGGCCCGTTGTGTTTCATGAAGGATGCCTTCTTTTTTGAGTGCATCCACTGTCACAACACTTGAGCCATCTAACTGGCCCACCAGTGTGATACAAGAATTAATCGGTAGATAGTTTTGAGTGTCAGTTCCAGGGACATGCGGGAAGTAGCGAAGAACCGAACAGGCACCACAGTCACCTTCGGCACATACGATTTTTGTCCCAGTGAGACTTTCTTCATAGCGAAGAAAATCAGCGAGCATCATGGATGATTTTTCAGCACCCACTTCATGACGATTACCATTGAGGTAGAAAACAATCTTGTTTCTCATTTTGACCCTTACGCGTAACGATAATTATCTAAAGACTTAATTGCCATTATTCTCCCTCATGAATAAGATGTTGTGAATATCATGAGTAGCCTAATTCTTTTATTTGTTAGTCTTCTGATTGGCGTGGGTCTTCAGAAAGTTAAAACTATCCCTTCAAACGCGCATACCACACTCGGAACCTTAATTTTATACGTCCCGATGCCGGCGATTTGCTTATTAAACCTTCCTCATATGGAGTGGAGGGCGGATCTTATTGGGCTGGTCCTCGTGGCCTGGATCATGTTTGGAGTTGCCTATTTTCTTTTCCAATATCTGGGTAAGAA
Source organism: Peredibacter starrii (assembly GCF_034259205.1). Classification (GTDB taxonomy): domain Bacteria; phylum Bdellovibrionota; class Bacteriovoracia; order Bacteriovoracales; family Bacteriovoracaceae; genus Peredibacter; species Peredibacter starrii. Next base: position 2,645,505 of record NZ_CP139487.1, on the reverse strand, counting down.
ATTAGAATGGGACAAGACCCTTATTGGCTGTTTGATCCTTACCGCAGGTTTTGCCAACACCTCGTTTGTGGGCTTTCCGGTGATTGAGGCCCTCTATGGGATGGATGCCGTTAAGCACGCTTTGGTGGTTGATCAAATGGGAAGTTTTTTGATCGTTTCAAGTCTCGGAGTGTGGCTTGCGATCACTTCTTCCTCGGGCAAAATGCGAAAACGTGTGCTGTTTAAAAAGATTCTGGTCTTTCCTCCGTTTTTGTCTTTCGTGGTGGGAATTCTCCTCGGAAATTTGGGTTGGAGTGCAGAAGGGGACATTAAAATTGTTCTCGAAAAACTCGCCGGAACCTTAACTCCGCTCGCCCTCATTTCAGTTGGTCTTCAACTCAAATGGGGCCATATCAAGAATGAGTTTCGTTATCTCGTCATGGGGCTTAGTTACAAATTGCTGCTCGCACCCCTCATGATTTTTTCTCTCTACTATTTCATTGGTTTGAAGCATGAGATTCTCCGTGTTGCTGTGATGGAAAGTGCCATGGCACCCATGATCACTGCCAGCATTCTCGCTGCCTCTCATAATCTGCGTCCAACGCTTGCAGGAATGATGGTGGGAGTAGGTGTGCCACTTTCATTTGTTACACTCGGCATTTGGTATTTGGTGTTAAATTTTTTTAACTGACTTTGAAGCAGTATCCAAAAAATTCTTACATCTTCTTAACTTTGCTGGCATCTCCACAGTTCTGTGTCAACATTGTTACAGATTTAAAGTTAATCAAGGAGGATTAATGAAAAAACTATCAGTAGGATTGCTCCTCGCAACCCTTATCGCATCTCAACCTGTTCTTGCCTGCACAAAAAATGGTTCTGAAGGCTTCGTTCCTGAAAATAACCTTTTTATCCCTGTAGACGCTAAAAGCATCAACACAATTTCTGAAGCTCAATTTAACGAAGTTATTGATACAGTTTCTGACGTGTATGCCCCAATCGTTTCTTCTTACGGCGGTAAACTAGAAGTCGTTCGTAAATGGACTGACGGTACAGTTAATGCTTACGCTGAACAAGAAGGAAATGTTTGGAAAGTTTCTATGTTCGGTGGTCTTGCTCGTCACAAGACAATCACACCAGATGGTTTCGCACTTGTTGTATGTCACGAAATCGGTCACCACATCGCAGGAGCTCCTCGTTACGCAGGTGACGATTGGGCATCTAACGAAGGTCAAGCTGACTACTTCGCAACTACAAAATGTCTTCGCCGTGTTTGGATGAACGAAGATAACGCTCGCATCGTTCGCAGCATGGAAGTTCCTCAGTTCCTAACTGATTCTTGTAACAAAAATTGGAAGTCAGCTGCTGATCGCGCTCTTTGTATCCGTGGCGGTATGGCCGGTGATTCTGTAGCAAAACTATTTGCTGCTCTAGCTTGGTCAATGAAAGCTCCAAAGTTTGATACTCCGGATCCAAAACAAGTTACTTCAACATCTGATAGCCACCCTGCTACACAGTGTAGACTTGATACATATTTCCAAGGTGCACTTTGCGAAAAATCTTACAACGAAGATTTCACAGCTGATTCTGAAGTAGCTGGCGCATGTCACGGTTCTACAGGCCACACAGTTGGTCTACGTCCTCGCTGTTGGTTTAAACCTTCAGTTCAGTAATTAGTTTCTCCTCCAAAGGCCAGGTCGAAAGACCTGGCTTTTTTTTTGCCCTTTGTGTACACGTCGCTGTACACATTCTTGACTAAAATTGTCCCTAAAAAAAACATGTCATCCAACAAATTCTTACTTTAGTCTTTCACTGTAGTAACTCAATATCTGAGTATGTCAGAATTAGGTTAAGACCTAGTGATTTTCTAAGGAGAGATTTAAATGAAAAGTTTCAAGCAAGGACTGCTAGCTATTGCCCTTACAGTGGCTTACCCAGTTATGGCATGTACACCAGATGGTACTGAAGGTTTCGTACCAGAAAACAACATGAAAATTTATGCCAACCAAAAAGGCCGCATGGGTGGTCTTTCTGAGCAGCAGTTCAATGACGTTATTACAAAAGTTGAAACTCTATACGCTCCAATCGTATCGAACTACGGCGGTAACCTTCTAGTTGAAAGAAACTGGAATGATCCAACTGTAAACGCTTACGCTCAGCAAATGGGTAAAACTTGGAAAGTATCTATGTTCGGTGGTCTTGCTCGTCACGAGACAATCACTGAAGATGGTTTCGCACTAGTTGTATGTCACGAGCTTGGTCACCACATTGGTGGAGCTCCAAGAAAAGCTTCTCAGTGGGCATCTTCTTGGGCATCTAACGAAGGTCAGTCTGACTACTTCGCAAACCTAAAGTGTCTACGTAAAGTTTGGCAAAACGATGACAACCAGGCCATCGTTCGTAATATGATGCCAGTTCCAGCTACACTAAGAAGAGCTTGTAGCAGTGCCCACACTTGGAGTGCTGACTATTATATGTGTATCCGCGGCGGTATGGCCGGTATGTCAGTTTCAAGACTTTTTATGGCGCTTCGTAACTCAACTGTTGAGCCAAAGTTTGAGACACCTGACACAAAAGTTGTGACAAAAACTGATGATAACCACCCGGCTTATCAGTGTCGCCTTGATACATATTTCCAAGGTTCACTTTGTGACAGATCAATGAACGAAGACGTATCTGCTACTTCAGAAGTAACTGGTACATGTCACGGTTCACTTGGCGATAAAGTTGGTCTACGTCCACTTTGCTGGTTCAAGCCAACAGCTAACGCTAGATAGTTTTAAATCAAAATTCATCTTTTCGCGCAAAGGCCGGGTAATCCCCGGCCTTTATTACATCTTCTTACATTTCGATAATAAAGCTGACGTCTTAACACGGAGATTTCTAGAATTGTGCCTTGAAGAGATTTAGATGAATCTTAAGGAGAACACACATGAAATTTCTAACTGCACTCGTTCTATCTATGGCCCTAGCGGCTCCATCATTTGCCTGTACGGAAGACGGCAAAGGCGGATTCCTTCCTGAAAACGACCTATCAATCCCTGTTGGTTCAAAGCTAGCTGGTGGTTTAACTGAAGCTCAATTCAATGCTGTTATCGACAAACTTGAAGTGATCTACGCTCCAATCGTATCGCAAATGGGTGGTCGTCTTACTATTAACCGTAAGTGGGAAGATGCTACTGTAAACGCAAACGCTACTCGTATGGGTGGTTGGATTGTAAATATGTACGGTGGTCTTGCTCGTCACAGCACAATCACTGAAGATGGTTTCGCTCTTGTTCTTTGTCACGAAATCGGTCACCACCTTGGTGGAGCTCCAAAAGTTGGAAACCTTTTCAACCGTTGGGCATCTAACGAAGGTCAGTCTGATTACTTCGCAACTCTAAAATGTCTTCGTAAGGCGTTCCTTAACGATAACAACGCTCAAGCGATCTCTCGCATGAACGTTCCAACAACTCTTTCTCAGGCATGTGCTAAGGCATGGCCTAACAAAGACGACCGCGCGATCTGTATCCGTGGTGGTATGGCCGGTGTATCGGTTGCGGGTCTATTCGCAGCTCTTCGTAATCAGCCAGAAGGTAAATTCGAAACTCCGGACACAAACGTAGTTTCAAGAACTGATGATGCTCACCCAGCTCACCAGTGTCGTCTAGATACATACTTCCAGGGCGCTCTTTGTGAAAAATCATTCAACGAAGACGTTTCTCAAAGTGATGAAGTAAGAGCTACTTGTCATGGTTCAACTGGTGCTAAAGTTGGCCTTCGTCCTCTTTGCTGGTTTAAGCCAAAAAAATAAGTTAAGCTTGTCTTAATTATATCTAGGGCCAGGTAGATCCTGGCCCTTTTTTTTGGGCAACAATGAATAGCGCCACCATTATTATCAATATTTCATTCTTCACTGTTGTGGGAATGATTATTATTAGCTCAATCATTTACTGGTATGAGCGTGATAAGCGCCAGTGGGAAGGGGTGGAGTATTGGCTGGCCAATGGGACCTATTTTTTAGTCACTGCCATTACTAATAAACTCGCACCATCATTCGTTGCTCTCAGTACGGTTTTGTGGATTTGGCGTTTTGTGACCTCTCGGAAAATTTTAGAGAGTGTCACAAGTTCAGATCTAAAGAGAAAGTGGCATATGCCACTGATCCTGGGTGGATATTTCTTATCACTACTTTTTAATCAAAGTGGATTTGAATTTCTCTATTATACACTTCCTCAAAGCTTGGCCCTTTTCATCGTGGCCACGGATTGTTTAGTGCGTGCCCGAAAAATTCTCATCCTAAGTAAAACGGTTTCGATTACTCATTATCTGCTCTTCGGAACTCTCTTTATCGTTTTCCTCCATCACCTGGATTACGGTTTTTTCCGTTTTAATCCGGCAACAGTGACCTTTGGTTTTGGTGTTTCACTTATGTGTAACATCCTCATGGCCATTCTTCTTCCCTCGGTGACGATCTATGAACTCAGAATGGAGCACCAGAGAAAGCTTGAGACCAAACTCGAGATGCAGTCAAAATTTTCTGCTCTAGGGGAAATGGCGGCCGGCATCGCTCACGAGATCAATAATCCTTTGGGGCTGATTTCTACACGGGCAAATTACCTTCGAAACCACATCCAAAGAGGAAGTGCGGAGAAGGACTTTATTGTTCGTAATCTGGATCAGATCGAAGAGACCACTCAGCGCATGGCCACGATTATTAATTCTCTAAGGAGCTTCTCCCGAGACAATCGTAAGGAGCCGTTCAAAACGGTAACTCCGGGACTTATTATCGAAGATACTTTAAATTACTCAAGGGACCGCTTCCGCATGAATTCCATTCAGATCATTGTGGATCCATTCCCGCAAGTCGATCTAGTTTGTCGTCCGATTCAGATCTCACAGGTCCTATTGAACCTCATGAATAACTCATTTGATGCGATTGTGAAGACTGACAGGCCCTGGATTCATCTGACTTGTGAAGTATTTGATCATACCCTAAGAATCAAAGTCATTGATTCAGGAAAGGGCATCCCTAAGGAAGTTCTCAAAAATATCATGGAACCATTTTTCACGACAAAAGAAATGGGTGGGACGGGGATTGGTTTGTCGATTTCTCGTGGGATCATTGAGGATCATCATGGCAAGCTTTACTACGATGAATCCTCAACGAATACGGCCTTCGTGGTGGAACTGCCGCTTCAGCAGAACGAAGTTTAATTACTCGATATAATCTGAGTTCTTAAAGAACTTCACGTCTGGATTTTTCTCCATCGCGAGTTTTAAGTCCCATTCAGTACGAACAGCAAAACAAAGACGCTTATCTTTATCTTCCATGATCACTGACGAGTAATCTTGAGCGAATTTTTCTTCTGACTTTTTGTCCGGGAACTTTAACCAACGAACACCGGCCCATGCCACTGGCTCGTAAGACGCTTCAACAGAATATTCATCTTCCAGACGGTATTTAACAACTTCAAACTGTAGAGCACCTACGGCACCGAGCATTTTTTCGTTCGTGTGACGACGGATGAAGAGCTGAGTCGCACCTTCTTCAGAAAGTTGAGAAAGACCTTTCTCAAGGTGTTTCGCCTTCATCGGATCTTTCGCCGTTACACGCATGAATAATTCAGGCGAGAAGCTTGGAATACCGGTGTAACGGATATGTTTTTTACCCATCGAGAAGGTATCACCGATTTGATATTTACCCGTATCGTAAAGACCGATGATATCTCCGGCCAATGCTTCTTCAGCAATGTCACGGTCACGGGCCTGGAAAATAAGGGGAGTCGCGATACGAATCTCTTTACCCGTTCTCACGTGGTAAATCTTCTCGTTACGCTCAAAGCGTCCTGAACATACACGCATGAATGAAATACGGTCACGGTGTTTAGGATCCATGTTCGCTTGAATTTTGAAAATAAAGCCCGTGAATTCTTTGTCGCTTGGATCAATCGTGATTTTCTCAGCGTTTGAATCATAAGGAGCAAGTACTGCTTCACGAGGTTTAGGCGTTGGTGCAATTTGTGTAATAAGATCCAAGCACTCTTTAACACCGAAGTTTTTCAACGCCGAACCAAAGAACACTGGAGTTTGGATTCCCGCTTGGTACTCATCCATGTTGAACTCAGGAATGAGTGTGGCCACCATTTCAAGCTCTTCTTTTAGTTTTTCAACCAGTGCCGGGCCAATGGCCTCAAGGAGTGAAGGAGCATCTAGATCAGAAGCATCAACGTAGCTTGGAGTGAACGGATCTTTTGAGTCTTTGAAGCTTAGAATTTGTTTCGTTTTAAAGTCGTATACACCTTTGAAGTCGACACCGTTACCCACGGGCCATGTCATGGGCACACACTGGATTTTAAGAATTGATTCAATATTGTCCAGAAGTGCGAATGGATCCATTGCCTCACGGTCAAACTTGTTCATGAAGGTAACGATTGGAGTGTCACGCATACGACAAACTTCCATAAGTTTAATCGTCTGTGCCTCCACACCTTTAGCGGAGTCAATCATCATGAGCACTGATTCAACTGCAGTCAGAGTACGATAAGTATCTTCCGAGAAGTCTTTGTGTCCTGGAGTATCCAGAAGGTGAAGAGCGCGATCGTTGTATTCAAAACTCATGACCGATGAAGTAATCGAGATACCACGTTGCTTTTCAAGTTCCATCCAGTCAGATTTAGCGTAATCACCACTTTTTGATTTCACCATACCCGCTTCGCGAACCACTCCACCGAACCACAAGAGTTTTTCAGTCATCGTTGTTTTACCGGCGTCCGGATGGGAAATAATGGCGAAGGTACAACGAGGTTTGAAACTCATAGATAGTGTCCTGAAAAAGTTTGGTCTTGTGCGTAATCAGTTGATATCAGTAAATGTAAGAAATGTATATAAAATACGTCTGTCGCTCTTATGAATTAATTCAGACGAATGTAAGAAAATTGATGCCTACAATATTTCTTATGAGCATCACCAATCAAATTATCTTTGGTCTATCCCTTATTACGGCCCTTACCTTGGGGTCGTTGTCTTACTTGAGTTATAGGCGTCATAAGGAGAAAGAATTTTATCATCTAACCGAATTTTGGGTAGCGTTGGGGGCCAACACCTTAATCTGTGGTTTCTTTCAAAATGTAATGCCGCAGGTGATTGCCCTTTCCATGGTAGGGTGGATATGGCCAATTCGAGGATTCAAATTATTCCTACAAGACATTTCGGGCACTGAACTGTGGGGCCGTTGGCGCTATATGCTCCTTGCTGGGATGGCCTTTGTTTCCGTGGCCCTCGCGAGTTATGGTTTTGGATTTACCTCCTATACTTTGCCTTTCACCTTAGGAGTGGTGGTCTGTGGTTTAAGTATGGTCTTTGAGGCCCTGAAAAAAAGTCACGTTAAAGAAACACCACTTCACTGGTGTGCATATGTCTTTACGGCCCTCTATTTTTTTACTCGATTAGCTTTTCCTATCTGGCGAATGGAATCCTTGAATGAACCGATGGCCCTGGTGGTGGATTTATTTTTCTATGTGATCTTCGCAGGGATCACTTCATTTATCACTCTGGAAATGGTGAAGTTTCGTCACGATGAAGAAGTGGATCATCTGCTCAAGGAGCGAAACGACAGGCTATTAGGTCAATCAAAGTATGCAGAACTGGGAATGATGTCGGCCGGTATTGCCCATGAAATTAATAATCCTCTTGCCGTCATTCAAGCGAGAACCACTCAGCTACTTCGTATTCATCAAAATCCTGAAAAACAAAAAGATCTCGGTGATGGTCTTCAACAAATTCTTCACACCAGTGAGAGAATTAATCGCACCATTCAAGGTGTGAGAGAATTCATTCATCAAGACGAGAAAGGTCCTCAAACCGATGTGGATCTTAAAACCTTGGTAGATGATGTCTTGGCGTTCTGTGGCCAGAGAATGAAAAACCACGGAATTAATCTGCGTTTTTATGGCCTAGAAAATTATAGCGTCGTCGGGAATAAGATTCAGCTCGAGCAGGTCATTTTAAATCTTCTGAACAATTCTTTTGATGCCATCGAGTATTTACCCGATAAATGGATTGAGATCAGTGCTCAGCAAAGTAATGATCATGTGCAGATTTTTGTGAAAGATTCTGGGCCGGGCATCCCACCGGAAATCGCAGCACGAATTATGGAACCGTTTTATTCTACCAAAGATCTAGGTAAGGGAACCGGGCTGGGTCTCGCCCTCGCTCGAGGAATCGTTGAAAAACACGGGGGAACACTTATCTATCTAGAAGAGACCTCGCATACGACTTTCCTGATCGACCTACCGGCCGAACCTCATACGGACTGGGGAATATCAACTTATCACTAGATAAAAAAAGGCCCTCTCGGTCCGATGGACTTGCGAGGGCCGAATGCGATTTAAAGCGTGTTTTGATGAGCTTTCAGAATGAGCTGGGTCAGCTCTTCTGGTGTTGAATTTCTAAGTCTTTCATTGTTCACACGATCAGGAATGATGTCTGGAAGATGATCTGTGATTTTTTCAGACAGCACCGGATTTTTATTCGCAAGCACTTCATCTACGCGATCAATCGGAGTGAAGTGAGGAACTGTTTTTAGAACTTCCGGATGCTCATTGATAAGTTTCAAGATTCCTTCAACCACTTCAGAGAACTGATCCAATTCATTTTTAGAATAAGTTTCAGTTGGCTCAATCATAAGTCCGTACTGCTCAGGGAACGCAACAGTTGGAGCATGGAAACCGAAATCCAGGAACAACTTACCAATACGTGCGATGGTATTTGTTTTTGGAGTTCCACTTGCTTCAACTTTCTTAAACGTTTCAGGTGAAAGAGTAAGAATGAACTCATGCATACGAGGAGCTGAACCTGCTTCAGCTGGAAGTGTAGGGTAGCTCTTTGAAAGACGATTATGTAGGTAGCGAGCTGATAGAACTGCCACCTGACTCATCTTACGAACACCATCTGCACCTAGTGCTTTGATATAAGTGTAGGCACGGATTTTGTGAGCGAAGTTACCAAAGTGACGGTGGAATGAACCACAAGACTTGGCCGGTTTAACGATGTCGTATTTGCCGTCTTTCTTCACGATTTGAACACCAGGAATGAAGTCTAGAAGTCGGTGAGAAACACCAACAATAGCGTCACCCGGACCGCCGCCGCCGTGAGGAATCGTCCAAGTTTTATGAAGGTTATTGTGAACAGCGTCCACGCCAAGTTTATCCAGATCAAGAATACCGGCAATGGCGTTCATGTTCGCGCCATCCATGTACACAAGTCCACCTACACCGTGAATAAGGTCACTCATTTCTTTAAATTGAGTTTCAAAAATACCAGCAGTGTTTGGATTTGTTACCATCACACCGGCCACACGGTGACCGTCAGTTTTTAAGAACTCTTTAATTTGAGCAAGATTCATCTCACCGTTTGGAAGAGCTTCAACGGTGTAGATACCGTAAAGCTGACCATGAACCATCTTCGTCTGGTAGCCGGCCATGGTTGCAGTTGCAGGGTTTGTACCGTGAGCAGAACGAGGAATAATGATCACATTTCTCTGATCACCTTCACCACGATCGCGGTGGTAGGCCTGGAACATTTTTAGACCAACTAGCTCACCTTGAGCGCCGGCCACGGCCTGAGTCACAACTCCTGGAAGACCAGTGATTGCTTTAAACTGCTCTTGGATTTCGAAAAGGATTTCCAAACAGCCTTGAATATCTTCAACCGGAGCTTGTGGGTGAACATTAGTGAAGCCCGGAAGAGAAGCAGCGTAATCGTTGATGTACGGGTTGTACTTCATGGTACAAGAACCCAGAGGGTAAATACCGTCATCTGGAGATAGGTTCTGTTTACCCAGACGCTCGTAATAAGCGATGATTTCTTTTGTCTCAATTCTAGGAATTTCCGGAGCATCTGTACGCAGCATCACAGATTGAATTTTTGGAGCAGGAGAGCCGCCCTTAGTTTTTTCAAAGTTTGAAGCAAAGAAAGAAACGAGCTTATCCAGGTCTTTTTCAGAGTGAATATCAGTGAAGCTCATCATAAGAAGATTTTCACCGGCAATTTCCAGGTGGCGGTTTGAAACGTCCACACCAACCTGTATTCCGGCCGCACTTGCTTTATGGATGAACTCAGAAGTATTCACAGGAAGTTTTAGCGTGAATTCATTGAAGAAAGCTGAACCTTTAAATTTAAGTTCAACACCTTCAAACTGTGTCAGAGTTTCAACTGCTTTTTCAGCAAGAGCACGAGAGTGCTTCAAAGTTGCTTCAAAACCTTCGTCACCACGAGCGAGCATTGAAGCGCCGGCCGCAGTTGCTACGAATGATTGGTTAGAACAGATGTTCGATGTCGCTTTCTCACGACGGATGTGCTGCTCACGTGTTGAAAGGATAAGGGCCTTACACTCGCGACCTTTTAGGTCCTGAGTTTTACCAACGTAACGGCCGGCCGTTGAACGGATCGAAATCTTATCTTGTTCATTATAACGGATACCGAAGATACCAAGTCCCGGTCCACCGAAGTTTGGACCGATCGCCAGATGTTGACCTTCAGCTACTACCATGTCCGCACCTTGAGCACGAACACCGAATTTCGCAGGGGCCTTAAGACCTCCGCGACCTAGAAGCATAGGATCTACTACCGCGATAGACTTGATGTTGTTGTTAGAACAAAGATCAACGATTTCATCCACTGATTCAATGTTACCGAAGTTATTCACTTGCGGGAACGCAACTGCCGCAACCTGCGGAGTTGTATTAAGAATGCGCTTAAGAGCGTCGATGTCTAGTTTACCAGTTTGAGCATTGATTGGAGCGCGAATGATTTTCATCTCTGTTTCTTTCGCGTGCGTTTCAATAACTTCAAGATCACCTGGGTAAAGAGAATTTGCCACAACCACAGTTGTAGAATCTTTTACCAGACGAAGAGCACAGTTCATCGCCTCATAAAGACAAGTTGAACGGTCATAAAGAGACGCGTTTACTGCTTCAAAACCAGTTAGTTGAGAAACCAGTGACTGATAGATCCAAAGAGTCTGAAGTGTTCCTTGAGAACGCTCTGGCTGATAAGGAGTATAGGCAGTCGTAAGACCACGAATATCACAAACCGGACCTACAACATCTGTCACTTTATATTGGGGAAGACCATCACCCAGGAATGAAGTCTTAATGTTGTTTTTATTAGCAACATCATTCACGTGACCAATGAGTTCTTCATAGGCCATGTGTTTTGCCATTGGCACAGAAGTCATCTTCACGTCAGAAGCAATGTGCTTATAAAGATCGTCCAGACTGTTAAGGCCAAGTGTCTTTAGCATGTCGCTAATGTCTTTATCATCAGCACCAATATAAAATGGTTTTAGTTCCCGTTTTAATTTTTCAGGATGGTAGTTAAGAGGTGTGTGTGTACCTTTCATGGTAATTCCTTGATGTCCGTGTATGTAAATTGCCCCATATGTTAGGCCCAAGTGATGAGGTTTGTTAAGAACTAACCGTCATAAAATGCAGGTGGTCAATCAAAATGGAATGATTTAAACTTGAGCTTTATGGCACTCAAACTCATCAAAGACGGTAACCAAATTTCTTCTCAGGAACCTGAGTTCTCCGAGCTAAATAAGTTTTGCGAAGAAAACGTCATAGATCTGACATTTGAGTGGATCGCGGGCCAGTTCTGGCTTCATTCTGATCTTCCCAAGGAAAAACCGATTGGAATTGAGATTGATCGGGAATTATCTCGTCACGAAGATTATTTGAAAAAAAGTTCCGTCCATAAAGAGCTTTTGGCCAAATCCATTGGAGTGAAAGGGGCCCATCGTCCGCAGGTTTTGGATCTCACGGCCGGAATGCTCGGGGATTCACTTCTCATGCTGGCCTTTGGTTGTGAAGTTTGGGCCACGGAAAGACATCCCGTGATTCGTTTTCTGATTCAATCAGCGCTTAAGAATGCTCAGCATCCAAAACTTCAGAACTTTCATTTTGAGGCGACTTCCGCTCAACAAATTCTTGAACATGGGCCAAAAACTGAGGTCATCTACTTTGATCCGATGTTTGAAGATGCCAATGATAAGGCCTCTCCCCGTAAGGAGATGCGTATATTTCGAAATTTAGTCGGTTCCGATCAGGACGCGATCGCGGTTTTTGAAACTGCTCTTAATAGAAAGGCCAAACGTTTAGTAGTAAAGCGTCCCCGCCATTCGGCCAATCTGTCTCAAGCGCCCTCGGTGCAATATATCGGCAAATCCACTCGTTATGATGTGTATTTTTCAGTCTAATTCTATTACATTAGTCGTCTACTTTGGAGATTTGACATGACTAAAAAATACGATGTCTATGCTATCGGGAACGCCCTGGTGGACATGGAGTATGAAGTGCACGATGAGTTTTTTAAGAAGAATAATATTGATAAAGGTCTAATGACCCTAGTGGATGAAGATCGCCAGAATTATCTTTTGAATGCTCTGGGTACTGCACCTAAGAAGCAACAGTGTGGTGGTTCGGCCGCTAATACTGTGATTGCGGCCGCTCAGTTCGGTGGAAAATCTTTTTATTCATGTAAGGTCGCTAAAGATCCTATCGGAAACTTCTATTTCCAGGACCTTCAGGACAATAACGTTGATTCAAATCTTCAAAAGCAAGATCGCGATCAAGGTATCACTGGTAAATGTCTGGTTCTGATTACTCCAGATGCTGAAAGAACGATGAATACCTTCCTAGGTATTACTTCAACGATCAGTAAGACCGAAGTTTTCCCTGAAGCGATTCGTCACTCAAAATATATGTATATGGAAGGCTACCTGGTAGCTTCTCCGACTGGTCGTGCTGCTGCTATTCACGCCCGTAATATCGCCGAGGCCGCAGGAGTTAAGACTGCCCTTACGTTCTCTGACGTAAACATGGTTAAGTTCTTCAAAGAGGGCCTGGCCGAAATGATCGGGGACGGCATCGATCTATTGTTCTGTAATGAATCTGAGGCCTGTGCTTATACAGAAACTGATGATATCCTAATGGCTCGTGAAAGATTGAAGCTTATTGCCAAAACTTTCGTGATCACTTTAGGTGAAGAAGGCGCGGTTATTTGGGACGGCAATCAATTCATTAATATTGAACCATACCACGTAAAAGCAGTGGACACTAACGGTGCAGGTGATATGTATGCGGGAGCTTTCTTGTATGCCATCACTAATGGCCATGATTTCGCTTCGGCCGGAAAACTTGCTTCTAAGGCCGCAAGCCAAGTGGTTTCGCAATTTGGTCCTCGTTTAAAAACAGAAGTAGCATTAGAAATTAAACAGAAAATTCTAGGATAGGAGTGTTCATGTCTCAGTATCTTTTAATTAAAAAAGTATATGAAACTAAGCCTGTAGATCAGACGGTCATCGTTCGTGGTTGGATCAAATCACTTCGTCAGTCAAAAAAGTTCTCGTTCATGGTTGTGAATGATGGAACGACTCAGAAAGATCTTCAGATCATCGTTGATGGTACTCTTGGTAACTACGAAGAAGTGGTCAAGCTTACAATTGGTTCTTCAGTTGAAGTAGAAGGTCTCCTTGTTGCTTCTCAAGGAAAGCAACCTGTAGAAATGCAGGCCAAACGCGTTCACATCTACTGCCTAAACGCTGAAGATTATCCTCTTCAGAAGAAAGAGACTTCTCTTGAATACCTAAGAGAAATTGCTCACCTTCGTTCTCGTACAAATACTTTCTCTGCAGTATTTCGTCTTCGTCACGAACTGGCTCAGGCGACTCACCAGTATTTCTCAAACGAGAGTTTTGCTTACCTTCATACTCCGATCATCACAGCATCAGATGCTGAAGGTGCAGGGGAAATGTTTCGCATCTCAACTCTAAACCTGGATAAACTTCCTCGTGGTGAGAAAGGTGCCATTGATTTCAAACAAGATTACTTCGGTCGTGAGACGTTCCTTTCTGTATCTGGTCAGCTAGAAGCTGAAACATTTGCAGTTGGTGGTCTGGGTCGCGTTTATACATTTGGGCCAACTTTCCGTTCTGAAAATTCAAACACTGCTCGTCACTTGTCTGAGTTCTGGATGGTTGAACCTGAGGCGGCCTTCTTCACTCTCGAAGACAACGCTCAGCTTGCTACTGGCTATGTAAAACACCTTATTAAGCACGCTATGGAAAAGTGTGGTGATGAGCTAGAGTTCCTGGCCTCTCGTTATGCTCCAGAGAACCTTAAAACTCTTGAACACGTAATGAACTCACCATTTGAGATGGTGACTTATACAAAAGCAGTAGAGATTCTTCAGGAATCAGCTAAGACTCATAAATTTGAATATCCAGTTTCTTGGGGAATGGATCTTCAAACTGAGCACGAGCGTTTCCTTGCAGAAGTTTACTTCAAGCGTCCGACTATCGTGACTGACTACCCGAAAGACATTAAGTCTTTCTATATGAAGCTTAACGATGACGGTAAAACTGTTCGCGCGATGGACGTTCTTGTTCCAGGCGTGGGTGAGCTTATTGGTGGATCTCAGCGTGAAGATAACTACGAGCGCCTGACTAAGCGTATGAGTGATCTAAAAATGGATCCAACAAACTACTGGTGGTACCTGGATCTTCGTAAGTACGGTTCAGTTCCTCACTCTGGTTTCGGCCTAGGTTTTGAGCGTGCGGTTATGTACATCTCGGGTATGACAAATATTCGTGACGTAATTCCTTTCCCTCGAACGCCTAAGAACGCTGAATTCTAATTGTGACCATCGATTTCGATCTGTTCGAAAACGCCTTTGAATTTGCTCCCATCGGGATGGCCCTGGTCAGTCTCGATGGGAAGTTTCTTAAAGTTAATCAGTCCCTCGTTGAACTATGGGGCTACGACGAAGAAGAACTCCTCAATATTGATTTTCAAACCATTACCCATGAAGAAGACCTAGGGCGAGACCTTAATCTTCTCCATCAATTGGTGGACAGGAAAATCAATAGCTACCGAATTGAAAAAAGATACTTTCATAAAAATGGGAAAACCATGTGGGCCCTTTTGAGTGTCTCTTTGATTAGAAGTAAGGATGGTAGTCCGAAGTTCTTTATCTCTCAGATTCTGGACATCACCGAAATTAAAAATGCTCAGCACACGATGGTGTATAACTCTAAGATGATTGCCCTTGGGGAAATGGCCGCAGGTATTGCTCACGAGATCAATAATCCACTCGCCATTATTCACCTCAATGCAGTGGCGATTGAAGAGTCTCTGAATGATCCAAATCCAGATAAGAAATTGGTCAGCTCTTTTCTAAAAAAGATCAATGATACCGTTTCTCGTATCAATGGCGTCGTCACAAGTTTACGTAAGCTTTCACGTCGTTCGGAAGAAATTCATTTCGAGAAATGTGAATTAGAACTCATCGTGCAGGATTCTCTTGCTCTATGTTTAGAGAAGTTTCGTATTTCAGGTGTAAAGCTTAATAAAACGGTCCAGAACACGATGATTGAGTGCCGACCGGTTGAGATCTCGCAGGTTCTTATCAATCTTTTAAACAATGCTTTCTATGCCGTAAGAAACTCTGAGGAAAAAGAAATCGAACTCATTGCCAGTCACGATGGGAAGAAGGTTCGCATTGAGGTTTCTGATTCTGGTCCGGCCATTGCTCCTGAAATCCGGGCCAAGATTATGGAACCATTCTTTACGACGAAGCCATTGGGTGAAGGTACGGGCCTTGGTCTAAGTATCAGTCGCAATATTATTGATTCTCACAAAGGGACGATTGTTCTTTGTGAAAAGGCGTCCAGAACTACCTTCGTCGTGGAATTTCCTATTTCTCAGCACTGATTAAAATTTCAACCGTACTAAGTGTCGCTTCAAGAATCTTCTGAATGTAAGGGTAGTTGATTCGTTCATCCATCACGTCACAAGAAGCGTGATAGCAGGGGTCCGGGTCTCCGCCAAAGAAATTCTCAGAGATCACAATTGCTGGCATTTTGTTCTTCCAGAAAGAAGCATGGTCACTGCGTCCCGTACAAGTACGGACGACTGTAAGATCAAGCTTTAGTGATATAATCACTTCTTTCATCACTGCCGATAGTTTATCAGAGCCATATTTAGGAGCACGATTGGCGAATAAGATGGAATCACAATCAATGATATGGAATGCACCATCTTTTTTAGAGTTGTGACCCAGCATCTCAAGGTTAATGTTCCCGATGATGTCTGACTTATTCTGGAGAGTCGCCGCATACACTTCCGAACCGGCCATGCCTTTTTCTTCTCGATCAAATCCTACAAAACGAATGGTGTAGTCATAGGTTTTTTTTGAGAGCTCTTTAGCAATGGCAAGCATGCCAATAACACCTGTTCCATCATCATTGGCACCGGCGTTTCCGACTGAATCAATATGGGCCGATACAATAAGAATTTTCTCGGGAGATTTTGTTCCAAGTTTTTCGGCAATTATGTTGGTGCCGTTACCGAAGTAGTGAAGATTAACTTTAAATCCCAGTGACTCAAATTCGTTCTTCAGAAATGTACGGGCCAGATCGAGTCTCTTAATGCTTTTTCTCTCGAGGATTTTTTCTTGAGTTCCAGGTACGGGAGACATGCCTGTGAGGACGGCGAGCTTCTCTTTATAGAAAGGAACATTAATTCGAAACTTAGGCTCTTCTACTGATTGTGGGAATTGATAATCAAGGTATAAGTAAGACAAGTACTCTGTACGCCAGTCACGGTCGTCATGAGCGAACGCTGAGAGACCCATAATGAATAGTGAGAGGAGGGAGATGAGTTTCATGGCCCGAAATATAAGACCCTTTATTCAAAGGGTCTTGCGATTGATTTAAGTCTGAAAAATCTATAGGATCTTGCGAGCTATGGCCCTGTCCTCTGACCCATTATCTTGGCACTTTTTCTTAGGTAATTCCGTGTAAGTACGCAATAAAGCACTTAATTCTTCTCAGATCCTAGAGGACTCTCGTGCTCAGATAAAATACCGATGAGAAGTTCAATCTTATCAAGGTCAGGTCGTACATGAAAAGAAAAGCTCTGGTCGTTAGCACTTTGACACTCTCGGTGCCGGTCCTCTTAGTTATGTTTCAGAACTTCACCTCTACTTCTAATCAACCGGTTTTTGTGAAGACGCCGCAAAAATATTATGAAACCCGAAAATGTACAATCTATAGCGTGTCTGAGAATAAGAGCTTTGTGAAAATTGCCGAATCCTCTGCACCTCTGGCAGCTGACAGTGTTACCCGGTGCAGATCCTTTGCCCACCAGTACTATATTAGAGTGCCGAACTGTGGTTACACTATGAACTTGCATGGTCTTGGTGTGGCAGGGCCCATGAGTATCATTGCTGTTCTTGAGAACAAAGCGACAACCAGTACGAGCTTCAAAGCAACGACCAAAAACATCGAGGTCTCATCACCTGCAACCAGTGCACTCGCTTTATCACTGACCAAGTGTTATTCCGAGGCAGAGTATAAGACATATGCGCAAGGGAAGAAGCAATCTCCTGATTGCAACTACTCCAAAACAAAGTTCTGTGTAAATCCTTCTACGCCTCTCTTAAATCAATCCTCACCTGAGCTTGCCAAATACATTGCAAACGTTACAAGAGATCCTTCTATCACTCGTGATGCCGGCTGGTGCGGGCCCGTAGCAACGACTATGTCTTTCTTGGGATCTATCATCGATGAAGAAAATGAAATCTATGAAGACTCGTTTCTCTGGAAAAAGAATTCACTATCTCTTTCTTCAAAAGAAATTGGCCTTCATTCAATGAATGAGCGCACGGCGATGTTTGGTGACATGGTTTATAATCTCGGAAATACGATGAGCGTCGATTGGAAGAAAGGTGGGTCAGTACCTGAGACGGGTATGCGGAAAGTTTTTGAGCGTGTTGATCCGTCGATCCGAAATCTCAACAAGGCCCTCTACCTGGGTGAGGTACGCAGAGATTTCTTTAAGATGTTTAAGGAAGAAGTTACCTTAAGTAATCTCATTTCTAAACTCACTAAGGGTAAACATGTAACGACCCTGTCTGCGGTGACTTATCGTCAAAAATGCGACTATACGGTTAAACTCATTGAGCAGAATGCAACACGTGATATTTATGAGGCGTCTTTCAAATGTGATGATAAAACGCCTTACCAGTCTCTGGGTGGAAGTCATGCAATGAGCGTGAATGGTATTGAAGATGGTTATGTTAAAATTTACGATCCATGGGGAAGAATTTATAACATAAAAATCACTTCTGGAGTTAATGTCCCTGGCTTCATGAGAAACGGAAGCATGCTCTCCTATGTGAATGGGGAAATGGGCTATATGAAAGATAATCTTGTTCCTGCAACCAGAAAGATAAGTATGGCGAAGGGGGGCAATGTTGAACCCGTTCTCGATACAATGAGATATCGTCATGTAAATCTCGGTTCATTCAGGGGCTTTAACTATTCCACAACTCAATATTTGAAGAAGTAACTATGCTGAAAAGAAAATGGCCAATTATTGTTTTACTTGTAACTGGATTCATTCTTGCCGGATATTTTTTGAATGGTGAGGCTACCCCTGACGAAGTGGCCGGGATGGAGAACAAGGAGAAAGAGGCCCACTTGCATCAGAAAAAGAAGTCGGGAGAAGTTTCCCGAACAGTTGCTACTGCTTCTTCCCTGAATCCTGAGAACTATCTCATGAATCTGAGACTTCACTCGGAAGTAGATGAACTTTACAAGAAAACTAGTGTCTTGTTTGAGGAGAGTCCTAATAAAGATGATCTTGCCACCTGGATAAGTATTGGTCTTGTCTTTGACGGATCAGAGGAATATGGAATTCTTTTGAATCGTTCACTTGAGAAGATTAATAAAAATCCTTCCGAGAACTTTGCCCTGATTGAACAAGTCATTAAGAAGCTTCCACCTGAGGAAAGTTTTCTACGTGGTCAGCTCATCAATCTGGTTAATAACATGGATCTGGAGAGTGAAGACAAAAAGAGCTTCTTTGGAAGTGAGATGGTGAGAAACGTCGTCTTGGATTCGGAAGGCAACTTCTCACCGGACTCACTGAATATTACTACAGCAATGATCATGTTAAAAAACAGCGGTACCTCAAAGGCCGAAGCAGAGGAATTCATCTCTGAGAGCCTTCAGGTAAACAATGATCCAGAAATTCGCGAAAAACTTTTGGTTCGCTTTAATGCCTACTTCGCGGATTAACGGTCGTAGGCCTTCTTAAGCTCCAGGTAAATGCGCTCTTTCATATCTCCGGCACGTGAGCACATAAGATCCGTGATATCCAACTGGTAGTTTACGTAGGCCTCCAGGCCCTCATCATAAAATTCGTGGTAACAATCCGGAAGACCCAGCACGTGACCGAACTCATGTCGGATGGTCCATTGAGATTCATACTCTTCAATCGGCTGATTTGAATCCATGACGATTTCATTTCCACCGAGACCATTCACATGGGGAACCACTCCTGGTTCAAACTTAAGACGTGGGCCGTTTCTGAACGAACCGAATTCCATTTTAAGTGACCAGTCCGCCCAACGGAATTCATCTTCAATATTGTTCTGAAGGTAAGGAATAAATTTCGGAATCTCCGGCGTGTTGAAAGGAACTACAGCATATGTTCCGTACCACTTGATGTCTGATCGGCGTCCACCAGATGGGATCAGGAAGAAGTCGTCCCAGTTCTTCTGGGCCTTGGCGAAGTAGTTAGAGTAATACTCAGGAAGTGTATTGTTTTTAAAGGCACGGTCGAGGGCCTTCTCACAACTTCTTTGAGATGTCCCCGGAGTATTACGACAGATCTTATATAGAGCATCTTTGATTTCCGGAAGTTTTTCACCCGGAATTTGCGCCACATCTTTTAGTTCTTCCGCGCCGATCTTATTTTGAGTCAGATAATAGTAACCACGCACATCCTGGGCAGCCGCTCTTTTGTATTCACTTCGGTAGGAGTCTACAGATTTGTAGCGGGCAGCACTTTGGTAATTGCGATCAAGCTTGCGAGCATGAAGAATGAAGGTCTCATCATCCAGAGTTGTTGTGGTAGGAAGATCACCATTTCCTGCGATGACTTCTCTCATTGGGCCCGGCATCGCCTCTAGTGTTTGTGCTACTTCTTTAGCAATGATGGAAGGTGAGTAGACATTGGGTTTATCAATGGGAATCCCACGACGAGTTGTCGGAGAAGTTAGGCGAATGGCCGATTCAACTGAGCGATTTTCATTAATGAGTGCGATCCACTTACTCAAGCGTGCACCAAGCTTAATAGTTGAGGTAATCGCAGGATCATCACGCTTGGTCGGTAACTTTTTATTTTCTTCCTGGGCCTTTAGGAGTGATTCATATTCAGCTGAGGTCATCTCTAAATCAAGATGAAGAGGAACATGAGCGAAGGCAGTACCAGTAATAAGTGTTAAAACGAGGGCCAACTTTTTCATAGCATTCCTTAGATTACTTGAGTGTGGGGCTTTGATTTAGTCTAGGATGATA
Source organism: Peredibacter starrii (assembly GCF_034259205.1). Lineage (GTDB taxonomy): Bacteria > Bdellovibrionota > Bacteriovoracia > Bacteriovoracales > Bacteriovoracaceae > Peredibacter > Peredibacter starrii. The sequence continues at coordinate 2,625,119 of NZ_CP139487.1, read as the reverse complement.
AAGGCCGGATGTGAATTTTATTCCGGTGAAATTTGCTCTTATGACACTCCTGGTTGTTAAGACAGAATGTGGAAATGAAAATTTTAATTCTCTCACTTTTCTTCCTCGTAGCGTGTAAAACTCCCACCACCAATGATTTCAATCCACTTGATTCATACCTAAATATCAGCACCGGTGGTCTTTCTTCTCTTGGTGCGATGGGTGCCGAGTACATGGATATTGTGAATGTTAACCGTGGAAACCTGGGACTTCCGGCATTTATCGATTCTGACGCAATTGAGGCCGAGGCCACAAAGCACGCAGAGAATATGGCGAAAGGTCTAACTCCCTTTGGTACTTCTGGAAATGAAGAAAGATGCGCTCGAATCAAGACTGCCATGGGACAAGGAGTCAGTTGCGGGGAGATGGTGGCCCGAGGACCCGATACTCCTGAAGAACTTTTTGCTCTATGGGCGAAGAGTGATTCTAGTCGCACGAGACTCATGAGTACAAAATTTACTCATTCTGCGATAGGTCTCGCAAAGGATGCTAGTGGTAATGAGTTTTGGGTTCAGATCTTTTTAGAAGTGCCTTAATTCATCTTAATCGAAACAGATGATGTTCCATCTTGCTTCTTACTCAAGACAAGATTCACTGGAATGGCGCTCGTAAGTGACTTAATGTGAGAGATAATGCCTACCATGAGTCCGCGAGTCTGAATTTGTTGAAGCATATCGAGTACGTCTTCAAGAGATTCCTGATCAAGAGTACCGAAGCCTTCATCGATAAAGAGTGAATCAATCTCTGCTTGGCCACGAGTCATTTCGGCCAGGCCCAATGCCATGGCAAGTGACACCATAAAGGTCTCACCACCAGAGAGAGTGGAGACCTTTCTGAGATTTCCTTCGCGGAACTTATCCATAATATAAAACTCTGGAGTGAGTTTCATACGGCGTGACTGATGCAGGATCTCGTAACGGCCCTGACATAGTTTTTGAAGTTCCTGATTGGTTTGTTCGATCAAATTCTCTTCAACGAGAGAGAGCACAAACGTACGGAGTTCATCTTTACCTAAGACTTCACTCAAGCGCCCACGACGATCGAGCTTTTCCTGAATGTCTTTAGCTTTAAGATTCAGAAGAAGGATTTTGTCCTGAAGCTTTTCCCAGTCTTCAAGTCGCGCACGCACACTGGCAAACTTCATGCGGCATTCGTTAACGGCGTTTTTATAATGATCTTTTTGAGTTTTAAGACTCTCAGAAATCGGGATGAAAAGAACCTTCTCGCTTTCGAGGGTGAGACTTAAGTTTGCCAGGTGACCAATCAGGGTGGCGAGGGTCTCTTCAGAGATACTAAGTGTCTTGGCCTTCTCACGAATCTGATGCAGCTCCTGCGAGAAATGAAGGTCATAGTCTTTTGTGAGCTTATCCAGCTCATACATACGACTCTGGAATTCTTTTAATTGAAGTTCCTGCTTACGCTGATTTTGCTCTTGCTGGGCCCAGTCTTCCTGCGCTTTCTTGGCAACTGCATTCAGCTCCTGAATCAGGTCCTTGGCAAGTTTCCCTTGAAGTTCAGTTTGGAGAGTCGTTTTGAGAATGGAGGCCTCTTCACTCAGGCGCTTAAGCTCCACTTCGAGTTGAGTTTTCTCAAAAGTCTTATCTTTAAGCTGAAGAGAAATATGTTCTTTTTCCTGACGACACTTTTGAAGTTCGGCCTCTGCTTCAAGGTATGAGGCGAGTAGACGAAGATCCTTTTTAAGGTCGCGAATATTGTCCTTATTGAATTCAGTTACGAGATTCTTAGTTTTGCTTTCAAGAACGCTGAGTTTTTCTTGAGTCACGGCAAGAACTTGTTCTTTCTTCTGAAGATCAAGCTTTAAAGCGCCATATTGCTCACGAGACTTCTTAAGTTCTGTTTCTAGTTTAAGATGCTCTTTTTGAAGATTATCGAAATCCCAAACCTGCTTCTTAATATCGGCCAGTTCCTTATCCAAAGATTCAAGTGAAGGTAGCGTTTTGGCCGCTTCCACAGTGTGTTCAGTCATTTCTTTCTGGCGCATTTCAGTCTGAATCGTAAGTGTGTTCTTCTTCTCAGACAGAATTCTTTCTTCTTCACGGCTCTTGAGAAGAAGGAGATTAAGCTCACGACCTCTCGTTTCGATTTCTTTAAGATCCGTTTTTGTGAGGTTGGCCTTGAGCTCTTCCAGACGCTTATGTGGAACAAATTGTTCACACACCGGACAGCTTTCTTTGGAAGAGGTAAGAGCGTGATCCACACAGATGAGACTTGCCGAAAGAACTTCCTGAAGCTTCAAGGTGGTTTCAATTGGAATGAGTTCTAATTCTGTTTTCTTTATGAGGGCAAGGAGAGTTTCGATGCGACGATCAGAGACTTCCTTTTCCTGGTTAATTTCAATTATGGCCTTTTTTAGTGATTCTAGTGCCACTTCGGCCCGTTGTTTCTTTTCCAGGTCTTTTTGAAGGTCTTTCTTTTTGTTTTCTATTTGAGACTCAAGTGACTTTAGATCAGCTGGAAAAGCTTTTAGTTTTTCACTTAGGCCTTCAGATTCTTTTTTGGTCTCTTTGCCTTGAAGTTCAATTTCCTGAAGCCGCAGTTTTATGCCCTTCATCTCTTCGTCTTTAACTTCTTTGTCAGCGAATAGATCAAAGGCCTCTTCTAATTCTTTCCGAAGTCCTCGGAGGTCATTTAGAGAGAAGTTAAACTCTTTTTCAGTGGTCTCTAATTTTGAATTAAGACTTACTTCTTTCTCATCAATGATTTTTGAATCTTGAGTTAGCTTTTCAATTACATTTGCATGGGTCAGGGCCTTAACTTGAAGCTGCTTTAATTGCGCTTCTAGATTCTTGAGAGTTTCTTCCTTGGTCAGAAGCACCTGAAGGGCGGGAAGTCTTGTCTCCAGATTTTTAAGTGCCAGGTCCTTTTTTTCCAGAATCTCTTGACCAGATTTTAAGAGAAGGTTGTAGCTCTTGGTGAGTTCCGACATCTCTTTTTTAATGGTCTCAATCTTGCGATTGTTCTCACCATGTTTATCATGATTAGAAGTAAGACTTACAAAGTGATAGTCCAGCTCTTCAATATGTTTAAAGGTCCCTTCGAGAATCTTTAATTCAGATTCCAGGGATTCCTTCTGTTCTTTTAAATTATCTCCGGTAAGCCCGTCACCTTTCAGGGCCTCACGTTCGATTTCGATGTCACTCTTGGCCTTCTGAAGCTGATCAATTTCCGATTTTAGTTCTCTGCCCATGCTTTCGAGCATTTCACCTGGATAAAGCTTCTCCAGAATTTCCTTACGGTCGGTAAATGAACTTGTGAGAAACTTTGCAAACTCACCTTGGTTTAAGATGATGCACTTACAGAACTGATCGAAGTCGAGATTTAGAAGTTCAGTGGTATTAACCGTGGCAATGTTTTTAGCACTCTCAAAATCCGGACCTTCTAACGTGTAAAGGTTTCGTGTTGGAGTCTGTGGAGTCGAATAGGGCTCACCATTTTGTTTTCTTACTCGTGCACGCCAGTCAGCCAGATAGTATTTGCCCTTAACTTGAAAAATGAGTTCAATCGAACCATCTTTCTCGCCCAGAGTGACCACGTCTAGTTGTGTGACGTTCTTTTTATAGATCTGCCCATAGAGAGCAAGGCCAATTGAATTTAAAATAGAAGATTTGCCGGAACCCGTTTCACCGGTGATGGCAAACAGCGAACTGTGAGACTGAATCTCCTGGAAATTTACTTCCTGCTCACCCTTAAGTGAGGCGATGTTTCGAACTCTAAGACGAATGAGGCGCATGCTTAACCTTCTCTAAGAGTTCAGTGAAATCGGCCTTAAGGTCCTCGGGAACTTCTTTTTCCTCCGGAAATTTGGTGGCGTAAAATTCCTGGAAAAGTTCCAGGGGAGAGAGCTCAAAGAGCTTCTCATGTTTTTTAGGAGCATCGTCCTTGGCCGCATAAAACGGAAGGAACGATAAAAGCTCAAGTCCCTTCTTATCCAGGACTTCTTTAATCTCATCAATCAGCCCAATACGTGGGGCCGCGAGATTGAGCTGCACTTCCACCATGCCTTTTAATTCAGTTGATGGAATGAGCTCTTTTAATTTTGCGAGATAGGTTGATTCATCCGCTTTCACGATGAAGAGATCTCGAAAGACCGGAATCTGATGAGTCTTAATCTCGAACTCTGAGTCTTTTACATCAATGATCATCACTGACTTTCTTTGAGTCTCAGAGAAGCGCATGGGAATAGGAGAGCCTGAGTAGTAACTCTTCTTTCCGACTTTTTGTGGTTTATGAATGTGTCCCAGCGCCACATAATCAAATCGATCCATGACCTCAGTAGGAATTGAATCCACACCACTAAGAGAGATCACTTGCTCAGACCCGGCAGCTTCAAAAACACCGGCAAGGTGATGAAGCATCAGGATCGATGGATTTTTGGATTGTGGTTCAAGATACGTTTTAAGCACGGCCAGTGCATCACCCTCGCCCTGTGGAAGTAATTCATAAGAGCGGAAAAATGGAAGTGCGCAGAGATCAATGCTCTCCTTGCCCTTGGTGATGTTGATCCAATGATCTTTGATTTCAGTTGAAAGTTTTCCCCAAATTTTCACTCGGTGAAATGAAAGTAATCGAGCTGGAGCTTCCAGAAGAAGTCCAGAATCGTGGTTACCAGCGATGATATAGGTATCAGTCGTGGTTTCCGTCGAAACCCTATGAAGGAAATTATAAAAAACTTCCAAGCTTTGATGTGGGGGAGTTGGCGTATCGAAGATGTCTCCAGCAATCAGGAGAACATCAATTTTCTCCTCTCGAAGGATCGAGAGGAGCCAATTTAAAAATAATTCGTGTTCTGGTGAGCGATCGAGCTTAAAGAGTCTTTTACCAAGGTGCCAGTCCGATGTGTGAAGAATCCTCATGGATTATCTCGGCGGTCGATTTCTTCCTTGATTCTGACCTTGTTGTCCACCACCTTGTGGACGGTTCTGGTTGTTTTGACCTTGCGGGCGAGGGCCACGGTTATCTTGGCGAGGACCTTGCGGTCGTGGGCCACGATTGTCCTGTCCTTGCGGACGAGGACCACGGTTTTGTTGGCCTTGTGGGCGAGGACCGCGATTGTCACCTCTTGGTGCCTGCGGACTCTGACGATTATCAGGTCGCCCTGACTGCGAACCACGATCAATCAGATCCACGCGGGTTCTAACTGGCTCATGATCCACGATATCTTCTTCCTCATCTTCAGGAAGAATTTCGTCTTCACTCGGAGTGTAGAAGATTTCTTCTTCTTCATCCGGTGTTTTGACTCTTGATTTACTTGATTCAAGTTCGGCCACTGCAGGAAGAGAGTAATCCAGAGTTTTTTCTCCGAATAAGGACTCGAAAATTCCATCAGCAAATGACTTACCTTTTTCTTTATAAGTTTTGATCTCAGATTCGAAGGCCTTAATCTTCTTCGCTTCTTTCTCATCCAGACCAACTACTTTATGAGTTTCGTCTGTGATCATGTCGAACTCTTTCGGGAAGTTTGCCGTTTCCTTGTCCAGAGTTTCCTTATAAAGGTCCACCACGTAGCGCTTACGCACTCCACGGTTAGTCATCATAACAAATTGTTCGCTCAACAAGTGAAGACGATCTACGCGACCAGTTTCATTTGTGTGAGTGGTAATAATGTCGCCTTCTTTTGGAAGACGCGCGCGTTTCTCGCGATAAACATCATCTTCGTACTGAAGACAGCACTTAAGCTGACCACATACACCGTTGAGTTTTGAGAAGTTAAGTGTCAGATCCTGGTTCTTCGCCATCTTAATGCCCACGTTTCCGTATTTCGTGAGGAATGAAGAACAGCAAAGTTCACGTCCGCATGGGCCGATACCACCAATTGAGGCAGAACGGTCACGAACAGAAATCTGACGAAGTTCGATACGAGTTTTTAGTTTACCAACCAAATCTCTAACAAGATCACGGAAGTCAACGCGGGCCGGAGCGATGAAATAGAAAACTGCCTTCTTACCAAATGAAGTGAACTCCACGTGAGTAAGCTGCATATCCAGTTTGAACTGCTCAATAAGATCGTTACAAATGTTCTCAGCATTTTTTTGCTGACGATAAGCTTCCTGGTCTTTAACCACATCTTCATCAGTCGCCACTTTCGCGATACTGCGAACCGGAAGCATACTTTTGTTGAAGGGAACTTCGTAAGGGAATGAGTTTACGTAGCCAACCGCCATACCACGGTCTGACATGGCCACAACTTTCTGGCCATACTCAATTCTTCTCTTACCGATAAGGAAGGGGAATGATCGAGAGTTCCCAGGGAAGCGGACTCGGACGAAGCGCAGGATCTGCCCTTCTTTGAATCTACTTTCTTCTCGGCTCTCTTTATCTTCAGACAGTTCAGCGTCTGACATTTCTGAAGTTTCATCTTCAGAAATTATTGTATCCGTAGGAGGTAGCTTGTCCTCTTCTACGTGTTGTTCATTGGTCATTCAGGTATTTTCAGAGTTTTTCCGTGCTAAGTCAACGATTGAGAACTTGCTCTCTGACATAAGAATAGAAAAGCGCCCATTTTGTCGCAGTAGGTTGATGGAAGGTCTCCATCTCCTGAAGCTCCTTGAGCCACTTATTTAGAGCTGTTTTCGCCTCGGGCCGATCCAGCTGCTCAGATTCCCAACGAATGAGTTCATTCACCCAAAAGCCGAGTTCCGGCTCACTTCTGGAATAATTTTCCAAAAATTCGGAGAGCGTCATTTTCTTAAGGTCGGCGAGGAGATTATTCCACTCCGAAAAATCCGAAGCGGGGAGTTTCACCGGCAAACGGATATGGATCGCACGTGAGTGAATAGTTGGCAGAAGTTGTCCACGTCGAGGGTTCAAAAGAAAAATAGTTGAGGTTCCATGTGGTTCTTCCAAAAGCTTTAACCACTTGTTGGAAACGATGGTGTTCACTCGGTGTGCCTCAGTGATCACAGCGAACTTTCGTTTGCCCTGAACTGGTTTAAATTCAAAGAATCGAGCAAAGGCCTCGGCCTCTTCAACTTTGAAAGGTTTGTCCTCTTCAATCTCTGTTGTGTTCCCCAGAACATAAACATCCGGGTGATCCATAAGATTAGTAAGGCTTTGTTTGTGGCCTTCTACTTTTTGATAGTAGTCGCGAATGAACTGATGAACGAAAGTCAAAAGTGCTTCGTGGGCCACATGTTCAGGAGCGGAAGTCTCGACAATATAAAAGTGTCCGAGTTCATTATTGCGTGCTTTAGTGAGGAGAATTTCCGAAAGATTCATGAGAGAAATTTCTCCAGATCCTTAATGATAAGGGCCGTTACTTCAGATGGAGTTTTTGAAGCGTCGATTTTCATAATTCTTTCCGGGAAAATTTCCGAAAGATCACGATATCCATCCACGAGATTTTGATAAAACTCATTTTTTTCGCTCTCAAAATAATCTTTTTCATTCCCGCGTGCTTTTTGTCTTTCCATTGAAGTCTCAAGCGAAATATCGAGGAAATAAGTGCGGTGAGGAAGAAGATTCAGAGGATCATATTGGTGTAAAGTGAGTACGGTTTCGTAACCCAATTTACGGGCCTTCCCTTGATAAGCAAGAGTTGAATCAATATAGCGATCAAGAATCACCACTGATTTTGGTTCGAGTAAGAAAGGAAGAATTTTTTCTTTTAATAATTGAGCGCGGCTTGCGAGAAACAAGTGACACTCGGCCAGAGGGTGAAGGGGAGATTCTGATTTTAAAATCGCCTCACGTAGCTTCTCGCCAAAGATAGTTCCACCCGGCTCACGGAGAGTCACCACACGAAGACCTTTCTTCTGGCAATAGGCCTCGATCTCTTTGATCTGAGTGGTTTTTCCAGAACCTTCAATTCCTTCTAATGAAAGAAAAAAACTTCCTGGAGTCTCTGGGTTACGGTATTGGGACTTGATATGATTTAATGCTTGGGTTTTCACCCAGAAATCATATTAGAAGTCTGACACTTCTTCAACCACTGGTTCGGCCGGTTGAGACACACCATTCATGGCAGCATCCAATGATTCGCCCTGATTGTTGTTGTCATTTCCAACTAAAGAGTGTTCTTGCGCCGGAGGTGGTTCGTGTTGTTCAGGCATTTCCTGTGGTTCAACAGGTTCTTCCTGATCACGATCTCTCATGTGCGTTTCCACGCGAGTTGGAAAGCGAGAAGTAATCACCGGACGACGAGGACTATTGAATGTAGGAACACTTGCCGGACGACGTTGAGTGACTTGAGGACCAGCACGCTGTACTGGAACTTCACCAACGGGAGACGGAAGTGGTGCGGACATCTTTTGTGGGGCCTCTTTTTCGGCCACAAGATCAATGTTCCCCATTTCTGTTGAAGGATTGAGAGCAAAATAGCCACCAACCATAAGTGCCATGAAGACAGCAGCTGCACCTGGCACGGCCCACTTTAGTGAATCACTGACTTCAGTCGATTTTAAATTCGACATGGTCATTTCATCTAATTTAAGAGTGAGAACTTTTGCTTCCATCTGACCTTGATGGGCCAGTTCAGCAAGTTCCACTTGGGTATTCAAATGAGGTTTTTCAACTTTTTCTAAGAGGAGAATTTTGGCTTTCTGGAAACTTTGTTCAGTAGGAGCTTCCGGTAATTCATTCGCAGTATGAGTACGACGATCAAAGCCCGAGAACTCAAAAATTTTCTTCCATGTGTCGCCATTGTCAGATGACAAATGGTCGGTCATTACAAGGAGACCCATTTCGATTTTTTTATCAATGTCCTGGAATGAAAATGGTCCATGTTTTTGGCCATTTTCGAGAGTCCAAAAAGGGCCTTCATGTTTTTCTCTTGAGAGGCTTTCAGGAGCGCGACGTTGGAAAATAGCGTGAGTCCAAAACGGATGATAGTCATTTGTGTCCAGGCGCGAGGCCAGGGCATTATCAAACGATTTTTCATTCTCTGAAGCATAGTGTTTCAAAGATTGAACTTCGAAAGGTCCAAAGAGTTCCTCATCAATTTTAACCATCCATAAATCATGGTTATTGAATCCCATCTTATCGATAGTTTCTTTTGACAGCGGTTTCAGGTCTAAAGTCGCCATAAGCACTCATCCTTTTCTACTTTCCTTTTTCGGTGCACAGAGGCAAAAGCTTTAAAAATCCACCCAAATTTATTGAGGATTTTGACTAAGTCCACCTAGAGGAGCATACTGGGGCACCTAAGCAGGGGAAGTTACGTGAATATGCTAGAGAGAACCACTCAGGTTAAAGAACGTTTTCTTAAGTTTAACGACTGGGAAGACCGCTACAAAGAACTCATTCAATTAGGTCGCGGATTGGCCGCCTATCCAGAAGACAAGCGTGATGAAAAATACAAAGTGAAGGGATGTCAGTCACAAGTGTGGTTGTATCCAGAATTCAAAGATGGTCGCGTGTATTTTTATGCTGACTCTGATGCCGTATTAGTCAAAGGCATCGTGGGTCTTCTTGTGAGTGTGTACTCAGATGCTACTCCAGATGAAATCCTTGCCACTAAACCAGAATTTTTAAAAGAAGTGGGCATTACCGAGCATCTCTCTATGAACCGCACTAATGGTTTAGCGGCGATGATGAAGCAGATGCAGATGTATGCTCTTGTGTTTAAATCAATGCAGAAGGCCTAATATATGATGCTCAATCGTCCTCGTAGAAATCGTCAAAATGAAGTTATTCGTTCCATGGTTCGTGAAACGAGTCTTTCTCCGGACAATTTTATTGCTCCACTTTTCGTGATCGATGGGAAAAATCAAAACATTCCTATTAAATCAATGCCAGGTCAGTCTCGTCTTTCAATCGATGAACTCGTGAAAGAAGTGAAGGAACTTTACTCTCTAGGAGTGAAGTGTGTGGCGCTTTTCCCGGCAATCGATGAGAAACTAAAAACTCCTGATGCTCGCGAAGCTTATAACCGTGATGGTCTAAATTTCCGTTCAATCCGTGCCGTTAAAGAGGCCGTTCCAGGAATGCTGGTGATGGGTGATATCGCCCTTGATCCTTATTCTTCAGACGGACATGATGGTCTGGTTGATCCAAAAACTGGCGAGATCATGAACGATCCAACTCTGGAAGTTCTGGCGAAGCAAGCTCTCTGCGAAGCTGAAGCTGGTGCAGATATCATCGGTCCATCAGACATGATGGATGGCCGTGTTGGTTATATCCGTATGGCACTTGATGAGTCTTCTCATCAGAATAAACTTATCATGAGCTATACCGCTAAATATGCTTCTAGCTTCTACGGTCCTTTCCGTGATGCACTTGATTCTGCTCCTAAGAAAGGTGATAAAAAAACTTATCAGATGGACCCAGCGAACTCGACGGAAGCTCTTCGTGAAGCGGAACTTGATATCGCCGAAGGTGCAGACATTCTGATGGTAAAACCAGGTCTACCTTATCTTGATATCATTTATCGTTTAAAAGAAATGAGCACACTTCCAATCGCCGCTTATAACATCTCAGGTGAGTATGCGATGCTTAAGGCCGCAGCTCAGAATGGATGGCTGGATAACGATAAAGCGATTCTTGAAACGCTTACTTGTTTCCGTCGCGCTGGTGCTGATATTGTTCTTACTTATTTTGCGAAAGAAGCAGCAAGGCTTTTAAATAAATGATCAAAGGCATCCTGGGACTTAGTCTCGTACTCAATTTTGTTCTCGGTTATTTCCTTTTCTCTCAAAAGAAAGAAACGGAGGTCATTGAGAAGGTCGTAGTGGAGAAAGAAACGGTCTTTAAACCAGTTGTGAAGCAGGTTGTGAAGGAGGCCACCTCTGCGCCTAAAAAAGAACAGGGTGTTTCAACGCCTGAGTTCTTAGGTTTTGAGGAAGTTGAGTTCCAGGATGCTGGTGAAAAAATGGAAAATGATCGTCATGATTTTTTCACGGAAAAACTTGCTATGACCGACGACAAAATCGCCGAGCATAACAAGATTCGTGAAGAATATTTTAAGGCGACTTCTGAATTCTGGAAAAAAGACCCGATGAGGGAGCTCAGTTTCAAAGAACGCCGCCAGATGATTGACATGGAAGAGGCCTTTCACGCCAAGTTAGAACAACTTCATGGCAAAAAGAACTGGGAGCGCTATCTCAAATTCCGTGAGAGTTATAATCAGCAAGGTTTTAAAAAGCAGCAAACTGAAAATCAGCCTTTCATCTTCATGGGGCTGTAGTCTATAATTTCCCAATGCATATTCTTCTAGTCCGCTTCTCCAGTATGGGGGACGTGGTCCTTCAGACAGCTACCATCAATTGGCTACGGGCCCTCTTAGGTCCCGAGGCGAAGTTTACTTTTGTCACGGCCCAGGAGTTTGTCTCGCTTCTTGATACTCATCCAGAAGTAAACCACGTGATTGGTTTTGATCGTCGAAAAGGTGAGAAGTGGAAGGACCTGGTTAAAAAGATCGATGATCTTGATAACAAGGAACCAATTGATCTTATCCTGGATCTTCATGCGACTCTTCGCTCGTTTCGTTTAAAACTGACTTACTGGAACATTCCGGCCCTTACGGTAGATAAGCGCCGTTGGGAAAGATTTCTTCTGACTAAGATCAAAAGCGTAAAATTAAAGCGCCTTTTTAATAGCAAATTTTTTGGCCTTGAAACTCAGGTGGAAAGAATTCTAAAAGATTTTGAAGGAGTCTTTGGGGACACTCGCGCAAAACGCCGTACGGTGGATTTTAGAAAAGGTCCTCATCAAGAACTTACATCCCTTTCAGAACTTCCGGTTTACCCGATTCCTGGAGAGTATGTTGTACTCGCACCGTCGGCATCGTTTTTATACAAGCGCTGGCCGGTTGAGTCTTTTGTGGAACTTGCCAAAAAACTTTTAGAAGAGACTCCGTATCATTATGTGATCCTTGCCGGACCAGATGATAAGTTCTGTGAAGTCTTCAAAGAAATTCAATCTGATCGTTTGCATAATCTTCAAGGAAAGACCTCTTTGAAGCAAAGTATGAGTGTGCTTGCCCACGCGAAACTTTGTATCGGTAACGATTCCGGTATGAACCACATTGCTGAGGCCTATGGTGTGCCTTGCTTAACTCTCTTTGGGCCAACTGATCCAAAGTTTGGTTTTGCTCCTCATGGAAGCAATTCTCGTTTCATCTCAAAAGAGATGTTCTGTAAACCTTGCTCAACTACCGGAAAAACTCCATGCTACCGCGATAAGCTTTACTGCATGCTGGATATTTCGGTGGATGAAGTTAGAACCAACGCTTTGGAAATGATGAAATGAGAATCATTTTTTGGATCTTATTCTGGTTTATCTATTTCCCACTCATTCGACTGATTTCGCTTCTTATGTTCTGGAACTCTAAAGTTGAAGAACGTGAGCGTTTTGAAAAAAGAAACAAGTTTGAATCTCTGGCCCATTCTTTTCGAGAGAAAGGAATCGTGGCAGATATATGTTTTGAGTTCTCTTCGGAAGGAGAGTATCAGCAGGTCGCTCCTCTTATCTCTGATGCTTTGGCCGCAGGAAAGAAAATTGAACTCGTTTTTTTCTCACCAAGTGTTGAGAAGGCGATCATGCAGCTCGCTGGCCAATACCCGCAACAGATTCGCTACCTTCGCTATCCGTTGGTAAGACTCTTTCCCATTGCTCGTCGATCATTTAGCTGTTGGGTAACTGCTAAGACCCTCATTATGGTTCGTTATGATCTTCTCCCTGAGTTACTTCTTTGGAGTCTTAAAAAAGATCATGAGCTCAAACTGGTATGGATGACATTTAAGAAAGAACGCAGCCGTGGAAAATCCGCTTCGTTCTGGAAAAAACTCTTTCTAAAAAATGCTAAGACCATCGTTTATGCGTCTTCACAAGATGAAGAAGAGGGAAGAAAGATGGGGTTCCCTGGGGTTGTGTATGACTTCAGAGTGGAACAGATCCGTCGGCGCATGGATGGACGAGTAGAGAAGTTCCAGTCTCATTTTAACCTTTATCCGGATTTTTATACTCACATTAATCTCATCCCTCGTGAAAAACGTTTGATCGTTGGGAATGCCTGGCCAAGTGACCTCTTTCTTCTGCGTGATCTACCGGAGGATGTGTTTCTCGTGGTTGTGCCTCATCAATTAAGTGATGAGATCCTGAACCTTTTCAGAGAAGGTCTGGATAATCTTGGTCGTCCGGTGTTTGAGATTAATAACCAGACCCAAACTTATAAAAGTTCACAAACTATTCTAGTGAATAAGAAAGGTATTCTCTGCGAGCTTTATTCTGATTTTGGAAGAAGCTATGTGGGGGGAGGGTTTGAAGGGAGTATTCACTCAGTCCTTGAGCCGCTTGTGGCCGGATCGTCAAAGATCAGCTGTGGGCCGTTCCATCACCGTTCGACTGAATATGATGTGGCCCTTGATATGGATAAAATGACCGAGGTGAATACTCCGGAACAGTTTCTGAACTGGCTGAATACCAACCAGCAGGAAGGAAGTCATGCTATGCTTGATTCAATGTTTAAGAGTTATCAGAAGGCGCGGGAGCAAGTGATCTCATGTTAAAGAATCGTTATCAGGAAATTCTGGTGGGTATGAGCCTGATGTCTCTTGTGAGAGGTATCATTTCTCTTCACCGTGATCGTTCAACACTTCTGATCGATGATAAACGTTTTTCGGTGGAAAATTATCCCGGCCATTTTCTTTCTGAAATGGAGATCCTCGCCCTTTTACGTATTGGTAAGAAGTTTGATGTTCCGGAGCTTTTGGACCTAAGACAATTTCTCATTCCTGCGAAGATTGAATTTGCGACCGAATCTGCACGTTTGAAGTTAGGGGCCTCTCCGCTATCAAACCTTAAAGAAGTTCTAAGAAAATATCCTGAATTTATTGATGCTACTGATTTAGATCAAGTCTATGCTGAGCAAGACGATGCTTTCACTGCCTCTTTTATGGCCGAGCTTCGTCGCTATGAAACTCAATGTTTTGAATCTAGCCTTCGCACTAAGGGTCAACGTTTTGATCTTCAGGGACCAAAGTGGCTTAAAACTGTGTATGAGCGATTCGGAAAACTTCTGAATGAAGAATACAATGTCTCTAAGAACTTAAAGTTCGCAGGCCTTCTTCATCTTCTTGGTCTTTCGGCCGAAGAAAAACTAAAAACAAAATTACTACCGGAAGAGCTTCCGTTTTATTTCTTCCGTTTGTTGTCTCCCATTTATCGTTTGCAGGATTTTTTCCTGACCACTCAGTTGAAACGTCGCCTTACACTCTTAGGGGGAGACTACAAAGAGAGTTCGGTTCAGTTCTGGCAAATGCATGAGCATAAATTTGAGAACCTACTTCTGGCGAGTTTTGAAGGTGTGATCTCCGGGGACAGAGTTCTATTCTTCTCTCATCTTCCAGAAGAAGTGCCATTTACGCTTCGTTCTCCTTACTCATTATTTAGAAAGTCTCAGATGGCGCCGGTTAAACGAAATACGGCCCCATTCCCACCAACTTCACTCACATTCATGGCCAATTCTGATCTTCTCGGATCGGAGAGACCTTATCGAGTGATGGCTAAAGGGAATGATCTTTCTTATTATCACTGGCCATATCCAGAGCTACCAGGATCTAAATCTGCATTCTATGATAAGGCGCTCACTGAGGCCTTCCAGGTAGATTCGGAATTTATGCCTTTTGAGAAAGGGTCGAATGAGTCCACTCAATTTGGCGGTACGACCCTAGATCTTCGACCACTTCGCTTAGATCGAAAAAGTGAAGGCCCGGTCCTTACAAAGTTGCCAATGGATATTTCAGTCGGGGATCGAGTTATTGAGGGTTTTGAGTACTGGGGTCCATTCAGGTACCGTTCCCTGGGACTTTTGGCCCTATGCTATGGCGTGGAAGCAAACTGAGTTATAATAGATCCATGCTTCGTTTTATCCGCAATAAAAAAGGTCAGACCGCCATCGAGTACCTCCTGGTATTAACGGTTTCCATTACCATTGGGATCATTTTTACGAAAAAAATGAAGGACTATCTTATTGAAAACCCGAATAGCGTTATCGGTAAGCAGTTGAATATATTGAAGAATACGTTCGACCAAGATCCTAAGTGTAAGTATTGTCGTTACCAGCTAATTTAAATAGAAAATATTTTTGACACTGAGTGTAATTTTTACCTTCCAGGCCAGTTTGCCTTCCGACCTCCACACATTTCCTCTATAGTTGACGCAAATTGTCATTTCCTTTCGAGGAGGAGTGTATGAAATCAAGAAACCTATTGGTATTGGCATTAGCTTTGAGCTTTGCCTCTGCCTATGCTCAGCAGGGCGAAGAGCAAGTTTTAAATTCGGCCCCAATTAACGTTGATGGTTATCTTGCAGAAGATAAACCGGTTACAGATGGCGAGTTAGAGCAAATTCGCGGAGAGCTCAAAAAGCAAAAGATGGGCACTCAGCTGAATAAAGAAAAGGCGAAAGACCTTGGAAAGCTGACAAACCAAACTGAGAAGTTACTTGATAGTCAGGATGAGTATATCGATCAAAAGATCGAGTCTACTCAGGCGATCAAAGAATTTAATAATAAGTACGAAGAGAATCAGAAAAAACTTCGTTGTATTATGGAAGAGTCAGATTCTGCTGAATGTGACCCTTACAAAAATAAATATCTGAAGAACAAACAAAAGCGTGCAGAAGCAGAGCCGGAAGTTGAACAACAAATTCAGGTTCAGCAAGCAGCTCCTGTAGTGTCTACTGCAGAAGTAGCTCCTGCGGTACAAACTGGTTCATTTGAAACAATCAAACTTCTTCCTTATGCTGGTGGTACTTCATACCAAGGTGAGAAAGAAGAACTTGAAGCATCACTTGCTGCCGGTCTTCGTCTAGAGTCAAATATCAACTCTCGTTTCTCAATCGGTGTTGGTGTTAACTATGCTCAGTTGAACACGAATGACTTTGGTGGAAACACTTATAATCTTAACCAAGGTTATTATGGTTACTATGGTCAGCAAGGTCGTGAGATCCAGTATAAATCAATGGGTCTAGATCTTTATGGTAAGTTCTTTATCACTAACGGTGAGCGTTTCCGTCCGTATCTTGGATTTGGTGCTGGTTACCAGCGTGCGAGTCTTAAGTATTCTGAGAACAACCCGTACTCTTACTATAACCCAATGTATGGTCAGCAGAACTTTGGTAACGAAGAGCACACAGCAAATTTCTTTAACGGAACTCTAATGGCCGGTTCTGAAATTATGATCACTCGTGGTTTCGGTCTTAACCTTGAGGCCGCTTATTCAACTGGTTTAAGCAGTGGTTCAAGCAAGAGCAAGAACAACTCTTTCAACTCGCCAGACGAGCAGCGTCTAAAAGATCTTGGTAAAGACATTACTTCAGCTAACGCACTATCAGTTTTTGCAGGTCTTGTTGTCCTTTTTTAGACTCCATCACCTGATGATACTCCCCTCGAAAAAAGGCTCCTAACGGGGCCTTTTTTTATGCCCGACCATTTTGCTTTTGTCTTAATCTCTCATCATTCCTGATTTAAAATATTCCTGTCTTAATCATTCAAAATCCCTATGAAAAGGAATTCATATGAAACCCGTATATCTCGTTGATGGTAAGCGCACTCCGCAGGTAAAAGCTGGTGCAGAAATTAAAGACATCGCTGCTCCTTATCTTGGTCACTATTTGATTCGTCACTTGGTGGACAAGTATGCACTTCCTCTGGATCAAATTGATGAAGTGATTGTGGGTAACACTGGAACTCCGGCAAAATATCCTAACGTAGGTCGCGTGATTGCATTAGAGGCCGGTCTTCATAAGAAAACTTCTGGATATTCTGTTCACCGTAACTGTGCTTCGGGAATGGAAGCTCTCTCTCAAGCTTACGATAAAATTGCTTCTGGTAGAAATCATCTGATTTTTGCCGGTGGTGTAGAGAGCATGTCTCAGATGCCACTCCTTTATAACAAAGAAATGACGAATTTCTTCGTTGAGCTTATGAAAGCAAAATCAACAGCTCAAAAGCTAAAAGTGTTCTCAACTTTCCGTCCGAACTTCCTTGCTCCTGTTATCGCCATTGAGCAAGGTCTGACAGATCCTTTCTGTGGAAGAAATATGGGGCAAACAGCAGAAACTCTTGCTCGCGAATTAGGTATTTCTCGTCGTGAACAAGATGAGTTCGCCAACATGTCTCACCACAAGGCCGCAGCCGCCACGAAAGAAGGAAGGTTCCGTGAAGAGATTCTTCCAATCACTGCTGGTAACAAGCTCGATAAGATGATTGCTGATGATCTTGGTTTCCGCGCGAATTCAACTGTTGAAGGTCTGGGAAAACTTAAGCCTTACTTTGAAAAAGAAACCGGGACGGTGACTGTTGGTAACGCTTGTCCGATTACTGATGGTGGTTCAATGTGGTTACTTGCTTCTGAGGAAGCAGTTAAGAAATATAATCTTGAGCCAATGGCCCGAATGGTGGATTACCACTTCCATGGTCTAGAGCCAGAAAGAATGGGTCTAGGTCCTGTGCTTGCTACTCACGGTGTTCTTAAGCGCACGGGTCTTAAGATGTCAGACATTAATCTCTTTGAATTGAATGAAGCTTTCGCGGCCCAGGTTCTTGCTTGTCAAAAAGTAATGAAAGATAAATCTCTCTCAAGCCGTTGGGGCATCGATGAAGTGATTGGCGAACTTCCACTTGAAAAACTAAACGTGAATGGTGGTGGTATTGCTTTAGGTCACCCGGTTGGTTCAACTGGTTCTCGTCTGGTAGTGACTCTTGCTCACGAATTAAAGCGTCGTAAAGAAAAATATGGTCTGGCGACTCTTTGTATTGGTGGCGGTCAAGGTGGAGCTGTCGTTATCGAAAACCTAAAAGTGTAATTGGAGTTCACTATGAGTTACCAAATTCTTACGGTTGAAATTAAAAATGAATTGATGTGGGTGGGTTTCGGGAAGTTCGAAAAGAAGTCCATGACGACTTTCACTAAAGAAACTCTGGAAGAGCTTAAAAAAGCAATTCTTGAGGCCGCTGAACTAGATAAGAAGAACGCCGTTAAAGGTCTGGTGTTCTTTTCTCATAAGCCAGGTGTGTTTCTTGCTGGTGTAGATATTTCTGTGATTAATGGTCTTAAGTCTGAGGCCGAAGCACTTCGCGCTTTGGATGAAGCTCACTCAATATTTAATGCTCTTGATGATCTTAAAATGCCGACAGTTGCTCTTGTAGACGGCATTTGTCTTGGTGGTGGTCTTGAGCTTTCACTTGCTTGTAAAAAAATCTTTATCTCGGATTCTCCAAAGACTGCTTTAGGTCTTCCTGAAGTGATGTTGGGAGTTCTTCCAGGTTTTGGTGGTACGTACCGTCTTCCGAAGAAAGTTGGTCTTACAACCGCCATGGATATGATTCTTACTGGTCGTCAGATCAGAGGGAAAAATGCCCTTAAGATGGGTCTGGCAGATGCGATGTTACCGACTGAGCGTATGCAGGAACTAGCGAAGACTTATCTCCTTGAGAAAAAGACAGGTAAGAAGAAATCAATGAAGGAAGAGATGAGTGCGGCCGCGATGGATAACTTCCTGACTCGTAAGATTATCTTTCAAAAGGCACGTGAAAAAGTTCTCGAGACTTCAAAAGGTTTCTACCCAGCTCCACTTAAGATTCTTGAAGTTCTAGAATCGGGTGCTGGTAAGAACCGCACAGATTATTTAACTCTTGAAGCACAGGCGTTCGCTGAACTTTCTCAAAGTGTGCAGTCTAAAAATCTTCAGCACATCTTCTTCCTGACTGATAATACGAAGAAACTTGAAAACAAAGACAAGCTTCCGACGGTCAAGAAAGGGGCAGTTCTTGGTGCAGGTGTTATGGGTGGTGGTATTGCCTGGTTGTTCGCTCAATCAAATCAAGCTCCGCTTATGAAGGACATCACTCCGGCCGCTTTGGAACTTGGTCTTAAACAGGCCTCTCAGAATTTCTCTGGTGCTCTTAAGAAGAGAAAAATGACTGAGGATGAATTCAATCGCAAAATGCGCTCAATTGAGCCGACACTTAACTTCGAGGGCTTTAAGGCCGTTGACCTGGTGGTGGAAGCAGTGGTTGAAAACATGGATCTAAAAAAGAAAGTATTCGCTGAACTAGAAGAATATGTTCGTCCAGATGCACTTCTGACTTCAAACACATCTTCACTTTCAGTTGAAGAAATGAGTAAGGCGCTTAGAAAGCCAGAGCGCTTCGCAGGTCTTCACTTTTTTAATCCAGTTAACAAAATGCCGTTGGTTGAGATCATCACTCACGAGCGTGCATCGAAAGAAACGATTGATTCACTTGTTAAGTGGACACTGGACGCAAAGAAAACTCCGATTGTGGTAAAAGACGGACCAGGTTTCCTTGTGAACCGTATTCTTGCTCCATACTTAAATGAAGCTGCTTTCCTTCTTGAGGAAGGTGTTTCAGTTGAGGCGCTTGATGAGGCCGCTCTTAACTTTGGTATGCCGATGGGCCCATGTCGTCTGATGGATGAGATTGGTCTCGATGTTTGTGTGAAAGTAGGGAAGATCATGCAAGATGGTCTTGGTGCGAGAGCGAATCCAAGTTCACTTGCCGGAAAACTTTACGATGCCAAACTACTTGGTAAGAAAAACAGTAAAGGTTTCTACCTTTACGATGAAAAAGGCAAGGTAACAGGGAAGAACCCTGACATTGCAAAACTTCTTCCACAGAAGAAAATTCGTAAAGACGAAATGGAAATTCAAATGCGCTTGTTCCTTCCAATGGTGAATGAGGCCGCATATATTTTCGCCGACAGAATTGTAGACAAGGCCTCGACGGTTGACGTAGGTATGATCTACGGAACTGGTTTCCCTCCATTCAGAGGTGGTCTATGTAAATGGGCCGATCAGGAAGGATTGGATCAGATTGCCGAGCGTCTTTCGAATTTCGCTAAAGACGTAAACCAAGATCGATACCAAATCGCTCCATTCTTATCGATGATGATCAACGATAAGAAAAAGTTCTACGACCTTTAATGAAAGTTTGGCCTTTTTTTAGATACTTCTTCTCGTATATCTTGAGAGCAAAGACTCGCCAGCGCCTGTTGTTTATCGCGGTGGTGGGTCTTTTCCTCTCGGCCTTCAGCCTGATGGTCATTCAAGGAATTATGGGAGGCCTTCAAAAGGGTCTTATCGCTCGTTCTAAGTCGATTCACGGTTCACACCTTATTATCTTCGATGAACCCACTTCTGAGTCATTAGCGCCGATTAAAGACATTCTGATTAAAGAAGGCATTCACTTTTATTCGGAGCTCGAAACCGAAGTGATGCTTAAGTCGAAAAACTTCGTGGCCCCGGCAAAGCTTCACGGGATTGATCTGGATGATGAGAAACCTGAGTTCCTTCAGGACAAAGACTTCAAAGGTCTGGTCATGGGAAGTGAACTTGCAGGTAAGATTCATCTGCAGTTCCTGGATGAAGTGCAAATCATCGCTCCCGGTGTGACTGATTCCATTATGGGTGAGGTTCCGCGTTTTGTGACCGAAACTCTATCTGACTATCTCTACACAGAACTTTCTGAGGTCGATGAATTTGAGATCTGGTCTCGTGTAGGAATGGTGCAAAACCTTCTGCGCGCTCCGGGTGTAAACCAAATTCGACTCTTCGGTAATGTGCCTGATGATGTTTTAGAAAAAGTTTTAGCGGTACCAACTCAAGTGGAGAAGCGCCATTTAAGTTGGGAGAAGATGAATGAGGCCCTGGTGTGGTCACTTAATCTTGAAACCAAGGTTATGCTCTTTTTATTCATCAGTATGAGCTTGCTCGTGGCGATTGCTATCACGTCTGGACTCATGATTTTTTACTCAAAAATCCGTCGTGACCTTATGAGTTTTTGGATTCTCGGTATGGCCCAAAAACAACTAGTAGGGTTGTGTTTTAAATTCACTCTGATTCTTTCAGCGCTGACTGTGGTGATAGGGGGAATTTTTGGCTACATTACACTAAAATTACTTGAGAAATTCGGTCACGATCTTATGCCCGATATTTTTGTCGAAAGACAGCTTCCAGTTCAGTTAGATTTCAGTCACATAGTGATGAGTTTGGTGATTCCATTCGGGATTTCACTGATTTTTAGTTATTTTTCGTTCGCTCACTTCCGTAAGGAAAATCAATCATTTGTAGCGATAGTCCGAAGTCTGGGATAATGGTCAGAATTTTTTAATAGTTTTTCCCAGATGAAGGTAAAATAAGAACGAGATTCAGGATGGATCTTCATCTGCATAAGAGGATTTTATGGCCCTTCAAAACATCACACAGTTTTTTGCATCATCTTTTATTGCTGAGAATGCACTGACTAAAACGTTGGGTGAAGAATTCGTTTTGTGTGAAAACAGAAATGTCGTTTTCCATTGGGCCGATTTCTTTGAGACATGTGATCTGATTAAAAATCAGATGCAAAACGATCCTGTGCTTTCTGAAGACTTCAAAAACCGTGAGGCGGCCCTTGCTCGCCTGGCGCTTATTCCAGTTTGGATTCGCACTGAAAATAAAGTTCACCAGACCACCATGCATGACCTGTATGAGAAATACATTCTGAATCAGACCCAGCTTTTGATCGGTGTTGACCCTTTCTGTCCGATTGAGCTTTCATTCATCTCGGGGACAGGTCCTTTTAAAGGCATGTCAGTTGCGGAGTGCTTCAATAAAACAACTTACAAAGATTTTGTCTTGATCAATCTTTTAAAGGGAAAACTTCCTAAGCGAGACTTCCGTATTCGCCTAAAATCAAAAGTGTTGATGGAATATGGTTCTGACTTCAATCAGGCCCATCTCGTTGCCCTGGAGCAAATAACGACCAATGGTCTATTGTTCTCAGTGGACTCTGATACCTTCATGAAAAAAATCTCTCAAAGTCCTCAGGTGCGTGTGCTCCTGAATACTGAGATGCTTGATGGTGGACAAGGTAAAGAGCTTCCAGAACTTAAAAATCACCTTTCTCAATTCGCCTTCAATTTGATGTATTCATCTAGAAAAGAAGACGCCATTCCATGCAACTTTGGGGATTTCTCAGTTCAATCGAGCTTTGATTTCTCAAAGGAGAAGAAGGTGTATCTTTTCATCTCTTATGAGAAGCTCGCTGCTGTTCATCCTGGAAGTGTGAAGAACATTAAAAACTTCGTGGCCCACACCAGAGAGCTTGTGAGAAATCACTATCAGAAAAATTCAGGAAATTTGAAGACCGCTTAACCGTTCTTTTTAAGATCGGCCTCGTAATCGACTTGATAAGCAGCACTCTTATCGAGGTTTTTACGGCGTTTATCGTAGCGCTCGGTAGTTGTGATATTCGAGTGGCCAGCAAAGGTCGCCACATCACGAATGGCCGCATGACGAGTATCCAGAAGGTGAGAAATTACGGTCGCTCGACATGAGTGAGGTGAGACCGACTTATTAATTCCAAGTTGCTTGGCGTATCTTTCGATCACTCGGAAAATGGTCGAACCATCCATTGGCTTTTCGTTTTTATGCTTAAGTTCAGTCTGGAGAAGATAGTCTTCAGGTCCTAGTTGAACTCCATTATCATTTAAATGAGCGACGTAGATTTTCACTTCTTCATAAACTGTTTCATTCATGGGAATCAAACGAAGTTTATCACCCTTACCCTGGATGCGTAGAACCCAGTGAGTGCGATCATGAACGATCTGATGCATTTTAAGATTAGTAAGTTCAGAGCGACGAAGTCCAAGATGAAAAAGCATCACCATGACTAAGCGATGAGTTTTGCCTTTATGCGTGCTCAGATCCGGAGCATTCAACATCTGAACAACTTCTTCATCATCAAAGGCCACAGTCGGTGATTCAGTCTGGACCTTTGGAAGTTTAACTGTGTCCAGAGGATTGAACTCAATTAAGCGAGCGGCAATCGCCCATTTCATGAAAGAGCGAATACATACCAGGCGGCGGTTGATGGTGGCAGAGGCGAGGCCCCTTTCCATCAGGTGATCACGATAGAGTTGAAAGTGGTAACTCTTGATCTCATTTGGATGAGACACCTGAACATTTCCTGACCTTAAAAAGTCGAAAAAAAATTGAAGGTCTTTGATGTAAGCGGTCTTAGTGTCTTCGGAAAGAAACTGCACCAGGAACTCATTAATAAAATCTCGAATATCAGATTTTTTTTGAGCGGCTTCCTGAAACTTTCGGGCCAGATCCTGGTTCACATGGAGAGTCAGGGCACTGGAATCTTTTTTCTTAGACATGCTCTTATTTTAGGGTAATTTGCAACTATTTCAATAGGGGACTATTCGGTCAAATACTGGACGAGGTAAGAAGAGTTTTTGAGTTTTTCATCGCTCATCCAGAAAGAGCCTTCTTCACGATTACAATCAATCCCTTTTTGGTAATAGGCGCAGGTCTTTCCCCAGGTATTGCGGACCTTGTATTCGCATTTACCCTTGTTCCAGCGACGGGCGGTGATGAGACTCGTGTGGTTCCCCGAAAAGCTCGCCACATGTTTAACGTCATAATAATAGGCGAGAGGACGGCCTCGGTTTAGAGTCTGGTTAAGAGTATCAAAAAAAGTTTTAGGTGCGGCCGTTTTTGGATAAAGAGTGTTCACGGTCCTGGCCGGAACTCGCACCATATTGTCCTTACAATACTGGCGCACCATCAGGTCCATGGTTTTGTCCACGCGGTCTTTCATGAGTGAATGTGAGACCATTTCAAAGTCTACACTGTTGAGACCATAATCGGGAAGCACACGACTGATCTCTTCGCAGATGATTTTTTCCTGAAGCTTCTTATTGATCACACTGAGCTTGATCTCTTCCATCTTACGAATAAGGCTCATCGTGGTTCGACCCAAGTGCTGATCAAAAGGCAGTGCCTTCTCAGTACAAACTTTGCCTCGCTGTTTTAGTGCGAGAATGGCGATATCTACAAATCCGCCCTCTTTAATGAATTTAAAATTTCCAGAGGTCTGCTTCTTAAGCGGTGATGGAGTTGGATCTACAACTTCTTTTAAGTAATCCAAGAGGCCCATTTCTTTGTATTGGCCATAAATGAGACTGGTATGGAGAGAAGATATGGGAGTTTTCATCTCGGCCGACATGAGGTCAGCCCCGGTAAAACCATAACACCAGCCAATGGAGTCTTGATTACGAGGAGTAGAGAAGTGTGCCTGCATTTCTTTACTGTCGCGGATATTCGGATTGGTATTTCTAATATCTGTGGGCGCGCAATCTTTTTGAGAAACCTGCGCCATGGCCGAAAAACTTAATACGAGCAAGAATAAGAACTTCATGGTTTCACCTTTTTGAAACTCATGAAGAGATGTTCCTGGTCTACATAGTAAGGGGCCTTAAAGCACATGGGAACTTTTTCTGATTTTCCACTTACTTCAGCAAAAAAGGGTTTTCCTTCAAGCTGGTAACATAAAGAAAATCCTGGACTCTGATCTGGAAAGAATTTGAATTCAATTTTCTTCTGAATGAAACATGTCTCGATACTCTTGCATTCTGCTGATAGGTAGCGCTCAGTTTTTTTATTAAAACAAACTTTTACTTTCTTCTCATTGTGGATAATTTCAACCAGCTCACAGGCGTGAACCATTTCTACTGAAACGAGAATGAGGGAAAGAGCAAAATACCTCATAATAACCATTCGGTTTGGTCGGGTACAATCTTTAGCTTTCATTTCTGTTTTGGCCCAGAATATAATTGAGTTATCAAGGAGTTAGAATGGCATTGGTTATTTTGAGTGCTATTGGGGCCTTTATCGCAGGTCTTGCTGTTTATCACTTCCGCGTCCAGAAGCTTTTGCTTGAGCATGGAATCTTGAAAGAGAAACTCGCCATTCAGGAAAAGGTCCATCAAGAGGCCTCTGAAAAACTTGAATTAAAACTTAAAACACTTACTCAGGAAATCTTCGAAGAAAAGTCTCGTCGCTTTCGTGAAGACTCACTTCGCGGAATGGAACTCGTGCTAAATCCTTTCAGAGAAAAAATGGCCGACTTTCAAAAGCGCGTGGAAGAAATGCATCTCACTGATACCAAAGATCGTTTGAAACTTCACTCTGAAATTGAACGCATTGTGATGACCGGTCAGAAGATGACTTCTGAGACGGAAAACCTCACGCGTGCCCTTAAAGGTGATGTGAAAATGCAGGGTAACTGGGGTGAGATGATTCTCGAAAAACTTCTAGAGGCCTCTGGCCTTCGTAACGGAGAAGAATTTATTCTTCAAGGTAAGGAGATGGGTCTAAAAGATGAAGAGGGTCGCACCATGCAGCCGGATGTGATCATCAATCTTCCTGAGAATAAGCATTTGATCGTGGACTCGAAAGTGAGTCTTGTTGCTTACGAGCGCTTTGTGAATGAAGGACAAGAAGAAGATCTTTCTCACTTCTTAGATTCTCTCTATGCTCACATCAAGGGTCTTTCTTCTAAGAACTATCAGCGTCTGGATAAGCTTCAAACTCCGGATTACGTGATGCTCTTTATTCCTATTGAAGGTGCTTTCATGCTCGCCATGCAGAAGGATCGTGAGCTCTTTAATCACGCTTGGGACCGCAATATTATGCTGGTTGGTCCATCGACATTACTTGCGACTCTAAGAACGGTTGCGAGCCTCTGGAAGCAAGAACGACAAACGAAGAATGCAATTGAGATCGCCCGTCAGGCCGGTGCTCTATACGACAAATTTGTAGGTGTCGCGAATGATCTGGATAGTATGCAGAATCAAATTAAGCGTGTTGGGGATTCTTTTGAGGATCTGAAGTCGAGAATGTTGACTGGAAAGGGAAGTCTCGCTTCGAGGATGGAAAACTTAAAGGAGCTGGGAGCGAAGACAACGAAAAGTCTTGAGCTATCTTAGGTCCCAGTGAAGAATTAGTTTTTAAGGCCAATTTTTTTTCTAATACGAGGAAGCTTTGGGGTGACTGCTTCTTCATATGCCGCCATTTGATTATCAGCATGATCTAACCTTTCGAAGACAATTTTAAAAAGCTGATTTGTTTCTTTTTGAATTTTATCTACTCGTTTTTCGAGTGGGCTTCCCATTGCTAAAAAGCTTCTGAGTTTTGTGAATGCTCTCATAATAGTAATGTTGACTTGAATGGCCTCCTTACTATGAAGAACACTTGAAAGCATGGCGACACCGTTTTCAGTGAAAAGGAAGGGACTGTGTCGGAAATGATTTTCATGACTTGAGCCCTCTAAGGTCACAATTTGTGACCTTAGTGAAGCTAACTCACTGGAATTTGGCTCAATTAAGAAGTCCTCCGGAAAACGTTCTCTATTTCTTTTAACGGCCTGATTAAGGGCCTTCGTCTCAACTCCATAAAGCTTTGCGAGATCACTATCCATCATCACTCGTTGACCTCGAATGGTGTAGATCATTGCCTCAATTTTTTCGATATGAAATTCCACAGAATTCTCCTTGAATAAAATAGGAGAAATAACTTTGAGTTGGATGGTTCTTCAAGATTCAGGAGAGGGGGAGATGAGATAATTCGTTTTTGGAGCAAAAAAAAGCCCCTCTTTAGAGGGGCTTTTTTATTTATGGATGTCTTACGAAAACACAGTTACCAACTGCAAGGGCACTCACTTTCATATAGCGGCCTTGAGCTGTATTGGCAGTTTGAACGTTTCTTTGACCGATAGCTGGATTCTCAAGATAGTAAGAAGCGCTTCTTTCGCAGTAGCTATATAGGTTGCTCATAGCACGACCTTCAGCAATCTTAGTTAGTTCAGCTTGTTGAGCTTGAGCTGAAATTGATTTATCAACTGTGCTTTCAGCTTCTCCGGCTTGTTTCATAAGACCGGCAAATGATGTAAGTGAGAAAGATAATAAAGCAATTACAGTGAGAAATTTCATGCTTGATCCTTGGGTGTAAGTTTAATGCGCCCATAAATCGCATGAGTTTGGATCTGAGTCGACTGTAAAAAGTACAATCGTTTAAAAATTACTCATATTGGGCTCAAGTTTGGAGGAGAATCTCCGAAGAGGTGAGCCCATGAAAAACTTCATCCTAGTTATGACGGCCGTTGCAGGAATTTACTTTTTAAAAGTAACGGTGAAACGTGATCCTGTCGTGATGAAGCCCACTCTTGAAAACACTACAGCTTACAATTCTTCGTCACACTAAATTCTTCGACCTTATCTAGTGGAATGATCTCGAGATGATTTTCTTGAGCATACTTTAAGAATAGTTCTGTTCCACCAACTGAGCTTTCTTGAATATCATGCTGAAGCACCACACCCCCTTGGGTCGGTTCTTCAATCTCGGTGCGAACTTTCACTTGAGTCAGCTTCCCATTCACTCTCATCGTTTTATAAGTAATGAATTTCCCGCCTTCGTTACTCGCCTTGAAGTTCTGGAAGACTTCCTGAGGACTCATACCGGGAATCCAGTCTCCTGAATCAATGTCCCAGAAAGCAAACTGAATGCAGTTATCCTTCAGGAGCTCTTTGGAGATCTCTTTTAACGTGTTCATGTGGTGATGATCCTTACGTCCACCATAGGCCGCATAAGGAAAACGGTAATAGAACTTATTAAAGGGGTGTCCGGCCTTCTTATACCACTTAGATAGGTCTAAGAAGGACTGCTTAACCTTGGTCTTCCATTCGTCTTTAGTGATCTTAGTCGAGTTATCATGAGCGCGACCATGGGAGGCCAGGATATGGCCTTCATCCAGAATGCGTTTCACGATGTGGAAGTTTGAATCTGTAATTTGAGAGGTGACCACGAAGAATGTCGCCTGCACTTTGTATTTTTTAAGGGTATCAAGGATTTTAGGGGTCTTCACACCATGAGGACCATCATCGAAGGTCAGGGCGTATTTACCCGTTCTATGAAGCGAAGGGGCGCCGTATTGGGTGTAACCCTTATCAAGGTTCGTGTACTCGCGATCTTCCGGATATTGGTCGATCCCCGCATGAGTGGTCATAGGAATGAGTAATAGGGCCAGGAGCCAAGTTTTCATAGTTAAACCTCAAATAGATGAGGTTTCTACATCAAACCGGGTGCCAGTGGGGAGAATCGAATTTTAAGGGGTTAGAAAACAGAGGTGTTTAGACTTTTTACTTCCGCTGGCGAAAGTGTAAAGGGTCCCCGAAGGGACCCTAAACGAAGTTACTTCTTTAATTGAAGACCTTTAAGTCCCGCGAAGGCATTGTTCTTAAACTGAGGGCCTGATTGCATTGGCTGCTGAGTCTGAGGACGGTTGCTCTTGCCTGGACGAGGACGACCTTGGTCAGTACCAGTCACACCTTCAACCTGTGAGTCTGACTTACAAGATAGAGAGATACGACGACGATCCATATCGATACCAAGAATACGAACTTTGATTTCCTGGCCAACTTTAAGTTCATCAAGAGCGTTCTCAACGAAACGGTCACTCATCTCAGAGATGTGAAGAAGACCATTCTCTTTAATACCGATATCAACGAAAGCACCAAACATCGCGATGTTTGTTACTTGTCCCTGGTACCACTGGCCTACTTTCAGATCTTTAAGATCAGAAATACCTTTCGTGAACTCAACTGACTTAAACGTTGTACGTGGATCTTGTGAAGGAGCTTTCAAACACTTCACGATATCTTGAAGAGTGATATCTCCAATCTTCTCTTTAAGCGCTTTATCATTCGCCAGATCGTTTTGAAGAGATTCATCAGTCAGAAGATCTTTTAGATCTTTCTTATGAGCTTTTACCCATTCTTCAAGCACAGGGTAACGTTCAGGGTGAATGAATGTTCCATCAAGTGCATGAGGACCGTTGTAAATACGAAGGAAGCCCGCTGATTGCTCGAAAACTTTTTGCGAGAAGCGAGTTACTTTTAGAAGATCCGCACGTGATTTGAAACCACCGTTTGCATCTCTGTATTTCACTACGTTCTGAGCAACTGTTGGACCGATACCTGATACGTATGAAAGAAGTGGAGCTGAAGCTGTGTTTAGATCCACACCTACGAAGTTCACACATGATTCAACAACCGCTTCAAGGTTATTTTTAAGTTGAACCTGGTTCACATCGTGCTGGTATTGACCGACACCGATTGATTTCGGATCAATTTTTACAAGTTCGGCCAGAGGATCCTGGAAACGACGAGCAATTGAAACTGCTCCACGAACTGTAACGTCTTTATCCGGGAACTCTTCACGAGCGATATCAGAAGCAGAGTAGATTGAAGCTCCGGCCTCAGAGATCATTGTCGCTTTCACTTTTCCGTCTTTAACTTGTGGGATGTGAGTTTCAACGAACTCTAGAGTCTCACGGCCATAAGTACCGTTACCAATGGCAATGTATTCAACGTTGAACATCTCAATCATCTTAGTAAGAATTTGAGCTGCGCCCACTTTATCGTTCTTCGGCTCGTGAGGGTAAACTACGTGGTCACCCATGAATTTACCAGTATGGTCTACGATGACGACCTTACAACCTGTACGAACACCAGGGTCAATACCAAGGACCGCTTTTGAACCAAGGTATGGTTGAAGCAGAAGGTTCTTTAAGTTCACGCCGAATACTGAAATTGCGGCAGTGTCAGCGATCTTTTTAAGTTCGTTTTTAACTTCCAGATCAAGTGAAGGCTGGATGTAGTTTGTGAATGATTTTTCTGCGCACTTTTTAAGAAGTTCGTAGTTCGCAAGCTTATCGCGCTTAGGGAAGAACTCACCTTCGATCAGACCAATACCGACCTCAGGAATGATCTCAGCGTCCACTTTAAGGACTTTAAGGTTCATACCACGTCTCATGGCCATATAACGGTGAGAAGCTTTTGGATCTTTAAGTTTTGCCAGTGGCTCAGAGAATTCGAAGAAGTCTTTGAATTTAGCTGCGTCTTCGATCTTGTCTCCGTCTTTACGTAGACCGGTCTTCATCACACCAGTTTCCCAGAACGTTTGACGGATTTTTTCTTTAAGCTCAAGCTGGTGGGCCATTGATTCCATAATGATGTCACAAGCACCATTGATGGCCTCTTGAACGTCCTTAATTTTACCGGCAGATGGCTTAACGAATTTCTCTTCCAGCTCAGCGATAATCGTACGAACGTCTTTATCACCTTTGAGGATCATCTCAGAAAGAGGCTCAAGACCATTGTCTTTAGCGATCATGGCCTTCGTTTTCTTCTTCGACTTATAAGGAGCGTAGATATCTTCAAGCTGAGTAAGAGTCGTTGCAACTTTGATTTGACGTTCAAGTTCCGGAGTAAGGGCCTCCATCTTCTTAATAGCATCTAAAATGAAAGCACGACGTTTTTCAGTCTCAACATATTCATTATAACTTTCCTGGATGTCGCGGATCTGAACTTCATCCAGGTTTCCAGTTACTTCTTTACGGTAACGAGAAATGAATGGAATCGTACATTCTTCTTCGAACAGAAGTTTACAAGTTGCCATGATTTTAGCAGGGGCAATCCCTAGCTTAGTAGTACAATAAATCATTGCATTCGGGTCTAGTGTCTGTGCGGCCATTAGGCAGATCTCCTGAAAAATATATCTCGAAATTACGAACCAAAATGGTAACGACGGAGAGTAGAAAATGGCAAGAATTTGTGAGAATATGTGAGGGAAAAATAAAAATAAAGGATAGAAATTGACGACTCTTGCCATTATTGGTAGCGGAATCGCTGGAAGAAGTTTGATTTACACTCTTGCCAAAGAGGAAAAATCCTTTGAGAAAATCACGGTTTTCTATTCTGATTCATTTACTTTCCCTTGTGCCATCCATTCTACCGCCATTGTTGCACCTCGCGGATTGAGCTCTGGACATTCTCCTTTGGGTGATTCCATCATGGCCGGATTCAATGAATTTTCTCGTCATGTTGAGCTTGATGCTCCCGCTGGAATTCAAAAAATCATCCAATATACTGGTGCCACAGAAAAGTTAGATCAATTCAAAAAGCGTTATCCAAATGGTTCTGTTCAAAAACTCTTTCTAACAAACGAAACCTATATTGCAACTGAACAGGCCTATCTTATCGATCCAACTCTTTATACCAACTGGTTATTATCTGAAACTCAGTCCATGGAAAAGTATCACTTGGAGTTGATTGAAGACCTGGTGATTGATGTGGAAGAAAATGAACGCGTTCACATCAAAACTCAGGACGGTCGCAGTCATTCATTTGATAAAGTGATTTTTGCTGGTGGAAACTATAATCGTTTCTGGACCCAGCTGGCCCCTACTTCAAAACTTAAATCCAGTAAACCGGTTCAGGGCTCTTATTATCAATTTGATCTTATCCAGTGGGACATGGATTCTTTTTCGCTCACACTGGATGGTGACAATCTCATCTGGAACAGGCCTTTAAAGCGTCTTCTTGTCGGTTCGACAACGGAAGATAAGGGCCATGTACTTCCGCCTATGGAAGAGCTTACGGCCATCTATCAGCGAATTTCAAATGCTGTAACTCTAGAGCTTCCACCAATTGAGAAAGGCGAGATTAAAGTTGGTCTGCGTGAAAAGGCCCAGAAAAGAGAGCCCTATCTTTTTCAAGAAGGTCATAAGATTTTTATCGGTGGATTGTATAAGAACGGCTATACTCTAAGTCTTAAAATGGCCAAGGACCTTTCTCGTCAATTCCTTTAACACGCTTATAGAACTCATTTAAGCAGGCATCGTTCTCATATGACTTTCGAAGGGTCTTAATCTCATTTTTATAAATTGGCAGGAGTTTCGGAGCGTGGTTTATCGCCTCTGGAATCATGTTCGAAAGATTGGCAATTGCCACTTCTGTTTTTGCAGGTAGGTCCTTACAGTTGTGACTTGGCACATGAATAAATCCGAAAGTCTCTTCAGGATAATAGTGAGCAAACTGATAAGCGAGATTGTTACAAACAAATGTTCCGGCATTATTTGAAACTTCCACTAGAGCGCGATTTTTCTGATCAAGCGAGCAGTACATTTTATCCAAAGGGTAGTTGAGCGCCACTGCGGCCTCACCTTCTGCCAGAATTTTTGTGCTCTTTCTTTCGTTGCCTTCATTATCAGGGCCCTTGGTCTTATCAAAGTTTCGGCCCGCAATTTCGATTTTAAAATTACAATTGGCCTCACCTAGCCCCAACACCAAGGCGGGAGCTTGAGATTCATTTTTAAGGCAATTTTCGAGCTGTGCGAATGATTTATCAAACACAGTTGAAAGAGCACAAAGCTTCAATTCAAATTCCGGATGGTTTTTAAGCTTCTCATTCAGGGCCAGGGCAACCCTCTCAGAGTTATTGAAAGGGGCCTTATCAAAAGCATCAAAGTAGCTCAGAAGAACTACGGGACGGGCCCAAAGATTAAGGCTCATTAATAAAGCAAAGACAGTCATCCATTTCATGGACTTTTTTTCCCTTTTTTGAGGCGTTTTGGGAAGGGGATCGGGAAGTTTTTACCCCCAAAGGAGGTAGTGCCAAAAAGGCCCAACAATACAGGAAACGGACCGAAAAGCTGGGTATCCACAAACTTTAAAAGGATGGCCCATGAAAAAATGGATTTTTTCGCTGGCACTGGTTTTCACCGTTTCTCTTAATCAATCTCAATCACAAGAAATGATTATTGATCATAAACATGATCATGCTCCTGGGGTCTTTTCACCCATGGATCCAGAATATTTAGATCCTGCCAAAGTCCAAACCGGTCACCTTTCGGTGAAAGGGATGCAGGTCACAAATTACAATCAAGAAGCACGTGCAAAACTTGATTCCGCCTTCGCGCTTTTAGAAAGAGTTGTGAATACGGAAGAGTTCAAAGAGCGCGTGATTAACTTTCGTAATACGAAAGGTGAGAGGGCCTTTGCTTCTAATAAAGGTCTTTCAAACGAAGAGATTTACGACATCTTTATGGAAGGTCGTGAAACACTTCAACAAGACACTCCAGGTGAGATGAACTTCTATCTCAATATGTACAATCGTCCCTGGTCAAAGGTGATTGGTTATACGACTGGAGACACGAATGTAATTAATACGAACTGGAAGTACTACAAGAACTTCACGGTAGATAGCGTGGTTAGTAACCTTGCTCACGAATGGACCCATAAGATCGGCTTTGATCATAAATCGGCCGCTGAACATGATTCAGCTCCGTATGCCATCGGTTACATCGTGGGAGATATGGCGAGACAAATTCTTAAAAAAGAAGAGCTCCACTAGGGAGCTCTTTCTTTATTTTACCATTTTCTAGATTCTTCAAGAAGCTTGTTCACAACCTGAATTAGTGGTTGCGGACGTGGATACTTAAACTCACAGTTAACTTTAATTGGCTCCCCACCGTTCATTGGGAACACCGGACACTTCGGGCTCTCTGTGAAGAAGCGCGCAGATTCTTCGTAGATGAAGCTATGAGCGGCCCAAGCTGCTGCCTTATATTCTTTCGGTGGAACTCCTTTAGCAAAGTCCCACTCTGGAAGACCAGGAAGAGGCTGGAAGTAGTTTTTCCAATCACGAGGAACAACCCAGAAGAAGTCTGGTTGGTGAGTTGAACCACCAAGACCTTGACCACCTTTCTTATTCACGCGCCACTGGCCACCAACAACATTACCCTTAGAGTTGATCTCGAGGTCGTAGTTGAATGTGAATGACTTGATCTTATCGTCTAGCTCAGAGTTAAGTTCTTTCTTCTTTGGGAATTCCCAGTCAACATACTTAAGATTAACTTGAACACCTACGATGCTAACAGCTTCAGGGTTACGAGAAACGCGGAACGGATCTTTTTCGCCATACTCGTTACGAGAGATAACTGAATCGCTTAGAGGACCTTCTTTACCTGTCTTAGGGTTGTAGTAAAAAAGCTCATAACCAGATACTGGTTGGTTTGCTACCGCTGCTTCGGCCGTTTTATCTACTACGAAACTTCTTCCTTCAACTCCAAGGATGTTGACCATTGAAACGTGGAAAATACCAGGGTGAACGTCAGCACAACGAGGGATAAGTTCAAGATCATCACGATCTTTTTCAACGTCAATATAACGACCGTTCTTATCTTTATCAGGGTTTTTCTTGTTACAACGGTTACCTTCGAAGATAACGTTCGACTGGATCGTTGAGTTGGCCCACATAAGAGAAATAAGGGCCTTGATATCATTTGGATAGAAAGGAAGCTTTCTTCCGTTTGGAAGAGTCACGGTCACTGTTTTTTCTGGACGCTCATAGTGACCAGCGGCCACTGCCCATCCGTGACAGATACCTTCCCAAGTTGCCATAAGTTTGTTGGCCTCAGGAATACGGTAGCCTTCTGGAATTTCAATTGCAGAAAGGAAGCCCCATTTCTTTTCGTTACCCCATCTTTCAGCGAATGCCCAAATACGGTTGGTAAGATCGAAAGTTGTATCACCTAGAAGAAGGTCATATTTTTCAGAAGGAGCAAGTTTAGCAAGGTCTTCATCAGTCAGTTGATTGATGATTGGATAAATTTCTTCCGCGCGCTTTTTAAAGTCTTTTACGTTCTTCTTCCAGTCAATGTGTTTACGAGCAGAGAAGATCAATGTCGTATAGTCTTTGTCCTGGTAAGTGTTGGCGATTTGTCCGCCGTTAAGTGGCCAGTAAGAACCACCCCATGGTTGAACTTTAGTATTGGCCGTATTGAGTTTGCGCTTTTCCATTTCAAAGATGTTTGAAATGTATTTTTCACCCTCGTTCAAAGCACGAAGACGTTCATTAATTTTTGACGTCTCAAATGGCTTGTAAGGATAAATTGTCTTGTTGGGCTCTTTCACTCCACCAGGAGTAGAACAGTCTTGAGTTTCAGCGTCGCAATCGTCTTGGTTATCGTATTGAGCGAAGACCGGTGTGGTCAAAACAACCAACGCGAGTGACATGAGAAGATGTTTTTTCATGATGCCTCCGGAAACGGATTTTCAATTTTGCGGAGGGGAGTATCAATTGCTGCCTGAAACCGCTAGTAAAATCATGTTTTTAAGTAAAGATTACATAAGAATTTTGACTAATGATTTCATAGGCTTAAGGTTGTTTTAAGGTGACGACTTTAATCAGGGAATGAATCATCATTTTGAAGATTTTGTTAAGACCTGGAGGTTTGAACATGAAATGGACTTTTGGCCTTCTCGCCTCTGTATTTGTCCTAGGAACGAGTGCCTACGCCACGGTTGAGGTAGATGCTACCAAGATTTTGCAGATTGATTACGCCCAAAATGGAGAGTCTGAGACCCTGGTCTATCTGGGGAACGGACGGGTAGTGAGATTAGATAAAAACTCTGATCTTATTCCTCATCTCAAGACTTCGCTCAAAAAGAAGGAGTGGGTAAATGTCACTACGACTTCTGAGCGCGAACTTTTGGCGGTGGAAAGTATTCCGGAGCCAGAAGAAAAAGGAATGGAAGAATTCGCTTCCACAAGTTCAATCAAGGAATATCGCGCGACTGTTATTCCTACTTATGATGAGGCCTACAAGATTTATAAGGGGATGAATCGTCGTTATCAGCAAGAGTCTCAATGCTATAACCGCGCTCATGTGTGGAGTTGGGAGATGCTGACAAAGCATCAAGTGCGTTCAATGAAAGTCTTCATGTTCTTCACCAGAAAATATATTCGTCGCTATAACTTTGAGTGGTGGTTCCATGTGGCGCCATACGTTTATGTTCGTGAAGACGGTAAGGTAAAAGAAAAGGTGATGGACTATCGTTATACTTATAGTCCGGTTTCGATGAAGGCCTGGACTGACATCTTCATGCATAACAATGCTGAATGTTCAGAGGTCACAAAATACACTGACTATGAATACACGCGCGAAGATCCGGCGAAAGGTTGGTGCATGCTTCTCAAAGTTCCGATGTATTATTACCAGCCGATTGATCTAGAGGCCCTGGATAAGAAAAGTAAGCAGAAGGATTTTTGGGGTGAGTGGGACCTCTCGAATGCCTACAGAGAGGCCTTTGGTATCTATACTAAGTAATCGATAACATTCTTTAAATGAGGTTTCTTGTCAGGGTTTGTCGGGTATGGACCGATAAGCCCTGGGAGGAATCCCCATGTCCAAATGGATAGTCTTTCTAGGCCTATTCTTATCGTTTTCGGTCCTAGCTCGGACCAACGATGCTCTCATGCGAGAGTCCTGGACTCGCGACCTGAAAAGTCTCCTCGCCGAAATTGATATACAAGACACCAAGTTGTTAGTGGAGAGTGAGAAGAACTTTCTTCTTCGTTTTACACTCATTGAAAGTGCCTGGGCAGATTCACGCTTTAATTGTTTTTATGGTGGATGGCCAAGTGTCCTTCGCTTAAGTGGCGGAAAAAAACTTTGTCAGATGCCAACGAGGTCCAATCCTGGCTACAGTCAGGGAACTTGCGGTAAGAGCGAAATCCAATGTCAGCCGATGCTCTTTGATAAAGGTCTCTGTGTGCCTTTTGGTTCAGCAGAAGAAAGACGCTCATCATTTTCAAACTGTGAGAAGAAATTTCAGGCCAAGGGTGGAAACTATTCTTTCCTGGATGATCCTTCCGAAAAGGATCTCTTAGAGCTTCAGGAAATTTCTCTGGTGGCGGGTGAAGTTTGTGGACCTCATTCAAAATCTCCTCAGAAAAATACCATCATTTGTAAGAACATTATGAAGAAACTTCCGGATGGACTTAAATCCATTCAGCAAGGTGTGGCGAGAAGTACGGCCAGCACGGCAGAAGATACAGGGTCCGTTTCAGAAGTTAAGCCAGAAAAAGTAAAAAAGGCAATACCTGAAAAGGTAGTGGTCGATTCTGCTCCTGAATTAACTCCGCATAATGAAGAAGATTGTGATGAGCCATCTCACTCTCATCGTGAAGTGCAGACCTTCGCCAATGCGTTGGGGCAGGTGGCCGGCAGTTCCATGGACACTATATATGAGGACATGAAACAGAAGTTTCAGAATTCTCCATTTTGTAAACCTGAGAACGTCATGAATGATCCGGGGAAACAACCTAGTGGGCTCTTAGTTCGCCTCCTCGAAAAAGATCTCAGAGGTCTTGAGTACAACGGCAACATCGATGATGTTTTTAATCGTTATGATGTATCATCCTCGGTCCGCAGTCAGGTCCAGTCATATGCCTCTCAAATTAAGTCCAATAGTGGTGACGTCAAAACCTTGCGCCTGCGTATGAGAGCGATCTTTTATCAAGATGTCCTTGGGAACCAGAATCTTGATATGAGTAAATTTCAAAACGACATCGCTCAGGAGCTGGTTAAAGACCATGTGTTTAAAACCGGTGATGATGGTAAACCAGAATGTCCTTTTATTTCCAAAGACGCTTTTATGAAGGCGATGAAGGGGCGGGCGAATGTGATGAGTAAGTACAAGGGCAGTGTGAAGCTTCCGGATCAAATCACCATCGTCGATTACTCTCGTCCTTCTAATGAAAGACGAATGTATGTTCTCGATCTGAATAACCTTGAAGTTCTGCATAATACCTGGGTGTCCCATGGAATCGGAAGTTCAGATAACGGTGCCGGAACTGACGGCCTAGGTGGAAGTCCTGAAATGTCGAACGTGAATGGTTCTCTTAAATCATCTGAGGGATTTGTTATTGCCGGTAAAGCGAGCAGTGGTTCGACATTCGGAAATAATGTGATCTTAAACGGTATCGATAGAAACAATACGAACATGGCCAGTCGTGCGGTGGTGATGCATGAATGGATCACCCCGATGGAAGATTATTCAATTGGAGTGAGAGATTGGGACAGGGAGAGAAAGAAATTTTCGGGCCCGGTTGATTCTGTTCGTCTGATGAAGAACATTAATCCAAGCACTGCATCTGCGACGGAACTTGAGAACGCCATTTATAGAATGACTGATGCCACTCGTGTCTCTAAATACATGGCGACGACCGAAGGTTGTCTGGGAGTTTCAGGAGCAGTGATGAAGCATTTGGATAAGAAGAAAAGAAATGTGAGTCAGTTGGAAGCTTTGAGACAAGATCTTCCGGGCTCGATTATTTTCAGTTATTCGGGCCCGGAGATGAAATCTAATTTTTTCTAGAAGCGAACAGCGAAGTCAGCACCAAAGGCCGTCGTTTCCGGACGGAACTTCAAAAGCGCCTGAGAGAACAATCCTACACTTTGAAGATACTTGATCTGCTGAGGGAAATACGTCAGCGACAGTCTTCCTCTGTGAGAAAGGTTGTTGTTGAAGTCACGTGAACCCGTCTGAGCACCACGCTGGTCCCAGTCCATTGTGATCACTGAACCCACTTGCCACTTATCGTTGAAGCGATAGTTGGCATAAGGACCACCACTCACAATCATCGTTTGAAGAGCAGTTGGTCTACCACCAACGAATGGAGCGGCCTTCACGTTATTATTATAATAAATACGATAGATCTGACTCATAAGACCTACGTTCCAGTGAAGGTTCGGTAGATTGAAAGCAAAACTATTCGAGGCCACCCAACCAAAGCGCATTTCATCATCTTTCGAAATTTCCGAAGTCGGGAATTCATATGAAAGAGTTGAGAAAAGTGTACCGGCCGCAAAACGAAGAGACGGTAGACTCACATAGGCGCGGGCGTTGAAGAACTCACTATCAGGTCTGTTAGTGAAAGTGCCGCCGCTACGATCTTTATTATTAACTTCTTTAGTATATCCGTTAGCCGCTGAAAGAGTCGCACCCACTGCCCAGTCAGTATTGATCTGGTGACGAAGGTTCACAGCATGGAAACTTTGCATAGGAGCAAAGCCCGAGTTTGGAGTATCTAGACCCTCCTGGAACACGTTGTACGTGTTACCACCGCCAGCGGCAGTAGGTCCGAGGAACTGTTGATAGTATGAGAGGGAAGTGTTCTCCCAAAGACGGCGGCCAAGACTTTTCTGAGGCATGCCGATTTGAAGAACCTGGCCCGTGTTCGAGCTTTGGTAAGTTTGGTTTGCACCTGATGCCTGTGCCAGG
Organism: Peredibacter starrii; assembly: GCF_034259205.1. GTDB lineage: Bacteria > Bdellovibrionota > Bacteriovoracia > Bacteriovoracales > Bacteriovoracaceae > Peredibacter > Peredibacter starrii. Next base: position 2,586,363 of record NZ_CP139487.1, on the reverse strand, counting down.
GCCGCATTACTGCTGTTGTTACTCTGCATGTTCTGCAGGGCCTGATCGTTTGATTGAGCTCGCGCCGCTTGAAGCATGAACATCAGAACTGAGCCGGCCATGGCCGCGATGAGAATCTGTGAAGAGAGTCCTTTCCGATTGATTTTCATAGAGTGTGTCCTGCGGTTTTTTGGTTTTGGGCCACGCCGAGGTTATCTAATTTTTCCCGGTCTGATAAAAACTCTTTCAAGTTGTCGATCACGATCATTCTCTGAGTTGATTCAATATCTTTTCCGAGACGATTCATGATCTCCTCTCTGATCCCCACGTACTCAAGAGTGAGATTGTGGAGAAGGGTCTCGAAGAGCATATTTGCTTTTGAACGACTGAGCATCTCGGCCGGTGTCAATGCTTGTCCTGAGACATCGCGCTTGATCAGAAGTGCCAGCTCTTCACGCTTCGCTGAATAGATCGACTGAAGAATCCATACTGTGTTTCGCACAGACCAGATGTACATATTCAGACCCATATTCGAAGCTTCTTCTGCTTTCGAGTTCTGTAAGAATAGGATTTCCCACTGACGCTTCATATAGCTGCGGAACTCTTTTGTGTCATAAACATTTTTCTGTTTAAACAAATCAGAGTTTGCCTGAAGGTTCTTCAGCACAGTTCCATGTTCTTTGCGAGCATTTGAATAAAACTCAGCAAGTTTTTGGATCTTGTCATAGCCCTCTGGCTTTTTGAAATCCTTGTAACGCCATGAAAGAATATTAGTCATCTCTTCCATGAACACAAATGAGCGGCCCACGTAGTAGTCACTACGCTTTTGTTCTTTGTCTTGATCGAGCATTACGTAGATTTGATCGAGGATAAAGCGCGACATTCTATCCCAAAGATAAAGCTCAAGCTGCTGGGTACGGTTGATCTCGTTGAAGAGATATTGCTTCATCTTCGCCGACATATTTGGATTTTCTTCGCGAAGTTTGAAAATAAGATTGTTATAGCGCTCGAGTTCTTCCCAAGTCGCTTCTACCTGCATCGGGAAGTTATATTGAGTTTCTAGCTGCTCAAGACGGCCCATACGTGAGGCGTATTCAATGTTCTCTTCGTAGGCGATTTGAAGCTGCTTAAAGTTACTCATACGCTCACTCCAAGAGGTCTTATTCACTTGGTCTGAGTCAGTTGATAAAAGCATGTTTAAGATAGATGGCTTGGCCTTCTCAGTCGCGCCATCACCCAAACTCACCAGAAGTGAGTCAACTTTTCCATTTGTCACTTCAGATGGATTGATAATATTGGCCATGATGAAGTCATTATTATTGGCCGGAGCTGCGCTCTTGGTTGATACCGTATCAGTCGCCTGAACCGGAAGCGTAGGAGCAGGAGTTGTCGTGGTCGCAATGGCAGATTTACTGCGCATATCATTGATCGCCACATCGCTCTTATCAAGAATCTGCATGATTTCAGTTTTAACTTCAAGATAAGTCGCGCGTACACGTCCTACCGCCTGCATCGCATGCGGGTTCATTGGCATCGTAATAAAATAGTATGTGAACGGTCCATAAACCGCTAAAGCGATCGAGTAGCCCAGATTGTTTTTCACTGTCTGGAAGAACCAAATGACCTTGCCCACAGTATAACGATAGAGAAGTCCCTTGGCGTTGTTTACAGGACGGGCAATGATACGGGCCATGAAGTTTCCGCCGTCTTTTCTCAGAAGAGCGAGCTTCATGCGGGTCTTATTTAATTTGTGAGCACGAACCTTGGTATCAACAATTCTTTTGAGATCAACTTTATAATTCTTGAAAACCAGTTGACGCTCTTCCCAGGTAAGAACCGGGTCCATTTCAGCAGCAAGGATCTTGTTGTAGATGTTGTTAATCGCCGGATCATCGGCGCGTTCGCGGATAGAAATACGAATAAGCTTAGAGTTGTAGGCAGTTTTTAAAAGCTGCTCAACAGAATTTACGATCTGAGTATTAGTTTTTCCTTCCGCCGCGTTCTTATATTCCATGGAAAGGAAATTGTAGAAGTGGTTTAGGATTGGACAAGTGAGATCCATTTCATGGAAATCTGGAATGGCGGCCTTGAGAGCTTCTTTGTCCGAAGTGAACGTGATGTCCCCTTGAACGTTGAAGTAATCATAGCGCTCATATTCTTCGCCACTGTTTCTAAGAATGCGTTTTAAGACGTAGCCGGTTCCACCAAGAATGAGGCCCACTTTCAATTCACCAATGAGGCCATCTTCCTTGTATTCAAAGCCCGAAAGCCCACCCATATTACGGATAGGAGTCACTACACCATCAATGGCGTAAAGCTTCTTACCACCGTCCTGGAAAACAGTTTCCAGAAACGGTTGGAGTTTTGGAATATCAGCTGTCAGTAGTTCGAGTCTCATAACTTAAATCCTGCAGAACTTACTGTTGCTGCTGCTGTTGAGTTTGGTTGTAACTATTTCCAAGGGAAATCGTGCTCAAAATCGGACGTAGTGTGATCGATTTTGAAAGCTCAAGTTTACGGGCGAAACTCACACCGTAGAACTGATGGTTTCCAATGGCGGTCAATGCTTCATAATCAGGACGAGCTTTCTTAATGGCCCTCATGATTTTTGGCGTATTTAACTTAATCTGCATGTCGTTTGCAGATGGAAGGGCCGAGCGAATTTCGTCCCAACCGATTTCAAGACCAAGCTCTTTAGCAAAGAGAATGTTCTTGGCGTTTTCCAGTGCCGGAATGATTTCCTGTAGGGCCTTCACCTTAACTTGGTTAGAGTTCGGCATCATATAACCGAAGAGTGAGCCATATTTATTCAGGATCGCATCGTAGTCTTCGCGAGAGCTATTGATACCATCACGAATCTCAGTGATGAGGTTCGTGAAGAAGTAAGGCACAATTCGATCAGCTAGACCATAAAGCGGCTGACGTTCAACTGAGATGTCTACTGAAAGACCCTCAAGAGAAGCGGCCGAAACTCCCAGGAAGTTTCCGTAGAAGTTTAAGAAGTAGGCCTGAGCAATAGCACCGTCAGAAAGAGCGCGAGCTTCAAGCTTAGTTGTCTCTTCAATCTGATGGTAGTGAATCACCTCGTGACCAGCAGTATAGATCTGAGTCAGAGGATCAAGCTCTTTTCTGATCCAGATAAAGATATCTGAGTCTGAGAACAGACCATGTGATTTACGTTTTTTAGCAAAACACTCACCAGCGTCCTCACGGGCCGACAGGTGATTTTCACGGATTTTCTGGCCCGATAGGATTGAGATCTTATTCGGAGTCAGTTCATTAACAAACAGACCTTCGAGAGTCAGGCCCTGTTTCTTGGCAAATTGTTCCAGATTGTACTTGGCGTACGGCATGGCCGGCATAAGTTCAATCAGATCTTTTACACCCACGCGACGAGAGTTCATGATCTCGCTCATGCGAGCAAGGAAAGGGAACTCTTTAAAGTGAGCTGTGCGCTTTTTATTTAAGAAGGCATTTCTCTTCTCAGCTGAAAGCTTCTTCGCCTCAGCTTCGATCTTCATCCAGGCAGCACGAGCGGTCTTGATGTGCTCAGGGATATAGTCTGATTCAGTTAGAAGCTCACCAGTGGCAAACTCTTTTTGAGAAGCAGACAAGAAGCCAGAGGTCTTTTTAAGGCTTTCTTCTGAAAGACCAAAAGTTTCAAATTTAAGTTCAGGGTGAACCGTCTCAACAGTGAAAAGTTTTGCGAACTCGATCGCCTTTTCAGAGTTTTGAAGACGCTCTCTCACCATGTTCATGAAAGTATCAATCAGCTTCATCATGTTGATGGCCGTTTTTCCTGTGACCAATTCACGTGGGAAAGAGGCCTCAATGCTACCGCGAAGGGCAGAGATCAGAAGATTGTATTCTGCCAGAAGTTTCTTATTCGTTCCTGCTTTTTCTAGAAGAGACGCTTTAAGATTTTTCAGAATCTTGCGGTCATGCTTACGGTTTTCTTCTGTGTAGTTCTGGTACACGATGTCCTGGTCCAGAACCAGAAGCTCATCCATCATGTCACGGAAGCCCTTCGGAAGCTTGTTCTTCGATTCAAGACGCTCTAGTGTTGTCACGAGTTGAATCTGGTTTGTATTGATCTTCTCGAAGAAAGCAGCAATTTCCATTGTCGCTTGTTTTGCCTCAAGAACATCAATGATCTTGTAAACCGGCTCAATGGCGCGTGGGTTAAGGAACGAAAGAACCTCACGGCACTGAGTCTTAAGTGATAGGGCCAGACCAAGCAGTGTATAGCTATCGGCCGTATTGTTTTTGAGGTGATTGTAGATCTCAGTCGCTAGACGAGAAACCTGAATCAACTGGGCCGCCACAAACATCGGAAGGTGAGTTTGTAGAGGAACCGGAGTCTTTTGTTTAATGTACTCAGCTGCAGTTACTGATTCAGAAGAATTTGTATCATCAACCACCACGAACGGAGCATAACCGCCGCCTTTCGAAGTATTCACGATAGAACTCATCGGTCCTTTCTCTTCAGGAGCGTAACGGACAAGAGCGTTGTGAGTCATCTTTGGAAGTGCCTTGGCTCCACCGCCGTAGAACACCCATAGACGAATATCGGCCGCAAGGTTCGCAAAACGAGAACCTTTCTTATCTTTCATCGCCACTGGAATACGAGCGATCTTTACTAGCTTCTGATAAGCGTAGTGAGAAGGGTTCTTCTTGATCATGTTCATGACTTCTTTCTTCGCTTCGTCAGAAAGAGTCTTCATGATGTAGATACCTGAACCACCAGATAGGTTAGGTGCTTTAATTACCCACTCATCCATGTTCTTCTCAATCACTTTCACTGACTCTTTCTTAGGAGGAAGAGTTTCAGGGGGAGTGATCTTTGGGCCATTAGTTGCGATTCCAAGTTCTTTAAGCTTAGGAGCGAAGAACTTAGGAGCATATGTAGTTAGGGCCGCCAGGATAATTTTGTTATCCAGGATACGGTTTAATCCACCCATATAGATCTTCTTATTCAAAATAGCATCCAGAAGACCTGGAACTGCGTAGTCTGATTGAAGAGGAATAGGATCACCATTAACATCAAGAACCATTGGAGCTTCACCTTCTTCACCAAGTTTAAGTGAATCGCGAAGGTAGATTGGCTCATTCGTATCAGGGTCACGAAGGATAATGCCCTTATCCACATCGAAGAGAGCAGAATCAGCATTAATACGAGAGTAGATCGCCGTTACGATCGGATTAGAACCATTGATCGTACGAAGACGGATATAACCTTTCTCGTCCTGGAAAAGCTGAACAGGATCAGCGTAAACAAGACCAGAGTAAGCAGCAAGGTTGTGGATCTCAGGAGCGGCACCGTTCATACCACCTGGAGGTAGAATAACTTGAATACCGTCTTTTACACCGGTCCAGTCTTCACCTAGAGATTTATAAGTGTCGGCAAGAACCTGAAAGTGATCGTTAGGCATCATCTTGCCCATTGATTCTAGAACCTCAGGGTTCTGCTCGTAGTGGCCCTCAAGTACGTTCATGTTGTTTGAAGCACCAGATGGAGCTCCTGCATTCAACTCAAGGATACGGAACGGAAGCTCTGGAAGCTTCGAGGTCTTTTTTGCCTTAAGAAGTTTTTCGAAGTTCTTTGATTGCTCAAGGTAATCTTCGATCAAAACCAGATCCAGACCCACGTTATCGAAGAAAGGATATTTCTTCATGTTCGGGTGGTGGAGTTGTGGGAAATAGTTCGGAGACTCCATGATGGCGTCTACGAAGATTTTACGAATTTCAACTGGAAGAGACTTCACGAATGGAGAGTCCTTCACAGACTTAGAACCGTAGATGTCCTGGATCACACAACGAAGAGAAACGATAAGCGACTGGGCCGCTTTCTCAATCGTGTTATAAACTGATTTTTGTAACGGAACGATCGTAGTCGTACATGGAACCGTAAAGATTTTGTAGTTCCCGTTGGCGTCTGATTTTTGGAAAGTAAGATCGCGTTTACGAATGAACTTCGTAAGGTTCTGCGACTCTTTCAAGTGAACAGAGACTTCACGAGAGAGTAGATTTTTTACCAGAGCTTTCGAGTGATTATAGGGGGCCCTTTTTCTCCTTGATGAGAAAATGTAATTGGCCACATCGACTTTAACGCTTCCAATGAACCCAAGGTTCGGATTGTAAGGCTCTAGTTTCCGACGTTGATTTTTCACTTTAATCACAATGACCTCTCCGAAAATATCGAAAAATTAAATCGTTTTTAATTCGTGCTGCAGTGTAGCGAATTTTAAGACGCTGCGCATGCATAACCCCTTAAGAATGTAAAAATGATAGGCAATGCATTTGGGGCCCTAAAGTCCACGTGCCTCTATGCAATTTCCGTGACAGGAGATTTGAGTAGAAAAATTCAGAGGTTAACTCAGAAAATGAGGTTAGTTTTTAGGGGAAAATTGGGGTTCTTGGGCAAATTGCTACAAGATGCAAGTTGTCTAAATCATTGGAGAATTTGTTTAGAAAAGCCCGAGCAATTGGGATCAAATAAAGTTTGTGATGTTTGGTAAGAACTATCTACTTTCTAATGCTTAGCCTTAATTGAAGCGAACGATGAATCGACTGCCTCTTTGGCCAGGGCGCTCATAAAGAATTTGGGCATTGTGGTATCCGGCGATACGGTTAGCGATAGGAAGGCCAATTCCGGTACCTGGAATACTGATTCCAGGGCCTCGGTGAAAACGCTTAGTAAGGAACTCTTCGAAATCCCCAAGAATACCGGGCCCTTCATCCTGGATCCAAACTTCAAGTTTTCCGTTAACAATCTTGATGTCGATTTGAATCGTACTATTTTCCGGCGTGTACTTGATGGCGTTATCTAAAATATTTTCAAACAAGCTATCGAGAAGTTGCTTTTCGCCCATTACGGTTAAGCTTTCAGGCGGAATATCTTCTGAAATATTAAACCGAACTGTGACTTTCTTTTCGCGAGACTTATAGGCCAGTCGTGATGAAGTCGTAAGCAGAAGATCATCAATTCTTTGCGGGTTAAAAATAAAGTTTTCCAGACCTGATTCTACTCGAGAAACAAGAAGCATGTTGGCCACAAGTTCAATCAGACGACTGATCTCTTCGCGAAGAGATTTTTGAAAACGAACATAGTCTTCGATGTTGCGAGGTTTTGATTCAAGAACATCCAGCTCTCCCTTAATGATGGCAAGGGGAGTATTGAGCTGGTGACTGGCGTTAGATACGAAATGCTCCTGGGCCTTAAAGGACTTCTCTAAACGCTCCAGAAGGTTATTAAGGGTCTTTGAAAGCTCTGCCACCTCATCCCCAGTGTTCACTTCAGGAACTCTAAGAGAAAGGTTTTTGGCCGCAATATTATTCGCGGTGTCCGTCAGACTCTTAATGGGAGTCAGGGCATTTCCCGCAATGAGATATGAAGCAAAACTTGAAATAAGGATGAGGATCGGCACCATGAGGGACGTCATGACAAGATGGCGGCGTTCCTGATCTTCCAGAGCGTCCGAAGGAGTGGCCACCTGGAGGATCATTTCTTTTTTACCGGAGCGATTTGTGATTTTTAAATTCACCGCCCGGTAGTGAAGGTCATTTGAATTGAAAGTAAAAAAGCGGTGAGTGTAATCTTCTTTGCGCGGAAGTGTGGGATCAAAGGGGATTTCATCAAAGGGAGATTTTTCGTCCCCACGAGAAATAATTTTTCCATCAATGGAACGCACAAAATAATATGTTTCTTGAAGCATGAACGGGAAGGCCTTACGGTCTTCTGATGCTGGAAGTGTAAAGTTAATCTTCAGGCCCGCATGATCGACTTCTAAATGTTCTGAAAGGTCGATGGCGTAGTTAAAAAGGCCGTGATCAAAATCAGCTCTGCCGTCTTGCAGGTACTGGTTTGTGATGATGTAGGCGAAAGCACAGATGAAGAGACCGAATAACGTCGAATACACCAACGTTAATCGGAATCTGATGCCGTTGAATAAATATCTAGTCAATTTTGTTCAGGACGTAGCCCTGTCCAACAACAGTCTTCAAAATTTTCTTAGGATATGGGCTATCGATCTTTTTCCTTAGGTGGTTGATGTAAACATCAATCACGTTTGAATCAGGATCGAAGTCCGCGCCCCACACCTGACGTGCAATGGCCGAACGGTCCATAACTTTCTCTTGGTTTCTCATTAGGAACTCAAGCAGAGAAAATTCTTTTGTTGTTAGTTCAATGCGGATTCCATCGCGAGTTACGTTACGAGTGATAAGATCCATGATCAAATCGCCATTACGTAATTGTGCTTTGTCGTCACTTTTTCTACGAATGAGTGCTCTTACACGAGCAAGGAGCTCTTCGAATTCAAAAGGTTTTGCAAGATAATCATCTGCACCTGAATCGAGTCCCTGAATTTTGTCTTTAGTTGTTGAGAGTGCGGTGAGCATGAGAATGAAACCATTGTGGCCATTTGCTCTTAATTCTTTGGCGAAATCCATCCCGCTCATCTCAGGTAACATCACATCGAGGATTAAGAGATCAAACTTTTTTGATCGGATCAATTCGCGCGCGATTCCCGGAGATTCTGCAGTTTCTACTTCGTACCCAACTTCCTTCAGCCCTTGTTGAATGAAGGCCGAAACTTTTTTTTCATCTTCAACTACGAGTATGTTGATCATGTGAACCTCTCACGGAGAATTTTCCTCTATAAAGGTAAGTTTAAGGTGGACCGGTGTCAACCAAACATTTAGGTAAAGAAAAGTTAAGACAGGTTAAAATTCCTTCATGGACAAGGCATTTCTCCAGCTTATGCTGGCGTCCGGTGTTCTACTCTTAATCAGCGTCTTTGCAAGTAAGACATCTACTCGTTATGGCATTCCCATTTTGTTGATCTTCATTTTGGTTGGGATGCTTTCAGGAGTAGAAGGTCCTGGTGGCATACACTTTGATAGACCGGTTTTGACACACATTTTAGGCACCATCTCATTGATGTTTATTCTTTTCTCCGGAGGACTTTCAACTCAGTTGCAAACGGTGAGTCCAGTGTGGAAAGAAGGCACCCTCCTTGCTTTTTTTGGCGTGATCATTTCAACCTTGGTCATGGCCTGTATCATCCATTTTGCTCTGGGTTGGGACTGGGTATCATCAGCATTGTTAAGTGCAACATGCTCTTCAACGGATGCTTCGGCGGTTTTTGGAATTTTAAAAACTCAGAAGCTTCAACTTCGCTCACGTATTCAATCTCTTTTAGAACTTGAATCGGGGAGTAACGATCCTACTGCGGTTTTTCTCACCTTGAGTTTGATTCAAATTATTTTGCGACCAGAGAACTTCACTTGGAATGAAGTTTTGATGAATTTTTTTATTCAAATGTCTCTTGGGGGCCTGGCCGGTTGGTTTTTAGGAAAGGGAATGGTTCATCTGATTAACTGGCTTGATTTGGAATTTGAAGGTCTCTATCCGGTACTGACCATTGCTGGTGTCATTTGTATTTATTCACTCACAGAATTCTGCGGAGGGAATGGTTTTTTAAGTGTGTATATTGCGGGTCTCGCGATGAGCGATGAGAAATATTTTAATAAGAAGACCCTCACGGTGTTTCACGATGGTCTGGCGTGGCTCATGCAGGTAATTATGTTCCTCATGCTCGGGCTTTTGGTCATTCCGTCTGCCATTGGGCCTATCATGGGCACTGGAGTGTTTCTTTCTCTGTGCCTTCTTTTTGTCGCGCGTCCCTTGTCGGTCTATTTTTGTCTTGTTCGATTCAAGTATTCACTCAATGAAATGATGTTTGTAAGTTGGGGCGGACTTCGAGGTGCAATTCCGATTATCCTTGCGACCTATTTGTTAGTGAATAAAGTGCCTGGTTCCAAGACCATGTTTAATCTTATTTTTTTTATCGTGATTCTTTTGATGCTGATTCAAGGAACGAGTCTCGGACATCTGGCAAAATGGCTTAAGGTTCAGGAGCCTTTTTCACCACGTCGGAGACTTCCTTTTAAGTCACGCCATCATGGTAAAGACTTCGTTGAGTTTGAAGTGAGAGAAGGTTCGCCCCTATTGGGTAAAAACATTCTTGAGCTTAACTTTCCTATGCAGGTGCTTGTTGTCTTAATTCATAGAGGAGAAGAAGATTTTATGCCGGATGGTAATACGGATATCGAGTTGTATGATAGACTTGTATGCCTAGTAGATACTGATGCAATTCCTGAATTGGAGAAGATTATTCAATGCAGAAGAGAAGATTTCTAGGGGAAAAGAATGGTAGCAACGGGCGGAGTTGAACCGCCGACCCCAGCGTTATGAATGCTGTGCTCTCACCAACTGAGCTACGTTGCCCCAGAAAAAAAGTAGTGTAATATTAATCATGGGAAAACTGTCCGTCAATATTATTTCCTATATTTAGAAGTGCTAACACATGAAAAGATTAAGTCCCATAGCGTACCGAGCCTTATTTTTTAAACACGCCTGGCGTTTTCTAGGAAATGTGACCGTTTCTAAGGAGCTTTCTGGCTCCCACGCGGTTGCTGTTTCAGGTGGATTGGACTCGATGTGCCTGCTGTGGTTCGCTCAATCACTACATAAACAAGGGAAAATTGGACCGGTAAGGGCGATTTTCGTTCATCACCATACCCGCGAAGGTCAGGATGCTGACGGCGAGCTTGTAAAGAAATTTTGTAAAGAGGAAGGCATTCCTTTTAAAATGCTCCATGTCGAAGGTCTTTCAGCTTCGATTGCTAATTTTGAGGCAAAGGCCCGTAAAAAGCGTCGTGAACTTTGTATCAATGATCTGAAATCAAATGAATTACTCTGGGCCGGACATCACCTGGATGACTCATATGAATGGAACCTCATGCAGAGGAATCGTTCAACAAACCCGAAGGCGGCGGTTGGCATTCCGGTCAGAAACCGAACCATTGTTCGTCCCTTTTCATGTGTAACCAAAGCTCAGATTAGACGTTTAGCAAAGTTTGAAGGCATTCCTTTTAGAGAGGATCCGACCAATCGTGATCTCAAATACGATCGAAATTTTGTCCGCTACAAAATCATCCCTCTTATTAAAGAGCGCTATCCGAAATATTTAAAGTTCTATTCTCATTACGCAAACTTCTCAACCATGATGTTGAAAACAAACATCATGAGTCGCGCTGGCACTTCGAAGATCTTTGTCTTTGAGCAAGGCGCAGTCCTGGTGGGCAGTCATTATTCCGAGATTCAGATTCAAGAGATCATTCACACTTATTCAAATACGGATCGGGGAGAGATCATCACTCCGATTGAGCGCATGCTTCGTGCGATTGATAATGGCAAGAAAGGTCCGTTCCATTTCAGTGGTGGAATGGAGGCCTTCAGTAACAACACAGTGCTCATGATTTATCAGCAGGGCCTGAAGAATTACGATGAATCCATTGCGAGGACTTTATCTACTCTCACAACGAATCAGTTGATGAGTATGTCCACTTATAAGAGAGTTGAACTCGAATACGCCTGGCAGAATCTCTTACAGTCACCAGATGCAATGCTTAACATGCCGGGTCTCGTATTAGTTTTGGAGTCCGAGTCAATTTGTAAGACATTAAATACTTCTGTGTTTAATGAACTTTTCCCTCGAGTTTCTGAAGTTTGTAAGGAGCGGGGATTGCGCTTTATTACTTTTCAGAAGTGTTTAGATACATGGATGAGCAAGAAAGAAAAGTTGCCTGAAAGACTCAGGCTTTTACCTCTCTCTAATCTTTCCAATCTCTTTGCTTCCCATTAACAGAAGTCTTTCTGTATAATTGAAGCCAGCCTCGACTCGGCTTTTTTTATTCCTCAAGAGTTACAAAAAGGTTTCTATCATGAGAAAACAACAGAAAACCCTAATGCTTTGGATTGTTGTCATTTTGATCATGGCCTTTGTTATGAAGGTACTTGAACAGAAAACAGTCAGTGCAAAGAACATCAATTTTTCTAACTTCATCACTGCAGTAGAAAGCGGCAAAGTTAAAGAAGTTACATTCCAAGGTGAAAATGCCATTCAAGGTAAGTTCGCTGATGGTTATGAAAACGGTTCTTACTTTGAATTAACAGGTAATACCGGTGATGAAACATTCCGCATTCTAAAGAATCACGGAATCATTCCAAACTACAAGCGTGAAGAAAAGCAAGGCTTCTTAGCAACTCTGTTAATTAACTGGTTGCCTATGATTCTTCTTTTCTTATTTTTCTTCTTCTTCCTTCGTCAGCTTCAGGCCGGCGGCGGTAAAGCGATGAGCTTTGGTAAAGCAAAAGCGAAGATGCTCACGGAAAACGACAAGCGAATTACTTTCGTTGACGTTGCCGGTGTCGAGGAAGCTAAAGAGGAGCTGGTAGAGATCGTAGATTTCTTAAAAGATCCAAAGAAGTATACAACTCTAGGTGGTAAAATTCCTAAGGGTTGTCTTCTTGTTGGTCCTCCAGGTACAGGTAAGACTCTTCTTGCACGTGCTGTTGCTGGTGAAGCAGGAGTTCCATTCTTCTCGATTTCAGGTTCTGACTTCGTAGAAATGTTCGTAGGTGTGGGTGCTTCTCGAGTTCGTGACCTATTCGAACAAGGTAAGAAGCATGCTCCATGTATCATCTTCATCGATGAGATCGATGCCGTAGGTCGCCACCGTGGTGCTGGTATGGGTGGTGGTCACGATGAGCGTGAGCAAACTCTTAACCAACTCCTGGTTGAGATGGACGGTTTCGAAGGTAATGATGGCGTCATCATCATGGCAGCTACGAACCGTATCGACGTACTAGATCCAGCTCTTCTTCGTCCAGGTCGTTTTGACCGTCGAGTAACTGTTGGCCGTCCGGACGTTCGTGGTCGTCACCAGATTCTTAAAGTTCATACTCGTAAGACTCCACTTGCGGGAGATATCGATCTAGAAGTCATCGCCAAAGGTACTCCAGGCTTTACTGGTGCTGACCTAGCGAACCTAGTAAACGAAGCCGCTCTATTAGCTGCACGTGATTCTAAGAAAGCACTTAGCATGCACGATTTCGAGAATGCTAAAGATAAAGTTCTTATGGGTGTTGCTCGTAAGTCGATGATGATTTCAGAAAAAGAGAAAAAGCTTACAGCTTACCATGAGGCAGGTCACACACTAGTTGGTATGAACCTCCCTCACACTGATCCTATTCACAAAGTTTCGATCATTCCTCGTGGCCAGGCCCTTGGTGTGACTCAAACTCTACCGAACGAAGATATGCTGAACCTTTCTAAAGAGAAGGGTGAGAACTTCATCTCGTTCCTAATGGGTGGACGTGTAGCTGAAGAAATCGTTTATGGTGAAATGACTAACGGTGCTTCTAACGATATCGAACGTGCTACTGATCTAGCACGCTCTATGGTTTGTAGCTGGGGTATGTCTGAGAAGCTTGGACCTATCAATTACCAAAAAGGCGGCGGTAATCCGTACGCAGGTGATCCAGGTACATCTTTCTCTGACGAGACTTCACGTAAGATCGATCTAGAGATCCAACACTTTGTTCAAAGCAACTATGAAGTAGCGAAGAAGATCCTTAACGATAATATCGAAGCTCTTCACCGTGTGGCCCTTGCCCTTGTGGTTTGGGAAACTCTGGATGCTGAACAAATCAGAGACATCGTTGCTGGTAAAGACATCGGTCAACCAGTTATGAGCAAGAAGCCAACTGATACTCCACCATCTGGAACAGTTGTAGGAGCGGGCCCACTTTTTGGTGCAGGTAAACCGACTCCGGCCTAATGAGTTCACAAAAATTAGTTTTAAAACGATTGGGGGTGATGAATTTCACCCCCAATTCATTTTCGGACGGTGGTGAATTATCATCTTTGGAAAAAATCCTCACTCGAATCACTTCTTTCGGGACCATTGATGCCTTAGATATCGGTGCTGAATCAACCGCACCTATGAATGAATCCATTCGTTTTGAAGAAGAATGGATGCGTTTAGAACCGCACTTGTCGTTACTTAAAAGTCTAGAGATTCCACTTTCCTTTGATACCTATCATCCTGAGAACATCTTTCGCCTGTTTGATGTGATTAAACGACCTCTGATTTGGAATGATGTTTCTGGAAAGTTTGATGAGCATGTGGAGCGATTCTTACGTCTTCATCCAGAGAACAAGTATGTGTTCTGTCATAATCTCGCACCAAGTAGAGAGCTTTCTGGAAAGCACATGAATTTCGTTTCTCCATCAAATGGTGAAGCTTACTTGGAGGAACTCGCCAATTACTTACGTCCTTTTGCCAGACCACAAGTTATTCTTGATCCGACTTTGGGGTTCTCAAAAACCTATGAGCAGAATTGGTACACGCTTGAGAATTTCTCGACTCTTCAAAGTCTTGTGAAACATGATGAATGGTTGCTTGGTTTTTCCCGGAAATCCTTTCTTCGAAAGAAGTTGGGGATTGAAAAACTCACCCCAGATACTCGTGATGATCTCGATCAATTTCATACAAACGTTTTATTAAAAGTTCTTTCCTCAGTTTCTGGAACAGTCTGGATCAGAACTCATAAACCAGAGATGATCCCGAACCTTTAGGGAACTTAAATTTTAAGTTTTCTTCGTAAAGCTTTTGTAAAATCACCTTAATCTTTATTAGGCCCACGTTAACTACTGAAGAAAAAAAGCCGATTGATATTTATCAAAAATGGGGGGATTTATGTCTTCGGCTCTAAAAATGAAAACTTTGTCGAATGAAGAAGTCAAAACCACACTCGAGCTTGAGAGTATTTATAAAGCTCTGGATAGTGTTCAGGCCATTATTGAATTCGACTCCGAAGGATTCATTCTCTCAGCGAATAAAAACTTTTTAAAAACTCTCGGATATGACTTAGAAGAAATTCAAGGTAAGCATCACAGAATTTTTTGTGATCTTCAGTACACTGAGTCTTCTGAATATAAGCAATTTTGGGAAAGACTAAATCTCGGACTTTCTGATCAAGGTGAGTTCTGTCGTGTAGATAAAAACGGTAAAGAGATATGGATCAACGCTTCTTATAATCCGGTAAAGGACGAATCAGGCAAAGTCTATAAGGTCATTAAATTCGCGACTAATATCACGAAAGAAAAAACTCTGAATGCTGAGTTTGAAAGTAAAGTGAATGCCATCGGCCGCGCTCAGGCCGTGATTGAATTTAATCTTGATGGAACTATCATTACCGCCAATGAAAATTTCCTGGCGACGGTTGGTTACACACTTGATGAGATCAAAGGTCAGCACCACCGTATGTTCTGTGTCCCTGAATACGCTAATTCTCTTACTTATAGAAAGTTCTGGGAAAAATTGAATCGTGGAGAGTTTGAATCGGCCGAATACAAGCGCCTTGGCCGTGATGGTAAAGAGATTTGGATTCAGGCCTCTTACAATCCGATTTTTGATATGAAAGGCCGCGTGTATAAAGTGGTGAAGTTTGCCACTGATATCACTGCTCATAAATTAATGAATGCGGAGTACGAAGGAAAAGTGCAGGCCATGAGTAAGGCCCAGGCGGTCATTGAGTTTAACTTAGATGGCACTGTCCTGACCGCGAATGATAACTTCCTCGTGACTCTTGGTTACAGCATGGAAGAAATTAAGGGCAAGCACCACCGTATGTTCTGTGAAAAAGATTATGCGAATACGGATGAATACAAACATTTCTGGGAAAAACTAAATCGCGGGGAGTTTGATTCGGGCCGCTATAAGCGTTTGTCAAAGGACGGAAAAGAGATCTGGATTCAGGCCTCATATAATCCGATCTTTGACCTTAACCAGAAAGTCTATAAAGTTGTGAAGTTTGCTTCGAATATTACGGCCCAAGTCGAGATGGAACAAAGTGTTCAAAGAAAGGCCCATGATGATCAGAAGAAAGTTGATGTTCTTCTAGGCCAGGTGAATAAGGCAGCGGCCGGAGATCTTACAGTAGATATTGCCGTTCAAGGTAATGAGGCCCTGGATCAACTGGCAAGTGGTGTGAAGAAAATGATTGGAGATCTCCGAGAAGTGATTTCTCTGGTGGTGAACTCGGTCTCTTCACTGTCTCATTCAACGGGAGATATCTCGGAAAAATCAACTTCTGTGGCGTCGGGGTCTCAGGCCCTGGGTGCAACAGTAGAAGAAATGAATGCTTCAGTGGAAGAACTCACAGCTTCTATTAACCTTATTGCGGAAAATACCAAGAGTGCTAATCTTCTTGCCCAGACTACTCAAAAAGAAGCTGAAGCGGGAAGTGAGGCCTTGAAAAGATCTGTCGAGGCGATGGACCTTATTAATAAGTCTTCAGAAGATATTTCTGAGATTGTGAAAGTTATTTCAGAGATCGCGGGACAAACGAACCTTCTGGCCTTCAACGCTGCGATTGAAGCGGCCCGTGCTGGTGAGCACGGTCTAGGTTTCTCGGTGGTAGCGGATGAAGTGAGAAAGCTCGCTGAAAGATCATCACAAGCGACTAAAGAGATTTCTAAACTGATTCACGAATCAACCAAGCGTGTTCAGCAGGGGAGTGATATTTCTAAAGAGGCCGGCGAGGCCTTTAAGAAGATTGTTTCTGGTGTTGGTAAAACCGGTCAGTCCATTGCTGAGATTTCTTGTGCAGCTGAAGAGCAGTCTTCGGCCGCTAAGGAAGTGAGTTCTTCCATTGCTCACATTGCTGAGGAAACTGAGAAGTCGGCGATCGCTTCAGAAAGTATCGCCAATGCAACTAAGAACCTTTCAACGGAATCAAAAGGACTAGCACAGCTCGTTCAGAAGTTTGTGGTTTAAAATGTTAACCGAACTTGATTTGGAAGAACCGGTCCTTTCGGAGATGCTTAAAACCGTTCATCGGTACACGGGCATCAACATGACGGAGAAGAAAAAAAATCTTCTTCAGTCTCGTCTTCGTCCCCGGCTTCGTGAGTTGTCCCTGACTTCTTATGAGGCCTACTTAGTTTATCTTTCGGCCCATAAAGAAGAAATTGAGACATTTATTGATCGCGTAACGACGAATGAAACTTTTTTCTTTCGTACTCACAGAGTTTGGGACTTCTTTTTAAAACAGTTTTTACCGGACTGGATGGCAAAGCATCCTGGTGAGACGCTGAAGCTCTGGTCGGCGGCATCTTCCAGTGGTGAAGAGGCCTATTCGCTTGCTATTTGCCTGGCCCAGTATCCTGATTTAAAGTTTGAAATCTGCGCGAGTGATATCTCCAAAGAGATTCTAGGTGATGCCCAGAAAGCGCTCTATGAAGAACGTTCTGTGCAAGGAATTCAAAAATATCGTCCAGACTGGTATGTGAAGTACGTTACATCTGTAGGTCCCAAGTGGACCATTCAGGATTCGATAAAAAAACAAGTGAAGTTTTTTCAGCACAACCTTCTGACTCCGGTGAATCTACAGAATATGGACATCATTTTCCTTCGGAATGTGATGATCTATTTCAACGATCAGGATCAGAAGACAGTTTTAAAACATATGGCAAAAGCTCTTAAAAAAGATGCTTATTTGATCTTAGGTGAGTCTGAATCAATCAGCCGTTTTGAGACCGAATTTAAATATGTGGAGCCTTTGGTATATAAATTATGAGCACTGAACCAGAAGTCATTCATGTCCATATTGGAGAGGCAAAACTCGGCGCTCCTCATTCGGTCTTGAAGGCCATTCTGGGTTCATGTGTGGGTATTGGTTTAATTTGGCGCAAACAAAATAAAATCGCTCTTGCTCATTGTCTATTGCCAGAAGGAAAGTCTCAGCAAAAGGCCAAATTCGTGAATGAAGCAGTGGATTCACTCCTGGAGCTAATCGGGGCCTCGCACGATTCATGGAAAGAGATTGAGGCCGTGGTTGCTGGTGGGGCGAACATGTATCAGGACATTGGTCCCAATGGTCTCAGAGTGGGAAATCTTAATATTGCGGCCGCGCTTAAATATTTATCTGAGAAAAAAATTAAAATCATATTTCAGGACACCGGCAAAGAACACGGTCGTCAACTCATTCTCGATGTGGATTCGGGCCAATATGATGTCCGGATATTGAAGGGACTATGAAAGATAACAAAAGTATCTACGGTTCATTCTTTGTTGGTGATTTTGAAATCGCTCTTCCCATTGAGTCGGTTCAGGAAGTTGTAAATTATCCTGAAAATATCACTCCTATTCCTTTAGCACCTCATTTCTTTACCGGCCTTTTTACTCTTCGTGGAATGGTGATCCCCGTCGTTAATCTGGGAGAGTTGTTGGGGCTCGGTAGTTCTGGTGAAATGAATCATAAAAAAGTCGCCATCACCACATATCACGATATTAAGATTGGTCTCGTTTTTGATTCAACACATGAGATTCTGAAAGTTTCCCATGATGATTTTAATCAAGTCTCTTATCAGGAGGGTTCATCTCATCCGGTGATTAAAAATATTTTGAAAATCGGTGAGCGCCTCCTTCAAGTGATTGATATCGAAAACCTGATCAAGGTAGAAGACATTCCTCATATTATGAGCTCCGTTCGAATTAGTCATGGAGTTCAGAAAACTGATACTAAAACAGAGAAGAAAAAACAGGCCATTAGTTTTCTGATCGGGGACAAGAAGCTGGCTTTCCCGATGGATGATATTTTTGAGATCATTAAAATTCCAAAGATGGAGAAAGGGTATGTGAATTATCCTTACTCCCGCGGACTCATCAATCTCAGAGGTATGATGATTCCGGTGATGGATTATGGCCATTTTCTGAATCATGCTTTGATGGAGGCCTCTGATGAAAAGCAGATCATGATTTTGACTTTAAAAGATGATTTTAAGGTGGGAATTATGGTGGATGCGGTGGAAAGCATCGTGGGTTACTATGAAAGTGAAGTTTTGACGATTTCAAACCTCGATATGAATCAGCATGGATTTTATACCGGGATGCTTCCTCAAAATATTCTTCTCATGAAGGCCGATCTCTTTTTAAACCATTCTGAAATCTCTCAGATCATCAAAGGTCACGCGAAGCTTTATCAGAACGTGGCAACGAAGGCGCGCCGAAAGAACACCGCCAAAGAAACTTTCATTTCTTTTAAAATTAAATCTGAGTACTGCTTCCCGATTTTAGACATTCGGGAAATTATCGAGTTCCCAAAAGAACTGACACGCCCAATAGGTGCCCCGGATTACATCCTGGGAATCTATAATCTTCGCGGAAAGGCGATTACCCTGATTAATTTGGATGAAGCTGGCGACTATACCCAGAAAAAAGTCATTATCATGAAAAATGACGACCAATACGTGGGTCTGGTGGTTGATTCAATAGAAAATATCTTCTCTATCTATGTGGAAGACAAATTTCCGTGCCCGGACCTCATGCAGAATAACCAAAACTCGAGATTAAAAGGCCTCGTTCGTGAGTTTGTGCTGTTGAATGACGGCGCGACCATCAAAAATAAACCGCTGGTGGTACTTGAGGCCCTCAAATTCTTTCAACCTGAGACCTACAAGGTCGCGTAGACGATGAAGTTTTTTCTCATGTATACTTTTGAACATGAGATTATCCGGACTCACCCTTGAAACAGTTTATTTCGAAGACTATCTGTCGTTTTTGACAGAAGTGTTAGAACTCGAACTGACGGAGCTCACGGACATTTCAATGCGCCTGGATCTACAGGGCACATGGTTAGAAATCAAAAATGTTCCTACGGCACCTCACACCGTTGCCAGTAACGTGGAGTTCAGTCTTAGCGCGGAAGAATTTCAGGATCTCGTTCACAAAGTTTCCTTCTTTTATTACCGAAGAGGCCCGTCTCGCTTCTTGTATTTAGGGACAGAAGACGCTTCATGTGGAGTAGTTGATCCAGATGGTCGGGTATGGCGTTTCAAAAATAACGAGATTAAGGCCAATTTATCTGCAACGGATTCTCCCTCTTTGTAAGAAACTGTTAGTTTACGGTACGTTTTCAATTACGGAACAATCTTCTCCAGTACTTTTACCTCCAGGAAAAGGATTCCCCGGATGAAACTAATTAATTCAATTCTTGTTCTTTCAACTATCGCTATCTCGGCCCAGGCCCTTGCCTCTAACAAGCAAATGGATGTGATTTACGGCGAAGACAACCGCATGGACGTTTTCGAGTCTCGTGACTCTGCTATGGTTGAATTATCTCGTTCTACAGCTGCAATGATCGCTGGAGCTAACCTTAAAAAAGCCGCTAACGGCGAAATCGCGATTCAAGCTGAAACTCTTGAAAGCCGCGGTGTTTGTAAATCAGAAAGATTCTCTCAGCAAATCACGGCCGCTAACTGTTCTGGCTTCCTGGTTTCTGAAAACGTTCTAGTGACTGCTGGTCACTGTATTAAAGACAATAATGACTGTGCTTCTTGGAAATGGGTTTTCGACTACAAAGTTGATAGCGCTGAACAAGGTACAGTAAACGTTGCTGCTTCAAACATCTATTCATGTAAGCGCATCATCTCTCGTACACTTGATCAAGTGTCAAAAGATGACTACGCAGTAATCGAGCTTGACCGCAAAGTTGCTAACCGTCGTCCACTTACTTTCCGTCGTTCAGGTAAAATCGCTTCTGGTACAGCTGTAACAGTAATCGGTCACCCAACTGGTCTTCCAACGAAGATTGCTGATGGCGCGAACGTTCGTTCTCTTAATACAAAGTATTTCGTAGCTAACCTTGATACTTACGGCGGTAACTCTGGTTCTGCAGTATTCAACTCTCGCACTGGTGAAGTTGAAGGTATCCTAGTTCGCGGAGAAAACGATTATGTATACAGCTCTGCTCAAGGCTGCCAAGTTTCTAACAAGTGTCCAAGCACTGGCTGTCGTGGCGAAGATGTTACATACATCACAAACATCGAAGCTCTCAGAACCATCCGTTAATATAAATTAACCTTTCTTTTCTTAAGAAGGCCTCCTTACGGAGGCCTTTTTATTTGACGATCACTTTCATTACTAGAGAAAATTATTTATCTCTAACTCTGAGGAGAATTTATATGAAATGGATTTCTTTGTGCGTTCTTGCGACCATCGGTTTTCAAGCAAACGCTGCTACTATCGCTGTTATCGACTCTGGCCTTGATTACAAACACGAAATGATCGTTCCAAATCTTTGGACTAACGCTGGCGAAGTTGAAGACCGTCGTGACAACGATGGCAACGGTTACCAAGACGACGTTCACGGTTGGAACTTTGCTGAACAAAACGGCAACATCATCGATTACTCTTACCTTGGCACTTTCTCTCCTGATTGCTCGAAGTATTTCGACATTCAAGGAAAAATGTTCCTTGGTCAAGCAACTGAATCTGAGATCGCTTGGTTAAAAGAAAAAGTAAAAGACCCTAACTTCATCAAAGAAATGGGCAAGTTCGGTAACTTCGTTCACGGTACACACGTTGCTGGTATCTCTATCCGCAACACTAAGAACAACGTTATGGGCATCAAGCTTATCCCAACTGAAGTGAAGCCTTTCTTCGACGGCCTAGCTCGCAACAAAGCTTACCAAGCTGACCGTTGGTCACTTCTTGAGAAAGCTTTCGACGCTCTAGCTGCTGAGCAAATGAAAATGCTTACAGACATCGCTCGTTTCACGGCTTACCACAAAGCCGACGTTGCTAACGGTTCATTCGGTACTGGTTTCAACCAAGCTAAAATGATCACAGACAACGCTTACCGTATTATTTTCTTCAAAAAACCTTCTGAAGAAGATTCTAACCGTGCCGCTGCTATGTTCATCGCTGCAATGGTAAAACATGGCCAAAACTTCGTAGCTGCTGCACCAAACACACTTTTCGTATTTGCTGCCGGTAACGATGGTATGTCGAACGATCAGTTCGGTACATCTCCAGCAAACATCAAAGCTGACAACGTAATTACAGTTGGTGCTACTTATAAGAATGAATTCTTCGCGCCATTCTCTAACTACGGTAAAAAAATGGTTGATATCGCAGCTCCAGGCATGCTGATTCACTCGGCGATCCCAGGCAACGAATATCTAAAAGTATCTGGTACATCTCAAGCTTCTCCTTTCGTAGCTAATGTTGCTGCACAAATTAAAGAGGCAAACCCTCGTCTTAAGCCAGTTGAAATCAAGAAAATCCTTATGGGCACAGTTGACCCTAAGGGCTTCCTAGCTGATAAAGTTGCTACTGGCGGTATCGTGAACACTGAACGCGCTGTTGTTGCTGCTCAAATGACAAACTCAATGTCAGTAACTGAAGCAATCTCTCGCGCTAAGTCTGCGGTAAAAGCTCCTTCTTCATTCAGATCTGAAAGAGTTTACCCATTCTCAGTTGTTCCAATGCCTCTTACTCCAATGTTCAAGTAAATTTCCTCGGCGGGGCCACAAGCCCCGCCTTTATCCTCGCTCGCTGATTGCACGGTGAGCACGATATTCTCAAATTCTCTTTGGTACTTGGTCCTCCCATAGAATAGGGAAGGATATGGTCGTAATTTAGATTACGGAATGAACCACAATTGGTGCATTTCTTATCTCGTGAGTACACATCTCTTTTCACTGCGGCCGGAATGACACGTCCTACTTTCACTGGCGGAAGTGATTTTCTCGGTGTGGTCTGTTTAAACTTAGATTTTTCTACTGATTCAATGGCCTTTTTCGCCATAAATTGAACGAGTTGATCCATATCAAGATTTTTGCCAAGAAGACCTTTTAGTTTTTCAACATAGGCCATCGTTTCATCCGATAAAACAATCGCTACCTGGATCTTATCTTTTGAAATCCTTTTCCGTTTATCTTTTGGTTTTTCTTCTTTGCCAGTAATTTCAAATAATTTCTTCTCACATTCTGTCTTGGTTAAATTTTCAACTTCTTTGAGGACCTCACGCTTTTGAATAGGATCATCAATGAATTGATTCACTAATGAAATATTTGTGAGATTTAGACTTCCGTCTTCTATTTTTGTCTCAATTTCTGGCATTTCGGCCAAAGCGCGTGCGGCCACAATTCGTCTTTGGGCCGCGCCTTCTGAATAACCTAATTCATGCACGCAATAAGCGAACAAAGACGAATATTTTAAGTCGCAATAGAGCTTTCTTCGCTCTATTTCCTTTAAATGATGAAGAAGTTTAGTGGTCGCACTTCTCTCAGTGCTCACCAAATTTTTTGTATCAATCAGTAAAATTGTATTTGCTAAATGTTTAAGTCTCATGATAAAAAAAATACGGAAAAGATACGGACTTGTCAATTGTTAAAAAAGTTAACTTTCTCCAGCGAAAGTAAATGAGAGGTCGTTGCATGAATTGCTACAAATAAAATAAAGGTTGCCTTAAGGTTTGCAGTCAGAAAGAAATAAAAAGTTGATATCTTCGTCACCGTAGAGTGAAAAAAATACTTTTCCTCAGAGGAGAATTCCTCAAATGCATCTGACGAGATACATGAGTAAGGAAATGTAAGGACACTTCAACATCAACTAATTCAAGAAGATGGTTCTCATTTCGTTTATAAGAATTGTAGACTATTAAGGTTTTTGAAATTCTTTATAAAATTAAGGAGACCAACTTGAGAGTGATCGTGCAATCCATTCTGTTCTTAATGCTATTAATCGCAATGGGCTGTCAGGACAAATCTGACAAAATCGTGATCGGTAACTTCGGTTCAATGACTGGAGCTGAAGCTACGTTCGGTATTTCAACACGCGATGGAATTATTCTAGCGATGGAAGAGTGGAACAAGGCCGGTGGTCTTCTTGGAAAACAAATTGAACTTAAAGCTTACGATAACCAAGGTAAGCCTGAGGAAGCTCGTCTTTCAGTAGAGAAGCTTATCAATATTGATAACGTTGTTGCGGTTCTTGGTGAAGTTGCTTCAACTCGTTCACTTGCGGGTGCACCAGTTGCTCAACAATACAAAGTACCAATGATTACCCCAAGCTCGACGAACCCGCTTGTAACACAAAAAGGTGATTACATCTTCCGTGTTTGCTTCATTGATCCATTTCAAGGTGAAGTGATGGCGAAGTTTGCTTTCAATTCTTTAAAGTTTAAGAAAGCGGCGGTTCTTCGTGATTCGAAGTCAGACTACTCAATGGGTCTAGCAACCTATTTCATCAAAACCTTCACTGCTCTTGGCGGTCAAATTGTTGCGGATGAAAAATATGTTTCTGGTGACGTAGATTTTAAAGCTCAGCTTACAAACATCAAGTCTCAGCAACCGGAATTCATTTTCGTTCCTGGTTACTATACAGAAGTTGGTCTGATTGCTCGTCAGGCCCGTGAACAAGGTATTAAAGTTCCACTTATGGGTGGAGATGGTTGGGATTCTGAGAAGCTAGTTGAAATTGGTGGAGAAGCGATCAATGGTTCGTACTTCTCAAACCACTACACAGTTGAAGATCCACGCCCTGAGGTTCAAAACTTCATTAAGAACTACCAAGCTCGTTTCGGTTCTAAACCAGACGCACTTGCGGCCTCTGGATACGATGCTGCCGTAATTCTTTTCCAGACGATTAAATCAACTAATTCAATTGATCCAAAAGCAATCCGTGATGGCCTTGCGCAAGTTAAAAACTTCCAAGGTGTAACGGGAATTATTTCGATCAATGAAAAAAGAGATGCAACTAAATCAGCAGTAGTTCTTCAGGTTCAAGGTAAGAACTTTAAGTTTGTTGAGACTGTTAATCCTTAAAAAAGGTTTCGAGTGAACGAATTTATCCAACACACAATTAACGGCCTGGCACTTGGGAGTATCTACGCTCTAGTTGCCCTGGGCTATACAATGGTTTTCGGCGTTCTTCAGCTGATTAACTTTGCCCACGGAGATATCTTCATGGTGGGGTCTTTTATCGGACTTTACTTCATCAGATACTTCATTCCGAATGTTGAGCCATCACTTTTAACTGCTATCACAGTTATTCTAGTGGCCATGGCCGGTTCGGCACTCATGGGTGTGCTCATTGAGAAGTTTGCTTACAGACCATTAAGACGTGCTCCTCGTATCAACATTCTTATTACTGCAATCGGTGTGAGTTTGTTCCTTGAGTACGGTGGCCAGTTAGTGTTTGGTGCTTCACCACAGTTCTTTCCAGAAATTCTTCCTCGTAAAATGATCGATATTGGTAGTGACATCATTCTTGATTCAAACCAACTAACGATTTTTATTGTTTCATTTGTTCTTATGCAAATTCTCTCGTTCCTGGTTTTCAAAACTCAGTTTGGACGAGCGATGCGTGCGATCAGTCACTCACTTGAGACGGCCAACCTCATCGGGATCAACGTTAACAAAGTGATTCTCATTACGTTCATCATCGGAAGTTCACTCGCTGGTGCAGCGGGCGTTCTTTACGGTGTGGCCTATCCAAAAATTGATCCTCTTCTGGGAATTCTGCCGGGGCTTAAGGCCTTCATTGCAGCAGTTCTTGGTGGTATCGGTAACATCACAGGTGCTGTGATCGGTGCGATTCTAATTGGTTTATCGGAAACTTATGTGGCCGGTTATATTAGTTCAACTTACCGTGATGCTCTTGCCTTTGTGATTCTTATTCTCGTGCTCTTGATCAGACCAGCAGGTCTTCTTGGGTCGAAGAAAATCGAGAAGGTGTAATCATGGCAAAAAAGATAAACACCACGCTATTACTTACTGGAATTTTCTTTGCGTCTGCGATTGCACTTAACTTTGTGTTGAGTGGATTCTCAGTTCAGCTTGCAGATTTATTTTATGCGAAGCCAGGGCGATTCTCTGGACTTATTTCGCCGTACTATTACTCTGTTCTCATCATTCTTGGAATCAACATCATTCTTTCAGTGTCTCTGGCACTGCTAAATGGTTTTACTGGTCTTTTTACAATGGGTCACGCGGGCTTCATGGCGATTGGTGCTTATGCATCAGCATCTGTGGTTTCATTCCTGCTACCAACAGCACCATTTGCTCTTCAACTGGTTGTTGGAAGCTTGTCGGCCGGTATATTAGCAGCTGTGATTGGACTTATTATTGGTTCAAGTACACTTCGCCTTGCTGGTGACTATCTGGGCATGGTGACTTTAGGGTTCGGTGAAATTATTCGTATTATCCTTCTGAACATTGATGCCGTAGGTGGTGCTCGTGGAATGACAGATATTCCGGTTTACATGAACCTTGGTTCGGTTTTCCTTCTCACGATCATTACAATTTTAGTGATCAAGCGTGTTCGTGATGGTCGTCTTGGTCGCGCGATGCTGGCGATTAAAGAAAACGAAATGGCGGCCAACATGATGGGGATTAATCCTCTGAGCATTAAACTTAAGGCCTTCGTGCTTTCAAGTTTCATGGCCGGTGTTGCGGGATCATTCTTCGCTCACTCTGAAGGTTACCTTTCAACTCAAACTTTCACATTCGTGAAGAGTTTTGAAGTGATTGCCATGAACGTAGTAGGTGGTCTCGGAAGTCTTTCGGGTGCGATTATGGGAGCGGGGATTCTAACTGTTCTTCCTGAGGGCCTTCGTGTGGTTCAGGACATTACAGGCATCGATCTTCGTATGATCATCTACGCTCTAACGATTATTTTAATTATGATCCTGCGTCCTCAAGGGATTATGGGTAATAAGGAATGGAAATGGCTTTCCTCGAAGTAGAAAATATGAGCCTTCAGTTCGGCGGGGTCAAGGCCTGTCAGAACGTGAACATGAGGCTTGAGCCAGGAATTTTATACGGACTTATCGGCCCCAATGGTGCTGGTAAATCGACGATCTTTAACGTTCTCACTGGGATCTATGCACCAACAACTGGTGACGTGAGACTTGGTGGCCAGTCGTTAGTTGGTAAGAAGCCCTATGAAATTGCCCAAATGGGGATTGGAAGAACATTTCAAAATATTCGTCTCTTTAAAGAACTTTCAGTTCTTGAAAACGTGATGACTTCTTTTTATTCGTCTTCTGAAACTTCTATCCGTGATATGATTTTCCAAAATAAGAAATTCAAGCAGGAAGAAGAAGAGATTCGCATGAAGTCCATGGAGCTTCTGGACGTGATGGGAATCAAAGATCTCGCAGAAGTGCCGGCCGGTGGTCTTCCATATGGTAAGCAAAGAAAGCTTGAGATAGCTCGAGCGCTTGGACTGAATCCAAAGCTCCTTCTTTTAG
This sequence comes from Peredibacter starrii, assembly GCF_034259205.1. Lineage (GTDB taxonomy): Bacteria > Bdellovibrionota > Bacteriovoracia > Bacteriovoracales > Bacteriovoracaceae > Peredibacter > Peredibacter starrii. Next base: position 2,559,428 of record NZ_CP139487.1, on the reverse strand, counting down.
ATGAGCCAGCTGCAGGTCTAAACCCAGCTGAAACCAGAGAACTCACAACTCTTATTCGTGATATTCAAAAACAGCGTCACATCACTGTCCTTCTCATCGAACACGATATGGGTCTTGTGATGAAAATCTGTGAAAAAATCTACGTTCTGGTACAGGGCCAACTTGTTTGCGAAGGTGTGGCAGAAGTGGTTCAGAATGATAAACGCGTAATTGAAGCTTACCTAGGTGTCGATTAATGGAAATTTTAGCAGTAGACGGACTGGCCGTTAACTTTGGAAACGTTCAGGCCCTGAAAGGAATTTCATTCAAAGTTCCTAAAGGAAAAATCGTTTCTTTGATTGGTGCCAATGGCGCCGGGAAAACAACAACACTTAAAGCGATTTCAGGTAATGTGAAATCAATTGGTGCAGTTGTCTTCAATGGTCATCCGATTTCAAATCGTGAATCATATCAACTGGTGGGCGATGGCCTTATTCACTGCCCTGAGGGCCGTGGTGTATTCCCGAACCTTACAGTGATGGAAAACCTTCAACTCGGAATAGTTGGCCGTCATCACGCAAAAGTAAATTTTGATAAGAACCTTGAGATGGGATTTCATTATTTCCCAAGACTCAAAGAGCGTATCAATCAAGTCGCCGGAACTCTTTCAGGTGGTGAGCAGCAGATGCTTGCGATCGCGAGAGCTCTCATTGGTGAACCAGATCTTCTGCTTTTAGATGAACCGAGCCTGGGTCTAGCACCTCAGGTGGTGAAACTTATTTTTGATATTATTGTTAAAATCAATAAAGACAATCAAACGACAGTTCTTCTGGTTGAGCAGAACGCTAAGCAAGCGCTGAAGATTTCAGACTACGCTTACGTGCTTGAAACTGGAAAAATTCTTCTAGAGGGGAGTGGTTCAAATCTTCTCGATAATGAAGATGTGAAAAAAATCTATCTCGGCGAACACTAATAAAAAAGGCTCCTTTCGGAGCCTTTTCTTTTTCTAGTAAATTAAGCAGCTCTTACGTTGCTCCAGGAATTCGGCCTGGTGCTCTTTCATAATCGCTTGATACTCTTCTTCCGTACCGCGCTTCTCAACCCAGTGACGAAGTTTATCTGTACCGTTGATAAGATCAACTGGAACCTTGTGATACTCATACTCGTACGGAGGTTGTTTCCAAGCAAAGTCAGATCCTAGCTCATGATACATCTCACGAAGAAGATACTGACACAGGCGCCATGGCTCGAACGTTTTACGATCAGTCACGTGAATCTGATAACCGCCACAAGGTTTACCTTGGTGCTTTTGGAAAGTTGGTAAGAACACCAGCGGACGAAGCACGAAACCTTTAAGGTTTGCTTTCTCAAGTACTGGTTTAAGTTTCTCATGGAAACCGAAAGCTTCAATTTTAGGATGGCCAATGATCTCCAGAGAACGAGTTGTACCACGGCCTTCAGAGATATTTGTTCCTTCATAAAGAACTGTGCCCACGAATGTATAAGCAGCTTCAACAGTTGGAAGATTTGGTGAAGGAATGACCCATGGAAGTTTTGTATCTTCATAGCTCATCTTACGATCGTAGCCCTTCATCTCAAGAACTGTAAGTTTGCAGTCCTTACCGCCCCAGTATTTCTGGTGCATCTTCGCCACTTCACCCATTGTAAGTCCATGACGAACTGGAATCGGATGGCGGCCCACGAATGAAGCGTAATTCATATCAAGAATATTACCTTCAAGAGTGTCAGCATCGATTGGATTTGGACGATCCAAGATAACCACTTCAATGCCTTTCTTCTGACAAGCTTCCATAAGAAGAGTCATCGTGTAGATGTAAGTGTAGATACGAGTTCCCACGTCTTGAAGATCCACGAAGATGTGATCAAGACCTTCAAGCATCTCATCAGTTGGAATACGAGTTTCCGAATAAAGAGAATAAACAGGAAGTTTAAAATAAGGGTGAATGTAGTGGTTGGTTTCAACCATGTTGTCCTGAACGTCAGTCACGAATCCGTGTTGAGGTCCGAAGATCTTTTTTAGCTGAGAACCGAATGTACGCTGAATCGCGATTAATCCATGCTCTAAGTTCTCAGTTACAGAGGCACTATGGCAGAGATAGCCAATGTTACCTTTGAACATTCTTTGCACATTTGTATCAGATAATAGTCGAGAAAGACCGGTTTGCACGATGGCCATAATTGCTCCTGAAATATGTCATTATTTTAGTGCAAATAAACTGGGATAAGGAATAATAAACGTATGATTACTCGTATATTTGTGGGCCTTGCCTGCTTACCATGCCTGGGGTGGTCTGCTCAGTTAACCTGGAATGACGTGGTTAACATGGCACTCAAAGAAAACACTTCACTCTCACAGGCAAATCAACAATACCTGGCCGCTCAAGAAAATGTGCAAGTCGCCCGTCGGGGGTATATGCCTAGTATCCGAGCAAGCGTCTCGGCCACTCGGATTGGCTCTCGTGGAGGCGGAGGGATCGTTTCTAACGGCGTTCTTCTAAACAGCAGCTCGAGTTCCGTTTCAAGCAACTATCTTGGTGCCTTGACCCTCAATCAAAACATCTTTAATGGACTGGAAGACGTTTCAAAAGTCGATCAGGCCGAATGGCGCGTGAAAGATTCTTTCTGGAACCGCGAACGCGTGAAGTCTGATTTGAGTTATAACTTGAAACAGGCCTTCGCCAATCTCGTTTATGCTCAGGAATATCTAAAACTAACTGACGACATTATTGAACGTCGTGAAAGTAACTATAAACTCGTTTCCATTCGCTATGATAATGGTCGTGAGAACAAAGGTTCGGTGCTTCTTTCAGAGGCCTACTTCGAACAAGCCAAACTCGATAACATCGCCGCCCAAGACGCTCTTCGTGTGGCCCGCTCAACTTTGCTTTCCTATTTAAACCGCGAAGGCTTTGATGATTATGAGGCGACCGGGGACTTACCTCTGGCGAATATAGCAATCAAAGAAAACGAGATCGTTAATCTCGCGACTGAAACTCCGGATTATAATCGCGCGGTCGCGACTGAGAAAATTGCTTCAAAAGAAATCACAATTGCTCGTTCAAACTTTCTTCCAAGTCTGGATTTAGTCGGAAATGTCACCAGACAAGATCAGACTTTCTTTCCGAACAGAGATAACGAACGCTGGTCGATGGCCCTGACCCTCTCGATTCCCATCTTTGATGGATTCGCCGATTACAGTGCCACCAAGTCTGCGATCTTTTCAAAATACGCTGCAGAAGAAAGTAAACGCACAACTTTCCTGACTCTCGTGCCACAAATTAAACAGGCGCAAACTCTCGCGAAACAAAGTGACATCAAACTAGCGGTGGATACAAAGTTTAAGAACGCCAGTGCCACTCGAGCGGAGATTTCTCGTATCAAGTACAACAACGGTCTTCTGACATTCGAAGACTGGGACATTATTGAAAACGAACTCATTACCAGACAGATTACATATCTTCAAAGTAAGCGCGACCGTGTGATTCGTTATGCAAACTTTGAAAAAGTGATAGGAAAAGGATCCATTCCATGAACAAGAAGCTCATCGCCCTCTTGGTTGTGATTGTTGCCCTCGCAGCAGGCGGAGTTTTTTATTTTTCTCGTAAGACTGGAGAGGAATATGTTTTTACTCCGGTGCAAATTAAGAAAGGTGATCTAAAAGTTACAGTCGATGCTACGGCAACTGTGAGCCCTCAAAACCGTCTCGAGATTAAGTCGCCGGTTGCCGGACGTATTGAAGAGATTCTCGTGAAGGAAGGGGACGTTCTGAAGCGCGGAGATATTCTTGCCTGGACCAGTTCCACTGAGCGCGCGGCCCTACTCGATTCAGTTCGCACCAAAGGGGATAAGGAATTTAAACGTTGGCAGGATCTTTATAAGCCGACCCCAGTGATTGCTCCAATTAATGGTACTCTCATTCTTAGAAGTATGGAAACCGGCCAGAGTTTCACCAGCACTGATGTGATCTTCACCATGGCCGATCGCCTGACTGTAAAAACACAAGTAGATGAGACTGATATCGCTCAAGTGAAAAACGGTCAGCGTGCCCTCATTACACTCGATGCTTACCCACAAAATCCAGTAAAAGGAAAAGTCGTTCACGTAGCTTACGACTCAACCGTCACCAATAACGTTACAACTTATGTGGTAGACGTTCTACCGGATGAAGTGCCTGAGTTCATGCGCAGTGGGATGACCGCGAATGTGAACATCGTGGTTCAGGACAAAAAAGATGTCCTCATTGTCCCTCTGGCGGCAGTGACATCAAATGATGAAGGAAAATTCGTCGAAGTAAAACAGGGTGAGAAGATCACTTCAATTCCAATTGAGCTTGGTCTTGATAATGGTCGCATGGCCGAAGTCGTGAAAGGTCCTATTGAAGGAGAAACCATTGTGATTCGCAGTCTTGCCCTTAAAGGTAAGCAACAGGCGAAGAATCCATTTATGCCACAAGGTCCACGTGGTGGGAGAGGCAAACGTTGAGCGCACTCATCGAGCTTAAGGACATCACAAAAGTCTACACCATGGGTGAGAACAAACTCACGGTGCTGGATCACGTGTCACTTAAAATCGATGAAGGAGACTTCGTAGCAATTATGGGCCCATCAGGCTCAGGAAAATCGACCCTTATGAATCTCATTGGTTGTCTGGATGTCTCAACCAGTGGCCAATATATTTTTGATGGCCGTGATATTTCAAACTATAACGAAGATGAACTGGCCCTCTTTCGTCGTCATGAACTAGGCTTCATCTTTCAGCAATTTAATCTCCTTTCGTATTTTGATGCCGCTGAAAACGTGGCCCTGCCGCTCTTGTATTCAGAGGGAAGAATTGAAAAAGAAAAATCAAACCATCTACTTAGCCGAGTTGGTCTTGAAACTCGCGCCGATCACTTACCGCGCGAAATGTCCGGTGGTCAGCAGCAGCGTGTGGCGATTGCCCGTGCACTTATTAATAAACCAAAACTTATTTTAGCGGATGAGCCCACGGGTAACCTTGATTCTCAGAGTGAAAAACAGGTAATGGAGATTCTTCGCGAACTCAATGCCATGGGCATGACCATCGTGATGGTGACTCACGAAGATGAAATTGGGGAGCAGAGTAATCGCATTATTAGAATGCGCGACGGGAAAATCATCTCGGATACTCGCAATAAGCCTCTTCCACAAAGACCTGAAATTGAAGTCTCTCTGAAAGAAAACAAACATGGTGTGCTCTCTCTTGAAGAGCACTTTCGCCAAGGCATGAAGCAACTCATGTCGAATAAGATCAGAACTTTTTTATCGGTTCTCGGTGTTCTCATCGGTGTGGCCTCAGTAGTGACCATGATGGCGATCGGTACAGGTGCTCAGAAAGCAATCGAATCTCAGCTTTCAAGTATGGGAGCAAATCTCCTGATGGTTCGGACTGGTGTGATGAGATCGGCCGGTGCAGCGACTCAGGCCGGATCGACCGCACTTCTTTACGAAGAGGATGCGGACGCTTTAAAAAATAAATTCCCTCAAATTGTAGATGCTGCTTCAAGTTTAGAAGGCCGCGGACAAGTCGTTTATAAAAATAAAAACTGGAACTCATCGATCTTAGGTGTGGGTGAGGAATACTATGATCTGAGATCCATGAAGGTCATGGAAGGCCGTAAGTTCACTGAGGAAGAAAATCGCAAACGCGCTCGAGTTGCCCTCATTGGTGCAACTGTGTACCGAGAACTTTTCGGAGGAAAAAACGCTCTGGGAGAGTTCATCAAAATTAATAAAACAAATTTCCAAGTGGTGGGTCTTTTAGAAGAAAAAGGTTCAAGTGGTTTTCGCGATCAGGATGATGTGATCTTGGTTCCGATTGAAACCGCGAAACGCCGTCTCTTTGGTCGCACGACCATTGATTCGATTGATGTGCAGATCGCAAACGATACCGACACAACTGATCTCGAAGAAGAAATCAGAACATTTCTCAATACCCGTCACAAAATCCCAGTGGCCTCGCAAGAGGAAGCTTTCCGAGTTTGGAACATGGCCGACATGAAAAAGGCGATTGAGGCCAGCACTCAAACCATGACTGTTCTTCTCACCGTCATTGCTGCTATTTCTCTAGTAGTGGGTGGTATCGGAATCATGAACATCATGTTGGTCTCTGTAAAAGAACGAACCAAAGAAATCGGTCTTCGTAAGGCCGTGGGTGCAACCGGTCGAGACATCCTGAATCAATTTCTCGTCGAATCCGTGGTGGTGGGCATTGTCGGGGGAGTCATGGGAATTCTCACAGGAGTGACTTTCGCCATTGTTCTCAACGCTTTTTCTGGCTGGTCGACCTCAATTTCCATCGTGAGTGTCGTCATTTCTTTCGTGTTTTCCCTCGTTATTGGGCTTCTTTTCGGGGTCTATCCGGCCCGTACGGCCTCAAAGCTTCATCCAATTGAGGCCCTACGTTACGAATAGTGATTTCTGTCATTTTTTTGGCGCCAAAATCGGTTTAAATTCTAGGCGGTTCAGTCTAAGCTAATGCCAATTTATTGTTATTAAAAGGTAGTACTATGAAGCACTCATTTCAGAATTTTCAAATCGATCACATGACACTTCTTCTTCAGCCTCGTCTTTATCACGTGGCCTATGTGATTTTTAATGTGATTTTCGGCGTACGTCCGGAAGATATCCTTTACGACAAAAGAAAAGAATGGATCCCAGGTGAAGGCGAGAAGTCTCTAACTTTCGCGGCCAAGCTTGGAGAAGCCAATAAAGACGATAAAGCTAAGAATAAAACGATTGTAGCCATCGTTCAGCCTTCTGAACCAATGAACCAGCCGTCTCACGTGCGTGAGATGCTTGATTCTCACAATGCGGCTGCTCTTTATCAGCATATGGCCCTTAGAACGAACGATCTATTAGCTTTCCACAAATTTGCCACTGAGCGTGGTGTGAATTTTATTACTCCTATTCTAAAAGACGAGGACGAAGATCTCATCCAGGTGTTCTCTGGTGAGTGGTATTACCCAGGAATTCGTTCAAGTGCGATGTTCTTCGAGTTCATTCAACGAAAACCGGCCGCTGAGACACTAGATGCTCTTCAGAAGGCCAATAAAGAACTATGGTTTAGAGATGAGACGTTCTTGGGCCTTTATGGCGAAAAAGAGCGCGAATACCAGAGCGGAAAAGTTACTCCGTTCATCGATTTTGAACTTTTCGAGCTGATTGAAAATGAAATCAAAGGCATGAAGACGTTTGAAATGAATCAGGAGACGATGGACCGTTGTGAGAAAATCATGATGGACTACGCTAAGAAGAAAAACTCAAAGTAACTGTCAAAACATTGTCGTTCGGGTGTTGTTGATCAATCCCTAGTATGTTTGGTATTCTTTTTATACACAAACACACACGGAGGGGCAGATGAAACAATACCACGAACTCATGCAAAGAGTGCTGAGTGAAGGTGTGAAAAAAGAAGATCGCACCGGCACAGGAACCCTATCTGTTTTCGGACATCAAATGCGCTTTAATCTTAACGAAGGTTTTCCTCTCGTTACGACTAAGAAGTGTCACATGAAATCTATCATCCACGAGCTACTATGGTTCTTGCAGGGTGATTCAAACATCAAATATCTAAAAGACAATGGCGTTTCAATCTGGAATGAGTGGGCCGACGAGAACGGTAACCTTGGACCTGTTTACGGTGTTCAATGGAGAAGCTGGAAAGCTCATGATGGTCGCACGATTGATCAGATTAAAAATCTTATCGACATGATTAAGAAGAATCCAGACTCACGTCGCTTGATTGTGAATGCCTGGAACGTAGCTGACGTTGATAAGATGGCCCTGCCTCCTTGTCACACGATGTTTCAGTTCTACGTAGCGAATAACAAACTTTCTTGTCAGTTGTATCAGCGTTCAGCGGACATCTTCCTAGGTGTTCCGTTCAATATCGCGAGCTATGCGCTTCTCACTCACATGGTGGCGCAGGTTTGTGGTCTTGGTGTTGGTGACTTCGTTCATACATTCGGAGATGCTCACCTTTATACAAACCACTTAGAGCAAACTGAGCTTCAGTTGTCGCGCACTCCGTTTGCGCTTCCTCAGATTAAGATTAATCCTGATGTGAAAGATATTTTCGGCTTTAAGTTTGAAGACTTCGAACTTGTTGGTTACGAATCTCATCCACACATTAAAGCTCCGGTGGCGGTGTAAAATGAGAATTTCACTTATCGTAGCGAAAGCTGAGAACAATGCGATTGGTTTGAATAACAAGCTTCCTTGGCATTTAAAGGACGATCTCCAGAACTTTAAGAAGCTCACGATGGGTCACCACATGTTGATGGGAAGAAAGACCTTCGAATCAATCGGTAAAGCACTTCCAGGCAGAATGAGCCTGGTGGTTTCTTCTGAACCGAAGGCCAATCAAGACAGCGTGTTCTGGTTTACTTCAATTTTCCGTGCCATCAAACAAGCAGAGAGAAATGGTGAAACAGAACTCTTCATTATTGGTGGAGAAAAAATTTACAAATATGCTCTCTCGTTAGTTGATCGAATTTATCTCACAGAAGTAAAAGGTGAAGTGAAAGGAGATGTGTTTTTTCCTCAGCTATCACTAAAGAACTGGAAGAAAATTTCTGAGCAATCTTTTTCGAAAAACACTGAGAACGATCACGATTTCACTTTTCAAGTGCTTGACCGCCGCTAACTTTAAAAACATTTAGAATAAGACCACTCCCAATCAGGGAGTGGTTTTTGTTATAATGATTTCACCGGGGATTTAAGGGCAGCGCCTTAAATCTATGCAAAAGAAAAGGTAATACTTTTCTGAGGGCAGACTGGAAAAAATGGTCATCTAAGATGACCATTTTTTTTATCAATTTCTTTCCACTATTCTCCATTTCATGTGATTTTGACTGTGGAAGATAGCTTAATTACTCAGTCGATTTTTCTAAATCACCAAGATCTTTGAAACCTTCACAAAAAATTTAGAACTCGGATTCATTATGGTTGTCTGAAGATTACCTGCGATTCAATATGGACCCATCTATGAATCAAACAGAACTTGGAGGTTCTAGGATGGAACGTAAATCATCATCACTTTGGAAAAATTTTTTGCTTCTGACAGTGGGCAGTTTGTTGGCGCTTCACTTAAATGTGTCGCAAGCGGCAGACGACAATTCTGGTAACACAAGCTCAGATGCCTCTGAATCGTGCACACTGGAAGTTGAATAAGTTTTGAGTCCAAGCCTGTAGGGCCGCTTTCGAGTGGCCCTATTTTATTAGCTCATTAAGTCCCGACAAATATCCCGTAAAATTTTCGACCTTTTTAATCGTCCACATAAAGTCCGGACGATCTCTTGATATCCATCTTCCACCAACAATATTTCCACCTGACGTGAGTTCTAACTCATAGTCGAGCTGTTGTTTTGAAATCAAATGGGAGAGTGTTCCGATTGTTGGATTCCAGGAACTTTTCAGGGCCACATCTACATAGTAGAGGGCCGTTCTTAGAATGACTCTTCGATTGGAACCTTTCACTCTGATGTCTTTCATAATGTGAGTGTTATAAGAAATAATCGGATGGTTCCACACTTCCAGATAGCGATCAATATCCATAATGAAGCTCTCACCCCGAAGACCCAACTTGTTGGCCAGTACCGTGTGAAATTCTCCAGGAGTCACATCATTATCGCAATTTTCATCATCAACAGGTCGGTAGCTTTCGCAGCGTTTTCCGAGCTGAAAACTATCAGGAACTGTCTCCAATGAGTAATAATAAGTGAGAAGAGCTTTAATATCAGCAGAGCCGAATGGAATAAGAATTCCATCCGGGTTCATCATCATTTTAGGTTGTGGTTCATTGTGGTTGATACTGGCGCCGGCCCACCCGTGACAGAGGCCCTCCCAATCAAGCGGTTTCTCAGGCAGATAATTTTCCACCAGATTTTTCAAGAAGTAATCATAGCGACCAAGCCACAAGTCATATTTCTCAGTGGCAGATAGTTGCTTCAAATCATCGATTGAATACCGTTTCAAATCTCTAGGGTGAGGCGAGGGATAATTTCTTGTCTCGTGGGTGGGAGAGTTCCAACGATAATTGACTGAACCAAACTTTAAACGCCAGGAATCACCTGACCAATGTTTTTTCTGATCTTTGATTTCACCTGTCAGAGGCAGATAATCAAAATTCATGAACATGCCTTGATCCAGATAGAGACCCTCAATAACGCCTTCTTTAAGGGCATTCTCGGATTTTTTTGCGTCTCCCGATTCTGTGATCGGTTTACCACAACTCACCAGAAGCAGAAGTATACAGAGTCTAATCATAGAAGGGGCCTCCGCAGCTTTCGCGATGCACTTTTTTAGCGGAGGCCTTCTGCATTCTGCAAATTTGAGAGATGAAATTCAGTCAATCTTAAGACGAAATTTGGATGATACGCTCTTCCATCGCAGAGTGTGGCGTTTTAAAATTTGTTCATGCCGGACTCATAGGAAGAAAAGGGTTAGACCCGATTCCGAATATGTACCGGAAAAAGGTCATGTCGCTCATGACCTTTTTTTATGTCTAAAATGTTGGTTGAAACCCTAATTGCCCCGGCACAAACACCGGTCTCATTCCTTGTGACTTGACCCAATCAAGAAACGGAGGAGCTGGCGCTCTCCATCCTTCCCACTCGAAACGTTGGGCCACATATCTCATCACTAATTCCAAGAAGTCTTTATCGTTACCATAGGGCATGCTGAGAAGGTTCAGCATGTCATCATCACCCACATAGAGTTTCACTTTCCTTCCAGAAACTTCAACAGGCCTAATGGCAAAACTCAGACCTTCGGCCATCTCATCTTTTGGATCATGTTTAGGGGCATTCGGATGACTAAAGAAGGGATGTGGTTCAAAGTCTCTCTGTTTCCATTCCACCGAGATCTCATGACGTTGAAGCCAACGAAGAAAAGCGCGGCCTTCACCTAATTCTTTTTCTTCCTTGGCGCCACTCGCTCTAAAGCCTCGATAAGCACGAATAAAAGAAACTTTATCAGGCATCTTTCTTCGAAGAAGTAATAAGGCATGTCGGTCACCAAATTTTGGTTCCCAGTATCGGCCTTCGGCCCAGACTTTCGCGAATGTGACGATGGGATTTGGTCGTTCTAGAACTTCAGAAATCCCGCCGTGGATTAGAGAATTAGTCATCTTAGACTATCTCGACACTCTTTCTTAAAATATTGAATAGATGAGGTATCCTTATGAAATTATTATGATTAATCAGCTGTTGGAAGGGATGAGTGTTTCATACAATGAAGTTGAGTCTACGATGTACCATTTGAGAGGATGGGACATTGGTCAAGGAAACTTCGAAAACGCAGACTCAAAAAAAACGGCCACATCATTCGTGGCCGTTTTTATTTATACCAACACAGCGGCCGCTGATTCGATTCGCATTCATTTTTAGAGGCATCATTAAAATCTAAACTCAGATTTGGAAGTTCATTGCAGGCGGAGGCATTCACGATTGTGTCTAGACGACATTGTCTTCCTGGATAAGAGTCCCGAATGAGAACAGGTGTAACTTCACCGTCTTTCACTTCACATGAAATGGGGAAGTCGTAGTTGAGATTTAAAAAATCAACTCCAGCAAGAGCTCCTCTTAAGCATAGTTGATCATCACCACATTTTGCTCTTAGATTGGGACCGATGCGAGTCGTATCGGCCGGGAAGATATTATCGCCTTCAGCAAGTTTAATCATTTCCTTAAAACAATAAAGTCCTGCATAGTAATCGGCCTGACCTTCACTACTTAAGAAACTCATTCCATCATGGGCCACAGGTCCTTCCCATTCCATCGGAATGTTCTTTCGAGGAGCACCACCAAAGAGATGTCCCAGTTCATGACAAATGATCATACGAAGACCATCTGGTGTCAGACGTGGAGATGAAAGAAGTCCGGAATTCACTACGACTTTCAGTTCCTGGAACAGATGATCGGCACTTGCCGATGCACTTTGATCTTCCGAGATTTCAAATTTAATCGGCTTCCCAAAAGTTGCCCATGAGACTGGTTGATACAATGAGTTCGCGTGAGAAATGATTTCCAAGCTCCAATTTGCTTGGGCATTGAAAGCAAGTCCTAAAAGAAGAACTGCTAGCTTCTTCATTTAGCGAACCAACAGGCCGGACGAGGTTGTCCTAGACTTCCTTGAAAAAGAGTATCAATTCGGCATTGGGTATCAGGATAGCTATCAAAGGTTGTGACTTTGACTTGTTTCTTGCTTGGAGTTTCGATTGATAGCTGTTCTTTATACTGAGACAGGTGCTCGAGCATGGCCGCAAAGCCCTCAATACCTTTGTTCGTATTCAGGCAAATAAGAAATTCTAATTCATTCGAGTAGGTTGTTCTACAGAGTGTGAAGGCCGTCTCAGAGAGCTTTTTTGGAATGGTTAGCTTCTTGGTTTGATTCACAAATTTAAAATAATTTTTCATACAAACCGAAGTCGCGAAATAATCGCTTTGACCTTCGGCCGATGACCAAAGAAACTCTTTGATTTTAATTCGTGGAGTTCCGCCTATAACGTGACCCAATTCATGACAGGCAGTAATCGCAAATGCTTCATCATTCATACCAGGGATTCGAGCCAGGCCTCCCCAGAAATTCAAAGTGTATTTGTTTTCATTTTCTCGGTTGGCCCAAGCAGTGAAATAAGGCTTCACCCAGTCTGTTGTAACGACAACGGAGGCCTTAATTTTTCGAAGGTTTTTGATGTGAATGGCATGAACGATATTCGGGATACTCAAAAAGCTACTTTGAGTAACGGTTGATGTGGTTTTATCGGTTACCAGAACCTGATAGCGATAGGTGTCCGGGTAATCGTGGGCCCAGGCCAATTGTGAGAGTAAAAGGAGGCAAAAAACCAGGGATTTCATAGGGAAAAAGTACCATGAAACCGGATTCCGGGACCTTTTCGGGTAATTTCTTCATAGGAAATAGGCCCCTTAAATGCTACAAATGCTTATGAATCCAAATAAGAAATTCAATAAGCCGGGTAAGCCCGCTCCTAAGCCAACTCCTAAGCCTAAAGCAGAGCCGGTTAAGTTCAAGATCGACGCTGAACCGAATGCCGCGTTCAACTGGTTTCCGGGCCACATGCTTAAGGCCATGCGTGAAATCAAGGCCAAGATCAATGCAGTTGATCTGGTGATTGAAATTCGTGATGCTCGTGTGCCTATCGTTTCTGGTAACCCGACTTTATGGGAAAGCATTGGTAGTAAGGCGCGCTTGATTCTTTTAAATAAAACGAATCTTGCCGATCCAGCCGCTGTAGCGAAGTGGGACGCCTGGTTCAAAGAAAAAGGTGAGCCGTATCTTTTCGTAAACTGTTTGGATAAAAATTCACTCAAGCAAGTTCTAAGCTATGCTCGTAAGATCATCGAAGACAAGCGCCGAGCTTGTAATAATGAAGTTGAACAAAAATCAAAATACGGTTTCATGATCATCGGTCTTCCCAATACGGGGAAATCGACTTTCATTAATTCAGTCGCCAATCGTAATGCGACAAAAAAAGCCGATAAGCCTGGTCAAACCCGTCACCAACTTTGGGTGGATGTGGATGAACATCTTCAGCTTCTCGATACTCCAGGTGTTATGCCCCCTGAGCTTGCAGTGGAAGAGCACCGTTTCTGGTTAAGTGCCATTAACGCTATCCCTGATGAGATTATCGGCGAAGAAGATCCGGCCTGCTACTTAGTTAGGTTCCTTCTTAAAAACAAGTCTGAGGCCTTTAAAGAACGTTATAAGCTTGAATCATTCGATATGAGTTTGGATGAGACTTTGACAAAAATTGCTACCGTTCGTGGCTGTTTGAAGCAGAAGGGTCTTCCTGATCTGGACCGTGTGTTTAAACTGATCCTTTTGGATTTCAGAGCAGGCGAGCTTGGTAAGGTATGTTTTAGTCTTCCTCCGAAAAATTAGGTCATTATGAAAACTGGTTTGGCGGCACTTATTAATTCATCGGCGGAATTTCAAAAGGCGTTCAAAGAAAATAGACCCTTTGTTGTTCACAATAACTTTGAAAATCTGAAACCACTGACTAGTCTTCCATTTCTTAATTCACTTGATGATCTTCTGAATTCCTGGCCCATGCCGATTCAGGCCCATCTTCCGGATGTGCGGGATGAAGCAAGTTCTATCGATACAACTAACAAAGATGCCCGAAAGCTTTTTGATAACGGTATGGGACTTCTCTTTAATGAGGCCCATCTGATTTCTCCGGTTCTAACCGATTGGTTGGAAGAGATTCGCCAAAATCTTGGTCTTCCTATGATGACCATTGGACGTTGTTTGATGTATGCCACTCCAGATGGTAAGGGCACGGCCCCGCACTTTGATCAGAACATTAACTTCGTCATTCAAGTTCATGGAACGAAGAAATGGATACTGGCCCCGAATGAAACGGTTGAGAATCCTTTGACCAGACATACAATGGGTCTTGAACCTGATCCGGAACTCGCGAGCTACCTCGAAGCTCCAATGCCGACTAAAATGCCTCATGAAACCATGAGTTTTGAACTTAAACCGGGCTCAGTCCTGTTTGTTCCTCGAGGTGTTTGGCATGAGACTGAGGCCGATGGAAACGCGCTCTCACTTAACTTCACTTATACTGCACCCTCGTGGATAGATCTCTTCTCTACGGCCTTGAGAGGACGTTTGGCACAATCTCCGGAATGGAGGGCAATGGCCCAGAAGTCTGAGGTTGAGTTGGATGCATTGCTGGATATGATTAAGGCGGATCTGCCTCATTGGAGAGCGAGAGATGTTCTAGAGGCGACTTTTGGTGAATGAACTTTCACCATTTTATATTGTTAAAAAATCTTTGAATCTCTCTAAAAACATCAACTATGTTTAGGTTCCCCAGATCATCTTTATTGACATGATCCCCATGGGCAAATTGATTTCTTATTGTTCTTGCCTTAATCAAATGAGGCAACGCTAAATCAGCCTCTGCGATATATCCCTTTTCAAACATTGCTGTAAGATATCTACCAAGATTGCCATTCGATAAAAGATCGCCTCTCTGGAATTTGGTAGAGGAGCTATTTTCAATGTAGCCTAGTACTGTAAGTTCTTTGAAGATTAATTCGAGCTTATTGAATAAAATGACAAGCGCAATTTCTACCGAGAGTATTTCATGATTTCCAAGAGCGGAGTTTTCAAAGACAAGCATGTGCTCTTGTTCATAACCGCATCCTAACTGTTCTTTAGAAATGAGTATTGATTCCTTCATGTTTGCATAGGCATTTGCATGAAGCATTTTCAATTGATCATAGATATGAAAGATCGTGTCATTTGCGTTTCTTATTGTTTCGGCGAAAATGATCTTGTTAATTTCTCCATCTTTTTCGTCTAGCAAGTAAGAGTTTGCTTCATCTGAAACTGATAATTCTTCAGAGTGTTTGAGGTTGCGAAAAAATGTTATCTCTGGGGTTTGTTTTTTCATGTCATTAATGATCTGTGATTTGCTGATTCTCGTCATGTCTTAAATGGATATTTTCTTTAAAATACTACCAAGGATGTCATTTGCTTTACGTTTATCTGCCATATTAGCCTGCCTCCTCGGTCTTGTGACTGGGATCGGATCTTTTACCTTTTTTTATGGTAAGGGCTACTCCTATCTCTCTGATGACCCTAGGGCCTGTGTTAATTGTCACATTATGCGTGATCAGTATGAAAGTTGGAGCAAGTCCAGTCATCATCACGTCGCCACATGCAATTCTTGTCACACTCCTGAAAATATTTATTTGAAGTATTTTAATAAAGCTGAAAATGGTTTCATGCATTCTTTAAAATTCACCACAGGACAATTCAAAGATCCCATTAGAATTCGGAAACATAATTTTGATATAACAATGAAATCCTGTTTCAAGTGCCACTCAGGTTTAATGAATTCGACACTTCATACTGAGGCAATTGAGGGAGGAGCTTCCTGTGTCCGTTGTCACAGGGAAGTTGGACATACACATTAAGTGGAGACTCTATGATGACTAAAGGAAAACTTCTTGGCCTTATCCTGCTGACTGCGGTGATTGGTGGGGTCGTGAGTTTTTTACTCGTAAATATTCTTGAAAAGAAGAACGAAGCAAAAAATCCTTATTTCAAGGTCGTCGAAATTTCAGACATGGAAGATGATCCTGAAGTTTGGGGCAAAAATTTTCCTCATCAGTATGATTCCTATAAAAGAACTGTAGATCAGAAGAGAACAAAGCATGGTGGATCAGAGGCGATTCCTCAGATTCCGTCAAAGGCCGATCCTCGAAGTATTGTTTCTCAATCAAGACTAGATGATGAACAGCTCAAAAGAATGTGGGCCGGTTATGCTTTCTCACATGATTTTCGTGAAGAAAGGGGCCACGCATACATGCTAGTGGACCAGGAATTTACCAAGAGACAAGAATTCTCCAAACAACCGGGCGCTTGTATCAATTGCCATGCTTCGACGTTTGTTCCCATGATGAAATTAGGTAATGGAGATCTTTATAAAGGTTTCCATGAATTGAATAAAATCCCTTATGTTGAGGCCAGGGCCAAGGTTAAGCACCCAGTGAGCTGCATTGACTGCCATAATCCTCAGAACATGGAATTAAGGGTGACAAGACCTGCATTTATGGAAGGTATTAAGGCCTTTAAGAAAACAACTGGTGTTCATAACTATGATGTGAACAAACAAGCGACTAAACAGGAGATGAGAACCTTCGTATGTGCTCAATGCCATGTGGAGTATTATTTTAAAGGTCCTGAAAAGACCCTTACTTTTCCATGGGACAAAGGTCTTAAAGGTGATCAAATTCTTAGCTATTACCGCGAGAATGGACACAAAGACTGGGTTCACGCAGAAACCGGAGCACCGGTTTTGAAGGCCCAGCATCCTGAGTTTGAAACTTTCAGTCAAGGAAGCCATGCCCGTGCCGGAGTTTCCTGTACAGATTGTCACATGCCCTATGAGAGAGTAGGTGCCATGAAATTGACCAATCACCACGTTCAAAGTCCGATGTTAAATGTAAATAAGTCCTGCCAGACTTGTCACCATGCGCCTGAGGATGAGTTGAAGGCACGGGTGTATACAATTCAAGAAAGACACCTTGAAATGAGAAAGAAGGCGATGGATGCTTTGATGCAGTTTATGGATAACATAAAGGCCGCCCAAGCAAAAAAAATAGATAAAACAAGAATTGAAAAGGCCCTGATCGTTCAACGTGAAGCTCAGTTCCTTATTGATTTTATCGAGGCAGAAAATTCAACTGGCTTCCATGCTCCTCAGGAATCAGCAAGACTTATCGTGAATGCCATGGACAAAATTCGAGAAGGCGAAATTATTTTATCAGGACGTTAATATGAAAATCTGTAACACCACTCGCGAAGTATTATCTGCAATTGATTCTAATCAAACAGTTTTTGTCCACGCCGGTGCGGCAACTCCTCAGTTCTTACTGGATGGACTTCTTGAAGAGGCCCCAAGACTAACTAATGTCGAATTATTGCATCTCCATACTGAAGGTGATGCAGCTTATGCAAAACCTGAGTATAAAAAATCGTTTCGGGTGACCAATCTGTTCGTTGGTTCCAACGTTCGCCCTTATATGGATTATGACAGAATTGATTATTTACCTTGTTTTTTGTCTGAGATGCCTGAGCTGATCCGATCAGGAGCGAAGAAAGTTGACGTTGCTCTTATTCAGGTTTCGCCACCAGATAAGCATGGTTTTGTGTCTTTAGGAGTGAGTGTCGATACCGCCAAGGCCGCAGTTGAGAGTGCTAAAATTGTGATCGCTCAAATTAACCCCCGCATGCCAAGAGTTCATGGGGACGGAATGGTTCACATAAACAACATTAACTATGCTATTGAGCATAGTACTGAACTTTATTCTCCGAAACCAAAAATTTTAACTGAAGTTGAAAAACAGATTGGGAAAAATGTGGCCTCCCTGGTTGAAGACGGAGCGACTCTTCAATTTGGAATTGGGGCCATTCCTGATGCGGTTTGTGCTGAGTTAGTTGGTCACAAGCATCTGGGCCTACATACTGAGATGTGGAGTGATGGTGCCTTTGAATTGGTCAAAAAAGGAGTTATTGATAACTCACTTAAAAAGTTTCACCGAGGAAAAGTGACCTCTGCTTTTCTAATTGGTTCAAGAAGTATGTATGATTTTGTGGATGATAATATGACGGTCTTAAATCTCGAGTCCGGGTATATTAATTTTCCCATCAACATTATGAGAAATCCAAAGGTCACGGCCATTAATTCGGCAGTCGAGATTGATCTCACAGGTCAGGTTTGTGCAGATTCAGTTGGGTCTCGAATTATTTCAGGAGTGGGTGGTCAGGTTGATTTTCTTCGTGCCGCCGCACTCTCGACTGGTGGGAAGCCCATCCTTGCCTTAACTTCGACCAGTAAAAATGGACATTCAAGAATTAAAACCGTGTTAAATACTGGTGCAGGTGTTGTAACAACGAGGGCCCATGTTCATTATGTCGTGACTGAGTATGGAGTTGTGAATCTTTATGGGAAAAGTCTTCATGAAAGGGCAAGACTCCTTATTCAAATTGCCCATCCGGACCATCGTGAGAATCTTGAAAAAGAACTATTTGCTTTAAACCAAAGCAGGATCATTAACCGGTGATTTCTTCTCTTGATTCAACAGGTCTTAGTATGAGAGCAAGTTCTACGGATTTTTTCGCGTAGTCGCCATACTTAGGAAAAAGAATTGAACCGTTAACATCTGAAGTTACTTCAGAGTGATCATTTTTGGCCAAAACTTCATTTTTTAACACTTTGTCGAAATTAATCATTTTTCTTGTGAGTTCTAAGTTGCCGTTCGGATTTTGGATGATCTGATGAAAGGTGAATGTGTTACTTACTGGAAACTCTTCAATTGGTTTCGTAAAATCAGTTTCGATGGCCTTGCGTGAAATCTCCAATCCAAGGCCGATTTGAGAATCTATAATTCCTTTCTGACCGGTTTCAATGGTCACACCCATTAGGCCTTTGCTAACCATATACGCCGTTGATGTTTTGCCTTTGAAGTTTCGTTTTTTATTATGTGTCACAATAGGCATGGACTGATTTAAATAACGGGCGAGGTTGTAAGACCGATCTTCATACTCAAAGATAAAAAATGGTGTTTCTGTGGCCCCGATCGTTTGATGAATATCAATTAATACGTCCGACGAGTTAAGAAATGACTCCAGCTCTTTGGCCCTCTTTTCCTCATTAGTCTTTACTTCCGCTAAATCGAAAGATCGGTTCATGTCTGTTTCAAGAAAACGTTTGTCTTCATAGAATGCTTCAACATTCCCAAGAATGAGTCGAAGATTCGATTTAATATTTAACTTTTTTGATTCAATTTCCTGGAGGAGATTAAAGAAGACCTCGATGCCACCAATTTCATTTCCGTGAATGAGAGTACAAATTGTAAGCGTCTTCGAATAAGGTCCCTTCAATTCGTAAACATTCGGGGCCAGTTCCTGAAAGTGAGCTTTAAGACAAAGATTCTTGAGCTTTTGGACTTTTTGTTGTCTCAGTTCTTTTTCTTGCATTGATTTATCATGCGCCAAAGAAGAACAAAAATCAAGGCGTGGAACAAAATGATCCCCTACAGCTTAATACAGCTGTAGAGGATCAAATTTTTTAGATTATTTTAAGATAATTTCCTGAAGATCCTTGCTCTCATCTCTCTTACCATCTGAGTTAGTTGGAGAGTAAAGAACGATTCCTTTTGAGCTTTCAGATTTCGCCAATTCAACTTTCTTCTTCTCATTGGCCTCAAGATTAATTTCTTCTGTCATCATTTTAATTTCTGACTCAGAAGCATCAATCGAATGCCACTTGTCTTTACCAGCAAGGAAATCATCCGGTTGTGTCGAGCTTTCATTGGTATCAATGCTCGCCATTTTAAATCTGATCTTTCCGGCTTCGGTTTTCGCGAGGTCAGCTAGTTTGATTTCCATTACAGAAACTGACGACTGATTGTAAGGTTTGTAAGTGGTCAGGCTAAGAAGAGCCTTTCTATAATCTTCAACTTTACCTTCATCGTTCTTCGTCTCACTTGTGTCACGCATCTCATCTTTCTTGACCGTGTCACCTTGAGTAAGACGTTGATAGATCTCATACTGATCTCTAAGTGTGCGTGCCTTTTTTGCATCAATGAGGAATGAATAGAATCCATTTGGGATTGCTTTGTTAAGACCAGGAAGGACTTCTGCTTGAGAAGCGACCCATTCCTGTTCTGCAACACCGTCATTGTCCGAATCGATAAGCACTGAAACTTCACAAGCTTCCCAGCTACTTACTGATTCATAAAGCTTTATACCCATTTGAAGGTAAGCATTCTTAACTTCTTTTTCTACATCGTTTTCTTTAACCTTTTCTGTGCGAGTTACAAATCTATAACCGGCCGACTTGATATCACAAGCGCGTGAGCGGATATGAGAGAGACTTTCAAGGTCTGGTTTTCTAACATCAGTATCGATGAGGTTAAATGGAAGAACAGTTCCTTTCATCGAGCTGTTGTTTTTAAGCGTTACTGAGAATTTATCTTCAACCTGATTAACCGCTACAGCTGAGATTTCAGAAGATTGGTGAACCACCGCAAGAACCGGGAAGCTCGCCATTACTTTTCCTGAATCATCAATGAGCTTAATGAAGCCGTCATAATTTGAGCGATCTTTATCGGTAAGGTTGAGATTGAAATGTAAATTCAGATCAAGCTTACCGCCAGCTTTAATGCTGAAGCTGCGAGATGTTTCATTAAGAACTAAACCTGGAGTTAATTCTGCTTTGAGCATGAATTCAATGTCTTCAGATGTTAAATTCGTAAGTGTGATATTTTGTTCTTTAATTTCATTTCTTGAAAGATCGACCTTACCAAGTGAGAAACTACCACGAGATGGAAGTACTTTGGCATTTACCGCTTTCATCACATCGACTCGGCCTGCTCCCTGCGATGTCACTGGGTAACGAACACCTTTATTATCACTAATGATCTTAGCTGTGCTCATAAGGATATATTTATGATCAAGTACTGAGAGATCTGGAAAGCGTTGTTTTACGAGGGCCATTACACCGGCCATGTGTGGAGAGGCCATCGAAGTCCCATTTAGTCTCGCTGCTTTTTCACCGCCGCCAGCTTTGGCAGAAGTAATAAGCTGACCCGGGGCCACGATTTCCGGCTTAATGATACCGTCTTCCGATCTTGGTCCTCTTGAAGAGAAGCCAGTGATTGTGTCGATAAATTCAGTTCTTGAGAACTTATACTCTGTTGAGAAAGAGAATTTCACTTCTTTATTGGCCTTCAGAGCTCCTTGAAGCTTCTGTCCTTGGGCCTTTGAGATCATAACTGCTGGGATGGTTAATTCACCATCGCCAACCATAGAAGATGGTTCTTCATCATTATTATTTGCGACTGCAACTCCGATAGCACCAGCTTTTAGAGCATGTCCAGCTTTCGTAGCGAATGGTTCACCACCACGATCAATGAGGGCAATTTTACCTTGAACTTGGGCCGCAAGTTCTGGACTTAGGGCCTCGTTAGCTAGACCGATATAAGCGATTTCCCCAGAAACAACTTCGCCTTCTTTTAATTTCTTTGAGAATTCTCCATAAACCGAAATGATATTTTCTTCGGCACCATCAATTGCGACTCTTGCTGCATCGACTTGAGTCGTATGAAGCATGTCATCGATCCCCGCTGCCACTGAAAAAGCGTCAACTGCTGTACTTGGAGCTCCTACGATAAAAGGAACACTTCCTGAGTTACCAGCTGCGGCCACAAAAGAAACTCCGGCCTTCACAATGTTTTTAACTGCTTCAGCGTAGTTAATTGATGGTTTACCGTATGGGCCACCAAGAGATAGGTTAACGATATCCATTCTGTCATCTGGATTTAAATCGCCATTTGGATCTACTGAATATTCAAGACCAGCGATTACCACTGCATCACCAGTTGAGTTTTGACCGAATACTTTAATGGCATACATTGTTGAATCTGGTGCCACACCATCGTAAGTGTTTACGCCATCACCGTGACCAGCGACTGTACCAGCTACGTGTGTACCGTGACCGTTATAGTCCAGTGGGTTCATATCTGGTTTTGGAATTCTGTGCTCTTTATACGGAGAGCCTGGTGAATAAAGATCACCAACGAGATCAATACCACCAACGATTTTATCGTTAGGGAACATTGATACTTCTTTTGTTGCATCGATGCCTTTATATTCCTCAACGCTTCCACTTCCGCCAAACATTTTGTGAGTATAATCGATGCCGGTATCAAGGATACCAATTCTCAGGCCTTTACCTGTAAGACCCATTGATTCACGGGCCTCTTTAGCTCCAATGAAACTAACCGAGTTCTTTTGCGTAAGGTCTTCGATAGTTTTAGTTAGGGCCTCTTTCGAATTATTTAGTGTCACTGGAGAAGGTGAATTAAAGAGTGACATTTCTCTTACGTTTTTAACCATTGGAAGTTGGTTAACTGCACCCATGATACTTGGGTGGGCAATGATTGTGACAGAGTTCATAACAAGCTTAGTGCTATAGAGAACCTGGATGCTTGGATCAAGTTTTTTGATTGATTCTACAAACTGTTGTTGCTGAGAAAGAACCAGTGCTTTCTGGCCTTCATCAATTTGAATGTGGGCACCATTGTATGAAGCCGATTCAAGAAGTGCCGGGGCATCTAAGCGAACCATGAAGGTAGCGACTTCAGCATTAACTTCTCTAATCGAAATGACATTCGAGTTTACCAAATCTAGTTTCTTCATTTGATCAGGGGATGTGTTGAATCCACATGAAGCAAGAAGGATTAGGAGTGATAGAGAAGGAATGGCTTTCATCTTACTGGTCCTTTTATAGTGTCTAAACTTTTGACACCCGTTAGGAATACAGAAAATCGTCTTTAGAAATCCTGTAACTTACGGTTCCAATTTCACTATTAAGGAATATTAGAGCAAGATCGATACCAGTTACTTCTGGCATTTAGGACAGTAGTACGTGCCTCTTTGAGCTAAGATAATTTTCTTTACGGGCGTCTTCTTACAGAGCTGACAGGTCTTCTGATAGAAAACCACTAAGTGCTGAACACCCTGGCCGTATTCACCTGTTGAGTCACGATAGCCACCTTGGAAAGTGGTTCCACCTGATTGAAGGGCGGGTTCTAAAACTTGTTTAATGGCGTTGAGGATTTTCGGGAATTCATCTTTTTTGATTTGCTTACATTTGCGAGTAGGACGAATTCCCGCGCGAGCGCAGATTTCGTTGGCGATATAGTTCCCAGATCCCGCGAAGAGTTTCTGATCCAGGAGAGTTACCTTGAGGGCGCGTTCTGGATAACGTTTAATCGCATTCGTAAGATATTCTATGTCGAACTCAGGATCAGCTAGATCAAGGCCCAACTCAGCAAGCTTTAATGCGGCTTCTTCAGCGCTGTAATAATACATATGACCGAAGCGGCGAGGGTCATCGTAAGCGAGGGTGTAATTCGGGCCTTTTAACGTCAAATGCGTGTGTTTGGTGGCCTTGATTGTTTCACCGATGAGCCACGTACCGGTCATTCCCAGGTGCGAAAGGAGATGCGATCCATCATCGAAGATGAAATCCAACATTTTGCCTTTGCGTTTAATCGTCACAAGAGTTTTACCGGTGAGATCGAGATCCGTGTGAAGGATGTTTTGCTTTAACTGCGGAGTCGTAGAGACTGAATCTATCTTCAGAGGAAGATATTCAGAGAGCTGGGAGCGGATGGTTTCGACTTCGGGTAGTTCGGGCATTATTTATAATTACCAGAAGATAGAAGAAAATCAAGGGCGAGAAGCCTCGCCCTTGAGTAATTAATTCTTATAGATTTAAATTTTCTCCATCCATAGGAATTTTAACATTTGAACTTACTTTCTTAGTTTCTAGATATTCTCTTAGTTGCTTTCTAGTAAGGATACAATGATTTATTGCTTCCATATGTGTTGCAATAACTGTTGCGTACGGAGCGTGCTTTACAACGGATACAACATCATTCTGGTCCATAATAATAGGGGGCTCACCAACAACAACCGCAGCTCCAGCATTCAAAATTATGATCTCCGGCCTGTGCAGATCAAGAGCTTTTTTGACTTCTTCATTCCAAACTGTGTCTCCAGCTAGGTAGATTTTTTTCTCATCTGGATGAGACAATACAAAACCTGAGACTGCTCCCAAGATAGGAAACTTTTTAACAGTTTCTTTTGTTCCATGAGTTCCCTGAGTCTTCGAAATAGTGATTCCTTCCCAGACAACTTTATCAGTAAGGGGAGTAACATTCTTAAAGCCCTGTGCTTCTAAGGCCTTCTCGTCCTCTTGGTTTTGAACAAAGATTGGCTTCTCTTTAGGGATTAGCCGTTGAGCTTCATCGTCCCAATGATCGAGGTGAAGGTGTGTAACAATGATTGCATCCACATCAATTACATCGTCAGCAGGAATTGGGAGGTCGACTAAAGGATTTCTGAGATGTGAGTTTGCAGTTCCCGGAAATCCTGGATAAGAGCCTTTTTTTGCCAGCATTGGATCGATCAACAACCTTTTACCAGAATATCTGATCTGTAACGTCGCATTTCTGACTTGAGTAATACTGATATCACTCTTCTTCGTGGTAGAATCTTTTTTGGCAAAACTACAGCTTGTAAGCAAAATTCCAGCTGTTAAGAATGACACTGTCTTCAATCTGAATAAATTCATTTTTTATCTCCTTGTGTTGATGTCAAACATACTTTTATTGACCTACGATTAGTAGTGGCGTATATGACCTAGAAGAGGTTAAATATGCCAAGACTAAAAAAACATATCGCTATTGGTATTCTTTTGTATCCAACTGCCACACCCACTATTTCTCTTCTTATGCGAGACATTTTTCTTACTGCCAATCAAGTGCTGGGAAAGAGTTACTACGACATTGAATTAATAAGTGTAGATGGAGAGACTTTTGAATTCCAAGATGTGGCCATCAAAACCAAGAAAGCGAACAAGAACTACGACATTTTATTAGTCTCTCCTTATTCTCGATCATCTGAAGATAAAGCCATAAATGAAGTAATCAGTGTCATTCAAAGTTACTATGCTAAAAAAACAAAGATAGCCTCTCCTTGTTTAGGTTCAATTATTCTTGCTCAGTCTGGCATCCTTAAAGGCAAAGAAGCCACTACCCATTGGGCAGCTCTGGATGATGCCCAAAAGCGGTTTCCTGATGTGAAATGGAACTCTAAAGACATGTTATGCAAGACCGGAACAGTTACAACAGCAGGGGGATATCTAGCAGCAGTTGACCTAATTTTGAATTTAGTTTCAGAAACTAGCAATAAAAAGACAGCTCATGAAATTGGCCGTCTTTTACTAGCTGAAAGTAGTCGTGAGAAACAATCAGTGTATGCAACAAGCCTTATCTCGCATAAAGACGAGACTTCAACTTTTTATGCATTGGAATCTTGGATAGAGAAAAATATAAGTAAGGACATAACTGTTCCAATGATGTCGGATTTTAGCAACATGAGCTTACGAAATTTTCAGCGGCAGTTCACTGAGATACATGGTGTAAGTCCCAAAGGCTATCTACAACTTAAGCGTATTGAGAAAGCGAAGGCCTTGCTTCGTGACACACGACTTAGTGTCGATTTAATAGTAGAGAAAATCGGCTTAAGTGATGTCTCTTCATTTAGAAAGCTATTCCAGCGAGAAGTAGGAATGACTCCGGCAGAGTACAGGAAACGTATTAAATAAGACATTAATCTCAGGGACAAGAGGGGCGAGGTTGTTAGTAAACGCCGTTTAACTTCGGTAAACCAAAAAGAAGAGAACAGACTCGTATTCAGCACAAAAACTGAAAGGACAGAGAGCTTAGTAGCTATCGAACGAATTCGGATGAACTTCAAAAACAAGGGCGAGATACCTCGCCCTTCAGGGTATTTATAAACTGTATCCTGCTTTCTCTAGTCCTTGAGCTGCATCTCGCGATCCAATTTCTGCCTGAGCTAAAATTTGAATTCTATTCCATAAGTTGATAAGACCAATCGCAAAAGTTAATTCTGAGATTTCAGAGTCTGAAAAATGCTCTTTTACAGTTGCATAAACCTCATCTGTCACTCCATGTTTGCCTAGCTGAGTAAGTGCTTCCGTAAGTTCAAGCGCCGCTTTTTCTTTTGCTGTAAAAAGGTGGGAGTCGCGCCAGATTGGAACGTGAAACATTCTAATTTCTTTTTCCCCTGCAATTTTCCCTTGTTTTACATGGATATCGAGACAAAAGGCACATCCATTAATTTGAGACGCTCTGATTTCAACGAGGTTTTTGATTGTGTGATCAATAGATGACTTGTAAGAGGCTATGCTAAGGTCAAAAAGTTCTTTCATAAGTCCGGGAACGGTTTCAAAGTGATTTAGACGAGCATTCATGAATTATTCCTTTTTTGGTTATTTCATGAACTAATTATAAGTTTTGATGACATACTTAAAAGTGACATGATATTGAAAAATAGGTAGGTCATAAAATGAGAACAAAGACCAATATCGGCTATAAAGACATTTATAATAGAATCAAGAAAAGTATTCAAAACGGCTCACTCAAGCCGGGGAATAAGGTAACTTCTATCAGAAACCTTTCCACTGAACTCAAAGTTGCGAAAAGAACCGTTGAGGCCGCTTACGATATGCTGATTGGTGAAGGTTATCTGGTTACGAAGGGCCCAAAAGGGACAATCGTAAATCCTGATATTGTTATTCCTCAGATAAAGCCAGAAAAAACTTTTCAAGTGCAAGACCCTGAGCTTGTCTCAATAATGAAGATTCGTGATGAAAATGGTCTTTTTAGGTTGGGAACTCCGGCCTTGGATCAATTTCCATATAAGATTTGGCTACTGATTTCTGGAAGAATCATCCGCAAGATGGATCCAGTAGATCTTTTAAATCCACCGGTCACAGGATATCGGCCTTTAAGAGAAGCAATTGCAAATTACATTAATGTCTCTAGAGGAATTAGCTGCTCTCCAGAACAAATTATTATCACGAGTGGATATAAGCATAGCCTGTCTTTGATACTACATACCCTTGCAAAGAAATCTGACAAAGTAGTGTTTGAAGAACCTGGATATATATTTGGTGCGAAATTGCTAAAAAGGATTGTTGATAGGCTCTTTTTTAATCCGGTTGATTCACGTGGTTTGAATATGGATTATTTCAAGAAACATCACAAGGATGCAAAGTTTGTTTTGACCGCACCAACGCACCAAAGTCCTTTAACTGTTTCATTATCGTTGTCCAGGAGACAAGAACTCCTGGCCTGGGCCGAATCAGAAAAATCGTGGATTATTGAAGATGATTACGATGGGGAATTTCATTATAAAAAGAGAGTTATTCCAGCTCTGAAAAGTATAGATGTTAATGATCGGGTGATCTATGTTGGAACTTTTAGTAAAACCATCATGCCGTCAATTCGGACAAGTTATATTGTTGTGCCAGCTTTGACTGTATCAAGTTTCATTGAAAACTCAGAGATATTCGAAACTAGTCAGCCCCTCCTGCAGCAGAAAATTTTGGCAAGTTTTATTCATGAGGGACACTTCTATAAACATCTCAAAAGAATGCGAAGTCTTTACCAGCAGAGAAGAAACTTTGTAATTGGTGCCTTACAGAGGGTTTTCCCAAAAGTTTTCAAGTTCGAGATGACTGACGGAGGAATGCAGTTGGTTGCTTACCTTGAGAAAGGGGATGATGATGTTGGACTCGCAGAGATATGGCAGAAAAACGGTCTGCTTGTCTACCCTCTGTCTAAATGGTTCAGTGGTAAGAAAAAGAGGTATGGATTAATTATTGGATTCACCAATATTACTTCAGAAGAACAAGCAACAGCTGCTTTTAAGAAGGTTTCGAAAGAAACTTATGAATTCTTAGAAGACGATAATTAGGGGCATGAGGGGAGTGGACATTAGTAAAAGTCCCCCTAGGGAACCGCTTTTTGAAAAGATGAACCCAGCAGGGCGGGGAAAAATCAATATTTAGCCAAAAATAATTCATTTTAAGTTTGATCTATGACGAAAAATAGCCAACACTTTAAGTATATCTTTTTAACTAGGTAACAAATCCCGGAGGATTTATGGCTAAGAAAGCAACAAAGAAAGCTACTGCGAAGAAAGCACCTGCAAAGAAAGCTACAGCTAAAAAAGCTGCTGCTCCTAAAAAAGCTACTGCAAAGAAAGCTACAGCTAAAAAAGCTGCTGCTCCTAAGAAAGCTACAGCTAAAAAAGCTGCTGCTCCTAAAAAAGCAAAATCAGCTCGTAAACCAAATGCTGCTTTCATGACAGCATTTACTCCATCTACAGAGCTAGCTGGCGTAATCGGTTCAGCTGCAGTTCCTAGAACTGAAGTTGTTAAGAAGCTTTGGGCTTACATCAAGAAGAACAATCTTCAGAACCCAAAAAACAAAAGAAACATTCTTTGTGACGATAAACTTTCAAAAGTTTTCGGTAAAAAAGAAGTTACTATGTTTGAACTTGCTTCACTAATCGGCAAGCACCTTAAGTAGTCTCTAATTTCTCATAGGGTCCACGGTTTCCGTCCCGTGGGCCCTTGTTCTTATTTATCCTCACAAGAAGACGTCCCAAAGTACTCAGCACCTTTAAAGAATCGTTTCATATACTGATATTTTTCCGGACAACCTTTGTAGAGACGACTTGGGTTATAACGATAGGCCACAGCTGTTTCAGCAAAATCCTCATATGGGTTTTTACTTCCGTATTTGCCTACCATGCAGTTTTTCTTAGATGCAGTCCATTTTTCATCCGAACCTTCCCATCCACTAAGGCTTAGCCATTCCGCGGAAGTATCAAGAGTGCCTTTTTCTGTTAACATGTGAGTGACTTCGTGGAAGATCGTTTGTTGTCTTTCCCAGCTACTAGCCTTGGTCCAAGGGTCATAAACTTGCACATCTGAAGTTGCAAAAGTTCCCGGTCTGAATTCCGGATCCCATTTCCCGCGAGTGTAGCGAGTAAGTTGACGATTTCCACCTGCACCAAGCGGCCCCATGGCGCTAGGGAAATCTTTAAGCGCGATCAGAAGGTCATTCATTTCGCTATCATTGAAACGAGTGGCATTAGGGAAGCTATATTCGGAAGAATTAAATCCAGAGTGAAGAAAGAGATAGCTTAATTGCTTGGCGTATTTGGAACCCCAGATTTTTGTCATGGCACAGGTAACATTGCTGCAGTCCGGGTTAATATTGAAAAGCGTCTGAAAATTTTTGGGATCTTGATAGTTTGTCGTTAGATGCTCAAACATTTTAAGCATTCGAGGATCATCTTTAAGAATAACTCCATTGATGGTTTTCTCTGCGGTCTCTCCCTGACTATGTTCCCTGATGACGTCATCCATATCTTCAATAGACGGAGCACTTACCGTTTTACAAGGAGCTTTCTGCATTTGAACACCGGTCGATGTCCAAAGAGCTAATGGGGCCATGATGGATTTTATTAACGCTTCTTCTGAAGGTAATCCCGGTGGAAGGCATTCTTCATCATGTTCTTCACCAACGTGGGCGAATGTTGCCAATGAGTATTGAATAAGCAGAAATAACATGAGGCATTTCATGAGTTTCTTATCGGAAGAATGATAAATAAAAATAGTGCGTTTTGAGTGTCTTAAGAAGCCAACTGTAAGTGAATGCTACATCATGGGTAGGGCAGGAGCTTGCTGATAAGGTGATGAATCTATGGGAATGTCTATTATAAATGTAGTTCCTGTCTCAGAACTGCTATCAACGCCAATGCTTCCACCATGTGATTCACAAACGGCCCTCACCAACGGTAAACCTAAACCCCATCCTTGAGCGCGCCCCGACTTGGCAGCTTCTGCTCTTCGAAAAACCTGAAAAATGCATTCTCGTTCCTCAAGTGGGATGGGGCTACCTTCATTATGAATGGTCCAAGTCATTCTTCCGAATGTTGTACTGATCTTGATTGTAATTGAAGAATCTTTATCACCGTACTTAATAGCATTTGAAATGAGATTTTCGATGGCCCGTTTTAGATAGCTTCTGTCCCAGAGGCCTTGAACCTTTTCTCCAGTCAGGATCAAACGTTTATTTTTTGCATTGAACTCAATCTCATCCATTACTTCTTCACTAATTTCATATACATCACATTGTTCAAGTTTCAGTTTCAATCTTCCGTTCATATTCACTGAGGTTAGATCGAGAAGGTCTTCAATCATCTGGTTAAGTCGATTCGCGCTATGCTTTATTTTACTCGCTTGTTTTAGAACAGACGGGTCTTGTGATTGCCTCAATAGAATGCCGGACGCCATCGTAATCGAAGAAAGCGGCGTTTTCATATCATGCGATAAAGTTGCCATGTATTGTTCACGTAATCGTTCTTGAACTAATGAAAAAGAAGTTGCTGCTTGCTGAATAGCTTCGTCGATCGAGGCGTGAATTATGGTTATTGCTGTTTTTTCCACCTGCATAGCTTCTTCTAACGTTTCAATTAATACCCATCTCAGTAACTGATATTCTCTGATTAAATGTCTATGGTTGTAAGCTGTAAGGCGCGCCCTTTCACCTCCGTGTTCAGTGGCGATGTTGTTGAATGCATTTGCTGTTGGTTTTATGTGGTTAACTGAAACTGCTTCCGCAATGTTATCTAAAAATGAAGGGAGAGTATCAATCAGTACAGGGGTATCAATGGAGTTTGTTAATGGTACCTCCTCTCGAACTTTTTTTCCCATCTACTCAGGATTTCGTTACGCTTTGAAACAATAAAGCGTCCAAGTTCCGATAGATCTTTGTAGTTTGGATTTTGATCAGTTGAGATACTAATAATTCACCTCACTGCTTTTTTTAGTATTTTCAACAAATAATGCTAATTGATGAACTAAAAATAATCCGAAGATCTAAGAATATCAAAGCAGTCAGAAGTTGGTTTGATGGACTAGCAGTAAGAATAATCACGATTCTAAAGAATTAAATTAAGAATTTCGGTGTATAAGAAAAATTAAGTAAGAAGCTTTTCGCATCTAGATACAATGAATATGAATCAAATTTATACAGGTATGTTTAGTTAAGACAGAGGAAATAATGGATAGAGAAGTTTTTTTAAAAGAGTTTGAGAAACTTGGAGCTTTAGAAAAGGGTGACTTTATCATGATTGAGGAGCATGGCGCTTCTGATGAATGCTCTCTTAAGGGTACTAGGAATGCTTTGAAACATTTTGCCTTTGATATCTTAAAGGGCATTTCAGATGATAATCGTGAGTATGGGGTGAGTGCATATTTCACTGATGAATCCCTGGTTGGGATTGTTTCAATTGAAATTGTTGAATTGAAAGATGGTAAACCTGTAGAGTATATCCAATCTTTTAAAGATAGAATCATTGGTTATCTTTTGATGCTTTTATGGATATCTTTTATTTTGTCAGCGATTCTTGGTTTAGTAACGATATTTAAGCTTATTTTTTAGCCACATGAAAATACTTAATGATCTAAAATTTCTCTTCTCACCTTACGTCGGACCAAGCCTTATCAAAGGGTTGGCCGTAATTGTCGTACATAACAGTAATTCGTTAATCATTTGTCATGGTTCTTCTAATGCTAAATTGAAGACACCGATGTTAGATAATACTTACTTTGAAATCGCTTCGATTACTAAGACATTTGTAGGCATCCTCGTTTCTAAAATGGTTTTAGAAAACAAATTAAGCCTCGATTCAAAACTCTCGTTATATTTTACTGTAGTTCCGGAAGCTCAGGATGTTTCGATTCTTGAATTGATGACCCATACTTCAGGTCTGCCAAGGCTCCCAAGTAATTTGAAACCTACGAATCCCATGAATCCGTATCAGGACTATTCATATAATGATCTTACTAATGAGTTGAAACAGGTTGAGATTGGCCAAAAGCAATACCTGTATTCAAATCTTGGATTTGCGATTCTCGGAAAAATAATTGAAAAGATTTATGGAGATACTTTTTCAAATGTCCTCAGAAAAGAAGTTCTGATACCACTAGAACTTTCTGATATGAGTTTCTCAAATGATTCTCGGCCCATACCTCTGACCAGTGTTCATTCATCTCATTTTCCTAATGTTGAGCCATGGGTATTAGGGGAATTTGAAGCAGCCGGTGGATTGAGGGCCAATATCCTGCAAATGCAAAAGTATTTAATGGCAAATATTTTGCCGGAGAAGACTCCGCTTAAGGAGGCCATTCTTTTTTCACATACAATTTTTCATCAGGCAGATGAATTTCGTGTAGCAATGGCCTGGCACCAAGAAAATATGTCCGGGAATTATTTTCATGAAGGGGGAACCTATGGAAGTAGTAGTTTAATTGAGTTTAATCCTGGGAGTAAAACGGGGATTGTCATTCTCTCTAATACATACACAAGTTTCGAAGAATTTGGACCGGCAATTGAAAGTGCGTATAAACTTTTTGAAAAATAAGGTCCCACTACCGTGGGACCTCAATAACTATGCCTTATTCTTCTTTTCAACTTTTACTGCTACAGCTTCCTTGTAAGTGATATTGATTACATCACCGACTTTTACTTCATTTAAACGTTCTGGATGTCTAACTTTAACAGTTTGTGTGTCACCATCAGCGTTTTTGAAAGTCACTGTGTTTGCTTTTTTATCAATTTTTGAGATTACTACTTTTGCATTAATCTCTCTTGCATTCATCGCAGCTGGCTGTTGACCTGGTTCTGATTTCCAAGTTTCATTGGCCTCCATTGCCTGCTGGGCTTTGCCACCTTTCTCGATAGAGAAAGCTAATGCCTCATAATAAGTCACGTTGACGGTATCACCTTTCTTAATTTCATTTAGTCTTTTGACTTCGTTACCAACCACGAAACTTGTAGTGTCGCCTTTATTTTCTAAAGTGATCCTGCGTGTTTTGTAATCGATGTCTTTTACTTTTGCAGAGGCCTCAACGATCTGTGAAATTTCATCACCCATAGGAACTGCTTTATCGGCAGCAAATGAACTAGGGACTGCAACAATACTTAGAAAGGCGGTAGTGATAAGGACTTTAACGTTTAAATTCTTCATACAAAATTCCTTTTGTTTGCACATCATGAACAAAAGTATGAAGGAATAAAATCTTAATTGAGACTCAATTTCTCCTTATTCTTAGACGACCTTACTTAACGGTTACAATCTCTTGATCGTGAGTTGACTCGTTCCTCACATAATTGGAACGCAGCCCATTCGACTTGTTATCTCAGGATGAAAGTGATGTGATCTGCAAAGGCGTTCTCTGTCTCTTTTTTGGACATTTTTTTATGGAAAAGTTGTCCATTTAAATTTAAATCGCAAAAGCCATGAAGTGATGCCCATACGGAATTGGCCCTTGCCTCAGATGATCCCAATGCTTGTAACAGATACTGAAAAGTCTTTGCACTCGCCTGATTTAAGCTTTCGGTAAGACTTTCATCACCACATTTTAATTCGGGATTGAACATGCAGCGATAGTATTCCGGATGATCAATAGAAAATTCCATGTAGATAAGACAGAGATTATGGAGTTGCTTTTTTTTGTTCTGATTGCCTTCAGAATTGATCTCGAATAGTTCGTTAAGCTTGTTGAATCCAATTTCGGCGATACTTGATAGTAAATCAAGTCTGGACTGGAAGTGACGATAGATGGCCGTATGGCTGACATTTAACTTCGTGGCCACTTCCCGGAGAGTAAATTGAATACTACTTCTTTCTTCTATCAAGAGAAGAGCTTGATTGATGGTGGCCTCTTTTAAGTCCCCGTGATGATAAGCTTTGGCCATATTGATTCCTTTTCGATGTTTACAATTGAAACATATAATGTTACACGTGTAAACATATGAAAAACATTCTCATTGTAAATGGACACCCTAGTAAAACAAGTCTTTCAGGCAAGTTGGCGGAAGCCTATTATGAGGAATCAAATAAAGCTGGCTTTAAGGTAGAAATCATCCATTTGGGAGACCTTGAGTTCGATCCGGTACTACATGAGGGTTATAGAGTTATTCAAGAACTTGAACCGGCCCTTATCGAAGCCCAGGCTCAAATAAAGAGTGCTCACCACATAGTGTTTGTCACTCCGGTTTGGTGGGGAAGTATACCGGCACTGTTTAAAGGATTTATTGATCGGACATTCTTACCTGGATTTGCATTCAAGTACAGAAAGGGAAGTTCACTCTGGGACAAACTCTTGGCGGGCAAGTCCGCGCGACTTATTATATTGTCTGACGGTCCTACTTGGTGGAATAAGTTTGTTTATAAGGATCCGGCCGTCAACATGCTTAAAAAATCGACTCTTGAATTTTCCGGATTCAAAGTAGATGTGACAAAATTTGGCGATATCAAGAATCGAAATGACCAGAGCATCCAGACTTTAATCCATAAGGTTCAAAAACTGGGCACTTCTGGCTCATAACGATTACCAATAATAATTCAGACGCGCACCGAACTCACGCGGAGGGCTCATACGGTGATAGCTCGCTGGATAGTCATTTACGTTTGCCAGGGCAACACCGTTATAAACGCGGTATTCCTGGTTAAAGATGTTTCTGACATACAACTCAAGCAGATAGCTTGAGAAAGTGTACTGAAGGTTTGTATCCATATAAAACTGAGCAGGGGACTTTCTTAGGTTCTCAGCATCCGAGTATGACTCACCGATGTAACGTGCAACCAGAATCCCTTTCCACTTCTCGCTAAAGAATTTCCAGTAAGACGCTTGACCAGTAAAGTTTGCAGCATCCGGGAATTCATTGCCAGTGTAGTTCATGTTGTTGTTCTTGAGGTTCAAGAACTGAGTCTTCACGTAACCAAGGTTAAAACGGAAACTATCATCGTTTTCAAACTCATACGACGTCTCAAATTCAGCACCATAAAGTTCAGCATTGGCCGCGTTTTGAATTTGAGTATCAAGTGTGTTTGAGAACTTTACATCAACCTGCTGATCTCTCCACTTCGTGTAGAAGGCGTTGGCCATCATAATGAAGTTTCTCTTCACGTATTTGTAACTTAGTTCGTAGTTGTCTGTCTTTTCAGGGTCGTAGTTACTAACTGTTCCTCTCCAACGGTTCACTGTTACACCACCGGTGCGGTAACCTTGAGAGTAGAGAGCACCAAGGGAGTAATTTCCATTACGGTAGTTATAAGCAATTTTTGGAAGGGCCACGAAGTTGGTCACATCGTCAGATTCATCCACGTTCTTCACAGAAGAAGCAATTTTAGTTCCGTAATCATTTGTCACTGATTCAAGACGTCCACCTAGATTCAATGAGTGGTGACGATCGAAATCAAATGTAATCGAGTCAAATAGAGCATAAGTTTCACGAACACGGTGATTCTCTTGAATAACCGGAACAACCGTTGGTGCTCCCATTACAAGACCAAAGTCGTAGTCGCTGTTAAGTTCATAACGGTGAAGGTGGATACCAAATACGTTTTTAACTCTCTCAGAGTTATAACGAAGTTGGTTCTCAAGACTTACGAAACTGTCATTCTCATTATCATTTCTTTGTCCCGCAAGATTAGTTGCACGTCCATCAGCATCACTCTTGGTCGTATTCGTTGAACCTGAGTAGGCGAGGATTGTCTTGTTAACAAGTCTCTCGCTTAAGAACTTGTTATAAACCAGAGAGGTCTGGAAGTTATTAGTGATCGAGTTGAAATCCTGATCTTCAAAAACTTTATAGTCCCAAGGGTCATCCCCCTGAACGTATGAGCCACCCTGGTGCATACGAAGAAGTTTAAAGTTAAAGTGAAGCTCATCTTTTGCGCCAACCTGGTAAACCATGTCGCCTGAGAAGTGATCTTTATTTCGTTGTCCCCACTTGTCATTATTATTGGTCGCATTCGTGATGTAACCGTCAGTGTATTCCTTGTTGTAACCAAGTCTCACGGCAAGTTTGTCATTCACTTTTCTGTTGATGAGGAAAGCGCCTTCTTTTCGGCCATAGTTTCCGAGAGCTAATTTGGCAGCTCCTTCGTTCTCTTGATGAGCTTTCGCATGGAAAAGAAGAATGTTACCAGCAAGTGAGTTTACACCTTGAGAAGTCGATTGAGCACCACGAAGCACTTCCACGTTCTGAAGATCCCAGTTCTCAAAACTTCCGGCCTTGAGGGCCAGTCCTGTTTGGAAAACTTCATCAACGAGAACGCTGGCAAGGTTGTCTTTCTGGAAACCAGTTACACCCATGTCTGAAATACCACGAATACTGAATGTGTCGCCGTTTTTATCGGAGGTCGTTTGAACGTTTCCAAGACCATTCAGCATTTGAACAGAGTTTTGAATATCACTACGGTTTAAGCTTTTTGGTTTAAGAACTGAGACACTCTCATTGGTTTCAATGAAAGTACGTTCATCTTTGTTACCTTGAATGGTTTCAACTTCGATTTCATCTAAAGCGTAATCGGCAGCTAGAGTTGTATTAAGAACTGATAGAGACAAAAGAATAAATGCGAATTTCATAGTACCCTAAAAACATGTTGTGTTTTATCGCTCAAACCTTAGTTTGACAGGGTAAACTTGTCAAGATATATATGCCTTTGACTATGCGCTATACCATTGAAAATAAACAACCTTTACCCCAAGAATATTGTGATCTCCGAAAAGTCGCGGGCCTATCTCCCAAGACTCTTGAAGCCGCTGAGATTTCGCTTCCTCGCTCTCTCTTTGCAGTCACTATCCGTGATGGAGAACGTTTGATCGGCATGGGACGAGTGATTGGTGATCTAGGTTGCTTTGTTCAGATCGTAGACATTGCTGTTCATCCGGATTTTCAGGGACAAAAACTTGGAAGAGTCATCATGGAACACGTTATGGAGTTCGTGAAAACCGAATGCCATCGTTGTGCTTTTGTGAATCTCTTCGCAGATGTGGGCTTTCTTTATCAGAAGTTTGGTTTTGTGAATTCTGTAAAATCCCAGGGCATGTATCTAGACTGGTCAAAAGTTTAGGGAGAACATTTCTGTTCTCCCTGTGATGTTAGTAAACTGATTTGTAATTTTCCGAAGTTCCTTTCCAACCGCCACCAAGAGCCTTGTACAGACTTACATAGGCTGTAAGCTGCTTTCTCTTGATATCTACCAATTCCACCTGTGCCTCAAGTGAATCGCGTTGGGTCATCAAGGATTCGATGTAATCCACACGTGCGGCCTTAAAGAGCACGTTAGAAATTTCAATAGATTCATTCAGCGCCTTAACCTGGCTTGATTTTAAATTATATACAGAGTCATAGTTCTTAATCATATTCATCTGATTCACGACCTCAGTGTAGGCCTGGACTAAAGTCTTCTCAAACTCATAGACAGCTTGTACTTGTTTATTGTTGGCCGAAATGTAATCCGCCTTGATGGCCTTACGATTTAAGATGGGGGCCGTTAAGCTGGCGGCCAAACCGTAGAAAATTGAAGTCGGGGTTCCATCGAAGTGTTTCGAGTTGAATTGCTCATACCCATAACTTCCATCAATACTAAGAGACGGATAGAAACGTGCTTTGGCAACATCGACATTCAACTTCGCGGCCTCAAGTTCATAAGACGCTCTTCTTATATCTGGACGATTATCTAATAACTTTGTTGGCACTGAGGTACTGATTTTCGAGAAAGTGATATTAAAGAAGTCTTTTGAGTCACGAGAAATGTC
Source organism: Peredibacter starrii (assembly GCF_034259205.1). Taxonomy (GTDB): domain Bacteria; phylum Bdellovibrionota; class Bacteriovoracia; order Bacteriovoracales; family Bacteriovoracaceae; genus Peredibacter; species Peredibacter starrii. The sequence continues at coordinate 2,521,793 of NZ_CP139487.1, read as the reverse complement.
TTGTGGATATCGACCAAGAAGCAGGTTCATCTTGTTTTGAGTAATAATGAGATCTTGTTCAAGTTCAACCTGACGGGCCTTGTTCTTTAAGACCTCTGCATCAAATCTTTTCACAGGGAGAGTTGTTACACGACCCGCCTTCTGTTGAAGGTCAACCATGTCTCTGATCTGGGCAAGAACCTTCACATAGGATTTAACAATCTCGAGTTGATTATCCAGGGCCATAAGCTCGTAATAGGTATTTGCAACTTCCGCAATGAGATTTGTTGTCACATATCTTTTTCCTTCGATACTACCTAGATAAGAGAAGTAAGCTGATTTAGTGGCATTTCTGAGTTTTTTCCAGATATCCACTTCCCAAGACATGGCGATACCCGCGCGGCCGAACTTCGTCTTAGAGTTGGCGTCTTCAGTACTGAATCTTTCGGTCTTTTCAATACCACCATCTACACCAGCATTGAACTTCGGCAGATATTCACCCTGACGTGCCATGATCTCATTGTTGGCGATACTGATCTCTTGCTCAAGAATGCCCAGTTCTTGATTATTCTTTAGGGCAAGCTCAATGAGTGAATCAAGCTGCTTGTCCTTAAAAAATTCGTTCCAGTTTATCTCGGCCGAATTTCCTTCTGTAGAGGCACTCTCACTAGTCGGAAAGGCAGAAGGCAGGGGATTTGCCTTCTTCTTCAGCATGGGCACGGTTGGTGCACATGCCTCCAGGAGAAATAAACCACAAAGTAAAATATGCGATGCTGATTTTAATTTAGTTAACATAATGATGTCCTTCTTCAGTTAAAGGTCTATCATCTTCTTCTTTGATGAGGGTCTTGCCCGCAGCAATTGAACCAAAGACATAGTAAAGACCAGGAACAATGATCACACCGAAGATTGTTCCAAAAAGCATTCCTCCTAAAGCACAAGCACCAATTGTATGGTTGGCCTTTGCTCCCGGACCAGTTGCAATCACAAGTGGAATAAGACCAGCGATAAAAGCAAACGAAGTCATAAGAATCGGACGGAAACGAGCTTTGGCCCCTTCGATGGCCGCATCTAGAACGCTCATGCCCTGTTCTTGCTTTTGTTTTGCGAACTCAACAATAAGAACCGCGTTTTTACCAAGTAGACCCACCAGCATGATGAGACCGATCTGAGCGTAAATATCATTCGCCAGCCCCATGGCCTTCAAGAGGAAGAATGATCCAAACAATCCAGGAGGAAGGGACAAAATCACCGCCAATGGAATGATGAAACTTTCATACTGAGCAGAAAGCACCAGGTACACGAAGATCAACACAACTAGGAAGATGTATACGGCCTCACTTCCTCGGGCCGCTTCATCATAAGTCAAACCTTCCCAGGCGACTTCATATCCGTGTGGAAGATTTTTGGCCTCTTCTTTAACTGCGCTAATAGCATCACCTGTGGTGAAACCATTATTAGGAAGCGCGTTGATGGCACTCGACATATACACGTTGTAACGAGTGATCTCGTTTGGACCTTGGGTCTTCTCCATTGTCACAAATGAAGAGTAGGGAACCATCTCGCCTTTATCGTTTTTGGTATAAAGGTTTAAGATATCAGTGGGAAGACGTCTGAACTCAGGGGCCGCTTGAGCATACACTTTAAAGAATTGGCCGAATCGAATGAAACCCTGTTCATAAGTTGAACCAACCAGAATGTTCAGGTCTTCCATCGCTTTACCGATTGAAACACCTTTTTGCATGGCCACTTTACGATCGAGTTTAAGCTCATACTGAGGGAAGTTAGCTGAGAAGAAGGTGAACACACCAGTGAGCTCTTTTCTTTTTTTGAGATTGGCCATGAACTCTTTATTAATCTCATCGAATTTCTGATAATCACCACTACCGGTTTTATCTAGCATTCGTAGCGAAATACCGCCGGCCGCACCGTAACCCGGAACGGCAGGTGGTTCGAAGTATTCAATTACCGCACCAAAGTCACGAGTCTTCTCTTCCAGTTCTTCCACGATTTCATGAACGGAATGCTTTCTCTTAGACCAGTCTTTTAAACTGATAAGACAGGTACCAGCGTTTGAGCCCTGACCTTCAGTCAGAATTTCGTAACCCGCGAGCGAGGCCACGGAATCCACACCTTCGATGGATTTGGCCACTTTTTGAAGTTTCATCGCCACATCATTGGTCTTCTCAATAGTTGAACCAGGAGGAGTTTGAATGATGGCATAAAGCATACCTTGGTCTTCGTTAGGAACAAACCCAGGAGGAACAAGTGCACTGATGAGAACAATCCCGGCCGTGAAACCACCGATTACAAGGAGTGTGACAAAACGGTTGTGAGTGATACGTTTAAGAAAACTAATATACTTGTCAGTGATTTTCTCAAAGACCACGTTAAAAGCATTAATCATCTTAGTGATAGGATTAATCGATTTGTGTCCACTATGATCATGTGGCTTTAGAATCATGGCGGAGAGTACTGGCGTAAGTGTGAGAGCAACCACACCTGAAAGCACAATTGAACAGGCCATTGTTACTGAGAACTCTCGATAAAACACACCTACAGGTCCTGGCATAAAGGCAACTGGTACGAACACCGCAGTCATGAGGAAAGTAATAGCGATAACCGCACCACTAATTTCGCCCAACACTTCTTTAACCGCTGCAAAAGGTGAGAGATGCTCTTCTGCCATTTTGGCGTGAACTGCTTCAACCACTACGATTGCATCATCCACCACTACCCCAATGGCGAGCACAAGTGCGAACAGGGTGATGAGGTTAATCGTCAGTCCAAAAGACTTCATAAAGAAAAATGCCCCGATGAGAGACACCGGAACTGCAATGGTTGGAATGAGAGTCGACCTCCAGTCTCCAAGGAAGATAAACACCACCAGGGCAACCAGAACGAAGGCCTCAAAAAGGGTATGAATAACTTTATCAATGGAAGCATCAAGGAAGCTTGATACGTCATAGGTAATTTTGTAATCCATTCCTGGTGGGAAGGATTTTTTCAGCTCATTTAGTTTTCCTTTAATCTCGGCAATTACCTCACTGGCATTACTTCCCGCCGTTTGACGGAACATAATGGAGGCAGCTGGATAACCATCTACGTTCGAATAGATGTTATAGAACTCACTATTAAGTTCAATCTTCGCAATGTCCTTCAAATAGAGAACTTCACCATCGGGATTGGCCCGAATGATGACATTTTCATATTGCTCGGGTTTATTGTACTGACCTTCATAAACGAGAACGTATTCAAGTGACTGCGCTGTCTTGCCGGAACTTTGACCGGTTCGACCCGGACGAGCGATCAAACTTTGCTCCTTAATCGCTTCCATCACATCAGCAGTAGAAACCCCGTAAGCACGCATGCGATCAGGATTAAGCCAAATTCTCATGGCGTATTGGCGAGAACCAAGAATACGGGCCTGACCGATACCAGTAATACGTTTTAACTCAGGAAGAAGGAAAACGTTAGAGTAGTTAAAGAGAAACTTCTCATCTGCATTCTTGTCAGTACTATAAAGGTTTACGTACATGAGCATCGAAGGCTGAACTGGTTGCACTACCACTCCTTCTAGTTGCACCAGAGATGGAAGCTTACTCATTACTTGATCAACTCTCGCTTTAACCTGGACCAGGGCCGCATTCGGATCGGTCCCAAGATTGAAGTACACCTGAATCATCGCCTCGCCAGCACTGGTTGAAGCGGACGTGATATATCTCATCCCTTGTACACCGTTGATCGCCTGTTCAAGGGTAATGATAGACGACTTAACAAGAACGTCGGCACTAGAACCTGGGAAGGAGAGTGTAACCACAACACGCGGAGGGGCCACATCTGGGAATTGGGAGACGGGTAAAGATTTAATGGAAAGAATACCTATGAATACGATGATGACCGAGATCACTATCGCAAATACAGGTCTATGTACAAATTTAGCAAACATAAAATCATCCTTAGTTAGCAGCGAGCTCTAAGCTCTTAACAACTTCAGGGACCTGTTGAAATTTAGTCTTAATGGTTTGACCTTTATTGACCTTACCCAGACCTTCAAGAAGGACAGTGTCTTGTTCAGAGAGTCCTGACTTAACAATAAAAAGGTGAGGAACTTCTTTATCGATCTCAATCTCTCTTTGTTGAACAACACCTTTGTCATCCACTACGAACACATATTTTTTATCTAGAACCTCAAAGGTTGCCTTTTGGGGAATAACCAGAGCGTTTTCGATTTTTTCAGTCAAAACAACGTTGCCGGTTTCTCCATGACGAAGAAGACTGTCTGGATTAGCAAAACTCGCACGGAAGGCCACGTTACCAGTTTCATTATCAAAATCCGCTTCGATGGTGTCGATCTTTCCTGGTTGATCATATTCTTTCCCATTGGCGAGAATCAGTTTCACTGTACCAGGGCCGCCAGAGGTTTTTTTGAGGGCCATATAGTTTAGGTAGTCTCTTTCAGAAACGTTGAAATACACCCAAAGCTGACTGATGTCTGAAAGGGTCGTTAAGAGTTCTCCTTCTTCTACCAGACTTCCAAGTCGCACTTTGAAGCGGTCCATATAGCCATCGAAAGGGGCGGTGATCGTAGTGAAGTCCAGATGAGCCTTAGCGAGATCAAGGACTGCTTTCTTCTTCTCGAACTTGGCCTTAGTAAGAGCTAGTTCATTGGCGGAAACAACTTTCTGCTTTGCCAGTTTTTCAGTCTGTTTATACTCAATGTTTGAGATTTCAAATTCTGCCTTGGCCTTATCATATTCGGCCTGCACTAAAAGAGGCATGGTCTGAAACATTTTATCGCCTTTCTTAATCAACTGACCTTCGTCGACAAAAATGTTCTGAAGATAGCCTTTCTCAAAAGATCGAATTTCAATGTGCTGATATGCGCGTATCTGCGCCACATACTGCTGATGAACTTCGACGGTCTTTTTCCACGGCCTAGTCACACTGTAAGTAGAGTCTTCTTTGTGATGGACTTCTTCTTTACAAGAAGCAAAGAACATTAAGCACGCAATTAGAGCAGGAGTGGCAATGCCACCCAAAAATGAACGAGTTTTCATGGAACCTCACGAGTTCAAACGTTATAAATTTAAAACGAATAATAATAAGTTAAAGGAACAGGGACTAAGAAAGAGAAGGTGGCGGATGCGCCATATAGAGCGGGTTCAAAGAAGGATTTGTTTTGTGATAGTGCTCATCCTCAGGATGAACAATAACATAAGCAATAAATTCGGAAGTCGGTTCGATGATCGCTAAGATCTCATGATTCTCAATTGGAAGTGCTGCTTCTGATTCAACTTTAACGATATCAAGAGACGTGGTTACTACAGTTTTAATTCGAGTAATGAATCTTGCATTGGAATAACTTCCAATCAGTAGAGTCGCGAGAATGAAAACAGACAGCAAAAACGTTTTCATAGCTCTAAATTACTCCAAGTGCAATGAGATGCAACTCCTTTTCTGTAATTAAAATTGTAAAATCTTTAAGGGCCTGATTCAGAGGAAGTTATGAATGAAAATTCATGAATTCTTTTTAAGATCATGCGTGTTTAAAATTTTTTTCATGTCAAAAAATGGCAGGTTAAAAAAGATTAAGAGGGGTGCATTCTCCTAACCTGAAATGACTAAGATGAGTGTAGGATGGTTCATAGTACTATCCTTTAAAAACAAACAGCCATAAGACCGTCAACCCTCCCAAAATAATGATGGCGAGAGTTAATATGGTTAGGGAGAGCTTTGGAGAGGTATAAGTGTTGTTTTCAATTTGTTGGCTTACATTTCGGAATCGATATAGGGCCCACATCAAAATAATGACTCCCAATATAACGATTGCTAGGCCAACATACTCTGTTTGATGGAGGAGCCCATGATGAGTAGTCGTTATTTTGTTTTCTCGCAAATAAACACTAAAACGATTGAGTGTGATTCCAAATGTCATGAGAGATAAAGATGTACGAAGGTAAGAAAGATGCGTTCTTTCATTAGACATATGTGAGCGAGCGTCTGAAAGAATTGTTCTACGCTTTGACATTTCTGTTCTATGGGTTGAGAGTTGAAATAAGGCCTCATCAGGGTTTTGTCCCTTTATTTCATCTCTCCAATGCTTTGGTAATTCTGAATATTCCATATAAAACCTATTGGCGGGCCTCGGAGTGCTTAACTTGGTCCTCTTTTACACTCAACGTCTCTTTGCTTAAAAAGTAATTTAATGAGGTTCTGATAGCGGCAACTGCTGCCAATTTTCCAATTTCTTCAAAAGAAGGGGCAACGGCAGTTCGTAGTAAATCTGAGGCCAACTGAAATTCCAGGCCCAAGGCCAGAAATCTTCCAAGATTAATTCGAATGCCTAGGAAGGTATATTTTGAATTGGGTCGAAGTCCCAATAGGGCATATTGAAAAAAACAGATAAGGGTTCCGGTGAAAATGACAATCGTAGCACCGGCCTCGGTCAGCCTTACTAGATACGAAACGACGGTTCGGAGTAAGTCTTCGTCCATGAGACACCTCTCAACTACTGTGAGCGTGTAAATGGTAAAGAGCAAGAACCTTTGCACTAATTATTAGACTGAAACTATTTCCTCATGAATTATGTATCAAAAAATTCATGATTCGATACAATCTTAAGTGTTCATTGTCGAAGTGGAGTCACTCATGATGCTGGCAGAGCTAGTAGAATTTATTCATCAACGTAATCCGAATATCAATGATAGAATTTTTCATTTGAATGATGGGGACAATTCTCAGGTCTTCAGGAACGCATTCGGCGTAGACTTAGATCAAACCGAGCATGGGGCGATTTTCAACCGCTTTGCGACTCAGCATTATCAGGCCGGGGTCGGTTTTGTTCTGCCATATAAGGATCAGGTCGCTATATTTATCCATCCTGATGCTAATGAAGAGATACATCTCCATGAGAAACTTCATTTTCACTTCAAAATGTATCAAGCAGATCGAGAGAGATTGCTGAATGCCATCGGTTATCTGGCAGCGGCGGACTACGGAATTATTAATAACGTTTTAATCAATTCTGATCGCTACCAACGTGGCAGTGAACGTTTAGCGGAAGAAGTGATCGTTAAAACCCTCAACATGGATTTCACTCACCACCGATATTTGGGAGAAATGATGCAAAAGTCTTCCATGCTACTGGCACAGAAACATCTGACTAAGCTTCTTATTCATGAACAAACTCCCACTTGGTATGAAAAATTAATCATGTTTTTCCATTCAAAGAGGTAACTTTTTAAATAATTCTTTAAAATTACCTTAAGGATACCTTGAGTCGATTTTTTTCTATTGTCTATGTCACAGCGCTCGTGAGACTCAAGGGATATAAGGCAGAAGAAATCATAGGTCAGCATTTCTCAAAGTTCTATACTTTCGCCGCCAATCAGAGAAAACATCCTCAATACGAATTAAAAATTGCTAAAGAGCAAGGCCGTTATGAAGAAGAGGGCTGGAGAGTTAAAAAAGACGGTTCTGAATTCTGGGCCCAAGTTACTATAACACGTGTAACAGACGATAAAGGTAATCACATCGGTTTTGCCAAAGTGACTCGAGATTTAACCGAAAGAAAAATAAATGAAGACGCTCTGGTTAGGGCAAATAAAGAATTAGAAATTCGTGTTGAACAAAGAACCCAAGAGCTCAGAATGCTCATGGAAGAAATTTTAACTGCCCAGGCCCTGATTGCAGGGGCTCAACATGATCGTGAAAAAGTCATGCAGACCATTTGTGATCTCATTACTACGATTGCTCGTGCAGACGGCGCACTTGTTGTTATGCCCGAAGGAACCAATCTGACGGTTAAGGCCGTAAGCGGTAAGATCACTAGCTTTCTCGATCTTAAGGTCCCCATCACAGGTAGTCTTGTGGGTTCTGCCTTTAAGACTGGTAAAATTCAACGGGCCGATGATGTCTCTAATGATCCTCGAGTTGATCCTACTTCTACTCAAGCGACGGGTGTCAGATCTGCGATGGCACTCCCACTAGGATATCAATCCAAAAATATTGGCGTAATTTCAGTTATCAGTTTTAAACCTCATGCATTTACGGCCCGTGAAGAAAGAATTCTAGAATTAATGGCAGGATTTTTATCAGCGGCCATTTCACATGCTGATGACTATCATGAGTTAGAAGAAGAAAGACTTCTCATCCAAAACTTCATAGCCACTTTGTCTCACGACTTAAGAAATCCTCTTACCGCCGCTAAAGCAAGTGCTCAAATGATGGCACGCTATGGGGAGCAACCTGATGTTCGACTTCGAACGAGTGGCCGAATTGTAGATAGTATTGACCGCGCTGACCGCATGATCAAAGATCTTTTGGATGTGAGTGCGATGCGCTCGGGTCAACCTCTTGCAATGAAATTTGCGGAGTGTGACTTAAGAGCAATTTCAATGGCAGCATTTGAAGAGCTTTCATCGGTACATGGTGATCGCTTTGTTCTGGATTCTCCGGATAAAGTTATTGGGATTTGGAATTGTGACGCTCTTAGAAGAATTCTTGATAACTTGCTCACGAATGCGGTTAAGTATGGTGATCCTATAGAAAATATCTACGTTCAAATCATTCAGTCCGATCATCATGTCATTCTACATGTACACAACAGTGGCAAGGGAATTCCAAGCAATATGCTGAAGACCCTGTTTGAACCATTTAGAAGAGCTGAGAATGCACTCACAAGCGGGAAGAAAGGCTGGGGGCTTGGTCTCTCACTAGTAAAAGGTATCGTTGAGGCACATCACGGTAAAATCGAAGTTGAAAGTAGTGACGCCAAAGGAACGACCTTCACAATTATTCTTCCGAATGGCGTGAGCATTTCTGACGATCATAAATCCGAAAGAAGAAATTACTAAATCGCTCGCAACGCTTTGGCAATTTGCCTATGTAATTTAGAGTCTTCGTTATTCGTCTTATGAACCAGGTAAACTGGCTGAAGTCTGTCTTTAACAGGAATCGGACTTTGGATTTCATGCAGACGATATTCTGCCAGTAACATTTCGTTATGGGCATCCACTACAAATGAAGGAAGATAGGCAACAGCATGTCCTCGGCGACATAACTCAAGCGCTGATTCCATAAGTGTCACTCGGTAAGAAATTTTTCGAGGAATTTTGTGATCTGGCCAGCCATCTAGGCCCGTGACTTTTGTAGGCGCGCCTTCTACTGGATCCAAGGGAACCACAAATGGTAACTCGTTAAGCGACTTATTAAGTAGTTCCTTTCTGCCATAAACGGCCATCTTCACTTTTGTAACTTCAGTCAGATCAAGTCCCGCTTTAGGAATAGGTAAATACGTTATTCCAATATCAATTTCATTTTTTAATAGAGCGTCTTCCATCTTCCCGGGACGTAACTCAAAAAGTTCCAAATTTTTGAAATCCACGGTATTAGCTAAATGCTTTAAGAAATAAGTGGAGAAGACTTCGAATGTTCCAATTCGGGTTGGTTCGGCAATTTCCTTGCGACGAACCTTTTCTCCCACTTGCAGCCATTGAGTGAGAAGACCCTTGGTTTCTGCTCTCAGGGCAAGTCCCGAAGCTGTGAGTTTCAGTCCTCGACCTTCAGGCTCTATGAGCTTCATTCCTAATTCTGATTCAAGTTGTTTGAGCGCCTTTGACAAGGCAGGTTGTGAAATATGCAGGACCTCTGAGGCCCTGACTAAGGATCCAGTTTCTGCAAAGACATTAAAGTAGCGAATTCGATCTATATCCATAGGTTAATAAAGTATGACATTAATTCACTTTTAGTCAACTGTCTTGGTTGTTAAAACTATCCTATGAAAAGTTTTACCAATTTAAAGAAATTCATGAAAAATCCCGTTCTTTTTTTGGATGAATGCTTCACTGAAGGCCTGCAAGACATTCAAACGGTTAGAATAGGCCCTAAGATCTTTCACTTGATTTTTGACCCCGATCTGGCGCAAAAGATTTTGATTTCCGAGTCGGAGGTTTTTGTTCAAAACAGATCTATCTTCGATCGAATCAAGCCAATCACTGGCGACAAAGGGTTGGTTCAGTTAAACGGTGATGAGTCTAGATTAAACCGCCGTAAGGTCAGACCAATGCTACTTCCATCGAACATGGAAGAAATGAAGAAGATCGTTTTAAAAAATACAAATGAAGCCATTGAAAACCTCCGACCGGGGTCCTTTATCGATATATCCGACTTTATGGCAGATTTGGTTTTACGTAATGCTTTCGGAATGTTTTTAGGAATAGACATTAAACAGGGTGCCCAGGACATTGTCTCAGAATATAAGACCCTTAATCAGCTTTGTGGAAATAGAATGGTTTCTATGTTGCCGCTTCCACTGATCATTCCGACACCCACCAATTTGTTAATTAGAAGATTGAGAAAGTCTTTACGCTCTAAAATACAAAATACTTTGAAGAATAAACTTCCAACAACTACGAATGTACACAAGATATTTTTTGAGGATGAAACATTAATTGACCAATGTATGACATTCTTGTTCGCGGGCCATGAAACTACCGCCTCTTCTTTGGCCTTTACATTTCTCTTGCTTGCAAATCATCCCCAATATATGAGGCAAATTAAAGAAGGTGATGAGGAGATTGCTCATCATGTTTATATGGAGGCGCTTAGGCTTTTTCCTCCTGCCTATATGCTTGCAAGGGAGGCGAGTAAGGGGACTAATTTGAACGGAGTAAAAATTAATAAAGGTGATCAGGTCCTGATAGGGATTAAACAGATTCACCATCACCCCAAGTTTCACTCGAACCCCGGGACATTTTCTCCTGAGAGATTTCAAGCAAACGTGAAGTCTTTTCTTCCTTTTGGTCTGGGGCCGAAGAATTGCATTGGGGAAAAGGTGGCCTACATGGAGGCAGAAATCATCATTAAGTGCTTTTGTGAAAGAGTTCAGTTTGGGATTTTCGATTCCCAAATTGAATATCGTCCTCTTGTGACTTTACATCCTAAGTCTAATCAGCTTTTAAAAATTCGTGACGTGATTTATGGACAATAAAATTCAACTATTGATCCAAAAATACCAAAAGATCTTCAACCATCGAGATTCGAGACTCTTTACCGAGTTTTTAGTAAAAGGCTACAAAGATACAACTCTGAGTTCAGCGGATGAGGATAAAATAGATGATGTTCTCTATGCAAAATTTTGCTTAGGGACAATCATCACAATTTATGATGATCTGGCCGATAATCCTTCTTTTTATAATCCAAAACTTTTAAAGGATCTGTACCGCTTAAATCTCATGGATGTCTATTATCCAGATCAGATTAGTCCCACTCATGACTTGGTTATACATCTCTTCCGTGAAATGCGAGAGACTCTGGCCCGCTTCCCTCGCTATAACGAATTTCGTGACGTTTTAAATTTCGACATAAAGCATGTTTTTCTGGCCAATCAATATTCAGAGATGATGACAGCTCGGCCTTCAATTAGAAACCTCTCAGAGGGGAAATTATTTGGTCCTTATAACATGGGTATGGTGGCCGCTGGAATGATTGATTTAATGGCCTCCAGCGATCTTACAATTCAAGAGTTGGGTAAAATGAGAGAGATATTCATCGATGGCCAAAGAGTGGGGCGAATTGGAAATCTTCTTGCCACATATAAGCGTGAAAAGGGCGAAGGAGATGTGACCAATGAAATGTTTTTTCATCCCATGGGTATTGAAATCGCTATGACTGAGTTGATGGATGAATTAGAGGAGAAGCTCACGAAGCTGTCAAATCGCATTCTGGACGTGAAAACTTTCGATATTAAATCCTATGTTTCCGGTCTGAATGATCTGTTTAGACTTCATACTGTTATGGAAGGAATTATATGAAAACTGCGGTAATTGTAGGGAGTGGCTTTGCTGGAATTGCTGCTGCCAAAGTTCTTGCTAAAAGATTTGATTTGGTCAGAGTCATTGAAGGGGACATCCCCGCTCAGTCCTTTCATCTGCATGTTTTGCTTCAGGCCGGTCAAGAAGCGTTGGAGAGAATTTTTCCAGGAATTAAAGAACGACTTAGTAAGGCCGGTTGCCCAGAGATTGACTGGTCACTTGATACCCAGTGGGAAAATCATGATGGAGAGTTTCCAAGATATGCTTCATCAGTGCGGGCCCTCTCAATGAGCCGACTCCTTCTTGCGAGAACCATGAGATGCATGATCACAGAAAATAACGTTGAGTTTATTAAGGGTAAAGTAAGTTATCTAAGTCAATTACAGGGAGACCTTATTGTCATAGCAGGAGGTCAAAATCTTCCTCTTGATCGTTTTTTGCAATTGGATGTTCCGTCTGAAAAACAAGAGATTAATCTGACTTACCGGAGTTATGTATTTTTCCGTAACGACCTGAACCTTAATGAGACGGGCCAGTATTATTATCAAATAGATCCTTCAGTTAATCGAATGGGGGGTGTGATTAGTCCGATTGAAGATGGGAAAATCATAGTTACATTGATTGAGTATGAACATGAGTATAGTGAATGTAGGGAGCTAAGTGACTTTTTAAGGAAGGCCAGGGAGATTCCATCAGATAACTTTATAAAAATCATTGGGTCGGCGGTCCCTTGCGCTGGGCCCTATTTCTTCAGGAAGAAAGACATTCACCGTCGACTGTTGCCTTGTCTTCCTTCCAATGTGGTCGTTTTGGGAGACGCAGTTATGTCACTTAACCCTGTGTTTGGGCAAGGGATGACTGTTGCTCTTCAGCAGGTGGAATTACTTCAAAAAAATATAAGCACTGATGAATTTCAAGATGAATGCCGCCTCTTAGGAAATCTTCCCTATCAACTTTCTCGTTATGGCTCTCAAGACAAGGGGCTTGGGAAAGAATTGCTAAAAGGTTATTTAAAACTCTGCCAGTCTTATAAATTTTTTCATCATTTATTTCTAAAGCAACTTCACACTTTAAAGGTTTTCCCATGATCGTTCTTCATCAATATCCGCCTTCCTTTAAACTTCCAAGTCTGAGCCCATTCTGTATCAAGGTAGAGTTTTTTCTTAAACTTGCTAAGCTGCCGTATAAGGTTCATGTAGAAAGAAACCCTTCCAGAGGGCCAAAAGGTAAAATGCCCTTTATAGAGGATGGAAAGATAATTGCGGACTCCAGTTATATTTTGGATCATCTCGTTAAAAATTATCATCTTTTTCATTTGGAAATTCAGTGCCCACTACAAAAGGCCCAGTCGTTGGCATTCAAAACGATGATCGAGGAAAGTCTCTATTTTGTTCTGCTTTATTCAAGATGGATTGATCCGGAAGGGTATATAGTCATTGAAAATGAATTTGTACCTCTACTTCCGCCCTTAATAGGAAGACCATTTTTGACCTATCTAAAGAAAAACCTTACGAAACAAGCATACGAACAAGGAATGGGAAGACATACAAAAGACGAGGTCTATGAAATAGGCGCTAAACACTTAATGGCCCTCTCCTTACTCCTTGGTGAGAAAGAACATTTTTTTGAGGACAAAATTTCAGTCTTCGATGCAACAGCCTATTCTTTTTTGGCCACCATCCTGAAGCAACCCATTGAATCACCGCTGAAGCATGAACTTATGAGAAGAAGTAATCTTTGCCATTATGTTCAAAGACTCGATAAGGCCATGGAGTTTACATGTTAGTCGAGTTGAAAAGTGGACTTTTAGAGCATATGAAAAAGCAGAAGGAAGATCCTCATTTACCTCGAAATTTTTCTCTGCCTACTTCAAATTACTACTCCTTCGAAATTTTCGACAAAGAAATGGCCGCACTTAAGAATACTTTTCAAATACACGGACCAGAGTCTGAGTTTCTGAAAAATAGCAAAGGACAGTTCTTTAAAAATTCTTGTCCTCATCGTGGGGCCAGGTTAGCGATTAAGGGAGATGAATTCGTTTGCTCTTATCATGGGTGGTCTTTTGATCAGGAAGGACTCCTTAAATCCTCCACTGGACACATATGTCCTTACAAACCTGGAAGTTTAAGACTGCTAACGATGGATTCGATAACTTTGGGTGGAATGGCCTATACGGGTGAGAAACCGGAATTTTTTGAAGAAATAACAGTTCTTTCTAAAACATCGGAGTTTTTGGAAAAACGAGATTTTGAAATAAAAAGTAACTGGAAGTTCCTGGTGGAGTCTCTACTTGAGACGTATCATTTTCCCTTTGCCCATCATTCTATCCTCGGTAATTTTGAAAATGCTTATTTTTCAATGAATGAACGGAGAGGAAATAATTCTAGAACAATGGTTCCTTTGAATGACTTGAATTCTTCAAGAGATGAAGAAAATTTGAAAGGGATCAATATTATGTATTTCATTTTTCCCTTTGCCTTTGCGCTTTTTATGAACTCAGGATTTGTCTGGTTTATTATTGAGCCTCTGACAGTGGATAAGTCAATCCTAAGGACCTACTTGTTTTCATATGGAAACGATAGAACCACCGCTATTCAGAGCTTAGAAATTTTGGACAAGATCTTGCATCAAGATTTTGATGTTCTTGAAGGTCAACAGGCAAATGCCACGGTTTTTAAGCGTCACTTTCTAACCGGCCATGAGGACCTTATCAGAATGTTTCATGAAAACTTGTCAATTTCTCTTTCCAGACAAGACTGCAATAGACAGACCCATGATCGCAATTACAGTGAATGAGATTCTTAAGCTAGATGCCCCTGCAATCCATCCAATAAGGGGAGGACCAAGAAGGAATCCAAAAAAGCCAATAGTTGAAACGGAGGCGATGGCGGAACTTGGTGAAAGAGGAGAGGTTTTCCCCGCTTCACTTAGAACCATTGGAACTACCGCTGAAACTCCAGAGCCCACTAAAAGAAACCCAATCAGTGAAGGTACAAGGTAAGGGAAGATAACCGAGATCATAAGACCTGTGGCTATGAGAAATCCACTGACGAGAAGAGTTTTCTTCATACCAAATTTTTCTCTGAAGCCGTCTGCAATGAATCGGGTACCGGCCATAGTCGACATGAATGCCACGTAACCCGCACCTACCCAACCACCTTCAGCGTTTACGACTTTCTTGAAATAGATTCCGCTCCAGTCAAACATCGCGCCTTCACAGATCATAGAGAGAAAGCAAATAACTCCTAGGATGAGAAGAGACTTTTCAGGCAATTTGAAAAGACTGGTTGATGTACCGGACTTGTTCGACCGATCGGGCAGAAGATTAGATGACGCCATGAAGGCCATAATGAAGATGGCCGCGAAGATGAACAGAAAGTGTTGATAAGGAACGTATTGGCCTTCGATCATGAAGGCACCGATAAATGCCGCCACAAATCCTGCCAGACTCCAAAGTCCATGCATTGATGCCATAATTGAGCGACCGTAGATCGTCTCGATCTCAACTGCCTGAGTATTAAGTGAAATGTTCACCAGATTACTCGCAAGACCAAATAGCACTAACAAAATTGAGAGCTGCCAAACAGTTTGGGCGAGGCCCAAAGTTACAAGCAGTGTTGGATAAATGAGAATTGCGCTGAAGAGAACTTTCTTACTGCCAAATTTTGAAACAAAGGCCGCGGCCAGTGCCATAGAAAGAATGGAGCCAACTGGGAGAGTTAAAAGAAGTGTCCCGAGTTGCGCCTCAGAAAGTGAATGCATTTCTTGTATGGCCGGAATTCGCGATCCCCAAGATGAGAAACAAAGACCGTGAAGGAAGAACATACAGCTGATGGCCCAGCGGGAGCGAGTTTTATCCGAAATCATGGGCCGTATATTATAGGAGCACTATGAAATGTGCAAATAATTGTATCAATTAAAGTTCCTCAGCAAACACCTTTTCCGTAATCTTCCAAAACTTGTCTTGCTTACGAGCAATAACAAACGAAGGTAGGCGGAGAAGTTTCTGATACTTGATGACATCCTGTGGAGTCGTCATGGCCGTTGAAAGTTCTGGTCGTCTTAAATGCGAACGTAAAAAGTTAATTTGAAATTTTTTAAATGAAGATTGGTTACTGAAAAAGTGGGCCTCACTCAGATATTTGGCGTCAGCATCGTAATATCGAACTTCCAGATATGGATTTGAGTTCTTATCCAAGCGTTCTTCAAAGGTAATTTTATCCGGTGTCAGTACATGAGCATTCTTTGAGAGCTTCGCCTGTTTAAGCTTTGAATCTGCATCTATCAAAGTCGCATCACATTTTTCACAGGCCCGGGCCGTAACATCATTCTCAGTCCCACAAGCATGGCAAAGTTTATAACGAAAGCGGTAACCACAAGGGGTGACCTTTAATGTCGCCACGTCATGTTCGGCCCCACGGCATTTGCGTCCATAGTGTTCGATAATGTCGCCATCGTAGTCTGTAAGACCCCAGAAAGTGTTTTCAAAGCCACACTTAGGACAAGGTACAAATACAGGCACTGATTCTTTTGCGGGCCTTTTATCGCTGATCTCCGGCGTATAGATGTCGTGTCCCATACCTGTATAATCCAGAATGAAACAATCTGTTTTACCTGGTTCAAGGCGAAGACCACGCCCCACAATTTGCTGATAAAGGCTATTTGATTCCGTTGGACGAAGGATCGCGATTACATCTACGTGAGGAGCATCAAAACCAGTTGTTAACACTGAAACGTTAACAAGGTATTTAAACTTTTTGTCTTTGAATTCCTGAACAATCTCATCTCGTTCAGATATTTCAGTATCTCCCACCACCAGGCGTGCTTCGCCCTCTGGAAGATATGAAAGAATTTCTTCGGCGTGCTTCACACTGGCGCTAAATATCATCACACCCTGGCGATTGAAGCGCTCAGTGATGTCGATGATGTTCTTTACAATCAGGGGAGTGAGACGCTTTTGATTTTTTAAAAGTTCTTCCACCTCAGACTGCGTGTACATACGGTTTTTATCTGAGAGTTCTGAGAAATCATAACAAGTCACTGGAATATCCACTTTCACTGGCGGAGTCAGAAACTTGTTTTTAATCATGTAGCTTAGAGGTAACTCATACAGACATTGCTTAAAGAAGCGTTGCTGTTCGGTCTTTAATTCTCCGGTATGCGAGTATTCATAGATCCAGCCCAGGCCCAATCGATAGGGAGTCGCTGTCAACCCAAGGATGCAGATGTTTGGATTATTTTTACGAAGCTGTTCAATAACTTCCTGATACTGAGTGTCTCCATCTTCGGCCACACGATGGCATTCATCAATGACGAGAAGTGAGAAACCTTGGAAGAATTCTTCGGGTGCTCGGGCAACAGATTGAACACTTCCGAAGATGGCTTTCTGATCCCAATCTTTTTTTCCCAAACTTGCAGAGAAAATTCCGGCTTCTAAACCATAGCTCGTGTATTTGAGGTAGTTTTGTTCAACCAGCTCTTTTACGTGAGCTAGAACCATCACTCGGCCCCGAGCGATTCTGGCCATCTCAGCAATGACAAGACTTTTTCCCGCTCCTGTAGGAAGCACAATCAGCGCCGGATCGCGCTTTTTCTGGAAGTATTTAATCGTATTATCAACAGCTTCCTGCTGATAGGGTCTGAGTTTGTACATTCAAAGAAATTTTAGTCGATGCAGAGGCATCTGTATATGCCTCTGCATGTGACAATTTATTCATTTACAACTTCATCGTTCGCATCCAGGTCTTTATCCCCGTCATCTTTTCCGAATCGGGCCTCTTGACTTATTCCCATACGAAAACATGTATATAAATCTGAAGCACTTGGATGAATTTCTGGACATGGATTTACCGCCGGAAATCTTGATGAAGATGAAATTGTGGTATTTGAATTAATCCCTGAAAGATCAATTTTTTTGAAAAGATCTGCCATCCTAATCACCGTTAAAAGATCTTTATCTCTTTCCGGGACGACGGCATTGGAACCACTTATTGAGAAGTCAGTGGTTTCGTCGGCCTCAAAAATAAGATTCTGTGAGTTTACCATGGCATTGAAGTAAATACTTTTGCCGCTTAATCCAGCGGGTGCATCCGCGGGTATTGAATTTCCCTTATGTAGAAGCATTTTCACCCGACGTAGACCCTCCTGGGGTAAAATGATTTCTCCGAAAGAAACTGGCTGGTCACTCAGAAGATTAATATAAAATGGGCCATTATAGTGAGCAACACTATTGCCATTTGAATCGTCTGATACTGAAGTTTTAAATTGAATGTGTTTTAAAGCAATCCAGGCCTCATTAAGATCGACCTGAGTTCCGTTCGAATCAACTAGTAATGGCGGAGTCAGAGCAATTGCTGATGGCATGATAAAAGAAAAGGCCTTTTGAAATTGGCCCTGAGCTACCGCATTTTGGCCAGAACCTGTTACTGCGAAGTTTGTTGAGACTGAATTTGAGTTGGATGAATCTTGATTACAGCCGGTAGCAAGAACACTGATCATGATTGAGCCAAGTGTGGCCTTGAGATAAGCTTTCATACTTAATCCTTTAAGTGTTTTAAGCTTTTGAGAAAACGTGCAACATACAGCTTAATGTATTAACTCGTTATTAGAATTTTACCAAGCCTGATTTCCAATGCACGGTTTTTTACGAGATCGACCCTTTTTCAAGCGATTGTATCTTATTTAAATTTCTTTTGTTTTGCTTAGAATCAGGACTTAATCCCTCTTTAGCTTTTACTTCGGAATAAAATTTTGGATAATTATTAGGTGAATGAATCACTAATAACCGCCACGGAAATTCCAAATGGCTTTACCTGGACTCTTGCTTCAAGACTAGGTGATATGCTGACCTACGCTGAGGAGATGTTTGGCCCTCGGAATAAGGATTTTACGATCCTTGGAATTGAGTACTGTGAATCTGGTCCCCGAATCTGGTATCCGAAATCTAAAAAGAACATCGTCATTCAGCTTTCCGATTCGGCAAAAACCTCTGAAGTCCTGGCCCTCTATCAGCTTGCCCATGAGTCCATTCATCTTCTTTCACCTTCCGGTTCGATGACGGCCAATGTTCTTGAAGAGGGACTCGCAGTGTACTTTTCATGGTGGTATGTGGAGAAGGCACTTGGCCTGGAAGGTAAGAGTATCACTAACTCTGAATCTTATAAGCTTGCCGGTCTACTTGTTGAGAGGCTTTTAAGGCTTAATCCTGATTTTTTCCTCGAAGCACGAGGAATCTGTCCTAGGCCCTGGGAAATCACTGAAAATCAGATTCTGAAGCTTTGTCCGGAGATTGATTCTCGCGATGTGGCGATTCTCACAATGCCTTTTGAAAAGTTCCAAAAGTTATCGATAAAATCAAATAGTATAGATGTTCACCTATAGTTCCTATATATTTCATAGAATATATCTATTTAAGTGAATTCGATATGAATGGGTCATCCAAAAGGGAGACCTATGAAGATCACTAAAACGGGCCAATCATTTTTAGACTTTAAAAAACAAGCGTCTACTGCAGAATTTCCAGATGCATTCAGTAACTACATCCGTAGCTATGGTGAAGTCTACTTTTGGGAAAAGGGCAACTTCCATGTGATTACAAAGGCCCATCATGCAAAAGAAATCCTAACCAGCGAGGACTATAGTGCAGACCGTGGCCCATTTTTTATCTCTCGAATGCCCAATCTTGATTTACGTCTAATAGGGGATTTTTTCGGTGTCGTTAAGAAAATGATGGTGATGAGTGATGATAGTACCCACTCCAACATGAGAAAACTCGCCGCCGGCGGTTTCGAAGACCATATTCTTGAGAAGTTCACTGCTAAATTGCAGACAACTGTAAAGGGTCTCGTTAACGATATAAAAGGTAAGTCACATTTTGATTTCGTAGAAACGGTTGCTAAAAAACTACCATCAGTTGTTCTTGCTGACTTATTTAGTATTCCGGATGAAGATCGAGCTCAGTTCCTTCAATGGTCCAATACGATGACTGGATTTTTTGGCGGGGCCTCTCAATATAGAAATGAAGACGGCATTGAAGTAAACTCGGCCGCTCTTTCACTTAAAACATATTTTACAAAACTTATTGAAGAAAGACGGCAGAATCCTGGAGAAGATTACGTTTCAATTACTCTTCGGGCCCAGCCGATGCTAAAGCTAACAAATGACGAAGTAATATCTCAGTTAATCATGATGCTGGTTGCAGGCATGGCCACTACTACCGATCAAATTAGTAACATCATGTTCCTTTTGGCAACAAACCCAAAGGTTCAACAAGAGGTAAGAGATAATGTCGCATTGGTTCCACAAATGCTTGAAGAATGTAAGAGAATTGATCCCGCGGTTACCTTCATTTTCAGAGTGGCACGCAAAGCTACGCAAGTGGGAAGTCAGTCCATTCTTCCTGGGGACGTTATGTTTATCTCCACTCATGCCATTAATCGTGATCTTCCTCTTGATCAGTTCCCAGAAGAATTAAATATTCATCGCAAAGTGCCTAACTTCGCTTACGGACATGGACCTCACTACTGTATTGGAGCAAAGCTTGCTCGTATGGAAATGAAGACACTGTTTGAAGAATTATTTAAAGTGATCCCGGCCTTTGAGATCGATTCGGATATTGAATCGGTTAGGGATCATTACTCATTGTCATTTTCAGGTTTCAAAAATCTACAGTTGAGATTGGTATGATTGAGCAATACTGGAATGAGGTATTTGGAGATTTTAAAAATCCCAGTGGTAAGTTTGAAATCCCAGGATTCCCGGAACCAATGCTTTCAACCCATTTTGGTATACGAAATATCATAGGTCCGACAGATAAACCTACTAAACAAAGTTTTAAAATTTGCATGTTTGGGCCTCTTCACCAGCAAGAAGAGGCGACCTTTGAAGAATTAGGAAAAGCAATTTCAAAAGGAATCTATTGGAGACATCAGGTCCGTCACAATTCAGAGGTCTTACCCTTTATTAAACGGTTTTTACCTTTTGTGTTAACTCTTGAAACTCCACATTATCATTTCTTTGTTAGAGATGATGAAAACATTTTGGCGACTGCGATTGTGGGAGTTTCGGAGAGTGGGATGTTCTTATTTAATCTTTCGGTAGACCCAGATTATAGAAAAATGGGACTGGCCAGAGAGATAATTAAAAAGGCCAGGGGGGCCTTCCCAGAAAAACCTTTGTTTTACTGGACCGTGCACCCCTGGCTTCGCTTTGATTCTAAAGTTTTAGACTACCATCTACTCAGTGATTAAAAATTCCACTGGTTATCATTTTCAATGCTACAGCCACCTTTGAAGTTTGTTGCATCGATTTGTGATAAAGTCGTCTCCAGGTTGTACGATTTAGATGAAATGTTTAAGTTTACCAGACCACCTCGACGAGCTGAACAGATACGAAGGCTGTAGTACACCGGTAGAGCATTGTTCAGGTCTTCGAAAACTTCAACCAACTTACCTGACAATTTACTCAGATTTTTGAATTTATAAATCTTGTCTGGCTGAATTTTTGTGAAGTAATTCACGTCACTTTCTCTTGAGTTCATGGCAACTGCGAACACGCGACCTTGTTTTTCACGGAAAGCTCTTACTGAGTTCGCCACCGTTTCAATAGAGACACCGTCATCAAAGTTCTTACCATCTGAGATGATTACTGACGTGTAAGACGGGTTTGCAAACTTTTTATCGAATTCCATTTTCGCGCCTTCAAGTGCGGCAATGTTATCAAATACGGCAGAGTTAAGTCTTGTTGAGTTATCACTGTTACAAAGGGTTGTTCCGTTCTTAGCACCATCCAAAGTAAAGTCATTACAAGTATAACTTTTAAGGATGTCTTTCATGGTCGCCAGATCGAAGTAGTAGTTTTGATATCCCTTAGGATTATAAAGCATATTGTCTCCCGCGAAGAAGCTTACGCGAACGAAAGTCGCGCCGGGAGCGATGCTCATTTTGTTGATAAAGTCTAAGGCACTGTTCACCAGCGTATAATACTGATCTCTAACCGAGTCAGAGTAATCTAGTGACATGTGAATGATGTTCGTAGAGCAGCTTGAACAAGTTACGAAGGCCGCTTTCGAACCTTCGGCAGTAGAGATAGGAGTATTGTTTTCTTTTATAAGAATCTTATCAATTTTAAGCGGTGAAATCCCTGAAAGATTTGGTCTCGTCTTTGAGGTTGGGTTATCAACTCTAAAATTCACTTTAATGTTTGCTGGATTAGAGGCCTTGATCTCTAAAACTTTGAAATCATCTACGGCAAATGATTGTGAGCTTAAAAGAGCCATTCCTAATAAAGCTGATGTCTTTAACATAAGTGTTCCCTTGAAATATTTTGGTTAAAAATACCTTATTTCGGGAACCAGATGGTACAGGCCTGTAATCTCTACAGCGCTGTCAAAACTTTAGACAGTAAGAAAAGGCCCTTTCGGGCCTTTATCCTAGGCCACTTTGGTTTTTTCATCACCCACAGTATGCTCGCGTTTGGCCTCATTATAATTAACGAAAGACACTGCCAGTAATCCAACCGATAAAATGAAAGGGAAAATAAACCCGTAAAAGTCGTATTTCGGAAAGATAAAGGCAGCTACCAGAGACCCAACTGTAAAACTTACGAACGTTGCGATTCTTACCGTATTGACTCTTCTTTGTTCTGGAAATCTGCTTCTAATTCCTCCACGGAAAATCTTCGGTAAGTGTAGACCAATATCTGTCGCCAGACCCGTTAAGTGAGTCGTTCTAATCTTTCCATAGGTCGCCCAAGTCGTTAGACCATTCTTCATCCCGCACACTAGACACAGGAGCCCGATCAGTATGATGTCATGTAAATCATCTGTTGGAGTACTAAAGTCTCCGAACCAGCCACTTGTGCCGAGAAAGAAGATCACACCTAGGAGCATTGTTATAAGAAACTGAACGGCCGGATAGGGCGGAATCTTCCTGTCGTCATAGTTTCTGTCTAAGATCAGGGCCGGAATCATCGAACCAAAAATAAACGCCAGCGGGATAATCAAAAGCTCTGCCCCAAAGTAGTAATCTTCGTGTGCCATTGAAACACCCATTTGCGTTCCGAATCCCGTTACGTGAGAAACAAATTTCCCCGTGGCCAGAAATCCGGCCGCATTTAAGTAACCGGCCTTGAAAGACAGGATCATCCAAAGAAAAACAAATTTCTTCTTATATAGATCATTAAGAAAGAGATGTATCATGTGGTCCTCCCACGAGCTCGGTGAGTTTCACCCCGCTCATTGGTGCTTTGTACTCGGCCAAGATGAACTTTGGCATTTCGCCTTTTGGACGATTGCGAAACTTCTGATCACGATAGTTCTTAATGAAACGCTGAATCTTTCTCTTATGTGCCAGACCCTGTCTTTCCAGAATAATCACGTAAGGAGTTTCAGATTTCTCGACATGTTCATCCATCTCATTAAAGAAATCATCATTGATGGCAGCATCTTTCAGATACCAGACATCATTGGTTCCCCAATTAAATACAATTGGTGGTGAATTGAGTGGGGGATCGAAAGAAACAACGACACAGTGTTTTTTATCGTTCTTTTTCTTTTCTCCACCTCTCAGTGTATCAACCAGACCAATGGCCGATTCAGAGTTAAACAAATTAATAAAATCCTTGTTCCTTGAAGCAAGGAACTCGACAAATGAAGAGTGTGACATAAGTCCTCCAACTTAAAATTTGAGCTCAAAAAAATGTACGATTAAGTATGAGGACTATAGAGAGGGAGGCACGTGGAAGATTTGATAGTAAGAGGCGATGAAAGAGGGAAGTCTTTCTAAGAAAGAAATAGGATTTGTTTTCACGTTAAATTGGAAACGTGTTGGAATAAAGTATGGCTCGGCCGAGTCTGCTTTTTTGCAGTGGCCTTTATTGTCCGGTTTATCGTCATCTGATGTATCGCTATCTAAATCGAAAAAAGTTTCGATTGAGGCGAATTCACCGAATCCGACTACATCCGGTGCGCATACTCCCTTCGGCAAAGCGATGCCGAAGGATATGACAAATATAAATAGATAACTAAGAAGTTTTCTCACTGTTCATTCCTATTCCTTAGGATTAAGGGTCACAGAGTGACCCTTCAGGATTAGCGAAAGGCCCGAGCTTCGTCTCTAGAATCGAAAGTTGCTTCGTTGGGCTCATGGGAAGCACAACCAACCATCAAGACTAGAAGAGCAAAGCATAACAGGCCAGATAGCTTAGCACTCATGATGATCTCCGATGAATTCAACTTCACCTGTTGAGATGTCATAAACGCCACCCACGATTCTGATTTCCTGATCATTGGCCAATTGATTTAGAATGTCTGACTTCTGGTGAAGAGTGCGCATTCCGGCCTTGACGTTATTTACAGTTACTTCTTCAACTGTCGCGCCCTTATAGGCGTGAAATTGAATACGGTCTGTAATTGTCGGTAAGTGACCAAGTTTAACGTTATCGAGGGCCCCTTTAACGGCACCACATCCGTGGTGGCCAAGAACCATAATGAGTTTAGAACCCACTACTTTGCAGGCATATTCGGCACTTCCGATAATCTCCGGAGTAACTACGTTACCCGCGATTCGGATACTGAAGATATCACCGAGACCTTGGTCAAAAATCAGCTCAGGAGACGTTCTCGAATCCATACAACTAATAATGACAGCGTAAGGTTGTTGGCCTTCTTTGGTTTCTTGAACCTGTTGAAGAAGGTTACGGTTGATTCTCATATTATTCATGAAGCGCTCATTGCCCTTCATCAGATTATCCAGGGCCTCATCGGCCGGACTTTTAATATCATTAAGATTAATGGCTTCCAACATAGGAACTCCTTCAAATTCAAAGCAAATGTAAAACGAACGAATTGATTAACTAAGAAAGAGAATGAGTAAGGGGAGGTACGTAGATGGAGTTAATGTAGGAATGGAAAAATGTTGGGTAATCATCCAGGAAGAGATGAGTACCTACTTCTTGGGGAAAGATAAATTTCTGGCTGCTGAGAAAATACTCTGTTTCATGAAACTCAATTTCATTTGAGTCATCTTCGGCCTCAGGGTCGGCCATGTCATCAGCAAGATCTAAAACGAGCTCAATTCCAGCAGACTGCTGTTTCTCGACCTTAGGAAGGTCGATTGATGTCTTGAGGAATGTGATACTCAAAACGATCATTACGAATGTGATTAGCTGTGCCAAAACTTTCATTACAGTAGTTGTATTAAATTTTTTTAATGCTGTCAAATCTCTTGTTAAAACAATGAGTTGGGTGCGTCATTTAATCGGACATTAAATCCCTTTAATTACGGTGAAATCACCTATGGTCAAGCACTTATGAATTATTGCGTTTAAGACGAAAAGATAGGGGACAAAACCAGGGAAACGCATGATTTTCAAGCATCTAATAGTTCTCTCTTTGGCCCTCTCTTTTCTCGTTTCTGCCCAAGAAGAAGAGGAAAAGAAAAAACGATTTCCGAAAGAAACTCGTGAACGTGCTCAAGAGCTTGTAAAAAAATACGCCAGGCCTGGTGAGAATGTTGTCGTCATTGTGGTTCCACAAGAAGACATGGGAAAACTTTTTCTTGAAGATGCAACGAAACGCGAGAAAGTTGAATCCAAGGTTTTAATTGTTGATGATAAATCTGTCTTCAAAGGAAAAATCAGTCCTGGTGGCCAATCCACTCTGAAGGCCGAAACTCCAAATCTCCGTGTAAAAAAATTAGAGAATGTGAAAGGCGAGTTGAATTCAATTGTCGGTGTTGAGAACATATCTGGCACCACACGAATCAATCCGCTTACAATGGACGAAGGTTACGTCGCAACTAACTTCTATCAACGTGCCTTGAATAACTTCGGTCTTGTTCCAGAGGATTTCAAATTAAGTGCTCAATTTGCAAAGGTGGTTTACGTTCCAATTGACGAAAGCGGTGTTCTGCTTGAAAACAAGAAAGTCAGCGCTGGTCTTCATTTGGTTAATAACCATCCCGTAAAATTTTTGTCTGAGGCCCAATCTGATCGCTACAGTGTTGAAGCGGTTGGACGTTCTCGTTATAACGTAGAAAACGTTACTGAGAAATTGGGGCTCAAGAAGGTTGATCCTGAAACTGAAACTTTCTCTTCACTGAACTCAGAGAAGAAGACCTCTCCTCACCGTGTGGAGTTAAGCTGGTCTGCTGATGATGCCAAGAAAGTTGAGCTGCAAAAACTCCTGACAGATGTGTACGCCGCTCCTCTGAACTTATCAGGGGAAGAGCTGTTCACAGAGCTTTCAAAAAAGATGGATGTGGATCAGATGTTTCGCTTTATGTCTTTGAACCATATCATGCGAAATGGTGATATTTCAGATGAGTATTTCTGGTTTACTCAAAAAGATAAAAAAACTGGTAAAACCGTTTTGAGAATTATGCCTCAGGATGGTGATGATCTATTGAAAGGAACACATATGTTCCCCTTTAATCCTCAGCAGATTGGATTAATTGGACGAGACAAGATGAAAATCTCAAAGGACTTTATCATTAACCTGGAAGATCCTCTGTTTCGTGCGATCAAAAATGATCCTTATCTTTATAACAAGTATCTAACTTCCTATAAGAAAGTTGCCCAAGAATTTTCTTCTTCTGATTTTCTGGATAAAGAGATGAAAGCACTTGGAAACGAATTGAAAAGCTATAGCACCGATGCGGATGTTCTTTTGAGAGGCGCCTCTGATGAAGTTGGCAAAGTTTATGATCAGGACTCTTTTGCTAAAAGAATTGAAACGATTAAAGTGGCGCTGAAAGAAAATGCAGATGATGCCTTGAAGAGAGTAGACGCAGAAATTGCCAAATCGAAAACTTCGGCCAATGCTCAAAAAATCCGTGCTAAGCGATTGAGTTGTTTTAAGGCCAGTATTAGCAAATTAATTGGTAAGTGATGATAATTGGTGACCCAGATTCAGACTGGGTCACCAAATGAGGAAGCTTAAGAGTGAGCGTGTTTCTTGTTCCAACGAATCGAAGAAAGAAGAGACAATGCGATAAATGCAGCACCAAGTAGACCAGTAATGACTTCTGGAATGTGCTGAATTGTACCTGCAAACATGATCACAGCAAGAATACCAATCGCGTAGAAAGCACCGTGCTCCAGGTAGCGATACTCGCTAAGAGTTCCCTTATCTACCAGCATAATTGTGATACTACGAACGAACATGGCGCCAACACCAAGGCCGATCATGATAATGAATAGGTTGTTTGTGATCGCGAATGCACCAACTACACCGTCAAATGAGAATGAAGCATCTAGTACTTCAAGGTAAAGGAACATACCGATACTTGCTTTATTCAGATCAAGTTGTTCAGTTTCATCAGGAGACTGAAGGAAAGCACCAATTCCATCAACTGCGATATAGGTTACAATCCCCCAAACGCCGCTGATTAAGAAAGTCATCTTATCGTGTTCAACCTGGAAACCAGAGAAAACATAAAGAGTGATTAGGGTCACACCGATTTCAACTGCTTCCATACGGCCAAGTTTAGCAATTGGAGCTTCGATAATGCTGATCCAGTGAACGTCTTTACCTTCTTCGAAGAAGTACTTAAGAGCAACCATCATAAGGAACGCGCCACCGTAGGCCGCGATACTTACGTGAGCTGAAAGCATGATTTGTGCGTACTCATCTGGCTTCGTTGCGGCCATGACTAGGGCATCGATTGGATTTAAGTGAGCAACCACACCTACCAGAAGTAGAGGGAAGACAAGTCTCATCCCGAATACTGCGATAAGAACACCCCACGTAAGGAAGCGTCTCTGCCATAGCGGAGTCATCTTCTTAAGAACGATCGCGTTTACAACAGCGTTGTCGAAAGAAAGAGAGATTTCAAGAACACTGAGAACTGTTGCTAGAAATAGGGCCGATAGACCGCCGGCAACGGTGCCCGAATAATACTGACCGATAAAGAAAGCGCACACGCCTCCCAAAACGGACAATAGGATTGAGCCCTTGTAATACTTCATCATGGTTTGCATAGTTGTCCCTGTTTAAAAATGACACGAGATACTATAAAAAACTGGAGGGGTTTGGCCCCTATAATTTCGGCTTTTTCCGTCCAACAGCAAATAAAATTACGGCCGCACCACCAAAAACCAGCGTCGCAAATAGATCCGATGTCGCCATCCCGCCCATTTTCCCCGAAAAATCCAAAGCGTCTGATACGCCTGGCATAATTTGAGTAACGGCGAGAAGAATTCCGGCAATCGATCCACCAGCGATGAGGCCTGATGAAAAGAGAACACCCGGGCCTGTATCGGCCTCAAGTTCAGATTCAGGGGCCTTTGTTTTTCTTTCAACTAACCAGCGAACAAGGCCACCCACAAAAATGGGAGTTGAGGCCGAGATAGGAAGATAGACACCTACTGCAAATGGAAGAGCGGATATTCCACAAAGCTCAAGCACGATGGCGAGGGCCACGCCAAGAAGAACTAGTCCCCAAGGAAGTTTCTGAGTAAGGATACCATCAATGATAAGAGACATGAGACGCGCTTTCGGAGCTTCGTATTTCGTTACACTCGTACCATCATCACGCTTATTAACCGATCCGTTAATTCCCGGATCCACGAGATAAGTCACTTTCCCTGCATTATCGACAAGATATTTTCCAGGACTAAGAACACCAAGCATCTCTGCGTTCGATTGTTCAGTCACCTGAAGCACAAAATATTCATTTTGATCTTTAACACTTTCAACACCCGCAACTTTTTGCTTCTCTTTTAGAAGACTCATGTCAGTCACAGTGTAGTCAGGAACTTTCTTCGTATAAACCGTCGAAGCATCGTTTAGAAGAATAAGCGAATAACCAATGACGATAGCACTAGTAAGTGCACCAATCAATAGTCCCCATTGCTGAAGACGAGGAGTTGCACCAACAAGGTATCCGGTTTTTAGATCTTGAGAAGTTGTTCCACCGTTTGAGGCAGCGATACAAACAACTGCCGCAATACTAAGAGCACCTACACGATGTTCAGGTCCGATCCAACCAACTGCTAAGAACACAAGGCAGGTCAATAGGAGAGTGGCAACCGTCATACCCGAAATTGGATTTGAAGATGAACCAATCTCACCAGTAAGACGTGAACTCACTGTCACAAATAAAAAGCCGAATAAAACGATAAGGAGAGCTGAAAATAAATTGATGTGAAGGGCAGGCGCAAACCATAGGCCCAGAACCATAAGAATTGTTCCGATTACTACAAATGAAAAAGGAAGATCATCTTCTGTTCTGTTCTTTGATTCAATTGAACCTTTTGAACCCATGACACTTTTTAGCCCTGACTTCGCACCATGAATGATGGTTGGAAGTGATTGGAAAAGAGAAATAATCCCTCCGGCCGCAACCGCACCAGCTCCGATATAAAGAACGTAGTTTCTCCAGATGTCGTGGATTTCCATATCACGAATCAGAGTTTTTGCCGGGAATAGTGGTTCTGTAAGAGCGCCACCAAAAAGTGAGATCATAGGAATAAGGACAAAGCTTGATAGAACACCACCGGCCATCATGATGGCAGCGGTTCTAAGACCAATAATGTAACCCACACCGAGAAGTTCTGGAGAGACCTCGGCGGCAACTGCTGAACCTTTGAAGAAACTAAATGCTCTTTCAGGAACGTCTTTCCAAAGACGAAGGCCCACGTTGAAGAATTTGTAGAATAGACCTAAAAAGAAACCACCGAAAACGATTTTTCCAGATGAGCCACCTTTTTCACCGACAATCAGTACTTCCGCACAGGCCGTTCCTTCCGGATAAATGAGTTTCCCGTGTTCCTTCACAATGAGCGCCTGGCGAAGAGGGATCATCATAAGAACCCCAAGAAGACCACCCAGGATTGAAACCGTCATGATGCGACCAACATCAAGATCATAGCCTAAAATTAAAAGGGCCGGCATGGTGACCGCAACACCGAAGGCGATGGATTCACCGGCCGAGCCCGTGGTTTGAACCATATTATTTTCAAGAATTGTGGCATGACGAAAACCAAACATTTTCGAAATACCTTTGAAGAGCGTGATGGACAGAACCGCTACCGGAATGGAAGCAGAAACCGTCATACCCACTTTAAGAGCGAGATAAAGGGATGAAGCACCAAATAGAATTCCCAAAAAAACTCCCATGAGAATGGGGCCCAGGGTAAATTCCTTAAGCTTTTCAGTGTGAGAGATAAACGGTTTGAAGTCTTTACTCATATTTGTCCTTCATCAATTAAATGATCCTTATTTTTTATCAAACCCGATATTAACGAGCTACTAAATATTATGGTGCTGTAGGGATTAGAATCTCATAAGCTCTTACAGTGAGGTCTTTATGAAATTCTTTTTAGGTCTCGATGTAAGTGAATTGAAGTTGGATCTTAAAAAACTGAAGGTGAACCTCAGTAAGGGGAAGAATTTTGAATTTCAATGGCTTCCAGAGGATCAGCGTTTTGTTCCTCTCATTGGTCTGGAGGAAATGGAGGATAATCTCTTAAGGCAAATCGCGGAGGAGACTTCAATTTTTACCCTGAAGTTTGAGGGGATGTCGGCCTATCCAG
The DNA here is from genome assembly GCF_034259205.1 of Peredibacter starrii. Taxonomy (GTDB): domain Bacteria; phylum Bdellovibrionota; class Bacteriovoracia; order Bacteriovoracales; family Bacteriovoracaceae; genus Peredibacter; species Peredibacter starrii. The sequence goes on along the minus strand of NZ_CP139487.1, from coordinate 2,491,464 downwards.
AACCTAAAAAGGCAAGACTCTTATGGGTTGGTGTTCAAAATTCAAAAGAAGTTCGGGCCCTCTTTGACAGAATTGTTGAAACCTTGAAGATTCAACCAGAAAGTGAATTTAAACCTTACTTACCTGTAGTCCGTTTAAGAAATCACCGTGAGGTCAGTGATCTTCTCTCTCCTCATAAAAATACAGACTTCGGGAAATTCACTATTTCTAGATTGGTTTTATATGAAATGACTTCTGTTGGTGCATTTCCTACCTATGCCAAACGGGGCGAATATCCATTAAAAGTCGAGTGAATTTCACTAAAATGTTTATTTTCTGATTCTCCCTTCGCGAAATTTTCTGGCCACTCCTTTGCAAAAATAAGCGGGTCTTATTTTAACAAGGAGCTCGTATGCACTCAATGCGTTTTATCAAGTCTAAAACTCTCAACATCCTTCTTGTTGTTGGCCTTTTGGCCCTTGGTGCCTGTGGTTCTGATGACGATGATTCATCAAGCACTACACCTCAAAATGAACAACAATCTGAAGCGGAAGGGCCGGTTGATACGGGCCAGACTATCATTCTAAATACGGTCATTAATAATTCTGTGGTGATTAATGCGAGTCAAACCAAAGTAGAAAAAAATATTTTTATTATGGATTGGGAGTGTGGAAACGTTGATCCTGTTGAACACCAGCAGTACGCTCACGTTGCAGATAAATGTCCAACACTTGCGGAAAATGATACAAACCAAGATGGTGTTCTCGACCCAGTGGAGGTTGAACAAGCAGTGGGCCCAAGAGTTCTTCCATTTAATTTGCCAGATGGCTCTTTCCCGTCAGGTAGAGACTATACTTATGAGCGAGAGTACCCGCTTGATGAGCTTCGCCAATCGATTCCTGCAGGACAGGATTTTGTTTTAATGGTTCATGGTGCGAATGCTGATGTGCCACTTCCACCGACCTATCAGAACAATACAACTGATCCAAATAATCTAACGGTTCCTATTTCTTGTAAGGTCTTCCAGGCCCCAGACGTGATTGATAATGGAACAACTGGAGGCACGACCGGTGGTACAACGGGTGGAACTACCGGTGGCACAACTGGTGGAACTACAGGTGGCACAACTGGCGGAACTACGGGTGGCACAACTGGCGGAACTACGGGTGGCACTACTGGTGGAACTACGGGTGGCACTACTGGTGGAACTACGGGTGGCACAACTGGTGGAACTACAGGTGGTACAACCGGCGGAACTACAGGTGGCACAACTGGCGGAACAACGGGTGGTACAACTGGTGGAACTACGGGTGGTACAACTGGCGGAACTACAGGTGGAACGACTGGAATGTAAAAAGATAGATTAAATGAATTGGCCCGAGTCTAACACTCGGGCCATTTTAATTATTCAACCGGACAGTAGCTTTCTTCAACTTCTCTAGTAAAACGAACACCCTGAAATTCGTTACAAGTTTGGAATCTGCTAAACCAGATGTAGCGGAAGTTTTCGTCATCAGCGATTTTTGAACCATCGCCAAATAGTCCACCTTCGTGAATATGAGAAATGGCAACAGCGGTCTCACCTCTACCGGCCGACTCATTAATGCGATTTTCGCGTCGGCAGCTTCCGGCAACTACGTAATCAGTATCGCCTCGAACCAGAATCCCTTCAACCTCTTGAGTTTTAGCATTAAACACCGGTGAGCCTGAATTACCACCGAAAGTATCAAGTGTTGTGACGAAGAAACCGTCGTTACGGTTAACCGATCTTACTTTGGCGTTGTCTGTGATTTTTGTTGGAAGTCCGGCAGGATGACCGATGGTAAAAACAGAATCGTTTGCCGAAAGATTATCCATGCTTTGAGCAAGCTTCAAGGGAGCGATACCTTCTACATCTTCATCTAATTCAATGACCGCAAAATCAACTCCACCTTTTTGAAGTTGCTGTCCAAGGACCCTTTTACATGTGTAGATGTTTTTAAATCCTGAATAGAAGTTCGTTTTATCAACTAAACGATAGTTAAAAATGAAGACAGTATTATCGCAGTCTTTTTTGCTCGTGATACAGTGGCCGGCAGTAACAATTTTGTTAGGAGCGATGAGAAATCCTGAACAAAAGGCGGCCGTTGGCTGTTCGTAGAATTTTTCATTGGAACAGAGTTGAAGGGCCGATCCGTAAGACTTCAAAGGAATTCGATAGTAGGTTCCGTCCCAAGACATTTCGTTTTTTTTGACCAAAGCAACTGTAGATTTAGAAAGCTCTACAATGCTTTGGTTCGTATAGTTATAAACTTCATTGCGATTGTCCTGACCATAAATGACTTTATTACTGGCATGGGCCTGTACACTGATCATGAAAAGACAAAAGATAATTCTAAGCATAAATCTCCATGAGAAAATTGGAGAAGTTTGATAGCAGGTTTTAATTAACTTTCAAAATTAATTTTGAGTTGAAGCGGTGCGGTTTCTTTACTTCTGGATGCCAGGAACCCAGGCAGTTGTTCTACCAGCAACGGTCTCATGCTTAATCAGGTGACCTTTCGAAGTAACTCCTGATTTTTTTCCCCATCTCCTGTGAAACAACCAATCATCAGGATATTTTTCATCATCGGCTCCAACCTTTACAGAGAATTGAGTGACCGAGTTGATTTTGGAATGAAGGCGTTTTACTTCTGCTGGAGAAAGTGATTGGGCCAGGCGGTGAGGGTCGAGTTGACTCTGAAAGAGAATTTCATCTGCCATCCAATTCCCAATGCCTGCAAAAACACTTTGATCGAGGAGAACAGCTTTAATTGGCGCTTTGCGCTTTCCTAAGATGGATTTAATTTGTGCCACTGTAGGAAGTTCATTCATAACATCGGGACCGAGATGAGAAAGGGGTCGATGTTCCAAAGGTTCTTTCAGGAGAAATATTCTTCCAAAGCGGCGAGGATCTTTGTAGGTAAGAATTGTTCCGTCACTCATTTCAAGTACAAGTTTGACTGACTTCATGGATTTATCAGGAAGAGTATCGCTAATGATGTAAGATCCCGTCATGCCAAGATGAAAAACAGGTAAAATTTCTTTATTCATCTCAAACCAAATGTATTTTCCTTTTCGAAGACATTTGGTGATCTTTGCTCCTATGAATGCCTTTTTTACAAAAGCTTGAGACTTGCCTGCAAAAATCAATTTATCCGGACGTACATGCACGTCCGTTATGGTCTTACCTCTTAATTTTTTATCAATTTGACGGCGAAATGTTTCGACTTCTGGAAGTTCCGGCATACTTCATCATAATCAAAGTTTTTAGCTAATAACTTTAATTGTGACAAAATATCCTATCGACATTGCAAAAACGCCTGTAGCCATTGAGATGTAAAAGTTGTGTCCTCTGTTTAGCATTAAGGGCAGCACAATAAAAAGAATCAATGAAGGAATGACTAGATAAAGAATGTCCCATGACATGGCGGCTATCTCTTTGTCTGTCCTCCCTTCATATTTCATGAAAAAGAAAACGAGTAAGGAGGTCAAAGGAAGAGATTTTAAAAATGCTGCAGTAATGGTCTGTGACTCTGATAGTTTCGTAACAGTTGCAATGATCAATGCTGAAATGAGGGTTTTAACCAGAAAGTACATGTATGTCCTGAAAGAAGGTTTTATCTATTTTAGATTTCATATGATCGAAGAGCAAGATAACGAATCATCACAAATACAATTCCAAAAACAAGCCCGTACCAAAATGTATCCAGTCGAATAATTTCTTCTTCATTTCTTCTGAGCCACTTTCCTTTCAAGGCCATCAAAACACCTAGTAGTAAGGGGGTGAAAATTAAATTCAATAGTTGAAAAGTTTCGCTCTGAATAAACAATTTAGAAGAAAGATAGAAGCTCAGACAGGCAAACATTGCTGCAAGTATAATGTAGCCCAGCATCGCATAAGCAGGCGTTCGAGGACCTGTGAGATCAAAGGCGTGAATCATTCTTTTCACTCCGAATTCAGCAAATAAAACAAAAATAAGTGGTCCTACGATTTCACCCATGAATAATACTAACAACGATGGGAAAAACTGTCTTTCAGCGTCGGGTAAAGATTTTAATTCTTTTTGTCGGATTATGTTAACATTTCTTATGACTAAAAATCCCCGTCTCAAGCATCTCTCACACGCCGGTGAAATGGGTTATCGAATTGCCAATTATGATTGGGCGAAAACTTCATTAGGTGATCCCGAATACTGGCCTCAAAGTTTGGTTACGACTATTGGTATGATGGTTGAGCATAAATTTGCCATGTACCTCGTCTGGGGCGATGAACTCATTCAATTCTACAATGACAGCTGTATTGAGATTCTAGGAAATAAGCATCCTGAGGCCCTTTGGTACGAAATCAGAAAATTCCTGGAAAGAAATCTGGGACACTATTCATCCGCTTTTTATGAAGTGTCTGGATGGTGAGTCCGTGATGTATGAGAACCTTCCAATGGTGGTAAATACTAACGGAGTCATGACAGAAAGATTCTATACTTTTTGTTTTTCGCCTATTCGTTTGGAAGACGGAAGTGTAGGCGGAATTCTTGACACCGTTTCGGACAACACGGATGAAGTCGCCCTTAAACAAGAATTAAAACAGAGCGAAACAGAGTTTCGAACTTATCTGGAAGATTCTCCCTATGCATTTATGTACATTGATCGCGATTGGACCATTAGGTATCTTAATCCAATGGCAAAGCAGTTAACTCATAAGAAAGAGCCAGATATTATTGGACAAAATCTTTGGTCTGTCTTTCCTGGGCTTCTGGTTTATCCTCTACAAGATGGTATTGCGGTCACTTTTCGGGATTTTACCACTGAAAAGAAACTGGAGTTGGATCTATCAAGTGCGGTTAAATCAAGAGATGAATTCTTATCTGTGGCCTCGCATGAACTTAAGACTCCACTCACTGCCATGAAGCTTCAGGCACAAATCATTCAAAGAGACATTGAAAAAGATAATCCCCGTGTGTTCCAGAAAGAGAAGATCACTCGTTTCTATGAGCAGATTTTTAAGCAAGTAAATCGTTTAAATCGCTTAGTTGATGACATGTTAGATGTATCTAGAATCCAGTTAGGTAAACTGGGTTTTCGTAAAGAACCTACAGATCTTGATGTGCTTTTAAAAGAAGTCATGGAACGAATGGATTCCTACTTTAAAAATTCTGAGTCCGGTGTTCCGGCCGTAGAATACAAAGGAAGTGACTTTAAAGGGAACTGGGACGCTTTTAGAATTGAACAAGTGATGAATAATCTCTTCACGAATGCTATCCGCTATGGAAATGGCAAACCTTTTCTCGTCACACTTGAAGGAAGGCCAGAAAGTGTTGTTTTCTCCGTGACAGATCATGGTTATGGGGTCAGTCCTAAAGATCAACAGGTCATTTTTGAGCAATATGAGAGAGGCTCGGAGCATGGGCCCATAGAAGGTCTTGGACTCGGTCTTTATATCACCAAAAAAATTGTCGAAGGCCATGGTGGGGTCATAAATTTAGAAAGTGTTGAAGGTAAAGGATCGACGTTTACCGTCGTTTTACCAAAATGATCTATAACAATGAGAAGATTGTATCCGTAGGGAAAGGCAGTCCTCTCACTTTGTCCTGGGAGCTGGTGACCCATTGCCAGTTCAAATGTAGCTACTGTTATTTCAACCCTTATGAATCATCAACGAACTACTCAGAGGTGATGAAGATCGTTCTTACGAAAATTAAGAACATCAAAGAACCTGTTGAGATGACTTTGCTAGGAGGGGAGCCGACCCTCCATCCGGAATTTCACCATTTGATCAAGTCTCTGTATGAGATGAATCATGTCACAAAAATTGATGTCATTACCAACTTTCAACCCACAGTTGAGTTTTGGAGACCTCTTTTACCTTATAAAGATAAAATTGAAATTGTTCTGAGTTACCATGTGGAATACTCTCAAAAAAACTTTTTCAAAAAGATTGAGGCCTTGAAGAATGATTTCAATATGAACATCATTTTTCTAGTTCACAACGAGCTTAAGTATCTTTCAAAACTTAAAGAGGCCGCCGATAAATATTTTGAACTTGGTCTAGAAACTCTTCCGATAACATTCGCTAAATTGGTTGATCGATCGAGCGGTTCGGCCGAGTATTTTGAATATCAGGCAGAAACTCTAAGCTTTCTTTCTGAACAAGAAAAACGTGTGAAGCGATTAAAGTATCCGGAGGTCATTCCTGTAACAACAGAAGCGGGAACAAAAATTGAAATCAATCAGATGGAATTTTCCTCCAAAAATATGAATCGGTTCAAAGGTTGGAAATGTCAGATGAATGCACTCATCATTCATCCGGACGGAATGGTGAGTTATCCTTGTACGAATCAAAAGAAGCACATTCTGTTTGCAGAGTTAGGAAAAAGGAACCTAGTGTGCGCTCACGAAATATGCCCTTGTGAAGCATATTGGAATTTCACCAAGACCAAGAATTCTTAAATTAAGTTCCGGCATTTTTGGTGCCAGAACTCTTAATCTAGTGCGAATCAACGACCTGAGATTTCTTTCTGAACTTAATTAAATATAGCGGTATATAAGCAAACGCGAACACGATCAGAATGATCCAGATGAGCTGAATGAAATTCATCACGAAGACCTGACTGTGAATCCTTCCGGCCAGTGCTTTAAGTGTTGCATGATGAGCATCAGAAAATCCAACTCCGGCCTTACTCATAAATCCATTCAGGGTACTTAAATAGGCCTGCTGGGTGGCAGGATTCAAAAGGGACACCTTAGAAGCGAGATCCAGGTAATTTTGGTGTCCACGACTCGCCATAAGTGTGCCCACCAAGGCGATTCCCACTGAACCACCAATTTGTCGGAAAAGATTTAAGAGACCAGAGACCTGGCCCATATTTATCCCTTCAAACTGACTGATGATGGAAGAGTTGATCGGAACAAACAAGAATGCCATTGCCACACCTCGAACAAACAGGATCGCCAAGATGTCGTCCTGATTTGAGAAAGGTGACAGGAGAGTTAATAAGTAACAACAGATAATAATACAGCTGATCCCAATAAAGATGAGTTTCTTAGGATTAATACCGCTCATCATCGCCTTACCCACCAGTGGCATGAGGGCCGCAGTGAGGAGTGAACCAGGAATGAATAAGAGTCCCGTTTGTGTGGCCGTATAGTGGAAAACAGTATCGACAAATACTGGTAGAACAAACACCAGGGCGTAGAGGAAGAAGCCCAATAGGCCCATTAGAATTACGCCATTGGCGACAACACCATCTTTAAAAAGACGAACATTGATGACCGGATTTTTCACCCGTAGTTCCCAGATCACAAATAAAGGAAGGGAAATTGCGGCGATGATCACGCAGGCAGTGATAAGTTTAGATGAGAACCAGTCATCTGCTTCACCACGCTCAAGAGCATACTGAAGACATCCGATTCCCATAGTTAGAAGCGCCAAACCTACTCCATCAAAACCTTGCTCTTTTTTCTCATGAGGTTGAGACTCACGATCAAAGATACAAGTTGAACCAACAAACAGGGCCAGAAGACCTAGGGGTAGATTGATGTTGAAGATCGATCTCCATCCAAAATTATCTGTTAAGTAACCACCCATAACCGGGCCAAGAGTTGGCCCAATCATCACACTCATTCCGAAGATTGCACCGGCCATACCGGCCTTCTCTCTTGGAAATTGCTCATAAATGAGAGTCTGAGATGTAGGAAGAAGAGCACCACCAGCGAGACCTTGAAGAATTCGGAAGATGGTTAAAGTCGTCAAGTTTGGGGCCAGACCACAAGCAACTGACGTCAGTGTAAAGAGAATGATACATCCCAGGTAATAGCGACGGCGGCCGATTTTTTCACCTAGCCAGGCCGACAGTGGCAATACCACCGCATTCGCGATCGCATAGCCCGTTACCACCATACTAATGTCTTCTAATGTTGCTCCCAGATTTCCCATCATCGTGGGAAGGGCAACGTTCACAATTGAGGTATCAATGATCTCAAGTAGTGAAGCAAGTACAGCAACGAAGACAATGAGAGGATTACTCACGGCGAACCTTCACGATGGCCGATAGGCCTGCACGTAATTCTTCAACGTCTGTTTCAGTTAATTTCTCGATGATGATTTTAACAGGAACTCGTTGAACGACTTTGGTAAAGTTACCAGTCGCATTGTCTGGAGGAAGAAGTGTGAATGTTGCACCAGTGGCAGAACTTAAGCTCTGAACTTTACCGGTGTATGATTTACCAGGGATCGCATCTACTTCGATTTCTACATGACTGCCTACTTTAACATCAGCAATCTCTGTTTCTTTGAAGTTAGCAGTTACCCAACGTTCACCTGAATCAACAAATCCAAATAGGGGAACTCCAGGTGCGGCCAGCTGACCAAGCTCAACAGATTTTTTAGCAATGAAACCCTTTGAAGGGGCCACAATGCGAGTGTATTCAAGATTTAGCTCGGCTTGTTTCACACGAGCTTTTAAAGCATCGTCTTTGGCTTTAGCGTCGTTATAGTTTTTAAGGGCCTTGTCGTATTGTTGGTGAGAGATTGCACCTTGTTGGAAAAGGTCTTTTAGACGACGAAAGTTTGCTTCGGTTTCTCTTAATAGAGCATCAACTGAACCAAGTTCCCCTCTGGCAATCGCCAAAGCATTTTCATAATCTCTAGGGTCGATGAGGGCAAGAACATCGCCTTTTTCTACTTTTTGACCTTCTTCAACCTTAACTTCCTGAATGAATCCCGGAACTTTCGGGGCAATCATTACTGAGTGGGCCTGAAGTTGAGCGTTGTCAGTAGTGACCCATTTCATGTGGTGATAAATGAAGTATCCGGTAAGTAGTACGGCAACAACCACAATCGCCGATATCGCTTTTTTCTTTTTATCCATATAGTCTTCCTCTTTATATTGTCTTTTTAGTAACGACGGCCTTCTGCCAGTTGTAAGTTAATAAGTGCTTCTGCAGCAGCAAGCTGAGCGCGAACTGCATCAGCTCTTGAGCGAGATAAATCCAATTCAGCATCCAGAAGTTCACTATCTGTTCTTGAACCAACACGTTTACCTTCTTTGGCCAAACGAACACTTTCTTCAGAGCGCTTGATGTCTTCCACTCGGGCAGCATAAATACGGCATTGAGAACGATATCTGCGAGACCAGATCCCTACGTCTTTGTTGGCCGCTAGTTCTGTTGCACGAAGGGCCTTTTCAGTTTGAACTTTTCTTTGAATGGATTGTTGCGCCCTTGAGTGAGAAGCAAGTCCATCGAATAGGTTCCATGTCATAAAGAGACCAACTTGACGGGCGTTACGATAAGCATCGTAATCATTTAACCCTAGAGTGAGGTTGTTATAGAAAGTATATTGAGTGAAAAGTGAGAACTCCGGCATCCAGTAGCGATTCTCTGCGGTCTCTTCTTTTCTACGGGCCTCTGTTTCTAGTTTAAGGGCCTTGATGTCTTTTCGATCAGCATACTTACCAGTGTCCTGGTTAATGACGTTTTCTTGTGGGATAGGAAGATCACCAGCAAGGTCTCTGTTTTCTTCTTCATGGCCTAGAACCTCGGCCAATCTCTGGCGTGAAATGATGATTGCGTCTTCAGCATCCGCCAGATCAGTTTTGGCATTTGATGCCTGCACTTCTACGCGAAGGACATCGTAGTTTGTACTGAGTCCACCTTTTCTAAAAAGCTCCGCTTGTTTTTTATGGTCATCCAGAACTTTCAAGTTTTGAATTGCCACGTCTCGCAGAAGCTTAGAGGCAAGGGCCTGGTAGAAGGCAAGAGTGACACTCATTTCGGTCCTAAAAGTCTCCCATTCAAATCTTTCCTGGGCCGCTTCAGCATTTTTCTGGGCGGCACTAAGACGATTCATACTCACAAAACCATTAAACAGAGGAAGTTCAGCAATTAGGTTAAACTGAGAGTTTGGAATGATCTGAGGAATGGTCGTAGGGGGGCCACCTGCTAGAGAAACGTTAATGAACTGATATTTCTTATCAGTCAGATAAGTTCCATTTGCACGAAGCTTAGGAAGAAAACCGGTACCCAGGGCCTCGGTCTTTTTCCAGTCTGCTTCGATCGCGCGGGACTTAGAAGCTTGAAGGTTCGGAGAGTCTCCTACGACTTCATTCAAAGCGGTAGAAAGATCCAGTTCATTTGCAAAGGTGGTTAGTGAAAATACGGACAAGAATAATACATAGAGAACACGTGACATATTGACCTCGATTGGCGGCACAGTATCACAATTTAGTTTGCACCACAAACTATTTGTAGTACGATCTATTCATGGTTAAAAATATTTTAATTCCGGATACTGTTCCTAAAACTGTTCATCCTTTGTTTAGACAAAGGTTGTGTTACTCAATTTCAAAATCAGGTACGATTCTTCGTTCGATTTTAGAAATCACATTGGCCAAACATAAATTGTCTGCTCCTCAATCAGGCATTCTTCACATCCTTGCAGGTGTTGGTGATTACAATCAATTGCAGTTAGGTCAGGAGATGAACATCGATAAGGCCAGTATGGTGAAGTTCATTGATGGTCTTGAAGAACAGGGCCTGGTTCAACGGAAAACCGATCCTAATGATAGACGCGCGAAGATTTTAACGCTTACGACCAAAGGCCGAACTCTGCAGAAAAAGATCCTGGAGCAGCACAAAAAACTCGAGGCCAGTATATTAAAAGATTTTAATAAACAAGAAGTTGAAGCACTGCGCGAGCTCATGCCGCGGGTGCTAGAAGCCATCCTAAATCATGTGAATGATTAATCATTACAATTAGGTAATGTAAGGTTTTTCTTCACTTTATACTTGATACATTGGGTTTGGTATTTCAAACTAAGTCTCCCATTCAAGGAGACGTAAATGAAGTACGCATTGTCATTAATTCTGGGTGTTGTTTTCACGGTTGCAGCAACAGCTCAGACAGGTAACGAAAAAGATTTAATCATTTTATCACCATTTGAAATTGATAGAGTCCTTGGCTCATTTCCAGCTCCAGGATCAGTTGCTGAAGGCGAAGACCTAGAGATCCTCAGAAAGTATCAAGAGAATCGTACAAAGAAAGATTGTCAGCTAGCGGCCCAACAAGAGTCTGCAACTCTAGGCTCTCTTTTCGGCCATCTTTTAACTCGCGCTGAAGTTGAAGAACTGTCGATTGATTTCCTTAAGCAATATGGTGAAGCAGGCGGGAACGCGTACCTTGCAAAAAAACTTTATGGCCGTCCACGTCCTTACGACAGCCACAGAGATCTTAAACCTTGTATCTCAAAAGAAACTTCGGAATCATATCCAAGTGGTCACGCAACTGTAGCTCGAGTCTTTGCTCGTCTACTTGCTAATAAATTTCCAAAGCGCGCGGCTGCATTCATCAAGGCCGGAAATCAGGCCGCTCTTAACCGTGTCATCGGTGGTGTACATTATCCGTCAGATGTATTGGCCGGTATCAAGCTTGGTGATCACCTTGCTGATAAAATGATTCGCGATAATCAAAGAAGAAATAGAAGAGATTAATTCTCACTGAAAAGGGCGGCCTTGAGCTGCCCTTTTTTTTGTCAAAACGGATCCAGTCTAGAAACACCTCGGCTTGTCCGGAAAAACACCAAAGCATAAACTTGAATCCAATCTGGCCGAAAAGGATGGCGGAAGCCTTACTAATCGCGCTAGATGAAAAATGGTCATCTTAGGATGGCCATTTTTATTTCAAGAGGAGAGTTTATGAGGAACACCAACATCCGTCTGCTTCTGATTTCTGCACTTGTCATCAATGTGGCCATCGCTGCAAAGGCCCCTCAAAATATCGCTGAAGCTGATCTCACATCTGCTACGAAGAAGGACTTAAAAGCCGAAGTCATTTTCCAGACAGTACCTGAAGGTCTTAAGATCACGGCCGATGCTACAGGATTGACTCCAAATAGCACTCACGGATTCCACGTTCATAAAGTAGGAAAGTGCGAAGGACCAGATTATAAAAGTGCTGGTGATCACTTCAATCCTACGAATATGCAGCACGGTTCTCCGAAGAGTGAAAAAAGTCATATGGGTGACATGGGTAATCTCGTTGCCAACGCTAAAGGCGAGGCACATATGGAGATGATTTTAAAAAAGGACGAGGCCAAGGACTTGAAGGAGTTTGCTGGAAAATCCGTCGTTATTCATGCCAAAGCAGATGACTTTAAATCCCAACCAGCAGGAGACTCCGGTGCCAGAATTGCCTGCGGTCTAATTAAATTCAATTAAAGATAGTTTGTTTCTTTTGGTGGATTAAACCAGTTGTTGTGGAGCCCATCCATGTATTGGACTGGAACTTTGCTTAATTCCTCTGGCGAAATGTTATCGATAGTACAAAGGGCAACACTTACAAAGTGCCCACCGATTTGTTCTACGTAACCTTTAGTATGAGTACGAACGCCACAATTCTTGCAAAAAGCATGACTGTTGGCCTTGGTGTTGAACTGATAGAGCCCTAGGTCTTGTTCACTTGTTAAGAGTTTGAAGGCCTCAGGTTTTACGGCCGCACTCCAGTTTCGGACTTTACCGCAAAATGAACAATTACATTTTCCTGACCCCTTTTCGAGATCTAGATCAACTTCAAATCGAACTTTCCCACAGTGGCAGCTTCCTTCATATTTTGTCATACTCATAAAATTCTCCTGTTTTTATTCTAAGCAAACTAAATTCAAAGGCAATAAGAAAATACGGAAAAAATACGGAAACATGTGCTATGGTTATTTTCATGGAAAGACCGGAAAAAGTAAAAGGGCGCGGGACTGCATTAAATCCTCTCAATCGATTTGAACATGTGGCGATTGAAGAGGGAGATTATGTTCAACATTCTCCTGAGGATGAAATGCCACTTTATCGCACCCAGTTTATTGCTGACCCGTCCAAGAGTATCCTCACTCAAAATGATAGTCCTGATGTGGGCTTTGACTTTAGTGTGAATCCTTATAGAGGTTGTGAGCACGGATGCGTTTATTGCTTCGCTAGACCAACGCATGAATACCTTGGACTTTCTGCCGGAATGGATTTTGAAACTAAAATTCTGGTTAAGCACAATGCCCCTGAACTTTTAAGAAACAAATTGTCGTCACGATCCTGGAAACCGGAGGTCGTTAACTTCAGCGGAGTGACTGATTGCTATCAGCCTATTGAGAGAAAATTAGAGATCACAAGAAAATGTCTGGATGTCATGAGAGAGTTTCGAAATCCTTTTACCATCATTACAAAGAACCATCTTGTAACGAGAGACATTGATATTCTTAAAAACATGGCCGAGATTAATGGTGTTGGTGTTTTCATTTCAGTAACAACACTAAATCCAAAGGTCGCGGAGGTCATGGAACCTCGTACTTCTCACCCAGTTTCAAGACTAAGGGCAATTGAAGAATTAGCGAAGGCCGGCATACCGGTAGGAAGTATGGTCGCTCCCATTGTTCCCGGTTTAACTGATCACGAGTTGCCTAATATCTTGAAGGCCGTTAGCAATGCTGGCGCAAGTTTTGCAGGAATGGTTCCTTTAAGACTTCCGTATGTATTAGATGATCTTTTTATTCAGTGGCTTGAACAACACTTTCCGGATCGCAAAGAAAGAGTTCTCAACCGCATCAAAGAGATTCGTGGTGGGAAGCTGAATAATTCCGATTTCGGTACACGTATGAGAGGTGAGGGAAAGTATGCAGAACATATTAGGGCCATGTTTCATCTTTACACAAATAAAGAGGGCCTCAATAAAAAAAGGCTGGAACTATCGACTGAACATTTTAGAAAAGTGACAGTTCCAGGACAATTGGATTTATTTTAATCCTATTTATGTTTTGGGGTCCGTGATGAGCGAACGCCAGTCCCACTTACAGCACCACTTCTGTTACCCTGATGATTTCCTGATTTGTTTCGGGCCGTAGCAGATTCTCCTCGAGAGCCAGTTGAAGTAGTTAAACGTGCCATATGTACCTCCATTCATGATTATTATTTCATGAAGCGGGAGTGGCCGAAACTGAAGAACATCGCAGGATTCTAGACGTAAATCATTTTCTTCGTCATTCCACCGTCAACTATAAAATCCTGACCAGTAATAAAGCTAGCGGCCTCTGAACTAAGATAGAACGCAAGTTCCGCAATATCACTTGGAACTCCCACTCTGCCGACTGGGTGTTGCTTATGATCTTTGTCGGAGAGTTTCTCATTTGGGTCTGCGATCCATCCTGGACTGATGCAATTTACTCGAACTGATTCTCCTAATGTCATAGCAAGAGAATGCGTAAGAGAAAGTATGCCACCTTTGCTGGCAGAGTAGATGACAGTATTTGGTTCTGACATCAGATGACGGGTGGAAGAGATATTGATAATGGAACCTTTTGTTTCTTTCAAAAAAGGAAGAGCATATTTCGCCATCAAAAAGCAACTTGTTAAATTAACGGCAATTCCATGGTTCCAGTCTTCTAATGAAACTTCTTCAAATTTTTTAAAGGTAAGTGAAGTGTCTGCGGCATTGTTAATCAGGACGTGAAGTTTTTGAACATTTGAAATGGCCTCAATGATGGAATCTTCACTACTGAGATCACATTTTAGAAAAACAAAATTCTCATGATCAATTTTTCGATTTGGCCTTAGGTCTACGCCATAAACAACGTAACCTTTCGAGAGGTATTTTAAGCTAAGTTCTGTTCCAATAAGACCGTTGGCGCCAGTGATCAGGGCCGACTTTTTCATAGTTCTCCTATGATTTCCTCAATTCTTTGATGATGGACCCAATGACCCGCATTCTTTATGAACTTCACCTTACCGTCATTGCAGTAGTGAAGACTCTGAAGGGCCATTTCCTTTTGCAAAAATACATCATCTTCACCCCAGACGAGGAGTGTTGGAACCTGAATATTTCTAGAGGGGAGTCTAAGATTATAAATCATGGCGCGGTACCAATTGAGCATACTTGTGATGGCGCCTTCTTGTTTCCAGGCCTCTTGCAATTGATCTGTTTTAGGATGCGCACTACGGTGAAGGAAGAATTTGAAGACTGCAAAGTTGTCCCAGTTTAAAACAATTTCCGGAAGCTTAGGGATAAGAAAGAGAAAGATGTATGAGCTCTTAAGGAGCTGCACAGGATTCATCAGAAAATTTCTTTTAAAAATTTCATAGTGGGGTGAGTTGATTACGATTAATTTCTTCACGAGATCGGGTCTTCTGTTCGTGAGAAACCAGGCGACCATTCCTCCCCAATCATGTCCCACTAATGTGACATCTTTTAGACCCATATTTTGAATAAGTTCTTCCATGTCTTTCGTGAGGATTTCTAATGAATAGTTTTTAATTTCTTTAGGCTTATCTGAAACGCCATATCCTCTTTGATCAGGAGCAATGATATGTAGACTTTTTTCTGCAAGGTCTTTGAAAGCCTCAATGATGGCCTTAGAGTTTTCCGGGAATCCGTGCAGTAATATAACGGGTGGCCCATCCTTGGGACCATATTGTGCTACGTTGAGCTCGATTCCATTAACTTTCCATTTTTCGTTTTCAATTTTCATAAACATTATTTTAGTCGGTTTTAATTTTAAATAGAAGCTTTGACTTCCCCTGACTATTCAACTGCTGAAAGTCTTACTTACCTTCTTGGTAGTTCATAATGAACCAGGAGGCATTTTGTGAAGAAACTCTCATACGCATTATTAGGTCTCGCTTTAGCTCAAGGAGCTTGGGCCTCTCCCAATATCGAAATCGATCGAGCTTGGCAGAGGATTTCAAATCCAGTCATCATGAGTACAAATTTTAATTACGAATTTTCCGCACTTCCTTTATCTGGAAGAGTTGCTGACAAACAAAAGTATTGGTCGAGTGACTATTGGGCCCGCTATAAAGGTGGGATCAATTATCGCTGGAATGCGGCCCGACCTTCTGGCTTCAATACTGTGTCTCCTACGCAGGCCCAGGCCTCTCAGATGACTCAAGCACAGTTAAGAACACTCGCACCTTCCGAGAAGTGGGACCTATATATAGGACGTTATGATTATCCTCTAAAAAGAGAGATCTCAAACTACGCAAGTCCCAATCGCCCAACATGGGAAGGGATATGTGACGGTTGGGCAGGAGCGGCGATGAATCACGATGAACCTACGCCAATTACATTGGCAAACCCGGATGGTATTCAAATTCCATTTGGCTCATCGGATATTAAGGCGCTCTTGAGCTGGTACTACGCTAAAAAATTCTCTGATGGTCATAGTCAAATGGGAAGCCGTTGTAACGGTTCATCAACTAGTACATCTGATCGCTGTCAGCACGATATGAATGCAGGTGCTTTTCACATGGTTCTTGCTAATAAAATTGGCCGTGATGGAACAACTTTTATTGCTGATATCGATCGCGGTTCTGAAGTATGGAACCACATCGCGTATGACTTTCGTTCAACGGTGAGAAGCCGAAATCTACCACCACTAAGGACATCCGCTCCAGGAACTGTGAGCATGGTACGTGTACGAACCGTGGTGAATTACGTTTTTCTTTTGACCAGAAACACTTGGGAGCCAGTATTGGGAACAAGTCGACAAATCACTCGTTCACGTACTTATGAGTATTATCTGGATCTTGATTCAAGTGGAAAAATCATTGGCGGGGAGTGGATTTCAACTCAGAGACCAGACTTCCTATGGCTTTCACGAAAGGTCGGAACCTTTACTGGTATCTTCAGTAAACTTCCAAATTTATTGAAGGAAATCCCGGTCAGCGTTGAAGATGAATTGGCAGATGAATTAGCAATGGAAGACGAATTATATTAGGAGGACCATATGAAAAACTTTTACCTTGGCCTTGGACTTTTAGTTGCCCTTGCTTCACCTTTTAGTTTTGCTCAGGATCGCACGATGACGATCCAACATCTAACTGGTGCCAATAGCTATTTTAATATTTCAGTTCAAGATGATGGTCTTCTGCAAGGTTCTTACCCTGGTTGGTGCATTGATTGGGCCAAACGAATTGAGGACAATACAACTTATAATGCAAAATTCTTTTCTACTTTATCAGAGAATATTCCTGCCGGAGTAGTGGATCGCCCGGAGAATCTGGATGAAGTAAATTGGCTCATCAATCAGCATAAAGTGGGCAAGACCTCGCCGGGGGGATTCGGAGTCTACACTGCTGGTGATGTTCAATTGGCAATTTGGGCATTATTGGATGATTACTACGAAACAGGTAGTGTTGGACCATTCGATCAGAGACGCGTGGACGAGCTTGTTGCCGTCGCTTTAAAAGATGGTTCGGGATTTGTTCCGAGATGTAATCAACTAGTGGCGATTATTTTAGATCCGGAACTTCCTGGTGGAGAGAAACATCAGACAACGATTATAGAAATTATCCGCAGGCATTTTCCGAAATGTGCGGTTCCTGAAGGAGACATCTAATTAGAAAAAATAAAGGGACTCTTGCGAGTCCCTTTTTATTTTAGAAGCCTTCGGCCTTACCAATCGATTCACCATGGCCCGGATCCGTATTGAATGGGATCACGTTACTTGGATTTTTGCTACCACCAGAACCGCCACCGAATTTCGGAGTTTTATGCGTTGGCGTTTTCGTAGTGGTTGTTGTCGTTGGAGCTGATGGAGCTGTTCCACCTTCAACAAACGATTTAAGCTCTTTCACCATTCCAATCAAACAGTCTGCCTGAGATGACATTTCTGAAGCTGATGATGCTACTTCTTCTGATGAAGAAGCGTTACCTTGAATGGCTTGATCCAAGTGGTTCATCGCTTTAGAAATTTGCTCAATACCGTTTGCTTGTTCTTGAGAAGCGGCAGAGATTTCTGCGTTAAGGTCAGCGACCTTTTTAGCAGATTCAACGATTTCTTTAAGAGTAGAACCTGATGTACCGGCAATGCGAACTCCGTTTTCAGTCATTTCTACGTTTTCTTTAATCAGATTGTTAATGTCTTTAGCAGCTGAAGCAGATCTTTGAGCAAGGTTTCTTACTGCGTCCGCTACCACCGCAAAGCCCTTACCTTGTTCACCGGCACGAGCTGCTTCCACTGCTGCGTTTAGGGCAAGAAGGTTTGTCTGGAAAGCGATATCATCGATCACGTTAATGATCTCTTCGATCTTCTTAGAAGACTTTTCCATGTTCGACATGGCCGCAAGAAGAGTGCTGATTTCTTTTTCACCGTGTTCAGCTGAATCAAGTGACTTTCTTGAAAGAGTGTTGGCCTCTTTAGCGTGATCAGAGTTTAGTTTTACCATCGAGGAAAGCTCTTCAAGGGAAGAAACTGTTTCCTCTAGAGATGCGGCAGACTCTGTAGCACCTTGAGAAAGTGTAGAAGAGGCAGAAGTCAGCTCGTGACTTGCGAGAGATGTCTGATCTGCAGAACCGCGGATTCTGTCAGCAATTCCTGAAAGTGTTTTGTTCATGTAGTTTGAGATTAGGAATCCAAGAACTACCGAACCACCGAGAATACACAGAGCGATTGTTACCAGAAGACCAAATGATGTCTTATATGTTTCAGTGGCAGAAGTCGCGCGCATTGAAGCGTCTTTATCCTGGAATGCAATCAGATTGTTAACAGCTGTTTCAATGTCACCGCGAGCGTGGCGCATTTTATTGTTCATGATATCAGCGGCCTTGTCTTTTGCTGCTGGATCGGTAAGACCTGGAATTGAGTAAGTTAAAAATTCTGTGGCATGTTTGTCGTAAGCTTTCCAAGCGTTCCATACCGCATCGTAAAGTTTTTCTTCGCCGTCAGCGAATGGAGTCGAGCGGTACTTTTTATTGATTTCCTCTAAATCAGCTCTACGATCTGGATACTCACCAGCATTACGCTTAAGTGATTCAACATCATTTTGAAGCATGCTCATGAACACACGAAGGTTCAGGCGGTTTGCTTCGTTAACAAGAGCATTGATTGTTCCCACTGACTGAAGGTTGCCCATCGTCACGTTCACAATATGGCCATACTGAGTGTTGATTTTCTGCATTGAGTGCAAGCTGATACCAGTTAAGAGCAGAACAAAAACAGAAAGCGTGCCGAATGAGGCGAGTAACTTGAATTTAAGACTTCTTTCCCTAAGCATATTTCTTCTCCGTTGAAATAGACCCTACGATTTGCCTTAAGCTATTCGTAAGACTACGGGAAAATACTTAGTGATCCTTAAAAAAAATTTAGAGTTAGGAACAAGATACCTTTTTTAGAAGATCGCTCAGGTATTTTTTAGAAAGATAGGACTGAGTAACGCCTTCAATTCCATCGACCACTTCTTTGCAGAAAATATCATCAAAGGAACAACTAACAGGACAGGCCTTAGTGACAGTTTTTTTATGAGTTGAGATGAAGGGTTTGGCCTCCGTGCTCGCCACATAAATATCATTCAATGAAATTTCGGCAGGGGACTTACCTAACTTAATTCCTCCACCTTTGCCGCGGAAACTTTCAACTAATTCGGCCTCAACTAAATTCGAAACTAATTTGCGGATGAAGGTGGCATTGGTCTTCAAGACTTTTGCCAAGGCCTCTGAGTTCATCATTTCATCTTGATGATAGGCCAGGGTAACCATAATTTGAACAGATACTGAGAATCGTGTATCAACCATGAAGCCATCATAGCATGAGTTAATGAGTTTTTGCAAAAATGTGATTTTTATAGTTGCATTTAAAAACAATCCGGAATAATGTATCTGATATTGATGCATTTAAATATGTATCATTTAATCATGGGAGATGTGCCCGAGAGTTCAAGGGAACAGCTTGCAAACCTGTTAATCGGTGGTTCAAATCCATCCATCTCCTCCATAAATTAACCAAGTGAGCGAAAATGTCAGTGCTGGGAAATCCTCTAAAAGTTGGTGCTTGGAATCTTCCAAACAGAATTATCATGGCCCCATTAACCAGGGCACGTGCCGGCGAAACTCGAATTCCTAATGACCTGATGGCCGAATATTATGAACAGCGTGCGACCGCCGGACTGATTCTTACAGAAGCAACTGCTGTAACTCCGATGGGTGTTGGTTATGCTGATACTCCAGGAATCTGGTCTGAAGCTCAGGTTGAGGGTTGGAAAAAAGTCACGACAAAAGTTCACGCCAAAGGTGGGCGAATTATCATGCAGCTTTGGCACGTAGGAAGAATTTCTGATCCTATGTTCTTAAATGGCGAGCTGCCAGTTGCTCCAAGTGCCATTGCACCAGCGGGCCATGTCAGTCTGGTTCGTCCTCAGAAAAATTATGTCACTCCACGTGCGCTCCTCACAAGTGAGATTCCTGCCATTGTTGAGGCCTATCGTAAAGGAGCTGAAAACGCGAAGCTTGCGGGCTTTGACGGTGTTGAGATTCACGGAGCAAATGGATATCTCCTGGATCAATTCTTACAAGATGGATCTAACAAAAGAACTGATCAATACGGTGGTTCCATCGAAAATCGCGCACGTTTATATTTGGAAGTGACAGATGCAGTTATCTCTGCTTGGGGCCCTGACCGCGTTGGTGCTCACATTGCTCCTCGTGGAGATGCTCACGACATGACTGATTCAAATCCACTTGCAACTTTTAGTTATCTTGCTTCTGAGCTCGGTAAAAGAAAAATTGCTTTTATTTTTGCTCGTGAATATCAAGGTGCTGATAGCTTGGGGCCGGCCCTTAAAAAGGCCTTCGGTGGTGTTTATATCGCCAACGAAAAATTTACTAAAGAAGCGGCGGAAAAGGCCATCAATGATGGATTTGCAGATGCGGTTTCATTCGGAGTTCCGTTCATTTCGAATCCGGACCTTCCAAAGAGACTACTTGAAGGACTTCCGTTAAATGAAACAAATTTTCAAACGATTTATTCAAAAGGTGCAGAAGGATACACAGATTATCCCTTCTATAAATAGAATGAGTGACATCAAACTTTCGGTCTTAGACCTTTGTCCTATATTGTCGGGTGAGAGTGCCTCGGAGAGTCTCCGTCATCCTGTGGCCCTCGCCCGCTTTGTGGAGGATCTAGGTTTTAAGCGATACTGGGTTGCCGAACACCATGATATGGAGGGAATCGGCAGCTCATCACCGGAAGTTTTGATCGGGCATATTGCTGGGGCCACAAAAACAATTCGAGTTGGATCGGGAGGTATCATGCTTCCGAATCACTCGACTTATCACATGGCCGAAGTTTTCAGGACTTTGGAGGCCCTCTATCCTGGTCGCATTGATATGGGACTTGGACGTGCTCCTGGCTCGGGATCCAAAGCAACTCATGCCTTACGTCGAAACATTTCTCTCAGCGCTGATAATTTCCCTGAAGAGCTGGAGGATTTAATTCGTTATTTTAGGGATGAAGTTCCCCTTAAAGCAGTTCCTACTCAAGTAAACATGCCAGAGATCTGGATGCTTGGTAGTAGTGATTTTGGTGGACGTCTGGCCGCTTACAGAGGACTTCCGTTCGCCTTTGCTCAGCATTTCTCGGGATTACCTGCGAGAGAAATTATCCGAATGTACATCGAAGAATTTCGACCTTCAGAGTTTCTACAAGAACCACTTCCGATGATGGCCTCACATATTATTTGTGCTGAGACTGATGAAGAAGCAGAAGAGCTTGCGATGTCTTCAGATGTTTCTTTTGCCAAATTCTTCTCGACTGGTAAGAACATGCCATTACCGACGGTGGCGGAAGCTAAGTTAACTCCGTTATCACCGATGGATAAGGCCCAACTTCGTGCCTCATTTCCTAAATTTGTGGGTTCGCCTGATTCAATAAGAAGACAACTTGGGCCGTTTTTAAAATCCGGTATAAAGGAATTGATCATCACCTGTATGGTGTATGACCAGAAAGCGAGACAGAGATCTTATGAATTGGTTTCACAAGCTCTGTCTCGCGGATAGATTACTTACAAGATACGTCGAATTTAGCGTCTAGCTTAAGATCAACATCTGCCCAAGTCTTGTCTTCGTGGAGAGCTTTACAAGCTTCATTAAGAGCAGCAAGTTCTTTTGACATTGAGAAGTCCATAACGTTGATTGAACCAGTAAGAGTCGCCATCTTTTCAACCACAGCAACTTTCATGGGAACTGATTTTGTTACACCGTTGATTGTGAAAGCAACTGAAGCAGTGTCTTTCTCGATTTTTTCAACTTTACCTTCAATCTTGATTGGCTTGCCAGCTGATGTGAAGAAGTTATCAACGATCTTTTTATCACGAGCAGGGTTACCAGAATTCACGCTTGATGAATCAACTGTGAAAGTTGAACCTTTGATGGCAGCTTGAATTGATTCCGCAGGTTTTGAAGTGATTGTGAACTTGTCGAACTTGGCCCCTACTCCAACTTTTTTAGGAGTTTTAAACGCCGTCCAAGCAAGTGTCGAACCTTCCTGAACATACTTAGAAACACATGCAGCTTGTGCACCAACTGATAGAACGAGTAGCGATGAGAATACTAAAAATTTCATATTGCCTTCCTTAGCGCCAAGCGCTTTAGTGAATATTCAATTGGCAAAATTATAGCCATATATCCGAGATATTCATATCCCTTTTCATTCCGAGAGCCTCTTAAGTCTGCGTCATTAAAGGCCTTTCATCGCTTCTCCTAGGTAAAACTGGCCCTTTTGGAAATCTATAGCAATCAACTTAAAATAAGCTTGGGGTTTTAATGTTTCGAAAGCTAATTTTCATTCAGCTTCTAGGCCTGTTTTCGCTCAATGTGAGTGCGGCCTGTGTGCATTTGCAAAAACTTTATGGTGTTTTGAATACTGAAACCAAGGCATGGACCACTCATCTGATCGATGCTCCTCAAAAGTATTGCTCCAAGATTCCCGAACCTTCAAAACCAAATCTTGAAATTATCGTTAAAAAGAACAAGCAGAGCTATAAGACCAGAATTTTTTCTCCGTTAAATGAATACTGGGACCATCCAGAAAAAAACGGATCCTGGTCAGGCGGTAAAAGACCAAGCGAGCTGGTTGAAGTCAATGCATTTATCCCGAATTGGCACAAAGGAAGCAAACTCATCATTAAAGAAATCTCTTCAGGAAAGATCATGAAGGAAGTGAAGCTGTGAAAAAGTATTTGATGATGGCCTTACTCC
The DNA here is from genome assembly GCF_034259205.1 of Peredibacter starrii. Taxonomy (GTDB): domain Bacteria; phylum Bdellovibrionota; class Bacteriovoracia; order Bacteriovoracales; family Bacteriovoracaceae; genus Peredibacter; species Peredibacter starrii. The sequence continues at coordinate 2,468,465 of NZ_CP139487.1, read as the reverse complement.
TTATGACAGCTTCTGCTTATGCTCAGGACTCTTACGAAATTATTATGTTCACAGATCCTGATGCAAAAACTCGTGCTGAGGAATTCAAACAGTATCTTGTTCAAAAGCCTCCGTTTAATAAACTTGGTGAGAAAGTAAAAGTTACTCTGGTGGAGTTATCTCCTGAGGTGATGGATTGTAAAAACGATGTCCCCGATTCACCTCGAATCATTCATTGCAATCGAGAAGAACTTCTTCGTTTGAAGGCCAACGCCAAAGCACATTTGGCACTTGCATTTACCTCAAAAGGAACGGGTGGGGCCGGTGGAGTCATTCCAGTCGCTTCAAAAGATTATCCTATTCAAACCATGTTCCATGAAATGCTTCATGCTTATGGTTTCGATGATGAATATGATTATGATGAGAATGAAAAGAAGGTCTATTGCGATAAACCCACTTCATCAGTGAACATTGCTTATTTCAAAGATAAACCACCTTATGTTGATGACTCTGCCGCAAGAAAGATTCATGCCAAGGACGTACCGTGGATGGGGAAAATTCCCAGTGAGAATTCAATCGTCACTGCCGGTAATTTAGGTTCTCAGTTTGGGAGAGTCATCAATGGTACACAAACTCCGGGACTATATCGGGGAGGTTCTTGTAATTCTGATAAAACTCCAGCCTGGAGACCGTATCAGAACTCCATCATGAAAGGATATGATGACGACACCATCTATCCTATCTACGAGGAAGTCATTCTTAAGAGCATTGAAAGTGCGATGGGCCAGAAAGTTGACAAAAAGAAAAAATTTGAAGACCCAACACCCGCACCTCGTTGCCTTCAGCATAACCATGAAATGGAAATGCTAAAGGGCTATGACGAGGAGATGAAAGAAATTACGAAACATATCTGATTATTTTTCAACAACTGCGGTGAGATTCTCCGGACCGTTCTTGGTGACAAGAATGTCATCTTCAATACGAATTCCACCAAAGTCTTTCCATTTCTCCACTTCAGACCAATTGATGGCATCTTTAAAATCGTTGCGGGTCATCTCATCATCCAGAAGGGCGGGAATAAAATAAAGGCCTGGCTCAACAGTCATGAGATGTCCTTCACGTAGAGGCATATCAACACGTAGACGGGCGCCGGCATATTTCTTTGGATTTGGATTATAAGGTCCACCCACGTCTCTCACACGAAGGCCCACCATGTGGCCAACACCGTGAGGGAAGAAGACTGCAATGGCATTAGTATCGAGGGCCTCTTCAGCACTAATTTTTAGAACATTGAGATCTACCAGACCTTGTGCCATGACTCTTGCAGAAGCAAGATGAACATCCTTCCAATCCACACCCGGGCGACAAAGGGCGATTGATGCTTCTTGGGCCTTTAATACCAGATCATAAATCATCTTCTGGCGTGATGAGAAAGTTCCATTCACGGCAAAGTTACGAGTAATATCGACGCAATAGTCGTGAACGTCTGCACCCGCATCTACCAGGAGATGTTCACCATCTTTTAAGATTCGAGAAGTAGGAATGGCATGAAGAACCGCAGAATTTGTTCCAGTCCCCATGATTGAATCATAAGGAAATTTTTCAGAACCAGCTCGAAGCACTTCTGCTTCATATTCAATTTGAATTTGTCTTTCAGTCAGTCCAGGTCTGATGATGTTTCGAATTTTTTTATAACCTTCATTCGCCATGAGGGCGATATTTTGAATGAGCTTAACTTCTTCATGATCTTTTACTCGGCGGACCTGATTGAAGAGTTCTTGAACTTTCATTCGTTCTTCTTCAGCGACTTTGGATAGGTGACGATGCAGATCAAATTGACCAATCAGATAAGTCTTTGCGGCCGTTCTTTTCGCAAGCCAGCCATCAAAGTTTTTAATATCTTCGCCAGGAATGACTTGTTCATTTCCACCTTCCCAGATTTTTTCATCTCGAGAAATAGGGAGAACGAAATCAATCCATCCATCTTTTTTACTAAAAGCACTTACTCCGAAAGGACGTCTGGACCCGGTTAACCAGAAATAGTCCGGATGAGGTAAAAACGTGTAAGTCTGATCATGGCCACCTGGCTTTTGAATCGGACTACCAGCATAAACTAGAACAATGTCTTGATCTGATAGCGCTGGTGATAGAGCATCTGCGACTAGTTTTTTTCTTGTATTAATGGCGTTTTGCGTGAAAATCATGAAATACCTCGTGTGGGAGAGTGTATCACATAATCTTGGACCTCGCATCTTGTGGTCCTCATTGACTCTTCCTAAAGTTTTCTCAGGAGTTAATATGTCAAAATCCAATACTCAGAAGTTTCAAGAGGCCCGTGATTTTCTTCTCAATCATCGCCTTGATTACGATAAATGCGTGACCGAGTTTAAGTGGCCCGAACTTCAGGAATTTAACTGGGCCCGTGATTGGTTTGATGTATATGCGCAAAATTCTACAAAAACTGCCCTCTGGATCCGTAAGGACGATGGAACTGACATTAAACTCTCTTATCAAGAATTAAGTGAACGCTCTGATCGAGTAGCAAGTTTTCTCCAGGGCCTTGGAGTAATTCCTGGTGAGCGTATTATTGTTTTGCTCCCTAATGTGGTTCCTATTTGGGAATTAATGCTCGCCTCGATTAAAGTCGGGGCCATTCTTGTTCCTACTTCAACTCTTGCGACGAAGGAAGAAATCCAAGATCGACTCACTCGAAGTGGAGCAAAGTTTTTAGTGACCGAACCGTCATTAGTTTCGAAGGTTCCCGAAACTCCCGGATTAACCAAAATTTTATTCGGAGGCACTGATAAGAATTGGCAAAACTATGAAGACGCTTATTCGAGTAACAGAAAATACTATCATGCTAAAACCAAGGCCCATGATCCTTTACTACTTTATTTTACTTCGGGCACTACTTCAAAGGCCAAGCTCGTTCAGCACACTCATCAAAGCTATCCGGTAGGGCACCTCTCTACAATGTACTGGATTGGCATTCAGGAGAATGATCTTCATCAAAATATCAGTTCTCCAGGTTGGGCAAAACACGCCTGGAGTAGTTTCTTTGCTCCTTTTAATGCTGGCGCAACAACACTCGTGCATGATTATGCTAGATTCAATGCTCAAAACTCAATCAAGCTTCTTCATGATGCTAAGGTGAACACTTTATGTGCTCCTCCAACTGTCTGGCGGATGATGATCTTGGAAGATCTAGGACTAAAACCACTGCAATTAAGAGAAATCGTGAGTGCCGGAGAACCATTAAATCCTGAAGTGATTGAGAAAGTGGAAAATTCATGGGGACTTCAAATCCGTGATGGCTATGGCCAGTCGGAAACCACCGCGCAGATTGGAAATTCACCCGGACAAACCATCAAGCCGGGAAGTATGGGTCGACCACTTCCAGGGTATAAAATTTCTCTCTTAGATTCGAACTATGAAGTTTCCAAGGAAGGAGAAGTCTCAATTCATCTTGATCAGCGACCCCTTAGTTTAATGAGTGGCTATGTGGATGATCTTGAAAAAACTCAAGCGGTCATGCAGAAAGGTTTTTATCGAACTGGCGATGAGGCCATGATCGATGATGATGGATATATCTTTTTTGTTGGTCGAGGAGATGATGTCTTCAAGAGTTCTGATTACCGAATCTCTCCTTTCGAGCTGGAGAGTGTTCTTATTGAACATGATGCCATTGCTGAAGCGGCGATTGTACCTAGCCCTGATCCTCTGAGAACGAATCTGGCCAAGGCCTATGTAACTCTTAAACCGGGAATAAAACCTTCTCGCGAAATTGCGGAGAAGATTTTGAAGTTTGCCAAGGACGCTCTTCCACCATACAAACGGATTCGAAAAATTGAATTTCAAGATTTACCGAAAACCATTTCAGGAAAAATTCGACGAGTGGAACTTAGAAAAGCTGAGGCCGCGAAAGTAGCGAAGAATGAAAAGGGTGAGCAGGAATACTTCTTGAGTGACTTCGAATAGCAGTAAATTAAAACAATTTATAAATTTTTAGGCAAAAAAAAAGCCCTGTACTCTCACACACAGGGCTTTTTACCAACAGTCGAAACAACTACTCTCACACAGTTGCTTCGATGGATGGAAATTAGCACCGAACTCTATCTGAGGGAATGAATCTCTGGAGGCCGCTGCAACAAAATGTAGCATCCAAATGCAACAGGCACTTTTTATATGAATGTATGGATTGGGAATTCTAGGATTTTGGGCAAAAAAAAGCCCTGTACTCTCACACACAGGGCTCACCCAACAGGCGATATGAAGCTCTCACACATTCATGTCGCTGATAACTATAGAATACTACTAGTTATGGGTCAGGAAAATGAATCAATTTGGAAAAATGCTACAATCTGTAGCAAATCATCTGCAACGGGCAGGACTTATACAAGGACGGGTGCTCCGGCCTTTGTTGAATCAGAAGTTTAACTCCACAGGCGATACGCAACGGACTGACCCACTGCGGCTATTGGTGAACGGGGAATAGGTGGTTGTACTATCAAGCGAATTGAAAATGACAATTGTCCGGCCTTTAACCGTGGAAGACCAGTACCAGTTATTCTCTTCTGGTCCATTACGATAATTGAAGGCACTCATAACGGATTCCCCTGAAATCTGAAATTCAGTTCCAGAAGGGAGACGCCATTGAAACTCATCTAAGAAGGCCATTTCTTCAGTGACCTTTCTACAGGCCTCTTTAGCATTGGCAAAATTCATTTTAGTCGGCAGACGTTCACTCCAAAGTATGTTGTTATTCACATCCAGCCATACTTCTTTGAGATTTTCTGTTCTAGTTACCAGAACCATATTGAATCGTTGCGGAACCTGATAAGAGCAATTTTCCATGCGCTCTTCAATAGATCCTGTCAGGCCACAAGGACGGTTGGCATGAGTTGGTTGCTGAAGAGATTCCATCACGTGTTTTTCAATGATCGCTTGATCTGGATTTACTGCCATTAATTGGGCCACTAAGCGGCGTGTGTTTTGTGAAGTCGTCTCACCCAGGGCCTTGCGACGAATAGAGTAGATTGCCTCGTGAAGAATAAGAGCGGCCCTATTTAAATTATCAATTCGATTGAAGATCTCCTGAGAGACAAATACTTCGCCGGCCTCAGTGTAATTTGCCAGTTGCTCAAACTCACAACCTTTCTTCTTAATCACAGGGAAAGCGTCCTCAGTTGACTCAAGCTCGTGGCCCTCTGGGATGAAAACCAGGTTTTTTTCGATGAGATCAATTTCTTTATTTAATTTAGAAGCAAAAAGAACATATTTACGAACGCGGTCTTGAGCAACTCTAACCAGCTCTTCAACTGAATTCAGATCTACAGAATAAGTTTTTTTATAAAGAAGACGTCCTTCATATGTATCCAACAGTTCTGCTGAAGCAATAAGGCCATTGGCATCACGACAAACGATTGAATACCCGCCATTACCTTTCTCGCCAGCGGCAAGGGCCCTGAGACAGAATAATAATCCAGCAAGCATTGCCGCGACTAAGAGGTATTGTTTCATGAGAGATACTCCAATTACTTTCTTAAGGACGGCCTATATACCGCCCTCAATTGCAAAAGTTCAAGGAAATCATAAGAAATTTTAGTGCTACAAAATGTAGCGCAGATGAAGTGTGTAATTATTTCGGAGGATTCACCACTACGTATTGAACACTACTTCCCACATACTGTGGTTGATACCAAGTGGAACCACACTGACTATAAGTCACGCCATTCACGACAGTATTAATACAGTTGGGTGGAATAGAGTGAACAATCGAGCCGATGGCAGCGGCGGTCACCACTGCGGCCCCTGTGACAACAGCGGCAGTTGCGACTGGATGATAAGGAGCAGGGTAGTAACCATGCCAACCTCCTCCAACAACGTTCACATTTCGAGTCACATTAATATTTCGATTTACATTCAAAGGTGCCCCGCCCCGTGCTCGAATTCCTCCTCCTCGGTAGGCAAATGCATTAGGGAGAAGGGAAAAAATGGAGAGTGTGATCAAAAGTGCTTTCATGGTGACACCTTCTGTTTCGCGACAGCATCGCCTTCAGGCGGATTGATTTCAATTTTATAGGAACCTTTTGGTGGTTTGAATTCAAAGTCATTAGTTTTAATTTTTGGATCAAGGGTCCATTTTAATTCGGCCGAAAATTGCGGCCTCACTTGATCGTCAATGGCGGTATAGATAATTTTCTGGGGAATAGGTTCATCACCTTTTTTTACCCAGAGTTGCCAATCTATATTACCCTGGCGGATAACAAATTGTTCGACCTCAATATTATTGATTTTTGATTCTCCGATGTAGGTGGCCATGCTGATTTTATCAGTGGGAGCTTTGTCGGTTCCCCAATCAAAAAGATCTTCCAAGGGGAGTATAATTTTATAGTTCTCTTCAATTTCTTCCATTAATTCATCAATGGTCTCCGGTGCCGCAATCTGTCCGTAAAACTTTGACTTTGGATCGTAGATCGTCATGGATGTTCCATCATAGTAATACTGACGTTGCTTATGATCTGATTTCAGTTCGGCAAAAAGTTTGTTCGGCCGTTTGACCTTATAATGAAGCTTTCCAGGATATGAAAATTTCTGGTTGTCCTCTGTCGCAATCTCAAAAGTAAAATTGGACTCCACTTCAAACTTTTTTAACGAGCGAAGATACTTACCCATTTCTTCGATACGATCAATGACCTCGGGGTCGACCTTCGCGTTGGTTTCAGCATAGAGGGTTGGTATAAGGCCAATGATGAAAATAATAGAAAACCATGATTTCAAAGTCTGCATTTGACTGCTCCTTGATCAGGTCATTTTGGCGTGACAGTTCTGTCACGTCATGAGCACCCGCAAATTAAGCAACTTGCTTAGAAAGGAATTTGAGAGCATGATTAATGAGTTAACTTTTTTTCATGGAGAATCAAGATGAAAGCGCTTCTGTTCAAAGCTGTTCCTGAAAAGTGCAATGTTCACGAACTTTCAATGTTCGTTCCTCGAGTGTTTTTTGGTCTGACCATGGCCTTCACTCATGGTCTGGGTAAAGTACCGCCACCAGATATGTTAGTGGGTGGTATTGAGTCTATGGGTCTCCCGATGCCAGTTGTATTTGCCTGGCTAGCAGGTCTTTCTGAGTTTGCAGGTGGAATTCTAGTTGCCCTTGGACTTCTGACTCGTCCAGCGGCCCTATTTCTTTCTATCACGATGGCGGTGGCGGGTTTTATCGTTCACATGAAAGATCCGTTCAATGTGAAAGAAATGGCCTTCTTGTACCTAGCTGTTTTCGTGATGTTCGCTATTCGTGGCAGCGGTAAATGGTCAGTTGATTACTTAATTAGTCGGAAATAGGCAAGATTGACTCCTCACTAGAGATATACCCGACTTAAGGTAGACTCTAGTGGGGAGGATCTCTGATGAAGTTTTCGCTTTCACTACTAACATTAGCGCTAGTAGCATGTACTGCTTTCGCTCAAAATGACATCCAGGTAGTGGAGCTTCCCGAACAAACCCCTGTCGCCACCGTAGATCTGACTCAACCCCAAGTTCCCGAAGAAGCACCAATCTCTGCCATTCAGACTCCAGACGTTCCACCTTATCGAGTTCATTCCAAAGAAAAACACCAAATGCGCGTTATCAATTCCGGTATGGGCTCACTCTATGCTCGTATTGATATGATTCGTCGTGCGGAAAAAACCATCGATCTCGAGTCTTATATTTTTAATGATGATAAGGCCGGAAAAATCATTCTTAAAGAACTGGCAGCGGCCGCAAAGCGCGGAGTGAAGGTTCGATTATTGGTGGACAAGTTTTTCGGTGTTTTTAAGATGGATGAATTCTATGCTCAAGAGCTAAAAAAGAAGGGCATTGATATTCGTTATTACAACACCTATCCAATCGTTGCTCTTTCTACTTTCCAGTCACGAAATCACAGAAAACTGATGGTGACTGATGGCAAAGAGGCCATTACCGGCGGACGAAATATTGCCGATGAATATTTTGATCTTTCTGATAAATATAACTTTCTTGATCGAGATGTGACCGTTGAAGGTGACGTAGTAAAGACCATGGACGAGAGCTTCGAAAAGTACTGGAACTCGGATTTGACTGCAGAGCCTAACGCTCCCCGAGAGCCAAGAGAAAGTGATTACGAAGACAATAATAATGTTAATTATCGCATGGATCTTAACCGCTATAAAGGCAATCTAGCTCGTGCCTCGAAACTTTTTGATGAAGATCCGGAACACGATCGCATTCTAAAATTCATGGAAGAAGACGGAAAACAAATGTTTCTTTCTCATGAGAAACGTGACTGTCCTGAAGTTGCGTTTGCGACTGATAAAGAAGGCGGCGGATTTTTCGCTCGTTTAAAACGTGGTAACTACGATCAGGAATACCGTCATTTACGTCGCGAGATCATGTCCTGGATGGATCAAAAAGCAAAAGACGAAGTGATCTTTGATACTCCTTATTTCCTCTCTAACAAAGTAAGTGATAAAATTTCACAATTTCTGCAGGAAACGAGAACGAAGATCAAAGTTATGACGAACAGTCTGGCCTCTTCTGATGCTGTTCCTGTCGTGACCGTTTTCTCAGATCACGTAACCAACTATACCTCTTATCCTGATTTTCAGGCCTATGTTTATAAGGGTAATTTTACCAATGAGACCAAGCTCATTGATGATAAGGTGAAGGACGCGACTTGGGGAACTCACTCTAAAACGACTGTTTTTAGTGATGAATCCTTCATGGTGGGTTCATTCAATATGGATAACCGTTCTAGCTACTATAACTCTGAGCTTGCAGTCTTCTGTGCTGGTTCAAAAGAACTTACCAAAGATGTGAAAGACAATATTGAACTTCGCATGGGCAACAGCCATAAGCTTGATGCAAATGGTGACATGGAAGTTTGCGAAGACGAGGCCCTAAGCATTAGTCCGCTTAAAAAGGCCCTTTATTGGCTACTTAAAGTTCCAAGCCACCTGATGCAACATCTTCTTTAATGAAGTTTATTTAAGAGCTTTTCCGCAGCATCCGCCGATGAGGCCGGATTCTGTCCTGTGATGATGTTTCCATCTTCCACCACATAAGATCCCCAGTCCTTACCACGCTGATAATTGGCCCCTTTGTCCTTAATCGCATCTTCTAGAAGAAACGGAACCACTTTTGTTAATCCCACTGCTTCTTCTTCTGAATCTGTGAAACCTGTGACCGTTTTGCCTTTAAGAAGTGGGGCGCCTGATTTGTCCTTGGCATTCACCATCGCAACCGGACCGTGACAGACGGCCGCCACTGGTTTGCCGGCATTCACCATAGTTTCAATTAAGCGAATGGAGTCCTGGTTATTTGCGAGGTCCCACATTGGCCCATGTCCTCCAGGATAAAATACTGCATCGTAATCATCAAACCGTACGTCTGAAAGTTTTTTGGTAGAAGCTAATGCCCTTTGAGCATCCGTATCATCTTTGAATCTCTTCGTAGATTCGGTCTGATTTTCAGAAGCATCACTTTTTGGATCAAGTGGTGGTTGACCGCCTTTGGGAGTGAGGAGAGTGACTTCTGCTCCTGCATCTTTAAAGACGTAGTAAGGTGAAGCAAATTCTTCGAGCCAAAAGCCCGTTGGTTTACCGGTGTTTCCTAATTGATCATGAGATGTGAGAACCATAGCAATTTTCATATGTACCTCTCTTGATAAAACTCTTATCCTTATATTAAGAATTGAAAAATGAAGGGTACACATAATGTTAAATCAAGTTGAAATCTGGACAGAATCACTCGTATCAATTGTTTGGGGACTGCCTCTGGTTTTCTCTCTGTGTTTTTCAGGACTTTTTTTCACCATCTACTTTGGGTTTCCGCAATTTAAATTCTTCAAAGACGCTGTGATGATCATCATGGGGAAATTTGATAAGCATGAGCATCATGGTGAGATCTCTCACTTTCAGGCCCTTTGCGCTGCCTTGTCAGCAACTGTTGGTCTAGGAAATATTGCGGGTGTTGCGGTCGCTGTTTCACTGGGTGGCCCTGGTGCCATTTTCTGGCTTTGGGTGGCGGGCTTTCTGGGAATGGCGACCAAGTTTACTGAAGTCACACTGGCGCTGAATTTTCGTGAAGTAGGGCCGACTGGGAAAGTTCATGGTGGACCGATGTACACCATGAAAAATGGTTTAAAGAAATTGAAATCGATGGGCCATGTCTACGCCATTTTCATCGTGCTATCATCTTTTGGGATTGGAAATATGTTCCAGTCAAATCAGATGGCCTCAGTTCTCACAACTTCTCTTCAGGTTCCAACTTGGATTTCAGGACTGGCATTGGCAGCGATGGCGGGGCTGATTCTTATTGGTGGTATCAGAAGAATTGCCAAGGTCACGGACAAACTTGTTCCTTTCATGATCGGTATCTACATCCTGGGTGCTCTGGGAATTCTTATTTATAACTTCCAGCATCTTCCAGATATGTTCGCCATGATTTTTGAGGGAGCTTTCAATGGTACTGCGGCCGTAGGTGGATTTGCGGGTGTGGTCTTTAAAGATGTAGTGATCATGGGAATGAGAAGAGCGACTTTCTCGAATGAAGCGGGGATGGGTTCTGCGGCAATTGCTCACTCGGCCGCAAAATCAACTGCCGGCGAAGAGGGAATTGTGGCCCTCCTTGAACCGTTTATCGATACAGTCGTGATTTGTTCGATCACGGGTCTGGTGATTCTTTCAACTGGTGCCTGGAACCAAGCTGGCATTGCTGGATCAGAGATGACGGCATGGGCATTTGAAAGTGTCTATGGAGTGTTCGGAAGAGGGATTGTCACTTTGACAGTGATCCTCTTTGCTTTTTCAACCGTGGTTTCTTGGTCTTATTATGGTGAGCAAGGTGTGGTGTTTCTCTTTGGTGAGAAGTTTGTTCCGGTTTACCGCTACGTCTTTATCTTTTTTATTTTTATCGGTGCTGTAATTCAGCTTAAAGTCGTAATGAATATTTCAGACTCGGTAAACGGACTTCTTGCGGTTCCGAATCTTATCGCAACCTATCTCTTACTTGGCGTTGTGAAGAAAAGCATCGTTGAGTTTAAGAAGAAAAAAGAAAGTCTAAAATAAGACGTCGGGATAACCTTCACTTAAGGCCTTCTTCACTTCGGTGATGAAGGTCTTAACGTTGATGTTCTGCTCGTGACGAGTAGGTGTCACGGCCCAAATGTCCATTTTCCCTTCGCTAAAATCCTCTAAGATAGAAACCAATTTACCTTTTTGAATTTCATCAAACACATATGATCCTGGTAATCTCACGATTCCGAGTCCATTCTTCGCCGCTCTTAAAAGAACACGGGGATTATTGGTTTTGAGATTTCCGTTTATCTGAACCTGGAGCTTCTTTCCGTTTTTTTTAAAGGTCCATTGACCTTGGCCGAGACAATTATGAGCTGTTAGGTCCCTTGGTTCTTTGATGACCGAATTGGCCTGAAGATAGGTTTTGCTGGCACAGATAAATTCTCGTCGAGAAGCGATCTTTTGGGCCTTAAGACTTGAATCAGGGAGGTGTCCAAAGCGAATGGCCACATCATATTTCTCGGCGATGAGATCCACAATGCGGGCGTCGAAATTAAGTTCAATCTGAAGCTCAGGATAGTCCTTGGCCATTTTGATCACGACAGGAGCGATGTAGTTTTCACCAAAGATGCCTGCGAGAGTGACTCGGAGAGTTCCACGAGGTGTTTCAGAGGAGTGGATAATGTCTTGTTTGGCCCCTTCAAGCTTTTCCAGAGAGGCCTTACTATCCATCAAAAACTTCTCACCACGGCTCGTTAACTGGATCTTCCGCGTTGATCTCAGAAACAATGCAATGCCTAGGTCTTCTTCCAGTTGGCGGATGGTTTTACTGATATGAGATTTCGAGACGCCAAGAGATTTTGCCGCACGAGAAAAACTGCCAGTTTCGGCCACTTTGACAAACGCAATAACTCCCTGAACCCATTTTATTGTTTCCATAGGGAAACAGTGTTGTTCCTTCTCTGTGGATAGTCAAGAACAACCAGAGGACCTATCATTCTTATAGTATAAAATACCAAAGGAGTGACCAGATGAAAGTTAAGGCAGCTGTGGCGTGGGGACCAAATCAACCTCTAAGCATTGAGACTGTGGACCTAGAAGCACCTAAGAAGGGCGAAGTTCTAGTTCGTATCGTGGCCTCAGGTGTTTGTCACACAGACGCATACACACTGTCAGGTGTTGATCCTGAAGGTCTTTTTCCAGTCATTCTTGGACACGAAGGTGCAGGCATCGTGGAAGAAGTTGGTGAAGGTGTGACGTCACTTAAAAAAGGTGATCACGTTATTCCACTTTACACTCCGGAGTGTGGAACTTGTAAATTCTGTAAGTCAGGCAAAACCAATCTTTGTCAGCGCATTCGCGAAACTCAAGGTAAGGGCCTTATGCCAGACGGGACTTCTCGTTTCTCGAAAGACGGAAAGCCAATCTTTCACTACATGGGTACATCAACATTTGCTGAGTACACTGTTTGTGCTGAAATCTCTCTAGCGAAAATCGATCCAAAAGCTCCACTTGATAAAGTTTGTCTTCTTGGTTGTGGCGTAACGACAGGTATTGGTGCGGTTTTGAATACTGCTAAGGTTGAGAAAGGTGCAAACGTTGCTGTTTTCGGTATGGGCGGTATTGGTCTTTCAGTTATCCAAGGCGCGAAAATGGCCGGAGCTGAAAAAATCATCGCCATCGACATTAATGACGCTAAATTTGAAATGGCGAAAGATTTTGGTGCTACCGATTTCATCAACCCGACAAAAATTAACTCAGTAACTGAAGAAGTTATCAAGCTTACTGACGGTGGCGCGGACTACTCTTTCGAATGTGTGGGCAGTACTAAACTTATGAGACAAGCTCTCGAGTGTTGTCACAAAGGTTGGGGGACATCGGTAATTATTGGTGTGGCCGCAGCAGGTGAAGAAATTTCAACTCGTCCGTTTCAACTGGTAACTGGCCGTGTTTGGAAAGGTTCGGCTTTCGGTGGTGTAAAAGGTAGAACTGAGCTTCCAGGTTATGTTGACAGATATATGAAGGGTGAAATTAAAATTGATGAGATGGTAACTTTCACTATGCCAGTTGAGCAAATCAACGACGCCTTCAAATATATGAAAGAAGGGAAGAGTATCCGTAGTGTAGTCACTTTCTAAAGAGGACCTATGAAAATACTTAAGCAGCATAAAAACTTTGATGGCCATACATGTTTTTGGTCTCATGATTCAGCGGAAACAAAAACTGAGATGAAATTCTCAACATTTGTTCCTCATGGCGAGATCAAGGGTTGTATCATCTGGTTATCGGGTCTTACTTGTACGGATGAGAACTTCATCACGAAAGCGGGAGCCCAGAGAATTCTTGCTAATGAGAAACTCATGGTGATTTGTCCGGACACTTCTCCTCGTGGACTTAATCTTCCGGGGGAGCATGATAGTTATGATTTTGGATCAGGCGCGGGCTTCTATGTAGATGCAACAACACCTGGTTATAAAGATCATTACCGCATGGATAGTTATGTGATGAATGAACTTTTTACGGTGATTAAAGAGCATTTTAAAACACCGAACGTTTCTATCATGGGACATTCAATGGGTGGACATGGGGCCCTGGTTCTGGCCCTTAGAAACCCGGATAAGTTTAAAGCGGTCTCGGCTTTTTCACCGATCGTGAATCCAGTGGCTGTTCCATGGGGTCAGAAGGCATTTAAAGGTTACTTTGGTGAAGATCAAAATCTCTGGAAAGGCCATGACACTTGTGAGCTAATGAAAGCGGGTAGAAAGCATAATTCGAAGATCCTCATTCATCAGGGGACGGCCGATGATTTCCTTGAGAAGGAACTTAAGACTTCCCATTTTGTGGAAACTGCAAAAACCTCAGGTCAGGATTTCGAAGTGAAGATGTGCGAGGGGTATGACCATAGTTACTACTTCATTTCTACTTTTATTGAAGAACATATTAAGCATCACGCCGAATATTTTTAGGAGCATTATGAACACGACTGAATTGATTCAAGCTTACTACAAAGCTTTTAACGAAAAACGTTTTAAAGATATGCTGGGTCTTCTTACAGATGACGTGATCCACGATACAAACCAGGGCGGCCGCTCGGTTGGTAAAGAGGCCTTCACAGTATTTCTAGGTGAAATGGACACGTTCTATGATGAGTTTCTTGATAACATGGTGATCATGACATCTGCAGACGGCAAAAGGGCCTCTGCTGAATTCATCTGTAACGGAACTTACAAGTCAACTTGCGAAGGTCTTCCACCTGCAAGAGGTCAGAAGTATCGTTTGCCGGTAGGATGTTTCTTTGACATTAAAGGCGATAAGATCGCAAGAGTCACTAACTACTACAATATGAATGACTGGTTAAACCAAGTTAAGTAATATAAAAGGGCCTCTATGATCTGTACCCCATTTTCTAGACAAGCTAAAAAAACCGCTTTTCTAAAAAATGGGCTAAAATCCTTAAAAGGAGCAGATTATGAGGGCCTTTTCTCTTTCTGAGCGCAAAAAGCTCACAACTAATCCCTACGTTATTAAAATTACCGAAAAATCTATTTCGTTCAGCAATGAATTTAAACGGCTCATGCTCCATGGAGTAGATGACGGTAGAACTCGTCAACAATTCTTCAATGATACTCTTAGTGTTAACTGCTTCGATAAGAAGTACGTTGACTCCTCACTGAATAGATGGAGAAGAGAAGAAAAGTTTAAAAATGTACCAAAGAAGCGTGGTCGCCGGAAAGATCCTAATAAAATGACTATCGAGGAGCTCAAAGCCGAACTTGCTCTCCAAAAGGAGATCAATGCTCAGCTAAAAAAGGCCCAAGGTCTCACCGAAGACGATCCGCTGTTTTTTCTTTAATCGGTGAGGCCATCTCCAAAGATCCATCGTTAAATCGCTCCTATCTTTGTCGTTTAATGTCTGTTAGTCGAAGTGGATTTTATTCCTCTCGAAAATCCTCAGAGGCCCGCCAAGAAAGAGATAGAATGGCATGTAAGATCATTAAGCATTATCACGAGAGAAGTAGGAAAAAAGCAGGTATCATCACGCTTGATTTACTCATGCGAAGAGATGGACATGTTATAAACCACAAAAAGATCGCCAGAATTAAACGAGAGTATGGATTTGAAACAAAAATCCGTCGTCGAAATCCTTATCGCGCAATCCCTTTGAAGTCTGGGGAGCATGTCGAAATACCAAACTTACTTAAAAGAGACTTCTATCCACCACTTCCAGATCAGGTGTATTCGACAGATATGACTTACTTGTATTATGGAAATTGTGACAAAGCTTTCTTGTCAGCGACCAAAGACCTTGCGACTAACGAGATCGTCTCTTACAAATTAATGAAAACACCAACAGTATCTGCATTTGCATGCGAGTTCAAAGAATTGCTGAGTAAGATTCCAATCGAGAAAAGAACTGATCTAATGATTCATTCAGATCAAGGCTTCCAATATACTAATGAAGAATTTAGAGCAGTTCTGAGGCTAGCAGGTGTAACTCAGTCGATGTCACGGAGAGGTAATTGCCTAGATAACGCACCAATTGAATCATTTTTTGGTCACTTCAAAGATCTCTTAGAGATTAAAAAATGTCGATCATATGAAGAGGTTGAAAAGGTGGTATCCAGTACCATCAAATATTATAATGAAGAAAGGCCCCAAAAGGGTTTAAATAAAAAGCCCCCGGCAGAATACCGAGGGCTATTATTAAGCGGTTTTTTTTAAATGTACTTTTTATGGGGTACAGTTTACTAGGGGCCCTTCTTTTATCTGAGTTTTGTTACACAACGAACTGATTCTACTTTTCTATCACTTAAATACTCATAACTCATTTCACCTGTGGCACCGTTAAACACCATGGCGAATTTCGCTTTCACAGTGCTGGTCCAGAACTTATATGCACCATCCGCTCCTGCATTGTTTGGTAGAACGAAGGCCAAAAACTCTTGTGGGCCAAAGTATTCAGCACTCGTAGGAAGACGCCACTTGAATTGATTTAAGTAGGCCATCTCGGGCATGTCTTTTTCCTGACAGGCCTTTTCCGCCATGAAGTGTCCCATTTTTGAGGGAAGGCGGTCACTCCAAAGGAGATTAGAGCCGAAGTCCTTCCAAACTTCTTTCATGTCCTGGGTTCTCGTTACAAGATACATTCCACCAACTGGACGTGCCTGGTAGCTGCAGCTCTCGATGCGCTCTTCAATAGTGCCCCTTAGACCGCATGGAAGTTTTTTTACATCCGGTTGGAACATAGATTCATTTGTCAGGCGATCAATCGTTTTTTGATTACCATTTTTGGCCATAATATGGGCCGTAAGGCGACGAGTGGCCTCAGATGTTTCATCTCCACGGGACTTTCTTCTAAGAGAGTAAATCGCCTCATGCAGTCTGAAGGCCGCTTTGTTTACATTATCGAGTTCATCATAGATCTCTTGCGAAACAATCAGCTCACCTTCGTCTGTATAGTTCGCCAGTTGTTCGAACTTACAACCCCGACGCTTAATCACCGGAAAAGCGTCATCAGTTGACTCAAGCTCGTTTCCTAGGGGGATGAAAAGCATATTTTGATCAACCAGAGCGAGCTCTTTTTCTAGTTTTGAAGAGAACGTTGTGTGTTCTTTCATTTTGTATTTTGCAACTGTCAGAAGCGTGTCCACTGCAAAGTTCTCACCTGCCGTAGGATATTCTAACTTATAGATGGTTTTACCTTCGTAGATATCAAGAAGCTCAGCTGAAAGAATGAAGTTGTTCTCATCGCGACAAACGACAGAATAACCGCCGTTCCCTTTCTCTCCACTTGCAAATGAGTTCAAGCTAAGAGCTAACAGACCTGCAATAAGGAAGATGTTTTTCATGAGAGTCTCCTAATGCTTAACAGTGTCTTCAATTTTCGTTAAAGGATAGAACTGAATCGCAAGCTGATAGACATCAGTGCGTTCCCCACCCTCAAGCATCTCAATCATCTTCAGACGGAACTCGCGGATGATGGATTTGGCCTCAGGCAGTTTGTTCAGATCTAGTGCCATAGTTAACGAAGAGAAGTCACGTAACTCAACAGCAATTTCGTCGAGTTTATTCGACCCCATGGCGAGCACTTCTTTGTGAGAGTCTCGTAGGGCCTGGCTCTTTATGTCTTCAGTTGTGGTGATTCGGGCGTGGGCCTTCTGAAGGTTTCCTTCAGCATCTCTTTCTAACAGTCCGCAAGTCAGTAAGTTCTTGATGACCACATCAACTCGATTCAGCGTGAGATCAAGTCTGGCCGCAACTTCTTCGGGAGTTCCTTTGAAATCTTTTAGATCATAAAGTTCTAAAAGCGCGTAGTGTTCCCATTCTGCAATGACCTTGTAGTAAGACTCATCGAGAATAAAACGGGTGTCTTCATCTGAGAGTTTGATTTGGTCCAGAGTCGATTTACTGCGGAGTAAGCTCTCCATGAAGAGGGTCTTTTCTTTTGGACCCAGGTTCAATTTCTGAGCAACACTCGCTGAGTCCTTCATTGGAAGAGGACGTTTACCATTGATGATCTGGCTTAGAGTTGCTGGGTGAATACCAATATCTCGAGCGTACGCGCGAAGCGAGTAGTGAGGATTGTTTCTCTGCTTGATAGAGAGGTCCTCTCTTAACTTTGTAAGATAGTATGCCTGACTATTTCCCATGGGAGTCACTGTAACATGGGAAATGCTACACGCTAGATTCGTGTGTAAACAATATGTAGCGATCCGGGGGAGAGTGAACTTTTTACATAGTGAATGTAATTATTGGGGCAACAAACCTTAGGATTTTATCCGAATTGCATATTGAGCAAGACCATTTACCACTGACTGATAAATGTTATGCTCTTTGAGTTTTTCCGGACCAAAGGTGGATTTTAGTCTTTCCTGGATGAGAGGAAATTGTGACGTACCACCGGTCATGATCACCTGATCGACCTTATCTGGAGTAAGGCCCGACTGTGCGAAGACCTCCATCATAGTGTCCATCACTTCATTAACTGTAAGAGTCACACTTTCGCGATATCCGGCTTGAGAAACTGGTTGTGTGATATTGATATCAAGATGGTTATAGTGAAAATCAACCATCGGCGATTTACCCAGACCAATTTTTGTTTTTTCAATTTCATGAAACAATGGGAAACCAAGCTGACATTCAACTAGTGTGAAGAGATTGCGCATTCTGGTTTGATCTGTTTCAGAGAGAGCAAACTTATTGATGTGTTGAAGGAATTCCCAGGTGTCTTTTTCACGTAAGTGAGTGATGTGGGCCGGGGAGCAGATCTTTTTTAGAAGGTTCTTTGGGAACTTCAAAATGTTTGTTCCACCTGGAATTTGGTATTCGTATTGAGATCCAAAATGAGGAGCAATGAAGTCCCTCATCATAACACCATCAAGTACGTCACCCGCCACGAAAATTCCGGACAGACCCAGAATATCGTCTTGCGAATACTCGTTATGGCGAACTTTCATCAGAGTAAAATCAGAAGTACCACCACCAAAGTCGGTGATGAGAACCACGCGCTCATCTTGGGCGCTGGTCGTGTAATCAAGTCCTGCCGCCACAGGTTCAGGACAAAAAATAATTTCTTTATAACCAGCCAGCTCAGCACCTTTCCTCATACGATCTTCGGCGAGCTGATCCTGTTCTTTATCAAGTGAGTACAAGGCGGGACGACCTAGGATGATCCGATCCACGGCTTCGTTAGTGTACTTATTCGCTCGTCTTCTCATCTCACCTAGAAAGACCGCGACCATCTCTGAAATATTCATGTTCCTGTTGAAGACCGAGGTTCCGGTGTAACCCGGCTCAGGAAGAAACTTTTTAATCGAGCGGAAGAAGCGGCCCTCACCTTCGTGATTCACATACTCACTGATGGCCTCATTTCCAAAAAACCATTTATTTTTCTCAGGAGTATAAATGAGCGATCGCAGAACCAGGCCGGAATTGATATCCAGAGGAATGGGCACGATTTTTCCATCGTTTGAGACATAACTGAGTAGGGAATTTGAAGTCCCAAAATCTACGGCATGATATGACATGGATAAATTATAGCTTAGGAAGTCACAAATCGATACAATGAATCGTCTTTGTATGAAAAAGGATGGAACTATGAAATTTACCTTATTTGCATTTTCATTACTCGTATCTGGCATGGCGATCGCGGGCCAGGTGGAAGACGCTTTCAAGGCGAACGATAAACTTTTTAACACTCTTTTAGGTTCAGATCAGACCCAGGTAGAGAAGGCCGCCCAGGAACTTGCGACTTTCATCGAAAAAGATAAAACACCAGAGCTAAAGGGTCTTAAAGAGGGCCTTAAGTCTTTGAAGTCGATTTCTAAAGCTAACTCAAAAGATAAAAACATTGAGCTTTATCAGAATGTGGCCCCGGCTTTCGTGACACTAAGAAGAACAGGTAAAGTTGAGAACTATGAAGTTTACTATTGTCCGATGATTAAAAAGCACTGGGTACAAAACCATAAAGCAACTCCGGCCGTGAGAAATGTGTTCGCCCAGTATATGCTTGAGTGTGGAGAGTTATCTAAATAACCACTCGGCCTTCCAGATTCCAATGAGGGAAAGTCCGGAGCTGCGCTTTGTGATTTTTCCGCTTTCAATAAATAAGGTGGTTGGTGTGACATCCACCTTAAGCTCTTTAATTAATTCGGGTGCCTCGATAAACTGAAAGGGAAATTTCTCCTGAGAGAGGAACTTCTGAATCACGTCGCGAGTTTCAAAAGGATTAATGGCAAAAATTCTGTCCTGAGGAATTTTTCCTTCTTCAACCGAACTTCTCAACCGATTCATCTCCAATTTACATGGGCCACACCAAGTGGCCCAAAAAATGGTAATGGCATTTCCATTTGCTGGCGGGAACAGTGTCTCTACATTGCTTCCAAGGTTATAGGTATTTACACTTGGAAGATACTTGCCTTCAGAGTGAAGATTATTGAGCGTGCGAGGGATGAGTTGGTAGAGAAGTACTCCCAAAAAGATGAGATAGACGACATTAAGCATTTTCTTCTTATTCATAAAAGCCTTTCCTGAATTTTGCCGGGGTCATTTTCTCATGCAGTCTAAAAAAACGTGTGAAGTAATTTGCGTCCTCAAAACCTAATTCATACCCAATATCTGCAATCGGAAGAGCTGAGTAGGCAAGATAACGTTTGGCCTCAAGTAAACAACGCTCTTGAATAAGCTGGCGCGGGGCCTTTCCCATCAGACGAGAGAGCTGCATGGTGAGTGCCTTCGGTGTAAGTTTTAATTCCTTGGCGTAAAACTCCACTCGATGTTCATGCTTAAAATTATCTTCAACCAGATTTCTAAATCGATCGAGAATATCAATACTCTTTGCCTGTTTCCCAATTGGGCTATTTCGTAAGACTTGAATCAAAAAGGCCATGAGGTATCCTCGAAGAGCAAGATCCAGATGCTCTTTTTCGGCCATGAATTCTTCCATCATAAGTTTAGTAACTGTTTTCAGTTGCTCAAACTCCTGGGTCTTAAAAGTCAGAGCATCCGGAGTAAAATCTAATTGTTTAATCATGTCCAACGCATGCGTGCTCATACCGTGAAGAGAATCCCGGTTAAACTCCACCACGTAACCTTGGGCACCTTTGAGATGCCAGGTATGGACTTGAGCTGGTTTCATGACGAAGAGTTGATTCTTGGTGATTTTATAAGTGCTGAAATCGATATGGTGAAGACCGCTTCCAGCGGTCATCAAAATTAACTGATAAAAATCATGTTTGTGCGGAAATGGCACCAGGGGATGTATCCTGTTTTCCAGTCGCTCAATACGAATAGAACTCAAGGAAACTCTCTTAATTCCAAAGGCATCGATAGGGTGAAGTGTGCTGTCTGAATGATGATGATCATGAGCTTTTGACATGCCGAAATTATACCAGAGTTGGGAAGTTTGTGCTATTTTATGTGACATACGTATCTACCCAAAAACTCATAAAAAACTATAATGACTACATGAAACAAATTCTTCTTTTAGCCGCATTTTTATCTCTCTCAATACAGGCCGCTCCTTGGCACGCCAATCGTGATCATTCTGAAGTTCTTTTTCAAGTTGGTTACCTCGGAGTCTCAGAATTAACGGGACGTTTTACTGCCTTCGATGCTGATGTGGATGTAGAGCCAAAACCGCTTTCCTTTA
Organism: Peredibacter starrii; assembly: GCF_034259205.1. GTDB lineage: Bacteria > Bdellovibrionota > Bacteriovoracia > Bacteriovoracales > Bacteriovoracaceae > Peredibacter > Peredibacter starrii. Next base: position 2,447,300 of record NZ_CP139487.1, on the reverse strand, counting down.
AATCGCTTAATATCAAGATTGATGTGAACAGCATTGAGACTGGCAATAAAATGCGCGACGGTCATTTAAAAAACGCAGAGTTTTTTGATGCTCGTCAGTTTCCAAGTATAATCTTTAAGTCAGATAAGATCGTTCTTATGAAAGACAATAAGTATAAGGCACAGGGAACATTAACGATTAAGAATGTTTCTCGTCCGGCCAATGTAGAATTCACAGTCACGGATTCAGTGAAAGATACTTGGGGATACGAAAACAAATTCGTGAAGTTTGAATCTAAGCTTAATCGCAAAGACTTTAACATCAACTGGAACAAGACTCTGGATAATCAGAAATATCTCGTGAGTGATGAAGTTTCTTATCGTGGTGTTTTTCAGATTCAACCAAATGATGGGAAAACTCCTCCGAGTAAACACATGATTCCAGATACTGAATATATTCGTGAAAGAGAAATTCAAAACCGTAAGAACCAAGAAGAGTCGTCTTTTTCAAAAGGCATTAGAAAACTCATCAATGGGAATTAATATGAATGCAAATCCTGTAGAATTTAAAGCACCTAATTCAATCGCAGCAATCTGGAGTATGATGCTTCCAGGTCTGGGTCAGCTTATGAAGGGAAGGGTCATGCCCGGTATCTTCTGGGCCTTTTTAGTGGCCGGTGGATACTATGCCTATTTCTGGCCAGGTCTTACATTGCATGCTCTTTGTATCCTGGATGCCGGTTTTTATAAGGGTGAAGGCTCATTTTTGGCCTTGGATAGCTGGGTTAAGCGTGTTGCATTTGTTGCACTAGTTGTTTTACTCATCGGCTACATTTATTTCCGCAATATTTATTAGATTTTCTTAAGATTCAGTTGCTAGAATAATTCGATGCCTAGCAACTGGACTCTTGAGGAATTGACTCGTTATCAGAACATGGTCGTATCGCAGACCCGCGAGAGTTGCCGTGTTTTAACTCTTCTGGGAATAACCCTCATCCCGCTTTACGCCATCCTGGATTACATCGCACATCGTGATTATTTCATTGAACTTTCTATAACCCGAACCGCCGCCGTAATTCTCTTCGTTTTAATTTTTGTCTATGTAAAGAAACGTTACGACAGCATGAATCCTTTTGTGGTGGGGTTTTCTTCTCTCACACTTGCGGCGACCTTAGTTACGATTCAATGTTATATCTTAGGTGGTTTTGCTAGCCCATATTACGCTGGGGTAAACTTGGTTTTACTCGCAGGAATTTTGATCTTTCCTGTTGTCCCAAGACAAATGTTCTTCCTGGTTACGCTAAACGTTTTAATTTATATCCTTGCCGGATTTCTTAAATCAAATTTCGAACTAACTCATCTTGCTGAGTTTTTGAATAATACTTTTGTTCTCATGACCACTGGGATTATCGGTGTGATTGCGGCAAAGATTCGCGAAGAAGGAAGAATTCAATCCTTCAATCAGGTCTTACAGATTGAAAAGAACCAAACTGAACTAGAGGCCTCTCGAGATATTCTTCAATTGAATCTTCAAAGTGAGCAGGACAACGTTGCGGCACTGGTGCAGGAGATTACATCGAGAAAGGCAGAGCTTGAGAAAGCACTGATCCTGGCCGAACATGCTAAGCTTGAATCTCAGCTCGCTTTAAGTCTTCGTGAAGAATTTATTTCACTTGCTTCCCATGAACTAAAAACACCCATTACCTCACTTACTTTGCAGACTCAGCTGTATCAGCGAAAGTTTATGAAGGACCAAACTCTCGAGCCAGATCAGCTCTCAAAACTCTTCATGACCTATGATTTGCAGCTTAAACGTTTAACGAGAATCATCTCTGATATGCTCGACATTTCACGGATTCAAGCTGGGAAGTTTGAACTTGAAGTTACTGAGGTTGATTTAGAGATGACAGTGAAGCAAGTAGTGGATCTGGCCATGTCGATTGAACGGGTGCCGATTAATCTTGTGACCCAGGGATCTGTTAAGGGCCACTGGGATGCTTTCCGTATTGAACAAGCGGTACTGAATCTCGTCACCAATGCCATTAAGTATGGCCGGGGAATGCCCATTGATATAACCCTTAAGTCAGCAAATAATGCTGTCATTATTGAAGTTGCGGACCGAGGAATTGGCATTCGTCCGGAACATCTGGGAAGGATTTTCGACCGTTTTGAAAGGGCCGTCGGTCACCGTGAATTTGCGGGCCTTGGTCTTGGACTTTACATAACTAAGCAAATTGTCGAGGCCCACGGTGGGAAAATCCAAGTCGAAAGTGTCTATAATGAAGGTTCTAAATTCACCATCACTTTGCCGCTTAAGTAATATTGTCGGGAATTAATTGCCTCTTCTAAGTTTCATCGAAATTTATTGTCTTTGTAATAAAATAAATTTCATGAAGAACTTCAAATTTCTATTCTTATGTCTGTTGTTCCCTTTAACAAGTTTCGCTCTCGCACCTGCTCCACATTTTGAGAATCGCGCAAACATTGGTTTTGTTGAAAACTTTCATGATGCTGTTAATGATGTCGCCTTATCAAAAATGGGCAGCGATTTTGAATTCAAAGATCTGACCGCAGAAAATATCAAAGAGTTGGATAAGCATCATGATACCAAACGTGAATATGGAAAGATGTTTGGTTTTAATGATTGGAAAATTACCTCGCACAAATTTGTTGAGAATGAATCTGGTCGCATCCTGGTATTTGAGGGGAACTACAAAAGTAACCGTAACACCATGGTGAGTTTTCTTGAGGTTTATTGGGCCACACCAAATACATCAAAACAATTTCTTCTGAGCTCTGAAAAGAAAACTCTGAAAGTTGATGAATACCAGGAGTATCTAGTTCCATGAAAAACCTTTTATTCATTCTTCTTTTTGTTTTCTCGTTCAGTTCCTGGGCACAACCTTTGACTTTTGATCCAACTTGTACGACCCCGGGAGACCTGGTTTCTTCAAGCGTTTCTCTTCCTGAGTTTCAGCTTGTTTGTCAGCATCTGGTGGACACAGATCCGGCCTGTTTAAGAATCGCCCCTGAAAATAAAATGAATTGCGAGAAGGGCCAATCGGCCAATCGTCTTCTATCATCAAATGATATGCTCTCAAAGATCGGCCAATGTATTAAGGGCTTTCTTTGGGACTCACTGGCCGATCTTGGAAACATGATTGTGGATCTGATTTCTACATTAGTGGATGTGAATGTTAAGAGTTACACGGCCATGGCGAAATTTTTAGTGGATGATGAGTTTCGAAATGAATCCATCGCTAAACTAAAAAAAGGTGGCGGCGAGGGCAGTAAGCTTGCCATGGATTTTATCAGAATGGCGTCGGCCTATTTTGCACAAGAGTTTCCAAGAAATTTATCTGACTCCTACTACAACCCGGCGGTTGCTCTTGGTAAAACACTGTTCGAACCATTAGTTAAAATGCTCTCTCAAGCAGTAGAAGGAATCGCTCAGCACTACATCTCAGAATATAACTGCCTCAATGGAGTGGCGAAATCAAATACCATCTGTAAAGCAGTAGGATCTTTGATCATGCCACCAACCGCAATCTTCGCATTTTTAAAGGGCGGTAAGGCAGCATTAGTTGCTCTAGAAGCCACAGAAAAAGGTGCGGCGGCAGTTAAAGCAAGCCGTATGAGTTTTGCTCAAATGAACCATTTAAAAGCTGCGGCAAAGCTCACAGATGCAGAACGCCTGACTGAGGCAGGAAAGCTTTTAGACGGAATGAAACTTACTAAAGCACAAGAAGAGGCGATCATTGCGGCCCATAAAATTGGAATTGCAGATGGTCGAGGTTTCTATACCTATACTCAGGCCGATATTTCGAAGAAGGCAAGAATACTTCGTGAAGCAGGATTTGATCCGGATCAAACACGTCTATTGATGGAAAAAGGGATCACAGGAACATTCGCAAATCCTAACACAACGTCTTTAGCAAACGGTGCTCGCGTTCAGGCCCAGACTTATGGAATCACCATCAATAAACTGGCCAGTAGTGGCCAGGATGTTGCCCAGGAAATGGCAAAGTATAAAACCGCATTTAAAGAGGCCGGTGAGAATTATTCTCTTGCCGCTTCATCGAGTAAGAATCCACTGGTTTTAAAAATGGCATGGGAATCATCTGCCAAAAGCGGAGACGTTGGTGCTACTCTTGCGGCCTATAATAAAGGTCTTAAAGAGTTTGGGATGAATCAGCAAAAAATGATGATGGGTATTTCTCAGGACATTTTGAATCTTCAAAGAAAGGTCGCGGCCAATCCAAAAGATCCGACCCTCGCTCTTGAGTTAAAAACATTGAAAGAAGTTGAAGCAAAGTTAAAAGGTGTTCAACCTCCAGCATCTATTCCTAAACCCATTGTGGCCGAAACAGCAGTTAAAGCGGAAGTCAAGGCCGAGGTTAAAGCTGAAGCTAAGTCTGGCATCAGTGTTCCAGAAAACATGAAGTGGAATGAAGCAAGAGATGTGGCCAATAAGTATCGTCTTGCACGTCAACCCGAAGAAGCGAGTCATTACTATATGAAGGCCGCCCAGAAGAAAGATTTCTCTGATCGTCAATTCGCTCAGGCCTTTGAAGAAAGTATGAAGGGCCAAGGAACAGTTGCGCGTGAGATGTTTACCAAGGCCGATAACAAACAACTAAATGCCTATTTAAATGAAATGTTTGAGCGTGAACTTCATTACACGAAGAACGCCACTGAGAAGGCCAATCTAAGAAAAATTCTTGAAGACATTCGTGATAATAAAGATAAAAAGTCTGCTCTTTATATGCCTCAAGAAAGAATGCTCGAAAACATGCTTCGTTGGACGAAAGAATAGCCACCAGGTGCATTCCGCACCGGTGGCATTCCACCATCCATCACTAAAAATCCACCTACTTGGCCTTGGCATAAAGCTCGCATAATGGGGCAGGGACAACGTCTTGGACAGGAGGTTCAGATGAAGCTTTTAGTGATGATTCTTACTCTTACTTCTTTTTCTTCTTTGGCTTCAACACAAACGATGAGTTTTGAAGACAATATGCAAGTTCCGAAGGTTGTCATGAATTACATGCTGCCTATGAATATGATTGAGCTGCATCGTGATTTCTATTTTAATGATCGCATGATCGCCGGTAAGAAAGACACACAAACCTGGTCAGATAGATTACGCACGCGTCTTCAAAGCGGTGGTCTAAAAAACTTAAATGCTTTTTTAGATTGAAGTACTGAACCTCAGAAGGAGTGTTTGCTAGAATGACCCTAACTTAAAAGGACAAGGGTGATTTATGCGAACACTTAGAAAGATCAGTCCCATAACTTTTATGGCCTTAAGTTTGGCCGCCTTTAGTGGTTGTAAAGAATTCTACGATAGCGAGTTTACAGAGGCGGCCCTTTCTCAAAACAACGAGGATGACGATCGTTTTTTTGAGGCCAATCTGGTCGCGACTGATGCGAACTTTCCTAATCTAACTGGTAAAGGAACCTTTGATTTTAAAGATGGTGTTGTAAACGTTAATATCAGTTTAGATGACATCCCCCAAAACTTTACCCAGGTCTTTTACACCTACAGTTCGGCCGACTGTTCAAGCTTACAAACGACGTTTGCTGCTGACACCACCTCATCAAGAAATTTTACACACTCAGAAACTTTGACTGCTGATGCTTTGTCGCAAGAGCTTATTGCGGCCGGTGCCTCCCAAGGCTCCGATGATGCAGATCTTGCAAATACCAGTCTTTTAATTCGAGCGGCCCCCATTGCGAATGGGTTGCCAAGTCCATCGGGGACAAACGTTATTACCATTGCTTGTGGAACTCTTACACTGACGGAAAATCAGGATGATTCTGGAACAACCACTGGAGAGACAAACGGTGGCACAACTGCTGGGACCACTACAGGCACAACCACTGGAGATGCAACTACGACTGGTGGAGACTTTGGAACCATTACGGGCGGAGATTTCGGAACCACTACAGGTGGCGTAGGTGGAGATATTTCAGGTTCAATTGGTGGTGATACCGCCGGGGTCGAGTTCTAGATCACTTCACCAGTGGGAGAACCAAATTAAATACAAGTCCGCCGTTTGATGTGGAATCAAGGGAGAATTTACCTTGGTGAAGTTCTACCACACGTTTAATACCAATGAGTGAACGCTCCGATCTCATCTTTTCTTTGAAATCGGATGCCGCCCCTGGATCGTTGACCGTCACTGAAATTTCACGATTAAACTTTCTTTCGCTGTTTTTAATCTGAATTCTTGTCCCTTTGCCTGCGTGATAAATAATATGGCCAAAGAGATTGGATAAAACACTGCTCTTAAACAGTGCCTTATGGGCGTAAATTGAAATAAGGGAAAGATCATCAACGTCCATTTCAAAGGTAATGTTTTTGATTTCAATCGCCTCGTGAAGTTGATCCATTACTTCTGTAATGATTGGGTAAAGGGGAGTCTTATTTAATTTTGTAGACTCGTCCTGATTAGAAATTCTTTGAAGGATTTTAATCTGCTCGAGAAGATTTGTAATATAGGACGCATGAAGAGAAATTCTCTCGGGTGAAATGTGGCCCGCGCCTAATTTCATAAGCTCCAGCTGATTTTGAACCAGGATCATTCCGTTTGATGCATCTTGAATAGAGATTCGCAGTAATTGGTCGACTTCGTCCGATTGCATGTTACTATGAAACTTTTGTTCCAAAAGACCGAAGAGATAGGTCGCGAGAAAGGAAATAATGAGGGCCATGAAAAGACTGAGAGGCCAGAGGTAAGCATCTGTGAATGGTCTTTTTGCCCAACTTAAGAACAATAGTTCCCTTCCTCTGATCTTTACAGTCTGACGTTTGATGGCACTTTTCACCCCTCGAGGATTCGCAGTCGAGAAATAGTTTAGGCCAGTCTTGGCGTCTTGGATGACCAGCTCATAAGATCTGAGAAAATTTGCGGTCATGAACTTTTTAAAGAATCGATCGTTACTGATGACGGGCGCGATCCAGCCCATGAGTTTGTCGTTCTTTTTGATGGGAATATAAACCACAAAGCCCTGTGGCCCTTGATAGAGGGTAAATGGGGCGGAGATCCAATACTCTTCGCCTAAATCGTATGAGGCCTTCATCAAATTGTAATTTTGTGATTTCTTACCCAGAGACACTTTATTGTCATGGTAAGGATAGACTCGAATGATGTTACCCTCATGATCAACAATGTTAATCCCTAGAATCTCGTCGTAGTGCTCAAGAATATTACCTGCGAGTTGTTCATAATTTTTTGTGTAGAGAGAACCCTGCGAGAAATACTCCGAAGTCACAATTCCTTTTGAGATCAGGGAGTCGATGAACATCTCAAAGCGTCCTAACACTTCTTCATGGATCACTGATGCCTCTGAATGAAGGAGTTCTTCTTGCTTGGCATGTTGTCTGAACGTGATGGCGTAGATCATGAAGAAGGACACTGCAAAACAACCAATAAAAAAGAGGATTTTATTTCTGTTCATATCAGCTTTCTTTTAACTTTAATTCAATAATAAATCTGGTGTGGGGATTTTCCATATCTAGCCAGATGTTACCACCATGGGCCTCAATGATTCCTTTGGCGATACTAAGGCCCAGGCCCGTTCCTCGACGAACATCTTTCGTGGTGAAGAAAGGTTCCATGATTCTTTCTGCCACATCAGAAGGTATACCAGCTCCACTGTCGGTTACCATGATTAAGATTCGGTCATCTTTTATGAGTTCAAAGCTAAGTTGAATCCATTTATCTTCCAGGCCTTCAATGGCATCGTTGGCGTTATTAAATAGGTTCAATAAGACCTGAGAGATTTGGCTTGGGCGACAAATGATTGAGACGGGCGGGATATCCTCGATCTTTAATTCAATACCTGTCGCACGAAACTTTTCTGCACAGAGATCCAATGTTTCAGTTACCACTCTCTCCAACGGCACGAATTCAAATGGATCGTTATAAGAACCTCTGGAGAAAGTTCGAAGGCCTTTAACGATTTTTCCAATTCGGTCGGTCGTGGTTTTGATTTTATGGATTTCCTCGTAGATCCCAGGATGATTAATTTCCAGATCTTCCAGCATCAAAGTAATGACTTGAATCTTGCCCAGAATGATGGTGAGTGGGTTATTAATCTCATGGGCCATACCACTGGCCATTTCACCTAGAGAGGCCATTTTCGAAGAATGAATTAACTGCATCTTACTGACTTCAAGTTCCTTGGTTCTTTCATTTACCAGTGCCTCGGCCTTTTGACCGAAAGTCACCTGCTCAAGAAGAAAACTCACAATAAAGAGCATGAAGAGATTCATTAAGAGGGCCAGGGCAACGGCGGTACCTGTATTTCTGATGAAGAAAGGGGCCCTTGGATAAAATTCAAAAACATGGGGCTGACCATAGAGGGTCACGGTTTTTTTTATGGTGTACTCACCCTGTTTGAATGGATGCTCTTGATCATCCAAATCTTCCACGTGAATAACTTGGTCCTTCACCTTGATTTTGGTTCGTAGGACCTGTTGGAAAGGTTGAAGGGCCTTAGAGAAAAAGACCGTACTGATAACAGGGGCACCGACCCAACCTTTGAAATCGCCCGTTTTGTCCATGATGGGTTGAACCAGAGTAAAGCCAATACGGTGTAATTTATCTTGCACGAGATAGATCGGATCAGTGGAAATCGTTTCGTTGAGACGTTTTGCTTTCCAGGCCGTCTCACGTCGGTTTTTATCACTACCAATATCAAGACCAATGGCAGCTTCGTTTTGTTCTTCGGGTTCAAGGTAGGCGATGACTAGATAGTCATCAAACTGTTCAGAGTATTGAGGATTAATCGGCTTAATTTCGAAGTTAGGTTGTCCCTTTCTTTTCATTTCCGCTTTAAAATTCTGCAGGTCCTTTTTCTTCACCAAGCGAATCACACTGAGGCCATTGATGGCGTCATAACGAGAGCCAATTTGCATGGACTGGATGTATTCCTTCCATTCCTGCGCTGTAATTTCCGGATTAAGAAGAAAAATCGCCTTACTGCTACTTAGAAGAAGTTCGTATTGATTGCTGGTTCTGATGATGGAATCAAGGGCCGTATCCACCATACGGTTGAGATCACTTTTAAGCTGCTGTCTCTCAGCATTTGAAATCATAAATGTGATGATGAAAAGTGTTAACCAACCAATGAGATTTCCCAGAACAAATTTTGGTCCCACAGTGAAGTTTGTTTTAAAAGGTCGAACAAACAAAATCGAGAAGGCATAACTAAAAAGTAAGCTCTGTGAGTAGATGAGATTTTGATTCAGGTTTCCATATTCAAATGGCCCAAAGCCCATGGTGGTCAAAACCACAATGGCAAAGGCGATGATGATGAGAATTGTTCTAGAGACTAAGCGACCAAGTGTGAGACCCGCTAAAATAAAGAATGGGCACAATGCCCAAGAGAAGGCCTGGTTAAACCCTTTTACAAACACCAGATAGGTGATGAGCAACATGAGAAAACAAACCAACACACCTGAAATAAATTTCTTATAACTAATGTTATAGGGGTCGAGCTTCTTAGTATAAAGCTCCATGAAAAGGGGAAGCACGAGAAGAATACCAATGGCGTCTCCACTCCACCATGTATACCAGGTGTACGTGATATCAGTGCTTGATACAATTCCTAAATAAAATAGAGACACCACCCCAAAGGTGGCACTCACCATACTTCCAAAGACCGCACCCAAGGAGACCGAGAAAAACTCAGAGTAGCTTTTTAAAAAATTTTTCTTCGCAATCCAGAGAATAAGCTGACTTCCAACCAGGGCCTCTAGTGTATTACCGACAGCGATAGTGAAGAGACCTGCAGTTGGAGTATTAACTGTCAGGTTAGTGAGAAAAGCTCCTAAAAGAATTGCAGGAGCAACCCATGGGCCAAAAAGAATCATGGCTCCGATGGCGAGACCTGATGCCGTCCAAATAGGAGATGAATTTTCGTTGATTGTTGCGAGTTGGATGCCAGACCAACCCAACATGAAATAGAGGGCCGCTATGGATAAACAGACCAGGCCTTTATAAGTAAGTGATGAATGTTGAGATTCAAATTTATTCACCTACAAATTCTATCCTAGTCTGCACCCACTTTAACAATATTATTAATAATTCATTAATGACTGATTGTGTTAGATACCAATTTCTAATTGGAGTCGATACACCCAGTAACTACGGTAGGTGTCTTTCACCGAGTTTGATAACTCGTCATAAGAAAGATCGGTCTGAACTTTCACAGTGTGACGGTTAAAATATTTCGAGAGACCCAATGTATATTCTTTTTGATTATTGGCACTTCCCGCCTGAGACTCTTTATCAGCAAAAAGCTGTGAGTAACGGACTGATGGCTCAATGTTGTTGTCAAAAAGGAAACCCGCTTGAGTCGTTATCCCTTGTCCTTTGAAGACAGTGACTTCTTTTGCTCCGTCCATAAAGACCGGATCATGGGCCCAGCGATTGGCGTATTCCGAACTCCACGAGAAACCACGATGCTTAAAGATGGCATCTAGGAACCAGGTTTGAAGATCTCGGTTTAGACCTGGAGTTGTGTATTGAGTTCCAAGTTGGCCACCGGGACGAGTGGTTTTCTTATTGGCATTGAAAACGGCACCAATTGAAAGTTTCGGTGTAAGTTCACGAGCAAGATCGCCTTCAAAATAATCACCCTCGTCTTTAAAAGCACCAAGAGGCAACCATTCAACACGACCAGTATAAGATAAACCATTATCTTTGTTATCAGTGGCACGACCTTCACCGTTAGAGACAGCGAGCTTTAACCAGAATGGACGGTCTTCTCCCCAACGTTGATAAAATTGAGCACCCATATCACGATCCAAAGTAAACGTTGCGTTTACAATTGATCGATCAACAAGCTGCTGAGAACCTGAAGAGGTCACACGTTGTCGGTTACCCGGAAGTTTTGTTTGTCCATACCAGATTGTGGCCGTATCAGTAAGCCTCCAACCAACAACCGCATCACGAAGAATGTTCGGATATTGAGTACGATCATAATCCATGTCACCACGAGTGAATGAAAGTTGAATGCGGTAAAGAAGGCGAGGGTCCCACACTGTACCATCCAAACGCAGACGCATACGTCTCACGTTAAAATCAGCAACCTTCGCCGAAAGATCTTCAGTGTCCTGTGTTTCATAAGTAAATCGATTCTGCATTCGGAAACGGAAACGGGTCTTAAAATGAATCGGTTTATACTCTAAATGAACACCTTCATTAAAATAAGTCCCTAGTCCTTGAGGATCTAAGACTTGGGCCGCTGCCGGGAGCGCGCTGATCATAAGAACGGCCAATAAAACTTTTTTCATTTTTCTCTCTTAGTTTTCAACTCAATTATTCACTAGCTTCAGCATGAGTCAATGTCATCAGCGTCTTTGTAATGAAGATGTAATGATGCGGATCTCAATCTAAAATCTATTAACTTTAACCGTACTAAGTATTTTTACGGAAATAAACCTTAAAATAGAAGTTAATGAATATTTCTTTCAAACATGTAGAGGTAAATTTTGGCCAACACCAATCTAATCTTTACACAGGCCCACTAACAATCAGACTTCTTAAAATTTGTGTTCCGTTTCGTCTCAGTAAGTCACGCTCCAAACGCACCTCATGGTTCCTTTTCATTGCAAAATTTCTGGAAATAATCTCCGGCGCGGTTATCAACTTTTGAAAAAGGATCAATTCATGGACATTCGAAAAACAATCAGCATGGCACTCGCTTCGGCCCTTCTTCTTACTCTCGTAAGTTGTGGCGAAAAAGACAACAAATCACATGTAAGCAAACAGGCCAACCCTATTTGTGAAGACGTGAACTGTCTTTCAAGTGTTAACTGGAAAATCATTCTTAATGGTAAGGTGTTTCCGGATAAATCACGCGTAGACATCAATGGCACAACTGTTCTTAACGAGTGTGTATCAAAGCAGAAATTTATGATCGATCGTGATTCAGTTCCTCAAACATTAAGCCTGGATAACTACATTGTTCCTAAGCGTGGGGACGTAAAAATTCACGTGATTGATCTTGGCCACTGTGATTCTGAGTCAACATTCATCAAAGATGATAATGTTAACTTTGATTTAGTGAAGGGCGGAGAAACAAACGAAGTTGTGATTCACTTATAATCAAAAAAAGGTCAGTGGAAAACCCACTGACCTTATTTTTTGTCTTAATCGTTAAGTAGTTCACCTAATCTTGATAATGTTCCCTCAAATTTACGGGCCTTGGTCTTAAACCACAAGAAATCCGGTCTTGCCTTTGAGATCCACTTGCCCCCAACAATCTTTCCAAAGCTATCTAGTTCAACTTCATATTCGTAGTTGACGGTCTTCTCATGTTGCTTGGGAGTTCCACGAACAGGTTGCCAGTCGTGGCCATTTTCGTCGATATAAGTCACAGTGGTTTTAATTCGGAGAGTTTTCACTGCGCCCGGAGCTGCGTCACTGTCGGCCCCATATTCATCCACCACAGTTGATGAGTATTTGCTGAAGGGATGATTCCATACCTCTTTGTAGCGCTGAATATCGGCCACAAATCCTTTTCCATCAATGCCTATTCGGTTGGCGAGGACCAGGTGGAAGGCCCCGGCATTCATGTCATCTTTGCAGTCGTGATCAAAGTTTAGAAATCCACCTTTGTAACAGCGAAGTCCCATTTGATAGACCGTTGGTGTTTGGAAACCGTAGGCGTAGTAATAGCTCACAAGTGCCTTAATGTCCGATGAGCCAAATGGAATATCGATGCCATCCGGGTTGCGCAAAACTTTAGGAGTTGGTTCTTCATGGTTCATGGTGGCCGGAGACCAACCATGACACATCCCTTCCCAGATTTCCGCATTCGGATCAGCGCGACGATAAACCTCATCGCGTAATGGATAGTTGTAGTTTCCTGTGAAAAGATCATACTTTTCTGAAGGTGCTAGTTCAGCGAGCTCGGGAATGGTCATTCTCATGGCCCGCTCTTTTGTTGGAGAGTTTAAGTTCCACCCAATCTTTTTCTTGGCGTACCATCGGTAGTTGATGTTCCCGTTTTTAAGCGCCCAGTAGTCTCCAGACCAGTATTTCTTTGATGGAGTGACTTCGCCCTTTAGAGGAAGGTCACGAAAGGTCTTTGTAAAAAAATAACTCATGATCTCAGGATCCGAGATATTTTCCCATGCCATCTTCATGTTCGATGTCGAAGCAAAAGTAACATTAGTGAGAGTCAAGAAGGCGATGAGTCCTGAAATCCTTTTCACAAGACACCTCCAGGTGAATTGCGAATTAATCTAGGAAAGACCGTCTGCACTTCACCACTAAAGAAAACCTTTATTGAAGGGAGGGAGCGATCACCTTTTGCATGGCCATTTGAATCCGTGAGTAAAAATTCGTTGCGCTATCACCATTGGTCTCAACGGCAATGAATTCTACCTGGGGATAGAGTTCTGAAATCTTACTCTGAACTCCGTCTGACACGCCTGAAGAACTGAGGCAGGTGAAAGGTTTAACGCTGATGATGAGGTCGGCCAGTTTGTGTTTAGCGATGTGAATATGGTGGGCCACTTCCATATGATCCTCACCGCCATCAACGTGAAGATCAAAATGCTCACCTGCGGCCTGGGCGAGACTTCCATGGTCAGAGAGTTTATTCTTCTCGCCAAGGATGAAACACATGGTTTTAAAAATGCCTGCGATCATGAGTTCCAAAACTTTAAGTTGAAGCTCGGTCGATGTGATGAACTTTGATTTCTTAGTTCGGGCCGCACTCCAACGAGCGCGCCAGATTTGGTGCAGAAGCCAATCAGTGACTGTTTCATTGGAGACGACACCACCTTCTTTTTCAATGAAGCGGAAGAGATGGTAGTTTCCCTCACCATCAGTGGTCTTGGCCCAAAATTCTCCCATGATATGAACAATGGGACGTTTCTCTTTTTTAAGTTTGATGGTCTTGAGAATTTTGCGCGCTTTGAATAGACCTTTGATCCAGTGGGCCGTATCAATTTCTTCTCTGGCGGCCTTCACAATGGTATCGACTGAACCAGGTGTGATCTCAAAAGGTCTTCGGCGGATGTTGATGGTGTTTAAAATATCACCCACCATAATGGCCATGAAGAAACGAATGATGTCTTTGTTGGTCAGTTTCAGACCGTCCATCAGTACGTCTTGCACGTCACCTGATCGAGAGAATAGAAGGACCCTAAAGCCCGTGAAGCCCGAATCTCGAAGCGCCTTACGGTATTCAGTGGAATACATACCCATGCGACAAGGGCCACAACCTCCTGCGGTGACAAAGGCGTAGTCAGAAATGATTTTCTCAGTTGGGACATGGAGTTCGTCGCGCAGATACATGAGGTGCTTCACGAGATTTCCGACGGTGAAGTAAGTGGGATTACACTGGCCCCTATTCCCAAATTCCCTGCCAATTTGAAGAGAATCATTGTTTGGCTCTGGCATGATCTCAAATTTCAGACCGGCCATGGCAACGACTTGCTTCACGAGATGCAGAATATGCAGAGGAAGGCCCGAAGTTAAAAGTGTGACATGACTTCGCTCACTTTTAGTGAAGTTTCGAGGGTTTTTGTCGGTCCAGTGCTGCATACATCGTCCTTTCGGAAGCGTTCGATTCGTTTATTTAAATTATAAGCAAAGGTCTTGAGACGGATCTTAAACGACTCAGTTGGAGAGGTTTGATCCAGGTCATGGAGAGTTAAGTAGGCGGCCTTGGCCGCAGAAGTAATGCTGTCGATAATTCCGTAAGTCGGAGCATCGTGGCCGCATTTAAAGCTTGAGATATCGATCACCGCAATGTGCGGATTTCTCGCGGCAAATTTAGCGGCCCAAACTTTTTGAGCTGAGTTGGTTGAAAAGTTTTCCGGCCACACGTCATTAATGTCATGAGGATTGCCTTCAAAATATTTTGAAAGCCATTCCTTGTTTTTAGGAATGGAAGTCATGGTGATGACCGGGAAACCCAGACCCTGGACTTCATCTAGAATTTGATGGTTAAGGCCCGGATCAAGATGATAAGGGCGTCCCAGAAGAAGAATGGCGATGCCTTTCTCGCGTTCTGCTCGTTCAATGATTTCTTGTCCGCGCTTTTCCATTTCTAGTTCAAAGTTTTGAAGGGCCTTGAGCCCTTCCATGACCGCGTGGTCGTTTTCTTTTGATGATAGTGTGAGGTGTTTACTCCAGGTTTCTAAGAGCTGTTTCTTGAGATAACCCGTATTTTGGAAGTCCACTGCGCTATTAACAAAAATCGTTTCTTTTTCTTTGAAGTAATCTTTCTCGAGAGTGAAGGATGATTTCATCACCAGAGGTGTGCCCTGAACCACGGGACAGCTGGTACTTGAAACGACATTCACGAGGAAATTAGGTGTATGAGTAATGGCCGGGAAAAAAATATAATCCATCTTCTCATGATAAAGAAGCTGGTGCATATGGGCCTGAGCTACCTTGGCCGGGAAACATGGATCAATCGAACCATACTTCATGCCGTCTTTGGACATTTGTTCGTTGGTCTCTGAGGACCAGATGATATTTTCTGCTTTTAGACCCAATGATAAAAAATAAGCATTAAAAAACGGTGCCATGATCCACATATTAAGTACTCGTGGCATGGCGATTTTGATGTGAGAACGATCAATCTTTTTCTGCAGAAACCCAGGAGTGTGTGAAGTAACTGTAAGATCCAGTTTAAAGAGTTCTTTTGCCTGAGTGCGAACAAGATTTGGATTGTTCTTTTTCTTCTCGGCATTTTTTTGCATGAGAAGTTTTAAGGCCTCTTTATTTTCAACTGTGCCTTTCTCGCAAGAGAAACCCGAAATATAGCGCACTGATTTTCCACTGGGAGTTTTGGTATCGACAAAGGTACGGGCGCAGTGATTCGGACAGAAATTACAACGAGTGGATTCATCTGATTTGGTGGTGTAACTTATATTGTAGGCCTCATGAAGACCAGGAAAAGTTGTATACCCGCGGATGCCCACTAGTTCGCGCGCTTCGAGTGCCGCACCAATGGCCCCTGCTTCACCGGGATGTGGATGCACGAACACTTCGGCGTTCTTTACGCGTTTTTTGATGTAATCCACCTGAGCTTTCAAAGCGGCAAGATTGTATTGAGTTCCGCCTTGGAGAACGAAACGACGGCCAAAACTTTCAAGTCTTGGGACCTGCACCACATACTGCCAGATATTTTTTGGCAGAACTTGGGCGAGTCCGGCCATGATTTCTTCTTTTGAGAAACCTTGCTTTTGAAAGTTCACTCGATCTGAATCTAAAAATACGCCACAGCCATAAGAGAAAGTCGGTGCGATCTCGGCCTTAAAGGCCACATCCGCATATTCATGAACCCCGTGACCAAATTGTTCGGCCATGCCTTGAAGGATCATGCCATTTCCGGCCGAACATTGATTGGAGAGTTTAAAGTTTGAAAGCTCCTGGGACTTTAAGAAAAGCACCTTAATGTCCTGGCCCCCAATATCGCAGATCACATCCACATCACCGAAGGCGTTCTGTGAACTCTTCATATGGGCCACGGTCTCAATGACATTTACATCGGCCGAGAAGACTTTTTCAAAGATGTTGGCCGCATAGCCAGTCACTCCAAACCCGATGACATCGAGTTTGGCCCCGAAGTGATCGAAGTGGGCGTTTATCTTTCCAATGAGGATTTTGAAATCTTCAAAAGGATTACCTTTTGAAAGAGTATAAACTTTGAGAATGAGTTTTCCATTTTCATCAACCAAAGCGCACTTAGTGGAAGTGGAACCACCATCAACGCCCAAGAAAGCACGAATTGTTTCACCACTTCTGGGTTCAATTGGTTTATAAGTAGGAATGGAATATTGATTGAGGAAATTTGAAAGTTCTTCAGCTGTTGCAACTAATGGATCGCCTGCAATTTGTTTTAGTTCTTCTTTCCTTCCACCCAGGATGAAAGATTTTAAGTCAGAAAGACCTTTGTAATTTTCAGTCTCAAAACTCAAACGGCCAAAATAGCAAGAACCCAGGGCGGCGTAGTAGAGGGAATTCTCAGGCACTAATATTTTTTTATCAATGTCACCCTCTAAGAGGTCTGTGAAACCACGCTCTCTCCAGATTTCTTGAATCCGATACTTCCAGCATTCAACTAAGAAGGGAAGATATGTATTCGGGCCACCCAGTAAAATGATTTCATCTTTGAGTGTGTTTCCGCGAGTGAGAACTGAAAGATTTTGATTCACGATCGCATCGGCGAGAGAATTTAAGATATCTTCTTTGGCGATACTGGATTTAATGAGATTTACGATATCGGTTTCTGCGAAGACTCCGCATTTCGCCGCCACATGATGAAGCTTTTCAGGATCAAATTTAATTGACGAAAGACCTGTCGGATCCATGCCGACCTTGAGCATGCACTTATCGATTGTTGCTCCGGTTCCAGAGGCACACTTATCATTCATGTAGGTGAGAGTTCGTTTGTCGCCATTTTCTTTTTCTTTAAAGATAATGACCTTAGCGTCCTGGCCGCCCAGTTCAATCACACTCTGCGCGCGTGGATGGAGTTTTTCCACCGCCATGGCAACTGCATTTACTTCCTGAACAAACTTCGCCCCGATCTTAGGTGCAATGGTGGAAGCTCCAGACCCTGTCATGTAAAACTTTTTTTCTTCCGGAAATTTTTCTTCAATGAGAGTCAGAAGATCCAGCACACACTGGGCCTGCTTGGTGTGATGGCGTTCATACTTTGAAAACAAAATGTTCGAAGACGAATCAAGCACCACGACCTTCACGGTGGTGGAACCTACATCAATGCCAATAGAGAGCTCTTGTGAATTTTTCATCCCTACTAGTTAAGCATTCTGGGAAAAACTGTGACAAGGGTCAGGTTTTATTTTGATGATTGGCCGATCAAATACGTCAACCTCAACCCGAGATAAGTAGGAAGATATCCCACCTTCCACTCGTAATCTGAAGATTTGAGGGTGGCAATGAGTGCTTCCACTTCCTTAGGATCTCTGGTTCTGAAACAGGACAGCACAATATCAATGAAGGCCACTAGAGGGACAAGGGGAATGATATAGGTCCAAAAAAAGCGAGAAAGCTTCCAGGGAAGAATAAAAGGCACGAGGAAAAAGCTGAAAAAGAAGGATGGCATGACCATCAAAAGCCCCAAAATATTTCTTTCAGTAAATTCGAAGACCGCGATGGGTGTTTTAGTGTCTTTGGCATTTTTTAAAACATCAAAGGCCACTTCATCCGGTAAATGATGAAAGGAAGTAAAAAGTGTTCTCATGCCGGGAAGATCGGAAGGAACGTTTCTTGCATCTACTGATTCGGGATAATAACGAATTCCTTCTGCAGGTTTAAAGTCTTTCGGAGGATAGAGGTCAGTGAGAGTCAGGTCTTTGATTTCTCCTGGCATCTTTTGTTTAAGGAGGACACTACCTCCACCAGAACCTGCACAGAGGTCCACCCAATGGCCGTCAGTCTTCTTGGCGAGTTTTGAAAGTTCAAGGATCGCCGGTTCATAGAGAGGGAGAATGCGAAGGTTCAGGGCCAGAAGTTCAGTCACGCCATCGCGAACAGCTTTCGGGCACCAAGGAAAATCCTGAATCTCAAACAACTGGCGGCGCTTTCCAAGTGAGATTCGAAGTGGATTCATAGGAGCTCTGGATGTTCCATGAAGCGTTTAAAGGTCTTCGACATATTGGCAGCATGAACGCCATCAATAATTCGGTGATCAAACGTCACTCCAAGTTTGCAGAGTTTCGCTATTTCAATTGATCGCGTCTCGGGATTGACCCATGGGCCATCTTTCACAGCACCGATAGAAAGAATGAATGGTACTCGTGAGTAATAAGGAATTGGTGTGAACGCAAAGTCAGCACCAAGAGATCCAATGTTAGTTACCATCGCACTTCCGAAGGGATCACGATTCACATTCAGGGCCGGCGACCAGAGGTTTAATGAATAGAGCACGAAACCAATAAGATCTAAAGCGTAACGAAGAATAAATGAAGGAATGAAGCGAATAGTTTTTTTAATGTTATTGAAGGCCGGGTCACCATGAGCTTTAAGATCTTTGACTCGAGAATTCATCTCCTGGGCCACAACTTTGAGTGATTTTTTATCAAGTTCTTTGATCACGATCCCAGAGAGGTCTTCTCCGGTGGTGTCCATTGCCACATGAAGAAAAATATCCACATCACGACGTCGATATAGTTTTCCCCAGCGAACGATTGAATTAATTTGCGGATGTTCACGAAAAGTCAGAGCGAGGGCCCGCGCCACATAGTGAGTCAGTGTGAGTTTAACATTTTCTTCTTTGGCGATCTTTTCTAAGTGCTTTAGGGCCGGATCTACATTGATCTCCATCATGCCATACACACTTGAGTCTCCGGTGATTCTCCAGGTTCCTAAAGAGATCTTTCGCCAGGGAGAAGTCGGTGTTGGTGTGAGGCCTTGAATGTTCTTGGTGATGAAGTTCATATGTAATAAAATAGTAACGGAGTTTAGCAATTTCACGAACATTTTAAGTCTGACGGTTTTAGTATGAAAATCATTTGGGATGAGAGTTCTCACGAGCACAAAGTCACTAAGTTCTACGCTCACGGCGTGGAGAACTATGTGGACTTTCATGGTGGTTACCTTAATTTTGGTTTTTGGGAAAACGGCAATGAGGACTATCTGGTTGCGGCCGAAACTCTTGTGAAGAAATTGGGAGTCATGCTGAAACTAGACGATCAAGCTGAACTCTTAGATGTTGCATGTGGAATGGGTGGGCAGGATATCGTTCTTGCTAATCATTTTCCGGTCAGGAAAATTACGGCCTATGATCTAATGTTCGAGCATTTGGTGCATGCCAAGCGGCGAATTGATCAAGCGGGACTTCAGGATAAAATCAAAACCGTTCAAGGAACTGCGATTAAACTTCCTTTCGGAGAGAATGAATTTTCTCATATCTTGTGTATTGAAGGGATTGTTCACTTTAATACTCGCAACCAATTTTTTAAAGAATGCCACCGAGTTTTAAAACCAAATGGGAGAGTGGTATTTTCAGACTACGTCGCCAAGAAAATGCCAACCAATCCTTATGAGGCATTTTTACTGAAGCTCGTAACAAAACTCTGGAACATTCCTTACGACAACGTAGGAACACCGGAAGACTATAAGGCCAATCTTGAGAAAGCGGGCTTTACAGATGTCGTCGTTCACTGTGTAGGTGAAAATGTGATTCCTGGTTACTGCAAAGAACAGAACCGTGAAGAATGCATCCAGGAGCTGGTGAAGATTCGTGGGTGGTTCGCCGGTCGCGTTGGGCACATTATTGATCACGTGCTTGATTGGTCATATCAGAAGGGCCTCATTGATTACGTACTCGTTGAGGCCAATAAAAAATGAATGAACTTAAGAAGGTCTCGAACTTAAGTCTTCTCAGAGGTGTTTGGAAACACCACTCAAATCTTGTGGAATATATTGAAGGCCTTCGAAAGGAAAATGGCGAGGCCTTTTATTTTTCTTTCGGAAGTTTGAATGGCTTCTTTTTAAATCGTCCGGATCTGGTCAAGACCGTCATGATGGAGCGATGGGCGACCTATCCAAAGTCCGCTCGCTATAAAACACTTTCGCCCTTAATTGGTGACAGCATTCTAACTTCCAATGGAGACCGTTGGAAAGAGAGGAGAGTTCTTGCTCAACCAATCTTTCAAACCAAGATCATTGCTGGTTATCGTGAGGTCGTTGAGAAGGAAGTGGATCTCTCCCTTTCAATGGTCAAGTCTGGCGAAGTCATTGATGCTTACTCACATGTGGCCCAATTCACTTTCAGGGTGATAAGTAAAATCATGTTCTCAGATGACATTGATGAGGTGTTTGAAGAGTTTCATGAAACAGTATTAAGAATTCAAAATGAGTGCACGGTGGTGGCCCTTTATCCATTTGAGTTTATGGATAATCTTCCATTGCCGGCCAATATTACATTTAAGAAGTTAAGTGGAATCATTCACAGAATTGTGGATGGAATCATTGAAAAGCGTCTTAAAAATCCTGATAAGGACTCTTATAAAGATCTTTTGAGCCGTTATTTGAAACAGATCGATGCCGAAAATAAAAACTTCTCATTAACGGAACTTCGAAATGAACTCGTGACTATGCTGATTGCTGGAAACGAAACGACGGCCTTATCTATAAGCTGGGCCCTCTATGAACTTGCCCGTCATGAGAATCATCAAGAACGATTGATTGATGAAGTGAAGGGGCTTTCGATGCCGAGCGGGGAAGAGAATGCTTTTCAGTTTTTAAAGCAAGTTCCTTTCATGAGCTCCGTTATCAATGAAATTTTCCGCATGTATCCCGCGGTGTGGTTGTTCTCTCGTCAGGCCGCCAAAGACGATGAACTTGATAGTATTAAAGTCAAAAAAGATTCACTAGTTTTGATCTCTCCGTATTTTTTACATCGAAATGCAGAGTTCTGGAATGATCCAAACACCTTCGATCCCCCTCGCTTTGAGAGACCCTATAACGAAGACGCTTTCATTCCTTTTGCGAAAGGTCCTCGTATGTGTATTGGCATGAGTCTCGCGCAGTTTGAGATCCAACAATACCTATTTCAATTCTTTAAGAAGTTCAAAGTCACTCCTGGTTGTGATTTAAGTCAGATTCGTCCTAAGCCGCTCGTGAATTTGTATCCCAATGCTCCGATTAAGCTTATGGTGACTTCTCTATGACCCCACAGGAATCTATTTATCGGTGGTTTAAAATCCTGGAAGAGAAGGGTGAGTACTCGCACTTTACGGTGATTGAGAAAACTGAATCAGGTGAAGTCCTGGAGAGCGAAGTCTTTCACGGTGAGATGGATGGAGTCGGAGGCTTCTTAAGTATCATGAAAGAGCGTGGGGAGAGTGATCTCCTGATTCCGGAACTCCCAGTGAGAAATCGTCCATCAAGTTTGTTTTTTGCTTACAGCTTTTTTCGCTACCTCATGCGCCTGCCTTTTTATAGTCCAGGCTGGAAAATTCAAAACCAGTGGAATAAAAAAAGTGAGAAACCCCAGGCCTATGCTTTTACTTCTCTTTCTGTTGCCGAGACTGAGAAGATTTGGATGAACGCCAAGAAGCTCGGTGTAAGTAGAAATGCCTATCTTCTTCATCATTTGAATCTTAGTTTAAATCCTTACATTAAAGAATCTCTGTTGCCTCGATATTGGTTAATTCCTGTCAATCTTCGCACTGACTTCAACCATCATTTGGAAAACATCACAGGTTTTGTGGACGCCAGGATCACAACTGGCCAGAGTGCTCAGGCGTTGGATAAAAATTTAAAGAAATCTCTTAGTCGCGGGGACTTCTTTGGTGGTCATGTCGGAATTGGTCTTGGCCAGTTTCTGGGACCTCACCTTTTGAAGTTACTGGTGACGATGAATGATTTCATTCAAGTGAGAACGGGTGTCTTTACCAATCTTGGTAATTGGAAAACAAAACCTGGCCATACTATGAAGTCCCATTGGTTCGGACTTCCACCGGTGATTGCGGCCCAGCCTTTTGGGGCCATGACGGGTTCCATGAATGGTGAGCAGTCTCTAGCGGTGGTTTTTCATCCGCGCCTGACTCTTTCAAAGGCCGTGGCCGAAGAGTGTTTAGCCAGATGGGTGAAGGCCCTTCTTCAGTATTGAGTGAGTCTTCTCTTTTACTTCTTGAAAACGCATGAAGTAGCTTTTCTGATTAGTGTTCATCCAGCGGTCCCACCAATTGTAGTACAAACTAAAATTTGAATTGTAGTATTGATGATGCATGTGATGATGTGTGGCCGTATTAAATTGTCGAATGATGGGAAAGTCATAGAGAAACTTCGGATAAAATTCATAAGGCAAGTGTCCGGCCGAATTACAAATGAGCATCCACAAAAACATAAACTGCATGATCTCTAAGCTCGTCGGAATGATCACCGGATAAATCACAAAGAAAATAAAATGAATAAAGGCCTCAACCGGATGAAAAGCAAATGCATCTAAGGGAGTCGTATCACCGCTTTGATGATGATGCTTATGGAAGCGGTAGAGGAACTTCGATTTATGCATCAAATAGTGGGTCCAATAAAAATAAGCATCGTGAATAAAAATCACCATGGGAACTGACAAGACGAGATACCAGGTTGGAAGGTCTTGTTGAAACTTCACTAAGCTTCCAAGAAGGAAAACTCCATAAATGATCGCGAGAGTTGAGAGCGATAATAGCAGGGGTCTTATAATCGATTTATCTTTTGAAACGACGGATTTCCAAGGTTCCAAAACTTTCAAAGGAGCAAAGCACAGCACGAGATAAGGAATGATCACGATCATTCCAAAAAGGATCAGTACATAGAGGAATTGCTCATTAGCAAAGCTCATCGGGCCCCTTTTACAAAGGAGCGCATGCGAGGATTGTCTTTGGTTTCTTTATTCTCTTTCATTGTACCTAATAAAAAGTCCCAGATCGGAGTGATCTGCCCAAAGTTACAACGAGGACTTACATGATGGGTGAGGTGAAAGTTCTGAAGGAAGCGCATAATGCCCTTCTCATAAATCTTTTCATGCACTTTATAGTGGACCCATTCGTAATAGTAATACACGAGCACTAGACCAAAAGTGAGCTCAAGAGCGGTTTGAAATGGGGACCGGAACACAAAGTAAAAAATCCCAAAATGAAAGAACACGCCCAATGTTCCTGTCACCCAACCTGAATTGATCACACCTGTATCGGTTGGATTCTCATGGTGATACAAATGAAACGAACTTGTGAGGTAGCGAAGGATTCTATTTTTAGGAATCCAGTGAAAGAAGTAGCGGTGAATGAGATATTCAACAAAACTCCAATACAGAAATGATAAAGGCAACGCGATCAAAAGATTTAAAACCCTGATCTCTGGCATACAGAGAACGAGACCTGTGAGTAGTGGAACCACAAAATACAACACGGTCCAAGGATTCTTGGCCGCGAAGAACTTTAGAAGGATGCGATGGTCTTCAATTAAGTGCTTCACGCCAGGGCCTCCTCAAAAACAGAATGAGAAAAGGCCATGCGATCAAAGACCTGTGGAGTGAGACGAATCACCGCAGAAGCGTGATCGAGGTCTTCAAAGACAGTGTGTTTTGCCCCTGGAATAAGAGCACTCTCAGTCGGGATCATGCCGTCATTAGGAAGTTTATAGGTTAGTTGAATGAAGTCTCTTGGAATTTTTAGAATAGAATCAAAACGACCGGCCTCAGGTTTTTTAGAACTGCCGATACACTCAATAGCGATCTCACTGATAATTTTTTGGATTTCCTCAGCGTGACTCTGCATATAGCTGGTTCGTATATTGCGAGATAACTCATTAATTGAAACCACTTCGCCATTTAGAACAATTTTGAAAAATGCACTTGTGATGGTTTCAGATTTCATCGCCATATCGGCCAGAGGAGTTCCAAAGAACGGACATTGGGCGAAAATAATCTTTTTAAAATTTGAACGAAGCTCGGGGTAAAGAATCAGAGCATGCAAGAGATCCACGCCACCCTTAGAGTGACAGAAGGCCACAAGATTTTTTTGATTTAAAATGCGCTCACGAATGATTTTGGCGTTCTTTTCAATCGACCCCTCAGTATGGACCGGCATAATTTCAAACGGTATCTCACGAGCTTTGAGATACTCCATTTGATCAATGAAATAGGTTCCAAGAAATGTATTAATAAACGGATTAAACATTCCCGGAATGAAGATTACTGATGTGGCCATGGGGGTATTTTACTTGAGAGGGCCCACGGGGATGGGTCTTTAAGAAATCTTTTCCAAACTGTCTAAGAGTTAGACATCGGTCTGGCTCTTCTTGAGCACAATTCTAAGCGGATAGAAGGAAGCGATCACCAGAGTCACTATAAGAAAGAGATTACATGAAAGGAAAACCCAGCCGTAGAAATTCAGGTACATGTCTTGGGAGAGGTGAATGCCACCCATGGTAATGGGCGCCCCACCTGTTAGAACCGACAAATTAAGCGGGATGATATTAAAAATCCCGATACAAGTGAGCATTACAAAGTTCCCTAATAGAAGGGCCACAACTGAGACGAGAAAAATCTCAAGGGCAATGGATTTTCTGATCCAGCTTGGAGGTGCCCCAATGATGGTGGTCATCTTGTATTCTTTCACCCGTTCTAAAAACGAGAGTGAAAGAGTATTGGCCATGGCAATTCCCGCCACTAAAGCAAAGAAAATGGCATAAAATTTTGTAAAGCGGTCCATGAAGCTTGAGCTTGAAGCAATTTGTGGCAAGAGTTTTTGCCACTGAATTTTCTCTAAAATGGACGGACCTTTAATCGGATCACCAAAGTTCACGAGCAGGTGATACTGATCCGGGCCCATTGAGAGAAATTCCTGCATTGAGGAGAGATCCGTCACGGCGAAAGTCTTCTCAAACTCACCACCTCCAAGATCTAAAATCTTCTCGACGGTGAAAAGCTCATTGGCCACTGATCCGTCGACCGCCTGGCCAATGACTGCCACCTCATCACCTTCATCAACGGCAAGGGCAAGGGCCAGACGTTTTCCCAAAATCAGAGGGAATTTATGCTGAAACTTAAAGTCTTTTTTTAAGAGAGTAGAAAGGCGTGAGAGTTCAAGCTCTCGCTTCATATCGTAGCCATTCATTAAGAGTGGGAAAGCGTTTTTCTGACTTGCGAGTAGCACCACTCCTTGAGTCCTCAAAGTGTAGGTCTCTGGAAGTGTTTTGATGGAGTCTTTTTGAATGATCTTGAAAGGATTAATGCTCCCTTTTTCAAAGTCATAATAAGAAGGGGCGGTGATTTGTTCCTGGCCATACTTCATGCCCAGGATGTTATCCATCATGGTTTTAAATGTTGTTTGTCGGAAGGTCAGAATCCATAGCGTGAGAGCATTGGCGAGCGCGATTCCCAAAATAAGAAGAATCGTTCGGCGTGGATGACGACCAAGATTCCGGAGGGCCACTTTTAAAAGGAAGAAATGATCACGCATCGATGACTTCCTTTTTAACAAGTTTCTTCACGCAAAAATAATTACTGCCAAAAATAATCACAGCGTGAAAACTTAAAATCACAATCACATTCATCCAGTTAATCACCGGGAAAACCAGAGGAGAAATCTGAATGCCTTCACGCACGACTTGTTGTTCACCCAAGAGAGTAAAGTCGAGTCCTTTTTGAATACTTAAAAGATGAAGAACGCCCCAGATAGAAACACTTAGGATGAGAGAAATTCCGATAATCGTAACTGCCTCACAGGCGCCTAATAGATAAATCGTTTTATCACCAGTTCCTAGAGTGCGAAGAAGTTTTACTTCTTCTTTTCGCTCGTCCCACAAGATATTAATCGGTGTGATGATTGATACAAAAGCAATCACCAGCATGAAAACGATAAGCGCGCGAGTGGTGCCATCATGGAATCTCATCATGACATTAAGTTCTGGGTAGAGATTGTCCCAAGACTTAAGAACCAGATTTTTATTCTTAATCACCGGAGGAACCTTGGCGTCTTGTGGTTTTAAAATCACACGGTGAAAAGACCCAGCGTCCGCAAGGCTTAGAAGATCCTGAATGACTTCATTCCTAACGTAGGCATTATGTCCCTCAAAACCTGGCCCGTATTTATTAAATATACCCACCACTGTAAGGGCCTCATTTAAGATCGCATTACTTCTGTCCTGATAGGTGATCACCAGATCATCGCCGATGGCGAGTTTAAGTTTCTCGGCAAATTTCTGGCCGATCACCACGGTCCGGCGGTTCTCTTTGGGAATGGGCCAGGTGCCCGTCACATGCGCTTTAAGGGGGAATACCTTCTCATGAGACTCCGGCTCAATTCCAATCAGGGTCAATTCCTGAGAACCTTCCGGGTGAAGGATGGTGGTCTTCAACAAAAGCTCAGGGGTCATTTTATAGGGTCTTAATTTCTTTAAGAGCTTCCGGTCCAGGACCTCAGGATTCATGGGATCCTGGGTATCGAAAAAGCCCCGATCCAGGACCTGCCAATGGCCCGTTTCGGTCTCAATAATGCTGTTTTTAAGCTGGTGGTTCTTCCCTTCAAAAAGACTCGCGGTGAAGAGGGAAAAGATCGAGGTAAGGCAAACAATAACAATAATAAACGCATTTCGGGACTTCTGCCGAATGATCGACCGTAGGGCGAAATGGAGGATTGCTGTCTTGTTCATGGACACATGGTAAGTCATTTTTACACCGGCACTACCGTAAGATTCTGTCCGGGGTAAAATTTACAACATGTTAAAGCGAATCAATCTAAACGACTTGGCCCTCATGGTTGGCGTACTTCTGGTGTACGCGATCCTTTATGTTTTCAATAATCGGTTTCAGTTTTTTGAGATCTGGAACATTCCTCGCACGGCCTTTGATGAGATCGTGGTGTTTTCACCGAACTGGATTTGGATTTATTTGTCGGCCTATCTCATGCCAGTCGCGATGTTTTTCTTTTTGATTCGATTGGGACTTCATCTTCATTTTCTACAATTGTTTTTTATCCTTACTATTATTACCAATATTGTGTTCTTTCTGTTTCCGAGTTCGATCGATCGAATTCCGGTTCCGATGGAAGGAGTGAATGATCTTACAAAGCTCGCCTTTGAAATTTTGTTTTCTGCGGATAAACCGTTTACTTGTTTGCCAAGTACTCACGTGAGCACGTCTTTCATAGCGGCCTTAAGTGTCCGCCAACATCCAAGACTCTTTTTAATTTTCACGGTGTTTGCTTTATTGATTAGTTATTCGGCCTTAGCGATCGGTCAGCACTATGTTTACGATGCCATTGCCGGTGGATTTGCGGCGTTGTTGGCACTTGAGATTCATAACCGAACGGTGGGAGCTATGGAGAATCAGTTAGCACTAGGCTTTCTATCTCGTTAGCATCGAACTCCGCCCGCATAGGATCTTTATCCAATTGAATCACACCTTCTACAACTGAAAGTTCCATGTTGTATGAATCTACGAATCGTTTCGTTGTATGTTGTTCAAGCACATTGAAGTAGGGAATGCCCTCGTCCTTGGCCACTTCGGCCGCTCTCTTCATCCAGATAATATCGGCGAGACTCTCTTCTTCCGGTTTTTGAACCTCATAGGTGATCTTAAAGGTATTAGATTCCTCCAATACTTGTTCCATGGGTGCCTCTTCCTGTTCCTGGCGCTCCATCGGCCTGTTCTCTTGCCTCATGGTCGGGATGAGAAAGAGAAGTGCGGCCATCACGACAACTACGAACTCAGTTAATCTCATAAGAGACCTCCATTCCAATCAAATTAAATGAGGGGAATGGTTTAATGAAAATATAATAAAACTAAATTATGCCCGAGTAATTAGGTGAGTGAGACATGCTTCATGGAGAATTCATATGAAGCGGAATGTGAAGCCATATAAAATAGAAGAATCGAGAAGGAGTTTAGTCATGAAACACTTCATTATCATGGCCGCATTCATTCTAATCGGTTGTGCTTCACAAGAAAGAAAAAACTGGGATTCCGGCGGAGACGCGCAGAGGGCCTATGACCAACAGCAAATGCAAGAGCAAGTCGAAACCATGCGCGTTCAACAACCAGGCGGACGTTATTAGTTTTTTTGAATCAGGAACATTCCATCTCTGATCGGAAGAAGTGTTTTCGTATACCCTTCTAGATCCCGCGCTTTTTTATTATGAGCGATGATTGAGTCAGTTTGCTTATCCAGTCCCGGAGTCAGAATTTTTCCTGCCCACAAAGTATTATCCACAACAATGAAACCATTCGGGCTTAGGTGCTCAAGGGCCCAGTCCAGATAGTTTGAGTAATTGTTTTTATCGGCATCGATGAAAACCAGATCGTATTTTCCGTCTAAGTCTTTCATTGCTTCCAGACCCGGTTTTAAAATCTGTTGAATTTTTTTACCGTGTGCTGACTTGGCCCAGTATTCTTTCGCAATTGCTGTGGTGGCCGGATTGATATCGATTGTCGTCACAGTTCCGTCAGCTGGAATTTGCTCTGCCATCACTAATGCTGAATAGCCAGTATAGGTTCCAAACTCCACGATGTTTTTTACTTTCCCAAGCTTAATGAGGAACGTCAGCACAGATGCTTCCATCTCTCCAATCAGCATGTTACTTCCGTGAATGCCAGCGCGAGTGTGATCCTCTAGGGCCTTCGCATCAGCGCTTGGACGGGTTGAATGATCGATGCAATATTTTTCAATTTCAGCTGATATAAGTCCCATTTTTTTAACTCCGTGCAATGTATAAATCTATAGACCTTCTTTATAACCATTGGTTTAATTATAGAAAAGGAGATTCCAATGAAAAATTTAACGATGGTTCTCGCTCTTCTCGTTTCAGGATCAGTATTCGCGGCCAAGGACGCTGTTTTCCCTAACGTTTATAACTATGGTTCACAAGTTCAGGTTCAGGTTTGGAACCATGATGCCCGTAATGTTCACTGTAACGGAACTCTTTGGATGAGAACTCAATCTGGTAAATCATACTCAGAATACTATTCTGACTGGGTCTTCGCTCGCGGTTCTTCTTTCAGAACATTCTACGCTCGTGACCTCAACGACAGAATCCAAAGCGTTTCTCACAACATTTCTTGTTTCTAATTTTGAATCAGACTCCTTATCTTGATATTCATACTCACAGACGGGATTTTTACGATCCCTCTGTGAGTGTTCAGTGTCTCTCCGAAAAAGAACTTAAAACCGAAAAATCGGCCGAATACACTTCCGCCGGGGTCCATCCCTGGTGGCTGGAAGATTTTCCGGAAGACATCGAAGTTTTTAAATCCCATGTAAAAAATCTCGCAGAGGCCAACAAACTTTGGGCCGTCGGCGAATCCGGAATTGATCGCACTTATCCAGAGTACCTTGAGCAGCAAAAAGAGCTGTTCACATGGCACTTGGAGTTAGCTGAGAAGCATCAGCTGCCTTTAGTGATTCACAATGTCCGCGCCGGCGCAGATTTTTTACAAATCATGAAAGAGCGCAAACCGACGACTCCGTGGATATTCCACGATTTTCGCGGCAACGAACAACTCATGAAAGATTTTTTACGCTTACATTCTCAATGTTATTTCTCCTTTGGTTTATCTCTGGATAATTCTCCGCAAGTGCGAGAACTCCTGCCTTCTGTTCCTCTTCAAAACTTATTCCTAGAAACGGATTCTCAGAAGCACCTCGACATTCACGATATCTTTCTTCGTGCTGCCGAATGTCTTCACTTGGATCTCGATTTCTTAAAATCTCAGGTGTGGCTTAACTTTAAGAAACTTGCTAGAACACACTAGTCGATAAACTCAACTGGAGGTTCTATGAAATTGCTTCTCACTTTCGCGGCCCTGGTATTTTCTTTATCTTCTTTCGCTTCTGAACGTGCTTTTATCTCCTATGCTGGAATGGAGTCCTGGGGACGCTCATTCTATGCTTGTACTTACGCTGAATCTCAAACCATCAAGCACCTTAAAACTCTTGGTGCCACAAACATCGATGTAACTTGCTCTGGCGGCATCGATATTTGGATGCAGGGCCCAGTTCGCATCGTTGCGGAGTTCGATGTTCCAGCACCTACTGGCCGCGATGAAGCTCGTCGCATGACAATCACTGGTAACCGTCGTAATCCATCATGTGGTCTGAACGTTGCGATTTTCAAAGCGATCCTACCTAAGTTCTCTAAAACAATTTCTGTAACAAGTGCTGATGATGCTTGTTTATCTCGCACTTCAAATTACTCTTACGATTTACTTGTAGACATGTAGTTTCCCGGGCGGGGCCAAAAGTCCCGCCTTAATCCTCGCTCTTTGATTGCAAGGAGAGCACAATAATCTCAAATTCTCTTTGGTATTTGGCCCTCCCATCGAGTAGGGGAGAATATGATCATAATTAAGATTACGAGTTGATCCACAGTTCGTGCATTTCTTATCTCTCGTATACACTTCCCGTTTTACCGATGCAGAAATGACTCTTCCTACTTTCGCTGGCGGAAGTGATTTGCGAGGTTTTGTTTGTTTGAACTTTGTTTTTTCGACCGCTTCTATGGCCTTCTTCGCCATAAATTGGACGAGTTCATCCATTTCCATTTCTCTGCCGATAAGATTTTTGAGCTTGTCCACCAAGGCCAGGGTCTCATCTTTAAGTACAAACGCAACTTGGATTTTGTCTTTTGATACGCGCTTCTTTTTGTCTTTAGGTTTTGCTTCCTTACCTGTTATTTCAAATAGTTTTTGTTCGCATTCATTCTTAGTTAGATTCTCTACTTCTTTAAAGACTTCACGCTTTTGAATAGGATCTTCAATAAATTGATTCACTAATGAAATATTAGTTAGATTCAAGCTTCCGTTTTCGATTTTCTTTTCAATCTCTGGCATCTCAGCAATAGCTCGGGCGGCGACGATTCTTCTTTGGGCCGCTCCTTCTGAATAACCTAATTCATG
The DNA here is from genome assembly GCF_034259205.1 of Peredibacter starrii. Classification (GTDB taxonomy): domain Bacteria; phylum Bdellovibrionota; class Bacteriovoracia; order Bacteriovoracales; family Bacteriovoracaceae; genus Peredibacter; species Peredibacter starrii. The sequence goes on along the minus strand of NZ_CP139487.1, from coordinate 2,415,930 downwards.
GACACAATAGGCGAATAGAGAGGAATACTTCAAATCGCAATAAAGCTTTCTTTTATCTATTTCTTTCAAATGATGAAGCACTTTTACAGTTGCTTCTCTTTCAGCACCCGCCAATTTTTTTGTGTCACTTAGTAAAATTTTATTTGCAACATGATTTAGTCTCATGCTAGAAACAATACGGAAAAGATACGGAATGGTCAAGTATTAAAAAAAATACTTTCGCTGGCGAAAGTAGCTGTCACAAAAAGGAGGCCCCCACCGTTATAGAGTGCATGAAAAAGCTAATCACATTTGCAGCTCTGTTGTTCTCATTTAAAAGTTTCGCCCATCCGGTGATTTATAAGGATGGCTGGGCCATAAGCTCATCCAATATGAAGGATTACTCGAATAACTATGTCATGTATTCCTTCACCAATAAATTTGCCATTGGAGTAGATCATTGGCGCTTCTCTCAGGAGAAGGCGAACACTGAAATGGGTTTTTTAAAACTGAATCATCTTCTTTGGCGTGCTAATGGCGAAGATTACCAGGCCAATCTTTATGTCCATGGTGGCGTGGGTGTTCGAGATCAGGAATGGCAGCCTCGTGGGACCTTTGGAGATTATGTAGTTGGTGCTGAGGCCGACTGGGAGACCCGCGTCCTTTACACAGCATTGAAGTACTATCAGTTTTCAGATTTATCCATGACCCAAGCACGTGTGGGATTTTCTCCGGCGATTGCGGACTTTAACAGTCTTCAGACTTGGTTCATGGTGCAAGGGATGGTCATTGATGACTTAAATGAAACCGTCATGATCACGCCGATGCTTAGATTTTTTTATCAGAATGTATTATGGGAAATTGGATCCTCGACCCGCGGCGACTGGATGCTAAATCTCATGGTTCATTATTAGGGGGCATATGAAGAAATTATTAGCAGTATTTTTAATGTTAGGAGCAATGAACGTTATGGCTACGGAAATAAATGTAAAAGTAAATGGTATGGTTTGTTCCATGTGTGCTCAGGGAATTCAAAAGAAATTTTCTGGCCTTGGAGTAAAAAATTTAAATGTGGACCTATCAAATAAATTTGTAAAATTTGAAACAGGTGACCAGGATGTTTCAAATGAGACGATCACAAAACTAATTACAGAGGCAGGATACAATGTTGCTTCGATCGAAAGAAAATAAAATTATAAGCTACCTAAGCTTGTTCTCGTCTTTTGGAACGCTCATTTGTTGTGCGATTCCATCGACGTTGGTGCTTTTAGGTTTCGGAGCAAGTCTAGCGAGTTTTTTGGGCGAGTTCCCGCAACTCATTTGGCTCTCTGAAAATAAAGAACTGGTTTTTGGACTGAGCTTTTTCATGCTTGCGGTGTCCTTTGCTGGACAAAAATACGCAGAGAAACAAGTCTGTCCCATTGATAAGAAAGAAGACTGTCAAAATACCAAGAATTGGTCGAAGCCGCTCTTCTACGTCACCTTGGTGATTAATCTTATCGGCGCGTTTTACGCCTTTGTTCTCCCAAAATTAATGTGAGACAATAGGGGTCTATGAAAACTGATGAACAGCTGATGCGCGAATACGTAAAGGGGAGTGAAGTGGCCTTCGGGCAACTTTATGAAAAATACTCCCCTATGGTTTACGGGTTCATCAGAAAACGTTTGCGAACTTCGGAGTCAGAAGACTTTTATCAAAAGGTCTGGCGGCAGCTCCATGAGAAGAGACATCTCTATCAGGATCAGCCATTTGCACCGTGGTTCTTTGTTATGATGAAGCACTTATTGATTGATGAGTATCGATCGTTAGGAAGGCTTAATAAACAAGAGTTCCAGGATGAATTGATTGAAAAAATCTATCATCAGGACCTCAAAGATGATGGTCTGGAAGAACTCCTGGAGACTCTTCCAAAGGAATCTCAAGATTTGGTTCGTAAGTACTATCTTGAGGGATTTAGTTACGAAGAATTAGAAATGGAAACTGGGTTGTCACAAGCGAACCTTCGCCAACGTCTATCTAGAACACTTAGAGGTTTAAGGAACAAACTCTATGAATAAAGAATTTTTAGAATTTATGACTGGAAAAGAAAGTGTCCCGGAGCATTTAAAGTCTCTGGCAAAGAAAGACATTCTCTTAAGCTTCCACGCGAAATCTATTATTGCTAAGTTCTTGGGCTTCCAGCTTTTAGGGGCATTGTTTTCAATGTCGGTGTGTCCGCAATTTGGACTAGGACTAGTGGATGGTCACGGCATCACTCATATGGTGCGTATGATTGGTGATTGGGCCTGTGCGGCCTTTTGTGGATCTCTCTTCTTATCTGCCGGACTCATGGTGGCCTTCATTGGAATGAAGGGCGAAGAGCTTTGGTGGGTTTGGAACCGTTATAAGTTTTCACTTATCTTTCTTCCGGCCATTCTTTGGAGTGGGCTGATGTTGACCAATATTTCACTCGATCTGACAGGTGAATCAATTTCTTATCACGTGATGTGGATTGTATCGGCAGTGGTGGCCCAATGGGCACTCCTTAAAATGAGAAGTACCATGTTCTTAAAGCACGCCACACTCAGGTATTAACGAGGAAAGCAGATAACGTTAAATACGTCCTGTTTGCCACCGAAATCGTGCACTAACTCTACCGGGAGAGTGCGAGCAGTTGTTGGATAACTGCGCTTGGCCTCTCGGCGATAAGTTGCATCCAAGACATTTACCGCGCGGGAAACTGAGACCTCGATCATTTTATTGACTCGCTCGATACTGATTTTAAGGTCCCAGCCGCCGACATTAACTGTGCGAGTGGCGCCAATGTCCATCACAAAACCCACTTCAGAGTGTTTGTGTGAGGCCTGGCAGGTGTACTGCGAAGTTTGTTTTTGAGCATGGCCAGTGAGCATGAGAGCAAGGAAGGTGAAAACCAGGAAGAGGATTTTCATGAGGTCTCCTTTGAGGGAGACCATGATTACATTGAAGGTTTAAAACCCGCAGCTTTATTAATCCTGAAAAACCTGAAGATAAACAAACTTCAGATAACGCATTTCAGGCAAAGCGAAAGGGAAGGGATGATCTTCCGGCTGACCCTTAATTAAAAGCACTTTTCCGCGGCGACGGGACTTTGAAAGGGCCTCTTGAACGATCTCGAGGAAAGACTCAAAGCTAATGTGGCCCGAACAACTTGAAGCAGCAAAGAAGCCGCCGTCTTTCACGAGGCGCAGTGAATCGGCGAATATCTTCGTATATGCCTCACGTGCCGATTCAACCGCCTTTTGATTTGGAGCAAAGCTAGGAGGATCAGTGATTACGATGTCCCATTGGCGCTTTGCCTTCTGAGCTTCCGCTACGAATTCAAAAGCGTCTTCGCACAGAGCTTCGTGCTTCTCAGGTGACAGGAGGTTGATCTGCCAATTCACCTCAGAGGCCTTAATAGCGTTCGGAGCGATGTCGACAGTAGTAACCTTAGAGGCACCACCAAGACCGGCATAAATCGAAAATCCGCCGGTATAACCAAAGAGATTTAAGAGTGACTTATCTTTTGAAACGGAACGGATGAAATTTCGGTTTTCACGCTGATCTAAAAAGAAACCAGTCTTGGCGGCATCGATGATGTTTGTGCGGAACTTCACACCGTGCTCGAGGAATTCGAGATCAGTTAGGTTATCGCATTCACCAGCAAGGATAAGACCCTTTTCTTCTTCACGGTTCTTACGTTTGAAGTAAACGCACTTTACCGGAAGATCAGTTTGTTGCATGAAGAATTCAGCGACCGCTTCTTTTTTCCAGAAGGCCTCGGCGGCAGCTCCATCAAGCTTTAATACCAGAACCCCATCATAGAAATCGGCCACCATGCCAGGAAGCTCATCGCCTTCACCGTTTAAAAGGCGAAAGCATTTATTCTCCTGAGACAAGAGGTGCTTTTTATTTTCAATCGCCTGACGGAAACGTTTTTCCACCATGGCGTCGTTAAATTTCTTATCGCCCAGAGTGAGCATACGAAACGAAAGATTAATATTGGGAGAGTAGAAACCATGGGCCAGAACTTCGTTCTTGTGACTTACAAGAAGAACGTATGTACCTTCCGGTGCCTTGATCTTTTCAACGGCATCTGAAAATACCCAAGGGTTTCCTCGCTTAATATGCTTGGTTAAATCACGAGTGAGTTTTAAACGTTGTGTTTTATCAAAGGAAAAGTATTTCACGAGTTAGCTCCTTTCAAAAACCACGTCACTTCGTGTTTATTGTGATGAAGGTGAACAATGCGAGAACCAGGAATCTCCAAAAACTTCAGAGTATTCTCCCAGTCAGTTTCCGCTTGATACTTAATAGTACAAACAAAGTTTTTCACCTTGCCCGCTTCACGGAAGCGGTTCACAAGATTTAATAATCTCTCTGGATAACAAATAATATCTGAGCAGAACCAATCGATTTCTTCGAAGTTCTTTGGATCAAGACCAAAGGCACTTTCCTGTCTGAAATCAATGCGGCCCAAATCCATAATACGTTTTTCAATCGGTGCTTTATCCACGGAATACACTTTATCAAATTCCAATGTGCGAAGAACCCAAGTCCAACCGCCAGGGCAAGATCCCACGTCAATTGAAACTCCACCATGAATCGCCTCAGGCGCGTACACCGTGAAGAACTCCCAGAGCTTCAAATAGGCCCGAGAAGGAGGCATTTCCTTGTCTTCCTGAAAATCCATCTCACCCAAAGCAAAGGGCGAAGAGGTCTTCTGAGTGGCAAGCATTTGATCCGGCCCCCACAGGGTCCAGAACCCCATCGGCATCGACGGTAAGGCGTGACGAAAAGGAATGGGCTTTTTATTGATTTTCGGAAGCTCGTCCTGGATCAATTGAGCACGACGGTGGTGACCCACCGTAAAGAGACCCCAGTTGCGACCAAGGGCCTTAAGCTTCTTAGCTCCGTCGTTAATCGACGTGATATTAATGAACTCCAGATCAAAGGCCGTCATTTGGGCCCAAATGAGCTGAGGGTGATTGCCCTCAACCAGGTATAAACGATCTTTCTTCATGGCCACTTTCAGACCACGAATCTCCAGCTCGCGCTCGAGCTCCGCCTCAAATTTATGAATGGCCAAATAACCTGTGTAAACTGTCATGGGTCTTCTATACACCAAGGGCCCCTTATGTTAAAAGAGCGCATTATGAAACATGCTAAAAAAAACCAAGAAACCAAGGTCTATGGCCGCAATGCCTGCCTTAAAGTATTTGAAAAACGTCGCGAAGACATCGTTAGGGCCTATGTAAACCAGGATGGAGTGTTCTTATACAAAGACCTCATGAAATTTCTGGCCGATCAAAAGCTCGCTTACCATATTGTGAATAATGATGAAATTGAGGGGATTACTAAGGCCACTCACCATGAGGGGATTTGCCTCATCGTGAAGAATAAAGAGCTTCCGGAGCTTAAAACACTCCTTCACGCGAACCCTTACCGAACTCTGATCCTGGCCCTGGAAGAAGTTTCTAATCCGCATAATTTGGGTGCGATCATGCGTTCTGCTGCTCACTTTGGAATCAGCGGAATTATTTATGAAGCGAAGGTACCGGTTGCAAATTCCGGTGCTGCCATGAGAACGGCGGAAGGTGGAGCAGAAGTTGTTCCGGCCATTCAAGTGACTGACTGGGCCCATGTTCTGGATCTGGCGAAGAGAAACAATTTTAAAACACTCGCCACTTCATCTCATGATGGAGAGTCGATTTTTGATTTTGAATTTCCTGAAAAAGCGATTCTTTTCCTGGGTGCGGAAGGCGAGGGTCTTTCAAACTCTATGATGAAGAAGATGAATAAGCTTCTTTCGATTCCTGGTACCGGCGAAGTGGAAAGCTTAAACGTTTCCAATGCCACGACCGCCATTCTGACTGAATGGTTCCGTCAGGGTCTCTAGCGCATATTTAAAGCAAACTGAATCACCATTTCAGATATCTTTTCCTGGGCCATGTCCTGGCCCTGGCTTTTTGCTGCATCAAAAACTTTGTGAAGAAGTTTGTGGGACTCCTCAACACTTCCGCCAGTGGCAGCGAGAGCGGTTTTTTGTAGTTGGAAAAAGCTAATACCGGTTGATGCAAACTCTTTAATATATTGAACCTTGAGTTTCATGTATTCAGAGTAGTGCTTTCTTAAATTGGCCTCGATTAAAAAATCCTCAGTACCTTTTTTCGCAAGCAAAATCTCACGGGCAAATTTCTTTTCTTGCTGAGAGCGAATGGCAAAGTAAGTTCCCGAGCTGACACTTTTTACCACTCCTGCCGTGGCGATCAGGACCGCGGCACCTTCGGGTGCACCGATACCAGTGAGAATAAGACCCACACCGATAATATTACCACCCCAGGTGATGACGTTATCTGTGGTCTCACGACGTTTAACGTCTTTATCAACTTCAATCACAGCTTTCGCGAAATCCTTAATGCCTTGAGGGAAATGCACCAATGCCTCAGCAGTCGCGGCCTGATTGGTTTGAATAAAATATTCCAGTGCTCTTTGAGAGGCATGACGGTCATAGCGCGCTTTCAGGATCTTTACATTCACGCGAGTCATGTATTCTTCAACATTGGCCTCGGCCTCTTTAATCGCCAGACGAATGAGTTCAGCGTCTTTTTTTAGAGTCGAAGGTACGCAGCGAAGGTTTGTTCCAGCGGGCTCATTAAAGTTATTCATCTCATTCATAGAACGAGTCAAAAAGAGAATCCCCATATCTTGTTCCATGATGGACATGGTGAGGATTTCCTGATTTTTCTTAGAGAGCTTTCTATGTTTTACGTAACGAACAATATTTCGCCCGTCCGCAATCATCTCAAGAGCGTGAGGTTTGCTCTTATCAAGGTCCCAGATATAACCGTTCTTTTTAAGCGAAGAACAAAAGTTCTTTGCAAGGTTCTCTGTACTCACGACCTGAATAACTTTTCTCATGTTATCCACATAGGTCATGGCACCTTTGGTGAAATCTGATTTCTCGCGAGGAGTACATCCTTCACAGTTCGCATTCACAAACCGAGCGACCTTGTTTTCCGTCTGGCTTCGATTTAATTCATTCGTGAGATAGTAAATACTCGCAATGGTCTTGGCACTATTGGCGGCCGCGCGAATTCCGATGCGGTGATTGATCTGCATCTTCTCCGCGAGTTCCTGATTAAGCGCACGAGTCGTGATTGGCGTGTGCTTCATGAAAGTATCAAGACTCGGATTAGTCGTGGTTTCATTCTTAGCAGTCGGGAACAACTCTTCAAAGGGAGTGTGAGCGTCCATGGCCAGAAGATCATTCATATTGGAGGACATAAGAAAGAAGGGCACATTACTTGAGCGTGATTTACCTTGAACCACTCCGACCGAGACCTTGTTGGTGCGAATGTAAAATCGCCCTTCCGCCCGAGGAGAAAAATCTCCCAAGTGGCCAATCATGCTGGTGGCAATGTTAGTTCCGTACTCAGTGATTTTATAGTTCTTCTTCATCGCTTCTAAGCGCTGATAAAAAATTTCTTGATGGAGAGTCGTGTAGAACTCTGTTTGGAGATCATACCAATCATCGGAGTAGAGTGATTGAACAGCAGTAGCACTTTGTAGGAAATAACGATTGAGGTCTTTAACTGGAACTCCAACATCTTTTGAAAGGAGCTGCTCCATCATTCGGCGACTGAAGTGAAGACTTTCCAGTCGTGTTTTTTGATCGATGACTGGATTGCGGGTTTCTTCCATCAGTGAGGTCAAAGACTCTACCGTGGCCCGATCTTTTGCTGACGTATGAAGAGAGAACGCACTCAAGAGAATGATAATTAAGACCTTCATGGTCTCGCTTATCGGATACTTGAGTAGAATGCTTTAATTGTGCTTAAGTTCTTGAAACTACTTCTGGTAGCTTCGAGCGGCGGCATAAATACCGGCCGGAAGAATGCGGGCGTCGTTTTGATGCCTTACACCCAGCTCACTTGCCTCAATGTCCTTCCACCGCTTGTCCCAAATGAGGTTTCTCAGGGCCTCAGGTTGAACACCGTGGGTATGACTTGATAGGAACAGGAAGCTGTTCTCGCGATTAATCACGGACAGCATTCCATCCACTAGAAGATGAATGTGCTTTTCAAAATCCCAAACTTCTTTTTTTACACCATGGCCCCAGCTAGGAGGATCGGCGAGGATTCCGTCATACATGAAGTTCTTTTTAAAAGAGTGACGAATGAATTCCTGAGCATCACCCTGGACCCAGCGAATAGCGTCCGCTTTGATCTTACTTTGGGCCTGAGACTCTTTCCCCCAATCAAGGACACCCTTAGAGCTGTCCACGTGGAAAACTTCAGCACCGGCCGCGGCCATGACGATACTTGCACATCCGGTGTAACCAAAAAGGTTCACGACCTTGGGAGCGCGACCTAGTTTTTGTTTTAGAAATTTAACTTCTTCATAGAGCCACATCCACACCGGAATCTGCTCAAAGAAAACTCCACAATGCCCGAATGAAGTGAATTTCAAACGGAAAGAGAGTTGTTTCCCATCGATAGTAAAAGGCAGAGAGAGATTCTCTGCAGGCTCTTTCTTGTGTTCCCATTTCCCACCGCCATCTTTAGTGCGGATCACATTAGATGTGACCTGATTCCACTCAGAATCTTTCAGCATGGGCTTCCAGATGGCCTGAGGGCTTGGACGGTTTACTTTTAGACCTGAGATAATTTCAAGTTTACGGCCCAGACCAGAGTCCAGGAGTTGATAGTGGGAAAGGTTTTGCGTAATCATTTAATTTTGAATGTGACCTGAATGTTAGTTGAATATTGTTGTGTTCCTGGCTCAATCTGAGCAGGAGCTGCGTCCATAGATTTCATCATCGCGCGTTCCATGACTGGAACCGGTTGAGGCATCTGCGGGACTTCATTTAATTTAATAACGTCGCCAAGTTTAAAGCCGAGCTTCTTAGCAAGTTGTTGGGCCTTGCCCTTTGCATCGTCGGCCGCGATATCAAGGCACTTTAAGTATTCTTTCTGCGACTTCTCTAAAGAGAGAAAGGTCGTAAGAGACCCTACGTTAATCACACCAACTTTCGCAGCAGACTGCATCGCCTCGCCAATGCGGGCAATCTCAGAAGTTGTAACTTCTAACGAAAGAGTGGCCCGAATGCCTTTATCTACGATTTTTTCTTTCTCGTACTCACGAACCGGGAACACATTGTAGTTTGTGTTTTTAAGTTCAAGGTCAGCAAGGTTTAATTTTTTAATTTCTTCCTTAAGCTGATTAATCTGTTCTGTCGTCTTTTTAACAGCATCTTTCTGATCACGTGCCTGATTCTCGGCCGTGAACGTAATCGCCCCACGATCAGGAGTAACCTTGATCTCACAGTTACCCTGAACTGAAATCTCAGGATCGTCGGCAAATGCAGCCACCGAAAAAAGAAGAACAATTAAATACTTCATAGGATGCCTCTAAGAGCAAGATCATCAGCTGTCACAGGTGCTGCCTTATCATCGATTTCCACGATATAAAGAATGCCTTTTACTTTTACTTCGTTTTCGAAAGAAGGACGAAGATCCATTGCTTTCATAATATCGTCAAGTAGTTCGCGCTGATCTCTGTAAGTAATTGTACCGTAGGTGTTCTCACGTTGAGCGATACAGCCACTGGTTCTCATGAAAGGGAAGTAAGGCGTCGTTGGATCCTTATTGATTTTCCCAGTCCCATGAATACGGAACAGGTTTCTTCCGGCGTCACGAGCAACTGTTGAAGTTCTCCACCAGTCCTGATCATGAGATGAAGCCGGAAGTAGAGACTTAAAAAGAACCTCGTCTTTTGATTTCGGAACAAAGTTCAGCATCATACGACGGAACTTACCAAACGAGATCTGTTGATCGGCCGCCGGCATTACTGAATCAATTGTAAAGATACCCGCTGGAGTGTTTCCGTTACGAGTGTAGCTCGGAAGTCCATGGGCCGAAGAAGCGAGAGACGGATGATTCCAGATTGAACCGTCAGCTTCTCTTACGACTTCACCATGAATGTTTCTCATGACCATGAGACACGGATACAAACGGTTCTCACGACAGAACATGAAGATTTTTACACTCTTCACATACTCACCGTTCATATAAGTCGTTGCATCTGGAGTCTTATGGAAAAGATCTTCAATGAGATCATCCGTGATTTCTTTTCTGCGAACTTCATCTTCTGCAATATCAAAATACTCAGGGTGAGTTTTCGCAAGCTCAACGACATCAGTGTGTCCCGCTGTCAGGATTTCTTTCTCGTAGGCGGCCAGAGTGTAAATGAGTTTAATTTCAACTTCCGGAGTACGAAGAACATTAATCAGTTCATTCACTAGTTCTGCCGGGAGAGTTGTCGTACGGCTATACTTAATTCTTAAAATCGCCACACGAAGCTTCTCCACTAGTTCATAGTGATAAGTCTTCACACTATCCAAAACGTCCTTGGCATTCGGGTCTCCTTCATCCAGAGCGTCCCAAAGCGCATCCACAAACAAAGACTGATCAAAAGCAACTAGCCCTGATCTCTGGTTAATGGTGTTGTTATGAATAAGTTGTTTGAAATCTTGGTAAAGAGTTTCTTCCAGAACCTGATCTTCATTTGGAGTGGCCCAGGCAAGTGGGAGAAATACGAACATAAGTGCAAGCGACATCCAATGTTTCATGCGATAAGTCCTTTTAATAATTCGTGAGACTCAAAGCGTAACAATCCGCAGGTCAGTCGACAAGGAATTAAATGTGACTCACTCGGCCATTCGATCCATGAAGGCCCTCTTTGTTTTACCCTCTGGCGAACTCCGCAAACAAGCCTACTTGCAGAGGCCTGGGCGCTAATAATTCTAATACTCTAGGTTCACTAACCTTGACGTTCGATTAAAAAGTATTAACTTTAAAATGTTCCAAGGAACAATTTAGGAGTTTCATAATGTTTAAACGTATTTTCTTATTCGTTCTCACTAACATTTTAGTGATGGTTTCTGTGTCTATTATCCTTTCGGTTCTAGGCGTTGGAAATTATCTCACAGCATCGGGAATTAACTATCAGGCCCTCATGGTGTTCTGTTTGGTTTGGGGTTTTGTTGGATCGGGGATTTCCCTTCTCCTTTCAAAATTCATGGCCAAGAGAATGATGGGTGTTGAGATCGTTGATGAACGTTCTCAATATGGTGACCTTGTTCGTAAAGTTCACCTTCTGGCAAAACAAGCTGGTATCGAGAAAATGCCTGAAGTAGGTGTTTATCATTCTCCAGAAGTAAACGCCTTCGCGACTGGGCCTACAAAAAACAACGCACTTGTGGCGGTGTCTACTGGTCTTCTTCAACAGATGAACACTGAAGAAGTTGAGGGTGTGCTCGCTCACGAAGTTGCTCACGTAGCAAACGGCGATATGGTAACGATGGCCCTGGTTCAGGGTGTAGTGAACGCCTTTGTTATGTTCTTCGCGCGTGTTGCTGCTTTCGCTTTGTCACAAGCGATGAGTGGCGACAGAGATGATGACAGACCAGTAACAAGCGGCATGGGTTACCATTTAACTGTTATGGTTTGTGAGATTCTTTTCTCATTCCTGGGTATGTTTGTGGTTGCTTACGTTTCTAGAATGCGTGAGTTTCGCGCAGACCAAGGGGGCGCTAAGTATGCAGGTAAACATAAAATGGTTGCCGCATTAAGACGCCTGCAACAAAAAATTGATATGGTGGATGACTCTCAAGACGCTATGAAGGCCATGAAAATTTCTTCTAAGAAAGGTTTCATGAATTTCCTTTCAACTCACCCAAGTCTTGAAGATCGTATTGCTGCTTTAGAACGTTCTTATTAATATCTTTGGGGAGCCTTGATGGCTCCCCAATATGGATATACAAAAAACCGTTGAACAAAAATTATGTGAGCTTCATAAACACCGCAGTCGTGTAGGTATCCTTCCTGCGTTACTTGTCGCTCTGGCTTCCATCTTCATTCAAAGAGAAAAATTAATCGTTGATGATCTCTGGATTGTGACAATCTTGATCATCATCACGACTTGTGTCTTTCGATTGATCCTTTCTGGTCCGCTCTTCAAGAGGTGGTCAGAAGGTAGTGTTCCTTTGCACTTCTTCAATATTTTTGTTTATGGCGGGTTGGGAATTGGTTGGGGACTTCATTTTTATGATGTTCACTCTCATTATGGGGCCAATTCTCAGAACGTCATTTTTACTCTTTTGATCCTGGTCGCCTTCATGACCAGTTCTTCCACCACCATGATTGGAAATAAGTACTCTTATTACTCTTACGTGATTTCTATTTCCATCATGGCAATTCTGACTTACATAGCGACTGCGGATCACTCTCATATCTACGTGGTCTTTTTCATTCTGATCTTTCTGGTTTTTAGTATCGCTAATTATCGCCTCAGCCGAAAACAGTTGATCTCCCTGATTTATGCCCAGACTAAATCCGATTTAGAAACAAAGCGCATGAATAAACTCATCAACGCCGTTCCTGGTTTCGTTTCCTTAATCGATGATCAACGGGTGATATACATGGCCAATTCTGCGGTTCTAACCATCTACCCTGACATCGTGGGGAAAAGAATTGGTGAAGTTGATTTGAATGCTGGTTGGGAAGAAAAAACGATTAGTTTTTTAGAATCTGATCTTAAAGAAACCATCTATGAGGCCTCAAGAAACATCAATGGGAATGAACTTTTTCTACTGACCAAGTTGCAAAAACTAGAAGACGGGGGAGCGATTGTAGTATCCATGCGAATCAACGAATTAGTTGAGGCCCGTAAAAAACTTCGTGAGCAAGAAGCGAAGGCCCAGTATTCTGCCAAGCTTGCCTCACTAGGGGAGATGGCCGCAGGTATTGCTCATGAGGTAAATAATCCTCTCACCATTGTTCAAGGATCCGCGCGATTAATTCAATCTATGATCAAAGAAGAGCCTCTGGACATTGAGAACATCAGTGCCCTCAGTGGGAAGATGGTTGAAACAAGCGAGCGCATTTCTAAGATCATTCGAAGTCTAAAATCGCTTTCAAGAAATGGTGAAAACGATCCTATGACTCCTGTTGCTGTCATCAAAATCATCGATGAGTGCCTGGATATTTCTGCTCAACGATTTCTCACCCGAGGGGTGAAGCTTCACTATCCCCGGATTTCTCCGAACCTTAAGATAAATTGTCGTGAGGTACAGATTGGACAAGTTTTTCTTAATTTATTAGGAAACTCTATCGATGCTGTTAAAAATGCCACAAATCCTTGGATCGAACTTAAAGTTTCTAAGGACAAAAATTGGGTGGATATATTTGTAATTGATTCAGGCCCGGGGATTCCAGTTGAAATTCAACAGAAAATCATGGAACCTTTTTTCACGACAAAAGAACTCAATCAGGGAACCGGGCTCGGGCTATCCATTTCGAAGAACATTCTTCGTGACCATGGGGGTGAACTCACACTCATGGCGGATGAACCGCATACGACTTTCAGGATGAGATTGCCGGCGGTGCATGGGTCATAAACTGAAAGAATTTGTAGAAAAGCGATTAATAGGAGAGCTCAGAGTTCGTAATAAACGACTCATGGTTCCCCATGTTGCTCTTATTATTCTGAGTGTTCTGCTGCTTTTCAAAACTCATCAAACTCACCCGCTGACATTTGTTCCTTATGTCATAATTATTTTTTCGCTTCTCATGCGAATTTATATTTCGAGCAAGAAGGAACTTGCACTCAGAAAAGACAAGTTTTATTACTGTGCCTTTCTTTTCTTTGTAGCGACCACAGGTTTAAGTTGGTCTTGGATGTTTTGGCAAGTTGAGGCCATTCATGGTTTCTTTGCGGTGGAATCGCTGTATTGCTTGGGTGTCATTATTACTTTGATGGCCGGTGGTGTAACTGCTTTTGCGGCATCACTCACAGTCGCGGCAGTTTTTTTTACCTCAGTGTCTGTCCTGCCAGTGGCCTTTTTCTTCACCGATACAAACCATGCTTCTCTTATCCTGGGATCGCTTTACCTCATTAATCTCATTTACCAGTTCTATCACACAACGATCTCTCGTCGATATCTCATTGAGTCCATCGTTAGTGAGGCCCGCGCTCTCGAGCAGAAGGACGCGCTTCAGGAATTTATTGATGCCATTCCTGGAATCGTAGGATTTGTAGATCGAAATGCCACGTATGTCATGCTTAACAACTTCCTCGATGGGACTGTTAAAAATAAAATCTTAGGCACAAAGGTCGGAACGACGTTACCTAATAATCCGCTTTCTAAACTCATTCTTGATTTCCTGAAGAGTGAAGAAAAGCACATTGTAAAAGAGATGTACGCGGAAGATCTTACCGGTGAGAACTGGTACATGGTGAACCTCAAAAAGGTTTCGTCACCATTGGATGGAATTCTTGCGGTTGTTCTGCCTATTAATGATCTTGTGAAGGCGAAGAACGACCTCAGAATCCAGGAGGCCCGTTCTCAGTATGCTTCAAGACTCGCTTCACTTGGAGAGCTCTCGGCGGGAATTGCTCATGAGGTGAACAATCCACTTACAATTATCGAAGGTGCGGCCAATTTGATGAAGATCATCATTAAGGACACTCCTGAGGATGTTGCCTCATTGGACCTGGCCGCGAACAAGGTCATTGATACCTCACAAAGAATTGCCAAAATCATTAAGTCGCTTCGAACGCTTTCAACGGACGCAGAAGAAGAACCATTCAAAAACGTTTCCTTTGATTCGATCATTGAACCCATTATTGAGATCAGCAAAGGCAAACTTGATTCTGCGGGAATTAAACTTCGAGTAATTAAAAGTGAAAGTGATGTGGCCCTTTTTGGGAATGAAATCCAGCTTAGCCAGGTCATCATGAATCTTATTGCAAACTCCATCGACGCCGTTCAAGAATTGAACGAGAGGTGGATCGAAATTCACTATCAGCCGAACTTTGAATGGTGTGATATTTTGGTGGTCGATTCAGGAAATGGAATTCCACCTGAACTCCATGCGCGATTAATGGAGCCATTCTACACAACGAAAGAGGCCCATCAAGGAACTGGATTGGGTCTTTCAATCTCTAAGAACATTATTGAAATTCATCACGGGACTCTGAGTGTCATGAAAGACTCTAAGAACACAACTTTTAGAGTGAGACTTCCTAGAATGAATCCATGGGGCTATTAGAAAAAACGTCCGTTTGATGGCAGGGCCCGGCGCTGTTCTTCGATTAGTCTTTCCACTAATTGGGCAACAGTCGGAACATCTTTAATGAGACCAGAAATCTGGCCCACTTCAATTTCACCGTCATTCATATCACCTTCCAGCATGCCTTTTTTAGCACGGCCGTGACCAAGGTGTGCCTCTAGTTCTTCTTTACTGGCACCAGCGTCTTCGAGTTTTTTAATTTCCTCAAAGAATCTGTTTTTAAATAAACGAACAGGGACTGACTTTTTCATCATGAGCATAGTACTCGCTGAGTTCGAACTGATTATGGCATTTTTAAAATTGTCGTGCGCGCTTGATTCAACGGTTGCAACAAAACGAGTACCAAGTTGAGCACCGGCCGCACCTAAGCACATGACTGCCGCAATTGCGCGACCATCTCCGATACCACCGGCAGCGATGACGGGAATTTTTACCGCATCAACTACCTGAGGAATTAGTGCCAGAGTTGTGATCTCTTCACGTCCATTGTGTCCTCCGGCCTCAAAACCTTCAGCAATAACGGCGTCACATCCGGCCAGCTCACATTTAAGAGCGAGTTCCGGACTCGATGTCACGTGAATCACCGTACAGCCCTGATCTTTTAACCAAGATGTATAGGTCTTCGGAGAACCAGCAGAAGAGATGATGGTTTTAATTCCATGTTTCAAGGCAACTTCTAATTGCTCTTTGGTTTTCTCATAGAGAAGGGGAACGTTAACGGCCAATCTCTCCGGATGATTTGTTAGAGATTTTGCTTTTAAAATATGATGTTCAAGCAGGTCTGGTTTCATGGAACCCGCACCAACCACTCCCAGGATGCCTGCGTTGGCAGAAGCGGCGGCAAGTTTTCCACTCGATACCCAAACCATTCCGGCCTGGACAATAGGGTACTCAAGAGGCAATAAATCACAGATAGTTTTTCTCATAGGCTTATTTTGTCAGAAAATCATTTATGTTGCTATCAGAGAGTACCAATGCTGGAGAGCGTTCCATCTGAAGAATGATCTCAGGATCTGTTTCACCCGTAAGCGTTGCGCGAGTGCTGGTGCGCTTTGGACCAAACTTCTCACCTTTCTTAACTTGCCACCCTGAAGCAGTGAGACTTTTTCGGATAGAAGTACTGGCCGAATAGGTCGAGAGAATTACGTCATGATCGGCGTGCTCTTTTAAAAATTTAAACCATTCCTTGGTCCAGAGAATGGGATTTCTCTTTGGAGAGAATGCGTCCTGGTAAATGGCATGCCACTTTACGGCCACATAACTCACGTACATCGGAAGGGTCTTTCTTCCATCTCCACATAGAATGGTGAGTTTGCAGCCAAGCGCTTCGGCCTCAAGAACTTCCAAGTCGCCCAACTTTTTCCACTGTAAATTTTTGAGAAATGAATGATCACTGAATTTTTGGCGAAACCATTCAAGAAGGTTTCGATCAATTTCCATGGAAATAAAATGCCAAGGTCTTTCAGTGCCAACAACTTCAAGAGTCGTGAGAAACCCAATCCCCAAACCGAAACCAACTTCAAGAATGTTCAAGGGAGAATGCTGCCTTAGTTTGCTCACGATCTGACAACCTTCTACATAGTGAAGAAGCGTTTCTGCTCGAGCTCCAGTAGTCGAATGACAGGCCTCTTGAAAGGCCTCAGAGAAGAGTGTGAAGGACCCATCTTGAGTCTCAACTAGTGTATGTCCGGGAGGTAAAATTCCATTACTCATGGCCAAAGTTTAGCTCAAGATATCTTAAATGCCATCATTCGGTGGCACGTTTTTCGCTCTAAAAGACCGTTTTTTGGTGGGGCACTGTAGTTTCGAGGGGTTCCCGTTAGAATGGTTAAGTATTAAGGAAAAACTGACGAAAAGCATGTGGGTAAAGGTGAATTATGAAAAGAGTATTTATGCATAAAATTGCGAGTCTCTCGATTTCCTGTCTCCTTGCTTTTTCAGCAGTGGCCGATGATCTTTCCAATATGGAAGACGCGGCACCAGTGAATCCAACTTCCAATAAAGAAGAGATTTCCATAACTCCGACAGCACTAGATAAAGAGCAGGTTCGTTCTGAAGTTAAAGAATCCATTCGTGAAAGCAGCCGTCAGGCCTATAGTGAAATTATAAAGCAGCAAAAGCAGGACCTCAATTGTGGTCCGGATTATTTGCCATTAGCGGAACTTACTCATTTAGCAATTACTTGTTGGGACAAGAAAAAATCAAAAGACGAGGATCCTGAATTAACTGAAAGACAAATTCTTGAATCAGATAAAGCGGTTTGCGCTTGTTTAGGGGAATCTACCAACGTTCACGTGAAAAGCCGCATGATCGGGGGAAGCATCCGTGCGATTCCTTCGGCCTCTGCAGAAGCGGTTAAAAACTTCCGCGATAACGTGGCCCTCTCTCAAAAAAGATTACAAGATCTACAAAACGGTATGATGTTCCAGGCATCGATTCTATCAGAATCGGATAAGAAATTTACCGAAGCTTATTCTCAGACTCAAATGAGAAGATTGTTTAGTTCTGAAAGAGCTCCCCAAAAAGCAGATTCTAAAGGGATGACCGAAAGAATTGAACAAATAAGAAGCCTTCAAAGAAATAACATCCAGTCTCTTACTTCTGATTTCAATAAGAGCAAAGGTTTTAATGCCTTCACAGGATTTATCAATTCTGACGCACGTTCAGATAAGGCACAATTAACTGAAGGTCTTTCAGATGTTATGAGAGATTTCACGATTCCTCCGGCAGATATGACTCTTCTAACGGACGCTCCAATGGCCCCAGGCCAGTGTATCTCTCCACGTGAGTATCTGGTTTATAAACAGATTCCTGATAAGAAAGAATTTTATGATGCCGTGAAATCTCGTGGCTTCATGCAATCTGACTGGAACTATACGGTCCTCGAAGGGGAGTTAAAAATTCTTGCGGACACTCGTGAGAGTCGTGAGCGCAACAAACAACAGATTAACGCTGTTCGTGCCAAGATGGAGTTTTTGAATCGAAATCCGATGATTAAAAACTTCCTGATGGCCAATCTCGGTTCCAATGCGGCCTATTTTGAAACGGCAAAAATCAGCCAGCAAGAACAGGCAAAGATCATTGAGAATAAAGGCTGGACCAACCTTGACGCGAAAAAAGGCAAGCTTTTCAATATCATCGCAAGTCTGAATCCTGAAAATCCAAAAAGTATTGATGAATTCAGAAAGAAAGCGACTGAGTTTTTCAAAGATCCGGACGTTGCATTTCTTACGAACCTAGAGGCCGAAAAATCAATCTATCGTGAGATTGATCATCTTAAAAATCCCGTGAACCTTATGCCGGCGAAACTTCCTACAACTCAAAAAGAGTTGGAGGCGAAGTTTGCGGAAGGTACAAAGCTCATTTCACCTGCTGAATGTAATAACGGTGGGGCCAATGTTGAAAAATGTGTAGAGTCATATGCTTCTTACTGTCGTCTTCTGTCAGATGCTGAAAGACAAATGGATGACGCTGATTTCGGAGCGGAAGGCCTTTCTGGTGACGTGACATTTGAAAACCTGGATAACTTTGACCCAAACATTGCTACAAACCCTGAGTTTAAAAAATTCAATGATAAAATGTGTAATGAAAGATGGTTGACTCAAGATTCATCGTCAAAAAAATCTCAAAACTTTTTTGACTTTAAAAATGATCACTGTCGTTCGAATCCAAGAGACTCGGTTTGTATTAGAAACCCGAGCAACGAAGACATTATCAAACTTCGTAAAACTTTCCAGGCGAAATATACTGAAATTGAACGAAGTGCTAATAAGGCCGAAGATGCTAAGGCGTCTCGTACACTGGCCTCGGTAAGTAATGCTTATAGTGCAGAAAAGGCCATGGACCAGTCTGCCGCCAAAGAAGTGGCCAATAGAATGGAAAATGGTTCTGGTGGTACTATCTTCGATAAAATTAACGAACTATTCGGAAGTGGCACTAGAGAAGGAAAAGATAAAGAAGCGACTGAGAATTTTGTGGCCGTACCAACTTCAAGTGAAGGCTCTGCTTTTTCTAGTTTCGCTAAGGGAATGGACAACCTTGCTACCTCAATGGGCGGAGTTGCCGGTGTCCCTGTTGTTGATGATGGTTCTACTCAATATTTAAGTTCTTCAACGATCTCTCCAACGACAGCGAGTGCTGCCACTGATGATAAAAAACTTTCTGATGATGAAAAAGAAAAAATCCGTGCTGAGGCACAGGACGAGATTCTGAGGTCAAAGAAGGAAATTGCTTCAGCAACTTCTGCGGCCCAAAAAGAGAGTCTTGAAGCTCGCATGAAGATGATGGAAGAGCTTCTGGCCCAGAAGACTGAGAATGAGTCTAAATATCAGAAACTGATTGAACAGTTAAGTAAGAAGACAGATGAACTTTCTAAGGTTGAAGAAAAGGCACTTGCTGCTAAAGCAGAAAAAGCCCTAAGAAGCCTGCCTCAAATAATTTCCAGGCAGGCCCTGATTTTGAAAATTTCGATAATCAAAGTAATCGCTCACCTTCAAGCTATGGCGACTCTTCTTATGGAGGTACTGCCGGTGGTACAGGTGGTGGTTCAACAGGTGGTTCTGGTGGAAGCAGCTCTGCCCGAGTTTCGTCAACTACACGTGGTGCAAGTCGCGCGGCGGGGAACTTCAACACTGCTCTTTTAGAGGCCCAGGAAGCCAAGACTGGTAAAATTCAAAAATCAGTCGATGGTTCAATTGTGATCGCAAGTGATGCGGAAACTCCAATCCTCAAATCAATGAGTAATGCGGCCAGCGGAACAAATGATTATTCAATTAGTGTTCCAGCTGCAGACTATATGGGATTTGAATCTCAGAACGTTGAAACACTTAAGCGCTACCAAGAAAAACTTCTGAGCAGCATGGACTCTAACCAGCCAGTTCGAATGGTGGTGAAGTCTGATAAGAAAGAACCACTGGAGTTCTTCGTGGTTAAAGAAGGCAGTAAGCTTTTCTTTAAACCGGTGAGAAAATCTGGTGCGACGTTAGAGGCCCTTAAAATGGCCGTTAAGAAAAATCCTTAACACTTAAAGCGACCCATTTCGGATCATCCACGGTGAGGTCATGACCTCCCGTTGGGTGTTCTTTTATAGGAAGTTTCCATTTCTCGGCAATGGCCCGTGAGCATTCAACACTCACCATGCGGTCATTGGTAGAAGCAATAATCAGTAAAGGAATAGGTGGAGTGAAGGTACCCACGCTGAAGCGAGCTCCGGCCAGGAGTTGCCTGAAGGTATTTGCAGTACTCACAGGTCGATCTCTTTGGATCACTTCCCAGGAGTCCAGGGTCTCATTGAAAATATCTTTGTGATTAGTCACTAATTCCAAAATGCGAGACTCTTTGATCCTGCCTTTTAGAACCGGAACTTTCATTAAATGCAAAAAGGCCCGAGGCATAAGACGCTTATAGACCGGCGAAATTCCCCCGAAGCTTGTGTTAATCAGTGTCGCTTTGGCAAAGTCAGTTGGGTATTTCTTCAACCACTCAACAGTGATCATGCCACCAAGGGAGATAGCGATGAGGTTTGGTTCGAAGTTTGAATCAAAACTTTTTAAATAATCCCGACGCATTTCTTCAACCATTTCACTGACGGAAAGTGGGGATTGGGACTTGAAGTAGTCACCTGCACCTGGAATATCAATCGTCGTGATACGAGATCCAGGAAAGGCCTCTTCCAGATGATGGATGAAGTGACCCCAATGTCCTTTTTCACGGATAAGGCCACGAATTAGATAAAAATGTTTTTGCTTAGTCATGGGTAGCATTCTACACTTTTTCTATGAGTTTACAGGAATACTACGAAGATTCATACAATATGGAGCGCGGTCGAGGAGCATCAGATCTTCTGCATGAAGTAACGACTTATTCGAAGGGCCTTTTCAATTTGGTGACTGAATCAAAAGACCGCTTCTTACCTAATCTTGACTGGAATGGTTTGAAGGTTCTTGAAACAGGAGCGGGTAGGGGAGGAGTTGGATTACTCCTTGCTCGTCTCGGCGCTGATGTCACTCTCGTAGATTTCTCCCCTACTGCCTTAGATCAGGCCAAAAATATCTTCGCGCTTGAAGGCTTCGAGGTAAAAACAGTTGTGGGGGACGTCACTCATCCTGATCTTGAACTCAATCAGAAGTATGATCTGATTGTAGACTCACATCTCCTTCATTGTTTAACTGAAGACCCGGACCGGGCCAGTTACTATCGCCTCATTACTGATCACCTGGCACCCAATGGGATCTTTGTTGCCGAGACCATGGTTCATCGGAAGAAACTTTTCATCCCGGACGGGTTTATGTTCGATGAGCGAAATGTTTTATGGCAAATGTTTGGGAAGTGGACACCGGTGAGACGCATTCTTGATTCTCTGGATTTAGAAAGAGAACTCAATGAGGCCCATTTCAACATTGTGTATTTTTACTATTATGGACAGTACGGTTTTGTTCCTCATCGAAGCTTCATGGACATCCCAGCGGAAATCCTGCCAGCAGCAGTTCGAATGGTTCTACAAAACAAAGTATCTTAGTCTGGAATTGGTAAAATATTTTTAATTTTATACTGTTAATACTCTAAGTCATGGGATTTGAGCTTCTATAATAGAAGACTCAACCAGGAGCAAACAATGAACGTTAATATCACTTTTCGCCACATGGAACACACACCGGCCCTTGATCAAGTTATTCGCGATAAGTCTGAGAAGTTCGTGAAGTGGTTCGGTCCTTCGGCCGATATTCGTTGGACTTGCTGGAAAGACGGTGTTGATCACTGTTCAGAGGTTTCTGTTCACGCTGGTCACCAAGAGTACTTTGCCAAAGCACACTCAGATGATCTTTATAAAACATTCGATATGATCGTTCAAAAAATACAGAATCAAATGAAGTAAACCGGAGACAAAAATGACGAAAATCTGGCACAAAGCTTACGATTCAGGAGTCCCTCACGAGATTAATCCCGCTGAGTACTCTTCAATTAACGAAGTTCTAGAAATCAGTTTCACAAAGTACAAGAACAACCCATCTTTTCACAATATGGGAACAACTCTTACTTACGGTGAAATCGATTTACTGAGCCGTAAATTCGCAAGCTACCTTCAAAATGATCTTCATCTTCAGAAGGGTGATCGTGTAGCGATCATGATGCCAAACATTCTTCAATACCCGGTGGCGCTTTTTGGTATTCTTCGCGCTGGTATGATTGCGGTCAATGTAAACCCGCTTTATACTCCACGTGAACTTGAGCACCAACTAAAAGACGCTGACGTTAAGACGATTGTTATTTTCGCCAACTCGGCCCACGTTCTTCAAAAAGTGATTAAAAACACCCCAGTGAAGAACGTTCTTATCACCCAGATCGGTGACTATCTAAAATTCCCGAAAAACTACATCGTGAATTTCGTGATTAAGAATGTGAAGAAGATGGTGCCGGAGTTTGATATTCCAGGTGCAATTGACTTCAAGGCCGCTGTTGAAAAAGGTGATGCTGGATCATTTAGAAAGCCGGCAGTGAAGCTCGAAGATATCGCGTTCCTTCAATACACTGGTGGTACAACTGGTGTAGCAAAAGGTGCGATCCTTACTCACAAAAATATCGTGGCCAACATGGTTCAGGCCCGCGCCTGGATCAAGAACAATATCACAGAAGGGCAGGAGATCATCATTACTCCGCTTCCGCTGTATCATATTTTCTCTTTGACTGCGAACTGCTTCATCTTCAGTTCGATCGGTGCCCTTAACGTTCTGATCACTAACCCAAGAGACATTCCTGGTTTCGTGAAAGAGCTTTCTAAGTGGAAGTTCACGGCCTTTACTGGTGTGAACACACTTTTCAATGGTCTCTTAAACAATGAAGGCTTCAGAAAGCTTGATTTCTCTCACCTACGTTTAACTCTAGGTGGTGGTATGGCCGTTCAAAAAGCAGTTGCTGAACGTTGGAAGCAAGTGACAGGTAAGCCTCTGATTGAAGCTTATGGTCTGACTGAAACGTCGCCGGCCGCTTGTATTAACCCAATGACATTGAAAGATTATAACGGCTTTATTGGTCTACCCATCTCTTCTACTGATGTTGAAATCAAAGATGATAATGGTAAGACGGTTCCTCTTGGGGAAATCGGCGAACTTTGTATTCGCGGCCCACAAGTGATGGCCGGTTATTATAATCGTCCTGAAGAAACAGCGAAAGTGATGACTCAAGATGGTTTCTTCAAGACTGGTGACCTTGGTTTCATGACTGAGCAAGGCTTTGTTAAGATCGTTGACCGTAAAAAAGACATGATTCTTGTTTCAGGCTTTAACGTTTATCCGAATGAGCTTGAAGATGTGGTTGTTCAGCACGAGAAGGTTCTTGAAGTGGCGGCCATTGGTATTCCTGATGAGAAGTCAGGCGAAGTGGTGAAACTTTTCGTCGTGAAAAAAGACGATTCACTGACAACAGAAGAGCTGATGAAGTTCTGTCGTGAGAATCTTACGAGTTATAAAGTTCCTAAGCAAATTGAGTTCCGTAAAGAGCTTCCGAAATCAAATGTTGGTAAGATCCTTCGTAAAGATCTTCGTGCTGAAGTTCTCGCAGATAAAAAGTAATTCATTTCACGGGGACCAGCCACAGGTCCCCGTTTTTTACAACCCCCTGTCTCATTTTTCCTGCATCTCACGCGTCATAAAACTCCACTGAGACAATTAAGACTCCTAGAAAACTTTTTCAAAAGAGTCTCAGATGAAAACAAAATTGTTCGGTGCCCTTGTATTCAGTTCTCTCATTGCTGGTCAGGCGCTCGCTGGCGACAAAATCGTTGGTGGTGTTAAAGTTACAGATCTTAAAGAAGCTCCATATATGGTTAGCCTAAGTGGTGTTTGCGGTGGAAGTATCATCGCGAAGAACTGGGTCCTAACTGCTGCTCACTGTGCTGGTTATTTCTCTCAAGCTAAAGGCGGAATCCTTAATCTTAAAGATCAAGGTGTTTCATACAGAGTGAAAAGAGTGATCAAGCACCCTGAATATAACCGCAATACTTTCAGCCACGATTTCGCTCTGGTTGAGCTTACTGAATCAATCGATTTCAGAACAACTGGTCTTAAAGCTGTGAAGCTAGCGACTCCAAAGTTTGCTTCTGAAGGTAATCAAGCTCCAGGTGTGGACGCTACTGTTTACGGCTTCGGTGATATCGCTGAAAACCGTGACAACTACACGAAAGACCTTAACAAAGTTATCGTTCCAATCGTTTCTCACGAAGAGGCCAACCGTGCTGAGTCTTACGATGGTGCAATCGACGATACAATGATCCCTGCTGGCTATGCGGCCGGTGGTAAGGATTCATGCCAAGGTGATTCAGGTGGACCACTAGTTGTTTTCGATGGCCGTAACGATGCTGTTCAAATTGGTGTTGTAAGTTGGGGCGAAGGCTGTGCGGGTGCGAACAAGTATGGCGTTTACTCGAACGTTTCTGGCGCTTACGAGTGGATTAAAACAACAACTGGCGCCCTATAGGACCAGATGTTAATTGATTCCTAAAACTTAAGTGGGGTTTCGCAATCTGTCAGCTAATGTAAGAAAAGATTTATTTCCTCTTTTCGTTAGCTAACCTTAAGATTGATGTAAGCAATACATTTAAGAATCAAGGACGATTACAGACGAGAGAGGGATTTCTCGCCTTAAAAAGATTAGCCGAATTGGCCCACTGTGCAGGTGGGCCTTTTTTTTGCCCGGAAAAACACCATGAACATTCGTCTTTATCAAAAATCGGACTCACTTCCGCTAGCGGAGTTGTTTTTTAACACCATCCGCACGGTGAATCGAAGCCATTACTCTGATGAACAAGTAAAAGCCTGGGCGCCTGATCTTTCTTCATGGGACATGCAGGGCTGGGAAAAGAAATTCGAAAATAAATGGGTTTTTGTGGCCCAGGAGAGTGATGTTCTCGCTGGCTTTGGAGAGTTGGAACCTAATGGTCACATTGATCGCTTCTACATTGCAGAACATGCAGTAGGAAAAGGCGTAGGGCGATTAATTTATGCGGCGATTGAAGAAAAGGCGAAAGTGCAAAAGATCGAGCGTTTGTTTGTTGAAGCGAGTATTACGGCAAGGCCTTTCTTTGAAAAGATGGGGTTTGTCTTGGTGAAAGAACAAACGGTCGGAAGAAATAATGTGTTCTTTACGAATTTCGTGATGGAGAAAACGGTAGAAACACGGTGAACTGTGTTCCCTGATTAGGTTCACTTTCTACAGAGATCTTCCCTTTATGAAGAGCAACGATACGTTGAGAGAGATAAAGGCCAAGTCCAAATCCCCCAAAGTTATATTCAGAAACCGCACGTCCGAATTTTTCAAAAATCTTCGTCTTATCTTCTAAATTGATTCCAATCCCGTGGTCTTTTACTTTGATCGTAACTCCCTCGGCCTCAGTCACGGCAGAGATTTCAATCGGTCCACCATTTCCGAATTTAATGGCATTACTTAAAAGATGAGACATCAGTTTTTCAATTTTTCTTTCTTCCCATTGGCCCTTGCAGGATCCTTCGAATTTTAAATCCAGAGTAGAGCCACTGTTCTGAAGAGGATGTTTTAAATCATTTGCCACTTTTTCAATGACTGTTCTTAGATCAGTTTCGTTTACGGTTAAAAGACCTCCGAATGTGCCTTTTTTAGATGCTAGAAGAATATTCTCGACCAATTGATGGATACGACGGCCCTGCACCAGCGCCATATCGGCGGCATCAGTCATATCTTGGGGAGTAGATTTCTTTTTTGTTTCCCCGCGACTCATTTTCAATAAAAGCTGCAATTGAAACAACAAGACAGTGAGGGGAGTCCTAAACTCGTGGGCGGAAAGGGTCATGAAGGTTTCTCGCGCCTGGTTTGACTCCTCTGCCATTCTTTCGGCCGCTTCACGTTTACGAATATTGCGAATGAGAAAGATGTTCAGGATAAAAAGAATCAAAATAATGATGATCGCCACAATGATGTGAGGAAGATATTTTTTATAAATAGGCAGAGGATAGTTGATCATGACGGCACCGTCTGTGGCATCACTCAGAGGAATTTTATAACGTTCCATTTGCTTATAATCTAAGTAATAGCGAGAAGAACTTTTAGTAACGACCGGCGGGTGCTGTCCGTCCAAAACTTTGAGAGTTAGATCGGCCGCAATGCTTCCTTGTAAATGGCCATCCAGAAGCCACCCTCCAACGATCCCATAACCAAGTTGCATGTCCCACATTCCATAAACAGGAACATTTCCTCTCTGGCTAATCAAGCGAATGGCCTCACGAGAGGTGAAGATCTTCTTTGAATGGTCCATGGTAAAGTTTGTTACCAGAATAAGGGCATCGTCCGGCAGTTTATTCACTCGGTTCAAAATCTCATCCATATCTAAATCATGGAGCGTCGTGATGCGCACTTTATTTTTCCATTGGGGCATCAGTCGCTGAAATTCCTTCAACAAGACCCCGCTAATCTCAGTTGAGTCCATGATGACTGCAATTTCACTTGCCCGAGGATGGATCTTTAACATCTGATAGATGGTCGAGTTCCAATCTACGGTCTCGATGACTCCGGTCAAACGCGTCTGATCGGCGTAATCTCTGGGATCGTAATCATTAATGCCGGTGAAAATGAGATAAGCATGAGGAAAAAGAACGGGTCGTAATTCAAGTGCCAAGTCCAGGGCGGCATTATCAGTGGTGATCACAACGTCCCAATTCTTGCGAGCATATTTCATGCTGAGCTGTTTTTTGAAGTGCTGTAGGTTTTCTTTCAGCGGGAAGTTCTTCCAATCAAGATACTCGACCGGAATTTCTCTATCAGGGAAGGCCTTGTCGAAAGTATTCTGAAGCCCTTCCATCTGGAACTTGGTCCAGGGAAAGCTTTGGGAATAGGAATGAAGAATGAGAATTTCCGGACGTTCTTTTACCCCTGCATGGCAAATAACTGACATACATGCAAACCAAAGTGCTATTAAAGAAATCGGGGCATTCATATTTTGTTTCTTAATATTAATAAGACATTCCTATTATTGAAATAGTAAGTTAGAGGGCATGACTATGTCTTTACCGGAAACATCTGAAACGATCTTGATTGTGGATGATGACGAGTATATTCGCGAAATGCTTCTTATGGCCTTCAAGATGGAAGGTTATGAGGCAGTTGCGGTCGCCAACGGCCAAGAGGCGCTTGATTGGATGCGCATTTCGCCTAGGCCCTGCTTGATCCTCTTGGACTACATGATGCCTGTGATGAATGGACGGGACTTCCTGGCGGCGCTCGATGTCGATCCGGTGTTTTCGCAGGAGAAGTTAACGATTGTGATGGTGACCGCCTTCACCGTTGATAAGATTCATCCACGCTTAAGTGGTTTTTTAAGTAAGCCCATCGAGCTGGATAAGTTGCTGGAGATCATTGGCCGATATTGTCATTGTAAATCTTAGATCACACCTTTTAGCTTTTTAAGACTGCGCGACATAATGATAACTATTTGTTTGCCGTAGAAAACGCTCTCACCTTAACACATCTAGCAAGCTCATCCTGCGCTTCCATCCAGCCACGTTTCGCTAGACCAGTGAGCTTCTTAGCACTCTTCATGTGCTTTTCACTCATGATCAGGACTTCCTGGCTGCAAAGATTTAAAGGAAAGAGGCTTTCAAAATATATCTCAGACTTTTTATCCTGTTGTTTCCAGTCAAAGTTAGAGAGGCGTTTGAAGAAGTCCTTCACAAAAGTCTGAGTGAGTTCCGGATAGTTTACACCATTGAAGGTGCGGCCGGCCTCTTCCAGATCACTATAAGTAAAATCCTTATTCTCGAACAAATCAGTCCACATCTTACTCTTGTTGGCCTGGGTCGGGATCGCCGATCGTGCCGCAAGTGCCGTGCGTTTCCCAATGGTCGAGCCATCGCGTTTTAATTCGTCGTTAATGAGCTTTTCAGCATCCGCGTGACCGTTAATTGAGAGGTTCAAGATAATCGCCCAGCGGCGATCCTGATCCAGCGTCATGCCTTTTGGAGGTTCATTCTTCACAAGGATTGAGTGAAGTCTTTCCTGAGATTCCTTGGTCTGGGCCATGCCAACGTAGTAATCATAGAAACTCATTTGAGTGCTTGATTTTGGTTTCGCGCTTGTCATGCGCTCCCAGATGACTTTCTCAAATTCTGGAGCAACTGCGGCTCTCTCTGAAGGCGTGAGATACCATTGGTAAGTTTGTTTCATGAAGCTGTGGCGACCAAGAAGGCTTCCCAGTAACTGGTCATCTTTCTCCGTTTTAAGGGCCACAATCGCTGAGTTTAGAAAGTCTTGGGCCTTAAGCTCTGAGTTTCTCACCATCTGAGATAGCTTGTGCCATACCATGAGACGCGCAAGTGGATCCGGAAGAGCCGTAAGGGCCTCATTAACTTTCTTGATTGATGTTTCATCCAGAGAGTAAAGGGCGTAGTCCTGATCTCCTTCATTCGGAAGAATAAAGGCCGGGCATTTTGTGTCGGACACTGCGACCTCAGTTGATTCTTTCTCAAACATCACATCCAGTGACTTCACTTGTTTGAAGTTTTCGTCAAAGAAAGCGAGTTTCGCGCGGTGAGGAGAAAAGCTTTTTGAAGCATTTGGTTTTTGAGTAATCACAATCTTTGTAAGTGATCCATCAGTGCATTCTGGTTTTAAAGTCACGCGGTTTGGTCCCGCAGTCTGTAACCAACTCTTTGTCCATCCGTTCAGATCAACTTTAGAGGCCTTGGCAATGGCATTGATAAAGTCTTCGCGACGAGTGTTCTTGAAAGCATAGTTTTTAAAATAATCTCTCAGACCTTCACGGAAACCTTCTTCACCAACAAAGAAATGAAGTTGCTTCAAGGCGCTTGCACCTTTAGCGTATGTGATGCCATCAAAGTTACCGCGGGCAGTTCTAACGTCAGGAACATTGGTCTCAATCGGGTGAGTGGTTACTAATTGATCCTGCCAGTAGCCCCAGGTCTTGCCGTGGAAGAAATCGATCCAAGTGTCCTTAGCATTAAGAGCACGGTCTTGTGCCACACTTGCCAGATAGGAAGCAAAGCTCTCATTGAGCCATAGATCATTCCACCATTCCATGGTCACTAGATCTCCAAACCACATGTGGGCCATTTCATGGAGGATCAGTGAGTTTCTTTTGTCATAACGAATCTCAGGAACAGCGCCTCGGAAAATATTTCGCTCACTCATTGTCACGGCACCTGGATTTTCCATTCCGCCCCAAGCGAACTCTGGAACAAACACATGTGCGTATTTAGTAAACGGATATGGGTAACCAAAATACTCGTTGAGGAATTTAAGACCTTTTTTAGTGCTCTCCATGATGTTGTCGGCATCAACGTATTTCTCAAGAGACTTTCGGGCATAAAGGTAGATAGGTGTATCGCCGTATTTATCTTTCCATTCAACAAACGGGCCCGCACCTAAGAAGAATAAATATGTGCTGATCGGTTTGGTCTCTTTAAAGGCCACATACTTCTTTCCATTTACGACATTCTCAGAAACGATCATCTCGTTCTGAATGACTTTCCACTCGAGGGGAGCAGTCACGTTAACTTCAAAGGTCGCCTTTAAGTCTGGTTGGTCAAAACATGGAAAGAACCAGTGAGCATAGTAAGGTTCAAAATCTGTGTAAACGTATTCAGAACCGTCTTCTGGGTCTTTAGCGCGTTGAAAGCCTGAGGCCTCTTTGCTGTATTCACCCACGAAGAAAATAGTAATAAGTGTCTTTGGGGCCAGAAATTTGGCCGGAATATCAAAGCTTCCTTCTCGTTTTGGATACTCAGTGAGTTTAACTCCGTTGACTTCAAGGTTTTGAATGCTTTTATTTTTCCAGTCAAAAGTCAGTGGGCGCTTGAGATCATTAAGGGTTAGGCGAATAATCGCTTTACCGCTGTAAGTGTCCTGGTTTTTATCCAGATCGAAGGAAAGGTTGTATTTAACGTCCTTAATCTGAGCTCTTCTCATCTTCGCAAAATCGCGAGTAATGTTATCTTCCGATGGTCGAGTGGCGGCCAGTGCAGAAAGAGACAGGAGAACTAAAAGGAATAAAAATTTCATGGGAAACTCCGGGATTTTACGTGGGGAAATCTTATAAAATTGGAGTTCCGATAGGCCAACTATTTATAGCGTTTCTTATAATCCTGAGGAGAAATGCCCGTTTCTCGAATAAAGGCCCGCCGTAATGCTTCATTTGGCATTCCACAGAGGGAAGAAATGCGTTTCCAATCCATATTTGAGGCCTCCAGAAGCTTCTGCGCCTTCTCAATCCGGAGCTTTCTTAAGTGCTCCGCCGGGCCATGATTAAAAATTAATTTAAACTGACGGGAAAAATTGCGTGGACTCATGCCGATATGCTGGGCCATCTCCTCTACAGAGATATCTTTCTTAATGTTCTCCTGAAGCCAAAGATTCAAATCCGTGAATTGGTCTTTCTCTTTTTCCTGATTCAAAAGCATCTGGCTAAACTGTTTCTGATTTCCGCTACGACGCAGGAACAGCACTAGACCTTTCGCAATTTGCAGGGCCGCTGCCGCACCAAAATCTTCTTCCACTAAAGCGAGTGCCAGATCAATGCCGGTACTGACTCCGGCGGAGGTATAGACCTTGCCGTCTTTGGTCCAGATGGAAGAGATATCTAACTCAACATCTTTAAACTGATTCTTAAAAGACTGCTCCCACATCCAATGAGTGGTGGCCTTCTTGTTTTTGAGAAGTCCCGATTCCGCGAGAATGAAAGCACCTGTACAAACTGAACACAAGCGACGTGTGGATTTGAATTTAAGCTTGATCCAATCGAGAAGTTCTTTTGAAGGTTTTTTATCCGGGTTTCCCGTCACAATCAATGTATCGATGGGACCTTTGTAGTCTTTAAAGTATTTGTCGGCAACGACTGTAATTCCACTATGGGCCTTAAGAGTTTTTGATTTCGTCGAAGAAAGAAGAACAATTTTATAGTTCTCTTTATAGAAGTTTGCGGCAGTGAATATTTCTACTGGCCCGAAGACATCTAGACCTTGAAGAGGAGAGTGGGCAATGAAAACGATGGTGCGCATAGTATCGTCCTTGGCATAAAAAGGTTATTTTATGACATTTAAGCAAGTCCTGAAAGAAGCTATTCTTAGAATATGAAAAATCTATTTAGAATGACGGCCTTACAGACTGCTTACATCGGAACAAAGGTGTTGGGAGATATTTCTCCTCTCATAACTGGTAAATTAGGGACCTTTTTGTGGTTCACACCCCTTATAAAGAGGCCCCATAAAAACCTTTCAGATCTTCTCACTCAAAGTGAAGTTCAAAAGATATCATTTAAAGATTCGTATATTACAATCCGAAATTTTAATAGATCGGGAACGAAATCCCGGCTGGTAATGGTCCATGGTTGGGGTGGGCGATGGGATCAATTCTCTGAACTCATAAACTTTCTCATTAAGAACGGTCATCCGGTGACCTGTTTTGATTTTCCGGCACATGGTGAATCACCGGGACTTAGTACGAATCTTCATGAATGGTTTGAAATTTTGAAGAAGACCGAAAGCCTTTATAATGATGATCCCATCTATGTTTGCCATTCATTTGGATCAGTTGCCGTGACACATGGGATTTTAGAGATGAATCTTCGAGCGAAGGCCCTGGTTATGGTGAATTCTCCCAATCAATTTGATTTTTTGATTCAGCAGTTTTCTAAGAAGATTAATCTGAATAAAAAGGCCGTTCCGTATTTAGTGAAGAATGTCCTGAATACGGTTGATGGTGCTGATAAAATGACTACCATTCCTTTGAGAAGGCTATCAGTGAAACTACCTGTCATGTATGTCGCCGATGAGAATGATCGTGAAGTGCCTTTTACCTTACACACAGAAGCAAAGGAAATCTTCGGTGAAAACTTTGTGACATTCAAAAACTTCGGGCATAATCGAATCTTGAGCGCTAAAGAATTTCACCAGGCGCTAGAGAACTTTTATGCAAAAGAAATTACTGATCTTCGTCTATAGCCTTATCGCAATTCTTGCACTGGTTTTGTGCTGGCAAGAGAACTTTACTTATGCTGGCTTTGGTCTCATCGAAGGCTGGTGGATGTTTATCGTGGACACGCAGGCCAATCCGGCGGCAAGATCCGTGACCTATGACCTCTTTTTCTTCTTTACTGCGGCGTCAATTTTCATATGGAGAGAAGGAAAGAAGCTCGGAATGAAATTTGTCTGGACCTATATTTTGTTTGGATTTGTGATCGCCATTAGTGTGACGTTTCCATTATTTCTCATTCATCGAGAACTTAAAAAATCGTAACGTGTTTTCATTTAATTTTAGCAATTAACTGATAGCCATTCAGCAGGGGAATCTTGCTGATGAAAGTGATCTGAACTTTTTCCCATCCTACAGACGGAAGACTTGGGTGATAAACGATATCAATCTTGGTTTTCTTATTTGTTGGTAGAACCTGGATGAAATAAGCGTTCTTCAAATTTCCAAAATCGGCTTTCTTCACAAACTTCAAAATAGCTTTGGGAATGGCCAGGCTCTTTTGATTTTCTAGATTCTGATATCCGGCCTCGGTCTTAAACTCGTCAGGAAATTCCATGACAGTTTTACCTTTTAGAAGCTTTGATGGAACCGGGACCCAGTCCTTCTTCTTCACATCATAGTCCATTTGAACTTTAAATTTGGCCGTTTCAGGGAGGATGTGGACTCTGACCTTACCGCTTTTATGAAGTTTTCCCGCAAGGACATTATAATTGGCGTCAGATTGGGCAAGAACAGAAGAAGCAATGAATAGAAAAATGAGCATTAATTTCATCAGGTCATTTTATGGAAGACCATGAGAGTTATGCAAACTTTTACGCGCGTCACTTATTCGGTAAATTTGTTCAAATAGTCCCAGGCAAAGAAAAGGCTTTCGTCTTTGAAGCCACATACTGAATAAGCGTTTTTCTTTTCATCGAAGATCGTCTTTAATTTCCCTTCCATGCGGTCACAGAGAATTAGTGCTGGGTTGAAGATGTCTTCATAATCTTTTGCATTAACTTTTTTCAGCTTCTTAAAATCTTTAATTTTGATCTTTTCCAATGCCACGCACTTCGAAGCACAGCTTGCTGGGCGATAGACTCTTATGGAATCAACCAATTCAGTGGGAACTTTCTCTTTTTGATTCATGTCGCGAAAGAAGATATCTGCTGATTGAGCAGTAGTAGCAAGGGTTATACCTACAAAAATCATTAAAAAATTATTTCGTCTCAATTTGTTGTAACCCGGTTGAATGTTTCAGAATCTTTTTTGCCGAAATCCATCCGTGAAGAGGACCGTTTTTTCCCCACGAATTTCTAATATTCAGCTGGCATTCCCCTTTGTGCCATCTCATTCCATTGATCACTACGGCATGAGAACCACATGAACCAGAAACAAGAAGCCCGGAAAGTCCTGGAAGAGACTCATTTGCGCAAAAGGTGTAGCCAATGCTTCTTCCCTTTTGGAGCATGGTCTTTACAAGCTCGACTTTTTTCTCCAAAGGGACTTTCTCTTTCATATCTTTAATGATCGTCATGTTGTACAACTTGCTTTGATCAATGTGCGAGTAATCAATTCTATCAGTCGCACAACGCTCATTCTTGAGAGCGCTATACAAAAAGCTGCTCCAGTCTTTGATTTTTGGATCGAGAAGAAGGGCCTTTACAGTCTCATCAGTAACATCAGTTCTTGAGATAGAGCGCTTAAGAAGGTCTTTGAACTCATCAACAAATTTATTTAATTTTTTAGCGTTGGCCTCTTCCTGACAATTTTCCAGAGTGATCTGAAGTGCCTGGTACTCCTTGTAAAGATCCCTTAACTTTTCATGGATACATCGAGGTCCAGTATTGGATAGACCACAGAGAGCACTTCCTTGGGTCACGAAGGAAAAGTCTTTTTCAAAGCAAGCTCCATTAGATTGAGCACATTGAAGTCCCATACTTATAGAGCGGCCTTCGTTTTTGGCCAAAAGAGTTTTTCTGCAACTTGAAACATCCAGAGGGGAGATGTTTATACCACAATTATTTTTATCCCTTAGACAGGCGTCTTCTGAGAGAAGAGCACTACTTGCAAATGCCCAGCAGAGACCATGTCCATCTTGATCCTGAACTGGACCAAAACGATCGGAATAGTCAAAGTTAGGACAAGCACTCTGATCTATGTCTTTGGAAAAGCATGGTAATGAAATTAGAACAATTAGAATTAACCATTTCATGCTTTAAGGTTACTGAATAAAGGAGTTCAGATGAAGGTGGGTAATATCTTCTGGACCTAGACCATCCACTCAAGGTTTGTTTTGGGAACTCTTGGAACCATAAGCTCGCCCTGATACAGGATGGCCTCGCCTACTAAGTTATGGCACAGGAAGTAGGGCATACTCTCCGAGAAACCATAGGCCCCTGCTCGTTTAAATTCTAACCAGTCCCCTGGTTTCAAATTTGAAGGTAATTGAAACGTTCCTAAATTATCCAGGGCCGTGCAAAGCGGTCCATGAACCTGGTAGCGAGACAAAGATGTCTCCTGGTTCATAAATGCCTCACAAGGAAAAGATTCCCCGACCAATGCGGGCCGTGCCATGTGATTAATACCACCTTCAGTGACCACCAGGTTTTCACCACGAACAGTTTTTACATCAACCACACGTGTGAAATAAGAACCAAATTTTCCAATGGAAAAACGCCCGAGCTCGAGCCAGATTTTTTGTAGTTCGTATTTAGATTTGATTTCCATTAAGAGAGCGTGAACGTCTGAAAAATGAAGCTCACGCTCATCTTTATAAGACAGACCCAGGCCACCACCCAGATCAATGACTTTCATTTCAAAACCCATTCCATGAGACATCTTCTGACAAACTTCCACGGTGTGTTCCCAGACAGCGCGAAGTTTATCCAGATCAAGAACATTGCCCCATTGGAAACAATGAACACCCATCACATTTACGTTCTTGAAATTTGCGAGGTTCACGTCCTGCCAATCACTCACTCCCAAACCGAAAGGAGTAATAGCAGATCCCCCGAGTATACTTTTATCGCCTTCCCATTCAAGCTGCACCCGTAACAAAACGTCTTGTTTGCGGCCCAATTTTCCAGCAATTTCATTCAGATCTTTTAATTGATTAATACTTTCAATGACGATGGCCTCAACATCAGTTTCCAAAAGCCTTGCGAGATAGCTTTTGGTTTTCGCAGGACCAGTGGCAATTAAGTTCTTCGGACCGAAACCAGAATTGCGCGCCTGTTGAAGTTCACCCATGCTGGCCACATCAGCACCGAAACCATTCTTGTTTAAGATGCGTAGGATTTCAGATAAGGGATTCGCTTTAGTGGCATACCACACGCGAACATCCGGATGAAGAATCGCTTTAATGCTTTGGATATGAGCTTCGAACTGATCAAGGTCGTAAAAGTAAAAAGACGATTGGAAACGGCTAATGACTTCTCTGACGTGATCAGTTCGATTCATGGGACTACCTTAAAAGAGATTCTAGTTCTAAAGCGGCCGACGTCTTAGCGTCTTTGTACTTGATGATCATGGCACATCTCATAGAGAGACCCTGAGCTTTTGCCCACTCATTCGTTGCTGGACGAGATCCCGTCACAACTACGGCGTATGGAGGGATCGGCTCACCGATTTCAAGCACACGTTGATTCACGCAATCGTACACAGGCACACCACGAGAAAGAATTGTTCCAGGAGCGATCACTGCACCCTCTGAAACTTGCACACCTTCAACAATCACGGCCCCTGCACCGATAAACGCGTTGTCTTCGATTACTACTGGAGTTTGTCCAACTGGCTCGAGAACACCACCGATTTGTACACCCGCTGAAAGGTGAACGTTCTTCCCAATCTGAGCGCAAGAACCGACCAGGGCGTGGGAGTCGACCATGGTGCCGGAATCCACGTAAGCTCCCACGTTGATATAGGCCGGAGGCATGATGATCACTCCTGAGGCAACAAAAGCACCTCTACGGACAGATGATCCGCCCGGAACCATACGAACCTTATCTTCAACTTTAAATTCACGTGCAGGAAGGTTGTGCTTATCCACGAATCCACCTGCGAATTCTTTTAACTCTCCAGCTTTGAAGGCCGCGAGAATGGCCTCTTTAACTTCTTTTTGAGCGACCCATTTACCATCTACTTTTTGAGCAGAACGAACGAGACCTTTTTCTAATAGATCGAGTGTTTCTTGCCAGTTCATTACTTTACCTCTTTGTACCAACGTGTAACTGCGGCGTGAGCTTCCAGTACTGGAGTCGCTGACGTCATATCTTCATGCGAAAGTGGTGCCATCATCACTGGTGTGCGGATCACTCCACGTTCTGCCAGAAGACGTTTCACCGGAACTGGATTTGAGCAAACGAATAGGCTATTCGAAGCTTTTGTCCAAAGTTCTTTTGCATCGAAAGTTTTCTTCAAACATTGTTCAACATACAGATGTGTTTCTTTAGGCCAGGCGTTTGAAGCAACAGAGACCAGACCTGCAGATCCCGCGTTCGCAAAATCCGGCATAAGGGCATCGTCACCACAGTAAACAGCTTTACCGCCCGCGGCCTTAAGATATTCTTTGAATTTTTCAACTGA
This sequence comes from Peredibacter starrii, assembly GCF_034259205.1. Classification (GTDB taxonomy): domain Bacteria; phylum Bdellovibrionota; class Bacteriovoracia; order Bacteriovoracales; family Bacteriovoracaceae; genus Peredibacter; species Peredibacter starrii. The sequence goes on along the minus strand of NZ_CP139487.1, from coordinate 2,379,240 downwards.
GCCCGAAGCTTCTTTGATCGCCCAGAAGTTTCTGTGATTAGACAGACGAGAGACCGCTTCAGTCGACATGGCAACTGCCGTTCTGCCTGGAACGTTATAAAGCATACAAGGACGTGTTGAGTGATCCATCAGCGCTTTAAACCAGTTGTATTGTCCGATTGGACCTGGCTTGGCATAATGAGGAGTCACTAAAAGATACGCATGAACATTCAGGCGCTCTAGATACGTGATCCACTCTTTTTGTTCTTCCAGAAGGTTTCCACCTACACCCACCATAATTGGAGAAGCTGGCTTCATTTTCACTACGTGCTCAATGATCGACATTCTCTGAGCTAAGTTCAGGTTAAGTGCTTCGGCCGTAGATCCAAGGATCAGTAGACCGTTATCTGAAGAGTCCTGTTCGTTCACTACCCGAGTGAGTGACTCAAAATCTACTGTGCTATTTTCCAGTAGGGGAGTGACGACGGCCGTCCAAAGTGCGTAATTGTTTAAGTTCATGACTTCTCCTTTAAAGGGATAAGTGACCTTCCACTACTTTTTGAAAAGCATGGAGGCCCGGTTTCATATTGTTTTTTGTAATGTAGTTTGCGGCCCAAACTGCCCCTTCTGCAAACAGTCGGCGGTCTTTTGCCTCATGTTCGAGGCGTAGAATTTCTCCTGGAGTCTCAAGTGTGAGCGTATGGAGACCCACCACATCGCCTGTGCGCTCAGAGGTAATCTCACAAGGCTCCTGTAGCCACTCTTTCATTGAAAGTGCAGTTCCAGATGGAGCATCAAGTTTTTTAGTATGGTGAACTTCATGGATGGAAAGCGTCTTCTCTTTGAAAAGCCCATCTACCTGATGAAGTCGTTCGATTAATTGTTTGAGGACAACTACCCCAAGAGAAAAGTTCGTGGCAAAAATCCACGAAACATTTTTCTCCTGGAGAGTCTTGTCAAAATTCACAGGCCACTTAAAACCAGTAGAACCAGTCACTACCGGTTTCTTCGTTTCAAGCAAAACGGGGATTAGCGCCTCAAAGGCCTCTCCTGGGAGGAAAGATATAATCACGTCGTGCTTAATCAATTTGTCGTAGGTCGGAACATTGCTTGAATCAAAGACTTCTACGTCTTGAGCAAACTCAAGGACCTTTGATCCAGTCTTTCCTTTACCGAGTAAGGCTATTCTCATACTTCCTCGATAAGTGTTTTATGAAGTTTCTGAATAACAGATTTTGAATCTTCTTCTTTCACCAGGAAGTTAAAGTTGTATGATGAAGCACCTAAGCTCATCATACGGATGTTAACTGCATCAATAGTTGAGAAAATTGTTTTTGCTAAGCTTGGTTTCAGTGTGAGCTCGTTACCAATGAGCGAGATCAGCGAGTAGCCGGCCTCAATGTTGATATTTCCAACAGTCTCAAGGTCACGGATGAACTTCTCGTTTTCGAGTGTGGCATTGTCCACTGTCACGGCAACTGAGATCTCAGAAGTCGTTACACAGTCCACTGAAACACGGTGACGACCAAACACTTCAAATAGTCCTGACATGAATCCGTAAGCGTTATACATGCTAGGAGTTGTAATCGTTAAAAGTGCTTGAGCATTTCTTTTCGTAATCGCACGTACGGCCGGACGGTGATCCACGGAAGTTCTGATCCAGGTTCCTGGGAGGTCTTTTTCAAAACTTGATCCGACGAAGACCGGGATATTCTTACGAACGGCCGGTGCGATAGTTGCAGGATGAAGAATCTTTGCCCCGTATTGGGCCATTTCGCCCGCTTCTGAGTATGAAAGCTCAGGGATAATACGAGCTGTTGGGCACAGTCGCGGATCGGTTGTCGCTACACCCGCCACATCTGTCCAAATTTCTAGAACATTTGCTGAAATACCTTCAGCGAAAAGAGCTGCAGAATAATCAGAGCCGCCACGACCAAGAATTGTCGTGTTGCCTTCTGAGTCTCCGCCGATGAAACCTTGTGTGACATAAACTTGATCTCCAGAAAGATTCATTCTCGCCATAGCTTCTCTTTCAATGACGTCAATCTGAGGAGTAGCTTTGCCGAAGTTTGAATCGGTTTTAATGACGGTACGAGCGTCTAATAGTGTAACTTTTTTGTTAGGAAGAGCAGCTTGAAGAACGTCACGGAAGATAAGTGACGACATTCTCTCACCTAATGAAAGGATGTGATCGTAAGCGCGTGGTGTGAGTTCTTTAAGTAATGAAATATTCTGAACAAGAAGATCAAGTTCAGTGAAATAGCTTTGAAGCATGGCCACAGTCTGTTCTTGTCCACCAGCTTGTCCTGCAAGACCTAAATGTCTTTCTTTAACTGAGAAAACTAATTTCTCGCAATCATCCATGCGCCCTTGAGATGCTGACTTCGCGATTTCAATGAGTTTATCGGTCGTGCCAGAAGTTGCAGAAACCACAACGACGGTTGATTTACGTTCAGCACTGATGAGAGCACTTCTTTGCATAGAAGTTAGATCACCCATGGAAGTTCCACCAAATTTCGAAACGATAAGTGCGTGCGACATTTCAGATCTCCAAGTTGGAAATTAGTCTAAAAATTATATGTAGTGGGGGAGAAATAGGATAGGTAAAGGTAAGAAAATCTTATACCTACCTAAAGCACCCCACTGATTCTTTATTATCTCAGTGACAGTCTTGGGGATTCAGCCCCAACAACCAATGATTCGCTGATTTAAAACTCATGAATCACTTCGGCGACCCTTCCCTCAAAAGTTGGTTTTAACGGCTTTTAATCCTTCCAACTTTCTACCTAACGATCGCGCCTCTCTAGGCAACAAATAGATCATAGACAATTAAATTTGAAATTCCAAGTTTACTTTTAAATTTTTTTCGAGCTATCTAATTTAAGAGATCTCTAAAACTCAAACGGAGAGTTAAGACATGAAGAAAGTTGGATTTATTGGATGGCGTGGAATGGTAGGATCAGTTCTGATGGAACGCATGAAGGAAGAAAATGATTTTTCTCACATGGAATCTTACTTCTTCTCTACTTCTCAGACAGGTGAAGCGGCTCCCAAAATGCCCAATTCACACGATAAGCTTCTAAGTGCAATGGATTCTAAAGAACTCTCCAAGATGGACATTCTTGTCTCTTGTCAGGGTGGCGATTACACCACAGAAATGTTTCCGCTTCTTCGTAAAGAAGGATGGAATGGAATCTGGATCGATGCGGCCAGTACACTTCGCATGAAAGACGATAGCGTGATCGTGCTTGATCCGGTTAACCGTAACAACATTCAGGAAGCGATTAATAAAGGCACTAAGAATTTCGTAGGTGGTAACTGTACAGTGTCCCTACTCTTGATTGCTTTACACGGTCTTTTCAAAGAAAACATGGTGGAGTGGGTGAGCTCGATGACTTATCAAGCGGCCTCAGGTGCCGGTGCTAAGAACATGATCGAGCTTCTGGATCAGATGAAGTCAGTAGGAACTGCGTTCTCTGCAAATCCTGCGGCCGATGCTTTGACTCTTGAAAAACAAATGACGTCTCTTATGACGAGTTCTCAATTTCCCACTCAAAACTTCGGTCATCCGCTGGCCCTGAACGTTCTGCCATGGATCGATTCAGAAATGCCTTCTGGTCAGTCTAAAGAAGAATGGAAAGCTCAGGTTGAGGCGAATAAGATCCTTCAGTCACAAACAATCATTCCAATCGATGGAACATGTGTGCGCGTGGGAGCTCTTCGCTGTCACTCACAAGGTCTAACGATTAAATTGAAAAAATCAGCTCACCTTTCAACGGTTGAAGAGATCATTGCTTCAGCTAACGACTGGGTTCGATTAGTTCCAAACAATAAGCCAGATACTTTGAAGGCCCTTACTCCAGCAGCGGTTTCAGGCAAAATGCATGTGCCAATCGGTCGTATCCGTCCGATGACTATCGGAGACTCTTACTTCAACGCTTTCACGCTTGGTGATCAGCTTCTTTGGGGTGCCGCTGAACCACTTCGTTGTGTTTTAAGACAAGTGCTACAAAGCTAATTTTCACTCACAAATTCATCAAAATGAGGGTCCTTCGGGGCCCTTTTTTATTACCTGAATAATACCTGACAAATCGCATCGGTTCATTTATGCTCATTCGCCAATATTTAAACTAGATCAATTTTACTATTAAAACTGATTTAGTTTTTCTATACTGTTTTTATACCTCATAAGGGGAATTATGCGACAGAACGATGCGTCTTAGGTTTTTGTTCTGTGGAAATAGGGCATGTAGGGAGTTCAAAAATGGGCAGTGAATCAGTTTTAAAGCGGCTTTTGCAGAAAAAGCCTGAGGCAGCAGCAGCTGAACCCATCGTAAAACATTTCGTTGAATCAAAACCCGCACCGGCCTTCAAAAAGAAAGCCCAGAGAAAACCCGGGCGTCCCGCCAAGGAAGAATCTAAGAAGGCCCGTAATTTCACCCTGTGTCTGGCACCGGAATTTTTAAAGTTCCTGGACAGCATGGTGGTTAAAGACACTAAGATCCAGGGCCGCGGCCGCAAAATCCGTTTTATTATTGAGCGCTTTATCGAGCACGAAAAACGCAGCCTTGGGCACATGCGAGTTTTAAAAGAGTCCTTAAAGACCGTGCAACTGGAGCTTAAAGGTTTTGAGGGGAGAGTAAAGAAGGGCGAAAAGCTTGAACTTACAATCAAGGAAAGGGCCACGATTACAAAGACCGTTGATCAGGTCATGCTCCTTCTCAAAGTTTTAAACTATACCCCAAAGGCCCTTCAGAAGATGCTTCCTCGTGAAGACTGGGCCCTACTCTCGTTTTGTCTGGATTGGAATTCTAATAAAAGAGTCGTTCTATGAATCTCGAAGTCTTTAGTGATTTTAAACTCACCAAATCCGGCCGTGTTGATCGGAACAAACTCTATTACGGCTTCATCCATAACTTCAGTTCTGAACATACGCGTGATGCTTACACGCGTGATCTTCGAAAATTTTTGGGTTTTTTGCAGGATCATTTTCGCTTTATTGATGAGACACGTGTGGAACACGCTCATGTGGTGGCATTTAAAGATCTGCTTTTAAAAGAGGATTATTCACCTCGTAGCGTGAACCGCATTTTAGCGACCCTTTGGTCTTTCTATGATTACTTGATGGATTTGGATTTAATTGAAAAAAATCCAGTAGGGAGAGTGAAGCGATTTAGCATCCCCAAAGAAGTGAAAACTCAGGATCTTTCAGATGAAGAAGTAGTTCATTTACTGGCCGCTATCAATACTGATCTACCTTCAGGAAAACTGCATAAAGCGATTCTTACGTTGTTCTTCACCACAGGTATGCGCCACCGAGAGGTCTCGCATCTGCAGTTTAAAAATCTGGATGAACAAAATGGTTTCACAGTTGTGAAGTATTTCGCCAAAGGACATCGTGAAATGGTCACACCATTAAACCCTAAGGCCGAAGCAGCACTTTCCGAATATCTTCAGTGGGCCGAATCCGCTGGATACACCATGACCCAGGATGATTACATTTTCAGAGGTACTAAGAATAATGTGAATCGCCCACTGGATCCCAAGACTCTTAATTACATTATAAAAAGATACGCCAAGATGATTGGTGTTAGGGGAGACATCACCATTCACTCGGCCCGTTCAACCGTAATTGGTATGTTATTAGATAAGGGACATGCTCTGGAAAGAGTGGCCGATTTTGTTGGCCATAGAGATATCTCAATGACGAAGGCCTATAATAAGAGAAGACAAAAAATTCATCAGTCGCTTTCTCTGGATTTATAATTGACTTAATTTCCTCTTAAATTGAATTAGTCTTTCCCGCATAACTACAATGAGATTAAGGAGCACTTTTATGAAGTACCTTTTATCTCTTTTGTTACTTTCAACCTCTGCATTTGCTGTGAAGAAATTCACAGTGGTCGAAGAAGTTCGTGAAATTGATTACGATGACAGCCGCCAGGAAATGATTGTTTCATTCTGGGGCAATGGTAAGGTTTTTCGAATTTCTGAAGGGGATGCCGTGGCACCTTGTTTGAAGAATGCTTTCCAGGCACAGATGCAGGTGAAACTCAGTTTTGAGGAAAATGCAGATGATATAAAAGGATGCAAACTCGTTAGTCCATCAGCTCCAGTGAGGTAATTTATGAAATACTTAATCTTGGGACTTTTTATTTCAGCAGCGGCCTTTGCTAGAGATCCGTATGGAACGGACTTTGTGAGAACCATTACATTCGATGATACTTACAAGGAAATGACAGTGAAATTCCTTGAAGACAAACATGGTGTTTATCAAATCGCTGAAGACAGCCGCGCTGGGAAATGTTTAAAGAATGCCTATCGTGGACACGTAAAAGTTAAGCTTCATTTTTCAGATGATGGGAAACAAATTGAGAACTGTGAAATGATGCCTATGATTCCTGAAAATATCACCGGTAACCAACAGATCTAAAATAAAAGGTGGGCGTTACTTAGTGAACGTCCGCCAGTTTTTCATTTCATATCCAGAATCCAATAGAAATTTTGTGACATAACCACGGCAGGATTTCAGGAAATAATTCTCCTGAATTTGACCGTTGGAAATGATCCGAGGTTTGCACGGGATCTGGGCGAAATTCTTATCCATATTTTGCTGAAGAGTTTGGTTCGTTAGAACCAGGGAGATCTCATTGGGATAGGTCTTATTGAACTCAAAAGTCGCTATATCAGCGGCCATTAAGGGCCCGGAAACCAGGGAAAAGGTGATCAAAGAAGCCTTAAAAAGCCTAAAAGTGTCTGCACGATAAGAAAGATTATCGTGCAGAGCGTTAGGTGATTTCAATTAGATATCCAAATGAACCAGGCGTTTAAAGTCCTCTTGGCTCAATTTACCTTCAATGATGGCCATCTTAGAAACAACCATGGCCTTCTCAAATAAGGCCCTTTTTTCAACCGGAATTAACCCTAAATCGATGTGTCTTTCATCGTTAACTCCGTTGTCCTTCACGACCGTTTTTAATAGCTCAATCGCCTGTTCTAATTCCATATAAACTCTCCGAAAACGAATAAAGGTTTCTCCATGTTTTATCATGGGAGAAACCTTTAATTCAATGAATGTGATGTGAAAATTAAGCGGCTTTTGGTGCCGGGATAGCTTCGTCGATCAATTGAGAAAGAACGTCTTCAGAAAGTCCGTCATATTGGGCGGCCTTGCAAATAACTCTAAGTTTGGCGTTTAGCTTACCTAGATCCATCCTTGTTTTGTGATCAGTTTCACTCTCAAGAATGGCCTCGTGGATCAGATCACGGTACTGACATACCAGTGCCTCTTGGAAATTTTCTAAGTTTCTAACGTTCAAACGTGCCTCCCGTGTTAGACAGCCAACAATCGTGCTGATGGACCATTTTATCGGCAGCCTGGCCGCGAACTATAGCTAATTTATCAGGTATTTTAAGGAATCAATAAGATAGGGGACTTATCCCCCGAAATCTCCTCCCCTCATAACCCCCCTATTTTTTATTCTCTGACAATTATCCGGGGCATGTTACGATTTCTTCATGTCAAAAAATCTGGATAAGTTCTTATTCCAAGGTGAAAGTTTTCTCCCTGGAAACAAGGTTCAATTGCGCCTGGGTCTAATGGCCCTTCTTCTGAATAGAAACGTCCTGATTGAAGACGTGCCTGGTATGGGTAAAACCACACTCGTAAAATTCTTCGCCAAGGCAACAGGTCTTGAATTTCGTCGTATTCAATTTACCAGTGATCTATTGCCATCAGATATCCTGGGCGTTTCGATCTTTCACAAAGAATCAGAGCGCTTCATCTTTAAACCAGGTCCTATTTTTGGTGAACTCATTCTCGCTGATGAGCTCAATCGCGGAACTCCGAAAACGCAAAGTGCATTACTGCAGGCAATGGAAGAAAAACACGTGACAGTGGATGGGGTAGCTCACCAGTTACCGGAAAAGTTCTGTTTATTTGCCACTCAAAATCCAAGAGGGCAGTACGGCACCTATCCCCTACCGGAATCCCAACTAGATCGCTTTCTTTTTAAGTTCTCCATGGGGCACTTATCGAAGGCCGAAGAAATGGAGCTTCTGACAACTGGTCCTCGTTTAGAAAAACTCGATGATCTGGTACCGTTTATAGCGCCTCAGGAACTTAAGACATGGGAAGCTGAAATTCGCGCCGTGACTGTATCACCAACTTTGCTCGAATATTTAACGGATGTCCTGCAAGCATCTCGCAAAAAAGATGATATGTGGGGCCTTAGTCCTCGTGCTGGTCTTGATCTGTTAGAAGCCGCCCGTGCCTGGGCCTATTTTGAAAAAAGAAATTACGTCATCCCGGACGATATCCAAAACGTCTTTCCTTATGTGTCCGGACATCGCATGTTTTCTCAGCATTCACTAACTGCCAATATGGAGTTTATGAGGGCCCGCGAATTCATCTCAACTGTGGCCTTCGTTAAAGACAAATGAAGAAAGAACGGATTTACATCCTTCCGACCCGCATGGGTGGCTATTTAAATGGCCTGATCTTTCTTATGTTTTTACTCTCCGTTGGTTACAGTAATAATCTCCTACTAATATTTACGCTCTTTCTATTCGGATTAAACCTTATCTGGGTGATTCAAACTCATTTTCATCTTCATGGTTTGAAATTTGGAAGTGTGCAAGTCACGGACAATTTCGCGGAAGATCTGACATCAGTGAGTATCCATTGGAAAAAGGCCCCGGAAGGTCCGCTTAGTTGGGATCTATTACTTGATAAAGTTCCGGTGAAGACCTTTCATAACACCAAAGAACGCTCAGATGCTCATCTGGTTTTTCCTAAACGTGGCGTTTATCAATTCTCAAAATTAAAAGTTTCAACCTCCCAGCCATTTGGTCTGTACCGCGCGTGGATTACTTTCAATGTGGATGTCACGGCCTATGCATATCCAGTGAAAGCAAAAGACCTGGGTGTTTTGCCATCAACGCCGTCCCATACTGAGGGCGAAATCTCGACCATGAATAAAGGTCCCCATGATGTGTGGAACCTGGGCCCATATCAGGGCGAAGAATCCCGCAAAATTAGTTGGAAGCATTACGCTCGTTCCGGAGAGTTAGTGGTTAAAGAAGGCGAAGAACTCCAGGAAGCGGAAGTTAAGTTTGAACTCCATGGTCCAACTGAAGGGCAATTATCACAGCTTGCGACCCAACTGGTATATTGCTCTGATAAATCCATTCCGTTTTCTCTTAAAACTTCATCTGGCAAAACCGAGCATCAACTGCGTGAGTGCTTAAAGGAACTCGCGAAATGTTAAAAGAAGATCTGCGCCAGAATTTAGTGCTGATGGTATTTGCGGGACTGATGTACGAAGTTCTCACACCGGCGACTATGGTGTTTGTGATTGGCGGGATTGTGGCAGTTTCTTTCGGGATTAAGACGTCAAAACTCGTCAGGAATTTACTGGCATTAGGTGTGTTTGCATCTTATTGGATCAGCTATGGAAAAATCATTGATCCAGAAGTAGGGCTAAACTTTCTAACTTCCATCATCGTTTTAAAAATCCTCGAGAAAGAGTCGGACCGTGACCGTTACATGATCTTCTTTGGATTATTGCTCCTCATTTCCGCAGGCTCACTATTTGAGAAGACACTCACCTATGTTTTGTTTTTTGGCGTAAGCTTCATGGTTCTTATCCGAGATTTCTATTCATTCCTGGGCCAGAAATGGCGTTTGAAAGATCTAGGGAAGGCAGTGATTTGGGTCCTCCCCCTCACCTTTTTTATGTTCTTTTCAGTCCCTCGCCTCTTAAATCCTATCCCTCTTCAGGGCGGACAATCAGGGCCAGGGGAGATCGGGTATACCCCGGATGTGAATATCTCTCAGATTGAGTCCCTGGAAGGAAACAATTCTCCGGCCTTTCAAGTCCTGGTGAATAGACCCCTTAATCAGGAAGCTTTGTACTGGCGTGGAAATACTCTTATCTCAAATGATGGTTGGAACTGGAACCTCGCAAGTATTGAGCGTGGTGAACCAAAACGACTTCAAGAATTCGATCTCCATCCTGGAGAGTTAAAACAAACTTTCAGACTGTATAAACGCTCTGATTATTTCTTTGCCCTGGATACACCGATGGCCCTTAGCTTTGGTAAGGACATTTTTGAACTCCCGCAAATGAAGACCATGACTCAACGTCGTTATCAATGGATCCCACGCTATGAGGTCATCAGTCGTGCTGAGAGGCCTTTTGAAACCTTAGAGCATATGGATCAGTATCTGGGTCTACCATTACCTAAGAAAACCAAGAACTGGATTCTGGAGAATTTTAAAGGTTCTGATGTTAGGGAATTGGGTCGCAATATTCAGCGCTATTTCTATGACAAAGGTTTTAGTTATTCCCTGAGTCCAGGGAAAAGTTCATCTTTCGAAGAATTCATGCAGACTAAAAAAGTGGGACTTTGTTCTCATTATGCTTCAGCGGTTGCGATCATCATGCGGGCCAATGGCATTCCCACTCGTCTGGTATCAGGCTTTATGGGTGGAACTTATAATCAGTTCGCGGACTTTTATCTCGTAACTCAAAACGATGCTCACGTATGGGTCGAGGCCTTTGAAAACAATCGCTGGCAAAGACTAGATCCGACCGAATGGATCGCACCGGACCGTGTGCGTTTGGGTGGTGATATCTTCATGCAGTCCGTTCGTAATGGCGTTTATCAAAAAGATCGCTTTATCCGCATGCCTCGAATCTTCACGGACATGAAGCAGTGGTTTGGACAGTGGGATTTTCTATTTTATACGTGGCTGGAACAGGTGGATTATTACACTCAGGACGCCTGGCTTTCTCGTTATAAGTTCAAACGTCAGTGGCTCTTCTCAATTATTCCCATCATGCTTGTGGTCTTCATGGGTCTGTATACCTGGTACTTGTATTACTTAAAGGGCAAAGAAAAGGATTCAGACTTTCAGATCCTATGGCGTGAGTTTTATCAGAAAATGAATAAACGGGGACTCAACCTCTCGGTGACATCCCTTGAAGAGTCGGAAAATCTTATTAAAGAATCGAAGTTAAAGGACAAAGAAAAAGTCCTGAGCATCTGGCCGCAATTAATCCAGGAAACTTTCGGGAATACCCAGGGCCCAAGTATGGAGCTTCGCAAACGTATTCGGGATCTCTAGTCTACGACTTTAAAATCGGCGTTAACAACGTTTCCAGCTTGAGTTTGCTCTGCAGTCCTTTGGCGGCGTAAAAGGTCTTCATGGGCCTTTAACTGCGCCTCCTGAATCCTTTGCATGTTTTTATACATCTGCATAAAACGACGGATGAAATAGATCAGGAAAAAGACGAAGATAATTTTTAATAATCTCATGAAAAGAACATAGACCCGAGCTTCCGGAAAGGCAAGATTAAGTCTCCCCTTCGGTTTCTGGCTCTTTCGTTTCCTCTGTGGCGGCGGTATTTTCAAGTTTTTCTTGCAGTTTTGCTTCGTTTAATTTTTTGAATTCTTCCGCTTCTGCATTCACCTGAGCATCATGGTCGCGGAAAAAGATGGTGTTCACGTAGCGGCGAAGTTCTTTTTTATCATCTTCACCCAGACAGTGAATGAGGCCGTGATACTCCGGAACTTTACCTTGGTTTTTTGTCAGCTGCACGTTCACAAACATATCCACCGGCTGGGTCAAATGGAGATTTGAACCAACTACAAGTGGAATATCAGTTTGAAAGATCATGTCGGTTTCGGAGAGTTTAACCACCGTCACAGGAATCATGATTTCACTGATGGAAGCAGAGTTCGTTTTTTTAATATAAACGCGTTTCTCATTATTTTTTGGGACTGCAATAGGCATATTCGCGAGTTTTTTCTCAAAAACGTCCGCCATACGCACCAGTAAATCCACCGACATTTCGCCCTTAATGGCCATTATATTGGCGTATTGAAGGTTGTCCTGACACTGCTTTGATGAAAGTTCGGTGTTAAAAATAATGATATATGGGCTGATATCTGAGAATTTGTTTTTAATTGCATTCACCAGATGATCAAGCGCCTCTTGAGTGTTCTTCGGATTGTCTTTTTCTTTTTTATCAATGGCAAAAGCAATGACCTGAGGTTGGAATTTATCAAGTTCAAGTCCCACATCCTGCATGAATGGCACACATCGGATGGTATATGGATGCTTATCAGTGCGGGCCTGATCCTGATAAAACTTAAATTCACTATCTACAACGAGAACTTTCGCGCGTTTTTCAAATGATCGAGATAAGTTGTCCTCAATCCAGCGACTAAGTTGCTTACGATGATAGTGAATAAGATCATCTCTCTCGGCTTTTTTTTCTTCAATCGTGGCGGGTTCCATTCCTTCTGGTGGCAAGAACTCATCAATAAACATAAATTCCGCGTCTACCGCATACTTAAATTGGTAGAAAAGGTTCATGGATGTGATGTTATTAATGGTCACTGTCTTAGAAGGCACTGTTTTTTTCGCCGACCAGTGATGATTTAAAACAATCTTTGAACCCTTACTAAGTTTGTAATCAGTTTCAAAATGAAGACCTTCATTATGAATATAGCCGACCTTCACTGGAATTCCGGCCTGCAGTTCTTCTTTTAAACCGGCCGTCGCAAACCCGTGGGACATTTGTCCAGGAGACAATAAAGTCATCACGTCATAGACCACATCAAAGGATTCAGCACTCTTAATATGAGTCAAGTTCACACCTGTCGCCACTGATTCCATCAATACTTCCGGAGGCGAAAGATAATCCACCAGACCAACGGTCACCATGGTGTGATCCATTGTGGTGCGAGCGATAATACGGGCCAGATGCAAATAGTCCTGAGTGTTTTTTGAGAAATCGATAAAGATACAAGAGGGTTTTGTTTTATAGATCGTCAGGAAAAGTGATTGGATTTTTTTCTCATCAGTCTCGTAGACCTTCTTCAGATCAAAGGCCAATCGACAATGCTGCCTCATCTCCCCTTGAAGTGTTTTAAAGTAGGCCTCATCGTCACCGAAATAGTAGAACAAAAGGTTACCTGCCATACATTAAGTATAGCACTTTTTTTATTGATGGGTTGTTTTCAGCTATTTAGCGATTTCAGGAAAGAAAGGTACTGCCTAGATGCCACATCTTGGTGGAGGTCAAAGTGCTTCAGTTGGTGATTTCGATACTCTTTTCCCGTCTCAGAGGCCCAAAGTTTCTCACCATATAGAGGTATTTGGCCTGATTTCTCACTCTTGGCGAGCACTATGATCTGATAGAACTGCCCGTCTTCCCTCAGAACTTCTTCATCTAACAGCGCCAGATTCTTTGAATGAAGAAGCTCCCGGAGCTCAAGAATCTTACGATGAGGCGAAATCACTAAACGGTCGTTTGAGGATAACTGCGGAATGAGATTAAGAATGATCTCGCCTATCTCTTTTCCTCCCATACCAGCAATAAAGATGCAGTTAGAATTCGGGTCTAGTTTTATTTCCTGGCCTGGTAGGTGATGTATAAATAATTTGGGGTTGGAAATATACGTAGCTTTAATCTTATTTCTTAATGTCTCAATGACTGGAGCTGCCGGATCCACCAGATTAATTCGTTGAACCTGTTCATAGTTCAGGAAAGACAGCCCCAGGAGACCATGGTCACATCCAATGTCCCAGATGCTTGCTTCATTTTGATAATATTGATGAAGAGAATTGAGGCGCAGAGAGAGTGAACTGTCCCCTACTCTAGAAGAATTCGTCGTAATTTTGGCCATACTGCTTGTCGAGTGTCTCGGTAAAAAACTTTCTCACAAAATACTGGCCGGCACGAACTGTTTCAATGAAACCAAATTTCTCTAAGTTTCTTAGATACTGCCCTAGTTCCTCATGGGTAATGCCCAGGATAGAACAAAGCTCTGTATAAGAATTTAAAGGCCCAATTCCGTGAGATTTATAAAGATTAGGGCGACACCAAACCTGGCGGTAAAGATACATCAAAAGCGAGATTTCGGAACGATTCAATTTGAATTTCTGAAGGATTTCATCGAAAAAAACGTCGGGGATTTCCGAGCTTGAGGCAACGGTAGAAGGACCGATACCGGATTTTTCAACCTCGTTACCCTGTCTTTTCTTGGAGTGAAATTGCGAAAGTACCGAACGTATATCTTCCATAGATCCTCCTGACCTTAGTATCCTCCAAGGCCCAGCAATGTTCAAATAGATATCATTGAGAAGCAAAATCTGCCTAAAAACGACAACTAAACTCAAGTTTTACCCATAGAAACCGAAAAGGTGGCATCAGGGTTTCTACGGAGAAAGTAATGCTGAAGTGGCCTTTTCTTTTATCGATGATGGTGATTACAGGTTGTGGTGGGTTCAAGCTATGGAACTCGAAGACAACTGTACAAAAAAGAGAGATCGCTTCCCTTAGTATGCAGCAACTTCTTCAGGAGGAGACTCAGTCTTTCTCGGCCGAAATCGATGAAAAGCTTCTTTCAATCCACAGTTATTACGTTATTGCCCAGGATAATCTCATTCAATTTGATGATGCGATTCCGGGAACGACACTGGAAGAGCTCTATCTTCAGGGCCCATACCTTCGTCTGGTTGCTTCACGTACTCAGATGGATGAGATCCACGATGAACTAAAAGATCTCTGGCAGTATCTGCATAAAAACAAAGATCCGAAGATTAATATTTTGGAAGAGCGTATCAGAGAGTTTTCAATGCTGTCTGTGATGGCCACTCTTTCAATGGAACATCTTGCTTCCACAATTAATCTCACTCTAAGAGAAGTCACTGTTCCTTCAAAAGCTGAGATCAAAAAAGAATATGAAGAACAGGACCGCCGCAAAGAATTCCAAATCTACGAGCAGAACATTGAACATCTTTCGCATTTGATGAAGCTAAAAATTCGCTCAAGTGGTATTCACTTTGCTCCTCATGAAGGTAAGACCGGCAATATCACGGGCCAGGAATTTCCTTCAAAAGTGTGGGCCATTACTTTTGATGATGGTCCGGATTCAAAAGTGTCTCCCCTGGTTGTGAATAAACTTAAAGAAAAGAATCTTAAAGCGACCTTCTTCCAATTGGGCCAGAAGGTCGAGAAAGACCCCAAGACGGCCAAGCTCATCCGCGATGCCGGCATGGAGATCGCCTCTCATTCTTACTCACACAAGCTTCTTACGACAGTTGGTGGTTTGACTCTTGAGAAAGAAATCAAGGCCGCCACCGCAAACATGGAAAAGAATCTTAACATTGATATTAAGTATTTCCGTTTGCCTTACGGCATTGGGATCACCACACCCAACGTTAGGCAACAAATCGCTGATTCAAACTTAATTCACGTGGTTTACAACATCGATACCCTTGACTGGCTGGCCCAAACTCCAGATATGATAGTAAAGAGGGCAAAGGCCATGATGAAAAAGACTCCCCGAGACTCGGGTATTCTTCTTTTTCATGACACTAACCTTCGCACGGTACAGGCCTCACTTGAACTTATGAATCATGTGTCAGGGGACGGCAGAAGAGTTTGTACAGTGGGTGAAATTGTGACTCAAATGAATGAAGGTGTTGAGACCGTATGTCCAAAATTTTAGTGCTCGTTTTGTTTATTCTCGTTGGTTGTTCCACTGCTAAGAAGGAAGAAGTAAAAACTCCTCCAGCTAGGCCTGTGGCCCCAAAAGAATTCTCTCGTGGAGAACTGATCCTCGGCACCCAATTACTGACAAAAATTTTTGATGAAGAGATGGCGCCATTAAGTTGCGTGCCTGATCATGATGAAGCTTCCCTCCTCCTCCGCACCATAAGACCTCGTATGGAAGTGGTTCAGGACGATATGGAGGCCCTTTTAGACGATCCAAAAGAAGTGGACCAACTGGTTAAGACCTGTGATCAGAACTGCACCTGTGGCTATGTAGACGAGCTTTTAAGAGAGCATCAGGTG
Organism: Peredibacter starrii; assembly: GCF_034259205.1. GTDB lineage: Bacteria > Bdellovibrionota > Bacteriovoracia > Bacteriovoracales > Bacteriovoracaceae > Peredibacter > Peredibacter starrii. The sequence continues at coordinate 2,363,386 of NZ_CP139487.1, read as the reverse complement.
TCCCTGTCTAAGAATCAAAGAAAGATCTTAAACACCAAGAAAACGGATAAAGAATTAAACCGCTGCATGAGCTTTGTTCAAAGCACATTCTGTGACAGTGATCTGTATAAGACATTGGATCAGGAGAAAGCGGATTTTAGCTTTGACGAAGAAGCGCCTTAATCTCTTCAGTACGTTTTTTTCCGGCCTCGATTCCTTTCTTCACGAATTCCGCAAATCCATTTGAGCGCCAGTTCTCAAGCACCGCGATGGTCACGCCGGCCTTTGAAGTCACGGCATCCGTCATTTCTGAGAGGGATTTCTTAGACATTTTCCCCGATTTGGCCGCACCTAAAAGCACCTGACGAATGAGCTTTTCACGCTGCTCTTCAGACATGGATTCAAAAGAATGGGAAAGGTTTTTAGCAAATTCATAAAAGAAGGCCGGGCCAGAGCCAGTGAGAAGAGTCAGTTCATCTAACTCTGTTTCACTCACAATCAGGGCCGTACCAAGCTTTGTGAAGAGGGCCTCAAATGAACCTAAGCGCGCTTTGGCCGATTCCGAGGCCAGAAGACTTACACCTTCTTTGTGCTCAACCGGAAGATTAGGCATCACGCGAATCAGGTATTTAGCGTTAAGCACTCGCCGCTGCTCTTCTTCAGTCACAGCGGCAAGGATACTTACGAATAATGAATCTTTAAATTTATCACCGAGAAGGTTCTTCAGATCAGGAAGCTGTTGCGGTTTACACCCCACCAGAATCCAATCCGGAGTTTCTACATTTTGAAGATCGGCCACGACACGTGCTCCGATCTTCGCTCCTAAATTCTTGGCCGAAATACCAGATGGCGAAAAGATCATCCAATTCGAGAGATCTTCAGAGGCCTTAAATCCAGTAAGGATGGCCTCAACCATTTTTCCAGCGCCAAGAACTAGTACTCTCATGCATTCAACTCCAGTGGTGCTCCATGTCTCATGGTATTAATCGCCAGAGAACGGGTCCATACAAACTGATCTAAAACCTGTGAAGGTTCAAGGGAAACCCCGTCAACTTCAGAGAGAATTAAGCGCATTGTTTCACTTAAAGACTTGCCTTCAAGGACACCTTTATACAAAAGATCGCGGTACTGAACATAATGGCCAGCATAGATGAAGCTGTAGTGTGGTTCTTTTAACAGATCAGCAAGAGTTGTTTGCGACATGAAAGTGATGTCGATATTGGTCTTCGAGAAACCAGCTTTCCAGGCCAGATCCAGAATGCCCTTCCATGTCTTATAAGATTCTTCAGTTAGACATGCGATAGATACACCACAACCAAGGGCAAGTGCACCAAAGAGATAGTGAATCGACTTAAGGCTTGGACGAGCAGAAACCGTCACGAACAAACCGGAATCTTTAATGATCGATTTATCGTTATAAGAAAGCTGTCCAGGGATCACGAAATTTAAGTGGTGACCATTTAGGTACTCGCCTAGATTTCCTTTGACCCATGTGATGAACCCCAGAAGCTGGGCCTTTTCTTTTTCATTCACTGTGCCCATGAATAGTTCATACTGATCAACGAAACTATTTGCGAAATGCTCAAAACGAGAAACGCGGCCAGCAGTTGAGATAAGAGATGGACGTGGAGTCATAAGCGCATAACCGCTGTCTGGTGCCCATTTCCCCTCATGAGGTTGAGTATCTTGAGCAGATAGAATGAAGTGGAATTCCTTCACATAATCAGTGCCACCGGCCTTAGGCCCTGTACCAGAAAGTTTGAAACCACCGAATGGCTCAATGGCTACACGAGCACCAGTGTTCGGACGGTTCACATAAAGGTTACCGGCACGTAGGAAGCGGATCAGGAAATCAATATCGTCCTGAGACTGAGAGTAAATACCACCAGTCAGAGCGTATTCAGTGCCGTTAAAGAGTTCTACCGCCTCAATCATTGATTCGTATTCAGTGATGTGAATCACTGGACCAAAGATCTCTTTTTGTGCCCAAGAATCTTTCTTGCGGGCCTGGAACGCTGGAAGTTCAAACAACGCCGGACCTACACAGAAGCCAGGAAGTTTTTCAAACGAGCGATCGATCAGGATTTTACCTTGAGAACGAATCGCTTCATCTTTGGCTTCTTCAATTGCTTTCTTCACGCGCTCTTGATCTTCGCGAGTGATAAGTGGGTTTACCGATGTTGATGGATCCAGGGCCTCACCAACTTTAAGATCGCGGATCGCCTGCATGAGACGAGCAACCAGAGCGTCTTTTACTTCTTTGTGAACAATCACACGAGAAGCGGCCGAGCATTTCTGACCTGAGTGACCGAAGGCCGCGTAAAGAATGCCAGAGATTGTTTCATCAAGCTCACAGTTATTCGTTACGATAATGGCGTTTTTACCACCCATCTCTGTGATCACTTTCTTCTGCATAGGAATCTGGTGATAGTAGTGCTGAATTGTTTCCTGGCCCGCGTGACGGTAGATCCATTGGCCCACGCCCTTAGAACCGGTGAAAACAATTCCGGCAGTCTTTGGATGAGTCACAAGAGGAGCTCCCACAACTTCACCGTCACCTTGGATCAAGTAAAGAATTTCTTTCGGAACTCCGGCCTCGATAAGGATGTTATAAAGTTCGATGGCGATAAGCGGAGTCTGCTCAGCAGGCTTTAAGATAACAGCGTTACCGGCCACAAGAGGAGCTACCGTCATCCCACAAGGGATCGCAAGCGGGAAGTTCCATGGAGCGATCACCGTGATCACACCACGGTTAGTAAGTTTTTGATGACTTAATTGAAGCGAGATTTCCTGACGAGCATAGAAGTTAATGAAGTCAATCGCCTCATCAACGTCGGCCAGTGCTTCCGTCATGGTCTTTCCGGCCTCATACATCATAAGAGCAGAAAGAGAATTTCGCTTTAAAAGCATGATATCTGCTGCCTTAAGAAGGACAGATACGCGGTAAAGAGCAAGTGACTGCTTACTCCACCAGTTGTTCATAAGAGCGGCCTCAGCTTCTTCCACGGTCTTAATCGCTTCAGAATTTGTGTTCGCTTTATAAGTTCCAATCACGAGATCCGGACGAGAACTTGAAATTACTTTTGTTTCAGATGAATTCTTCCAGGCGTCCTGATTGGCCGCAATTTTTGCCGTTAATTCATTGATGCTCTTTTCAAGGGCCTCACGCTCATCTTTGATGAACAGACGAAGAGGTCTGGCCGGAGCGAAATCACTCTTAAGTTGAGTGATAAAGCTATCAAACTGAAGTGTATGGGCTTTTTTCTTAGTGTTGTGAACTTCCACTGGAGAAATAAGACCACTCGCCTTCTGGTGAGAACGCATGATTGAAAGAACTCCCACTTGAGAAGAGTTTTCCATAATACGACGAACCAGATACGCCATACCAACCAGAAGGTTCCCGATCGGCATATAGTTACGAGTAGGCCACCCCATTTTCGCCAGACCATGAGAAAGAGCTTCATATGTCATGTGAAGACATTGGTGCTCGATCACCGGAGCTTGCGGGAAGCGAAGGTTTCTCAAACTTTCAACGAACGCGTGGTCTTGAAGGTTGTGAGAGGCCAGGGCCAGGTGAATGTGCTCGTGATTTTTAAGAGCAATGTAGCACAGCTGACGGAAGTGAAGATCCGACTCTTCTTTGTTTAAGAATTGAGGCGGAGTAAATTGGTGAGCTTCACCTTCAATCGTTTCAGCGTCCCAGTAAGCACCTTTTACAAGGCGAATACGCATTGGAAGTTTGCGTTTTTTCGCAAGCTCAATCACATCGTTAAGGTGTTTTGAACCGTCACGAAGATAGGCCTGAACCACGATACCAGTTTGGTCGTAGTTTTTTAGTTCCGGAGTTTCAAGCAGGACCTTCTCGTAAATGGCAAGAACCAGATCACGGTAGTGATAGTGTTCAGCATCTACTTGGATGAAAACTTCCTCACGTTCTGCCTCTTGTAATATACGACGCAATCTTGGAGCAACTTTAGCATAAGTCGCCTCGAAAGCTTGCGGACGGAAATCGTGTGAAAGAGCAGAAACTTTAATTGATACATGGGCCTTTAAAATGCCCGCTTTGTTCTTCTCACCTTTTGGCACGTGCTGTTTTAGACCGTGGATCAGTTGAAGAACTTTTTCAAAGTATTCATCCGCTTCTTTCGCCGAAACAACTAACTCTCCCAGTTGGTCGAGAGTCGCTTCACGATTGGTTTCGCGAAGGTCACGAAGAGTGGCGTGAGAAGTATTGATACTCTCCCCTGCAATAAAGCGTTTTGCCATCATACGAACCATATAACGAACAACTGCGGCCAGGATATTGGCCGGAAGCATTTGAGCGATATGGAAAGCGGCACCGAAGAGAAGTGTTAAGTAAAGCGGAAGCTGACGAGTTCCGCGCTTTTTCTCCATCGAGATCGCGCGTGAGTCTTCACCTAAGCGACGTAAACTCTCAAGGAGGTTACGCTTCACTTCAGTTCCGTGCTTGTCGTGATCAAGAGAAGGAAGAACCGCAAGGAACTTCAGAAGGTGAACGCGGATAAGGTCATACTGGGCAGTCAGGGTCAGACCGTAGTCAGAAACTTTCTCAAAAGAACTTGAGCGGTAGTCGCCCACTTTCTTCACCAGTTGCTTTAGGATGACTTTCGCTTCATCATCCACATCTTGCCACTGTTCTTTGTTCCAGTACTGAGGAAGATTATTTTCAACTGAAACCCATTCAATCTCTGAAGGGAAGTTTGTTGGAGAAATCGTGCTGATTTTCTCAATATGCTCTTTCAGAGCGAAGAAAAGTTTTTCAATGTCCTGATCAATCAGAACCGGGTTCACTTCATGAAGCTTTAAAAGGGCAAGTTCACGAGACAAACGTCTGGTTCCGATATAGATCGATTTTTCTTCCGGTCTTACCGCGCAAAGAAATGGGAAAGCATTGATCACCACTTCACGGCGGAAGCCTGAACCAAAACCTTTTTTTGTCACAAAACTAATAAGAACTTCCACCTCGTGGTGAAGATTTCCACCTGGGAAAAGAACTGAATCAAACTCTTCGTAGAAAGCGATTTGCCATTGACCAACAACCCGTTTTTTAACAACAGGAACACCTTTAAGATTCACAGGGCCTCCAAAAAAATGAATGCTCCAGTTATAACCAGAAATTGACGCCTTTACGAGAGACGGCCTAAAATAATTGTATGCCTCAACTTTTATTATTCATGGCGTACTTCTGGTCCACTTTTGTGGGGGCGGATACCTATACTTTGGCGGACCTGGAAGTTCTGTCTAATGAGGGTTCTCACGTTGAGTTTTTCCAACACGCCCTGGATATCCGACCATCGGAGCGCCAGGAGGCCTGGAAGACCATGGTTTCCAAGATGGGAGACCAGTACAGCCGCAGCATTCTTACCAAATCCGAAATAAACCGTAAGGATTTCCAGAAGATCGAGTCTCTTTATGACTGGCCAAGCCTAAGAATCGACGACGTCTTTAAGGGGCGCCGCCAGGAGATCGGGCAGCGTTTTTTAAGATCTTGCCTGAAAGGGGACAATCCTTGTTGGAATGACCTTAAGGCCTTTTGGGAAAAAGACAAAACTGATCCGGAAGTGGCCTTTAAGCTTTCCGAGCTGACCGTAAACTACAAAGAGTCCCCTCTTTCCAGTTGGTCTTTCCTGGAAGTGGCCCTGAAAAGTAATCTTTCCGAATTCTACTGTAAAAAAGAGTTCGTAATGACCGCCCTATGGGGAAAAATCGAAATCGACTATATTAAGCTCGGCCCTGAGGGTGATCTGATGAGAAAGATCGACCTGACGATCCACCCGGATTGTATGCCGTCTTTGATTCTCGAGGCCCGTAAGCGTCTCTTTTCGCCGCCAAAAATGCTTGATCGAGAGCTGGCGTTTCAAATTCTAAAGTCACAAAGCAAGGCCGATACCTTCGTGCAGGATTTCTTCTACACGGTTTACCTGTTAGACAATCCTTCTCAGGGTGAGCTTTTTAACTATTCATGGAATCGTTTAAGAGAGCTTGCCGGAAAAAGCACCCGTCGAGATGCGGTAATGAAGAAAATGCGCGAACTTGATCCTCTACCGGATGATATTCTGGCCTCTTTGGATGAACGCAAAAAGCGCGCAATCTTGAATCACTTTAAGACTTATTTCCCTGAGTACCTGAGCTACTACACGGATCAGTGTGTGCTCTATTACGGTGGTAAAGGCAGTTTCCCGTCAGGAAACCCAACTGTTCATTGTCAGCAGTTCATGGATTCGGAACTGGCGCCAGCGATCATTGATGATTTTAAGATTAAGCAGTATCAGGACGTGAGAAAGATCTAATATTTCTTATCGCAATCAAACCCAGGCAGACAAAACCCGTACAAGACCCAGAACTCATAAGAATCGGCATTAACGGCCGCGATATTCACAGTCTTGGTCTTTGGACTTTTCTTCCAAAGACGAAATTTCTTATTCACTTCTTTCATGTTCTTAGGCACCCCAACAACATAACCAGGATCACTGATATATTCATGGTCCCTCGTCCCACAAAGGTGACTGATTTCGTGAATGATCACTGCTGATTTATAATCTTGCGGACCCAGCCAATAAACTGGGCAAAGATTTAAATTATTCTTTTTTTGGAAGGGATTAAAAAGAGTGACATAAGCGGTGGCGTTCTTAGCACAGACCTTGCCGCCGTCCTGGCAAGTAATCTGAATGTTCTTCATTTTGTCTTTAATGCATGAAACTTTTTGAGAGATATTCTCCAGATCACTCGCCCTTTTTTTATCATTTTTTACCTCGGGACGAACGGAGTAATCATAAAGCTCAAATTCCAGTTTAAGCAGCATTGAATGGGCGGTATTAAAGAGATTAACCGCATCTTTCTCTTGATTGCCACAGTTGGAAACTTTAAAACGTTTAAAGTCATCAATACAATAGACCGTTGGTTCAATCGGCCCACCTAAGAGCTCCACCATATGATTAACATCATCGCCCGGCCGATATTGGAAAAGCTCCTCAGCAAAGGCCGGTGCAAACAGAATGAAACTTAATATTAGTGTTAAACCTTTCATAAAGATCATTTCGGAGTGCTAGTTGGGGAACTTAAAACCAGAGCGGCAATACTGCTTTTTATGCTTTAATTTATCGTTTCGCACAGTCGTAACCAGGCAGACAGAAACCATTATCGGCCCAATAGCGATATGAATCTGCATTAGTGCAAGCAATGTCCTCATGATAATAGGCCGGTGGTTTTAAGTGATCCGGATAAATGGGCTCACCATTTGGACGGGTCAGACGAGTAGAATTTTTAACCAGCTTCTTTTCATTAGGAGCATCATTTAACTTCCAATAGTACTGATGATCGATCGTCCCACAGAAGTGAGAGATCTCATGAAACATCACTCCGGCCCTTTCGTGCGCATCTTCTTCTTTCCAGTAACGTGGACATAAATTCAAATTCTTCCTCATAAACTGAGGCAAATTCATGACGTAAGCGACTCGTTTTTTATCTAAACAACCAAGGGAGCGATTGGTTTGGCATGTCACCTGAGCGTTGCTCATCTTGTCTTTCATGCAACGTAAGGTATCGCTGATCTTATTCAGATCCTTCATGCGTTTTGGATCGGATTTAACTTCCGGGACATCACGATAGCGCTGAATCTGACTGTCGACCTTGAAGATGAGCTTATAGTTCTCATCGAAGAGATTAAAAATGATGGCGCTCTTTTCAGCGTCACAGTTACTTACTTTGAACTTTTCAAACTCTTCTGTGCAGTAAACGACGGGTTCAATGGGGTCTTGTAATACTTGCAAAACATGCTCAATGGGGTCCCCTTTCTTAAACTCATAGAACTCATCTGCGAAAGCAGTGATTGAAAGAATCAAGAATAAGGTAGGAAGGAGGCATTTTCCCATGCCCTCTTATCGGAAGGTTGACTGAATTGATTAAATAAAAAAGGCCCGGAAACCCGGGCCCTAACTCATTAGAATTTTGAAATTTCTTTCTTCTTCGCTTCAACATCAATGCTTAGGTATTGATATTGAGAGTGGTTAAACTCCATGAAGTTGTAGTTACGAACCCATGGTGTTGTCACAGTGAACTTGGTTCTGTGGAAACCAAAGATCCAAGGAACATCTTGAGAAACCATCTGATTGATCTCGCGGTATAGAGCAGATCTCTCAGGGCCGTCTTGCATGATAGTCGACTTTCTGAACAACTCATCAAACTTAGGGTTACAGTAGTTAGAACCGTTTGAACCTGGGGCCTGGTAAGGACAGTATAGTAAACCTAGGAAGTTCTCAGCATCCGGATAATCCGCACCCCATGCCATGGTGTACATCTGGTGCTGCTTCTTAGAAACCTTGTTCACAAGCTCAGGCCATGTGTTTGTACCGATCTTGATTTTGATACCAATTCTTGCCATACACTTAGCGAAGAACTCGATACCCTGACGAGCTTCAGTATCATTCACCGTTTGAACTGTGATTTCCGGGAAACCTTTACCATCTGGGTAACCGGCCTCGGCCATAAGTTTCTTCGCCTGTTCAACGTCGAATTTTACCCATGGGTTTTCGAATTTTTCATCGTATCCGCCCATTCCTGGAGGGATCACACCCTGAGCAACCATCGCTGTGCTGTTATAGAACAGGCGGTTTGATTCAGAACGCTCGTAAGCAAGAGACATTGCACGACGAACGCGCACGTCTTTGAATGTTTTATCTTCGTGGTTGAAAGCGTAAAAAGTTACGTCAAGCATTGGCATATAATCCAACTTAACGCCCTTATCTTTCAGCTCGCCTTTAAGTTGTTTATCCGGACCTACAGTCTCTTCAAAGAAGTCCTTAGGGATGTTTGAGATATCAAGTTTTCCCTTCTTAAACTGAAGCCACTGAGGCTGAGACTCAAGAATGATGTGAACCGTAATTTTGTCTACACCCGGAACACGCAGACCTTTGCTGCCATCTTCATTCGGGAAGTACTTTTCACGGTAGTTAGGGTTCTTGTGATAAACGATGGTATTACTCTGCTCATACTTATTAAGAATGAACGCACCTGTTCCCACTGGGTGGTTAATGAACTCATTACCATAGTGATTAACAGCTTCTGGAGCAACGATGAATGAGAAAGGCATCGCCATAGCGTAGAGAAGTTGCGGATACGGCTTCTTCACTTTTACTTGAAGAGTATGGTCATCCAGGGCCTTAAGACCTGAAACTTCCTCTTCGTATTTACCTTTTCTATCGCGCCATTCGTTTAGGCCCTCAACTTTATCGTCATATAACCACCAACCGCGGCTACGAACGTTAACGTCGGCCAGACGCTTAATTGAGTACACAACGTCAGAGGCCTTAAGCTCACGACCTTTGCCATTTGGGAAAGCAGGATCGTCTCTGAACATTACACCTTTCTTGATTTTGAAAGTGTATGTCAGACCGTCTTTTGAAACTTCTGGAAGAGCTTCAGCAAGGTTTGGCATAAGCTCATATGGACGCTTTGTAGGGTGGAATTCGAATAGACCTTCATACACCTTCCCCATTTCGGCAGAAGTGTACATATCGCCGCCCAGGGCCGGATCGAAGCCAGAAACCTTCATAACTGAGAGAAGGTTTAGTTCTTTAACGTCAGATACTTTGCTCTTAGTACAACCGACTAAAAACAGAGTTACTAACGAAAGTGCTGCTAACAATTTCATCGTGAAACTCCTCAAAAAAATTTGAAGAAATCATCGCTAAATTTGTGGGGATTGGAAATAAAAAAGGGGGACCGAAGTCCCCCTCTCTTTAAGAAAATCTTAGTAAAGACTACTTAAGGTGGTTAGAAACAAGTTTAGTCATTTCGAACATAGTAACTTGTTTTTTACCGCCGAATACAGCTTTTAGCTTATCGTCAGCGTTGATTGCACGACGGTTTTTAGCATCTTGAAGGTTGTTCTTCTTGATGTAAGCCCATACTTTCTTCATAACTTCTGTACGTGGAAGTGCAGAAGCACCAACGATTTCAGCAAGCTCTTTAGAAGGGTTAAGCGGCTTCATGAAAGCAGCATTTGGTTTACGAGCTGATTTTGCTTTTTTAGGAGCAGCAGCTTTTTTAGCTGTAGCTTTTGGAGCAGCAGCTTTCTTAGCTGTAGCTTTTGGAGCAGCAGCTTTCTTAGCAGTAGCTTTCTTAGGAGCAGCAGCTTTTTTAGCTGTAGCTTTCTTAGCAGTTGCTTTCTTTGGAGCAGCAGCTTTCTTTGTTGTCTTCTTAGCCATAAAAATTCCTCCGTCTAATTTGGGAAATATTATTCCCTTTGTTGTTATTGGCTTTCTATAGGACTTTTACCCATTCGATTATATTATTACTTACACCAAAAGCATTTCCCGTTCTCTTATAGCCATGACTCTCGTTCAGGGCAATCATACGGAAATTATCTACCGGGCAGTAGTTCACTACTCTGCGAATCTGCTGCTTCTTAGCTTCTTCTTCGTAAAAATTCTTAATCTGATGGGAAAAACCATTCCCTTGGAACGCCATTTTGATCGGAGTGTTCTTAGTAAAGAGAGTGTCCCCGTCTTTTCTCATAAGAACAGCAGCAACGATCTCTTCATCTGTGGTTACAGAGAAAAGCTTCCATCCTGTCTTAACTTCTTTTTTAATATTGTCTAATGACCAAGAGAAATCTTGGGTATCAGTGAATGCTTGAATATCGAATTTAGAGAGGTTCACGACCTCTTCTTCTTTCTTCGCTTCTTTGAAAACTAACGGCTTGGTATCTTCCATTTTCTTCTTTTGAATAATTGTCTTAACAGCTCTTCTACCTATTGTAGTAATAAAAATTTCAATTTATCAAACAGATTTTTTTCTAAGCATCAGGAATAAAGTTCAAATTCTCCTCTTGGAAGGCCTCTACCCCCAGGATATGCAGCTCTTCGAACAGGCTTTTTTCCCTCTGGGATGAGTAAGGCGCATGGATATAAACCGTAAGATCTTCAACGTCAACTAGCTCTGGGCGGGCCAGATTTTGATACAATGTAAGAATTTCCGGAGAGTTTAAAAAGGCCTTAATCTCACGAATTTTATCCACCAATTTCAATGTGTGAAAAGGCCCTTTTTCAGAGGAGAAATGATATTCTTTTGCATCAACATGCTTGGGCCACTGACGAATCCAGGTGAAGACCTTTTTGAGCTCATTTTCATCGGAATCTGTCATTCCTTCGAAGGCGGCCTCTGAATTTCTATCTCGTAAAAAGGCCTCGCATTCGCGGATCGAAAGAGTGTCTAAACTGGTGATTGGTTTACCAATCAAAAGACTGGCCATAGATTCAAAAATTATTTTTTGAGCATCACCAAGCTCTCCGTAAAATGACAAATTTTTGACGATATTTCCCTCCCACTCAAGCCCTACCCAGAGGATAAGACCATCACCGGGGAATCTTTTCATGATGGGAGACAACTCACTTTTTATATATTTTGGGTTCGCTATAACTTTGCGGGCACGCTCAGAATTTATCTTTAACACTACTCTTCCTCCTACTCATGAAGTGCATTCAAGGCTAAGATACTTCTTATGATCTTGCCAAGCTCTCTTACTAATATGACTGAATGGACCTTCGTGGGCCCCATGGGTCCAGTTGTTCCGAATACTCTATCTGCTTTTCCTCTGATTGCCGTTGATGGTGGTGCTCATCACTCTCCTAAGCTAGATATCTGGGTGGGCGACGCTGATTCCTACACGGAAAAAGTGAACTGCGAACATCAATATAAGCATCCGGTAGATAAAAATCAGTCTGATTTAGCACTAGCATTGAGCTTTTTTGGGGAAAATCTCCTCTATAAGTTCCATTTCTGGGGATTTCTGGGAGGAAGAAGAGATCATGAACTGTTTAATCTCGGCGAGGCGCTGACCTATTTAGAGAATCATCCGGAGTCTCAGATCATCTTTTATGGAGCAGATGGAAAAATTTCTTTTCATCTCTTAGGTGCGGGTGATTGGAAATTTCGTCATGAAGGTCTTTTTTCTTTGGGAACTCTAAAGAAAGTCACTGTGAAAATGACCGGTGAATGCAAATATCCTATTCCGAGATCAACTTTTGTTTATCCATTATCCAGTCTGGGTCTCTCTAATATTGGAGAAGGCACCATCGTTCTAAAAGTGGATGGCCCTGTCTTTATCTATTATCCGGAGGGGAAATGAGAGCGGTTTTTCTCGATTCATTGCGTGGACTGGCCGTGATCTGGATGATTATTTTCCACACTGCCTACGATTTAAAAATGTTTCAATACGTCACCTGGAACTTCTCCGAGGGTTTCTGGTACGCCTTTCCTCGCGTGATTGCTTTCACTTTCTTATTTTGCGTAGGCATGTCTCTTAACTACGGGCATCGACCGAAGATCAACTGGAAGTCACTTAATAAGAGAAGCTTAAAACTTGGTGGTGCGGCACTTGCCGTGAGTATCGGAAGCTATATCGCTTTTCCTTCTCAATGGATTTTCTTTGGAACTCTCCATTGCATTTTTGTGGGTTCGATCCTGGGTGCACTTGTGGTGAATCACCGAAAGCTCGCCTGGGGCCTATTAGCGGCCATTTTAGTGCTGCAATACCTCCTTCACTATGACATCCGCTGGGTTTCTTCGATCCTTCAAAAACCATCAATGGATTTCATTCCTATCTATCCGTGGTTCTGGGCCATTTTACTTGGGATTCTAGTGGGCCCTTATTTGTCAAGAAATACAGTGCTGCAGCAGATGAAACCGAATAAATTTTTAAACTTTCTGGGCCAGCACTCATTGAAGATTTACTTAATTCATCAGCCCATCATTTTTGGCTCAATTTGGTTGGTTTCTCAGCTAGTGTAAGCGTAATTTTTGTGAGAAATTATGGGCCTCTATGAACACCTTAGTTTCTTACTACCGAAAAGTAGAACTCTTCTTCGGTAACCTTAAGTTCGCTGTAGTCATCATACTCCTCTTTGCCATCGCCTTGGGATACGGAACCTTTATGGAGTCCTATCACGGCACGGAATACGCCAATCGATTAATTTATAAATCGCTTTGGTTCATGGGCATCCAGTTTGGAATGTTCCTGTCTATTCTGTTCGCGACCCTCATCAGGCTGCCGATGAAAAAACACCTTTATGGTTTTTATGTCATCCACGCGGGGCTGATCATCCTGTTCCTAGGTTCTTACGTGACCTATCAGTCAGGTGTAGATGGAACTGTGACTTTGACGCCAAATCTTCCGGCCCGTCAGGTTCAGATCAATCAGGATGAGTTAAAGATTCAATTCCCTTCAAAGGGCAAGGAAGTAACAGTTGATCTTCCTTATGTGGCCGGTCCTAAGAATCTTGGCTACGAGTATGAAGGAATTAAACTTGGAACGTTCCTTCCGTTTTCTGAAAACAAACAAGACTGGCTTCCGGCCAAGATTGAAGACCAAACTCAGACCTCATCTCGGTACCGTCTATATAATGAGAACTTCGGGGAATTTATTACCCTAAGTCTTCATCCTCAATCAGACTTCAGTAACACCCAACAACTGGGTCTATTAAATGTGCACTATATGCCATTTAATCTCGCTGCTTGTTTTAGTAACAATACTCCGGATGGTTTGATTGTCTGGAACGGTGAAACCACTGATTGTAAGAGTCCGACTCCAGCAGAACTTAAACGCAGGAAGAATCTTGCCGGCAAAGACGTGGTGGAAATCGACTTCAAAGGCGATAAAGTTACTTTCATGCCGGAAATGTCTCCTCTTCCATTGAATGATAAGATGGAGCTCAACGAGAACTCTCCGTATCGCATCTTTAGTAAAAAGCTATTCGAAAAGAATCCTCATCTTTTCCTTTTCGGTAAGAGTGCCGCCTATTTTGATAAGACCACTTCAAAATGGGTCTCAGAAAAAGTGGAAATGAATGGTGAAATTCCACTTCCATGGATGGGATTCAAACTAAGACTTCTTGAACACAGAAGTGACGCTTACCCAACAATGGTTCCAAGCTATGTGAAGCCAGTTCAGGACAACGGCCAGACAGTTAAGGGCGACCTTAAAGCGGTTGAAGTAATGATGGACGGACATACTTTCTGGGTAAATTCTCAGGAACCAATCGCCTATAACAAAGATGGTGAGCGCGTGACCTTCATGGTGACGAAGAAAACCATCACGCTCCCTTACGAAATCGTTCTGGATAATTTCAAAATGGACACTGATCCAGGTACGAACAATCCAGCAAGTTATGAGTCTTTTGTGACCGTCTTTAAAGGTAACGAAGGCTCAGAAAAACATCACGTTTATATGAATCACCCTTTGAAGTATCAGAACTTCACTTTCTATCAGGCCTCATATTTCCAAACGAATGAAGGCCCTTTTGGAAGTGTTCTAAGTGTGAACTTCGACCCAGGTAGATTTTGGAAATACCTTGGTTCTCTTCTCTTGGTACTTGGTTCCATCTGGCACTACATCCTGAGAAGAAAAACGGTCGCTAAACCAGGAGAGGCCCGTGCTTAAGTTTATTGTTATTTTCCTTATCAGTATCTCGAGCGCTTTTGCTCAGATGAACGTTTGTAACTCTGACCTTGATACTTTCCCAGTTCAGGCCGGCGGACGTGAAAAACCTCTTTATGTTCTGGCGCTGGATACAGTGAAGTTCATGACGGGTGAGAGCAAAATTCAAGATATGGACGCCACGACAGCGTTTTGTAAGTTGTCTTTGAAGGCCTTTGGTATGCCGCTGGAAATTCCAGTAAACATCAAAGTTGATCACGTAGATGTGAGAAAACTTTTAGGCATGAAAGAAGATCAAACCACTATTCCTGTTTCAGAACTTGAAGGGAAAGTGGGCATTATGGAAACTGAACTTGCTCAGCTTAAAGAGAACAACTCTTATAAGAAAGAACTTTCAAAAGTTAATTCTCGCCTTGGAACATATGCCGCCATTGTAAATGGTCGCGCCTGGACCATCCCGGTAAAGGAAGCGGACAAGATCAAGTTCCTTTCTATTGGCGAATTCATGACTCAGGAAAGAGTTGAAGGTGCGGCCGGAAGAGGTTCAAACCCCGTTTCATTCCTCCTTGGCCAGGCCAAGTCTGATTACTTAGGTGTTAAGGGCGACCACTACATGCTGGAGCTTAAATACTTTAAGTGGAACCTGTTTGTATGGGCCCTCATTAGCTCATTACTTGCGATTATCGCGTTTGTGGTAACGAAGAATAAAATCCCGGGGACCATCTTCACCGTCATCACTATCGCCCTGCAAATCGCATCTATGACCCTGAGAGTTTTGATCTCAGGTCGTGCTCCGATCACAAATATGTATGAAACAGTGATGTTCTCGGGCTTTGGTGCCCTAGTGATCAGCTGCATTATTTTTGCTTTCAGAAAAGAGATCGTATTCATACTGGCGGGCCTTGGTTGCAATATCCTGGGTCTATTCATGATGAAATTTGCTCACGGGATGCTGGATGAAGGTATTTCACCACTCGTTCCAGTTCTTCGTGATAATTTCTGGCTATCAACTCACGTTTCAACCGTGATCCTTTCATACGCGGCACTTGCCCTTTCATGGTTAATTGCGAACTCGCTTCTTCTTAGAAGCCGTTTCTCGACTGTGACTTCAGCTGAGTATCGTTATCAGGTAGACCTGATCTACACTTGTATTAAAGTTGGTGTGGTGATGCTGGCCGCGGGAGTTATCCTGGGTGGCGTATGGGCCGACTACTCATGGGGCCGCTTCTGGGGCTGGGACCCGAAAGAAACCTGGTCACTGATTGTACTTCTGGTTTATATGGCGATCCTTCACGGTAAATACACGAGCTGGATTCCTCCACACCGCTTCGTTGCCCTGGTTGCCGGAGCGTTTATGAGTGTGATGATGGCGTGGTTTGGTGTGAATTACATCCTCGCTTCAGGGCTTCACTCTTACGGGTTCTCAGAAGGTGGAGCGATCTTCCTTGGAACGTTCTTCCTGGTTCAGATCGTGATTCTCGTGATCGGAACAGTTAAAATGAAAAAGACTGCTTAAATAAAAAGGGCCCTAAAACGGGCCCTTTTTTTATCTAATCAATATTCATTCCTGCATCTTTTAACTCGTCCTGCATTCCCCAAATCTTCTTCAAAAGCTTCGGCGAATGCGATCCCAGATAGGCCATCAACACAAACTTCAAAAATCTTCCAATGAAGATCACAATCGTTAACGTTACTAGCGGTGTATTGGATAGCCCCGCCAGAATCAAAACCGGATGTTGAGTAATAGGTAAAATCGCCACGACAAAAACAATCAGAATGTCGTAATTATCAAAAAACCTCTCGGTCCAGATCCAGATCTGGGTTTCTGTAATTCCTGAATAGTATTCCTGGATCCACGGTAGTCCCTGCATCTCGACAAAGGCCGAAAATAAAACGGAGCCAAGAGTTGAACCAACCGAGACAAAGAGAGCAAAAATAAACCAGCGCTTTGGAATGAGCATTGAGCTCGCCACCAGAATGCCATCGTTCGGGATAACAATCAGAAAATTATCCAGTACGGATAAAAATCCAATCAATAATGGATACCAGGGCCTGTCCGCAAACTGCTCAAGCCATTTAATATACTTCTGAATCTTTTGATGTAACTTTGCAAATAGCATGTGATCCCTAAATTAACAGTTGTAGTAGTGACTAGAACGTTTGAAGGGATTAAGCGGAGGCCATTTGTTGATAAATTTTTGCACCTGAGGAAATGAAATTCGAAATTTCTCGGCAGTTATAATTGGACAGAAATCCATTTTGATTCAAAAGGTTCTGAGGCGTGACATTGAAGAATTCCAGAGCGTCGCCCGCTGGATGCAGTTGCTTTTTCTGAATGATATTTTGAGGAGTGACCAGTCTGGAATTATTAACGACAGTTTTTTTATCAAGACGAAAATGGCCATCGCCCACTCCGGATAAATCCCGGGATGAGGCAAAAAAGACAAGAAAAAATGAGATGAGAAGACCCAACAATAATTTCATTTAGAAGAATTCTAATCTCTTAAAATATTTTAATCCAGAGATAAAAGACCAAAAAAAAGGGCCCCAAAGGGCCCCATTTTTTATTACTGAACGATGTAGAAATTTGCTCTCTGAGCGTAGATACGATTGATCATACCCTGATCACCAGTTGATTCAAAGTAACCAACCAGAGCACCTTCCGTGCGAACTTGTTTCACATAGAACGACTCGATGAAAGCGTCTACGTTACCTTTTAGCCAGCCTGGCATCTGGATGAAGCCAAGGGCCACACCCGCAAGGTTAAGAAGAGCACGGTTACGTTTTACACGATTTGGATTTGAGTAATCGTAAGCAAGTGCCGGCTTAGACGAGAACTGGTGAGCTGTGTGGTGAAGGTGATAGATCTTCTTTGCACCAGCTTCAGTAACGTTTACGAAAGCATAATTAAGCTTCTTAATGTCTTCGAAGTTAACATTCGACATCGGGCCTTCCCAAGTTCTGATACGAGTGTTACCTGTACGAACTTCCTGGTAGAAACGTTGGAAACCAAAGTTTAACCAGTCACGGGCAGCATTGTTTGATGAGAAGATATCAAGCATATCAATGCGGTATTCATAGATTGAAGAAACAGTGCGATCCACTTCTTCTTTTGTCATTCCAAGTTTTGACTCAGGAAGTGACTCGAAATAATGAAGAAGCATGTTGTGGTGGAAGTGACGCTGTTCCATCATCATGTCGTGAACACGAACGATCACGAAGCTTGCGATATTAAGTGCCGGAACGTTAGCAAAGTGTTTCTTAGCTTGTTCAAGTGCCCATACCACAACTCTGTAAGTCACCTGTCTCTTATAGAAGAAACGAGGATCTTCAAGGTTTGCAAGGATTGTTGGATCAACGAATTGGAAAGCTTCGTTAAGTTTTGTTTCGAATTCTTTCCAGAAGTCTTTTGGTGCCAGAACTTCAGCAAATGTATTGTTTACGTTGATGTTTGGGATATTAAGAAGAGATTCTTTGATCTTCTGAGCTTCTTGATTGCCCTGAGCTTTTGAATATGGATCAAGACCCATTCCATAAAGCATGTCATCGATCTCGGCCTCAACCTGACTGTCAGTTAGGTTCATGAAGTTTTTCTGTTCAAGTCTAAGATCATTCTTAAGCTGTTCAATGAACGGCTTAATCGTGAAACGAGTGATTGCCTTCTTTAATTTTACGGTCGTGACAACACCTTGTTCATTTTTTACTAGTGTGAAGCGTTCGTTGAAGCCTTGAATTGATAGGTCTTGAGCGAATGCCGACACAGAGAGTGCCAGACCCATGGCCAATGTTAATAAACGGGACATGCATATCCTCCTTAATTTATAAAAACCATTCCGTTGGTTATTCAATGTAGTAGTTAATGCTATCGAAGACCCAAACGGTAAGACAATCTCGGAAGGAGTTGAAATGAGGTAAGATGACTATTATTTTCTTACAATCAAACTACTTTAATCAGTCTTTCGGATCGATTTTCACCTGACGGTGATTGAACATGCGGTGGTACCAAGACTTAAAGCTCTTGATGTCACGGAGGGTTTTTGGCTGGAAGGTTTTGAGTTCATCAAAGATCGTAGAAATGAGAACTCCACGATTAAAAGATGTATCAGCGATGTAGTTGTCACCTGTGTGGGCCCAATTGATCCCAATCACTTCACGACGCTCATTAAAAATCGGAGCTCCCGAGGAGCCGTTTAAGGTCGGAACGTAATGATAGAACTCTCCTTCTTTGATCTTAATGCCGCGGCCACTTGAACCTTGGATTCCCAGACCAGCTGCATTTCCGATGTGAAGTAAGGAAGCATCTTTATCAGCGCGAACTTTTTTCGTTAGACGAAGAGGTTTTACATCTGTGCCGATGGGGAGCCCATTACTCATGGGATGCATTTCCACCACACAGTAGTCGTATTTGGGACTACACCAACGAACTTTTGAGCATTCAACCCGCTCTTCACGATGATTTAATTTGATAGAGAACTTTCCACAGCTCCAATTTTTAGCAGTCGGAGTGTAGGCCATCACATGGCGATTAGTGAGAACGATATTAAGTCCCACTAAGAAGGCCGTGCCCACACTGGTTCCGGTTCTGGTCGTGGCCTCAAAGACGGATTGAGCAAGAAACTGCTCTTCTTCAAAGTCTTCCGGGTCCATTTCGCTTTCGTAACCCTCTTTGAAGACCTTGGCACTAAGTTGATCATTGTTGGTGATTTCGACTACCGGGCCAGTTACTTTAACCAGACCTTCTTCTTCAGAAATTTTGTAGCCTTTAAAGAGATAATGAAGACCTGCTAGACTTCGAGAAGGCACAATTGTCCACGAGCTGGCGAGACCTCGGTAGGCATCCATCTTTTCTTCGATCTTCACCGGAGTAAAGGCCGTGATCAATAATGTACAGAGAAGAACTTGGTAGTACTTCATATTGGTCATGTCGGTCTCTAGGTAGAAAGCTTGAGAACTGGACTAGACTCGTCCGTTAAGAACGGTGTCCCAGAGCATTTGCCTCATTTCCAGTGCCTTCAATCCAGCATCCAGACCCATCGTTTTTAACTTTGGATCGTTTCCAACCAGATAATCGAAACACTTTAGAGCGAGCGGTCCATGCTCTCCTGAATCCACTTCAATGTGTCTTTCAAGATAATATAAAAACGTAGGAGCTGAAATGTTTTCTTTCTTTAATACGTCGACAATTGACTGAAACATGTCGGGAATGAGCTTTTCTCGTCCAAAAAAGAAGCTCGCTGCGACTTCAACGACGTGACCATCCTGGGCAACTTTTAAATTGTGATCCACAAATTCTCGAGCGCCGGCCGGAATAAGATTTAAATTTCCAGAGGCGAGAAACGCTTTGATGTTTTCGGTGTTAGCTCCGATTTCTTCCATACCTTTAAGATACAAATCAAAATGAGAGATAGGTTTCCCGTCTTGATCCACATCACTCTCCTCACCTAGAACAATCTGATTAATCAGACGGACCATATCGGCCGGATAGGTGCTAGGTCTCCAGGGAACAGAAACGCATGTGATGTGACGTTGAAGAGACTTCAAAAGACTCATGAAATCCCAGACTGCAAAAACGTGATACCCCATGAAGTGACGAATCGATTCCAGGTCTTGAAATGTTCCGTAGACAGGGTGATGAGTAAGGTCTTTTTGCTTAAGTTTGATGGCTTCCATAAATGTCCTCGAAGTGAGGGCACTATAGCATTTCTATTGTTTGATGTCTTGTGGTCTGTGGCCAACAGGAAGACCTTGATCGTGATCCAGTTGCCAACGGTCAGTCATGAGCTCCTGACGTTCAACTCTATAGAATAACAAGGATTCATCCAGCTCATTGAGCTTTTTCATAAGCTCATTTTGGAGCACCAGACGTTCTTGTTTAAGAGTTATCATATCATCGATGGCCTTACGTTTTTCTCTTTGCAGACGGTTGATTTGCTCGTCGTAGTCAGCGGCAGTTTTTACTTTTTGCTGATCGAAGGTCCATAAAAAGTGATTTATGTCATTCAGTTGCTTTAAGAAGTCTTCCTTTCGAAGAATCAATTGATCGCGGTATTTACTCGCTTCAAAAACCCTCAGGGCCAGAGTTTTTGAATAAAAATTCAGAACGGTGCCGCGACGGAAATATTCCGTAGTGGAATAACATGGGCCCAGGCTTTCTACATAAATTGTAAAATGGAAATCCTCAACGTTTCGAACGAAGGCCTTACAGAAATCACGAGTGTCTTTGAGGTTTACCTTGAACAGAACCGAGTCACCGGCACGGAAGAATTTAGTGTTGTTGTTTTCAACGTGAATTTTAAAAACCCGAGCACTGTCATCCTTATCTGAAACTCTCCCTGAAAAACGCTCATAATCCACGTTTGGATCGATCGATCCTCGGTTCTCAGGGCCTAGGACACCTTCATTGGGTAAATTTGGCACAACGACAACTGCTCCAGCAGTCAGACTGAATACGAAAAAAAACAGGAGTGAAAAGTGGCCAAATGTCCTCATGCTTTTTATTATGGTTCAGATTCTTAAGAAACCCAAGACGTTTTAAACCCGACCCCTTTAGGAGACTAATATGGAATTTTTCATTGATACTGGTGACCTTAACGAAATCAAGACGGCCTACGCCTGGGGATTCGTTGATGGTGTTACGACTAACCCAAGCCTAGTGGCAAAAACTGGTAAAGACCAGGCCGCTCTTATCCGCGAAATCTCAGAAATCGTTGATGGCCCGATCTCAGCTGAAGTTATTTCACTTGAAGCTGACGGCATGATCAAAGAAGGCGAAGAACTAGCTAAAATCCACAAGAACGTGGTGATCAAGCTTCCTATGACAAAAGACGGAATGATCGCTTGTAAGCATTTCTCAAAGAAAGGCATCAAAACGAACGTTACTCTTATCTTCTCTGCTAACCAGGCCCTTCTCGCTGCTAAAAACGGTGCGACTTACGTTTCTCCGTTCGTTGGTCGCTTGGATGACGTTGGCCAGACAGGTATGGATCTTATCCAGGAAATCCGTGTGATCTTTAACAACTACGGTTTCGAAACAAAAATCCTGGCCGCTTCTCTTCGTCACTCGACTCACGTGAAAGATTGCGCGATGGTAGGGGCCGACACAGCTACTCTACCATTCAAAGTTATCGAAGGTTTATTCAACCACCCGCTAACTAAAAATGGTCTAGACCAATTCATGGCCGATCACGCTAAGTCTAAGAAATAAGACTCTAATTTAATCTCAAATTACTTCGGAAAGAGCCGATACAGAAATGTGTCGGCCCTGACTCCGGAGTACATTTGAAGACGCTATTATTCGTTCCCATTTTATTCTCACTGGTTGCCTGTAATGCAACGAAGACTGAAGAGATCACCTCCGGTGGTGTCGTTACAAGCAAAACTCCGCACGTCTGGGGCAGTCAATCATTCCCTAAAACAGTTTATGTTTCAGAAGACTTTGATACGGCCGAAGTTGAAAACATCAACGACATGGCCGACAAATGGGATGTTGCCTCTGAAGGCAAAAAATCATTCTTTTTAGTTCAAAGCACTCCTGTTGCTGAAAAATCTGATACCGTCGCAAGCTCAGATGGCTTTAAAGACAGCATTTTCGGCATCTATAAAGTTGTTAAGTGGCCCACGGATCTTCCAAGTGCACTTGCAGTTACTCAGATGTTCGGAACACTTTATAACTCTGGCGCAAGTGATGAGTACTTTTCTATTCAGCACGCCGATATTTTAGTGAATTACCGATACACATTTTACAGCGGTGACTCTGGCTACGGTTACGATCTAAAAACCGTTATCCTCCATGAGATGGGCCACTTCATTGGTCTTAACCATCAGAACGTCACTTACTCGCAACGATACTCAACAGTAATGTACCCTTCAGTGAGCTCAGGTGATAAGAAACGAGATCCAACTCCACTTGATCAAGTGACTCTCGCCTCTCACTACAATTACACCCTCAGTAGCTCTTCTGGTTCTTCTCAAATGGTGACGCCTCGTAAAGAGTACAAGCCTCGCGACGCCGGTACGGAAGTTAAAATGCAGATCGAGTTATATCCTGATGGGGAATGTGTTCACCGTATGAATGGTAAGGTTGTAAACCGTCATCCGGCCTCATTAAAATAATTCATTTCAATAACTTCTCTCCTTTTTACTTTCGCTGGCGGAAGTAACTTTCTTTTTTACTTGATCAATACGTAACATTTCCGTATATTAATTGCAAGCAAAAAGTGATGTGGGAACAATCCACTTTCGCTGGCGAAAGTAAAATCAAGTTAAGTATAGGAGATTAAAAGCGGGGACGAATCCCCGCCGAGAATTTAGAGAAGTTCTTGAAGTTGTTCGAGAGAAAGTTTTTGGTGCATGTGAGGAACAGTCTGCATGCTCTTATTGTAGTCGAATTTATTTTTTGTTCCGAAAGTGTATTTCTTGAAATCGTCTTCAAGAGATACGCCATAGAACTGACTCATTTCTTGAATGAACTCTTCAACGAATAATGGAGCAAATCGACGATTCTCAACCATATGGCGCATGAAAGGTTTAAGGCCGCCCTTCGAAGAAAGTTTGTTGTCCATATAGCTCATGAAACGCTCACCAAATGAGTAAGCTGAGTAATCAGTATGGCGAGTGTAATAAAGTCTGTTCGACATCATGCTTGTGCCTGAAAGAACAGAAATGGATTGGTAACCTTTGTCTCTCCAAGAGGCCAAGGCCTCATCTAACCAACCTGTGTTACCATTGGCCGGCATTACACCACGGGCGAAGTATGAGTGAAACATCTCATGCCCAACTGCGCTTACTGAAGTCATGGTAGCACCACAGTACTCCATGCCGCCTGAGCCGGCGTTGTAGATTGTAAGTGATGGGTGAGGCCAAGCGCCGTAGTCGCGCTCAAGCTCTTGGAAAACGTCAGTAGCTGCCGCTTTCATTTGATCAAGAGCAGTTGCTGCAGAAGCAGATTTAGTAACGTAGATAACAACTGGGATTTCACGGCCATCGATTGATTTAAGTGAATAACGAGTTTCAACTACACTTGATGCAGGAGTTGTATGAAAGAAAATACTCGATGAAGTGTAATGGGCCGGATAATTGATTTTGTAGGTACCAGCTTTAACTTCTTCAACCACACCGTTGGTGTAGACGTTTTGAATTGTTTTAGCGCCCAGGAAATTAAGAGTAAGTGTCATTTTAACTTGATCGAACTCGAAGTTTGCGGGCATGTAGCGCTCAAGGAAGCGGCGGTCATCAAGGTCAGAGGCCCAGAAAGCACTCTTCACACCACCATCAACGTAATCAACGAGTGTGGTAAGTGGAACAGTTACAGAAAGCGTATGGTTACCTACGGCAACGTTTTGATTAACTACACGGAGAGTCGTTTCGCGGCCGGGAGTTTTTGTTGAGAAGCTTGAAACGTTCTGGCCATTGAGAACCACGAAAGATGGATCTGCGTAACTGTCAAAGATCGGCATACCAGCTTCAGGGGCGAAGAACTTAATCATGGCGGTTGCAACCGCACGACGTGAAGTAATGTCGTAATTGATGGTGTAGTCGGCAGTTGTGAAATCTACAAATACAGCTTTTCCACTGCTCGTTAGAAATGATTTTGGTCTGTGTGATAGATCATTGCTGGCAAAAGCAGACGTCACAAACAAAAGACCTAGAAGGAAAAATTTCATAAGAACTCCTTAATCAATCAAGTAGCGCATTTGATCAAATAAGGGGCGAAGTGACAAGTTTAGGGGGTAAAATTAGCCATGCGTCATTTATGCTTATTAATGTAATCTCGGAGACGATCGGCCACCTGTTCGAGGTCACGATAGTTGTCGCCATCACGGAAAGTGAGCTTACGGTCCTTCCCTTCAATTAAATCATCTACATAAAGTTCAAAAGCGTAGAGAGGGCCCGCACTTTTGTGACTAATTACAATTCCGGCCAGGAAGGCCATGGAGCAGAATAATAAAGTGATCAAAATATAAGTTAGAAAATACGTCAGCATGAGGTGCTGTTTGTTCGTGATAAATGGTGAAACCGAGGTGTTAAAAAACGAAAATGAAAATATCCCTAAAATCAAAGAGCATGAAAAAACTACCAACGCAAAGTTTAATCCGACCTTGTACTGCTCTTTGGGCCAGATAAGATAATTGCCTCTCATAGAATCTGGATGCCAAACGAGCTTTTCTTTCCCGAAAATGACGAACAAAACCAGTGCGACCCCGACCCACAAGAAGACATCGGCGAAATTAAAAACAGTTCCATTGAACGGAATGAAGTCGATGGTTTTTCCATAGATAATTTTATCGATCACGTTTCCAAACATTCCACCTACTAAAAGTGAAAGACCGTATTTCAAAATACTCGCGCGTGATGGAATGATGTACATCAAGAACACGTAAACGAAAAACACCAGCCCCGCAAAACAGCCCAGGGCCACAATTCGAATATTGTCGGGAAGATTTGCATAGAGACCCATGATAAAACCCTGATTGAAATGCAGGGTAGAAAGGGTCATCCCCCACCATTTGGTGAGCTGATCCACTACTATACTTATCACCAGGATTAATCCTGATATAAGAAATCTTTTGTTCATTGGTCTTCTCATCGGAAAACGCTGAAATATCTTCAATTCCTGACTCCACCGCTCAACCTCATTTTAAACAAGTTTTAAGAACGAATTCCGAAGGGATTAATACATTCAGGAGGCTTTTTGAAAAAGCGATTATTATTTCTAGCTATTCTCATGGTCTCTCACACATGGGCCGGCCCGAAAGAGCAAGCGTGGAAACTCCACAACCGCTTGACCGGAGTTCCGCCGAAAAAAGATGTGTTAGAGGTAATGACAAACCATATTCGTGGCGGCCGTGCAGAAGATGCGGCGAAAGTCGCCATGAATAATCCAAATTTCTACAACATCGTTTTGAAGAACTGGATTAAACCCTGGAGTAACCGCGAGCAAACTTCTCGGGCGGATCTAAACGATTACGTTGCCACCATCATTGGTGTGGTTCGTGACGAAGTTCCATTTGCCCAGGTTCTTCACAGTGACATTCTTTATACGGTTTCTGGTGCGACTCCGGCCTATTCATTCACAAATAATGATCACTATAAAAATGCCGAATCAAGAAATCTCAATCTGAAAGACAATCTGGTAAGGCAAACTCAGTCTGCCATGACGGGTCTTCCGGCCACCGCAGTTGCAGGAGTTACAACCACTCGCGCTGCTGGTGAGGCCTTCTTCTCTGCGGGAACCAATCGTCGCGTGAATCGATTCATATTCATGAATTATCTCTGTAAAGACTATGAGGAACTTCATGACGTGACTATTCCGGATTTTCGAGTACGCGGAGACGTGGAGAGAAAACCAGGTGGAGACGCGCGAACCTACAAAAATAAATGTGTTGGTTGTCACGCGGGCCAGGACGCTCTTGGTGGCGCCTACGCCTACTATGATTTTGTAAGTGGTCGCCTGAATTACACGCAAGGAACAGTTGTGACCAAAATGAATCACAATGTTTATCACTCAGATGCTTATGTGACGACTGATGACTCCTGGTTAAACCTCTGGGCCCAGGGCCAGAACGCAAAACTTGGCTGGCGCGGAAACACAACTGGAAGTGGTGCTAAGGCCATCGGTCAGATGTTCTCGCAGTCGAAGGCCTTCTCAGCTTGTATTGCTTCAAAGGTCTTTCAACTCGTGTGCATGAAAGATGCCGTCAATACTGATGATAAGGCGACGGTTGACAGTCTCGCCAATGAATTTGAGCAAGATAATTACAATCTTAAAAACTTAATTGTGAACACTTCAGTGGGATGTATTACCGATGAAGATGAATAATAAAATCGCAGTCAAAATGACTGCAATCCTGATGCTCGGGATTCTCCTCGTGACCTTTACTCATTGTATGCCGAGTAACACTTTGGACATTAAGCACACTGACTCTGAGTATAGTAATTATACGCCTCCATCAAGTGTGCCTAAGAGTGAAGAACAAGAGCTGAATGAGACTCAAGTATCAGTCGGGATCAAAAACCATGAACAGATTCTTCAAACCATGGCAACACTCACTGGTGTTGATCCTCAGACAAATAACGATGTTATGAGAGTGTATAATGAAGTGGCACTTTCTCTTCCTACCGGAAATGACGTAAAGGTCTTTTCACCTACTCATCAAATCGCTGTTTCAAAACTCGCGGCCCAATTTTGTAACTCATTGGTTGATAGTCAGACACTAAGAACTGTGGTGTGGCCAACGTTTAATTTCGGGATGGCGCCGGGAGCAGAAATGGCACCGGCACGAAGAACAGATGCCATTAACAGTGTCATCGATGCGTTTTGGCTCGGAATGGTAGAAGGTGAAGAACTGGTAGAAGCTCAGTTGGAACTCGATGCACTCCTGGTGCAACTTTCAACTCCAGTGGCCAATGAAGGAAACAATTCAGCACTTACAGTAAAGGCCATGAAAGGTCTGTGCACGGCCACTCTTTCGAGTGCCCACGTGATCCTACTTTAAGGAAATATATGAAGAAGAAACATGACGTTGATGATGTTTTGAAACCCATGTATCACGAAGGACACCGTCTTAAAACCAGACGTGATTTCCTCGCTCAAGGCTTTCTTGGAATGACAGCGTTTGCTCTCGCACCAAGTGCCCTATCTTTACTTTCTTCAAGTGCTCACGCGGCGGAATGTTCTCCTGCAATCATCAGTCATTTAACTCCGGTCATTATCATTGATCTTGCCGGCGGTGGAAATATCGCGGGTTCTAACGTCATGGTTGGCGGCGCTGGAGGACAAATGGACTTCCTCGCGAACTACGCTTCCCTTGGTCTTCCCAATGATTTTCATCCCTCTAAATCTGGACAGGTAAACACTGAAATGGGACTTGCTTTTCATTCTGGATCAGGGATCCTCCAGGGTATTCGCAATATCACCTCTCAAGGAACTCGTGACAAAACTGAAGGGGCCATTTTTTGTTCAACTTCAGATGATGATACCGGTAACAATCAATCAAACCCTATTTACTGGTTACACAAGGCCGGTGCCAAGGGCAGTCTTACTCAACTGGCCGGAACTCAACAAACCGATTCAGGTGGTAATTCGACTTCACCCATTGACTCCATTAACCCGGCAGTTGCTCCCGTGAGAATCACCTCTCGCCAAGAGGCGATTAACCTCGTGAGTACCGGAAACGTTCTTGGTTCATTCTCTGAAACAAAAGTTAAAAGCATCCTGAATGCGGCCTCAAGAATCAGCGAAAGAAAGCTCGCTGGTTTTTCACGTCGCTCACTTCCAGAACAAGTGCAGGCCCTGGTGGCATGTGGATTTTCTGAATCCTCAGATCAGTTATACCGAGTAAAATCAACTGACGTTGATCCGAACAATGATACCGACTCTCAAACTATTTTTAATAAAATTAACAATCAAGATGTACGCAATCGTTCACGGGCCATCACTAAATTAGTGCTGGAAGGTCGCATCGGTGTAGGAACTATTACACTCGGTGGATTTGATTATCACGACGGCACAAGAACCACAGGTGACACCAAGGATTTTGAACTTGGCCAGCTTATGGGTGCCATTATGGAACTTGCGGCAGTGAAAGACACAGATGTTGTCATTTATGTTTTAACAGACGGCGGAGTTGCGGCCGGTGGCACTGTCGATGGCTCTGGAAAATTTATCTGGTCCGGAGACTCAGGTCAGCGTTCATCAACTTTTATGATGGTCTACAAAAAAGACGGTCGTCCAGGCCTCAGAACAACGAAACGTCAGATTGGTTACTTCAAGGCAAATGGTGCCGTAGAAGGCTCTGCCCTTCTTACCAGTAACAGCGTAGTGACAACTTCAAAGGCGATGGTCGCAAACTATCTCGCCCTTCATGGGCTTGAAGGCAACTTTGAAAATGTGGTCGGAGATGACCCGTTTAGAAATAATCTGGATCGTTACCTGGTTTTTGATAAACTAAGATAGGGTGAAATTTTGAATTTTAATATTTTCAAATTAGCAGTCATTTTCTTATTGGGAACGATCCTGGCGGTTTACACCAACTGTGGTAAACCCGGTGAACTCATGTTTGAGAGTGGTTACCACTCAAGCGGTTCAGAAGCTTCTTATGAATCTTTCCAGAAGTCGGTTTATTCGATCACTCGTTCAAATTGTATTAGCTGTCACTCAACTATTCAACCAATGCATGCCTCTGATGACTATCGTGAGGCCCATGACATTCTTGTCTCTCAGAAAAAAGTAAATTTTGAAAACATCTCAGCCTCTCGTATTGTGGCGAAGCTTCGTGGTGAAAACCATAACTGCTGGAGTGATTGCGAGGCCAATGCTCAGGCGATGGAGAGGGCCATTGAATCCTGGAAAGCGGCCCGTGATGTTTCCGGTGAAGTGGATAATGAAGGACCTTCTGATCTGGCGATTTATACCTCTGAAACCGACACACTCGAGATGGAATTTGTCGACGCTGGAAATGCTCCTAGTTCAAATACGGTAAAAATTAATGTTGAAGCGGCCATGAGACAAGCGCCGATGGTTCTAGTGAATTCAGGCGATGGCCCTTATCTCACGGTAGAAAATAATCTTAACAATACTCTTGCGAACAATGACCAAAACGCAGGTCTTGCCTTCATGAATTTCAAAGTTCCAACCAGTGGGGCCTATCGCATTTGGGGTCTGGTTCAAGGGCCAACAGATCAGGACAATTCGTTTTTCATGACTGTAAGAGACACCAAGAGACCAACTTCAGTTCTTCTGAGTACCCGAAATGTAGAGTTCCCAGCTGGCTCTCGATTTGAATGGCGACAGTTAAATGTTTCCATGAATCTCGTGGCCGGAACAGAATATACTCTGGAACTTCGTCAACGTGAGGACGGCGCTCGCGCTCAGGCCTTTGTGGTCACTTCAGATCCGGCCTTTAATGGCCAGGAAGTGAATGACTTTTTCGGAATCACATTGAGCTTTGATCTTTCGCCTCGAATTCCCAACGGAAGTTTTAAAATCGATATCGTGGATTATGATCTTTATAGTTACAAGCTCACTAAGCCTCGGATCGTGGCACCTTCAAACGTTAAAGTAAAAAACATCAAACTCTTTATTAACGGCGCCTACTCACCTCAACATTCGGCCTATACCTTGGTAAATAAGATCACCTCGGCCAGTGATAATCTTCTTTCAAAATACGCCATGATCGTGATCAAGGACAAGGGTCTGTCGGGAGACAGATTTAAATTCTCATTCGAAGAAATTTATCCAACAGATGCAACTGGCACAACCACTGGTGGAACGGGCGGCGGAACAGAGACTCAAACTTCGCTCATGGCCTATCAAGGAACTGTTTATCCCATTTCTCGCAGCTCGGCCTATAGCTGCGTGGGTTGCCACATGAGCACCAGTCCTAGACACGCATCAGATAACGCTCAAACGGCCCATGATGCGACTTTAGGCGTGGTAGATTTTAATACCCCTTCTAACTCGCGAATCGTCCGTAAAATGCGTACTGAGCGCCATAATTGCGGTGCCAATTGTGACAGTATCGCAACTCAATATGAGAATGCGATTATCGAATGGCGTAATAGACTAGAGTAAATTCTACATTTCCACCTAAAGCGGACCTTAAGAATTGGTTCGTCTCAGAAAGAGTTGTTGCGGAATTTCCATTCTCCGCTTACTCATTTTCAATGGATCAGAGGCAGAAGCAAATTAACAATCTGTTATGGAAAGAAGTGGCGGCCAAAAGTACCCCTGCGGCCATTACTTTTATTGTCATTGCGATCCTGGTTTCCTGGTATCACTTCAATCTGACGATTTACGCCAGTATCATTGAAGGGGCCTGCCTCGTCGTTATTTTCTCAAACATCCTGAGATACTACGTTTCAAAACAAATCGGCACTCATGATATTGCGACCGAATCACAGCGTAATCAGCTTCGAATTAGTATTTGGCTCAACTCAGTTGGTTGGGGATTGATTTTTTCACTTTCTACTTACGAACTTAATATGGCCGGGTACCAATTCGCCATTCTCATTACAGTGATGATGGGGTTTCTTGCTTCCTCTCTCATTACTCTGGCCTACGACAAGACTCTCTTTATTCCTTTTCAGTTATTGATTTTGGTTCCTATGATTCTTGTTACTTTGTACCAATATGAGGTAAGAGGAACCCAAGACGCGAAATGGGTCGCCATGGCCATGGCCTTTTTCATCGTCTACCAGTTAAAGCAGTACCGGGATTATCGGGCCCTGCTGATTCAACGTTTTACCACTCAATTAGAGCTCGCAGACTCTTATGATGAATTAAAAGATCAGACTGCTAAACTCATTCATGCCTCGAAAATTTCGGCCCTGGGGGACATGGCCGGAGGTCTTGCCCATGAAGTAAATAATTCTCTCATGGTCATTCTGGGTTCATCTCAGCAGGTTGAAAGAGACCTCAAGAAAAAAGAAGTAATGACGCCTGAACTTCAATCAAAGATGGATCTGACTTCTCAGGCGATCTTTAAAATTAAAAATGTGATTGAGGGCCTTAAGTACTTCTCGCTTCAGATGGAAACCGCCCCAAAAGAAGTTGTTCCCCTAAAAGACGTGATCGATAGAACTCTTAATTACTGCCACGAACTTTTAATGGCCCACAATGTGGACTTCCAGGTTCATGATGTCCCTGATGTAAAAATCCTCTGTAATCCTTTTCAGATTACCCAGATCCTCTTTGCCCTGACAAAAAATGCTGACGATGCCCTTGTTACCTGCAAGACCACTAAATGGATTCATTATGAGTTTGAAATCCTTAAGGGCTTCATTCTGATTAAAGTTAAAAACTGCGGGAACACAGTTTCTCCCGAAAACCAAACCAAGCTCTTCCAGCCGTTCTTTTCTACCAAGGATGTAAATCAAGGCTCAGGACTTTCCCTCAGCATCTCCAAAGGCATGGCCATGGATCATAAAGGGGATTTGTATTTTGAAATGGATGAGTACTCAACGAGCTTTGTTCTTAAACTACCTATTACCCAATAAAAAGGCCCCGTTAGGGGCCCTTTTTATTAGTGTCTTGTCTTGGTTTTTTCAGCTTTAGCTTTAGCGAAGTTTCTTTTCTTCTCGGACTCTTTATCATTCATGATGGCCGATAGTTTTTTGCCGGTATCTTCCAGCTCTTCGATAAGCTTCTTCTTAATTTGCTCAGGCGATTTTAGGACCTTTCTGAACTCGTTAAGAGCGCTTGTTTCTTCCTTGATAAGAAGCTGACGTTTCTCAACTTCTTCCTTAGTCATACGGTAGATCGCCATATCGGCCAAGTACTCAGCATAAGTAAACTTCTGCTTAGATAGATAGTCGATATAGTCTTTACGGTTGGCCTTCTTCTCAGCGATTGCATAGTGCTTTTCACGGATGAAGCGGATGATCTCGTTGTTCTTTGTTAAACGGTCTTCGTAATCTTTAATAAGAAGCTCGTAACGACGTTTTGTTACAGCAAGACGCTGAACCGTGAACACTTCCAGAATTTCTTCTACAGCGTTGAAAACCTTCACACCTTTTTCAGTAATAAGTGTGTAGTTAGGAACGATCGAGCTGATCGTACCCATGGTCTTCTCGACTTCTGCAAGTGTCGGTGTTTGACCGCGCTTAAAGATAAGCTCCACATTGATCACGTTATCCACCGAAGAATCGATGTAATCCTTCAAGAAATCGTTATCCATGTGCTTATTAAGATGACGGTAAATCTTCTGAGCATCGTAGCCCTTAGGAACTTCAGTAATGAAGATCTTCTCGCCCACTTGCTTGAAGCTCATCTTAGTGATGATTCTTCCCTTCTCATCAATTTCCACTTTATCAGTGTAATAACGGAAATAAGGTTTAATCTTTTTGATTTTACCAGTCTCGATGAATGAGATCATCGACTTGATAATATCTTCGTGGTTAAAGCTTGGAATCACCGAAGAGAAACCAGTTCCGATACCTTCAGCTCCGTTTAGAAGCATGATAGGAAGTTTCGGAAGAAGTCCCATTGGCTCCATGACTTTCTCATCATAGTTAGGAACCATTTCAACCTGGTTCATATCATCGAAAAGAAGAAGTTCAGCAACTTTCCCTAATTTACACTCAATGTAACGGGCAGCGGCCGCCTGAGTTTCCATTCTTTCCCCGAAGTAACCCTTCTTATCGATAAGTGGGTAGTTATTCGAGAAAGTATAGTCTTGAGCAAGGTTTACGATTGATTGCTCAACCGATGCCGGACCGTGTGGGTGAAGAGTCAGAACAAGACCAGTAAGTGAGCTTACTTTAATGAGACCTTTGTTCGAGTTCTTCCAAAGAGTGAAAAGAATACGACGTTGAGAAGGCTTCAACCCATCCTGAAGGTATGGAATCGCGCGATCCATCAGCGTATAGATCTGATAGGTTCTGTATTCTTCTTTTACCAGTGCCTCAAGAGGCACGGCCGTCATTGAATGTAGTGCTTGTTGATTATCTTTCATAATTACGCTCTCGCTTCACTTTTTTTCTTGGCCTTATTACCGGCAATCACGTTCGTTAGATCAACATCGATTTCATCTGAATCGATCAATAGGTCTTTACGAAGCTGAGACTCTTTACCGAAACAAGTTTCAAGCATTGATTTAGAAGCACTCATATCTTTCACAGAAATTTTTGTGAAATCTTTCCGGCTAAGTACATGCTTAAACGCTTCCTGGCTCATTTCACCAAGACCCTTGTTACGCATGATCTCTTTAATCTTAATGTCTTTACGAACTTTAAGCTTCTCAAGTTCATCAGTTGATTCGCAGTAAATTGTTCCTTTATCTGTCACAACCTCAAAAAGTGGAGCTTTCGCGATCTGGATCATGCCCTTTTCAAACATTTCAGGCCAGAACGTGAAGAAGAAGTTCGTTAGAAGTGTATTGATGTGACCACCATCCACGTCTGAGTCGGCAAGGAAGACGATCTTAGAGAAACGAAGCTCTTGAGCTTCTGCTTTCTGGCCAATCGCAAGACCAATTGAACTCATAATGTCCGCGAACTCCTGGTTCTCAAGAACTTCTTTAATCGAAGCTTGAGAAACGTTCATCGGCTTACCTTTAAGCGCAATTCCACCTTGATACATTTTATCACGAGCAGAACGTAGACCACCAATGGCCGAATCACCTTCGCAGATGAATAGAGCACATTTTGTACGGTCTTTTCTTTCGTTAGCATCAAGAAGTTTTTCAACTCTTTGCTTTTTACCTTTCTTCGCAAGTTTTGATGCATCTTTTAGATCCATCATACGTTGACGAGATTTCGCTCTCTCCATGATATGATCAAGAAGCTCTTGGTTCTTACGCATGAACTTAGTCATGCCATCGGCCATGAAAGTTTCAAGTGCTTTCTCAAGAAGAGCATCACGAACAAGCTTACGCTTAGTCTGAGACTCAAAACGTGGGTTCGGCATGACGATACCGATCACGAAAGTCATACCGGCAAGAACATCGTTATCTACAAGTGTTAGCTTGTCTTTCTTGGCCGTTCTTTCAAGTTTATCTTTAATGGTATTGATATAAAGACGCTTAATACGATCGTGGTGGAAACCACCGTCATATGTCGGAGTCGAGTTAACGAAAGAAATCATTCTTTCTTTATCATCTGACTTCTTATCGAAAGTCACAGAAACGTGAACATCATACTGGGCCTTGACTTTGGCACCTTTGATGTTGGTTGTTTCATAGACAAACTTCTCATCACCAATGAGCTGAGCAGTTGTTCCATCAATACGCTGAGCAAGTTCGAAAAGACCTTTCTTATAAAGGTATTTCTCGTCATTGAAATAGAACGTTAGTCCCGGGTTATTGTAAGCAAGGTCAATAATACGCTTACGAAGAAGCTCTTTATCTACAACTTGGTTTTTATAAACTTCTTTTGCAAGAGTTAGTTCAACTCTTACACCAGATGGACCTTTGAATGGCTTTTCTTTTGTTTTATGAATTTTCAGAGCGCCATCAATGAACTCGTAAGTTTGTTCTTTTTTCGAGTTATAGTGACGAACAGTGGCCTTGAACATATCAGATGTTAGACATGTAGCTGAAGCACCCAGGCCGTTTTGGCCAAGAGTACGGTAAAGGAAACCCTTATCATCCACTTCTTCATCTTTAAATTTCGAACCCGTTCTGAATTCCGTATAAACGTCCTTCATTTTAGCGAGCGGGAACCCAATTCCGTTATCCTGAACTGTAACGACCTTACCATCCGGTGAAAGGTTACAGTGAATTTCAGTCACGTGACCGCGATAAAACTCATCAATACAGTTATCAAGGATTTCTTCGATGGCCTTGGATTTGGCCTGATGGAAATTTACTTTCTTAAACTCGAGAGAATCGGTTGTATAAACGTAAGTATCTAGCTCTTCAATGTCATTACTTCCGAAAACTAGAGTTACACGGTTTCGGCAGTGCCAACGCTGGTCTTTGCTCTCAATAAGAGCTTCCTTGACCTTTGCGCCACGGCGCTTCACTTCTTCGACGGCCATTGTCAAAGTCTCCTTTAAAGTTGCTTGCAGGAAAATCAATAGGATAAGATTAAGGGCATCCCGAACAATAGGTCAACCAATGAGATGGCGATTTTTATTTCTTTTCTTGAGTTTCTTTATCAACGAAAGTTCTTTATCTCAGACTAAAGTGAGTCTTTCTGCAAGTTTTGATAAACCAATTTTGGAGGAGCTTAAACCTTTTTATACGCCTTCAGAAGGACAAATCGAAGATTTATTGAAAGGCGAAGTTATTTCAGTAGGTAAAGTCGACTCTCCTACCCCGAAAGAACAACAAATGATGTTGTTCGTTTCCGGCATTCATCCACGTAATTGTATTCGGGCCATGAGAAAACTTTCTCTCTATGAGAATTATCACAACTACATGGATTTCGTTAAAAGTAGTAAATACGACGACAAAACACAGAGACTAAATTTCACCATCGATCATGCTCTTCTACCTTTCCCGATGGTGGTCGAATTTAAAATTCCTCGAATCACAAAACCCGGTCACTATCCGTTTGTGTTTGAAAAAGGTTTTTTGAAAGATTTGAAAGGAACTGTCATCGTTCATGATGTTGGCAAGTATTGTCTTTTGGGTCTGAAAACCGACTGGAGGGGTCCGGAATCCAAGATACCAAATGTGGTTTTCAGTACGTTTGTCCAAACCGTAGGCCGACTAGGGCTTGAGCACTTAATTCGCGTCTCAATTTTTTAATCAGGTTTTTTCTTTGTCAAATCACATCGTTATGTTTAATCTCGATGCGTGCAAGTTTTAAGAATCAAACCTATTGATACCCATCACATCAGACATAAAATGCTGCGTCCAAATGGTACGCTCGATGATTGTATCTTTCAGGGTGATAATGATGAGATGACATTTCACCTGGGCGCCTTCGTAGACAAAAAGCTCGTGAGTGTTGCTTCTTTCTACTTCGAACGTAACGAAAAATTTACAGATCAATATCAGTACCGCCTGCGTGGCATGGCCACCCTTCCTGAATATCAAGGACAGGGTCTGTCATCAGCACTATTAAGAACCGCTTTCCCAGTAATCAAACAAAACCAGTGTACACTTTTGTGGTGTAATGCCCGTGAAAAGGCCATGGGGTTTTATACGAAAGTTGGTTTCCAGCCATCTGGTGAGTTCTTTTCAATTCCTCATATTGGAAAACATGTCTTGATGTCTATCAAGATTGATTAGATAATCTTTTTATAATTTTTTAGACCCGAGGACACCCGTGTTCACATATCACGATCAGTTTCGCAAAGAACTTGCGATTGCTATTGCCCCCATCATCGAAAAAACTTTTTCAATCATTTTCCCTTGGGAAAAGGCCTATGGATTATTTGGTGCTACACCATCTAAGGAAGCTGGTGATCTAGCGTTTCCACTTTTCCAAATTGCCAAAGAAGCAAAAACGAATCCGGCCCAGGCCGCAAAATCTTTAGAAGCTGCTTTCACTGAGCTTCCAAAATTCATCACCGAGAAGAAGGCCATGGGGCCTTACCTCAATTTCTTTTTTAATTTTGACGCAATCGCCTCAAAGATTATTCCATCAATTCTAAGCGGAGACATGTTTAAGCAGAAGCTTACAGAAAATACGCCGAAGACAATGATTGAATACTCACAACCAAACACCCACAAAGAAATGCACGTGGGCCATATGAGAAACCTTTGTCTTGGTGACGCTCTTATTCGACTTCACCGCTACTCTGGTTTTGATATCGTTGCTTCGACTTTCCCGGGCGACGTGGGTACTCACGTTGCTAAATGTCTTTGGTATTTGAAGTTTCACTATAAAGGTGAAATTCCTAAAACAAAGAAAGGTGCCTGGCTTGGAACTCTCTATACGGCCGGCCACAATAAACTTGAGGACGAGCGCGGAACTGAGAAAGAGGCCTCAAACCGTGAGCAACTAACTGCCATCCTAAAACAACTAGAACAGAAATCTGGTGAGTATTACGACCTATGGAAAGAAACTCGTGAGTGGTCAATTGAACTCATGAACGAAGTTTATACCTGGGCCAATGTAAAATTTGATGTCTGGTACTGGGAATCGGAAGTTGATTCAGCTTCAGTGAAACTTGCCCGTGAGTATCAGCAGAAAGGTCTTTTTGTTGAAGATCAAGGTGCAGTTGGTGTGAACCTTGAAGACTATAAGCTTGGTTTCTGCATGCTTTTGAAGTCTGATGGTAACGGCCTTTACGCTACAAAAGATATCGAGCTAGCAAGACGTAAGTTTCAGGACTACCATATTGAGAAAAACATCTACGTGGTAGATAAACGGCAAGAACATCACTTTAAGCAAGTTTTCAAAGTGCTTGAGCTCATGGGCTTTGAAAATGCTAAGAAGTGTTTCCACCTTCAATATGACTTCGTGGAACTACCAGACGGGGCCATGAGTTCTCGTAAGGGTAACATCGTTCCTCTACAGGCCCTGATTGAAAACATGGTGAAGATGATTAAGGAGCAATACCTGAATCGTTACGTTAATGAGTGGTCGCCTGAACAAATTGAATCAACAGCTCAAATTGTTGCAAAAGGTGCCATCAAATACGGTATGACCCGCATTGATCCAGGAAAGAAAATCGTTTTTGATATGCAAGAATGGTTGAAGCTTGATGGGGAATCTGGTCCCTATATCCAGTATGCCTACGCCCGTATTAATTCAATGGTGAATAAACTTGGCGCTCCAACCTCGAATGAAATTCATGCAACTGCCCCTCAAGAAAAAGATTTAGTGGCGCAACTTATGAATTTTCATCAGGTCGTGGAACAAGCAACTCTTCAGTATAAGCCTTCGGCATTGACTGGCTATTTATACGACCTATCTCGGGCCTATAATAGTTTCTATGCTGAATGTCCGGTGGGTTCGGCCCCTGAACCAGTGCGCTCATCACGCCTGATGCTTTCAAAGGCCACTGCCCTTACTTTGAAACAAGGTTTAGCGCTTCTAGGAATTGAGGCCCCAGAGAAAATGTAATGATCAGACTATCAGTTCAAATTGAATTTGATAAAACAATGGATCTCACGACTCACAAAAAT
Source organism: Peredibacter starrii (assembly GCF_034259205.1). GTDB lineage: Bacteria > Bdellovibrionota > Bacteriovoracia > Bacteriovoracales > Bacteriovoracaceae > Peredibacter > Peredibacter starrii. Next base: position 2,325,430 of record NZ_CP139487.1, on the reverse strand, counting down.
TCTGTGGTCGTGGGTCGTTCGCCCAAGTGTGATCTGATTGTTCCTCATGATTCAATTTCCAGACAACACTGCCAGATCGATTACAGCAAAGAAAAAGAAGTCTTTTATATCACTGATCTTGGTAGCTCCAATGGTGTGACTATCAATGGTCAGCGAATTCCACCGAGCACCAAAACACTCATCCCGCCGAATGCTGCTCTTTCGATGGGTAAGCTAGAATGTGAACTTTCAAATAAGCCGGGAGCTTCTAGTTCTGATAAGGTTGTAAGTTCAGATCTTGCTCCAAGCGGAGATTTTACTTCGACCATTAGACTTGCTCGTATTGAACTCAACAAGCCTTCTATCACTCTTGAACTAGAGAAAAAGCCCATCTCAAAAAGACCGCGTAATCCAGTCACCTATGAAGAACCAGTGGAAGTTGTAAAATCCAACAAGACAAAATGGATTCTTTTCTCAGTAGGACTACTTATTCTGGCCATCACCTGGTTCATGGCACCTGACAAGAATTAGACTCACTCAATCTAAAGTGTTCCATTAAGAAAATTGTTACTTTACCTTCGTAAACATATAATTAGACAATAATAAAAATTTATATTGTTTGGAACTCCATTCTGAGAGTTAATATTAGACATGAAACATTTTTCTAAGATCCTGAAAAACCAAGCGGGTGTTTCCCTTCTATTTACCATCATGATTGTGGCCCTTGCCCTTGGTGGCCTTGGTTATGTTACGACTGAAATGCTGCCGAAGCTCCATAGTGAGAAGAAGAAGGCCGAATCAACAATCGACTATCGCGTTTTTATTTCAAGCTTAAATGATTACCTCATTCACGGGATTCGTGAACGCTGGTGTTTATCAGTGAATAATGGTGTGACTGATCTTCTGCTTTCCAACGATTGCGGTTCGGGAAAGGCGATGGAAGATATTGTTACACATCCGGGAAATCTAGAGAGAATTTTATGGGGACCCGAGAACATCGGAACTCCCCTGAATGCCATGCCTTCGGCCGAAAGTGCTAACCGAATTCTTGCCTTAAATTACGTTCGTTACCATCAAACTCCGCAAAAGGCCTCTCGCCTTCTTGCCTATGAAGATGTTTATCCGACAGACGGAAAAATGAAATTCAAGGTAACTCAGGCAATCCTTCAGGATATGACAGACCAGCATCCGCTCTATCTCATCTCAAAGAGTGTTAGAGACTGCGTGAATGAAGTGAACATTGAAATCTTTCAAGTAAAGGACTACAACAATATTGGTGCCGGTGAAGAAAGAAAAATTGGGATTAACATCACAACCGATATCTCGAGAACAAGATTCAGCTGTACTGTGATGAGAACAGCAGATTCAACTGCATACTACACTTTCTATCCACGTCGACTTCATACCTTCTCGCTCATTAAATACGGAAACCTTGATACAAAGGCCCTGAATGAATTCAGAGGACCCGTATATGTGGCCGGAGACCTTGTTCTTCCTCCTGAGGGATATGATAAAGATCAGGGTTCTGTTTTTTATGCCCCATTAGTTTTAGGCATGTATAACTCAGGCGGTGGAACAGGTAGTACCTTTCGCGCCGGTCGCGTGGTTAATAGTAATGGCGCGGATTACACTTTCAATGACCGTGGTCATCCACATTTGTCAAAGCAGGATAATTATCCAAACTTCAGAGGCTTCCTGGGGGGCCTTAACCTGGATGCTACGGAAGACAAGGGTTTCTATAATCTCTACAATCACGCGTCCCAGACCGCAGTAAACCAGGCGCTCCTTGAACAATGTATTGAAGAGACCAAAGTTCAAACCACACCCAGTATGAACAACAATTCTCGTCTTGGTTTTACTAATTACGATGTTTCTTCTAATGGCAGCAAGACAACCAAAAAAATATTACTGGGCTTCAATCTTCGAAACAGATTTAAGCCCTCTAGCATGTCACCTGATGTTATCTCCGAAGAGGACAACAGCGGAAACTGGTGGGGCGGTGGCAAGAAAGATCCAATCATTGTTTTTTCTATCCCTACACCTCCGCCGGGCCTGACCTCACTGGGAGAATTCAGATTAAAAAATGATGATCGTTCACTTCGTGGAACGATTGGAGTTGGCTCAGAAGCGAGAATGGAACTAGATCTAAGTAAACTTGATGTGACTGAAAATAAAATCAAAGATCTAATTAAAAGCGTAGAGGACGCCAAGAAAAATAATTTCTACAACGCCATTCAATCAGATCATATCTTCTCTCAACTTCAGGAATACAAAAAATTCAAAGACGAAGGGGAAGACTTTAAAGATGAATGTGAAGAAGACGCAAATAGTGATTGCGTAGACTGGGGATTCTCGAAAAAAGACGCCTGTCTCTTTGGCAGCTGTAACGATACTGAAGATGCCTGGGACGATTACAAAGACGCCCGCAAAGATCTGGTAAACAAACTTAATGAATTAAAAGATGACTTGAAAGACGCCAACAAAAAACCAATGGCATCATTTCAACTGGCCAATCACACGACCTCTGAAGGATTCGTGCTAAACATGAAGACTCTAAGCTTCACCTATAATCAGCAGTGGAGCATGTATTTCAATATGGCAAAAAACAAAATGAGTAACGATGAAAAAAATCTTCGTTTTGATTTTTGGCCTTACCACTACGGCCAGTGGAGTCGTTACGTAAAACTTAAAATTTCTGGTGATGATGGAAATGACTTAACTCTTATTACTGACAACGGATATCAATATAATAATTTAAGTGTATCTAACTGGCGCAAGACTGATAACTACGACAACTTTTCCGGTGATCCGGATGATAAATGGGATCCACGTCCTAAAGAAATTTATGACCTTAGTTGTCCATCTGGAATGGGAATTGCGGATTGGGACTTAGATATGTCAGGCAGTACAAACTTCGCCTGGAACTATGCCAATACTCCTCCTGGTGCACAGGTCGATACACCAAATCACGATCCCATTAGTTCGATAGAATTCACAATGCCAACTGATAACTCTCCGATCCTGGAGGGACATGCCGCTTCTTTCTCTAAGTCTGTCGTTGAAGAATGTATCATTCCGCCAAACCGTAATCGCGTGTATGGCTTCTATGTTTGTAACAAACTCGTGATCCAAGGTGGTCGTAGCGAACCACTTTATATGATTGGAACGTTCATCGTAAAAGACCTTATCCAACCGGTGGATGGCTCAACCCAAGTGCACTGGCACAGTATCTGGGACACAAAAGCAACAGATCTAGTGATGACTGACTTCAGTAGTTCAAAAGGTGTTTGCCAAAACACGAATCTACTTATGAGCTATACGTGGAAGGACCTTAAAGAAAGTCCTGCAATCATGGCCCGAGTAAATGCTTGTAGCCCGATGGACATGGTTAGTAACGGGCCAAATAACTTCAGCTGGACGACCGTCGATCCGGACATCGGAATTGCAAATCCTGGAGATGCTATGACATCTCAAAAAGTTAACCGTATTCAAAAATGGGTCATTCGAGAAGATTCTCGAGTGGATATGATTAGATGAAAAAACTATTTAAGAACCAAAAAGGTATGGGTCTGTTAGAGGTTCTGGTAGGGATCTCCATCGCCAGCGTTGGTGGATACATCATTCTTAACGGGATCGATTACCTTAGTAACAAAAAAACCGTTGTAGATAAAAACGCCAATTTAGAAAACATGATCTCCGGTATCATTGGCTCCATCAGATCTAACATCATGATGGAAAAGATTGATTTCGAGCCCGAAGAATTTTTAAAACACACAACCTACGATGCTGTAGAAAAAAGTCTAAACCTATGCTGGGTCAATGATGGGATGCTGCCTCTTGAGGCATACCCTACGTGTCCAGGGAAAATAGGTTATGTCGTAACACCATTCAAAGTCGGAACAATGGAGTTCCGAGGTTTATATAAAGTGACTCTGAGAATGACTCACAGAGAGCTTTTACCAAACCAATTTAGAGAATATGTATTCATTGTGAAGGATCCATGAAAAGAAGAAACGGATTTTCGATGGTTGAGATGATGATGGCCCTCGGTTTGACCGGGATGCTGGCCCTCATTGCCGTAAACCTTTATGACTTCTCTCAAAAAGAAACAAAAGTTCTGAGTGAAGATATCATCAACACCATTGCACGCTTCGGTGCTTCGAAGACACTCACCTATGATTTGTTATCAGGTGAGCCAAGCTTTAACTATGTAAACCTGGCCGACGACAATAACCTTCCTTTCTTTGTTCTCGCTAAGAATGAATTCTGTCGAAGCAGTACTTGTACACGTCAGCTAACTCTCGATATTAAACCTGGAGCTACGAAATCTCGCTCTTTCTACATTATTGTGAAGCGTCCTCAAGGGAAAGAGAGCTTAAAGTTCACGATTGATCCAAATTCTGTATATAGTCCCAGCAAAATTTATGCAGGTATCAACTGGCAGAAATCAAATCCAGACTACTCGATCACAAAAACAGCTGATCGAGTCGACTCTCCTTGGCAGAAGGGCCGCCTGCTCATGCTAACTTCGGAGATGGATTTTTATGATTGTATGTCACCAGTCCACTCAATGGGGAGTACTGGTGGATGCAAAGTTTCATGTGAAAACTCTGGTACTTGTAACTTCATCGTAAAACGTCCTTATAAAATGCTTGGTGGAGTAAATACTGATGAATTGGATATGACTTATTATCCTATTGAAGGTGCACCTGCAGGACTAATCAAAACTGCTTATCAGATCTGCCGTCCAAATAAAGAATACAACTGTGCGGCCACTATTGATCTTACCGGTGGTCTAACCACAACAAGATCGTTCTTTGATAAATTGCCCTATATTCCGGGTAATGATAACCGCGCAACTCTCGCTCCAGTTGAGATTGTTCAGTACTGGCTTGAAAGACCTAATCCTACATCTGCCGACCATTTAATTGAGCTCAGACGCGCACGAGCAACATTAGTTGGCGGCCAAATCAAGTTCCAAAAGGGCGTAATCTTAATGACAGGCCTACAATCTATTGTTTTTTCTAGGGCCAACATTTCGAATTCCATCATCGACTACAAATTAAAGAAAGTTCGACTAAAAAAGAGTTTAAATACTAAGTAAGCAATACAAATGGGGTCTTTATGAAAATGATCACTTTATTCACAGTTTTCGCTGTTTCTATTCCGGCCTACGCGCAATTTAGTGTTACGCCATTTGGTTCGGCGAGCCCTGTGCCACCTCCCATTGGCCAAAATAGAAAGACAGGTTGCGGGGCCGTTGGTTGTAATATGGAAGTAACTCTTAAGCCATTTTGTTACGGTACAAACCTGCGTGCCTATCCGGTATCAACTCAACTGAATCCATCTGAACCAATTACGATGAATTTTACAATCGTGAATCCGGATGATGCTGCTAAAACTGATACTTACCAAATTGTTTTCCCAGCTAAGGCCACTTACGCTTCAGGTGGAGTTCGTACTGATTGTTCATTTAATGAAGGTCAGGACATGAACGTGAAAGGATACAAAGACATCACTTGCTCTCTACCGAACGTAGGGACTTTCAATTACAAATTAGAGAACTGGAAAATCAGCCACAACCCACGCGGTTATGGTGGAGCTGAATTTGACTACTATGCCGGGTCATCTATGACTGCCCAAAGAATCGGAGCTGGTGATGTAGATAGTCAGATTACATGTCTTTATAAATTCACTTCTAACGATAAACACGGCCAGCTTAAAACAAATGCTGTGAGCTGCTACTTCCCTTCAACTATGCCTGATATCAGTGACCAGGTTAAACTTCTTAAAGGTGGAACTCCTGTGGCCAATGCTGAAATTGTGGCCTCTGCTAACAGCATCCAGATTAAGATCAATGACAGTATTGATTCTCTGAGTAGCAAAGTTGCAGTACGACATGGGAAGATCACAGTTCCAAAACCCCCAGGGCACCGTATTTCATACACTCAAGGTGGTCGCGGTCTGGCCGCAGTTCGCGAACTTGAATCTTTCGATGAAGCCTCTGCCTACAGAAGCTTCACGGCCCAAGTGAAGTTCCCAGGTTCAGAAGGTTTCTGTGGTGGTTACTACTCTCCACTTATGTTTTTCTTTGATAAACAAGTTCCTAAGTTTGATGGTGTATCACTTTTCCCACTTTATGGTGTGAAAGAAGGTACTCGTGTGAACTGGCCTGAAAAAGATGCTCCAGGATACTTTTTAGCTAAGCTTAATAAAGGCGAACAAGTTTCTAAGAACAGCCAATTGTTCGGCCAAGATGATAAGCATGAGAACGGCTTCCTTGCTCTTGGAGTACATGACAGTAACAAAGACGGTGTGATCGATGCTAAAGATGAAATCTTTAACTCCCTCACTCTTTGGAATGATAAGAACGGTGACGGTGTTTCTGATGATTCAGAACTTCACTCTCTTAAATCACGTGGAATTGCTTCAATTTCACTCAAATATTCAACTCGTGATGTGACGAAGTTTGAAAACCGAGCTAGAGCTCGTGAGAAGAGTAAGTTCACTTACGTTGAAAACGGTAAAACCAAAACTGGTGATGTATTTGATGTATGGTTGTCGCCACTAGATTAATCTCAAGTTTGCCAAAGACCTGTCTCTTCACTATACTTTAATTTATGAGACTACATTTCAAACTCATAAATGGTGAAGAGCAGGACTTTACAATTGATAAACCTAGTTTCACTATCGGAAGATCCAGCCAAGCAGATATAGTTATTCCTCATGATGGGATGTCGAGAAAGCATTGCTTTATTGAGAACGTCGGAGGAAAACTTTTTATTACTGACCTTGGAAGTATGAATGGCGTTTTTCTGGATGAGAAACGTATTCAGCCTGACACCCCTACCGCATTACCCGTTTATTTAAATCTCTCGTTTGGAGCGGTACAAAGCCTCCAAATCGACATGGAAGACAGTACCCGCGTTTATTCCCGTCCAGCTGCTTCAAATGCCAATAATGCGGCCCCAGCACCTGTTGAGCACAATCAGACTACGACTGCTACTGCTCTCTTACCTAATAAAAAGACCAAGAAACCTAAAGCTGAAGTCAAAGCAGCGGCCAAGAAAGATGTACAGTTCAACGTAAAGAACATGTTCTTTTTTGCTCTCACTCTGACATTTATTGCGACAATGACCTTCTATTTTATTCGCGAAAAGATGGCGGAAGATGAACCTTTGACTCCAGAAGAAATGTACGAGTAATTACTCGTAGGCCTTTTCCTTCCATTTATCATTGATGCAGAAGCGATGCCCATGATTATGGGTCGTGAGAAATAATACTCTCTGATAGCAGGCCTTCTTCGATGGCATGGCCCCAATGGGAGCGCATTCTAATCGCACGCTCTGTTTGGCGAGCCCTTGCGCTCTAGCTTCCTCACATTCCTTGTAGAAAGGCTTACTGACACAAACCCAATGCCCATCCTTACAATCGTAAATAAGGTGCCAGCCGGCCTCATATTTATCAGATAGAAGATCTTCCATCGGATCGAAGGTCTCTTCGGCCGCCCATAGATTGAAGGTCAAAAGCATGACTAAAAAGGTGAGTTTTTTCATATTCTAGGCACTTATCGGTTTTAGTCAGGAATTCATGAGCAGTGTTTCATATGCCAAACAACTCTAATGATTTCAATGGGTAAAAAATAGGTGCTTATTCGCCCTATTTACGTTACGATGCCCATAAAGACATAAATAGGCTAAAAATAGGCGTATTTCTTATGATTAAGATCAATCGACGGGTCGAGTATGCCCTGATGGTCCTCATGCTCATGAAGGAAAAAGACAAGTCAGATCTCACGACTGCTCGTGAAGTTTGTGACCGATTCGAAACTCCTTTTGATACGACTGCGAAAGTGATGCAGCTAATGAACAACGTAGGTATCCTTCATTCCCAAAAAGGTGTGAAAGGTGGTTACTCATTGGCCCGCGACCTTTCTCAAGTAACTTATATGGAACTGGTGCAGCTGATTGAAGGAAAGAGCTTCATGATGGATTGTCATGAAGGCCCCTGTGAACTTCTTCACAAGTGTAATATCTCTCAGCCCATCAAGCGTTTAAATGATTATTTGATCAATATCTTCAATGCTCTGACATTGAATGAACTATTAGCTGAAGACAATCTCCTGGCTTTGAAGAAATTACCAGAGAAGAAAGTTGAGCACTGCCCTCTGGTTGATAAGGTGAATTTATGAAAATTGAAGACAAACTACAGGACAATTACAAATACGGATTTGTCACTGACATTGAAACTGAAGAGTTCCCAAAAGGACTTTCGGAGGACATCGTTCGCCTCATTTCTCAGAAGAAAAATGAGCCTGAATGGTTATTAGACTTCCGTCTTAAGGCCTTCCGTCACTGGACGACTCTGACTCACCCTGAGTGGCAGTATTGTAAAATCCCACCGATCGATTTTAACGATATCTACTACTACTCAAAACCTAAGACGAAAAAAGACACTTATAAGTCTTTAGACGATGTGGACTCTGAACTTCTTGAAACGTTCGAGAAGCTTGGTATTCCTCTGACTGAACAAAAGCGTCTGATGGGTGTGGCCGTGGATGCGGTATTCGATTCAGTATCTGTGGGTACAACTCATAAAGAAGAACTGGAAAAAGTTGGAGTTATCTTCTGTTCAATCTCTGAAGCAGTGGAGAAATATCCTGATCTGGTAAAAAAATATCTGGGAACAGTTGTTCCTTATTCAGATAACTACTATGCGGCCCTAAACGCGGCAGTATTCTCTGATGGTTCATTCGTTTACATCCCTAAGGGTGTTCGTTGTCCATTGGATCTATCAACTTACTTCCGTATTAATGCCAAAGAATCAGGTCAGTTCGAGAGAACCCTCATCGTTGCTGATGAAGGCTCATACGTAAACTACCTGGAAGGTTGTACGGCCCCTCAACGTGACGAGAATCAGCTGCACGCTGCGATCGTTGAACTTATCACTCTGGACGATGCTGAGATCAAGTACTCAACTGTTCAGAACTGGTACGCGGGTGATAAAGAAGGTAAGGGCGGTATCTATAACTTCGTAACTAAACGTGGCCAGTGCCGTGGTAAGAACTCAAAAATTTCATGGACTCAAGTTGAGGCCGGATCAGCGATCACTTGGAAATACCCTTCTTGCGTACTTCTTGGTGATAACTCACAAGGCTCATTCTATTCAGTGGCGCTGACTAACCACTATATGCAAGCTGATACAGGAACAAAAATGATTCACGTGGGTAAAAACACGAAATCAACAATTGTTTCAAAAGGTATCTCGGCGGAAAAATCTCAGAACGTCTATCGCGGTCTCGTGAAAATCATGCCGTCAGCAACTGGTGCGCGCAATTACTCTCAGTGTGATTCAATGCTCATTGGTGACGAGTGTGCGGCCAATACCTTCCCTTTTATTGATGTAAAAAATAATACCGCCATCGTGGAGCACGAGGCCTCAACTTCGAAGATCAGCGCTGACCAAATTTTCTATCTTCAGTCGCGTGGTTTCTCGCAGGACAAAGCTGTATCACTTATTGTGAACGGTTTTTGTAAGGACGTGTTCAAGACTCTACCTCTAGAGTTCTCAGTGGAAGCAGTAAAACTAATCGAAATGAAACTAGAAAATAGCGTGGGATAATTTATGATCGAAATTAAAAATCTAAGTGCAAGTGTTGACGGTAACCAAATCCTTAAAGGAATTAACCTGACTGTAAAGAAAGGTGAAGTTCACGCCATCATGGGACCTAACGGTTCTGGTAAATCTACTCTATCAAAAGTCATCGCAGGTCACCCGGCCTACGAAGTAACTGGTGGTGAGATTAATTTCGAAATCAACGGTAAGATGAAAAACCTTCTGGAGCTTGATCCAGCGGAGAGAGCAAAAGAAGGCGTGTTCTTGGGCTTCCAATATCCAATTGAGGTTCCAGGTGTATCTAACTTCACTTTCTTAAAAGAGTCATTCAATCAGATCTGCGAACACCAAGGGCTAGATAAGATGGACGATGAAGCTTTCCTAAAGCACCTTCGTACCAAACTTAAAATCCTTGAGATGAATGAATCATTCCTTGAGCGTTCAGTGAATGAAGGCTTCTCGGGTGGTGAGAAGAAGAAAAACGAAATTCTTCAGATGGCGATCCTTAACCCTCGACTATCGCTTCTTGATGAAACCGATTCAGGTCTGGATATCGACGCACTTAAGATCGTAGCAAATGGTGTAAACGCACTTAAGAGCCGCTTCAATGCCACGATTCTTGTGACTCACTATCAGCGTCTTCTTGATTATATCGTACCTGACTATGTTCACGTTCTTTATAAGGGTCAGATCATTAAATCAGGCGATAAATCTCTTGCATTAGAACTTGAAGAGAAAGGCTATGACTGGCTTATCTCTGGAGTAAAATAATGAATATTGAAAACCTATCTGCTTTGGCAGATCAACAAATTAAGGATAGTGCAGGGGCCCTGAAAGATTTCAGAAACGCTCAGCTTTCACTATTCAAGAAGAACGGATTCAACTCTCCGGTTCTGGATGGTTATAAGTTCACTAATCTTGAAACATTCTTTGGTTCTTTAACTGATTCTGCTCTTTCATTTCAGAATGGCGAATTAACAACTTTGGATCTAAACCTTCCAGGAGTTAAAGTTAAGAAGTTAAAAGACCACTTTGAAGAGGTAAAAAATCTCTTTAAAGAAGAAAACGCTCTTTCAAATCTTCACCACGCTCTTCTAAATGATGGAATCATTCTGGAAGTGGCAAAGAATGCGGAAGTAAAAACTCCGATTAGAATTGTTCACTCGATGAACAAAGCAGGTCTTTCTGCTCCGACTATTGTGGTTCTTGCTCACCACTTTTCAAAAGTGACAGTGATCGAAGAAACTCATGGCGGCGGCTCATATGCTAACGTTAATGAGACTTATATCCTTGCCCATGACGGTGCCAATGTTGAGCACATCCAAATGGACCAAGGAAGTGAAGAAGGTATTTCTCATAGTTCAGTATTTGCTGAACTGGCAAAAGACGCCACAGTTAGAAGCTTGATCTTCAACGCTTCTGGAAAGCTTAACCGCAAAAACCTTCAAATGAATTTGAATGCGGCCGGCGCTCATGCAGAATCATATGCCCTCTACCTGACTAATGGGTCTGAGCACTCGGACATCAGCACGGTGATTAATCACAAGGCCGCCGACACGACTTCAGACCAGATGGCGAAAGGCATTTTAGATGGGGATTCAAAGGGAATCTTCACTGGAAAAATTCATATTCACCCTAAGGCCCAACGTGTGGCCTCAGGACAATTAAATAAGAACCTTCTTCTTTCTAAGAAGGCCCAGGCCCACTCGCAACCACAACTTGAGATCTTCGCGGATGACGTGAAATGTTCTCACGGTTCGACCACTGGCCAGCTTTCTGATGATGAAGTGTTTTACTTAGAGGCCCGCGGGATTCCAGCGGACAGAGCAAGAACTATTCTTGCCCATGGTTTCGGTCTAGAGATCGTGCTTAAAATTCAAAACGAAGAAGCACGTAACCTTATCAGTCCGTTGATCTTGAAGCGCCTCGAGAGCAAATTTGCTCTTGGGAGAATGTAATGAGTATTTTGGAGAATAACCCTTATCGCAAAGATTTCCCCCTGATCGATCAGATCGTGGATGGGAAACGTCTGGCGTATCTTGATAGCGCTAATACCACACTTAAGCCACTTCCCGTGATTGAGGAAATGGATCGTTATTATCGTGCAGAGACATCAAACATTCATAGAGCGCACTACTGGCTCTCGGAAAACGCCACCAATAAGTTTGAAGAAACTCGCGACAAAATCGCAAAGTTTATTCATGCTCCAGATCGCAAACAAGTGATCTTCACGAAGGGCACGACTGAGTCGGTAAACCTTGTGGCCCAAAGTTATGTGAGAAAGTTCCTTAAAGCGGGAGATGAAATCCTTCTATCTCAGATGGAGCACCATTCAAACATCGTTCCTTGGCAAATGGCCGCAAAAGAGAAAGGCATCATCATCAAGAAAATTCCTATTAATCAAAAAGGGGAAATTATTTTTGATGAGTATAAGAAGCTTCTTTCAGATAAAGTTAAACTTGTTTCAGTTGTTCATATCTCAAACGCTCTGGGAACGATTAACCCGGTTCGCGAGATGATTAAACTTGCTCATACATATGGAGCAAAGGTCTTCGTCGATGGAGCTCAGTCCATCTCTCACCTGCCAATTAACGTTCAGGATCTAGACGTAGACTTCTTCGCTTTCTCTGGCCACAAAATGTTTGGCCCGACAGGTGTTGGTGTTCTTTACGGTAAAGAAGATGTTTTAAATGCTATGGACCCTTATCAGGGTGGCGGTAGCATGATTGACCGAGTGACTTTTGAAGAAACTACTTACAATGTTCTTCCACTTAAATTTGAAGCAGGAACTCCACCGATCGCCGGAGTGATTGCTCTTGGTAAATCAGTTGATTACTTAAATCATGTTGGCATTAACAGGATCATGGAAATTGAACATGAGTTACTTGCCTATGCCACAGAGAAACTTCTCTCGATCCCGGGACTTAAGATCTACGGAACTGCCGAACATAAGGCGTCTGTGATTTCCTTCGGCATTGAAGGCATGCATCCAAATGATATCGCTTTCATGATGAATAAATCTGGTGTGGCGATTCGTACTGGTCACCACTGTGCTCAGCCATTGATGGATTTTTTCCAGGTACCGGCCACATGCCGTGCTTCGTTCTCAATTTATAACAATAAAGAAGATATTGATCAGCTCTACAATGCACTGAAGAAAGCAGTAGATCTTTTTAAAGAATAGGTAATTTATGTCACAGCAAGCTTTAGAAATTATTGTTCAGCCGACTCCAAACCCAAACGCACTTAAATTCATCCTGGATAAGGATGTTAAGACGGAAGGAAAGGTTTCGTTTAAAACTCCTCAGGACTGTAAAGACGTGCCTCTGGCGGCCGCTCTATTCGATCTTCGTGGTGTGGACCAGATTCACTTCTTCCAGAACGTGATCACAATCTCTAAATTTAGTTTTGAAGAATGGGATTCTTTAGAACCAGCAGTTCAAACTTGTATTGAAAGCTTTCTTGAAGACCATGATCCAAACTTCAAGGTCTATGACCCGGAGGCCGACCGTCTGGCCAACCTTTCACCAGAGCTTCGTTCAATCGAAGAAATTCTAAATAAAAGAATTCGTCCGGGCCTTCAAGGCGACGGTGGTGATATTGCAGTTAAAGACTATAAGGACAACGTTCTTATCGTTAAGTACCAAGGTGCCTGTGGTACTTGCCCAAGTTCAACGACAGGTACTCTAGAGGCCATTAGATCGATTCTCCGTGATGAATTCAATCCGGACATTGAAGTTTATCTTGCCCCTGAGGTTTAGGTTCTTTTCTCTTCTTTTTTTCCTCACAAAGATTTCATAAATCCCGCATCTAGATAGTTAGATGCGGGATCTATCATTCAACTACTGAAAGTGATGGCTTTCTTAAGGCCTTACTATGCTTCGGAAGCAATTGGAGCGATATTCCTTTATGGGGGTTAATCTTCTTTGAGGATTTCTGGCGATGCTACCGAGGAGATAGTTAAATTCTTTGTAGACTATTATTTATTGAATTCCTGTAAATCTCGCTCAAGTCAGCAGGGAATGTTTATAAATTTACCTAAATGTTACCTTAAGCTATTAAAGATTTGGTGTTTATGATCCGTAAAAGAAGTATGAAGATTTTCCTAATGAATGACCAGCATACGTTCGAGTACGTCATCGAAACGGACCGGGTCAGTGTCGGCAGGGCAAGTCACAACGATTGGTGTGTTCCTCACCATGAAATTTCCAAAGATCATTTCATTATCTACGCGCAGGATGAAGAGTACTTCATTCAAGATCAAGGCAGTAAAAACGGTGTTTATATTGATAATGTGAGAATCGAACCCTACAAGAAATATCCACTCAATATTCAACAAAACATCGTCATTGCACGAGTATTTAAACTCGCCTTCTACAGACGCCCAGGCCATACCGAATTAGGCATAACCGGGGCAATCGAATTAGAGTCTCAGGCCGAAACTTTCGAAAAATTAAAGAAGTAAACTACCAGGCCTTTGGCGTGTAGTAGCCCCACATCTTTTCATGTGGTGAACCAACTTTTGGTTTGTACTGGTAAGAGTACTTACAGCGGGCCGGAAGCGAAATCAGAATTGAGTCCACTCGCCCATTCGTTCTTAACCCAAAAAGTGTTCCACGATCGTGAAGCAGGTTGAATTCAACATAACGGCCACGACGGTGAAGCATGAAATCTTCATCTTCCTCGTTCCAGTTCTCCGACATGCGTTTTTTAACAATCGGGAAATAGGATTCAATGAAATGCTCAGAAAGATGTTTTACTTTCTTCACATCTTCTTCAGTGTTACCAGAGTTCATGTGATCGAAGAAAATCCCACCAATCCCACGCATCTCAAGACCACGGTGAGAGTTATTAAAATACTCATCACAGGTTTTTTTCATCGTTTCGTAATCAGTACCAGCGGCCTTCTTCCAAATACCATGGAAGTAAGTAAAGTCATCTTCATACGGGTAGTATGGAGTTAGATCTGCCCCACCACCGAACCAGAATTTATTTCCCTGGTGAATCATACGGAAGTTGGCATGAACAGTTGGAACACGAGGATTCTTTGGGTGAATGATTAGTGAGATCCCTGCGGCCCACATTTCATCGCCTGAACCTTGAAGGTGTTTAGCGAACTGAGGATCGATTTTTCCATGAACACATGAGGTGTTAACTCCCGCGTTCTCAAAAAGCTCACCTTGGAAAGCTCTGGTAATACCACCACCGCCTGGGTGACCAGCGTGATCAGTACGAGTCCACGGATCTTCTTTCATCACGAGTTGCGGGTCCAGTGCCTGCATTTCCCGAGTGATTCTATCCTGTAAATCTCTAACGTGTTGGTGAAAAGAATTTTTTAATACTTCCAGTTCCATAAATGTCCTACAATTAAAATATGCTAATAAAATTTATCACAAAATCACTACGCCCTCTAGGGATGTTTCTCATCTTTCTCTTCGCCACGGCCTGCATCTTCGGGTCAATCTTTGTGCGGGACATTGATAGCACCACACTCTTAGGGAAATTCCTCGATTACACCATCTCATTTGAAAATCGTTTTTATGATTTCCGAATGAAATCTCAGCTCAATCCTAAGTTCCGAAGTAAGGAAGTGGCTTTAGTCAAAATTGACGATTACTCACTTCAGAAACTTGGAATGTGGCCCATCCCGCGAACCTACCATGCTCAAATGATCGACAAGCTCGGCGCATTTGGCACAAAGGTCATCGCGATGGATATTATGTTTCCGGAAAAGTCTCCTAACGTTGGAGATATTTCACCGGATACGGTCCTTGCAACATCCATCAAAAATTTTCAAGCTGGTGGTGGTCGCGTTTTCCTCGCCTACACACTAGCAGGTGAAGGGGAAGATTTCCTTCCAGAAGCACCAGTGGAGATGCTCAACGATGCCGTGGACACTCGCAGCCAAAACGTTGAGATGACTCCTAAAAAAATTGGTCGTTACACTTTCCCTATTCCAGAACTCGTGGCGACAGAAGTGGGTCTGGGTAATATTTCGTCTCAAGAAGATCGCGACGGAATTTTCCGTCAGTATCAGCTCATCGCCAATATTGACACCATCTATTACGGCTCACTTTCATTCAATGCCTATGAGGCCTACACCGATAAAAAGGACCAGGTCAAAATCTTCTCCGACGCCACTGGTGAACTTGAAATCGATGGCAAAAAAATGGAAATCAGCCGCGGTGGTGAAACTAAAATTCGCTACATCGGCGGCGAAGAACAGTTTGCCCAAGTCTCGCTTTATGACCTCATCAACGCGTCCCCTGATGATCCTAAGATGAAAGAAATTTTGAATAACAAAATTGCTTTCATTGGTTCAACAGCAACTGGTGCCCACGATTTACGTCCATCACCAATTGATGCCAAAATGCCCGGAGTCTATTCGCACATGAATATGGCCCACATGCTTCTTCACGGGTATTTCTTCCAAAATTCCAATGAATCAGTGAAGTACTCACTCATCATCCTCGTCGCAGGAATGATTATTTTCCTTCTCGTTCAGAGAATGGGTAATCCATTCTTGGATGCCTTGGTGGTGATCTTAATTGTTTCAGGGGCCTATTTCGCTGATCAATATCACTTTTTGCCAAAAGGATATGAATTAAAACTTTTCTACTGTTTTTTCTGTTTTGTGGCCTGTTATTCCTGGAACACATTCCTCGCTTTCTACGAATCGAACAAAGAGAAGAAGCAAATTCGTGGGACATTTGCCCGATATGTTGCCCCAACTATTGTGGATGAGATGTTAAAAGATCCGGACAAGCTTCATGTCGGCGGAACGAAGATGGACATCACTTGTCTCTTCTCTGACGTTCGTGATTTTACCAAAATTTCAGAGGGACTCACGGCCACCGAACTCGCTCATTCCCTTAACATGTACATGGGAAAAATGACGGACATCGTGTTCGATACTAAAGGCACACTTGATAAATATATCGGTGACGCCATTGTGGCAATCTGGGGAGCTCCGCTTGAGATTGGCAACCACGCCCAGTATGCAGTCGAAGGCGCGATTAAGATGATTACCATTCTTCCTGACATCAACGAAGAATTCAAAAAGCTTGGGCGACCGGTTTTCAACGTAGGGATTGGTCTCAACTCCGGTGAATGTTCAGTCGGAAACATGGGTTCAGACCGAATTTTCTCTTACACAGCTCTGGGTGATAATATGAACCTGGGTGCTCGTCTTGAAGGTCTATGCAAGTATTACGGTACTCAGATCCTTATCTCAGATATGACATTAGAGAGACTGGATCTCACTAACATCAAGACCCGCCCGATTGATAAAGTAATCGTGAAAGGTAAGACCACTCCGGTGGCCATCCACGAAGTGCTTCACCCTCATCACCCGATGACAAAAGATCCTGAGGCCCTAAGTTTTTATTTGACCGCCTGGAAGCAGTTTCAGGAGAAGAATTTCACTGGGGCCCATGAGACCTTTAGTCAACTAGCGATGGCGATTGAAACTGATAAGGCGAGTAAAAGGATGAAAGAGCTTTGCCGGAAGTATATAGATCATCCCGAACTAGTAACTGATATGTTTGATGTAACAACCATGACAGAAAAATAAATAAGGCCCTCGCAAGAGGGCTTTATTATTTATGGACCTTTGGGAGGAAGAGCTCCCTGATTATCACGCTTATAATCTTCATCGAAACACCAATGTCTCCAAGAAAGCTTTCGATTAATGGCGCCTTTGCCACCATCTTCTAAGTTTGCTTGAGAGAACACGATGATTTCCATTTTTCTAAGAGTCGTATTTTTCTTCCAGCGGATCTTGCGATCATTCCACTGACGACATAAATAGCCACCGTAGTAGCGAGCATAATCAGTCCTATCCGAAAGATTCAGATAAAACTTTCTCCAGTGCTCATTCGGGATCGCCCGGTAAAATTCTTTGTCACGAATACTGTAAATATCTTTATTCCCAGTCAGAACATCCATCTCAGTTCCATCACTAAGTGTCCCCGGAATCTCCACCCACACGTTGTCCATTTTTGGATAAGGAGCAAACATGTTCCATTCCTGATAAAGATGCACCCAACGAGTCACGTCCTGCCAGAAAGGAGCTTTAATGTTCCATTTCTTAATCGTAGTGAGGTTCCACATGATGAGCATAACAAGAAAGAAAGCACCGGATGCTTCACGGATCCACTTGAAAGTTGTGATCTCTTTCTTCTCGGTTTTATATTCGAGAAACTGAGTCATTTTGCCCATGAAAGGACGATGATTTGAAATCCAAACATAGATGGTCTGGCCAATCGTGGAAATGGGTTTTACAGCAAAAATTCCAACACTCCAGTAAAACAATGGTGAATGTCTAATGATCTCAAGCCAAGCACTGTACTGGAAGAAGCGCTCGCCTTTTTCATTCACAACCACCCATGAGTGGTTCTTCTGCATATCAGAATAAATCGCAGGAGTTTCCTGGGCGATCTTAATGGGTACAGATCTAAAAAGGACGAACTCTCGAATGAGACGCGCACCTTTTTGACAAAAACCACACTCTCCATCGTAGTAAATCGTGAGCTTATCGAAACCACGCTTTCTAAAAATGTCAGAAAGCTTGTCCCAGAGCGGGCCAGGTAAGAAAACTGACCACATGGCAAGACAGATGAATGGGAAAAGACCAATCGTCATCGTTAAGAAGATACCAATGTGAAGACCCCAGAAAAGAATTACAATAAGGGTTCTCACGATCCACCAGCGTCTTCCAAATAAGAAAGATCCAACAAGTAAAAGGGGCCCCAGCCACTCCAGGTAGATGGTAAAAGCGGTGGAGATTTTTCCAAGCAGTGGAGAATTTCGTAACCAGATTCCAATTGGAGTCGCAAAAATATCCAAACGAGATGAATAGAAAATAGCGGTCAAATCCTTACGCCAGATCGGATGATCTTTTAAAATGTAACTCACATAATAGATGGCAAAAACCTGAAAGAAAAACGCCAGAACCCAGAAGGAATTAAACTCGGTGGTTTTCTTTTCTTCCTTTCTCATCGCTGAATCGATTGAGAAACACCGACTAAGTGGTAAACAAATCGATAGGAATAAAATCGCGCGCAGGACATCATCACCGCCGTTATTCACTAACCAGTTACGATTGTGAACGGAAACATTCATGACGAAGGCACCAAACATGGCCCAGTTGGCCCTGTAACCAAGAAAAACCATGAGGCCTAAAAGAAAATGGATGCCAAACATAATGGCCGCAAAAGCAAAACTTCCATTCGCAAAGTGGAACGACAGGGACCAAGGCATCCCCATTTCATTCATAAAAAGTGCTCTTGGGACTAGACCGATATCAGTGTAAAAATTCGTGAGATCCGGCAAACGATAAACCACATCCGCCATGATGATGAATCCAATCAACACACGGTAGAGGGCAAGAGAGCGGTCATCAAAACTAAAAGTCTTTTTAATCAACTGTAGAACAGACATGTACGAACCTTTTCAGAGTTTACTTCCTTAATATTGTAACGGATTTCATGACTTTTTCGAGAGATTCGTCTAATCTTCTTCGAATGAAGATTTACTATTTACGCAACGCAAGGTTTTGATCCATGCTTTATAAAGTCCGTGATGAAATAACGAAAGACTATGATGTTGTCATCATAGGTTCTGGTCTGGCCGGTATGACTGCGGCCAATGTCCTAGGTCGCCATGGCCATTCAGTTCTCCTCCTTGAATCTCATAATAAGCTCGGCGGCTTCGCTACTTGGTTCTACAGACATGACAGAAATCATGTTTTTGATATCTCTCTACATGGTTTCCCGGTCGGAATGATCAAATCTTGCCGAAAGTACTGGAACAAAGAAATTGCTGATTCCATCGTGCAACTCAAAGACGTTCGCTTCGTGAACCCTCAGTTCAACGTTCAAACGACCTTTACCAAAGAGCATTACACCGAAACCATGGTGGAAAAATTTGGAGTAGCTAAAGAAACGGTTGAGGCCTTCTTTAAGCACCTGGCCGAAATGAATTTCTACGACAACTCGCAAATGACCAACCGCGAGCTATTTGAAAAGTTCTTCCCAGGCAGAAATGATGTGACTCGGTTCCTGATGGAGCCAATCACTTACGCTAACGGTTCAACTCTGGATGATCCGGCCATCACATACGGCATCGTATTCTCAAACTTCATGAGCAAGGGTGTTTACACATTTACGGGCGGTACAGATCACCTCATTAACCGCATGAAGGAAGAGCTCCTAAAAAATAATGTTGATATTAAACTCCAAACAAAAGTTGAGAAGATCCAGATTGAAAATGGAAAAGCTCAGGGCGTGTACGTTAATGGAAAACTGGTAAAAGCGAAGGCCGTTCTATCGAACGGAAACATTCGTTCTACCGTTCTTAACCTGGTTGGCGAAGAACATTTTCCGGCCGACTATGTTGAGAAGACGAAGGCAATTCGTCTTAACTCTTCAAGCTGTCAGGTTTATATGGGTCTTAAAGAAGGGGCCACTATTCCATACATCGGGGAACTGGTTTTCACTTCTACTCACCCTACTTACGAACCAGCAAGACTCCTTGATCTAAAAGTAAGCTCACGTACCTTCTCAGTTTATTATCAGGAAGAGCGTCGTCCTCGTATTGCAATTGTTTCAAGCACCAACTGTCACTATGAGGATTGGAAGAAGCTCTCAAAAGAAGAATACGAAAAAGAAAAAGAATTTATGATCGAAGAAACCATCAAGGGTCTCGAGGCCTTCATTCCGGATATCAGAGAAAAACTGGAAGTGGTTGAGGCCGCGACTCCTGTCACGGTTGAGCGCTATACCCTTCACCCTAAAGGATCATCATTCGGAACGAAGTTCGAAGGTCTTGATGTATCTATGAATCTACATAAAACAATTCCAGGACTCTTCCACGCAGGATCAGTCGGAATTATCATGTCAGGTTGGCTAGGGGCCGCAAACTACGGCGCCATCCAGGTAAACGCAATTGAAAGCTACTTAGGAGCACAGAATGTATCAGTTTAATGGTCAGCACGTAATCGTAACAGGTGGAACTCGTGGTATCGGTGGCGGTATTACAGAGGCCTTCCTTAAAGCTGGTGCAACAGTCGTTGCGACTTATTCAGGAAATGATGAGGCCGCAAGAAACTTCAAAGAGAAACACGCACTCTACGGTGATAAACTTGTTCTAAAAAAATTCAACGTGGCCAACAGCGGAGAAGTTGAAAACTTTTTTAAAGAATACGAAACGCTATTCCCTTCACTCGAAGTACTGGTAAATAACGCCGGCATCCGCCGCGATAACATCATTGCCAGTATGAATGAAAGTGAATGGGACAATGTTCTTGATACCAATCTTAAAGGTACATACAACATGACTCGTTTCGGCGTTCTGGCCATGATGAAAAATCGTTATGGCCGAATTGTGAATATGTCATCAGTTGGTGGAAAACTTGGTCTTCAGGGCCAGGCGAACTACGCCGCTTCGAAAGCGGGCCAGATCGCTCTTTCACTCTCTGTTTCTAAAGAAGTGGCAAAACGTAACATCACGATCAATAACGTGTGTCCGGGATTCATTGAGACTGAACTCATCGCTGATCTTCCGGAAGATCAGGTCAAAGAATATAAGTCACAGGTTCCAATGAAGCGCTTTGGTAAAGTGGAAGAAGTGGCCCATGCGGTTCTCTTCTTCGCGAGCCGCGAAGCAAGCTACATCACTGGAACAAACCTTGACATCGCCGGGGGCCTCAATGCTTGAGACCATCTTAAATAATATTCCTCAACGTGAGCCATTTCTTTTCATCGAGAACATTGTTGAAAGATCTGAAGACTCCATCACTACCTCTAAGAAGTTAACTGGCGAAGAAGACTTCTTCCGTGGTCACTTTCCAGGACGTCCGGTATTTCCGGGTGTACTAATGTGTGAGGCGATTTTCCAGACTGGCGCGCTTCTTATGGCCCTAAAAGGTCAGAGTGCTGGTAACAATAAAACGGCAGTTGTTTCTCGAATTCAAAACGCTAAATTTAAAAACATGGCCAAACCCGGTGACCTCCTGATGATCACTGTGGATTTCGTTGAGACCCTTGCGAATGCTTCATTCATGAAGGGCAAAATTACATCTAATGGCAAGACCGTGATGAGCATTGAGTTCGCGGCAACTTTAGTAGAAAACGGAGACGTGTAAATGGATTTCTTGGGAGTAAATGGAAAGACCTTCTTCATCGCAGGTGTGGCCAATAAAAAGAGCGTTGCTTATTTCTCTGCAAAGACTCTGATTGAGGCCGGTGCGAAATGTGTATTCTCTGTTCAAAGACCTGAACAGTTAGACAGCTTGAAGAAACTTTTCCCAGATTCCCCGGTGTTTGTTTGTGACGTTGAAAAAGACATTGCCTCACTAGCAACTGAGATGAAAAAACACACCGATAAACTTGATGGCTTCCTTCACTCATTGGCGTTTGCTAATTTCTCGGAAGGGATTAGGCCCTTTCATGAAACTAAACGCGAAGACTATCTTCAGGCCTCACAAATTTCAAGCTTCTCATTGGTAGAAGCTTCAAATGCTCTTAAAGAATTTTTCACCGAGAACGCAAGCATCGTAACGATCTCAATTTCAAACACCAAGGCCACTTCATACGGCTATCTAGGGCCGATTAAAGCGATGCTGGAAGCAACAGTTCCCTTCCTTGCGAAATCATTCTCTGAGTTTTCAAAAGTTCGTGTGAATGCAGTAGGGGCCGGACCGCTTAAAACGTCTGCCTCGGCCGGGATTCCGGATTATATTGATAATTATCTTTATGCTGAAAAGCTGACTCTTAGAAAACAAAACCTCGAGACTCAGGAAGTGGCCAACACGGTTTGCTTCCTTCTTTCAGAAAGAAGTTCTGGCATCAACGCTTCAACGATTCTGGTTGATGCCGGCATGAGCTGCAACTACTTCGATCAATCTTTGATTAAATCTCGATAGGAGAAGGTCTTCTTTAGACCTTCTTCAATTGAGACCTTGGGATAATATCCAAAATCTCGTTTCGCTTTCTCATGAGAGAAATAATGAGACTTTCCAAGGTTCAGGGCCACAAATCGTGTCATCGGTGGCTCAG
This sequence comes from Peredibacter starrii, assembly GCF_034259205.1. Taxonomy (GTDB): domain Bacteria; phylum Bdellovibrionota; class Bacteriovoracia; order Bacteriovoracales; family Bacteriovoracaceae; genus Peredibacter; species Peredibacter starrii. Next base: position 2,302,778 of record NZ_CP139487.1, on the reverse strand, counting down.
GTTTTTGAATGCCAAGCACCTTGAATACTTTCTCAAGTAACCAGCCAATGCGGTAAGCGGTCGTGACATCAATCGAATTCATCACAGGATCTACTTTTACAAAACCCAGAATCTGATTAATGAAACCCCAGAGCTTCACCGGACGCTCTTGTCCAATAAAGTAGGCCTGTCCGCAAACACGACTATGAGGTTTTAAATGCTCAAAGGCCTGAACGTGGGCGAGGGCCGCATTCTCAACGAATACAATATCGACGAGGTTCTCTCCGTCACCAACGACCTTTAATTTTCCTTCTTTCCCTTTTTGAATCACTCTTGGGAAAAGATGCGGATCACCCGGGCCCCAAATGAGGTGCGGACGAATTGCACAGGTTAAAAAATTCTGATTATCATTGGCGGCCAAGACGAGTTTCTCGGCCATGGTCTTAGTTTCTGAATAAGCATTAAGGAATTCAGTAGCGTAAGGCTGCTCTTCACCCACACCCAGAAGGTCATCTTTATTGAAAACCACTGAAGGTGTTGAAGTATAAACGAAACGCTGAATGCCCTGGGATTTTGCTACTTCTACAAGGTTTTTAGTGCCTTCGTAATTAATGCCGTAGTAGTCCTCATATTTCCCCCAAACGCCCGCCAGAGCGGCCACATGAAAGATAGCGTCAAAGCCTTGAGTGAGGGCCTTTTCCACGTCTTCGCGCTTGCGAATATCACCTTTAATCGTCGGCACGCCCAAATCTTCTAAATGGGAATAGGAATGACGAGAGAAATTCGTCACGATGTAAGAGGAGTTTTTTAAGAGTTCTTTGATGATGTGAGTGCCAAGAAAGCCTCCACCACCGGTTACAAGGATACGCATGTAATCATAATAAATCCTGCATGGCTTTTCGTCCACATTGACTCACATCTTCCGCTTTAGTAACGTCAATTTAAGAGGATTATTTATGAAATTTACCCTTCTCGCACTTCTATTAACTACGACTTCCCTTTGGGCCATTCCTGAGAAGGATTTTCCAGAAGTTTGGGTCAATAAGGCCGTGCCCCATTTTCAAAATTTAAATCACTCAGAGTTCACCAACGCTGAGGGCATGAAGATTCATCACTACAGTCTGATCAAAAAAGAGAACAAGAAAACTCTCGTGATCGTTCCGGGCCGTACTGAAGCTTCCATGAAATATGCTGAGCTTATTTATGATCTTCGTAATGATGGATTCAATATCTTCATCATCGATCACCAGGGACAGGGCGAATCAACTCGAGTTCTAAGCGACACAAATAAAGGCCACGTTCGTAATTTTAAAAATTACATTATTGATATGGAACAATGGATGAAAGAAGTTGTTCTACCTCAGTCAAAGGACATGCCGCTTTATCTTCTTGCTCACTCTATGGGAGGTGCCGTAGCTGCAAAGTATATGGCGAAACATCCAAAGCAATTTGTGAAGGCCGCCTTCTCGGCCCCCATGATGGAGATGAACACGAAGCCGTATCCGGAAAAGATCGCCCGACTTTATTCGGCCTTCTTAGTTCAAATTGGTAAGGGCACAAACTATGCTCCAGACCGCGGTCCTTATATTCCGGAAGAAGATCGCTTTGAAACAAATGAGCACACACATAGTGAAGTCCGCCATACTGCCCTAAAATACATCTTTGTTACCTGGCCCAACCTTGCAGTTGAAGGTCCGACAGTAATGTGGGTGAACCGTGCTCTACGCGCGACAGAGAAAATCGATGTTGATGGGAAAAAGATTCAGACGCCTATTCTACTTCTTCAGGCCGGAGGAGACCTCATTGTGAATCCGGGTCGCCAGGTTGATTTCTGTAAGAAGGCCAAATGTACTCTAATTCAGTGTCCAGGATCTCATCACGAAATTCTTCAAGAGAAGGATGATATCCGAGATAAAGCTCTCGCTGAGATTCGTAAGTTTTTAATCTAACGATCCTTGCCGATCTCTTCCCAGAAAATGGGAAAAGAATCGTAGGCAATTGAACCTATTAATAATCCAATAAAGAGTCCCGGGAATCCTAGAAGGATCGCTCCTCCTAGAACGCAAATAAATGCCACCACGGCCGGGATTTTACTTTCCCCAAATGAAGCGAGCCACGGTCTTAGTATATTATCAACGACACCAGTGAAAACTCCGACAACCGCCAGGATAATCGCGGCCGTTGTGTTGTCTCGGAAGAAAGCAACTAATCCAAACAGAAAGGCCACCGGTGCGGCCCCAATAACAGGAATAAAAGACAAGATTAAAGTCACAAAGAAGACGAGAAAAAAGTCACCTTGATTAAGGAGCGACACGGCCAGTGCTACAATCAATGATTGAATTCCTCCGGTCACAATATTTGAGAGATAAACCTGACGAGAATTTCGGATAAAGACTTTGATTATTTGATTCATACGCTCATCTTCAAAACCAAGAAGCGCTTTAAAGAATTTTCTGACTCCGTCTGCATGAGTAAGAAAAGAATAAATACAAAGAACCATGATGAGTAAGAACATAAAAATCAGCGGAAGACCTGAAGCAAGATCCTGGAAAAATCCCAGAAGATAATTGTTCACTGTTACAAGATAAGTATCGATCTTTTTAACGGTGAGAAAGTCCATGAAAGAATACCTAGCAGAAAACTTATGAACGATGTTTATGATTTCTTGCCTAAGATCCATGACGAGTTCTTGAACACCTTGATCCTTCAAGCGATCCTGCAGAGACATCTTTTCAAGTTGTTGAGTGACAGCAATCGTTCCTTTCACCAAAAAGAACAGCACAGGAATTGAAATGATAATAGTGAAAAAAGTTGTAATGATCGCTGCCGCGCGATTTCGTGTGAGCCCCTTACTCTCGAGCTTTAACTGCAATGGATACAGCGCCAGAGATAAGGAGGCACCAAAAATAATGGGTATATAAAAAGGGGAAACCAGAACAGCGCACGCAATAGTTAACGCCACGATATAGAGAATTCGAACAACTTTATTTTCCGTCTTATTCAGCATGAGTCACTCCACCAGTAAATTCTGACGAACCATGGTATAGAAGACAAGACTAAGGGCGACTAAACTCGTTCTTGTGCCCACTGAGAAAGCTTTAAGCGATCAATCTTGATGTTGTGACGTACGTCTACTGGGAAGGCCGCATGTAAAAAGAAATGCTTAATGTGTTTCGTAAAGTGTGTTGTCTGGGCCAACACTTCAAGCTCCTTCAAGAAAGCATCACTCATACGAGTTCCGCCATCTTTTCGCTCAATAACCAGTCCAGGCACAATGGCATCGCCGACTTTCAGTTTCACTAAGGCAGATCTTTTAATAGCCGGATGCTGATTAAAAATTGATTCCATCTGAATCGAATAAAATGTCTGATTATTTCCATCAACTCGATGGGCCTTACGACCCAAGAACCAAAGATTTCCTTTCTGATCCATCCAACCCAGGTCACCCATACGGTGCCAAAGCTTTCCGTCCTGAGTGATCTTGGCCTTGGCAGTTTCGTGATCCATTTCAAAGTAGCCTGGAGTCACCTGCAGGCCAGTTACAACGATTTCGCCGATTTCTCCCGGTTTTAGCATTGATAATTGCGTCTCCGGAATATCCGTAGTTTTAATAATATTGATCTGAACACCTGGTACGGCCTTACCAATACAGGTGCCATCACCTTGAAGCATTTGCGGAAGATGATGATTTAGAACTTCACTTCCAGAGATAAGACTCACTGGTAAACACTCAGTTGCTCCGTAAGGCGTATAAGTATCACCACTCACGAGAATCTGTTTAAACATCTGATGAATTTCTGCGCGCACCGGGGCACCAAACATCACGACCTGTTTTACTGTCGGGAGCTTGATGTTGTGTTTAAGACAATACTTCCCTACTCGGTCCCAGATCGCAGGAGATCCGGCCACAAATGAGATGCGATGGTCTTGGATGTTCTTAATGATTTTTTTCGGATCACACTTTGCGGGTTTAGTTGGATCCATTTCTGGAATCACAGATGTCATACCCATCGCCAAGGTAAATAGAGCGAATAACGGAAAACCTGGAAGATCAGTTTGTGTTTCATCCAGAGAAAACATCTCGCGAAGAGCATCTGTTTGTGCGTTTAAAATTCCATGAGTGTAGTTCACCCCTTTAGGAATTCCAGTTCCGCCGCTCGTGAAAAGAATCGCTGAAGGATCAGTTGGTTTCATCTCTATTGGAGTGAAACTTTTAGATTCCTGTGAAAGGCCATCGTAAAGATGATGAGTGCTTCCACCCACCGGACTTAAAGAGACCTTAACTTTGAGATTTTGAAAGTATTCTTTCTTAAATCGACGAAGCCAGTGAACCATGCCAATCGATACAATTGCTTCCGGTTTGACTTGTTTGACTGAGTTTAAAAGATTCGGAAGACCCATACCTGGATCGATCAGAACCGGAACCGCACCGACTTTAAAAAGGGCAAAGGTAATAACAGAGAAATCGAGACAAGGTTTCACGAATAAAAGAGTTCGCATCCCTGGCGTGATTCCCAGTTTTACCAGGCGATTAGCAATTTGATTTGAACGTTCTTCGAATTCGCGGAAGGTATAAGAACTTCCGTCTCGCGCCAGCACCACGGATTTTTTATCAGGAATTCTCTTTGAAACTTCCCGGATCCGGTGTGCAATATTCATCGAATGAACTCCCAGATTTTTGTGCTTACGTCATCCAAAGCATCTTCAAGAATGTAGTGGCCAGCTTTAGCAAACCAATGAGCATTGGCGTCTGGATAGATTTCAACCCACTTCTCAAAGAAGTGATGATTGAAACAGAAGTCCTTGCCGCCCCAAAGGATGAGCTTTGGCTGAGGAAGAGATTTTAATTTCGCCTCAATTTCACTTAGAGTCTTCCAGGTTTTATGGTCGCGCTCCATGGGAATATCTTGAACGAAGCGAGCAACTGCAATGCGGTTGTCCCAAGAATCATAAGGCAGAAGGTAGCCGGCCTTAATGGCCTTAGGAAGTGCTTTCGTTGTTGTCATGAAAGTCGCGGGCCACGCGAAGAGGTTCCACTTACGAGTTAACCACTCACCAAATTTGCCCTGGCGAAGAAGATTAATACGCTGAGGAATGTGCTCGCTCGGATAAGCGGCCGTATTCAAGATAACAATTTTTTCAAAGAGTTCAGGGTATCTTGTCACTAGACCAAAACCAATTGCCCCACCCCAATCGTGAACGATGAGTGTGATCTTACTTAGACCAAGGAAGCGAATCAGCTGATAAGTGTTCTGGATGTGAGTCTCAAGCGTGTATTCATAGTCCTGGGGCTTGTCCGACATTCCACATCCCATATGGTCCGGAACAATTGTTCTGAACTTCGGAGAGAAAGTCTGAATCAAATTACGATAGTAAAATGACCATGTCGGATTTCCGTGAAGCATAAGGATAGGTTTCCCCTGGCCCTCGTCCACGTAATGAAGATTATGTTTTCCCAATTGAAGAAAATGAGAGCGGAAAGGATAAACCTTCTCTAAACCAAGTTCTTTAATTTTTTCTCTGATGGCATTCATGCCCACTCCATTCCGAGCATTGTGCTAGTAAGACCGCTGCCGATCCCTAGTAATGCAATTTTATCTTTTGGTTTAAAGAAGCCGGCCTCACTTGCCTTCATTAGTGTTAAAGGAAGAGCGGCAGAACCAGTATTTCCGAATTGTTCAAATGTTTGAAAGTCACGATCTGTTGGAAGACCAAGCTCTGTAAGCATCGCCAGGCGGTGGGCAGTTCCCACCTGATGTGGAATGATCTTATCAACTTCTGAATTTTTCCACCCCAGGATGGCACGTGCTTTTTCCCAATTGTCTTGTGAAAGCTTCACCCCGGCCTTGAGAAGCGCCTCAGAATCCGTTTCCATCATGAGACCTTGAGTTGATCCATCACCCTGACAAAGTTCAACTGCACCCGAATCTGTGAGCGTAGACCCACCAATAATTTTGGGCGCATCTGGAGCAAGGCTCGCGTGAGTTAAAAGAAACGCCACGGCCGCAGAACCGATCGTGAGTGAGGCCATATAAGGCTTAATGCGCTTTCGATCCATATTGGGATCAGTATTTAAATGATTAAGTGTCTCTTCAATCAAAGGACCTGCGTTCTCACCTGAAACGATAAGAGCGGTCTTAATCACACCTCGTTCAATCATTTGTCCGGCCATGAGAATACTTGAAAGTACGCCCAGGCAAGCGTTTGAAAGATCCGAGATCATACAATGTGGAGAAAGCTTAAGATTAAAGTGAACTTGAGCGGCAGTTGCGGGCTCAAGAAAATCACGACAAACCGAAGCGTGAAGAAGAAGATCAATTTTTTCACGAGGGAAATGTTTCAAGATCTTTTCAGCCGCCTGACTCGCAATCGTGCTGGGACGAGTGCCTTTAGGCCAGAAACCACGGCGCTTAATCCCGGTTTGCAGCTCGAGTCTTCCAAAAGGAAGTTTTGCTCTCTCATACAGTGAGCGCATTTTCTCTTCCATCTCATCGGAAGTCATAAACTCCGCTGGTTCTTGATAACCAAAAGAATGAAGTCTCAGGTTTTCAAATTTCATGCATCAGCTCCCATAAGGCCATGGAGATTTGCCATCGAAATCCCGGAGAGCATGGATCCTACGATTCCAAGGAAACCTTGATCGGTTCCAATTATAAAGAGGTTCTTCACTGGTGTACGCCCATCGCGGGTCTTATCAATGGAACCATAGACCGTGCCGTTTAAGTGCCAGGTATAGCGCTCAATGGTCATCGGAGAGAAAATATCTTTAAAGAGAAGTTTGCCATCAAAACCAGGAGTAAGTTTTTGAACGAGTTCAAGTGCACTGGCACTTACTTTGTCCTTCATTTCATCGTAGTCCGTACGACCTAGTTCACGCCACTGATGGTAGTTGGCCATATAAGTAATACGAATCGTGCCCTCGCCTTCAGTCTTGTGGGCCTCGTAGTTATCTGGAAAACAAACAACTGCTGAAGTGGCATCAAAGTAATTCTTGGCCGGGCGATAAGCGTACTCAGGAGCGTTATTATAGAAAACGATAGTTGAATCGTTCGAGCTCTGAGGAATCTTTTTATCAAAGACAAAAATACTCTCTAAGAACGTCATGGCACCCACGCGAGGAGCAATTTCCATTTTCTGAGTGAGTTTTACAGTCTCAGGGTAACCAATCGATGAAAGAATAACTGGGGCCTCAAGAACTTCACCACCAACATTCACACCTACTGCGGCACCTTGATCATTTGTCAGGATCTCATTTACTGCCGCTTTAAAACGAATTTCTCCTCCCGCATCTTCTAACTTTTTCATAAGTAGAGAAATGATAGTGCGAACCCCACCTTCTGGGCGTGAGAAACCTTCGAAGTAAAGCGACTTGAACATGATCACGAATTGAGCAAAGTCCATATCATCTTCCCAGGCCGAGCCATAGATCAGAAGAGGACAAAGAAGCATCTCAACCAGAAGCTCATCAGAGATAAGTTGCTTGAGTACTTCTCTTGAAGATGAATAGCCTTGATTTAAATTCAATTCATCAAATGTGCGAACTTTATCAACGAGTTTATTGAAAGCGTCGATCTGATGAGGAAACTTTTCATAAACTTCGTTCTGAAGTAACTCAAAGTCATTGGAGAATTTTAGCTCCATGCCTGGAAAAGAAATTTTCGAATGAGTTTGAGGACAAAGCTTGAAATCGTCGTAAGAAAGACGAAGCTGTTTTAAGAGTTTTGAGAATGGTTTACCCTTCTCGCCTTTCTTAATAAAATTAGTAAGGGCGTGAAGGCCCACATCAAATTGACGAATGCCACCCCTATCAAAGTTTCTTCGTTGGTAATAGGAATTGAGCCCTCCAGGAATGGAGTGCTTCTCTAGAACCACGACCTTCTTATCAAACATTGCCAATCGGATGCCGGCGGCAAGCCCCGACATCCCGGCACCGATGACAATTGCATCGTATCTCATTGAATTAAGCTGTAACGAATTTTGGTGAAAGGTAAGCAACACATGATTCAAGTGTCGCTAGCTTTGGATAGTCTTCCTGAGGAACTTCAATTTTATGACGCTTTCTAAGCTCCATAACGATGTCCAGGAAATCCATAGAATCTAGATCTAGTTGTTCACGAAGAGAAACCTTGTCATCAAGGTTTGATGTATCTTCATCAGGGGCGATATCAGAAATGATATCAATAACGATTTGACGTACGTCCATATAGTTCTCCTTAAGCAGTAAACTTCTTAACAATAAGTGCTGAGTTAATTCCTAGCATTCCGAATGAATTGTTCAGAATGTAGTTAATGTTGCCGACTTGTTTTGGCTGATTATAAACGAGGTTCTTAATATCACACTCTGGATCTAGTTCTGTAATGTTCATACCAGGATGAACTACACCATCATCAAAGCTTGGAATGTTTCCAGCAAGCTCTAATGAACCTGCAGCACCCATACAGTGACCGATGTGACCTTTCGTGAAATTCACGTAAGTCTTATTTGAATCTTCAAAAGCACGACGAACGGCCAGAGTTTCATTAACGTCACCAGTTCCGGTTCCAGTTGCATGCATATTCAAGATATCGATGTCAGAAGGTTTTAAACCCGCTTTCTTAAGCGCTTTGTGCATACACTCTACCTGACGATCAGTATTCGGGTTAACGAAGTCTGAGGCATCAGAGTTAATCGCGTAGCCCACGATCTCCGCGTAGATTTTAGCATTACGTTTTTTAGCATCTGAAAGACGCTCAAGTACGTAAACACATCCACCTTCAGAGATGGCGATTCCATTACGGTTTTTATCAAGCGGACGAGAAGCTTTTGTTGCGTCTTCGTGTTGAGCAAGAGCACCTTGAGCAGCGAATGCAGCAAAAATCCCGAAAGTCTGAGAAGACTCAGAAATACCACCAGCAAGAGCAAGATCAACTTCTCCTAGAAGAAGTTGTTGAACACCTTGAATGATCCCTACGTTACCACCAGCACAGGCAGAACCCAGAGTGTAATGAGGGCCAGTGATGTTCAAATTCAGAGTGACTTCACCTGCAGGTGAGTTTGCTACTGTTCTTGGATTGTGGTGAGGAGACCAAAGTTTCCAATCAAGATTGTTCTGGTGCATTTGATAAATCTCTTCCTCAGTTTCCACGTTACCGTGTTCAGTGATTCCGAGATAAACACCAACCATCGATTTATCAATGTTGGCCCAGTCAAGTTTTGCATCTTGAATCGCCTCATTCGCGCAGTAGATAGAAATTGATCCCGCACGAGTTCCACGACGACGAAGTTTTTTTGATTGATATTTGTATTCATCGAAATCGCACATGCCGGCCACTTGTTGACCCATGTAACGAATCTCAGTGTGCTTTACACCTGACTTACAATTTAACAGAGCAGAGCGAAAATCAGCGAGATTGTTCCCATTAGGAGCTGTTAATCCGATCCCTGTCATCACAATGCGTTGTGTGTCATCCATGAAAAAATCCTACGGTTTATAGAATGAAAACTGATGGAAAAAGTTAGCTTAGTCTACATTGTTTGTATAGTGAACAATTTAGATAGAAAGGCGGGTTTTACTCTTGCCCTAGAGACGGACTTCGAGGATAGTTAAAAAGCACTTTATTTCCACGCTAGTTTTAAGGAGCTCCTCATGGAAAGTTTGATCGTTATTTCTAAAGTTAAGAAATTTATCAAAGAGAAAGCAGATATGAATACGTCGGCCGGTTTTTTCGAGCCGCTTAACCAAGATATCGTAAAGGCCTGTCGTGATGCGATGGCCCATGCACAAAAACTTGGTCGCAAGACTGTTATGGGCAAGGATTTCAATCTTTACGTCGAGAAATCTGACATTCAAGAAGCGTTGGTAGTTGCGTCAAAAGTAAAAAAACTAATCAAAGATGAGCTTGGTCTTTCAACTTCATCACAAGCGATCGATCAACTTACAGTTCGTGTTCAAACTATTTGTCTTAAGGCGATTGAAAACGCGAAGGCAGATAAACGTAAGACTGTTATGGATCGCGATTTCACTGCTCCGACTTCTCTAACTTAATTTTTCTTATCTCTCTGCCTTGAGTGAAAGCTCAAGGCAGAAAAATTCCAAATCATTTATTTCTTAGTTCTTGGTCGTGGGCCTGCAGTAACTGAGAATGGGCCGACAGACCTTCATTGAGCTTTAGATTTTCATTCTGAAGCTTCTGGATTTCACCTTTAAGTTTTTCAATCTCATTGGCACTTTCAGCAATAAAACGATCACTTTGTCCCACGCGGACGCGGATGTTTTCTTCTACTGGGGGAGCGTTCTTGTATTGATATAAAAGCCAGCCGGTGGTCAAAAGATTAAGAGTTAAAAGTGAGACTAAAATTAGAAATTGTTTATTCATGATTAAATCATATCAAAAGTGCTTTAGAACTCAATGATTAAGGCCCGGCCAGCTTCAGTGTCGCTACTACATGAGGCAATGGCCTTCTGAACTCCACCCACCTTGAAAGGGATGACATCATTCATGGCAGTACATTTAAGCACACCCTGCATGTTGGCAGTTTTAATTTGAGTTTCCCAAGTATTACCACCATCGAAGGTGTAGGCCAAATTCTGTCCCGTATGGTTGAGAATGAAATTTCTATCGGTAATTTCAGAGTTCATCTTTGAATTTGAAAGTGAATCTGAAGAAGCATAAGGATTTATGGCCCCTACAGGAGAGAAAGTTGTTCCGAAATTAAGTGATTCACGAATCGTTCCTCGAGTATCAATGGCCCTTAAAACATAGTTACCGCCATCCTCGTACATCTCAATATCCGAAATGGTATTCGGTAATCCCGTCACAAACGGTACTGAAGTGTTGGTTGTCATATTATATACAACAAATGTACTCCAGCTTGTGTTGATAATAAAATTAGGATCTGCTGGATTCATATAGAGACGCGGCTCTGAATAACAGGTATTGGTAATCGATTCAGCACTGACGGAATTTGTCACATAGCCATCTGTTGTTGCGACGTGACCGTTCTGAGTTCCAAGCAGCATCTGATTTGCCTGCGCTACGTTCTCATAAAAACAAAAACTCAGGGTGACTCGAGAATGCCTTGTTTTATTAGTATTGAATTCATCACTTGAAGTATGGATATAGTTATTAGTTGCAACAATTAACTGACCATTACCTGTTGATGGAAGCATAAAAGTTTTGGCCAGACCTACGTCGTTCTCAATTTGAGATATGAAATTCCAGCTCACACCATTGTCAGACGAAGCAAATATAGCGTTACTGTTAGTCAATCCATATATCTTGGTTGCGGTTCTTTCGAATGAATTGAAAGCAAATCTATTCATAGATATATTTTGAACGGCAAAGGTCGCACCACCGTTAGTCGATAAATAGAGTCGACGGGCAAAGATCACCGCGATGGTATTTCCAGATACCACTAAATTGTCATAGTTGTTATGGCCAAAACCATTAAAGGTATAAACAGTTGTCCAAGTTCCGCTATTGAATACATCCGTATTTGTTTCTAATACTGTTTCTGCGTCGCTAACAACACGAAGTCGATAGGCCCTACCATCACCTCTAAAATTGATTGCCCCAATTAAAGACGCAGAGGTTGCTCCTCCATCGGTAGTATAAACGCCATTTAGAGGTTGAAAAAATGTGTTGGCCAAAGTCGGAGACGAAATCAAAGATTGGGTTCTTAAAAAACCTCCCAAGCTTCCCCGTGAAGTCCAGTTGAGTCCTCCATCATTCGTAACAAACATAGAGCCAGTCGAAGAGTCATTCACCACCAAAATATTGTCATCATTGTTGCGATTAACATGAATGACTCCATCAAGGACAGTTGAAGATAGTGATAAGAGACGGACCCAGCTTCTTCCTTGGTCAGCTGAGCGATAGGCGCCGGTCGGATTCGAACTATCTAAAGAGCCACTTACACTGTAAACACGGCCAACACTATCCAATGCGATGTGATGTCTTGAGACTTTAGTACAACTGTCCCCACCTCTATCCTCCACTCGGTAGGAACCGCCTGAAGAGAAAGAAGAGGAGGTATAAATTGTTTTTGGTCCGTCATTAGCGATCAGAAGTTTATACCGTTGATTATTTGTGAAAGTGACATTTTCTGCAATCTTACAAAGAACGTTCCAGGTCACTCCTCCGTCTCGGGTACGATAAACATGGCCACTATGGGACATTAGGGCCATATAATTAGGGTCAGTTTCATGGATCGCCATATCTATCCAGTTACCAATATTAAATGAACCAGGAGAGAAGGCTGTGATCCGAAACTTATTCACAAAGAAAGAATATTCCGTCGCTAAATGCAGAGGTTGCCATTCATTGGCGCTATTTTTCCCAACCAGACAAAGTTTATATTGTTTATCCAGCTCGGCCGTTGCTAGAGGCAAAGTAATTTGAGTCGCCACAGAAACTTCTGAACTATAATTAGTATCTGAAGCACATTGCAGGAACTCGGCACGGCCAAATTTATATTTATAAGTCGTCAAATCCAAACCCGAGACGGCCGAAGTAATGTTGATATTTTTCTCAACTAAACCAAGCTCCGCCACGAGTTCGGCATGAGGGAAGTTTTCTTCATAGGTAAAGCTTGGAGATGAACCATAGACAGCACCAGAATGATTTCTAAGCTTTAAACACACTTTATAAGAGTTGCCATCCGACATGGACAACTCATGACCTTCCAGGTTCGCTAGAGGCGGATGAGTTTTGTAATCAGTGAGCGTGCTACAATTGGCGCCACTGACCGCGACCTGATAGACTATTGAATTGTAATTTGAAGCGACAAGATTTTTTAAAAGTGGCAAATGACTATCTTGTTTTTCATTCTCAGTTAAAACGCCATCGGCCACATCATTTGCCAGAGCAACACTGGTAAATACTGCGGCCCCGGAAGTAAAATTCAAATAACTTGTTTCAGCGAACTTCACAGACCCATCATTATACTTAACGCAAACCTTGTATTTACCAGAGGTCGTAAACGCCGGATCGGTTGTAGTAGGAATAGAGGCCGAATAAGTTAAACTGTTATCACAAGTAACATTGGCCCCTACAACCGCATAGGAGATTGAGCTATATTGCCCTGGTTCAGTGACTTGAACTAAAGGCAGATCCATCCCTTGTTCGTTGGCATCTAGATTTCGATCATTCTGACTGGTCCACAAATCAAAGTCAGACAGTTTAAGTTTCATCAGACCGAGGGCACATCTCACATAAATGTGCTTACCATCGAAATATTTTGGAACAATTATACAACCATCAAAACTTCTGTCAGTTTGAAAAGAAGAAAGAATTCGATTAAAGTTCAACCCACCATTGATACTGAAGTATTCACCACTACAAGAAGTTTGTTGGTATTGTGGTTTGTCCGGATCCACATAATATTTACGGTTACTGTTACAAGAAGAACCTGAGGTCATGGTATTGGAATTTATGACACTAAATGAAGCACCATAATCCGTTGAACGCTCCAGCCTACCATCACTTGCAATGACATAAAGATAGTGTCCACCAGAACCGTCATGGGCCAGGGCCAAACTCGAAGGGACAGGTAAGTTCGTATTAGGAGTTAAATTAGTCCAAGTACCGGCCCCATAGTCCACAAGACTTAAGCGAATTGGATAATTCACATCACCATTTTGGTTTACAGTCAGAGCAAAAAATCTATTTGAATCTCTTGGGTCAACATAGCCCTCTGGATGTAATTTAAAAACAGTTGATGGAGCGATAAAAGGCATCACAAAGTTCTTATAATCATAGTGCTGCCAATAACTACTGGTTTTGGCCATATAGTAATTACCAAATAGAAAGCCTTCTTGAGGATTAGAAATATCCACTGCCTTACCTTCAATTCCAACCAAGGTACTTTTTGTTACATAAGAGTCCGTGAAAGAATTAAAATTATCGGTAGCGCATGAGGTACTAACAAATGCAGAGAATCGGGAATGATCTAGATCACCCATTGCGGCCAATGTATTCTGATAGCAGCGATCATTTGGATCGGCATGCGCCACCCAGCTCTCACCAAAATCCTGAGACATGAACACTTTCTTGTGGCCACCTAAATAACTTGTTGGAGGCATGACCATCAAATTTTTACTGCCGTTTTTAGCACCTTCCAGAAGGAGAGGAAAATTTTCTGGGTTTGCGGCCGGGATCTTAGTGAAACTTGCTCCACCGTTGGTGGAAATATACATACGTCCCACCGCCGTAGCGATGTATGAAGATCCTTGAATAGCATAGAGTGGAAAGTTAGAACTCAGGGGAACTGGTGGAACGAGGGCCACGTCAACCGTAGATGAATTGTCACCGGCCTGATATTTTTTAAGCATATAAGAAGGCATGTTAGTTGCCCAATACATCGAAGTAGTGCTGAAGATGTCACCATTTAAAGATTGAAAACGGCCTTGGTTTTGAGTGTTACTAGGAGTATCAGCACTATATCTCGTGCAGGTATTTGACGTCACCCAGTCGTTAGTCGTACACAGACCAGTACTTGGGGCCATGGCATTAAAGGCAGACCATTTACCAGGTGTTTGAAGCGCCGGAGTTAAAAAGAGCCTTCCAGTCGATGTTTGTAGTTTTGTCCAGTTGGCCCCATCATCGTCACTGCGATAAACTCCATACATGTCCGGTCTTGATGGTTCAACGAAAGTAGCAAATAGTCTGCCTGGAACATTGGGATCTGGCCTCATGGAGATAGAAGGAGTATAGCTTTCTATATAAATAATTCCGCCACCAGTTCTGGTCCAAGAAAGACCACCATTAGTGCTTTTATAGATACTATCCCTTTGTTCGCCGCCATCCAGTGTTTGCGCGTATAGAACTCCCGATGGGCCAATGCTGAAGTTTACATTGGCAGCATTGGTAGATATGTATGGCAGATCGGCGGTAACATTTAAACAATCAATTCCACCTAAATCTTGAACCTTATAGACATCACCATACATAGGTACGTAGAGAGTTCTGTCAGCATAATGTGATTGAACATAGGCCATATCACCATACACCAAACTATTGGCACTTATGGGTATACGACAAAGACCACTCCAGCTGGCCCCGCCATTATTACTTTTATAAACCATTCCCGAATAGTCAGTTGCATAAAAGATAGAATGGTCATGTAGATCTACCCAACCACTCTTCCAGTTTTCTACTTCTGAAGCATTACCAACAACAATCTTCTCGGCGGAATATCTGAAAAGACTCCACTCGTACATGGTTGCTTCTTTAAATGCTTGCCAGTTTCCTGAAGCGTCAGATCCCACGACACAAATTTTTAATTGTGTGGCCTGCTCGATCGTGCTTGGCTTGAACGTCACTAGTGAATCGGTGATTGGATTGGCACTTGATACTGGAGAACTGTACCCCGCTCCGGCAGCACAGTTTGTATTAGAGGATTGACCAACTTTATAACGGTAAGAACTAACATTAGTTCCCGTAACATTAATATTTAAATTAAGAATATTTGAAATCGGCGAAGGGAGATTCACGAGTTTTGAATATACAGTCGCATCACTATAAGTAAAAGTTGGAGATTGAGTGTAGACTTCACCGTTACCGGCCCTATCAGAGAGCTTCATACAAACTTTCCAGGAGCCGGGAGAAATTGAAACAAACTGGTTGGCCAGGGTCCCAATCGGCTGAGAGAAGGAATAGCGATGGGAACTATTACAAATACCGGCCGCCGGAATGATGGCAAACGAACTATTATCAAAACCTGACCCACTAATACCTGTTACGACAGGATTTCCGTCGTCCATAAATTCATGACGTTTCAAAAGGGCATCACTTAGAGCGCCGGCCAAATTAAAAGTTGGAGCGGCAGGAACAGAACTGTCAAAACTAATAATCGGGCTTCGATCAAAGGTGACCACAGAAGAAGCATCAGTTAATCGAACACAGACTTGATAATCTCCGGTGGAAGAGAAAGCTGGATCATTAGAAAGTGGAACAGAAGGTGAAAAAGTTAAAGAACCATCGCAAGTACCATTTAAAGGAATAATCGCGTATTCCGTGCTCGCAAACTCATTGGCAATTGTATTATTAACGATGGGTCTTCCAAGGCCATGATCTGCATTGGAGAGAATACTATCTGTTACATCATTAATAAGTTCGATCGCATTATATTTCACATAAAGAACATCATAAGACTTACAGGCCACGAAAAACTTATTAGGATGAAGTGCCACGGCACTTGCATCACAATTAATTCCATAAAGCCCATCAAAATCAATTGTTCTCCAAGTCTGACCATTATTAGTTGTGAAAGTTAGGTCATCACCATTGGCACAAATCGTGGCCATAACATTTCGGTTTTGAGGCAAAGAATAAAAATATCGAACAGTACAAATAGGAAGTCCTGGGGCCACCCCCAGATCCGAAAAAGTCGCTCCCTGATCTAGACTACGACGAATTTTACCCGTGCGATCAATCACTCGAACTTCAAAGACCCCAGCATCATTTACAAACGCATCCATGCCTGCAACAGTGGCCAGGCCAGTAGCAACAGTTGATTGAGTGATTGTCGCGAGATTCGTAACCACCACGCTACCAAATGAAGAAGTATCCACTAGCCACTGTTTATTCCCATTCTGTGAATCATGAAAGGCATCTGGATTAGTGGCCATTGTAGACGGGAAATTATTAAAAGCTTTCCAATCATACCCACCATCATTGGTTTGACGATAGTATGCTTGGGCACGAAAACCCTCAAAATTTGAATCAAGAGGATTATACACATGGGATTGAAAGCTCTGATTTAAGGCAAGAAGACCAGTACTCACGGTATTACCACCATCAATACTTGAAGCGTATTGGCCACAGTTTGATCCATTGGCCCATACAGAAAAACGATTGGCCTCTAATTCATGAGTGTCAATACGAGGCTCTTTACTAAAACAACCTCGTCCATTGGTGTATTTTAGTGACCAGGTTTCACCGATGTCACTTGATTTAACAATGTTCCAATCAGCGGTGACCCCATAAACAGTTTTACCATCTTTAGTAGTAATACCAGTCATAAGAGCAAGCTTGGTCCCCTGCCAGTTGATAAGATTAAAACTACTACCACTGTTGGTACTCACATACAGTCTTCCACCCATGACTGCGGCGATAAGGGGTCCGCGAGTAGATATCGCCTGACTGTTCTTGTTAGAACTGATGTTTGGAAAGGTATATAGCACACTATGGGCCGCAATTCCGTAGTTGGTGCTCTTTCTTAGGAGTGTGTTAACACCACTCTCCTGAAGAAAATATCCTGAGCCATCTGTATCAATGTGAAAACGACGTGAATCCGTCACAAGGATGGTGTTAGTTCCAAGTGTAAGGTTAACACCACCATCAGTTGAATAGTCTCCGGTGGCCACATAAAACGAATTACTTTGGGCCGGATTATATTTCAGATCAACAAATGTCAGATCTTTGGTGCTAGTCATGGTCCATGTAATACCAGCATTAGATGATGTATAAAGTCCCTGGCGAGTTGAATTCACATCATCAGCAGCAAACCGCACCATCTTATTTTTATCATTAGGATCAATGGCAAAAGAAGATGACCAACCATTCCCTGTAAGCGTGTTATGAAGGATCCAATTTTCACCTTGGTCCGCAGATTTGTATAATAAATCTCGCTGACCACTAGCATCCGCTAAAAAGAGATAAATACTTCCGTCACTGTCGATAGCAATCGGTGAATAAAAATAGGTATAGTTAAAATCTGTGATAGTCGACGTTTTCTGAGGGCAAGGGGCCCCATTATAAGATTCAACCTTATGAAGATTACCGTTGGTAATTAGATAAGTGTGACCCGCAGTTGGAGAAGTTTTAAAGTGGGCATTATCGTCATTCACGATTTTACATTGAAGCTGCCAAGTCGTTCCGTTATCAACAGATCGAAAGATTTCTCCGCGGGCGTTTCTTGCCACAATTCTGCCAAAACTATCAATGATGACATCTTTCCAGTTTGGAAGATTACTGAGTCCAGCGAGTGAAATTGGGCCCATCGAGTACTCACCCTTGATCCACTCAACTCGAGTTGCGGCAGAATATGGCTGCCAGACATCACTAGCATTTTTTCCGACTACACAAAACGCAACTGGATTACCGACTACGACTGATGTAAGACTCTCCACAATTTTTTGTGAGATATCAGTTTCTGCGGAATACCCTGTCGCTACACTACAATCGGTTGCGGCCTTAATCCCCCATTTATATCGATAGTGAGTCACGCCTGTTCCACCAACTGTCATATCGGTCAAGCTCGTGCGAGCAATGGGAGTCGGGATATTTTGAAGTTCAGCGAACGGGAAGGTCCCGGCGACAACAATGTTTTTCTGAGATGGTAGTGAGTTTGGATTTGCTCCCGCTGGCAAATTTAATGTTGCAGCATTAGAAGAAATATCAACTAAAGTTCCACCATTAAGAACGATTACGGCCGCTGCGGCCACATCAAGATCAGCGGAGAAGTCATCTGCTTCAACAGTATAATTAAAGGTAAGATTGGCACTGCCACTTCCAGAGACATACGTTGCCTCTCGATCAATAAAGCCCGTTTCTAACAGAATTTTTGGGAAACCCGTGACTGTCACAGGTTCATTAAACGTCACACGAATTGAAATGGTTGAACCTAAATTGTATGTTCCATCGGCCAGAAGTGAACTCACACTTAGTGCAACTGGGCCCACATTATCAACAACTGTAAGTGTGAATTCATCAGCAACTAAATTCAGAGTTGGATTCTGGTCATCAAAGACCACCTTAATATTACAAGTGCCGGTCCACCCATCGACTCCATCAAAAGTCACTTCTCCATTAGTAGTGTTAATACTCACAACACCGTTATCACTACATTTAGTTCCGGAAGTCGTGGCATTATCTAGAGCATAAACTCCGAGGCCTTCCTCGTTAGACTGAACTTCTGCATCAGTGGCGACGACTACAGGTCCAATGGTGTCGTTAGTAGACTTATTGGTAATATTTAAGGTCGGTTGAAGGTTATTTACGGTAATTGATCGGGTGTAGACGATTTGAGAATAATTTGTTCCATCGGTGCCTCTCACAGCAAGTGTGCAGCTTCCAACTTCATTATCATCTGGAGTTCCTGTGATAGCACCAGTTGAGCTGTCGATGGCAAGGAAAGCACAATCATGAGTCGGCCCAAACTCCCAAGTAAACGTGTCTCCTTCAGGATCATTCGCCGTGAGTGCTGAACAAGAATAGGCGGCATCTTGATTCACTGAACCACCGCAACTACCACTTATGATGGGGCCATCGTTAATATTAGTCGCTGTATAGGTAAATTCATCTGTGGCCACACCACCATTACCATCATCATATGTCACAGTAATATTACAACTTCCCACCCAGTTAGGAGCATTCAAAGAAACGGCACCAGTTACTGCATCAATAGATAATGTTCCTACTGTCGAACACTTTGTCCCAGTTGTGACCGCATTGTCTAAAGCATAAACACCATTGTCCCCTTCAGATGACTGAACAGCGGCATCATTAGCGATTAAAACAGAGTCCTCAGGAAGAGTAACATCAGATATTGATAAGGTTGGAACAGTATTGGCAACAGTGATCGGAACTTGGATAGACGATGAAGTAAACTCTCCATCAAAGGCCTCTATAGAAAGAACACAGCCCGGAACAAAACTATTGTCTGTCAGTAAGTTGATGACACCTGAATCAGCATCAATAACTGCGCTCCCACAAGTATTCTGGAGCGAAAATCGATAGGTGAAGTCTCCAGTATCATTACCAATTGCCGAACAGGAAAGAGTGTCACCTTCAGTTAGTGAAGTAGAAGCACAGGTAAATGAACTAAGAGTTGGTGGATTATTTTTAAAGAGATCTTGAAAGACATCAACTTTCACATAACCAGATGGATTACAGCCAGCGGCCGTCATCAGTAGCATTATGAATAAAAAATTAATACCTTTCAATTTCAACTAGCTAACTCTCCAATATATTTAGACCTATCGAACAATTCTAGACTTACTTTATATATGGAAGGGTCTCAAAGAATACCTAAAGGAATATTCATGACTTACGATGGTCATCAAGGAACATCCTGCCTCAGAATAAAGATAATTTTACAGATGGACACAGATAGTAGGCACAATAAATCAATCTACTCGGATACTGCCTCGAGATGATTGTCTTTCGAAATGGCCGTAAATGGCAGGGAAAGGAAATAACTAAGACCGCACACCAGTACCGTTAATACTACGGGATACTCTAAGTCCCAAATATAATGACCACATAACCAAGTCACGATACTCATCACCATAGCAAACCCAGCATTAAGTGCAGTTCCCCGTTTGTCCCACAAGGCGATCATGGTTAAAACAAAAATGGAAGGTCCACCTAAGCTTGAAGCAGTTTCAACTAAACTTGTAATTGAATCCGAAGAAAAAGCAATGACGTAAGCAGTGACACCTGAAAGAAGAGTTCCAAGTCTTGCGATCAAAACTTTCTTTTTGTCTGAAAGATTCGGAAGAAGCGGATTCACTAAGTTTTGACTTAATAGTGCTGAACTCGCAAGAAGAGTCGTATCAACCGTTGAAAGGATGGCCGAGATAAGTGCACCCACAAAAATAATATAGAAAACATAGTGAAGATGATTTTTCGCGAGAACCGGCATAAGAGTTTCCGGATCTTTCAATCCCGGCATGTAGTTCACACCAATAAGACCAATGATCACCGGAATTGATCCCACCAGGAAATAAATGCTCGCAGCTCTAAGAGTAGAGTTTCTTGCAACATGAGATGAACGACTGGCGGCCACACGACTCACTAGTTCCTGAGTCATGATGGATCCAAAAATCGGAACAAGCCACAACTCCATCTTTCCGAGTAAACTCAAATGAAGCATATCTCCCCCACCCAGACTCAATTTATCAGTCGGGATAGTTGAAAGGGCAGCACCAATTCCACCTAAATCATAAATCACAGAACAGAGAAGAAAAATTAGACCCATAATAATGGCGATACCTTGAATGAGATCCGCATAAGCGTCTGCGAGCATCCCACCCCACATGGTGTAAATGATAACCACAATGGCGGCCACGGTTACGGCCAGTACAGGACCAAAGTCAGTCGTAGCATGAACAATCTGACCCAAGGCCCGCACCTGAGCACCCGCCCAGATGACCGAACTAGGAATGAGTAAAAGGGCCGTGAGCTTTTCAATTGAAGGTGAATACCGATGGCGGAACAGATCAGGGATTGTTGTGATCTTCTTTGACCATAACACCTTGGCAAAGAAGAGACCCATGACTAATAAACAAATAGTGTAACCCATGGGATCAGCATGAATACTTGATAGACCATTTTGATAAACTGCTCCTGCAGTCCCGATACAGGTTTCGGCACCAAACCAGGTAGCAAAGATGGCGAACGTAGCGAGCAGGGGCCCCAGTGTACGGCCACCTAAGAAGTAATCGTCCTGGTTCTTGATTCGTCTTGAGAAATAAAATCCCAATCCAATCATCCCGACGACATAAATAGAAATTCCGAAAAGCTCCCAGTTCATGGGGTCTAATATCTCGATCAAAAAGAGAAAATTCAATAGAGAAAGCATATTTTTCCCTCCTCGTAAGAAGTTTAAAGCGGAGAGAAAATGGATTTATGAAAAACCTCATATTTACAGCTCTTCTCTTGTCCGGAAGCTCTTGGGCAAAGAATGAAATGACCCTTTTTTTTAAACCTTCACCCAAAGGATATGATTGGTCCTCCCCTTCGGCGGTCCTGAAATCTGCGGTGAAAAACAAACTAAGCTTCGACTCCCGATTTATGGGCCACGTTTTTGTGGAACTTAAATGTGGTGATCAGTATGAACTAACTGGCATGTCTGGCAAGAGCTTGGATCCGGTGACTCAGCTTATGGTAAATCAAAGGGGTCTAGGGATTCTCTATCACAGCTTTGAAGGAGAGCTCGAGAAGTCTCAAGATTTAAAAGATGAACTGAACAGTTTACTCTCTGAAGGAAAAGTCACATTCACAAAATTCCTTTTAAACGACGGCCAGTGTAAGCGCACAACTCAATACCTAAATGAGTACCGTGAGAAAAATGTGGGCCGCTATTATGGTCTTGCGAATCGTCCTCGCTATGGTGAAGGCTCAGGTTGTTCGGCCTTTGGTGTGAGCTTCCTTGAAGTGGCCGGAGTCATGGAACAAGAGATGAAAGATAGTTGGTCACAATCTATCTACATTCCTCTTGAACTCGCCGGGCCTCCTGTCACAGATGAAGGAGTAAGCTTATTTAAAGTCCTTACCCACGGAGATAAATGGGCCACGGACAAAGAGAAGCATAAGCTTCTGACGTTCTGGAATCCGGACAAGATGAATGATTGGGTTAAAAAGAAAATCGAATTAAAACAAACTTACTATTCAGTGGAAAAGAATCAGATGGCCCAGGGTGTGGTTTTCGATAAAACGAATCTTCCTGCACCGATGGGACCTATATGGCTTCAGCATACAGATCCCATGTATCAAAAATAAATCTTACAATCCGAGAGCGAGACCTTCTCCTCTCGGATCACTTACTCCGTCCCAACCCTTCTTCGTTTTCTTAATCGCCTGAATTGAACAACCAAGTCTTTCATGAACCACATTATGGCCCAGGTCCTTTAGTTCTTTCTCAACTTTTGGATCAAGATAAGGAGCTTCGATCTTTAACTGATCCGGCAACCATTGTTGGTGAATACGAGTGGCGGCAACCGCTTCATAAAGAGGCATTTCAAACTCAACAGAGTTCAGAATTGTTTGGGCCACACAAGTAATGATTCGAGTTCCCGATGGTGACCCAACCGCCATGAAAGGTTGACCGTCTTTTGTCATGATCGTGGGAGACATGCTTGAGAGTGGACGCTTTCTTGGTTGAACTAAGTTATTCCTCCCTCCAACAGCACCAAATAGGTTTTGAGCTCCTGCTTTTTGAGCGAAGTCATCCATTTCGTTGTTAAGAACAATACCTGTACCTTGGGCCATCACACCTGAACCAAACCATCCGTTGATGGTCTGAGTTGAGGCAACAAGATTTCCTTCCTTATCCGCGATTGAGAAGTGGACCGTATCTGAAGACTCATAAGGAAGCGGAATCGCCTTTACTTTATCGGCCGGAGTCGCTTTCTCAACATCAATAGAACGGGAAAGTTTTTTTAAATACTTTTCATTCAGAAGTTCTTTGACTGGAACTGGATTAAAGTCAGGATCACCTAAATAGTTGGCGCGATCAATGAAGGCCCTCTGCATGGCCATGGCAGTTAAATGAACCGCTTCAGTTGATTGAGGTCCTTTATCTTTCAAGTCATGTGGCTCAAGCATTTTAAGAATTTGAATCACGTGAATCCCACCTGAACTTGGAGGTGGCATTGAGAAAATTTTAAGACCTTTGTAGGCACCCGTGACTGGCTCGCGTTCTTTGACTTCATAGGCCTTAAAGTCTTTATGAGTTAATAGACCACGCTTCTTTTTAACGGTCTTAATGATAGCATCGGCGACTTTGCCTTTATAGAAACCTTCTTCACCTTTATCTGCAATAAGTTCAAGTGTCTTGGCCAAGTTCTCTTGATAGATGATGGTTCCCAGAAGAGGCACTCTTCCGTCTTGAGTAAAAAATGTTTTTTTGGCCTCAGGATCCATTTGTAAAAGAGAACGACGATCAGTCAGGGCCTCTTGAAGTTGTTCATAAAGAGGGAAACCATTGCGGGCCAGTTCAATCGCTGGCCTGATTGTATCTTTCCAAGGAAGTTTACCGAAACGGCCATGAATCTCGTAAAGACCTTTTACCAATCCCGGAGTCGCCACTGCTAAAGCACCTTCTTGTGAAAGAAGTGGTTGTGGATCACCTTTTTTTGTTAAGTACATATTAGATGTCGCAAGAAGTGGGGCCACTTCGCGGAAATCGAACGCGTAGACCTTATTTTCTTCTTTAGCAAAGTATAAAAGAAATCCACCGCCACCGATTCCTGTTGAATGAGGACGCTCAACTGAGATGGCAAATGAGGCAGCGACGAAAGCATCGATGATATTTCCGCCTTGATTAAAGATTTTTAGAGCAGCACGTGTTGTGGCCTGACCTTGGGTCGCAACCATCACTTCTTTGGCACTTGCTTCATGAGCAACTCGAGGTTCAACTGCAGTCGGCGCAACAATTCTCACCTTGTGAGAACAACCGAGCAAAAGCATCAACAACAAGACAGCACGCATTTACGACTCCTGATAAATAAAGGATACTTTTTCGAGTCTAGGAGAAAAGATATGGATCTTAAAGATAAAAAATGTATTCCATGCTCAACTTACGTTCCACCACTTTCACAGGAAGAAAAAGAACGTCTCTTAAAGTCCCTCTCTCCAGAATGGAAACTGACAGAGAACAACTCACGCATACGTCGCGATGTTAAATTTAAAAATTTTAAACGTGCCCTGGAATTTACCAATGAAGTGGGTCGAATTGCAGAGGAAGAAAAGCATCACCCGGAAATCCATTTAGGATGGGGCCACTGCGATATCGAACTCTGGACCCATACCAATAATAACCTGGTCGAAAATGACTTCATCGTCGCAGCAAAGATTGATGAGGCCCACGCTAGGCTTTACCCCGCATCGCCTTAACTTCCTTAATGAAGCGCTTCTGCTTGATGGTTTTCCCGGCCAGATAAGATTGAGTCGGATCAATATAGAAGTGCTTCAAGGCCGCACGGCCAATCAGCATGCGAAACTTCATGGTCTCGCGGTTTGAAAGAGTCAGCTCAATCTTCTTTTTGATATTGGCCAGAACCATTGTCGTGCGAATGACATAACGATCTTCCTTGTGGCCACCGGAATCAGTAACAGAACGGATATCCACCAGAGGGGCACGACAAGAAACTACCACGGTGAAGTCACCTTGAATCGGGTGAACCTTGAAGTTCACATAGGTCTTAGCACCCTTCTTTTCGAGGGCAATATCAAACGCATGCAAGCTTGACGTTTTCGCACCAGTATCTACTTTGCCTTTGATGGCAACCAGACCCAGGTTTGGCATTGAGACCCATTCACGCCAGCCAATAATTTTTGATTCACTTTTTACTTCACTGTCCATTCATTGATTATATGAAAAAGTGATGTTTCCACAAAGGATGATTTTTCCTACTAAGATTTGTTGCAAAGACAATCCTGAGTGCTATCATAAAATAATCTGACAAGACGTCTAAAACCGCTGCGAGGTTCTTTTTCATGAAGAAAATATCTGTTCTTTCTACGCTTACGCTTTCATCGATGCTCTTAATGAGCTGTTCCCAAATGAAAAAAACTCCGTCTCGCGAAATGAGCAGTCTCATGGAAACTGTTCAAATCGAAGATGATGAAGTTTTTGAAAAGGCCCAACAAAACGGTGAGTATACTCACGAGATGGCCGAGGCCGATGCGGATGATGATTCCATCAAAACAACTGTTGGTGACGCTGAAATCGATAAAGAGCTTCCCGATTCTGAAAATAACGAAGTTCCCTACGCACGTAACTTCCTCGCAAAGAAAAACACTAAGCGTATGCAGTTTTGGGTAGATTACTTCACAAAACAAAACCGTGATCGTATGCAACGTTTTATCAATAACGGTGAAGAATATCGTCATCACATTGAGGCGATCTTTGAGGCCCACGGTCTTCCGAAAGAACTTTATTTCGTTGGCCTTATTGAATCTGGTTATTACCTAGGCGCTCGCTCTCATGCTTCGGCAGTGGGTCCTTGGCAATTCATCCGTGGCACAGGTGCTCGTTATGGTCTAAAAATCACGTCTGAAATTGATGAAAGACAAGATCTATTCAAGTCTACAAAGGCCGCAGCAATGTACTTTAAAGACATGCATAACGTTCTATCTTCATGGGAACTTGCTCTTGCTGGCTACAATGCTGGTGAATACGGAATCATCCGCCGAATTATGAAGCACGGAACACGTGACTTCTATGAGCTTTCTCGTAACAAACATCTTCCTTCTGAAACAATTAACTACGTTCCAAAAGTTCTTGCGGCCATGCACGTAGTAAATAACGCTGAAAAATACGGTTTCGTCATCCCTAAGAAAAAACACCGTCTTTTTGATCTAACTGAGCTTAAACCAGTTAAGAAGAACATCTCTCTTGTTTCAGTTGCTCGTCGTATGAATATCGACGTTGCTCTTTTAAAGAAACTTAACCCTGAACTTCGTCGTACTTCAACTCCAAGACACTTCGCAGGTACTTACTACCTTCGCGTGCCAAAATCTAAGTACAGCTACCGCCTGGATGAAATCGCAGCTCCAGTTGAAGTGGCAAAATTTTCAAAACCTGAATCTCGTCGTGATCTAAACCGCCGCACGGCCCATGTTGAAAAAGAAGCTAAAGTTGAAACAGAAGTAAAACCTAAACTTCACCATGTTCGTCGTGGCGAAACTCTTGTATCAATTGCCCGTAAGTACAACATGACGCCAAGAGAACTGGCGATGGCCAATGATTTCAAATCTTGGAGAACAAGAGTAAAAATCGGTCAACGACTGAAGCTTGAGGAAAGAGATGAGCAAAAAGTTGCAACTCGTACTGTGGCCCAAACTCCAAAAGTTAAAGTTACTAACAGGCCAATCGTTTATAAAGTTAAGCGTGGTGATAATCTGACAGACCTTGCCCGTTTGTTTGATCTAAATGTTTCAAAAATTAAAACGGCCAACAATCTAAAGCGTGGTCAGATTCAGGTAGGACAAAAAATCGTTCTTCCAGGTACTCAGAAAGGTATCTATACAGTAAGAAAAGGCGATCACCTGACGAAGGTTGCTCGTGAGTTTAACCAGCCGATCGAGGCGCTTGTAAAGATCAACTCTCTCAAGCAGCGCTCAATCTACCCTGGTCAAAAAATTATTGTGAATATGGATTAAACTTTGGTGAACCAATTTGAAATGTGGCCCTAAGGGGCAAATGATCCGAGAGGGCCGAACTTAAAACTTCGGCCCTCATCATTTTAAGGCCCGGTTTATAGAAGATATAATCAAGTCGACGATCTGGTGCCCAGGCCGGAAACGTGAAATAAGTCTTCTCGTCTTTCGCGTAAATATCATCAGGAACGACCTCAGAAAGCTTCGAGACCTGCATCCCTTCATAGCTCGCATCGTTCTCATAATCGTCTTCATTGTAGAATTTTGAGCGTTTCGTGGCACTTGCTGGAAGCATGTTAAAGTCCCCGGCCACAAAATCAATTCCCTCACGCTTCACTTTATCCACGAGCTGCCCAACTTGCTTTAAGCGGTCAATCTTATCAAAGGCCTCAAGATGAAGGTTTACGATTTTGTATTCTTTTTCATCCAATTCAATCGTCACAGTCTGGAAATAGCGATGTAGATAGAAAAGGTTATACCACCAAGGCTGAGACTGAGGTTTTTCAAGTAGGGTGACTGAGTGGTTTTTTAAAGGGTATTTACTAAGGATCGCTCCCCCGGATTTCACACGGCCAAAATTGTTTTTCAATGGCCAGTAAGGAAATGGAATGTAATTGGCGTCCCAAGACACGGCCTCTGCCACATAGGGATATCCCGCCTTCGCAGCCAGATACTGGGCCTGATTCAAATCCCCTGAACGAGAAGATTCAAAGTCCACTTCCTGAAGACAGATGACGTCCGGATTCCAGTCTTTAATTTGCTGAGCAAATTCTTTTAATTTTTCTTCGTAATATTCTTTCCCACGGTGCTCATAGCCCGGACCTTCAGAACCCTGGCCATAAAGATACCCAATGTTCCAGGTAAGAACTTTTACCACTGAAGGACGATCTTCCATATCAACCATGACTTCCGGATCAATATGATGAACTTCAAACTCGGCGGTTGATTCACCAATGCTCCATGGATAGGCACTCCAGGCGATGATGCCCACAAAGAGAAAAGCAAAAACAACCAGGGTTCCAACGATCATTTTCATACCTTTTTACCCCCGATAAAGAGAGCTTCTACAGAACCAGGAAAAGTCACACCCATAAATGGCGAGTGGCCAACTTTCGTTTTTAGATTGTCAGCTGCCACTGTCAGTGGACGCTTCATATTGAGAATCGAAAAGTTAGCTCTGAAACCAGGTTTTAAATATCCAAGACCATTACCCATGCCAGTGAATGCTTTAGAAATTTTCTGCCAGCTTGGCAGGAACTGATTATAGAAGTCTCCAGGATTTTCTGCCGCCACTTTAGCAATAAGTTTTGGATCGAGGCCCTGGTCATTAATCAGCCAGGTCACGAAGGGTCCAAACGTATCCAGACCAGTTAATCCAGATGTGCCTTTTTCTTTTTCCTCATGGGTATGAGGAGCATGATCAGTGGCAAGAAAATCAATCTCGCCATTTTTAAGGGCCATCAGAAGTGCGGAACGATCATATTCATGACGAATCGGTGGATTCATCTGAAAGACCTTAAGATCTTTTTCAAGAATGTGTTCGATATCATAGAACAAGTGCTGTGGAGTCACTTCAATCTGAACTTCCACACCTTGTGTACGAGCTTCACGAATAAGACGAAGACCTTCACCAGAACTATAGTGGCAGAGTTTCCCTTTAAGATTAAATTTTTGAATCATCATGAGAGCGTCTTTTGTGGCGATAACTTCTGCCTCCACCGGACGTCGATCATGGTGATGAGTGGCACTTTTGTGGGCCTCAAGAATAAGCGGATCTTCACAGTGAAAACTTACACATTCGCCGCGATAATTCTCAAGCGTGTGTTCCAGAGTTGGAAGATCTTTAAAGAACAACTCTCCAATCGATGGACCCATGTAGACCTTATAAGGAACAGGGTAGCTTAGAGGTTTTGTTTCCGGGCCTATTCCCGCATAGGCCCAGATTTCTCCGTCGACCTTTTCAGCGAGTTTAACTTTTGCTTCATAACTTTTATCATCCACAGGTGGAACTGGGTTATTCGGCATATCGCCCGCGTGACAAAGTCCTCCGTTGTGAAGGGCAGCACGAGCGCTGGTGAAATCTTCTTTATAATTATTTTTGCCCGAGACATCCTCACGGGCATGAATATGTACGTCCCCCATTCCTGCGAATAAGTAACAATCATTTCCAAAACTATAATCAGGTGTAAGGTTCAAGTCCCCTACTGCCACAATCAATCCAGTCGTTTCATCAAACTGAATCTGCTGGCGTTTTACATCCGTTGAAGTAACGGTAATAGCATCAATAACTTTCACGAGTGCTTCCTTACCACTGTAGTGGGACTTCCCTGGTCCGTCGGCATCGTAATAATTTCATCAATCACGACGTGACGAGGTTGCTCGAGCATGAATGTCATCATGCGAGCGATATCATCCGCCTCAAGAGGAACCATCCCGGCATAGACTGAGTCGGCAGTTTTCTGATCACCTTTAAAGCGAACTTTACTAAATTCCGTGTTCACCATTCCGGGTGAAATCTGCATAACACGAATATTTTTCCCGGCCGTTTCTTCACGAACAACACGGGTGAAAGCATTTACTGCATGTTTTGTGGCACAATAAACCGCCCCACCCTGATAGGTGTAATGTCCGGCCACAGAACACAAATTAATAATGTCTCCCTTCCCTGCTTTTAACATCCAAGGAAGTGTCAGGTGAACAAGTTTGAAGTTTGCCGTGATATTGGTGCTGATCATCTGCTCCATATCCGTGAGCTGCGAGAGTTCAAGTTTTTCGCGGCCAAGAGCAAGCCCAGCATTGTTTACCAGAACATCGACTTTTTCTTCCGTGATCTTTTTGATGAGTTCCACAGCGTGTGAATCATTTACATCACAAGCAATGACATCAACTTTCACATTCGGAAACTCTGTTTGAATTTCGGACTTCACTTCTAAAAGTTTTTCTTCACGACGGGCAAGAAGAAAGAGATGAGCACCACGCATGGCCATAGAAAACGCCATAGCACGGCCAATCCCTGAGGAAGCGCCGGTTATAAGTACACGAGAATTTTTTAATGAATAGAGTGCATGACTACCCATACTTGTCCTTTGGTGACAGTGGATAAACGACTTAACTCATCTATTATTAACGCTTAGGAGTGTGTTGACAAGAAATAGGGGGCCAGAACGGCCCCCTATTCTCAATTAAGCATTTAGCTTTCTTAGAACGTAGTGAAGGATACCTGAGTTTTTGTAGTACTCAAGTTCGTTGGCCGTATCGATACGAGAGTGGAAAACCACTTTTTCAACCGAGCCATCTTTACGCTTAATTTCAGCGTTCAGTTGAGCTTTAGGTTTCATATCGGCCAGACCGTGGATTGTGATTTCTTCAGAACCATCAAGGTTAAGTGATTTACGAGTAGCACCACCAGTGAATTGAAGAGGAATTACACCCATACCAATAAGGTTAGAACGGTGAATACGCTCGAAGCTCTCAGTGATAACAGCTTTAATACCTAGTAGACGAGTACCTTTCGCTGCCCAGTCACGAGATGAACCTGTACCGTATTCTTTACCAGCAAGAACCACGAGTGGTTTACCAGCTGCTTGATACTTCATTGAAGCATCATAGATGGTCGTTTCTTCACCAGTTGGGATGTATGTTGTGAATCCACCCTCTTTACCAGATTTTACCATCTCGTTTTTAAGACGGATGTTAGCGAATGTTCCACGAGTCATAACTTCATCGTGACCACGACGAGCACCATATTGGTTGAAGTCCGCTGGTTTTACACCACGGCCAACCAGGTATGAACCGGCCGGAGTTTCAGGCTTGAATGAACCAGCAGGAGAAATGTGGTCAGTCGTGATTGAATCACCGAATAAACCAAGAACATTTGCACCAACGATATCTTTGATCGCTTCTGGATCTTTCTTCATACCTTTGAAGTATGGAGGGTTATTGATGTAAGTCGAAGCAGAATCCCAAGCGTAAGTTTCGCCTTCAGATACTGGAACCTTCTGCCAGAACTCATCACCTTTGAACACGTCAGAGTAACGAGATTTGAACATCGCAGGAGTAATTGCCTTCGAAGCTTCGAAGATTTCCTGTGAAGTAGGCCAGATGTCTTTTAGGTAAACATCTTTACCGTT
Source organism: Peredibacter starrii (assembly GCF_034259205.1). Taxonomy (GTDB): domain Bacteria; phylum Bdellovibrionota; class Bacteriovoracia; order Bacteriovoracales; family Bacteriovoracaceae; genus Peredibacter; species Peredibacter starrii. The sequence continues at coordinate 2,271,798 of NZ_CP139487.1, read as the reverse complement.
AGAACCTTTACCGATTGGATCTTTAGTAAGATCAAGTTTCACGTTACCAGCGATTGCGTAAGCAACAACTAGCGGAGGTGAAGCAAGGTAGTTGGCTTTAACGTCTGGAGATACACGGCCTTCAAAGTTACGGTTACCAGAAAGAACTGCTGACGCAGTAAGGTTACCGTCTTTGATCGCCTTAGAAAGTTCAGGGGCCAGAGGACCTGAGTTACCGATACAAGTTGTACAACCGTAACCAACAAGGTTGAAACCAAGCTTGTTAAGTTCAGGTTGAAGACCAGCGGCCTCAAGGTAATCAGTTACAACTTTAGATCCCGGGGCCAGAGAAGTTTTCACCCATGGCTTTTTCGTAAGACCAAGAGCGTTTGCTTTTTTAGCAACTAGACCAGCAGCGATGAGAACTGATGGGTTAGATGTATTTGTACAAGAAGTGATCGCAGCGATCATCACATCACCGTGAGTAATTGTGAAATCCTTACCATCAACTTTCTGAGCAACGTTAGCGTCGTCAGCTTTTACTTTGAAACCAGTTTCAGAAACCAGGTCTTTTTTGAAACCTTCAGAGATGTTTGAGAGAGCGATTCTGTCTTGAGGACGCTTAGGACCAGCAAGTGATGGCTCAACAGTAGAAAGATCTAATTCAAGAGTGTCTGTGAAGATAGGATCTTTAGAATCGTTTCTCCAGAAACCTTGCTCTTTTGCGTAAGCTTCAACAAGTTGAACGCGCTCTTCATCACGACCTGTGAAACGAAGATATTCAATCGTTTTTTCATCAACCGGGAAGAAACCACAAGTAGCACCGTATTCTGGGGCCATGTTTGCAATTGTTGCACGGTCAGCAAGAGTCAGATCTTTTAGACCAGGACCGAAGAACTCAACGAACTTATCAACTACGCCTTTTTTACGAAGCATATTTGTAACAGTTAGAACTACGTCAGTTGCAGTTACGCCTTCTTTAGTTTTACCAGTAAGTTTGAAACCAACAACTTCTGGAATAAGCATTGTAACAGCTTGGCCAAGCATCGCGGCTTCTGCTTCAATACCACCAACACCCCAACCAAGAACAGAAAGACCGTTCACCATAGTTGTGTGTGAATCTGTACCAACGCAAGTGTCACAGTAAGCGATGGTCTTACCATCTTCTTCTTTTGTCCAAACAGTTTGAGCAAGATATTCAACGTTCACTTGGTGACAGATACCTGTACCAGGAGGAACTACGCGGAAATTTTTAAATGCTTTTTGTCCCCACTTAAGAAACTTGTAGCGCTCGCCGTTTCTTTCGTATTCAAGGTTCATGTTTTTTGTGAATGCATCCGGAGTTGCAGAGTAATCAACAATCACTGAGTGATCGATTACCAGATCAACTGGAACCTGAGGGTTAATTTTTTGAGGATTACCACCAACTGCTTTCATGGCATCTCTCATAGCTGCCAGATCAACTACCGCTGGTACACCAGTAAAGTCCTGCATAAGAACGCGAGCAGGATAGTAGTTAATTTCGCGAGTCGACTTCTTGTCTTTCGTCCATTGGCCCATGGCCTTAATGTCGTCACCGAAAACAGTGAAACCATCTTCATTACGAAGAAGGTTTTCCATCAACACTTTCAGCGAGTATGGAAGGTTTTCTACATCACCCACACCAGCTGCTTGAGCTGCTTTAAGTGAAAAGTAGTCGTAAGATTTATTGCCGACCTTCAGGGTCTGGCGAGTTTTAAAAGTATCGAGTCTCTTGTCTGACACTGTTCACTCCCTTGAAAAATTTATGAGATATTCTAACCTGTTAGAGAAATACTGACTATGCAATTCCGTGAGTTTGGCATAACGAACTTTTCGATTACCCGACTCTTTCCATCATTCAAAATTTCAAATCTTCTCCCTTGAAGGATAATTTGTAATAGACGAAGATGATGCATCATATAAAACAGGATGTTTTTAATGCAAATCACTCGTAACAATCATCAGCGCTACATGGCGCGCTTGACCCCGTTCCTTGTCGTCCTTTACCTCGCACAAGTTTACATTTATCAGAAGTTTGCCCCTCCTCACCTCTCAAATGACATGAATGTTTTCTTAGGTGTGGGTCTGGCACTGATTATTCTTCTGTATCACTTTTACGATATTCATCACAAAGTGATCCTGAAACCCAATTACATTGAGGCCCGCTTTGATCTTTTGAAGATCAAAGAAGAAATGCTTTATCAGAATGTGGTTCACGTAGAGATTAAGAAGTCGCGTTTTCACTATGCACAAGTGACTCTTCACGCCCATGACGGAAGTACAATCCGGCTTCACCATGTGGATTCACCGGAATTGATCGAAAACTATATTCAAAAAAAGAAATCTAAGAGGCCTTAGGAATTTGAATCCTAAATGTAGTAGGACCCTGCTCTTTTAAGAGCAGGAGTTTCCCTTGATTTTGCTCTAGGTATGCTTTGGCATTCGAAAGTCCAATCCCAAAATGAAGTGGCTTCGTTGAAAAGAACGGAACGAACACGTTTTGTGCGTCGGTGTTTTTAATGCCGGGCCCATTGTCCTTAATATCAAGGTAAGCGTGCTTATCGTCACTCCAGGCCGAAACAGAAATCTGTTTATTGCCATGATTCTCGAGGGCCTCAACCGAGTTCCCTATGACATTTAAGATCACCTGGGTAAGTTGATTCTTATTCACTTTAATTTTGAGACGTTTTTCAGTGTCGATATCTACTTCAATCTTATCCATACGACTCTTCATGAGCAGCAGACTATCTTCCACCAAATCTTCCAAATGGCATTCAGTGACTTCCTCCCCCATATCTTTGGAATAGGTCTTAAGTGCTTTTAAGACACTCGAGACGCGATTGACGGTTTGATCAATCACATCGAGCTCACTCATGATTTCTTCTTTGCTTGCGACATCTTTTTCTTTCAGTCGCAAACGAAGCATCATTGCGCGACCAACAATGATGGTCAGAGGATTACTGATTTGATGACAGATTCCACCAGTCAGTTCTCCAATGGTTTGAAGTTTCGCCTTATTGATCAAAAGCTCTTGCTGGTCTTCAAGCTTTCTTTTGGCCGCGGTCAATTCAAGATTCTTCTTACGAAGTTCCATTTGGGCCACAACCTGCTCGGCAAGATGCATGAGCGAGGCCTTTTGCTTTTCAGAAAGAGAGCCGGGTTTATCATCAATGACACATAAAGTGCCAAGTGCATGTCCATTAGGAGAGATTAAAGGTGCACCAGCATAAAAACGTATATATGGAGCATCAATCACCAGTGGATTACCACTAAAGCGTGGATCAGAAGTTGCATCTGAAATTTCCATGATGCCGTCTTGTCGGATGGCATGATCACAGAAAGAAACACAACGAGGAGTCTCAGTGGCGTCAAGGCCAACTGCAGATTTAAACCACTGTCTTTGGGCATCCAAAAGACTAATAACTGCTATCGGTGTTCCGCAAATAACGGAAGCTAATGAGGTTATTTGATCAAAGGCGGGTTCTCTTTCAGTATCCAGGATCTCATAAGATTTGAGCTCCATCAGACGGTGCAGTTCCCAAGATTCGTCGAATTTAGTCATCTATTTTCAGGTCCTTTTTTGAGTTCAAAAAATTCTCTCATAAAACCAAAAATAACTCCGAATAGACAAACAATGAACGAGGTAAAAAAATCATTGCAAGTTACCCGAGAGAAGCATTTGGATCATATGGTCCGAGTGGTCCCCTTTATCGTCTTCTGTTATGCCATTCAATGCTATGCCATCGTCAAATTAGGGCCCTCTGAAATCACAAACTTAAGTGTGATGGTGCTTGGTGGATTTCTCTCTCTCATGATCCTAAGCTTCGTTACTTACGATCTTCGTCACCAGGTCTTTTTTGATGAGCACGAGCTGCATAGTCAGTTTTTTTCTTTCAAGCATTCCATTCGATACGAAGATATTTTGAGTGTTGAAGTCAGTGAGGAAAAACAGTCCTTCGCAAGTCTTACGATTAAAACCAAAACAGGTAAGAAGACCTACTTTTTTATCGATAATGCAGACAAAGTAAAAGAATGGTTGGAAGCGAAGAAATACTCTGAAATGAATCTAGCGGCCTAAAATTCTGACGATCACATCTTTGTTATTTTTCTCTGCACTCTGAAGTGCTTTTTCAAGACAAACCGGATTCACTACGCTCTTTAAAAGAATTGTCATACCTGAATGACCTTCTTTGGCGGCGGTTACAAGTGCACAATTTTCCCCACCCGCATTCACGTCAATTTCACGAGAAGAAATGAGAAGTTTTCCTGCGTCGGTTGAATTATTAAAGGCCGCAATATGAAGGGCCGTTTCGCCTCTTAGATTTTCTAAATTAACATCAGCATCGCTTGCGAGGAGAATCTTCAAAATGCGAGCATCATTGTTCTTGGAAGCAATCATGAGACCAGTCAGGAAATCTTTAGGACTTCGTTGATTCACATCTGCGCGGGAGCCTAACAGCAGAGACACAATTTTATCTCGTTTATGTTTTACCGCTTCTATAAGAACTGTGGTTGTAGGTTTTTTAAAGTCATCAATGCCATTCACATCCGCACCTTCTAAGAGCGCGCTTTGAGCAAGCACTACATCGTTTTTTTGAATGGATTTAAACAGTTTCTGAGTGGCCTTCGATTGGGCAAATCCAGAAAATGAAAAAGTAAGTAGGGACAGCATCAAAATAAATCGCATGCCCTATTGTAAAACGAATAAAGATGAATGGGTTTAAGAGTGAAAAAGCTTTGTAGTATGATCAAAGTTTAATCACTTTCGCCAGTGAAAGTAAAAGTGCATTAAGTATCTGAAATCGGGCACCTTTAGAAGGTGCCCGAAGGAGAATTACATGTTCAGAGCGCGGTTTTCAGAGGCCGCTAAACAAGCGTCCTTGAAGGCCTCAGCATAAGTTGGGTGAGCGTGGCATGAGCGACCGATATCTTCGGCCGAAGCACGGAATTCCATCGCGATCACTGCTTCTGCAATAAGGTCGGCCACTCGTGGACCGATCATGTGAACACCCAGGATCTCGTCTGTGTTTTTATCAGCAAGAACCTTGATGAAACCATCTTTCTCATTTGAAGCTCTGGCGCGACCAGAGGCCACGAATGGGAACTTCCCTACCTTATATTGAACACCATTTTGTTTTAGCTCTTGTTCAGTAGCACCAACTGCTGAAACCTCTGGCCAAGTATAAACAACACCTGGAATCAAGTTGTAGTTTACGTGAGGCTTCTGGCCCGCGATAAGCTCGGCCACATAAACGCCTTCTTCTTCAGCTTTATGAGCAAGCATGGCACCTTTAACCACGTCACCAATGGCGTAGATATGAGGTACAGCAGTTTGAAGGTGATCATTCACGGCCACACGTCCGCGCTCATCAACTTGAAGGCCCGCGGCCTCAAGGTTTAGGCCCTCAGTGTATGGACGACGACCTACGGCCACAAGCACGTAGTCGCCTTTAAGTTCAACTTCAGAGCCATCAGCTTTTGCCTTGGCCTTAACTGTTAGCTCATTACCTTTACGGATAACATCTGTTACGCCGTGGCCAAGATAGAACTCCATGCCTTCTTTTTTTAGAACTTTGTTAAGCTCTTTTCCAAGGTCAGCATCCATAGTCGCGATGATGGAATCAGCGAATTCAACCACAGAAACTTTTGCACCCAGGCGCTTAAATACTGAGCCCATCTCCAGACCAATAACACCACCACCAATTACGATCATGTGCTTTGGAACTTCTTTAAGTTTCAAAGCTTCAGTCGAAGTGATGATTCTTTCTTTATCAATTTTTACATTTGGAAGAGATGAAGGTTTAGAACCAGTGGCAATAATAATATTTTTACCCTGAATTTCTTTTGTTTCAGAATCACCTTTAACAGAGATTGTGTTCTTGTCTTTGAAAGAACCAAGGCCCTGAAATACTGTGATCTTGTTTTTCTTCATAAGAAAGTTCAGGCCACTTGTGTTGTCAGCAACAACCTTCGCCACACGATCACCCATCTTCACCACATCAAGCTTCACACCTGAGGCAGTGATTCCGTGAACGTCAAATGAATGAGTCAGTTCATGATATCTTTCAGAAGAATCTAACCACGCCTTAGATGGGATACAACCAACGTTTGTACATGTTCCACCAAGGGTCTTATATTTTTCAACGATGGCCGTTTTAAAACCAAGTTGGGCCGCGCGAATGGCAGCAATATATCCACCAGGACCCGAGCCAATAACTACTACATCAAACTGTTCCATAAATAATACACCTGAAAAAAATGGGCCCTTACAAAAAGGGCCCCTGATTAAACTAAGAATTAGATATCAAGAAGAAGACGAGCAGGATCTTCGATCATTTCCTTAACTGCTTTTAGGAATGAAACTGACTCACGACCATCGATAATACGGTGATCGTAAGAAAGAGCAAGATACATGATCGGACGGATCACGACTTGACCGTTGACCGCTACTGGACGCTCAACGATATTGTGAAGACCAAGAATCGCTGATTGAGGAGCGTTCAGGATCGGAGTTGAAAGCATTGAACCGAAGATACCACCGTTTGTAATAGTGAATGTTCCGTTCTGCATTTCTTCAATTGTAATTTTACCGTCACGAGCGCGAGTCGCAAGCTCAATGATTTTTGATTCAATCGCCGCCATTCCCATAGATTCAGCGTTACGGATTACCGGAACCACTAGACCTCTTGGAGTTGATACAGCAACACCAACGTCAGCATAGTTGTGGAAAACGATTTCGTTACCATCAATCATGCCATTTACGGCCGGGTATTGTTTAAGGGCAGCACAAGCAGCTTTTGTGAAGAAGCTCATGAAGCCAAGACCAACACCGTGCTTGTCTTTGAATGAATCTTTATATTTCTTTCTAAGTTCCATAACAGCACTCATATCAACTTCGTTGAAAGTTGTGAGCATTGCCGTTGTATTCTTAGCAGCAACGAGACGAGAAGCGATGGTCTTACGAAGACCAGTCATTTTCTCACGACGAATTTCGCGAGAGAAAGATGATGCCATTGTCTGGTGAGCGAGAGATTTAAGAGATGAATCTGAAGCAGTTGCACCTGCAGGAGCTGCCTGAGCACCCATAGCGTCCGCTTTAGTGATGCGGCCATCTTTACCAGAACCTTGAACCGAAGAAGCGTCTACACCCTTCTCAGCAAGGATTTTAGAAGCAGCTGGAGATGGATAATTCTTATCGCCACCAGTTGAAGCCGGGGCCGCAGCGGCCTTGGGAGCCTCTTGCGCAGGAGCAGGAGCGGCAGCGGCCGGCGCTGAGGCACCAGCAGAAGCCGTTTCATCTACTTCAGCAACTTTTGTACCGATAGCAACAGTCTCGCCTTCTTTAACTAAAATTTTCAATTTACCTGCTTTGGGAGCAGAGATTTCTAGTGTCGCTTTATCTGATTCAATTGAACAAATAGCTTCATCTAATTTAACAATGTCGCCGTCTTTTTTAAGCCAGCTCGCGATCGTTACTTCAGAAATGGATTCACCAACACTTGGAACTTTTACATCAACCATAACTTATCCTTTTAACAGCTTATACTGATTCAATTTTATCTGCGAAAGCGCCATTCACGATCTTCGCCTGCTCTTGAGCGTGAACACTTGCGTATCCAGTCGCAGGAGAAGCAGAAGACTTACGAGCAATCAGTTTGAAATCATCAAACTGAACATAGCGACGTAGGAATGTGAAAGCACCCATGTTCTTCGGCTCTTCTTGTACCCACACTTTCTCAGCGTTCTTGTATTTCTCAAGAAGCTTCCAGCTTTGCTCTTCTGGCATTGGGTAAAGTTGCTCAAGACGAACAATCGCCACGTCTTTACGCTTATCTTTTTGTTGTTTTGCTTTTAGATCGTAGAACACCTTACCAGTACACATAATAAGACGTTTAACGTCTTTAGCGTTCACGTCAGCATCATCGATGATCTCTTGGAACGAACCTTCCATAAGGTCCTTCTTAGGAGAAACACAATCAGGGTGACGAAGAAGTGACTTCGGCGTGAAGATAACAAGTGGCTTACGGAAGTCCCACTTCACTTGACGACGAAGAGCATGGAAAATGTTCGCCGGAGTAGTAAGGTTTGCTACTACCATGTTCCACTCAGCAGCTAGCTGAAGGAAACGCTCAGGACGAGCATTCGAGTGCTCAGGCCCCTGACCTTCGTAACCGTGTGGAAGCATCATCACAACACCTGATTGTCTTTGCCACTTCGACTCTCCAGAAGAGATGAACTGGTCAATGATTGTCTGAGCGCCGTTAGCGAAGTCACCAAATTGAGCTTCCCAGATCGCAAGAGACTGAGGAGAGCCTAGTGAGTAACCGTATTCAAATCCAAGTACTGCGTACTCAGAAAGAAGTGAGTTATAGATTTTGTACTTACCTTGCTTCTCAGCAAAGTTCTGAAGGAAGATGTGACGAGTGTTTGAGTTCTCATCAACCACACCCGCGTGACGGTGAGAGAATGTACCACGAATACAGTCCTGACCTGACATACGAACGTTAATGCCTTCAAGAAGAAGTGAACCGTAGGCCATGTGCTCGGCCAGTGCCCAGTCAAGTTGATCGTCAGCAAAACGCTTCGATCTCTCTTCAAGAAGCTTATCGATCTTCTGAATAGGTTTAAAATTCGCAGGAAGTGAAGTCAGACCTTTAAGAACTTTCTCCATTGTATCAAGCGTGATCGCTGTCTTCGGAGAATAGTCGAAGTCTTTCGGAGTAGAACGACGGAAGGCCTTCCACTGCTCTTCAGGCTTCTGATAAAGGTATGGAAGCGGCTTCTGCTTCACCATATTGAAACGCTCTTGAAGAAGATTTTTGAATTGTTCTTCCATCGTCACAGCAAGTTGCGCTTCGATTTGTTTCCCTTCGATAAGTTTATCTTTATAAACTTCACGAGGGTTAGCGTGTTTAGAAATTAGAGCGTAGAACTTAGGCTGAGTGAATCTAGGCTCATCAGACTCGTTGTGACCGTGCTTACGGTAACAAACCATATCTACGAAAATATCTTTGTGGAACTTGGCCCTGAATTCAGAAGCTAGTTCAACTGCGTACACAACAGCTTCAGCATCATCACCGTTAACGTGAATCACCGGAGTTTCAAGAACGCGAGCAACTGAAGTTGAATAGATTGATGAACGAGCATCATCGAAGTCAGTCGTGAAACCAACTTGGTTGTTAATCACGAAGTGAACCGCTCCACCAACATTGTAACCTTTTAGGGCCGACATCTGAACAGTTTCGTAACAGATACCCTGGCCCGCTACTGCAGCGTCACCGTGGATGATGATTGGAAGAATCTTATTTGGATCTTCTTTGTAAAGAGTGTCGCCTTGAGCACGAGAGTAACCAAGAACAACCGCTGAAACCGCTTCAAGGTGAGAAGGGTTCGGCATAAGTTTTAGATAAACTTTCTGGCCACCTGTTGTCGTAACTTGTGAAGCGTAACCCATGTGGTACTTCACGTCTCCGTCACCCATTGTAAGGTCCGGAGTTGCCTGGCCTTCAAATTCATTGAAGATGTATTCGTATGTTTTACCCATCACGTTTGCCAGAACGTTCAAGCGACCACGGTGGGCCATACCGATCACAACTTCTTCTACACCATGAGTGGCAGATTTATTGATGATGGCGTCTAATGCTGGGATTGTATTTTCTCCGCCTTCAAGTGAGAAACGTTTTTGACCAACGTATTTTGTATGAAGGAAGTTTTCGAAAGCAACTGCTTCGTTAAGTTTAGTTAGAATTCTTTTTTTCTTATCGATACCAAAGTTTCTATCTGCTGCTTGGTTTTCGAATTTCTTCTGGAACCACTCACGAATTTCAGTGTCGTTAGAGTGCATATACTCAACACCGATTGTGCTGCAGTAGATGTTACGAAGGTGACCAATGATATCTTTTAGTTTTGCATTCTTAAGACCTACAACTTCACCAATACCAAAAGTTTCTTCAAGGTCAGCAGAAGTCAAACCATGATCTTCAAGCTCAAGACGAGGAAAACGATTCATGCGTTCACGAATAGGGTTCGTCGTAGAAATTAAATGTCCGCGTGAACGGTAAGCATCGATCAAACGATAAACTTTAAATTCTTTTCCAAGATTTCCAACGACTGCTCCACCAGCTTCTTGACCTTCGGCCGGACGGTTTAAACCGAATTCAACGCCACGGAAAAACTGGCGCCATGAAGAATCCACTGAATCTGGATTTTTCTTAAAGTCAGTATAAAGGCTGTCGATGAAAGCGTTATCGGAAGATGAAACATAGGAGTAATCATTGGAAACTGTCATAAGATTTAACTCGTAAAAGTGGGTTGATGTTTGCGGATATTATAAGACATCTGACTTCGAGTGAAAATCTTAAAACCCAGAAATTTCAAATGTTAAGAATTGGTGACTTAACGCGAAATGTGAGTTCATTTTAGTTGACCATTAGAGTATGCCAAGTAAGCTTCCTACATGAAATTATTTTTTCTCGTACTCGCATTCTTGGTTTTATCAGTGAATGTTTTTGCGACTAGCAATACTGCGCTTCGTCGTTCAAATGGTTTACTCCGATTTATTACTGAACAAGAAGGTGTCAGAAATCTAGCACTGGCATCAGTCATCGGAAAACGCTGTGACCGCTATATGCTAGAGAGAGAAAAGGCCCCATGTCGAGCGGCCGTGAGGAAAATGATCGATCTTCTCGATTACGACATCATTTTTTCCCATGATAAACTTCGCGCCCCTGCTCCAGGTGGTGAAGAAAGCTGGACTCCCAGCTCATTTGTATTCGTGGCCTTTAAATCAAATCTTCTGGTCCTTCTAAATAATCCTCGAACTGGCCAATATCTGAATGATCTTAATCAAAGATTATATGGTTATTTGGTGAATCGGGCGGAGAGACCAAATATTTGGGCAATTACTCAAAGTTATTACAAGACTCCTTACATGACGGCTCTCGTCATGGCGACATTGTTTCAGGACACTTCCATCATGAAACTCCACCTCGCCTATTTAGAGACGGCCGGAACTCGCGGCAACGCCAATTTTCAAAACAATAAAGAATGGTTAGGTCGCGTGATCGATACCATTAATATGATTCTGGATAATTCAGAAGAACACTTCCGTGAACTTTTCTATCCACCAGAAATCGTCAAACACCTTAATCGCAACATCTATCACTTCTATGTTCCGCTTTTCCTTGCCATGTCACTCGAGCAAGAAGGCGCGACTAAAGATATGGCCTATGCGGCCTCATTGATGCTGACACTCTCTTACGAGTTTCTCACTTCATCAAAAGACTATCGTTATTTATATGCAGATCCGGAAAGACTCGATCCGGTCAAAGATCTTTGGGACATCAAGGACATTTACGGCGGATATTGTGGTTCGAACTATGGGGTTCGTGGTGCGAGATTCAATCAGAACTTTGAGATCATCCGTGAAAGCTTTGGGCGTTCCACGGAAGATACAGTTCATTTACTTCTTAGACATTAAACAAATTGTTTTAAAAAGATTTTTACTTCATGAATGACTGAGGCCGGGATTTCGTGTCCACCTCTGAACTCATGGAGTTTTCCTGTGAAATTCATCGAGTGAAGCTTCTTTTCAAGATCTCTTGCTCCGTCGATGGAAAGAATTGGATCCTGTGTGCCATGAGACTGATAAAATGGAAGAGCTCGGGCCGCCTTAGGAAATTTGTCTTCCGCAAGAAGAGCACCAGATAGAAGAACAATTCCATCTAACTTCAAACTCTCCTTCATTGCCAAATGCGACGTGCACATGGCCCCTTGAGAAAATCCACCCAGGATAACGGTCTTATGTTTTTTAGAAACTTCACTGACAAAATGCTCAAGCATCTGAAGAGTTGTGTCTAACTCCGGAGGGACAGAACCCTTCATATCGCGATGAGTGCCTTCGCGCATGGCCTTCTCAAGTTTTTCCATATCAATAGAAAACCAAGAACGTCCTTCGTAATAGCCCATAGGCAGAGGAAGAACTCCATTCGGAAAATACCAGTTGAACTTTTCTTCGTGCCACAATTCCCACAGGGGGAAAAGGTCATTCATATTAGCGCCGTAACCATGAAGCATGATTACGGCCACACTTGGGTCTTCACCCAAAACAGTCAAAGTTTCAATTCCTGCAATATTAGTTCGATTGGCCTTCATCATTTCCTACATTGATTCGAATCCAAGGAGGGTCTACCGTCACATTTGGATTGGTGTTAATTTCTTTTAGTCTTCTTAAGACAAAACTTGTCACTGGAAGATAGCCGAATTTTACCTGATCCACTCTAATGGCGATAGTTTTATAATTATTTTCGTATTGAAAATGTCCATATGCGCGAAGTCTTGCGAGGAAAATATACTTGAAGGTGAAGAAAAGTGAATAATCCCCCTTCTTCGAATTAAATTCCAGATCATAGGTCGGAACATCAATCTCCCGAGGCACTGATGGAGCATCGTGAAGAATACGATAGAGAATAAAATCAGTGGGGACATCGAATCTCTTTGCCACCACATTCATCTTCTCACGACAGTCCTCAAATAATCTGATGTCTAATTTTCCAGTGAATGTACCTTCACAAGAGGCCGAGACATTTTCAGCTTTATACTCTCCCCGCTCTTGTGGTTGCATGGAAAGATATGGAGTCGATAGAGTGTGTTTTGTTCCGCCCGCGCTGAGATTAAATTTTCTGGTCTCGAGTTTCTCCAGATCATGGAAGAACTTCCAGGGATTTCTCCATGCCACATCCAGAAAAGGAGTCATGAGTTCGAAGGAATCAGCAGTGCGATTCACCTCAATTGGATAAATTTCTGGGGCAAGAGAAAATCCAAGAGTCACTTTCTCCACCGTGCCTTTTCCGTGAGGGGCACTGTAGGCCAGCTCCAAATTCTTGATTGTTACTTTATCAAATCCGGCGAAGGCAAAGCTTACAAAGGACAGAAGAACTAAAAGAAGTGGCATAAGTTCATCCTTGAAGAAGGTATGAGCTTATTTTCTTTTTTTAGCAGTGAAATCGGCAAGAAGCTTTTTTATCATCAGTGCTTCTTGTTTGACGTCAGGATGTTTAGCATTGATGCGAGCGAGCAACTGCCCGATTTGATGTTCGAGAAGTTTCATATCGCCAAGCATTTCGCCCAAAACCTCTGCCTTAAATTCAGCGACAGCGACTTTAACCTCTGCTTCAAATTCCACTTTTCGAACTTGCTCGCGGAGTTGAACGACCTGCGATGATTCTAAATCGACAACATTGTCTTCTTTAAGAGCGGTTGCACCTTGAATCGAAGGATTGGACTGGGACATGGAAGAAACCTTAGTGGGGCGTTGAACAGGAGCGGGAGAACTGGTGGGGCGGGCCTCAGCTAGTTTCTTAACTTCTGCGATCTTATTTTGTATTTTAGGAATATTGGGTGAAGTGGCCGGTCCCCGGGCAGGCACTGCCTGAGGGGTCTTTTTAGACGCTTCAGAGGCATGGAATTCAAGATCCACGACCTCATGGACCGCATCTGACTTCTTTTTTTTGGACTCGTCCTCGTCTTCGAATTCGAGTTCTAGATCGTCAAAAGCCATTAATAATTACCTTTCCTTATTAATCTTATCGGACATAGGAACAGTTACTTTACGCTCTTAAGTATTTCTTATTAAATCTCAAGGATAAAATAGCCGAATAGGTGTAAGATATTGAAATACAGTTCTATGGGAGCCCTCTGATGTCGAATGTTGAAGAGGACGACAAACCAACGGTTGTGTTGGACCTCAACGCTCTAAAGAAGCAGAAGCTTAAACAAGAAGAAGACCTTGCCAATATCGCGAGTGAACTTGAGTTCAACGTCGGTGACGTTGATAGTGAGACGTATGCTCAAAAAGTTCTAGCTCAAAAACCAAAAACACAAACGAAGACTCCTGTTCCAGTTGCTAAAGCAGCTGTGAAACCAGTCGCAGCAAAAACTTCTTTTCCTGTGATTCTTTTCGATTTTCAGTCTGATTTCTTCCAGAAGTCCAAAGACAAATTCCCCGAGGGATTTGAATATCATCTTGCAAAAGATCTGGCCGAGTTGAATAAGTTTCTTGCTTCAAAAACATTTCAGGTTGTGGTGTTTAACTACGATGTGAATGCAAAAGCAGTGAACCAATTGACTGCTCAGATTAAACAGAAATTTCCGCACACAAAAACTTTGATCCTTGCGCGCGCGATCTCGCCTGAGAAAGCAAAGCTTCATGCCAAGACTGCGTCTGGTGCTAACGGTTACCTTCAATTGCCTTTGAATGCAGATAAGCTTGAGGCAGAACTTCTTAAAATTCAGAATCAGAAATAAAAAAGGCCATCGCGGTCACGACGATGGCCCTTATTAATCTGGGAGGTGAAATCATGGCTTATGATTTCGCCAATCATGATTCTTAAAAACCTGACCCCCGTCAACCAACCAAAACGTTTTTTTTTCTAACACTCAATCCCATTCGCAATGTTAGAAAAGAGAAGTTGACCTTTGTTGTCCGGCCTAGAAAAATATTTCGATGAAAAAACACCTGCTTAAATTATTTTTATTTACTATATCATCTTCGGTTCTGGCCCAGCCCAACTGGACCAGGGACTTTGAAGTTACGAGTCCTCGAGAGAATATTTACGAGCTTTCACCAGGGGCCTTTTCAAAAACAGTCATGGATGGCCGAAGACACGCTCTTTTCTATCCAGTGACAGTCAGCCAACTTAGAATTCCTTATGAACCTTTGAAAAATTTCTTCGATTCAAAACCAAATGATCCGGTTCGTGAACTCTTGTACAGACTTACTCAAACCGTTTCACCATTTAAAAGCATGGATGAGGTTTATAAGTGGTTGGGCCTTCATGACTTCCCGACTGACACTCAAACTGAAACACCGAATGCTTTTCCGGTTTTAACATCAAAAGAAAAAGAACTACCGATGGGCGCTACTCTCATGGAGACGCCAGACGGAGTTGCCCTAACTTTCGGATGTGCCGCTTGTCACACTTCTGATCTATTCGGAGTAAAGGTTTTAGGACTGACAAACCGTTTTCCTCGCGCCAATGAATTCTTCCGTCGCGGGGCCATGCTCGCTCCCTATGTAAACACATTCATTTTCAGAGATCTTCTTCACGCGACAGAAGGAGAAAGACAAATTCTGGTCAAGGCCAAGCATAATTTGAAATATGTGGGAGTTCGTGAGCCCATCTCGGTGGGCCTTGATACGTCTCTCGCTCAAGTGGCACTCTCCCTCTCAAAACGTGAACAAGATGCTTATGCCTCTAGAACTGAGAGATCTCTTCGTCATCCAAGACCAAATGAACTCGAGAAAAAGGCGGCCGACAGTAAGCCGGCAGTATGGTGGAACGTTAAGTATAAAAACCGTTGGCTATCAGACGGTTCAATTGTTTCAGGTAACCCGGTTCATACAAACTTCCTTTGGAATGAAATCGGAAGAGGTACTGATCTTCATGAATTAGAAGGTTGGTTAACTTCAAATCATAAAACGATTGAGGCCCTGACGGCCGCGGTATTCGCGAGTAAACCTCCCCGCTATGAAAAATTCTTCGGAGAAAACTCTATCGATATTGCCATGGCACAGAGAGGACAAAAGCATTATGTGCAATCATGCCAGCGCTGCCATGGTACCTATGAGAAAGGTTGGGATCTCCCCGGCGCAGAGAGACTCTCTCAAACTGAACTCATTCAGAATGCAAAAGTCACCTACCATAAAAAAACTCCAGTGAGAGACGTGGGAACTGATCCTGGTCGTTATCTGGGCATGAGAGCTTTTGCGGCCGATCTTAATCGCCTTGCCATCTCAAAAACGATTGGAACAGTGGTTGAACCTCAAAAAGGTTATGTACCACCTCCGCTAGATGGAATCTGGTCACGCTGGCCGTATTTCCATAACAACTCTGCTCCGAATCTCTGCGCGGTTCTTACTCGTGGTTCTCTTCGTCCAAAAACATATGTCGCAGGTCCGGCAAAAAATAAGGAACGTGATTTCGATCAGGATTGTGTTGGTTATCCAATCGGATCAAAGGCCCCGGCCGAATGGAAAAAAGATCCGGACTTCCTATACGATGCAAGGAAAGAAGGACTTTCGAATCTAGGACATGATGAGAAAATTTTCCTGAAGGACGGACAAGAGATCTATTCTCAGACGGAAAAACGCGAGTTGGTTGAATTCCTTAAAACACTTTAATAAATCTCAATGGCCTCTTTCAGAGGGGCCATTGCAGAGTCTCCGCCACCACGAATCTGAATCAGCTGATCTTCTTTTAAGGTTGGTTTCAACTTGTTGAATCCCTTGCTTGTAAAAGCAATCACCTTAACAGGAGTGTTGGGCGAATTTTTAGTATAAAACGCCACAAGAATGTTCATGTCTTGAGTTTTGGCCTCATCCAACTCTGGAAGATGCTTTAGCAGAAAAAGATAAACTCCCATGTTGTATTGAGTATCAGTGTAACTTTCTTTTTCTTGATTGTTACCCTGAGCAACCGTCGTTCCTGGAGAAACTCCCGGAGTTATGATGGGAGCAAAGGGATCTGTGCTTTTCTTGGCCTCATCGAAATAAGGTGTCCCATCCAGCATTAAATAAACATTCAACTTAAATTGAACCGCACCGTATGGAGCGACTTTAAGCCCTGGAATGAGATTACAGAAATACTGTTCAACATCAGAGACACATTTCAGATCAGCTTGGTACTTAGCAAAACCTTCTTTAGGAAGAAGTTCTTCTTTCGGTACATGATGACTGACGGGCCTTTCAACCGGTATGGCCTTCTCAATTTTAAATTCCTGTTGAGGAGCATTCGCCAGATCATCAGGATTCGGTTCTTTCTCAATAACAAATAAATTCCAATAAACCGCAAAGGCGAGAATACCAAAAGCGGCCAATGGAATGACATTAATTTTTTTTGCTCGGTCCAGCACACTGACTGAAGGTTCAGCTTTAGATTTTCCAGGAGGTTTAGGAATTTTTAGATTCGTGTGAGTTCCTGTTTTATCCTGACGTAACATCTTACGATTCAAAGACGTCGACGTAATATCCGAACGAGAAATATCAGGGCGCGAGGCCTCGGTTTTTTCTCGAAGTGGCACAAGAATCTTGTCCAGCTTTTCTTCATCACTCAATAGGCTGATGGTAACGTCATCACCAAGGCGGACTGGAAAGAACGAAGTAAATTCTGTCTTCTTACCAGGAACAAGTCTTTCTTCATTAATGAAGCTACCGTTCGTACTCCCCTGATCAATAATGAAGTAAGAATCGTTTTCAGTAACGATCGTAATGTGCTTACGACTAATCCCATTGGTTGTGATTACAATTTCACAATTGTCAGATGAACCGACAGTAATCTTGGGCAATGACAGTGGATAGATGGTTGGTTCGTTAGAGCCAACGGTGACTTCAATTCGCATTTCCAATAGGATACACCAATTGTTAAGATCGATACAACTGACAAAACTTTCTGTAGTAAACTACTCTGGATAAACAACCACTGTTGCGGCCATGCGATCTTTCCCCCAGCGGGAAATCTTTAAGAATTGATCCTCTTGAATAGGAATATGAATGCGGCTGATAACACCAATGTGATTTTCCGGAGAATGTTGATCCGGATCGTGAATGTAAACGAAGTTATCATCGTAGGCCGTAACCACTACCCAATGAGGGGCCCGGTTATTATCAAAATGATAAGTGGTAATTAGAACGAGAGGAATTCCTCCGTCCTTCAATATCTCCTTTAAGTCACTTAAAGTCAGACGTTTGCGATGAACCTTGATGTTGGTTTCGGAAATTCTTTTCTCAAAGTCCTTGTGAACCAGTTCAATAACTTTTTTCTTATCCTGGCTTCGAACTGAATCCAAAAAAAGAACGTTACTATGAGAGAGGTACATTTCTGCCTTGTATCCTCGGCGCCAAGCAGACAAGGCAAGGCCATGAGGTCCGCAACCTCCGTGTCCTGAGGTCATAAAAATCGTAGTGGCCTCTCGCCAGATCTGTAACTCATTGGACAAGGTCATTTCAAATTTTGGATTGAAAGTCTTCATCGCCATCAGAAGACAGGAAGGGCCGCAGGTAAAATCTGTTCCTTGCTGATGATAGGGAACATCCAGGCCTGGGCGTTTTTTAAGAACACGAATTCGTTTCTCAAAACATAAAGCAGTTTGCCCATCGTCGTAATAGTCTTCTTTCTCAGTGAATTTTACATAACCAAGTTTTTCGTAGAGCTTGATGGCGCCGCGATTGTTTTCTTTCACTTCCAAACGAAGATAAGCACAGTCCTCATCTTGAGCGGCCTTCACTTCAAGCTCCTGGATGAGCTTCGATGCCAGACCATGGCCTTGAAATTCTTTTAAGGTACAAATGGAATAGAGACGAGCAAGACTAGTGCCGCTATTAATAAGAACTAGCCCATAACCAATCAGTTCACTCTTGTATTCAAGAACAAGGAGAATGGAATGGGCCTTTTTAATCATCCAATGAAAGTTTCTTCGACCAAGTTGGTCGTAGTTAAAACATGCATTTTCTAAAATCAGAAGCGCCGGAATATCGCCTACTTTTGCTTTCCGTATTTTTACTAGTTGGGATTCGAATTTTAATTTATTTTTCATTGAGGCCTTCATTCTGCTTCTGCTATTGTACTAGATAATTCAAAACATGGAAGGCACGTGGCCCGTATTATTGTCATTGTCGAGAAACTGAAGGACTGGAACTCTTATTACCCGGTGGAACAACTCATGACTCCGAAAGACTATCTAGTCAATTGGGATGAGGGCCGTTTCGAAAAAGACGGCAATAAAGAGCGAATTAAGATCATCAATCTCTGCCGTAACTATAAATACCTTAGTAATGGTTATTACTGTTCTCTCCTTGCCGAGGCCCGGGGCCATTCCGTTATTCCATCAGTGAAGGCCGTAAACGATCTTTCAAGATCGTTTCTTTATAACCTGCAAACTGAAGATCTCGACATGGCCATTCAAAAGGCCTTTAAAAACCAAAACCCTTCGGAAGGCTTTTCCATCACTATCTTTTTCGGAAGAACTGATCGTGAACAACTTCAGGACGTGGCAAGACAGGTCTTTGATCTCTTCCCTGCCCCTATCCTTCACGTGGATTTTGAGTGGAACAAGAAATGGGAAATTCACTCGATCAGACCGGGAAGCTTAAACGCTCTTTCAAATACAGATGAAGATAAGTTTGCTTCGGCCCTTGATCACTACTCTGGAAAGATCTGGAGAAAACCGAAGGCGAAGAAAAAGTATCGCTATGATCTTGCGATCCTTCACAATCCCGCGGACGCCCTTCCTCCAAGTGATAAAAAGGCCCTGGCCAATTTTATTAAGGCCGGTAAAGAAAATGACGTTCAAGTTGAGCTCATTGAGAAGAAAGACTACGCCCGCATCGCTGAATACGATGCGCTTTTTATTCGTGAAACCACCGCTCTTAACCATCACACCTATCGCTTCGCTAAGAAGGCCGAGTCTGACGGATTAGTGGTGATAGATGATCCGATGTCGATTCTTCGTTGTACTAACAAGATCTACATGCACAATCTTTTAAAATCGAACAACATCAACTCTCCTAAGACCATTATCTTAAGCAGTAGTAGTCCGGAGCAATTAAAACAGGCGGTAGATGAGATTGGCCTTCCGATGATCATTAAAATTCCGGATGGTTCATTTTCTAAAGGTGTCTTTAAAGTTGAAAGTCCTGAACAATTAATCAAAGTGACGGATGATCTTTTCAAGAAGACCGCTCTCCTTTTGGCCCAGGAATATTTTTATACTGATTTTGACTGGAGGATCGGGGTCCTTAACGATCGCGCTCTCTTTGCCTGCAAGTACTATATGACGAAGGGTCACTGGCAGATTTACGACCATAGCAAAAAAGTGAAAAAAGGCGTTCATGTAGGTGAGGCCGAGACCTTCCCTATCTCAAAAGTGCCGAAACACGTCATCAATACTGCGCTGAAACTTTCTCATCTTGTGGGAGATAGTTTATATGGTGTAGACGTGAAAGAAAAAAATGGTAAGGCCTACGTCATTGAAATTAACGACAATCCAAATATTGATGCAGATGTAGAAGACGCCATCTCCGGAATGGACCTGTATCACAATGTCATTCATGAGTTCGTGAGGAGAATTGAGGAGAAAAGATGAAAGCATTGAGGAAAGTCCTGATCTTTGGCGGTACACACGGCAATGAATGGACTGGAATCTATGCGGTCAAAAAATACGCTGAGGCCCTCACTGAAGAATTTAAAGATCTTGATCTCCATTTCATTCTGGCCAATCCGGAAGCATTTAAAATTAACAAGAGATTTAAAGACGAAGATCTGAATCGTGCTTTCCAATTTCTGCATGAAGATCGCCCAAACTCTTTTGAGCATCACCGCGCGAAAGAACTGAAAGCAATGATTGATGCAGAACCATGTTTTGTGATTGATCTTCACACCACCACGTCCAACATGGGAAACACCGTCATCATCTCTCATAACCAACCGACAAACTTTCATGTCGCACGAGAAATGACCAAAACACTTCCCGATTGCCGTGTCATCGTTTCACCTGATCCAACAAAAAAGTATCTCGCCTCTCAGTCAGATTTTGGCATGATGATTGAGGTCGGACCCGTTGCAAATGGCGTACTTAGTGGCCCAGTTCTCGAAGGAACAGTGCAAGTACTAAAGGAAGTTTTAAGGGGTATTTCGACTCTGGCCACATTGACGGGCGGCCCCCTGGAAATTTATGAAGAAATAGAGGATATTTTTTATCCTCAGAATGAAAATAGCGAGCTTGATGGTTATATCCATCCAGCATTCCAGGGACAAGATTTTAGGGCCATTGAAGGACGCTATACACCTTTCAAAACCTTCGATGGCAGAGAGCTCTCTCTGGAAACAAAGGAACGGCTTTACCCCATTTTTATCAATGAAGCTGCTTACTATCCGCAACTTCTGGCCTTTACCCTTTGTCGCAAAAAAACTATGAATTTTTAGCACTGCAGCGCGCAACAAGTTACCCGCATCAAGCTGTTAAAAATATTAAAGGTAGCCTCTTGCGGAGGTAAAAGAGTTTCGCTAAATTTATAGGTATTCAATCAAGAATTAGGATCATCTGATTAATTGTTAAAAAAGATGAATCAAAAAAGGAGAATTTTATGTCTAAGTATTTAGTAATCGCTGCTGCTCTAGTTGTTCTAGCTGTTGCTTGTAACAAAAAAGAAGAAGCTGCTCCTGCAGAAGGTACAACTGTTGAGCAAACTGCTCCAGCTGAAGCTGCTCCAGCTCCAGAAGCTGCTCCAACTGAAGCTGCTCCTGCTGAAGCTGCACCTGCTGAAGCTGCTCCAGCTGACGCTCCTGCTGCTCAGTAATTTGAATTAAATCAAATTAAAATTGGCCCGCCTGAAAAGGTGGGCCTTTTTATTTCTGCCTTTACCACTTCTTAAATTTCTCTTCTCTCTCATAGCGCTAAAATTTTTTGTATCGAGGAGGTTTTATGGAAAAAACCAACGATATAAATACGTCTGAGCGTTCTGACTATGACATTACAGATGTCATCCGTTTTCAAAAAGACGATGTCGGAAGACTTGTTCTACGAGTCGCCATCGGCGGGCTCATGCTCTTTCACGGAATGCATAAGGTACTCTACGGTACGGATCAAATCGGAGAGGCCTTAAGCAGTGTGGGAATGCCAGCGCTCTTCTCATGGGGAGTATTTTTAGGAGAAGTGATTGCACCTATCCTACTCATCCTTGGGTATAAAGTGCGCTTCGCCGGATTCTTGATTGCCTTCGATATGCTGGTCGCAATTCTTTTAGTCCATGCCGCAGAATTAAATGACATCTCTCCTACTGGCGGTTGGATGATTGAACTCAATGCCCTTTATTTTCTGGGTGCCGTGGCCATTATGTTTTTGGGGTCAGGTCATATTGCCATCAGTAAAGGAAAAGGTGCCTTAGACTAATTTCCACGCTATAGTGGGGGCCATGAACATCCTTAGAAAGCTCTTGGGTGAAGACCCAAACCTTAGTTTCTTACCTAAGCACTTTACCCGATTGCCTTTTTCCAAAACTCACGGGGCAACTGACTTCAAAGAAATTCTCAACTGGAAAGTTGTTGAAGACATTATTGATACAAAAAAATCGGTCCTAAGGATTGTTCAAGACGGAAAAGTCATCAAAGACTACGTGGACATCGATTCTAAGGAAGCAAAAGAGCATCACAAAAAGGGACACACTCTTCTGGTTCGTTATGCTGAAAAAGCTTCTCCGATGTTCAACGCCATTGCTCAGGACTTTGCTCGTTCATTCCATTCAGACGTTGATATTCAGCTTTATTGCACCCCTGAGGGCCATAATGCCTTTGGTTGGCACTATGACGTTGAGGAAGTCTTCATCATTCAAGTACAAGGTAGCAAGGCCTACACAATTCGCCCCAATACAGTTCACCCGAATCCACTCATCAGCTCCATTCCTAAAAACTTGGGCTATGAGAATGAAAAAACTCCCATTGAAATCAATGTGACTTTAGATGAAGGTGATTGGTTGTATATCCCATCGGGCTGGTGGCATATCGCAAAGACTCAAAAAGAATCCATGCACATTTCAATTGGCATCATGCCTTCGTCGGCCATTGATATGGTTCAGTATCTTCCTAAGTATTTGGCACAAAAACCATTCTGGCGCACTCGCATGCCTATTCACATGACTTTTGATGACTTCGAAGAAGAAATCAAATTCTATCAAGAGGCCATGGGTAAACTGGGTAAAAATCTTGCCGAAGAAATGGGCTCTAAGGAATATCTGGAAAGTTATCTCTTGTGGAAGAAGAGACTTCATCAGTAATTAGAATAGAATTGAAGTAAACATGTTCCCCGGTGGCATGGGATATTGAAGGATACTCACGGCCAGCTCGTGGTGAAATTCCATCTTAATCCAGTTCACAACGTCCATTCCTAATTTGCCTGAAAGGATAACTAATGCGAGACCTGCAATGGCCATGACCTTTTGCATGCGTACTGGTTGATTGAGAAAGGGCTTCATTTTGGACGAGAAACTCGAAAGAAGGACAAACCATAGCCCGGAATAGAACGCAGCTCCTGAGCCCAGAATGAGACGATCATTTAAAGAATCATACTTCGTTGAGAAGCCCCCAATTAAGATGAATGCGTCCAAATAAGCGTGAGGGTTCAAGATACTAAAGGTTGCGGCCAGGATGATACTGCGTTTTAGAGAGGTCTCAATGATTTTGGAAGATGCCTCAGGTGCGGTCTCGGGCTTAGCAAAAATTTTACTTACGCCATAGGTGAATAAGAAAGAAACACCAAGAATACCAATCCCGATTTTAAATTCTGGAAATTTAGCGAAGAGAGTTGCTGCTCCGGCGACCCCTAGCATGATCATAATAAAATCGCAGAAAAAGCAGACGAACGAAACAGTAAGATGGTGACGACGTTGAAGACCGGCCTCTAATACAAATAAGTTTTGTGCGCCTAAAGCAAAAATCAAACTTGCTTGCAGTACCAATCCTTCCAAGAAAAGACTTCCCATTCTTCGCCCCCTGGTAGGGACGAATTCTAGGGAAGTCTTCTAATGGAGGCACCTTTATTTCATGTAAAGATTAGAGAGAATAACAAGACCCGTAATAAGTCATTCCGTTCAACAAACGGATTTGTGAATGGAACGGACCAGCGAAATCGATGAAGAGACTCACCATTTCAACTTCAGCACCTTTGACAGCAGAGATCAGACCAACGCTTCTCTTCTGACCAAATGTTCCGGCCTCAAAATGTTTAATGTCTCCAGTACGATTAACAACAAGACGCTCGAGCTCTGTATTGAATCCAGCTTTCTTAAGAGTGAAATCAAATTCAACGTTCTCAAATTTGTCAGCATCCAGTGACACGACTTTTGCCTCAAGTGAGAATTCGTTCATGTAGTGAACGTCTTTCATTTCGCACTTAAATTTAAGCTCTGTAGCGAACGCAGAGCTCATGGTTAATAAAGCAGCAGCTAAAACTAAAATTTTCATATTTCCCCTCAGGTAAAGAAATGTGGACAATTTTTATTCCATAAACCCTTTGGGAAGTAAATCAGGGCTTGAATGCCAGAAGCTTCATGTCATAATGGAATAATATGACAATCTACGAGAAATACGGCGGCTACGATTTCTTCCATCAGTGCATCTATGGGCTCTACCTGGAGATGTTTGATCATCCGGAAATTGCCTATCATTTCATTGGGGTAGACCTGGAATGGCTCTCTCGCCAACAGACTCATTACTTAATCCGTGCCATTGGTGGCCCCGATCTTTATGAGGGCGGGAATGTTAAAGAAGTTCACGCTCGAATGGGTATTACGAAGTTCCAATATGCGGAAATTGCTATCGCTTTTCGCCAGGTCTTTCTTGACCGAGGTGTTAGCAAGGAAGACACGGCCTTCATCATGAACTTTGTAGCATCTCATGCACCAGATATTATCACCCGCAAAACAAGCCTCATTGATCAAATCATGCGTCCCATTTATCGCACCATTCGAAAACTTTTCGGCTGGATCCGTTCCAGTAAGACTAAGTAAGATTCCGCCAAGTATAATGACTTGATTCAAGGCTTCTTCCTATATTCAGGCCATGAGTAGTGAAGACGTAGTCATTGAGTCACGCATCCATCTCTTTGGCGCCCTATCTGAGGCCGCAGAACTCGAGCATAATCTCATGTGCCTCTACTTATACGCTCTCTTTAGCCTCAAGCGATCACCCAGTGAGGGAGTGAGCGACAAGGAACTGGAGACCATTGAACGCTGGCGCAAAGTGATTTTAAGTGTGTGCCTGGAAGAGATGACACATTTAAGTCTGGTGGCCAACCTCGTTTCTTCTATTGGTGGAACTCCTAATTTCATGCGTCCAAATTTTCCAGTGGCGGCCGGATACTATCCTTCAGGACTCGTGCAAGAACTCGCACCATTTACCATGGAAACTCTTGATCACTTCATTTATCTAGAGCGTCCACAAAATTATGAAGTTAATGATGGGCAGTCTTTTACTCCTTCTGTTGATTATCACCGACGTCCCCCTCGTGGAAGACTCATGCCCAATTCCGGCGATTATAAAACTGTCGGTGATTTATATGAAGCGATTCGAAATGCCTTTATTCATCTTTGTCATAATTTAGGAGAGAAACAACTCTTCTGCGGTAATCGTGACCGGCAGATCACCCCTGCGGATTCCCCCCTCCCTGGTTTTATTTCAGTCCACGATAAGGCCTCTGCATTAAAAGCAATTGAAACCATTGTTACTCAAGGCGAAGGCGCCACTACAATTGAGAATTCTCATTTTGATAAGTTCAGTAAAATCAAGGCTGAGTATGAACAATTACTCAAAGAGAATCCCAATTTCAAACCTGGTCGAAACGTGGCACGAAACCCAGTGATGAGAGAACCCATCATCAAAGAGAATCGGGTGTGGGTGACCCACCCTCTAAGTGCAGAGTATATGGATCTCGCGAATGCTTTTTACGGGGCCATGCTAAGAATGCTGACACAAGTTTATCTCGTAGAAGATCGGGACAGAGTCGAGAAGCATGAAATACTAGAAATTTCCTTTACCTTTATGCACATAATGGCCGTGATTGGTGAAACACTCACTCTCATTCCGGCCACGGAAGATAATCCAACCCTCTTTGCCGGAATGAGTTTTGCCATGGTGAGGACACTTAATCCCCTCGCCAAACAGAATGAATTCGACATCATGCTCGAGCGGGCCACGGCCATCGATCAAGTTCTAAGTAAAATGCAGCATGAGATTGCGAGCATGGCCTGTCCCGAAAAGCCAAGTCTTAATCATTGTATTGATCGCTTGGAGCATGTGATTCAGGAAATGAAAAAGACCCGTGAAAAAATGAATCGCCTCGTCGCCCGAAGAAATAATATGACTCCCACTCAAACCGATAAGAGTGATCGACCTCAAGATTTACCTCAAAGTAATGAGGTCTTGGAAACCGCCGAATCTGAGCAAATTAAAATTTCGTTCTGCGCTCATAAGTGTATTCACTCCCGCCACTGTGTTACGGAGATGATCCAAACCTTTAAACCGAATACTCCGGGTAAATGGCTCTTTCCTGAAAATTCTAGACCAGAATCACTAGCGGCCGTGATTAAAGAGTGTCCCTCAGGTGCGCTGACCTATAAAAGCAAAACTGAATTAGAGGATGAAAAAGCTCCACCTGTGAATGTGATTAGGCTTTATGAAAATGGTCCCTATGCATTTCTTGCCGATTTAGAAGTCGATGGTAAACCAGAAGGCTTCCGGGCCACTCTCTGTCGTTGTGGCCAGTCCAAACGGAAACCATTTTGCGATCACACCCATAAAGAGGTGGGATTCTTGGCCACCGGTGAACCAGAAACGGCCGATGCGACTGAACTAAAATCCCGTGATGGAAAACTATTAATCAACCGCTTGAATGACGGCCCTCTTTCAGTTTCCGGCAATTTAGAAATCTGTTCCGGTACAGGTCGAGTGGTCTTACGAACTGAAAATGTGAGGCTTTGCCGTTGTGGACATTCAAAAAATAAACCAGTTTGTGACAGCACCCACTCAATTATAGGTTTCAAAGATTCTGTCTAGACAGGCCAAAAAACCGCTGTTAGTATGCGCATCATATGAACAGACTTTGCTGTTGTTGTTGCTAATTTAAATTAAACCTTGGAATCCACTCGGATTCATGACGAATTAGCACGCAGTAAAGAATGAAATTTAAAACGCCGATTTGAGTGCAGCTTGCGGGCGAAAAACAGCTAAAGCGCGAAAGAGATTCTTCTCTTTCTTCTTTACACTGCCACCTACATTCGCACTTGAACCGGTTGATTCCTTTTGAGGAGTTCGACTTATGCTTCAGTTATCATCCATTACCAAGTCCTTTCACGGGACAGAGGTTTTGAAGGGGATTGATCTCACCATCAATCAAGGAGAGATCTTTGGTTTGATTGGTCTTTCAGGTGCAGGTAAATCCACCGCGCTTAGAACCATTAACTTATTAGAGCGTCCGACCACCGGAAAAGTACTCTTAAATAATGAAGACCTGATGGCAAAATCAGAAAATGATCTTCGTAAGAGTCGCCAAAAAATTGGGATGATCTTTCAGCACTTCAATCTTCTGACAAACAAGACTGTTGCCGATAATGTGGCCTTCCCGCTTAAACTTGCAGGTTGGAACAAAAACGACATCGATGCTCGCGTGAAAGAGTGTCTTACAACGGTGGGACTTTTTGAGAAGGCAGGTTCTTATCCAAATCAACTCTCCGGCGGCCAGAAGCAACGTGTGGCGATTGCTCGTGGAATTGCGAACCACCCGGAACTTCTCCTTGCGGATGAACCAACCAGTGCACTCGATCCTATTACGAAGATTGAGGTGATTAACTATCTTCAAAAAATTAATAAGGAACTTGGAATCACTATTATTATCGCCACTCATGACATGAGTATTGTGAAGCGACTTTGTAACCGAGTTGCACTCATGAAAGATGGCCTTGTCCATGAAAAGTTGGATGTTCTTAATAGCGAAATTCACCCTACTACCGAATTTGGCAAAACATTTCTGGAGATCGCATGAACTTACTACCTGAACTTCTTCAAGCGCTTCAAGAAACTCTGACCATGCTTTCCATTGGCCTCATTGCGGCACTTATCTTTGGAAGTATTATTGGTACCTATCTTTTCTTATGGAGAAAAGGTGGGCTGAGAGAGAACAGAATTCTTTCACTCGTCGTCGGAACCGTGATCAATATCGTCAGATCATTTCCCTTTGTGATTCTTCTGATCTCAGTTGGACCTTTTACTCGTTTCGTTACTGGGACCACCATCGGGCCGATTGCTGCTTCAGTTCCATTATCTATCGCTGCCATCGCTTACTTTGCCAGGATCGTGGAACTTGCACTTAATGATGTTCCTAAAGGAGTAATTGAGGCCGCTGAATCCATGGGAGCAAGTCTTCCAAGAATTATCTTCAGTGTTTTATTTGTCGAGGCCAGATCTTCTCTCATTCTTGGTTTCACAACACTTACTGTAAGTTTTCTTTCATATTCAGCTGCGGCCGGAATTGTTGGAGGCGGTGGAATTGGAGATCTCGCCATTCGCTATGGTTACTACCGTTTCCAGACAGATGTGATGATCATCACGATCGTCGTTCTCATAGTGCTAGTTCAAATTATTCAACTATTGGGTGGGCGTCTCGCCTCTCACTTTAATCGTCGTTAGGAGTCACTAAATGAAAACCTTTATTGCATTACTCTTAGTTTCATTAAATGCCTTTGCTTACAATCCTTCTTCAAAAGAAATCGTGATCGGAACAACGCCGGGAGATTTCGCCGAACTCGTGAAAGATGGTCTACGTCCAGAACTTGAAAAGAAAGGCTATAAAGTTCGCCTGGTAGAATTTTCTGATTACGTGACACCAAATATTGCTCTTGCTCAAGGTGCACTTGATGTGAATATTTTCCAACATAAACCTTACCTCGATCAATTTGCTGAAGAGAAAGGTCTTAAACTGACGGCCCTTTCTCAAGTTCCAACTGCTCCACTGGGTCTTTATGCAGGGAAGTCAAAAGCGCTTAATCAGGTGAAGGCAGGGACAACAGTTTCAGTGCCCAATGATCCAAGCAATCTGGCACGCGGGCTTGTGATCCTTGCTGATCTTAAATGGATTGAGCTTCCTGCGAAAGCAGATCTTTTAAGAGTTACTCCGGGAGACATCGCGAAGAACTTGAAAGGGATTAAGATTGTGCAACTTGAGGCGGCCCAACTTCCGCGCTCTCGTGAAGATGTGGACTTTGCCATTATCAACGGTAACTATGCCACTCTTTCAGGGCTGAAACTCACAGAAGCTCTCTTCCAAGAAAAGAGTGATGCTTATGTGAACTGGGCAGTGACGAAAACGGCCGATGTTAAAACGGCCCATATTCAAGAAGTTCAAAAAGCTTTGAACTCAGAAGGTTTCAAAAAATACGCTAAGAATAGATTTAAGGGATATAAACTGCCACGTGGATGGTAGTGATATGGGGCCGGTTATGCCGGCCCTTTTAAATTTTGCACAATCTCTTGGAAAAGTTTTGGATAAAAGGCCCTCTCATAATAGTGAAGGGTCACTGGTCTTTTATAAGGTTTATACCCTTTAAGAATCTTCACCTTTTTATTGTCCTCCACTAAATGTCGACTCATCACCGCTCTCCCTAGCCCTTCTTCCACTCCTTCAATAATCCCATAAACGTCTCCCATAAATGAACGACGGTAAGGGAGAGACTTCTTTTGAAAATGAAAGAATGACTCTGTGGCATTGTCATCTGGGCCATGATCCAGATACACATCTTCCGGAGACTTGTACTTAGAGCTTTCAATCACCACATACTCCTCAAAACCAAGATTCTCTTGAAGTATGCCTTTTTTATTCATCTCATAGTCTAAAATAATAAAATCTGCTCTTCCCGTTAGAAGAACTTTAGGGAGCTCTTGCATTTCATAAGACTGAAAATCCGCATGGACCTTGGTGTGTTTTCTTAAAAATGGACTAAGAGAAGGAATGATCATTGATCGCAATACCGAAGAAAAACCCGCGATACGAATGCCCCCTCCAAGTTCCTTACTACCTCTTATTTCATCCAAAAGTTCATTCTCAAGTCCTTCAGAGGACTGCGTGTATCGCAGAAGGCGTGCTCCTTCTTGAGTAAGGATCAGGCCCTTAGGATCTCTGATAAAAAGAGTCACCCCTAATTCACTCTCCAGCGCAGCAAGTCGCTGAGACAAAGCAGATTGAGTAATCCCCAGTTTACCAGCGGCAATAGTGACATTCAGACTAACAGCACATTGATGGAAGGCCATAAGGCCCAAATTAGATAGTTTCATACCTATTAATTATTCTAATGACTGGATTAAATCAATTAATTTTATAAATAACAGAAAGATTTGTAACTTAAAAGAGCCACATAACAACAAAAGGAGAGGCAAATGTATAAATCTCTAGCAATTTTAGGTCTGGCCCTCATTTCTCAGGTAGCTGTCGCGGGGTATAACTGTTCTAATGGGCAGGGAGTTCAAATTACTGTTCAGGACAAATCAAATCAAGAGGCGATTGGAACATTAAATGAGAACGGAAAAATAACTTCACTTAACGGTGCATATTCAGTCACAAACGATACCCTATATAAGATCTATAAGTATGAAATGATGAGTCCTGAAGGGGCCAAGGCCGATCTTACTATCAGCTATAAACTTTATGAGCCAGGTGGCGGATGTAATCGTCGTAATTGTAACAATAAGTCCTTCACAACTATGACTTCAAAACTTTCTTTTGATGGTAAAGAAACTTACTTAAGCTGCGACTATCAATGAAAATTGCCATTTTTGCGATCACTCTCTTTTTGGGAGTGATCGCATCTTACAAATTTCTCACATCACCTATTACTTTTGCATCGGCCGAATCAAGAACCGCAGAAGATGCCATTGTTTACAATGAAATCACATGGCAATGGAAAGATGGTCAAGATGTGTGGATCATGAGACAGAGTCATGAAGGCCTCACTCCCAAAAAAGAGAATTGGGACAAGCTCGTCATTACCGTTAAAAATGAAAAGACTCGTTTCTATCAACTCGCTCCCGGTGTGAATGAATTCACCGGTAAAGAGAAAGAAGTGCCTTTTAAAGTCTCTTGTTTTATGTGTCACCCGAATGGGCCCCGAGCTATTCGCCCCATGGAATTCAATTCTCTTGGAGAAAAAATTCAAGTGGGACTTTTAAATCTAAGAATTAAACTCTACGGGAAACTCGAAAATATTAATTCGGCCCAGAATCAGGTGGGCGATGTACCTTTCCGTCATGAGGGCAAGATCAGTAATACGCCGTTGACCCTACCGGCCTGTATGAAGTGCCATCAGGATCAAGGCCTCTTCTCCAGAGGCTTTTTAACAAGACAAAACGGAATTACCATCGACTTTATGGTGAAGAATACCCACATGCCGCCTTTCGGAGATTTGTCTCAGAAGGAGCAGAAGTACCTGAAAGACTTTATGGATGGGTTCTAACTTTTATTAGTAATGAGGAGGCTTATCGTCTTTCAAACTTCGGGTGCTGTCTACTCCACTTCCACCAGTGGCCGAACGTTTAAGATCTAAAATCTCTTTTTCCAAACGATCAATTGTTCTCTGTTGGTCTGTAACAATCTTATTAAGTTGATCAATAAAGTCGTCCAGATGTGAAAATCTGATTTCCAAGTCGATAATACGTTTCTCATCCATATAGGTCCCCTTAAAGTTACCTTACCAAACCCCTAATTACCCGACAAGTCCGCCCATTTTTATAAGATTAATTAGATAAATTTCCTTGGGGAAGTTCCGATAAGTCTCACTAATGAAGGTCTTTAGTTTCATTCTAATTTTGCTTTCACTCTGGGGTTGTTCCGGCGGTCAAGGAACAAATACAACGCTATCAGTATCGCGTTCATTTTCCATTACAGGCTCAACTGGTGGCCTGATGGTCTACATTACTAATAAAACTAAAAACACAACTGCGGCCATCTCATTTCAATCTACCACAAAGAACATCACACTCGAACATGGTGACTATAACTTCAAAGCGGTTGGTTGGGACGGTGTTGAAGCATTACATGGAAACTTTCTTTGTGGTGAATCTAATGCTAATTTAAAAGACCCAAAAGCCACCGTAGAAATTTCGATCAATAGTAATAACTGTAAAAATGATGCTTTCGTTCCGGCGACTTTCAGGGCGACCGCCGGGATTGCAACGTTAAGTCTAACGTCTTGTCAAAACATCTCAAGCGTTTCAGGTTTTGGAAGCACCTGTGATGATTCTCAGCGCGGCCTGATTGAATCTTATCGAGTAAGGCTAGTGAGCTATGAATCAAAATCTGCAATTAACTCAGATGTTGGTTTGAACAGTCCTTGTATCGCGGCCAGATCAGCACCTAATGGAACACTATCAACCGACATAAGATTGCCTTACGGAAATTCTGAAGGGATATATGCCACCGCGGTTGAAACTTTTCTTGATGGAAATTGTTCCACTGGAAAAGTTCGTCACTATTTCCCATGGGGGCTTGCCTATCCTTCAAGTGATGCAATTTCGGTTGTTCACAGTAATGGCTATACAGTAAATCTTTTTGGCCAAAGAGGTTCTCAAGCGTTAGTTCTAAATTCAATTACAATCAGTTCTTCAAACGCTAATCCGGCCTTTGCAAAGTCTGGAGACTCTGTTTATCTAAATATTACAACGAATAGACCGGCGACATTTTCAGCTACTATCAATTCGGTTCCGGCCACAGTTACAGGTTCAGGTAACACATATACGGTCACTCGCGTACTGACCTCTTCTGAACCAGCAGGTGTGATCAGTTTTGAAATTACAGCTGAAGGAAATGCTTATAGCGCAATAACGACAGGATCAGGGGTCGACTATTACCCACCGATTACAGCTCCGAACATAACACTTATCGATCCAGTTATTAGTCCTTCTTATGACAACACTCCGACCTTCCAGGTGAGTAACCTCGCGACCAACGCGAACTTTAGTCTTTATTCTGATCCGACCTGCTCAATGAGTATTCAATCCGGAACTTACACTGGCTCTACTTCAATCATCACATCAAGTCCACTGGTGCAGGGTAACCATACAATCTATGTGAAACAAACGGATCCGGCAGGCAACATCTCGTCTTGTTCGTCTCCCGTAAACTATACTTATCAGCCAGTTCAAATCACGGGAGTCAGCGCTACCTCAAGTAACATGACCAATAATTCTTTTGCTAAAATGGGTGATACGATCATTATCAACTTCACCTCCAACTATACGTCTTTACCATTGACCGCAATGTTAAATGGAAATAATGCGACTATTACCCCGCAGGGTGGGACTATTTATCAAATCAGTTACACCGTGGCCGGAGGAATTCCTGAAGGGGTGTTGAATCTGGTGGTCCAGCATTTGGGTCTACCTGTTCACAATCAGGCAACTACCATTTTGATTGATTACACCGCCCCAGTGCAGCCAACCATTACCCGCAATTCACCCACGGCCGACGCTGCTCACGACAAACAACTTTATATTCAAGCGAGCAATCTTGAAATTGGTGGACAGGTAAAAATTTATTATGATGCTTCTTGTTCGACATTGGCGACTCAATTGCCAATTTCAACAACCTCTCACATTTTGACTGTGTCTGGTTTAGGGGTTCAGCAATATCAATTTTACTCAAGACAATATGATCAAGCTGGAAATGGTTCGCCCTGTACCTCAACATCTGTGGCCTACCGAGTAAAAGCGCCCTTCATCTCTAAATGGCAAACGACATCAGCTAATGAGACCATCAATCTCCCACTACCAACCGGAAACATTTATAATTTTAAAGTTGATTGGGGGGATGGTTCAGCTGCCGAAACTTTCACTGGTAATGTGGCCTCTCACACATATGCCACCGCCGGAAACTATACTATGACCATCATTGGTGTCATGGAGGCCTGGTCGTTTAACGGTGGAGGATCAAAAGATAAAATCAAAGAGGTCACTGACTTTGGTGAAATGGGATGGAAAAATCTTTATGGAGCTTTTAAAGGTTGTCTCAATTTAACTGTATTCAATGGTGGTGTATACAATCAAGTAACTAATATGGGCTCGATGTTTAGTGAGGCCCCTCAAGTGAATCCAAACACTATGAATTGGAACACATCAAGTGTAACTAACATGTCTTCTCTCTTCTATAATGCCACGTCTGCTACTCCTGATACATTAAATTGGGACACGAGTAATGTTACATTAATGGAAAGCATGTTTGACGGTGCAACTGCGGCCAATCCAAACACTATGAATTGGAACACTTCTCAGGTTACTTTTATGAGATACATGTTCCGGAATGCAACATCCGCAAATCCTAATACTGCGACCTGGAACACTGGAAATGTAACTAACATGGGTGGTATGTTTCAAGGTGCAGTAATTGCCAACCCTGATACATCTAACTGGAACACTAGCAACGTCATCGAAATGCATAATATGTTCAATGGTGCTACCATTGCCAATCCAGATACATCCAACTGGGACACGGCCAATGTAGTATCAATGGATAGCATGTTTAAGTACGCCACGGTCGCAAATCCTGATACATCGAATTGGGACACATCAAATGTGACGATGATGACTTACATGTTCTATGGTGCCACTTCTGCAAATCCAGATACGTCAAGTTGGGATTTTGGCCAGGTTGATAACGTAATAGACATGTTCTATCAAAGTGATATTGATGTTACAAATTGGAGTAACTTTCTAGTTCGTGCTGCCCTAACTGGTCAGTCAGGTGTCGGCATCACGCTAGAAGCTCCAACAGTTTACAATCCAGCAATCTTTGATTCTAATGCACAGGTCGCTCTCAGCAATAGAGGCTGGACGGTCAATAACAATTTCCCTCAATAGAAGAATTAAATGACAAAATTTCAAATCGTTCACAACCCTCGCTGCTCTAAAAGCCGAGACGCTCTGGCCATCCTCAAAGAACACGGAATCGAACCAGAAATCATTGAGTACCTCAATGGTGGTTTGAACCGCGAGCTCTTACTAAAAATTATTGAGACTTTAAATATTCACCCCAAAGAAATGGTTCGAACGAAAGAAGAAGAGTTCCAGGCCCTTAAAATCGATCTAAATAACTCTCAGGACGTCATTAAAGCTCTTTTGGATCATCCAAAGCTCCTTGAACGCCCTATTGTCTTAAAAGGCAATAAAGCAGTTATAGGACGCCCACCAGAAAATGTCCTAAGTCTTATTGACTGACGGCCAATCCCTGCCCTATAAACCTCGAAAATTAACATCGAGGCCTGAATGAAAAGAATTGCTGTTCTAGCTCTTACTCTGTTCACACTTACTGCTAACGCTGCCGTTCCGATGGCCTATCCGAAAAATCCAGATCCTCGTTTAACTCCAGGCTCACTTTGTGATCACGCTGATTCATACCGCTACCCAGAGCAAATTGCTTATTGTGAGCGCGCTGTGAATTCATTCACAAAAGAGGCCATCTTCATTTCATACAGAAATAACTTAGGTTACCGTTTAAGTGGTGACCGCGCGACTTTCAAGATTGATCATTTTATTCCTCTTTGTGCTGGCGGAAGTAATCTTGAAAATAACTTGTGGCCTCAACACGTATCAGTTTACAAAATTACTGATCCGGTTGAATCGGTAGGATGTGAAAAACTAAGTCAGGGTCTTATCAAGCAAGCTGAGTTGGTTGACCTTATTAGAACAGCGAAGCTCAACCTTGCTGAAGCTCCGAAGATCTTCAAATATCTAAAGTCACTCCGTTAGTACTGACTCTAAATCCTCCGGGACTTGCATGACTTGTGTAAGTCCCACTGTGCTCCAACCAATATTGCCTCTCGGAACTTTTCCAATCATATGGCCAGGAACTGTGACAACTAAACGAAGAATTTGTCCAAAAGTTTCTTTCAAATCAAATGTCCTCAAAGCAAAACCAAACATTAAAGCATGTACATAAAGGTGCTTCAAAGTTGAGTTCTGAGAAAGGACATGAGCTCGTCCCAAATGATGGCGAACCTTAGTGTTGTCCTTTGATGTAAGGGCCAAACGATAAAACTGCAACTCATCTTCAAATTTCTTCTCTCGTAACATCATGTTTTCCTGACTAGTTAATTTAAATTTGCCTTGTGAAAGAAACCTAGGCTAAAATTCTATCATAATGAAGGCCTTATTTTTAATCTTCACCATTCTTTTTTCCACCAGCGTTTTTGCTGATTGCTGCAATTTTGAAGTTGAGCCATCTCATTCAATTGAAATGGAACATCATGACGATCATGAAGATAAGTCGCCCTTATCTCAGAACCATTGTCACTGCTCTCCTGTGAATCACGTCAAGATATTGCCTCAAGACTCCGTTGTGTTAAGCGGACCGAACTCTATTCCAAGTACAGAATTTTTTCCCACTGATGAGCTCCAAATCTCACAGTTCGAATCCACCATCTTTCATCCTCCTATAGCCTAGTCCTTTCATTCTTGTTTTCGCTTTTAATCTAAGTAAGGACTTGTTGTGCTTAATTCAATTATTAAATTGGCCCTGCGCCAACGACTTGCTGTTATAGCAGTAAGTATTATTCTTTTGATCATCGGAACATGGGAGGCCTTAAAGCTCCCGGTAGATGTGTTCCCTGATCTCAATCGACCGGTTGTAACGGTCATGACAGAAGTCAAAGGACTGGCACCTGAAGAAACAGAAGTTCAGGTGACCATGCCAATTGAAAACGTTCTAAATGGTCTACCGGGTCTGGTGCGAATCCGTTCCAGTAGCGGTGCGGGTATTTCGATTGTTTATGCTGAATTCGATTGGGGTACTGACATTTTTAAAAACCGTCAAATTGTGTCGGAAAGACTGCAGCTCGCTCGTGAGAAATTACCGGAAGGAATTATTCCCGTTATGACTCCAAGTTCATCCATTATGGGTGAAATTATGTTTGTGGGTCTCACTTCTCCCAAAGAAGATGTAAGTCCCATGGAACTCAGGACATTGGCGGAATGGACCATCAGGCCCAGACTCCTGGCGATTCCTGGAGTGAGTCAGATCATTACAATTGGTGGTGATCTTAAGCAGTATCAGATTCTCGTGTCGGCCGAAAAAATTCAGGCGAAGGGTCTTACCATTGAAGACCTAAAACACTCTCTTGCTGAAATTGGCCACAATACTTCAGGGGGCTTCATTGATATTGGAGAGAAGGAATATCTCATCCGAACAATTGGCCGTGCAGAAACGGTAAAGCACATTGAAGAGGCCTTCGTGGGTCTACATTTGGGAAATCCAGTAAAAGTGAAGGACATCGCAGAAGTTAAAGTAGGGGCCTACTTTAAACGAGGAAACGGTTCAGTCAATGGTGTCCCATCAGTTGTGATGACCATTCAGAAGCAACCTACGGCCGAAACAACTTCTCTTACTCGTCAAATTGAGAAAGAATTGGAGAATCTCAAAAGGTCACTCCCAAGTGGTGTAGAGATTAAATCCGACCTCTTTAAACAGTCTCACTTTATTGAGAACGCCATCGGAAACGTGACTGAGGCCTTAAGAGACGGAACGATCATGGTTGTGATCATCCTGATGTTGTTCCTACTTAACTGGAGAACTACATTTATCACTCTTACGGCCATTCCTCTTTCTTTTGTGCTAACAGCTCTTATCTTTAAGATTTTTGGAATCAGTGTAAACACCATGACACTTGGAGGTCTTGCAGTTGCCATTGGGGAACTCGTGGATGACGCCATTGTGGACGTGGAAAACGTTCACCGACGTCTAAATGAGAATAAACATCTTTCCAATCCTAGGCCGGTCTTGAAAGTTATCTATGAGGCCTCAAAAGAAATAAGGAATTCCATTGTATTCTCAACCATCATTGTGGTTCTGGTTTTCATTCCATTGTTCGCTTTAGGTGGACTTGAAGGAAAACTCTTCGCACCTATGGGTCATGCTTACATTATTTCTATTCTGGCCTCTCTGTTTGTCTCGCTGACGCTTACTCCAGTTCTTTGCTACTACCTCCTTGGTAGAAATGCTGAATCTATTAAAGAAGAGAAAGATGGACTTACAGTTAGGACGCTCAAAAAGTGGGCCGCAAAACTTTTGGATCACACTTTAAATAGACCCTATCTCATTATGAGTGGCGCAACTGTGATGTTTTTCATCGCAGTCGCAGCAGTTCCTTTCATGGGAAGAGATTTCTTGCCGGCCTTCAATGAAGGTTCAGCGACACTGGGCCTACAGGCCACTCCTGGTATTTCTTTGACTGAATCAAACAGAAAAGGTCTTGAAGTAGAGAAGGCCCTCTTAACGATCCCGGAAGTGAAATCAACTACCCGTCGTGTGGGCCGAGCAGAAATGGATGAGCACGCCGAAGGTGTAAACTGGAACGAGATCGACATTGATTTCAAAAAATCAGAAAGGCCCAGAGAAGCAATCTTCAACGACATCCGAGAGAAGGTGAAATCTGTATGGCCAGAAGTGTTTGTAAACCTGGGTCAACCAATTTCACATCGCCTGGATCATATGCTTTCAGGTGTTCGTTCACAGATTGCTTTAAAGATCTTCGGTCCAGACATTGTTGAACTTCGTCGTCTGGGTGGGGAAATTTTTGAAAAAATTAAAGACATTAAAGGTCTGGAAGATCTCCAAGTGGAACCGCTGGTACAAATCCCACAACTCAAGATCTTCATTGATAAAGAAGAAGTGAAGAGGGCCCGCATGAGTGCTGGTTCCATGGCACAGGACATGGAGGCCATGCTGAATGGTTACAGTGTCGGTAACGTCATTGAAGGTCAGCAGATTCACGGAATCATGCTGAGACTGGATGAACCATCACGTTCAAATCCAGAGACCATTGAGAACATTCGTTTGAGACTTCTTCCGACTGGTGATCATATTCAAGTTAAAGACGTGGCAAACGTCTATAAAGGCAGTGGCCCGAATATGATTAATCGTGAAGGTCTGCAACGTAGACTTGTGGTTTCTGCAAACTCACACGGAGTTGATCTTGGGGAACTGGTGTCAAAAATCGAGAAGGCCTCAAAAGAAATTGAGTGGCCGGAAGGTTATCATATGGAAGTAGGGGGCCAGTTTGAAAGTCAGATGAAGTCTTCTCAGCAAATGATCTGGCTGGGTCTTATCTCTCTTTTATTGATCTTTTTGATTCTGTACTTCCACTTTAATTCGGCAGTTCTCTCGTTTCAAATTATGCTCAATATTCCGCTCGCACTCATTGGTAGTGTAGGGGCCATCTATCTGACAGAAAGGTCATTTTCGATCGCTTCGCTCATTGCTTTTGTGACTCTTTGTGGGATCGCTTCAAGAAATGGGATTATGATGATTTCTCACTATCTCCATCTTATGACGGAAGAAGGTGAAAAATTTGGTCGAGCGATGATTATCCGGGGAACTCTAGAAAGACTTGTCCCCGTTCTCATGACGGCCCTGACTGCCATTCTTGCCCTAACTCCATTGTTATTCGCAAAAGGCGAGGCCGGGAAAGAGATTCTCCACCCCGTTGCCGTTGTAATCGTGGGAGGTCTTTTGACTTCTACCCTACTGGACCTTTTCGTAACACCGGCGGTGTTTTATCTCTTTGGTAAAAATGCTTCACAAAGATATATTGATAAAAATGAACAATTAAAAAATGAGGAGTTTTAAATGAAACTATTAATCACGGCACTTATGATTCTAAATCTTTCAGCTTTCGCGCACGAAGGTGGACATGGTTCACTTACCGAGGGTGGTAAATTTGGTGGAATTACTTCCCCTATCGTTGATAAGGCCGAGGCAGGCAAAGGTGACCATGCCAAAGTTCTTTTTAAGGCCGAATTAGTTCGTGCTGCTTCAGGAAAGCTGAGCCTTTATCTTTTCGATAACAAAATGAACCTTATGGATCTCGCGGCTTTTGGAAATGAAGTAGAAGCGAAATTAGAAGCAAAGAAAAAAGGTAAGTTCACTTACTTCGGAGACTTCAAATTCAAGAAGGCCGGAAACCACTACGAGGCGCAACTTCCACAAGTTGAATATAAACCATTCAACATTGATTTGTTTCTAACTAAAGGAACGCAGAAATTGTTCGTCGGTTTTTCAAATCTCGACTAAGAAAAGGTTTTTATGAAATGGTTATTATTGTTATTAATAAGTTTACCATTGAGCGCCACGACTCTCAATGAGACGACTATTAATGAATTGATTGAACAAAATCCAAATCTCACAACTCTTAAGGAAAGGCTTCACGCTTCTGAGACCTTAAAAGGTTCTTTAACAAGATCCTTTTTACCCAAGATCACAACTCTCTACGGTCGTGAGAAATATACCACTGGACCTTATTACTGGGTGAACCAACCGTATGGTGGTGTTGAGGCCAAGATCAATGTCTTTAACTCTGGACGTGATTCGGTTGAAAATGAAAAGCGAAATAAAGAAGCTGAGATCGCGAATGTGGAAACAAAGATTTCGCGTTCTCTTATCATCTCTGAAGTCCGCAAGGCCATGGCACATTACGCTTACATCATTGAACTTGAGAACATCCTCGTTAAAGCAATAGATTCCAATGAAGTGAACTTAAGAGGGGCCCGTAAAAGAATCAACGCGGGACTTGCCACCAGAACAGATCTTTTGGATTTCCAACAACAGAAAATACAACTGACCCAGGAACTTGAAAGTTTAAAGTATGAAGAAGGCGTGGCGAAAAGAATGATCGCGACTCTTCTCGGTCAAAATCCTGATAATGGACTTGAGATTCAGTTTGTGAATTCACATCCTGTACACGGAAAAGAAGACACACTCTCACCCTCAGTGGGAAGCTCAATGCTCATCCAAAAAGCGAATCTTTTAAGTGAAGTGGCAAGTCTGGAGCAAAAGCAAGCGGCCAAATGGTGGACGCCTAATTTAGAACTTTATGGTTACGCTTTACGATTCACTCAAAAGGAACGTGAGTATCCTGATGTGGGCCAGCGGAATGATGTGACCTTCGGTTTCAGATTCACTCTTCCTTTGTTTGATGGAGGTGAAGGAATTAAGCAGGCGCAGGCCAAGTCCTCACTTGTTAGGGCCCAGGCGGCCCAAATTCGCTCTCAACAGCTTGAAGTTGAACGTGAAACTCAAAACGCGAAAAAGAAGCTTGAGCTTGCTCACACTCTTATTCATGGAGCTGAGGACAACGTGAAGCTGATGGATGATTACAAAGAAAGTATTCTGACAGAGTATTCCAAAGGAATCAAAAACTCTCCAGATGTTCTCCAGGCCAATCAGAGATGGATTGCTGCTCGAGAGAACTTCGCTGAAGTTAAAAAGAACTATCAGTTTGCAACGGCAGAGGCCCTGTATCTGATGAGTCTTAGTGGAAATTAACACTTTTACTGGCCGGGACATTCAAAGTCTCGGCCAATATTTTAATTTTTAATTAAATAATCAGTAGGAAAAAGTTGATGAAATCGGAAAAGATAATGAAAGGCCAGGCCAAGGCACTTTGGATTTCCGCTCAAGGACTTCATGAGAAAAATTATTTCGGAAAAGGTCCTTCCGCCACCACCAAGGTAATTGAGCATCTAGGTTACGTTCAAATCGATACCATCAATGTCATTGAACGCTGTCATCATCACATTTTGTATTCACGCATCCCCGATTATCATCAAAAGCATCTTTACCAAGCTCAAACCCACGATAAAACCATTTTCGAGTATTGGACCCATGCCTTGGCCTATGTGCCGATAAAGGACTATCGATTCTTCCGGGGCCGGATGGAAAAAAATGTGAAGTCACCCCATCCCTGGTATGACAGCGTAAAAAAAGAAGATCTGCAGAAATTATTTCGTCTTATCAAAAAGGATGGCCCGATTAGCATTCGAGACATTCAAGATGATGTCTTAGTAGAAAAAGATCACGCTTGGGCCAGTCGAAAACCATCCAAGAAAGCGCTTCAATTAGGATTTAACCAAGGGAAACTGGTTATTAGTGAACGTATCGGCATGTTAAAGAAGTATGAGTTGGCTGATCGTCACTTTAATTGGGACAAAAGGCCTAAACGAGCTAATGAAGAAGAGCTAAATGAATATTTACTAGAGCGAGCATTAAGATCTCAAGCTATCGTAAGTCTTGATTCCATTTGCCATCTTGAGCCATCTCGAAAGGCCGCCATGAAGGCCTTGATTCAAAGACAGATTGATGAGCAAGACCTAATCCCAGTCCTCATAGATGGTGCAGAAAAAGTTCAACATTGGATGAGACCAGAACTTCTGAAGAAAAAAGTGACCTTAGATCATGAGTTGGTCCATATCCTTTCTCCTTTTGACCCTTTAATTATTCAAAGAAAAAGATTAAATCTGTTTTTTGATTATCAGCACTTGTTTGAGGCCTACATCCCAAAAGAAAAACGGGTTTATGGCTATTTTGCATTGCCAATTCTCATTGGTGACAAAATCGTGGCAGTTATAGATCTTAAAACTGATCGCCAATTAAAAAAACTTTTAATTCAGAAGTGGACATGGTTACCAAAACAAAAATCTGCGACCTTTAAAAAGCAGATAGAAACGGAACTTCAGCGCTTTGAGAAATTTCAATTACAGTAACTCGTTAAGGGC
Source organism: Peredibacter starrii (assembly GCF_034259205.1). Classification (GTDB taxonomy): domain Bacteria; phylum Bdellovibrionota; class Bacteriovoracia; order Bacteriovoracales; family Bacteriovoracaceae; genus Peredibacter; species Peredibacter starrii. The sequence goes on along the minus strand of NZ_CP139487.1, from coordinate 2,229,670 downwards.
CTTCTCAAGTAGACATTAAACAGATGTGACCTTCGGTTTCAGATTCACTCTCTCTATCTCATGAGTCTAATTGAAATTTAAGTAACTTAGGGGGATCCTTCTGGATCCCCTTTTATATCTTAAGGTTCTATTCAGCAACTGGAGCAATAGTTTTAATTTTTCTTAATCAAGAGTGAATCTTCCTAACGAACGGCCCGATTAAGCTTTTCATGAAAAAAACAAAACTATCCCATTTAGCAGTGTTGTTAACTCTGTCATGCTTCTCCTTGTCTGCGGAAGCATTCTCTCTAAAAAAGACAACTTTTTCCCGAGTTCAAACAAAACCTGCACCTAAACCAGTAGCTCCGACAACGACAACCACGACTACTACGACGACTCCTACTGTTGATCCTCTTCTAACCAGAGTATTCTCAGCGACTTCACCTTGGAATACACCCATTGGTGCTAATCCAGTTTATGAACCGAATTCTGCCGCGATGATGGAGCTAGTGAAGCTGTATGTTCAGCAAAGCGGATACTCACCGGTTCTTGGGCTCAATTACAAACAATGGACTTCACCTCTTCACTTTATCGATTCAACCACTGCACCTAAGCGAACAGTTTATTTTGATACTGCGAAAGTGGGATATCATGAAGGATTCCATAACTCAGTTGACCCTCTAGGTATTGGCGAAGTTCCAAATGTTCCGATGCCGACTTGGGTCTGGCCCGATCCGAAAACTGACGGGCACATGATCATGTATGATACGGCCACTGGTCTTATTTATGAGTTCAGCCGATTCCGTTGGGACTCTACCGGTAAAGCACTCGCAACAAGAGTGGCGATTTTTGAAAGCACGAGTGAAGGAACGCAAGTTCCATTTGATGGATCTCGTTGGTGGATGAAGAACGTTCGTGGCTCCGGGATGCCATTCATTGGTGGTCTCGTTCGTTATACAGAATTTCAATCCGGAGAAATTAAACACGCTCTTTCAATGGCCGGACCTACAAACCGTTTAAAGAAACTCGCTTCGAACACTTGGACCAAAGAGCTTTGCGCTCCGATGGCAGCAAGAACCGACGGTTGGGAGATTGGCGACAACACTATTCTAGAAGGTGCTCGTATTCAGCTGAACCCAAATCTCGATTTAGATTCATTGAATTTAAGTGCTGATGCGAAGGTTGTAGCAAAGGCCCTGCAAAAATATGGTGCTTTCATGGCCGATAACGGGATGACGTTTTCGATTTACTTCCAAAACCTGGGATCGAATTCTTATTTATGGGAACAAACTCAGTTGGGAGATCTGACAAAAATTCCTCTTTCTGAATTTAAGGTTCTTCAGTGTAATGATATTAGAACAAGATAGAAAAGATTGGGCCACCTCCGGGTGGCCTTTCTATTTTAAAGATTTAAATCTTTTAGAATCTTTCCAAGTATTGCATTGAACTCTGTTGGATTTTCAAGCATCGGATAGTGCCCGACACCTTTTAGGATGCTGGCATCAAAATCATTAAAATATTTTCTATTCACTGCCACTTCAGTGGGAGTTAAGTCTGCATTAATGGCCCGGACAGGTATCTTCACTTTCGAAGCGGTTTCACGCATATCAGTTGTATAAAAGGGCCTTAGTGCGGAAATTGATAACTCTGGTGAATATTTAAGAAATTCCTTCGAAATTTGATTTACGATCTCTACTGGAGAAGTTTTAGCAAATAAGAATTGAGGCATAACATTTTCAATAGTGCCTCTGTAGTCATTCCGAAGCATCCCGAAGAACTGTTCCGTCTGCTCAGGTGGCATAAGCTGATCCAGGTCTTTCAACGTATCAACCAAAACGATACCAACAGTTTTTTGAATCATTGTTGCCGCTTCTACTACATTTGCACCGGACATCGAATGACCAACAAGAATGATTTTTTCAGCATCCAATGTATCGGCCACAGCTTTAATGTCTTCTGCATAGGCCTTAACTGACCATTCTTTGCGACTGATCCCAGATCTTCCATGGCCCGCAAGATCCATTTGAGCAATGAGATATTTGCCAGAAAAATAATCTCGTTGAGAATCCCACCAACGACAATTCCCCATCCAACCGTGAACAAAGATTAGAGCAGTATTACCCGTCCCTATGACTTCATAATTGAGTTTTGTGTTATCAAAAGAACTTAGAATTTCCATCTAATCCTCTCCGCCGAAAATTAATTGAGCTTGCTTAGAATCCACAATTCCCAGACCCGCTCTGACTCTTTTGCCATATTTTTGATTTTACTTGGATTTAGTTTCTCCAGGTACCTAAAAATCCACCTTTTTCGGCCTAAAAACCTCTTGCCCACCTCAAAAGTATTTAATAAATTATTATCACCTAAGTATCCAAGTTTTGGGGGTATAGCTCAGCTGGGAGAGCGCTTGCATGGCATGCAAGAGGTCAGCAGTTCGATCCTGCTTATCTCCACCAAATAAAAATAGAGAAGGCCTGTCAAAAGACGGGCCTTTTTATTTTTACTTCCGCCAGCGAAAGTAAAAATTAACCTTTCTTCATCTCCTGACACACACTTAACCTTTCCCAACAATTCCCTAACTGACACTTTCGACCCCTTTCTGGTAGTTTCCGGCCAACAACCCAACCAGAGAGGACACTCTATGAAAACGATTCTATCGATCACCCTCATGCTTCTTGCAGTCTCCGCTTTCGCTCAAGCTCCAAAGCATAACTATCAATGTATTGCTGATTCTCTTCAAGCTTATAACAGCGATATTTACTATGCCCTTACTCCAGCTGAAATCGACGAGCTACTAGCTTCTCAAGACGATGCTCGCGCTCCGATGGTAAGAGAAATGGCGAAGGTTTGTGATGTTCCAAACTACCAAAGTAAACAGGCCATATTCGTTGAAACAGCTGGTACTGAAATCCGCGATAATGTTGTAGTAGAAAAGATTCTTTCAACAACTGAACTTTCAGTTATTGGCCAGGAAAGAAACGTTCTAACTCTTAAAACGACGAAGGCCACTCGCTGGAACGCCTCTTCCAAGTTCATCGACATTAAAATGATGACAGTTGCCCAAACTGGCGACGTTCAGGTAATCGAAGTTGATGGAAACAATATGGGCCGCAAGGTTACAAACCTGAAAATGGACTGTGTTGCTGAGAAGGCCGTTCTTCGTTGCGCCTCTGCCAACTACAAACTAATCGTCAAATAGGCCAAATATGGGGCCTTAGGGCCCCTTTTTTTAATCATTGCTTTAACCTATAAGTTTTACCTTAATATTGCACCAAATCCAGAATTCGCGTAAAAGGGCTCATCCAAAAAACCACTTACCCAAAGGATGATATATGAAGGCCCTACTTATTTCTTCTCTTATGCTTTTAAGCTTTTCTTCTTTCGCTTCTGACGTAGTTTCTGATGCTGTTGAGAGAGTTGAGCGTGGTGAAGAGCTAACTTGCTCACCTAAGAAATCAACAATGAATATCTGCCTTGGTTATATTTGCACGAACAAAGAGATCTTTACTTGTACTGACGGTCAGATCACGAAGACTCTAACTCTAAGAGTAAAAACTGTGAAATATCCAGGTGAAGCTGCGAAGGTTTCAATCGTAAGCAAAAGACTTGAATAATAAATGATAAAGAGCTCCGAAAGGAGCTCTTTTTTTATCTCTTCTTGAACCCATTCTTATAGGCCTTCTTAATCTCCCGATCCACGAATTCTGTCTTCTCAACACCAGTTAAGTCGCGCTTTTCAATATCTCGCGGTACATAGTAGTGCATACTCGTATAAATATGATAACAGTCCTGAGATTTTTGGTTAAGCCAATAGTCATCAAACTTCTTAACGATTTTGCAACTGCGTTTGCTTCTCACAAAAGTATCTGACCACGTCTTCATTTGTCTTGGACCAGAGGTATAGCGGCGATCAAGTGTCCTGGGAGATGTGAGGTTTTTTACATAAACCATAGGCGTCACATGAAACCACCAGTGGAAATTGTATTTACGAATATATCTCTCAGTAAAAAACATAAACACCTTCATCGACTTTAGTCCCGACCTTTTATACTCCTCCAATCCCCAAATATGCGCACGGTTGAAGCACTCACCCGACTTTGTATAATCCTTTCTCATTTTTCCGAAAATTTTCTGGGCAGTGGCCGAATTTTTTACGACCGCAGGAGTATATGGTTCCCTCTTTGTGGCCCAGGCCAAATCGTCAGCAACCGGAGCAGCATAAGAAATCGCTTTCACTGTTCTTATTGTGTTTGAAGAGTCGGCCTTTACTTTCACCATACGACCCTTTGAAAGACTGAATTGGAGTGATTGAAGAAGATCACCTTTCTCACTTTCGAGAAAACTCACCCGGCCATTATCAAATCTCACAAGATGAGGAGCAGTGCCTTTTCCAAAAGCAATTGAATGAATACTTGAATGAAACGTTTCTGCATTCACGATCTGCGAAATTCCGATTGCTAGTATCCCAATCATAATTCTTTTCATATCTGCCCTCCGTGGTCAGAAAGCATAATCTAGACCGTCCCTTCACTCTTGAAAAGCACATACGCTTCACTAGTGTTTCGGCCACAGTCGAATAACTTGATCATGTGCTCATCCGTTTTTTATCTTTAAGATTGAATCCAACACGTTTACATTTTTTTCCAAAAAAACTTTACTCCCTCGTAAGAAAATTTCTAAAAGGAGAAAGTTTATGAAATTTCTAATCGCACTATCGCTTCTAGCTTCAGCATCGGCATTTGCAGAAAGTATGGGTCGTGAAGAATGGGTAAAGTGTTATGATATGGCCCAAGGTAATGACATGGAAGTTGTCTATAAGTTGAAGAGTCATCACGGATACAAAAGTGTTGTGTATCCATTCAAGCAACCGCTTCGTCTTAACGAGCAATCAGGTTGTCTAGAGTATCCAAGAACAAGTTCAATGGTGGAAGAAGCTCCTGCCTACCTGACTCTATGTCCGGGTGAAGGTCAGCGCGTGAATGGTCTAATTCCTGTTGAAGCGACTTATGGTTCAGATGAAGACACTGTCTATTGTGAAAAGAAAATTTGGCACTGGTTCCATGAAAGACCTGATTTCATGTAATTCGAGAAACAAAAAAAGGGACCTGAAAAGGTCCCTTCAAAAAACAAATTACTTAACTAGCGCTTCAGTTGTTAAAGTCTCGCCAGTGATAGAAACTTCCGCTCTTCCGCGGTAAGTAATTACGGCCATACAGAACTTTCCATTAGCATCACCAAGAGTGTTGTAAGAGGCAGTGTTATTCGTGCCTGGATCAACTTTAATGCTGACGAAAGTTGGAACTGTAGTCTGACCCTCAACCACACCACAAAGCTCGGCCAGTGGACTATGGAAAGTATCAGTACTTGTGCGAACGTAATTGAAAGAAGTGATCTTAACTGTAGCTGCGAGAGAAGAAACAGAAGCAAGTAATAGAACCGATGCGATTACCTTTTTCATAAGTACTCCTTTAATTATGAAACTTCTTTAAGCGTTTCAGGATTAAAGGAGAAAAGCAATAAATAAATATTAATGCCGCAGACGGCTATTTCTTCAAGAGATCCAAGGCCGTTTCGCCCGTAGCGTTCTTGACGGCTGAGTTCACACCAAGATCAGCCAATTCGTTAACAACATTTGTAAGTCCTAAGCGTGCGAAGGTAAATAGCACTGACTCACCATTTGCATCAACAGAGTTAGCATATGCACCTGCTGCAATAAGAAGCTTAACGCCAGCTAGATTACGGGCCTTCGCGGCCATAAGAAGTGCAGAGTCACCATTAGCATTTACTAAGTTCAGGTCAGCTTTTTGGGCCAACATTTTATTTAAAACATCATTGTTTCTTTCTGTTAGAACTTTTGCGAACGAATGTAGGGCCGTGTTTCCTTCAATGTCCTGAAGATTCACGTCGGCACCTTTCTCGATAAGAACTTTCATGACTTCATGTTGATTGGAAGTCGCGGCCTGAATCAAAGCACTCTTACGGTCTCTACCATAAATATCGATCCAGAAATTAAGCTTTAAAATATTTTTAAGCGTTTCAAGATCACCCTCTTTGGCAGATTTAAATAGAACATCCATCACACCAATCTCTGGAATTGAAGTCATGCGACTCACATCTTCCCCACGACACTCGTTATCTTTACAACGATTGGCACTCACACACATTTTCTGGTAATTCAAAACGAAGTCTTCTTCACCACGAACAAGAATTCCTTCCACTAAACCAGTCTTGGTATTAAAAACTGGAGCACCTGAATTACCCTGAAAAGCATCCAGGTTGGTTGTGAAATAAAATGGATGAGTGTTCTTACGAACAACTGCCCCACCAGAGACCTTTTGTGGAAGACCCGAAGGGGATCCAATTACCGTAACATTGGTAAAATCAAAAACCTGTCCATCAGTTCTGATGTTCAAAGCAGCACGACCTTTCACCATACGATCTAATTGAATAATGCCGTAATCAAGACCAAGGTCCATATTTAAAGAACTCGAAACAACTCTTTTGCAGCGATAAACGTCTTCCTCTCTGATATCTAGGCCCGCCTTTTTAGTTGAAGGATCAACTTTAAAATCAAAGACCCAGTCATACTCCTCACAGAAGTTTTCTTCAGTAGCACAATGGCCAGCAGTAACCAGAAGATCAGGGGCAATTAGAAAACCACTACACATTCCGGGATTCGGTTGATCAGTAAATCTCTCACCGTCGCAAAAACGAGCTCCGCTCTTTGCCCCATTTCGTGCTTTTTCAGTAAACAAACTTTTTGAGCGATTATTTTTATCAGCAGAAGACAACCAGTCCTGAAGCGTTTTTTGCTTCAACTGAACCATACCGGGACGGAAAAGATTGCGAATGATATCAGTTTTTGCAACTGCTGTAGCCGATGAGCGGGCCAGACGCTGCATAAGCGGAGAGGCCTGATAGACCTCAACTCGGTTATCATCTCCATAGATGACCCGCGCTTGGGCACCGACAGAAAGAAGAACACTGCTTAATACCGCTAATTGAACTGACTTCAGCATCGAAACTCCTAAAACTCGAGATAAAGGATAGTAACCTCTTTTCTGGGACTTATTTGAGCAATCTTGCGCACTGTGTAAAAGTTCTTTAGTTTGACTCTGAGTTAGGAAAAAGAGACAATTTTAAATCGTTTAAAAAGAGGATAACCATGGGAATTTACGTAAATAGAACCCTTAATATGAAGCAGATCGCAGCCATTGGCTTCGACATGGACTACACGCTAGTTCGATATGATTCCGAGGCCTTCGAAGAAATGACTTACAAAGAAATTGTTAAAAAACTTCTCGAGAAAGGCTACCCGGATGCTATTGGTGCTTTGAAATTTAAAATCAACCTGGCCATCAGAGGCCTGGTAATCGATAAGCCACACGGAAACATCTTAAAGCTCAGCACTTACAGTAAAGTGAAGCACGCTTACCACGGTCTTCATGAGATGGATTTTAAGACTCAACAAAAAATCTATCAGAACCTAGTGATTGATCTGAACGATACAGATCGTTACTCAATCGTTGATACAACTTTCTCAATCGCGTACTGCGTTCTATATATGCAGCTTGTAGATATGAAGGATTCTCAACCGGATCTTAATCTTCCAGACTATAAAACTCTTGAGCAAGATTTGATTGAGGCGTTGGATATTTCTCACCGTGATGGTTCTCTCAAGAGTCAGGTGAAAAAAAACGTTAAGAAGTTCATCGTTCATGATGCTGGTATTGTCGAAGCTCTAGAGCGATTCAAACGTCATGGAAAAAAACTTTGGGTCATCACAAACTCTGACTATGAGTACTCGAAGCTTCTGCTGGATTATTCAATCAATCCTTATTTGAAGGAACACAAACACTGGTCAGAACTTTTCAACTTAGTTGTAACTGCTGCAAGTAAGCCACGTTTCTTTACGGATAAAATGCCACTTCTTCAAATCGATCCAGCGACTGGACTCATGAGAAACCACCATGGAAAAATTGAAGACGGTATCTATCAAGGCGGTAACGCGCAAACCATCCAGAAAAACGCTGGCCTATCAGGTGAGCAAATTCTTTATCTTGGTGACCACATTTACGGTGACGTTCTTCAAATTAAAAAAACCTGTAACTGGCGTACGGCCCTGGTTATCGATGAACTTATCTCTGAAGTTGAAGCCCTGGATAAGAGTGCCACGCTTACAGATCAAATCAATGATCTTATGGCAGAAAAAGTTGATCTCGAGCAAAAACTTGATGATCTTTTTGATAAGGAAATCGAGAAAGGAAAAAAACCGGATAAAACGAAAGTTCAAGCGCACTTCAAAAAGATCGAAGGTGTGGATAAGAAAATCGGAAAACTTATTCGTTCGCACTCTCAATTCTTTAACCCGTATTGGGGTGAGACAATGCGTGCGGGTGTTGAGCCAAGCCGCCTGGCTGGTCAGATTGAAAAGTATGCTTGTATCTATATGGCAAAAATCTCTGATTTCACGGACTACTCACCCAGAACTTACTACCGTCCAAGAAAGAAGACGCTTCCTCACGAATTAGCTTAATGAGTTTATGAAGGTTCCAGTAAACGCTGGAACCTTCTTAAATGCTTACTGACAAAGAGTAAGAGTTTCCCCATCCGGCCACGCCATCCAATTCCAATCCATAAGCTCAGGATCACGAGAAGGTGTATAGACCTTGATCCAAGACCAGCCAGAGATAAGTTCTGGCAACTCGGACTCAGCTACATGTGAAGGGATACGACTGCTAGCATTCATTGCTTCCCTATAAGAAATACAAGGGATATCGGCCTTTGCGGCAGTTGTTCCAAGAATTAAAACACCAAGTACCAATAAGTTTTTCATGTTTGCCCCCTTTTAGGTAGGCGCATAATAGGTTCAAATCTATTATAATAAAAATATATAATTTCTATGAGAGCAGACCTTTAAGATATGAAAACAAACCTTCTACACTTGCGATATTTCTACACTGTGGCCAAAGAAGGTAGCTTTACCCGGGCGGCCGAGAAACTAAAAATAGCCCAGCCGGCACTGAGCCGAATGGTTAAGGAACTGGAAGAAAGCTTTGAAAAAGAACTCTTAGTCAGAACCAAGAGACAAGTCACTTTAACGGATCATGGTCGAGCTGCCTGGAAATATGCTCAAGGCATCTTTGATCAGGTTAATGAACTTGAAAAGTTTTTCAGTAAAGAGGACATAACAAGTCTCCCTCCACTTCGTATCGGAACCTCAGATGTTCTTGCCACTCAAGTCTTCCCACAAATCATTACTAAATTTTCAAAGGATGAATCGATTTATCCCTTGGTTCAGATTGGAACCAGTACAGAGATTTTTGACCTCATTGAAAAGAGGACCTTGGATTTTGCGCTACTCTTTCACACTCCATCGACTCGCACGGGCCTGGTGATACGCCCATTTGCAGAAGTCCGGTTTCATCTTGTGATAAATAAGAAGTTTCAGAAGAATGAGGAAACAAGAACTAGCTTCATTGGTTCCCGCGAAGTGGATGAAGTCACTAATAAGAAGTTTCCGACACTTAGCTTATGGAAAGAAGTAGAACCAAAGACCAAGATTAAAATATCGACCAATTCAATTATGGCCCACCTATCGATGGCGAAAGAAGGTCTGGGAATAGCTGTTCTTCCATCATTTTTAATTGAAAAAGAACTGAAACAAGGACAACTAGTTGATTTGCTCCCTAAGGAGCGACTTCACTTTAAGCTTAACCTCGTCACCCACAGAGATTATCCCCCACATCTGGCAGGAGAAAAATTTCTCAACCTACTTCAAAAGGCCATTCCCTAAGAAGCTTGAGAAGCAGCGTGAGTTTTGACCTCAAAACGAGCACCCAGAGGTGAGTTCTGAGTCTCTGCAATAAGATCAAAAGTCACATTCTGATCTAGAATTCGTTTAATCAGATTCTCCAAAGTTTTCTTACGATAAGTATTCAAGAATCTCACTTGCTCATTCGAAGCACTCGCCGCGAATTGTTTCAAATGATATTCCGGGAAGTAACTTACGAGAGTCCGACCGCCTTGGCCTTCAACTTTTAATTGGAAGTCTGTCTGAAAGAATAATTGCTCGTTAGCATATTCATTCAGAACGGCCGCAACGGAACCTAGCTTCATCCATTCGACTTTATAATGATTCCAATAGAGATCATTTTGTCCAACACTGACGATCTCATTAATGGTCTCATCCGAATTTTTTCCAAGCTTGATGAAGTACTCCATCGAATCCAGGAACAATTGAAAGTTAATCAAATTATCAAAGTCGAGGAAGAATTCTGTTTCTAGTCCGGTTGAAGCAATAAAGTCCTTGTGAGCGTCGGGCCCGACTTTTTTCTCCAGATAGAATAAAAATGGATAGATTTCTCGAACCTTGCCGGCCCGGAAATGACGGTACTTCTTAGGAATTTTAAATCCTAGAGAGACCTGATCATTATTAAATTTTACTTTGGAATGTCGGTCGATAATACCGGTTTCCAAAGTTTCAGGGGGAATGGAAGTGAAGCGTGAGAACAAGAACCATTGAGGCGCAGAAGGAATCAACAAGTTATGTTCCATTTTCGAAAGTGCGCTTTGTGAACATCCGATGGCCTGGGCCACATCTGCTTGATTGAACTTTTTAAACTTACGGGCGGCCTTCATCAAGGGCCCGATAGAGTACATCTGCTCATTCATAAAAAATCCGTTTATTATAATTTTATGAGCATTTATTCCAACGCTCTACTACCTCCTCTATTCTCTCTCGCATAAGATTTTGTTGTAAATTAGACGTCACGTGGACAATATCACTGACTGATTTAAAGCCTATGAGACAGCTCGAAATATTAAAGAAATGCAAATTGTACTGAAAACAAAACTCAGGTAATGAAACTTGATAATCTTGAAGTATTTCTTTGAGCTGATTAGTTCTCTCAATCTTCTTCTGGACTTCTTTTTTGTTCCACCAAGGTGCCCAGGAGCGCGCATCCGATTTATCGTACTGACGATCCTTCGTTACTCGCCCCGAAAGAATCCCTTTATCGAAGGTTCCCCAACCCATGGTGAAATAATTTTTCCGTTCATCACCTAGACGAGTGAACGCTTCCTGGTTGAAAAGATTCAGTTCACTTTGAATCACTTCAATCTTGCAGACCTCACGGGCCTTATTTAGTTCATCGAGATTGGTGTTACAAAGACCAATTTTTTTTATCTTCCCCTGATCCTGTGTTTTCTTTAAAACTTCTAGGGTCACACGGATATCAACTTTTGAATCGGGCCAGTGAACCATGTAGATGTCGATCACTTCGCGTTTTAAGCGCTTAAGCGATTCACCCAGCATGCGTTCCGCAACTTTTGGATCATTGGTCATATTGACTCGCATCGATGGATGCCAATCAACGCCACACTTACTCACAATCATGGCCTCTATTGGTAAATAACGTCCTAGACGCTCTTCTGACAAACCAAAGCCGTAGATTGGGGCGGTATCAAAAAGCGTAATTCCGGCCTCCCAGGCGCCTTTTAGAAGCTTTTCTGATTCCCCTTCAGACATTGAACCAAAACCATAGCCTCCGCCTTCACCGCTTACGGATGCTCCCCCGAATGTAATGACGGGTAATGGTGAATTAAAGCCAGGAATGTCCCGGTAGATCATGAAGTCTCCTGTGCCCTTCGTTGACAAAAACGAGTGGCCCCTGCAAAGTGCGGTTATGCATCTTATCACAATGGCACACTTGGGTGAAGCCCAAGGCGTCATCGAAAAATTTAAACTTCAAAGAATTGATTCAGACCTCTTCAAAAACGAAGAGTTGGTTCTTATTTTGACTGGCGAAGGTCCTTTCGAGGCGGCGATTAAAACTTCTCTGATGCTAGGAAAATACCCCATTACCAAAGTCATTAATCTCGGCATTGCCGGGGCCCTGAACTCCGAGCTCAAAGTCGGTGAGATTTATCCCATCAGAACTCACTATCTGGTGCAAGACATGCGTCCCGCCTTTAAAAGTTTTGTGAGTGCCGACAAAGGTGAAGATTGTCTAACGACCTTTGAACGTATCCTTGATAATGAGAAGGCCAAAGCACTTCGAGGGATGGGTGGCATTGTTGATCGTGAGGCCTGGGGCTCAGCTTATGCTGCTAAATCGGCCGGTATTCCATTTGAATCTTATAAACTTATTTCTGATATCGCTGGCACGGTAGGTGCCTGTGAGCTTGTTCGTGATAATGCTTCTGAGTTTTCCATGAAGCTTGCTTTGCACATTAGTAGTGTACTAGGTCAGGAAACTTCAACCGAAGAAATTGTTACTGTGCCAGGCTTTCATTTTACCTTCACCAGCGGCCACCGTTTTAAGACTCTCCTGTCTAAACTTTCCATTAAGTATGAAATATCGACAGAAGAACTCCTGAAAACGTTTAACCTGGATGAAATTCGCGAGAACATCTCTTTCCCGAAAGATCGTTCAAAAGTCTTACTCGAAAAGATGGAGTCAAAGCTCGATCCTTTCCGTGAAACATTAAAGGCGACTAAGGACAAATGGACTTCCCCTTATACGAAAGCGGGCATTTCTATCGAAACGGATCCCAATTGGGAAAACAAAGAAATAACTCTAAAATTCTCAGTGGCGAACGACACTGAACTTAAATCAAAACTAGAAACACTTAATAAACTGTCTCTCGCTCCGTTCTCTCAAATGATGGAAGGAAAACTCGATGTGGAATGAAATCTATGTCGAAGAGGACATAAAGCTTCATCCACGAGTGACATCGATTTTGGGGAAACTCAAAAAAGAACCACTCTATCTAGAGCGCTACGATGATATCTGGGGTCGCTCTAAGAAACCCTATCTTCAAAAAAGAGACTCTCTGAATCTGTTTCTTGCTCGTAAGAAAGGTCAGCTCTTAAAAGAAGCTCCCGATGCTTATGGCAGTTATGGCGAGCCCCACTATTATTTCATCCACGCTTATAACTGCATTTACGAATGCCAGTACTGTTATCTTCAAGGCTATTTCAACACTCCGGACATTGTGCTTTTCATTAATCATGAAGAAATCATGCAGGAGATGGAAGAAGTGCTTAAAAAGCATCCAGGGCAGAAAGTTTGGTTCCACGCTGGAGAATTCTCGGATTCTTTGGCACTCACTCATCTAACCGGTGAACTTGAACTCTATCACGGGTTCTGTGAGAGAAATCCAAATGCCATTATTGAGCTAAGAACAAAATCCGTGAATGTGCGTGAGATTGAGAAACTAAAACCTCTCTCAAACCTCATCGTAAGCTTCTCTCTCTCACCTTCATCTATGGCCAGACGAGTGGACCTTAAAACTCCAAGTGCCGACTCCCGGGTGAAGGCCATGAGTATGTTAAAGTCTCTTGGTTTCCCCATTGCTGCGCACTTTGATCCCATTGTTTACGAAGATAATTTCAAAAAGACCTATACCGAATTATTAAATCAAATGAAGGACCTGAACGGAGATTTAAAATATCTGTCCCTAGGTGTCGTTCGTTTCACAAAAGACGTTTACCGCGAAGTGGAACGCAACTATCCGGACTCGGTCCTTCACACGGGCCCCATGATTAAGAGTTTTGATAATAAGGTCCGCTATCATCGTCCAATGCGTATGTGGCTCATGAACAGTATTAAAGAACTCGCCATCACTCATGGAGTGAAGCCAGAGGCGATTTATCTTTGCATGGAAGAAAATGCTTAAACGACCTGAACTTTTTCAGAATGGTTTTCATAAGACTTATTTCCCCTTGGGAGATGATATTCGCGAACTTGTTCGCAATGAAGACTGGAAAAACCTGGATGGTGCCTTTCAGGAACTAACTAAAGAGAACGGTCGCCTCTTTAACTTCCTAAGAACCTTTCATGACTTTATTAGCATCGAATTCATCATCAGCATCCGTGATGCGGCCAATGAATGGGAAGAAGACGGCATCTGGCATGACGATGGTTCACGCGTTTTCGCTTTCTCACTCTCCCTTTCAGAAGATTCAGATCAAATTGAAGGTGGACGTTTAGGTGTTCGTCAGAAAAACACCGAAGAATTTTTACAAATCCCAACTCCAGAATTTGGCGGGATCATTCTCTTCCTTACTGGCCTCTACGGGTATGAACACAAAATTCACCAAGTGACTAAAGGTCGTCGGATTATTATTGCTGGCTGGTGTTCTTAGCTCCGCCTTCCAAAGTTTATTTTTCAATAACATTACTGGATTTAAGATTAGAGATTCATAATTGAACTTCATTAACCAGTATTAGAGTCTCAACTAGAACAGTATTAAGATAAAGACTATGTACTTCTGTTTAAACACGCAGGAGATAAACATGACGAATAATTTTAGTATTGATGTTCCTTTTGAAAAGCGTCCACCTCGCTTAAAGGAACTTATTAACAATCATGTGATGGGTGACGTTTGGGTAAGGGATACTCCCTTTGGTCCGGTAACAGACTCATTAAAAATTGCTGAAAAATTCGGGATGGAGCATAAGCATGTTTTGCGGGCCATTAAGAAATGTATTGAAGAACTTTCCATTCAGCCCAAATTTGGGCTGAATGAAAACATTATACAAAACAGCTACTTAGCTGGCCCTAAGGATAGGCAGCGTCAAAGCCTAAAATACGATATTACAGAGTTTGGCCTGGCACTTTTACTACTCTACATTAATACTCCCAAGGCCCGACTAATTTCAGCAGATATCTTGTACCGCTTTTTTATTCTCAAAACCTATCTCTCTGGCATGAGTGAAAATCAAATTGGAGCTATACGAGGAAATTATCGGAAGAAAATGAAATAGATTAGGACTGATCTTTCTTGAATTCAAGTTTAGTCTCTTCCGTCGAGTAACGTGAAAAAATTATACGGTACACTTCAGGTGTACCAGTTTGTTACACTCGCTGTGTCGTCCTGGTCAAAACTTCTGTATAACCGGGGCATGAAAGACTTTAAAAACATTCTCCAGCAAGAGTATCTAAGACGTGTGAGTAAAAACCCTCACTACTCTTTAAGGGCCTTTGCTCAACACTTAGATGTTAACCACGCTATTCTTTCAATGGTCCTTTCTGGCAAAAGAAAGGTCACTAAGAATATGGTGATGAAGTTCTCTAATGCTCTAGGCTTGTCTCCTCAAGAAACGAGTAAATACTTAGAAGAGGAAATTTCAGAAGCCGAAAAAAGTTTTTTCCTTCTTCAAAACGATGTCTTCTCCTTCATTTCAGAATGGTACTACGATGCCATTCTTGAACTTACCTTGGTTCCAAAGACCAAAATCGAACCAAAAACAATATCTCAGATTCTGGATATTCCTCTGGTTCAAGCAACCATCGCCCTTGAAACACTTGAGCGCCTAGAACTTCTCAAAAAGAATGATCAAGGTCGTTATGAAATCACTTACAAAAACAGCATCAATTATCTAGATCCCGATACAACTACGAGCGCTCAGAAAAACTATCAAAGGTCCGTTCTGGAAAAATCCCTAGAGGCACTTGAGAATATAGACCGCAAGAAGCGAGACCATACCTCAACTACCATGGCCATAAACTCAAAGGATTTACAAAAGGCCAAGGAACTCATCAAAAAGTTCAGACATGACCTCAATGCTTTTATGCAAAGAGATGAGTCAGATCTCGATGAGGTCTACCAGCTTCAGGTTTCTTTTTTCCCATTAACAATTACAGATTCAAATAGGAGTTCTTATGAAAATTAAAATGTGTGTTCTATTAAGTATGCTCGCCTTTAACGCTTTTGCTGGACAAGACCGTGGAGGTGGAGACATTTGTGAAAACCAAATCAAAATCATACGAGATGATCTTGCCAACTGGATTCAAAAAGATGGCCATAAAAACTTAAAACTAAGTGGCATAGATTCAAATCAATATGCACTAGGCATGCTCGATCAAATAAAACAAGCGAAGATCAAGTGTGTCGGCCAAGGCGATAGCGGATACCCTGTTGAGGTTTACGGCTCCCCTAAAGTATGTCGTTTCGATAAAGGTCTCTTGAAAAGACCAACGATAACTTGTTCTCGTGAAGATTTCATGAAACTTAACGAAACAAACCAATATGTTTTAATCCATCATGAATATGCGGGACTTGCAGGGATCGAATCGCCAAACAAAGATGATTCTCATTACCAAGTTTCAAATCAAATCTCCTCTTACTTAGTTGATATGGTGGTTAAGAGGCTTTCAGTTAAAACAACTTCTCCAGATCAACCTGACTTTTCCCTAATAAGAAAGCGAGTCATAAATACACTCAAGAGTAGGGCCAATGGTTCGCTTACATGTGAACTTAAAGCAGGGGGGATGGTCTGGTCAGAAAGCAGGTCCCAAGAGGATGCTATTGCACATCAAATGGCAAACATCATCAGCATTGCTCCTGAAATTAAAATGAATCATATTGAAGGAAAAGTCTTGCTCACTTTCCGCGGCCCTTGGGCTTCTTATATGAATGATATGTCGGCAATAAATAATCCAGAACACTACGGCAATGAATTTTATGAAGTTACTTTAACCTACTTAGAAGATGAATCGACCTTAGTGCAGGCCACTCAGAAAGAGTATTCTGATGGTCCACATTCAAGTGGTTCCGATTTGAATCCAATTGAAACAATGGAATATAGAGTTGTAGGCATTAGAAGTTGTGATTTTTAATTCCACACTAGAATTTAAGCCTGGCCTTGATAACCAGGCTTAAATTCTATCCTTGCCGGTTAGTGCTCTTAAGGAAACAAATCATTGAATCTGTGCTGAAGCTCATTGGCGGTGAGATCTTCCTCATGGGTCGCAATGATCCAGCGATGGCCAAAGGGATCCTCTAAAAGACCCGATCTGTCCCCATAGAACTGCTTCGAAATAGGCAGAAGAACCTTCGCCCCTTCCTTCACAGCTTCCTCAAAAAAGCCCTCGCAGTCCGGAGTATAAATTTGAATGGTAACAGGCGTGCCATGCAGTTTTAAGGGACCACTCTGGTAAGTGCCCTCTTCAGTCAGCATAATCACAGTATCTTGAATTTTAAACTCAGCGTGGGCAACAATACCATCAGGCTGCTTAAGCTCCATGGTTGTTTCGGCCCCAAAAGCTCTATTATAGAACTCCAGCGCCTTATCCACGTCTTTCACAGTCAGCATGACATTGATGGTTTTGTAACCACTAGGAACGTAATTGGGAATCGATGACAACATAAGCACCTCGCTTAAGGTGTTTCGAATAATCCTGGGATAGAGAGATATCTCTCACCGGTGTCATAACAGAATGTCAGAACTTTACCGGGAGATTTTGCCAATACTTTCTTCACGGCCGCTAATGAAGCACCAGAAGAAATACCAACAAAAATACCTTCTTCTTTCGCTGATCTTTGGGCCATCTCGAAGGCCTCTTCTTTTGTGATCGTAATCACTTGATCAATCACCGAACGATCAAGAATGCTTGGAACAAATCCTGTTCCAATACCCTGAAGTGGATGGGGCCCAGGTTGGCCACCGGACAACACCGCTGAATCCGCTGGTTCAA
This sequence comes from Peredibacter starrii, assembly GCF_034259205.1. Taxonomy (GTDB): domain Bacteria; phylum Bdellovibrionota; class Bacteriovoracia; order Bacteriovoracales; family Bacteriovoracaceae; genus Peredibacter; species Peredibacter starrii. Next base: position 2,212,204 of record NZ_CP139487.1, on the reverse strand, counting down.
CTGCAATGACTTTTAATTTTGGAAATTTTTCTTTAAGAACTTTACCTACGGCCGTGATGTGTCCACCAGTACCAACACCAGTGACTAAATAATCAAATCCATCCGGGAAATCTTTTAAAATTTCCTGGGCCGTGGTTTCAGCATGAACTTTTACATTATCTTTATTTTCAAACTGCATCGGAATCCATGAATTAGGAGTTGTTCCGAAGAGTTCCTGAGCGCGAGCAATAGAGCCCTTAATGCCTTTCTCTTTTGGCGTGAGTTCAAAAGTTGCGCCATAAGCGGCCATGACTTTTCTACGCTCAACCGACATTGATTCAGGCATCACGAGAATAAGCTTATAACCCTTCACCGCACACACCATCGCAAGCCCAATACCTGTGTTACCAGAAGTTGGCTCAATGATAGTCATACCAGGTTTCAAATCGCCACGCTTTTCAGCTTCAGCGATCATTGAAAGAGCAATCCGGTCCTTGATTGAGGCCCCAGGATTCTGACGTTCTAACTTCATCCATACTTCTGACTGACCGTAGAGACGGTTGATCTTCACGTGTGGTGTGTTGCCGATAACATCGAGAATGGATTGCCCTTTCATAATGAAACTCGCTTATTTTTTTAGTTTGCTTTTAATCTCATCCATCAAAGTGTTCGCTGTACCCATTACTTTCTCAGCGGTCTTTTCAACTTTCGCTTTAAGTTCGTCTTTTGGATACTTAGCTAGAAGCTCTTCAACCTTCTTAGTTGCGTCTTCCTTTGAGATACCAAATTTCTCCTGGATCAGAGAAACCATGGCAACAGCGTTACCTTTTACTTTCTCCAGATCTTTTTCAGAAATTGAGTCCCACTTTCTTTTGGCCTCATGAGAAATATCCTTCCATTTTGATTTAAGGATATCCGTATCGAGATTCATAAAACTTCCTTTGTTATGAACAAGTCTTTCAACCGCCTCGATAATAGCACCAGAATCCACATGGTGCTTAGTGTACAATTCATCAGCAGAGTAAGCTGACTGACCAAATTCGCCCTTAATCGCTAAAGTTTCAACATCAAACTCAAGACCTAAAAGCTTAAGTTGGTGAACCAATTGTGAGCCCATACCACCGATTAATTGGTGATCTTCAACTGTTACAACTTTCGATCCACTCTCAGCGATCCAATTAGCAATTTGCGTAAAATCTGAGTGATTCACAAAACTATGGTTAATGACAGTGGCTTCAATTCCGCGCAATCTTAATTTTTCAGCTGCCTCCATCCCTTTAGCAACCAATGAACCAGATACGATAATTGCAGCATCCGTTCCCTCGGCCAATTTTTGTGGCTTGTGGAGGTCATAGTTAAGACCTTCTTTCATTTCCAGCGCGAAATTCTCACGGCCAATGAAGAAGATATAAGACTCACCATCTTTACCGCACTGACGATCAGTTGCGATCTTTTGAATCGCTTTGAACATATACTCTTCAGCTTCTTTCGCTGAACCAACGTTTACAGTATTTAGATGAGGAATGCTTCCAAGTGCACTTAGATAAGTTAGTGATTGGTGAGAAGCACCGTCGGCCGCATCCTGGAAACCAGTGTGAGAAAATACAGCAATCACTGGAGCTTGAGAAAGAGAGGCCATGATAAGTGGAAGATTACCTTTCGTTACACCGAAAGCGGCGAAAGTATCAACCACAGGAATAAAACCAACCTTACTCATACCAATTGCAGTCGAAACCATGTTCGATTCAGCAACACCCACATCCAGATAGTGATCAGGATATTCAGAGTGAAAGGCCTTAAGACCTGTTGAACCCTGAAGGTCACTTGTGATCGAGAAAACCGGGTAGCCTTCTTTAGCAGCACGAGAAAGTGCCTTCGCTACACCAACTTGAATTTTATCTTTTGGAGTCGATGAACCAGAAGATTTCTTCTCTGGTTTAACAGTTAGTTCATTGGCCCATGTTGTGAACTCAGCTGGAACAGCTTCATCACCCCAGATTTCTTTAATGAAAGCATGAATACCATCATCGTGAGCTTTTAGAGGGAAACCGTGACCGCCAGACGCTGAATCCATCGTCGACTTCACACCATAACCTTTAATTGTTTTAAGCCATACGCATACTGGCTTCGAAGGATCTTTTTTTGCTTTCTCAATTGATTCTTCAATTGTGTGATAAACAGCTTCCAGGTCGTGACCATTTTCAACTTTAACTACGTCCCAACCAAGATCTTTGAAAGAATCAAAAGTTGGCTGCATAGAGAATGAATCTTTATCGATGCGTCCACCAAGTTTTGTGTTGTTATCAGACACAAGCATCACGAATGGATTTAGTTTTCCTTTGCTCGCTAGTCCTGGAATCGCTGTGAAAGCTTCTTTCGCTTCCCCTTCCATTGCAGCACCATCCGATACTGATACAACAGTCACACGATTGTTCTTCGCCACTTTATCTCCGGCCGCTAGACCTTGAGCTTGTGGTAGTGCAGAACCAAGAGGACCGTTAGAAAGAAGAACGCCTTCTGGATAAAGGTGAGATTCACCGTGACCAGTTAGCTTAGAGCCCATAGCGCGGAAACCTTTAAGTGTTTCCATCGTAAGGTCACCGTAACCAAGTACAGTTCTAAGAGCGTAAATACCGTTCTCAGCGTGACCGATATCATTTACGAAGTTGAAATGGTTGTACCAGTCTTTATTCTTGAACATAAGAGCGTGAAGAGCTGTCCAAGTTTCTGTCATGGCAGAAGGTCCACCCCAGTGACAAGCGGCCCCGCCATTTACAGCGGCCAAGTCCATCAGGGCAATTAAAGAACGAGTCGCTTTAGGGTTGGCGAGCACAACTTTCTTCTGCTTTGCGTCCTTAATCGACACAGAATATAGAGGCGATCCAGACGGAGCATCTAATAATTTTGATTTAATATTCAAGGGTTTAAGTGACATGAAAGACCACCTTTGGGGGAATGAGATATGAATGAAAAGAGTATGGAGCAACCCTCAGAGTTAAGTCCACAAGATTCTTCAGTTTTACACTTGCCAAGGTGCTCAAAAGAGCTTAACTTCATAGGACTTTTTTAAAACAGACTATTAGACCAAGGGAAATTTTTATGGCACGTCAATGTGATCTTACTGGTAAAAGCCGTCAGGCAAACCATAAAGTGTCTCACTCAAACATCAAGACACGTACTTTTAAACAGCCTAACCTAAAGACTAAGAAAGTTTTCGATCCTGAATCAGGTCAAACAATCCGTCTTAAACTTGCTACATCTACAATCAAGACTCTTGATAAGATGGGCCTTTCTAAATTCTTACGCAAATACTACAAATAATTGTAGTATATCTTTTACAATAAAAAGCTTCGAGCCCACGAATGTGGGCTCTTTTTTTTTCTATCCAAAACATTCTTCCCTAATAACGTGTAACATCTTTGGCGCAAAAAACTTTGCTTACATATGAGCGAGGCCAGTCAGGCAAATTAAGGGCCCCAGTGCTTGGATAATTTTGTCCTACAAAAACAGAAACATGAGGATCTCTCTGAGCTGTCTGTACTGAGGCATAACCGACATCGAAGCCTTTCAATGAGCAGAAGGTATTTAACACTCCTTTTACAACGGAATTGTTTTCTTCTCTCCAGCCACTGCTATGCCATCCGAGTAAATAGGTGGCCTCGCCAATTGTGATCGTAGGACCATCAAATCCCTGGCAGTCAGAAGGTCTTGTGGAGCAGATTGAAGAGGCAGCAATCTGATCATAAGCACTCACAGTAAAAGACATTGAACCGAGAATCAAAAAAGCCATCACTACTTTCATAAAATCTCCTTTCTCATTAAGAAGAGAGGAAATAGCTCGAATAATTAAAAAAGTATTTGCCGGAAGCACTGAAAGCGCTGAGTTGAATTTGATGAATGCCGGATTGCACATTTTTGATGAAAAAATCAGAATAAAAAAAGGGCCCCGAAGGACCCTCTTTTATCGATCTTAGTAGATTACTTTCACTTCTTTAATCACCGCACCCCACTTCGTCTGACTTGAGTCCGAAGAGAACTCAACAGTCACTGACTGAGTTTCAGTGTAATCAGTTTCGTAGTTTTCACCTTTACCTGAAATCTTCTCAATCACAACACCCTTAGCATCTTTAAGAGTAAGGAAATCATAACCTGATTCAGTGTCATACTTCTCGATCACAAACTTCACGTACTTCGCACCAGGGAAAGTGTAAGTTTTAGAAGTCTTAGTGTTATCAAGGTATGGGTGAGCTGTTTCGAAAACTTCTGAAAGCTGCTCAACTCTCCAATCTCTCTCGTTTGGTCCCTGACGAGGAATACGAGTATCAGTTAGGAAGTTGTAAGCGTTCACACGTCCACCAGCTACAGTTGTTTTACGGTAAGCAGCCGAAGGAGTTGTCGTTGCCATTAGACGGTTACGAAGTTCAAGAACCGGAAGGCGACCTTCTTTAGCGATAAGTAGACCAACAACACCTGAAGTGTGCGGAGTTGCCATTGAAGTACCAGAGAACACTTTATACTCACCATTTGGTGTAGAAGAAAGAATGTTTGAACCTGGAGCTGCAACGTGAACATTTCTCTTACCAGTATTTGAGAATGAAGAAACGATGTCACCAGCAGTGTGAGAAGCAACGCTGATTACGTTGTCCACTTGGTAAGTTGCCGGGTATGAAGGACGAGAATCGTTGTTAGATGAATCGTTACCAGCGGCCGCAACGAAAACGATGCCTTTATCTTTAGCAGCTTTGATTGAATCTTCAAGAGCTTGCGAGAATCCACCGCCGCCCCAAGAGTTACTCATGATATCTACATTCATTTTTGTCGCGTAGTCGATTGCTTCAACAGCGTCGGCCAGGCTTCCTGAACCAGAATCAGAAAGGAACTTTACACCCATAAGTTGAACTTCATCCATCACACCAGCAACACCGATACCGTTGTTGTGTTCAGCACCGATAGTACCAGCACAGTGAGTACCGTGAGCATTACCATCCATTGGATTACCGTTGTTACCTTCAGCGTTCCAACCGTGAATATCATCGATGTAACCGTTGTTATCATCATCAATTCCGTTACCTGGAATTTCTTTTGAGTTTACCCACATTTGGTTTTTAAGATCCGGGTGATTGTAGTCGATACCAGTATCGATTACTGCAACTACCACACGCTTCGAACCTTTTGTGATTCCCCAAGCTTGTTCAGCCGCAACGTCTGCACCTTGAACGTTTACATTCGGAGATGTGTTGCCGTTTCTGTCCGGCTCGTTTGAACCAGTATTGTTAAGACCCCAAAGCTTTCCGTAGAGAGGATCACGAGGAGCTGAAGCCGAGAAAGCTTCACGAACTGTACCAGCAAGCATGCCTTCTACAGTTTGAACGTTATCAATTGCTTTATAGATGAAGTTTGGCTCAGCGAAAGTTACTTCAGGAAGTGACTTAAGATCTGAGATCAAAGAAGCAGTCGACTTAGCATTGCTTTTTACAAGCACGTATTGGCCAGCTACTGTATTTAGTTGTTTTTTTACTTCTGCGCCCATAAGGGACTTCTTGGCCAGGAACTTACCCATGAAACCAGGCTTAACTTTTACTAGCACTTCACCCGGAACGTGTGGAATTTCCGTTGATTGAGTACCTTTTGCGAAAGCACCTGTAGATAAAACAGCGAGACCTAATACCGAAACAAACGTCGTTTTTTTCATTCGCACTCCTAGCTCATAAAAAATTTCTCTATCTTTAAATTGTAGGTGCTTCCGAGTTTTTTACATGGGAGGTAAAAAAGGCTTACGCAACCGGTCAATTAAGAGCGCCCCGGTCGGATACAATTTCCTCTCTTCTCAAAATTACAAAGTCTGTCACAATAGATGTGAGAGGGAAAAAGTCACATGATTTTCAATAAAAGCGGTCATCCGGTAGAAGTTAAAAAAATTTCAATTCGCCTATGGAGCCTTCGTGATGAAATCGAAGCGGCCCTAGGACGTAGAATGAAAGAATGTGAGGCCGCGGGTGTTCCTCTTTATATCGAAGACATCAAAAAGTTTTATAATCTAAATGCCCCATCTTCCCCTGATAACGTTTTCCAACTGAAGCCAAAAGAATCAGATGCTGATGGTATGGCGTCACTTATGGAATCAGTGGCAGAAGACGCTAAAGAAGACGAGGCCAAGGCAGACTCCCCTGAGGCGGCCAATACGCTTAACGAAGCGGAAGAAATCATTGCTGAGCAAACCATGCAGGGCCATGAAACGAAGAAGCCAAATCCTATTCTAGAACGCCCGTATCAGCGTCAAGCACCGGACCTTAACAAGGTCTCTTATGGCTTCGTTCTTCTCTCAGATATCAATATGGACAGTATCTTGAGCTTTACCAAGGACAAGTTCCTTCAAGGTCAGTCAGTGGTTGTAGAGTTCCTTATCCCTCAGAACTTTATGATGACGGCGGATGTGACCTATTGCCATCACTACGCCATGAGAAGCCGAATCATTAGCTCAACTAAGCCGGATTATCGTCTTCAATGTAAGTTTTCTTACTCAATCCCTGGCGAGAGAGAAAACCTTAGAAACTTCTTAAAGTCGATTGAGCCAACAATCACTGACAAGAAATCTAAGAAAGAAGATGATTCCCTTGGAATTTAATCTCAGCGTATAATGTTCCCATGAAAGCATTACTTCGCCCGTCGCTATCCACGTTCCTCGTGGCCTTTTTCTTTTTGATTCTTTTATTTCTGGGACTATTCGCAGAAGTATTTGAATCCCAAACTCCTGAAGTGGACATCGCTCAGATTTATGCGAACCCGGTGCCTGTCAATGAACTCCAAAGTTTGAAGACTCTGAAGCTTTCCAATAAGCACGGATCTTTTCTGTTCGAGAACACAGACCCCCAAGGTAACCTCGCGGGCCCTTGGCAGATGCTTGAACCACAGGCCCTTCGCGTGAAAGGTGATGTGGTTGCAAAGATCATTGATGCGCTTAATGTGATTCGTGTTCGTAACTTTCACCGTCTTGAGCCAATTAACATCACGAGTTTTTCTCTGGATAATCCAACCCTGACTCTCCTATTCACGAATACTCGTGATAAATCTTTCGAAATTAAAATGGGTCTTATTAACCCGATTGATAACTCGGCCTATCTTTCACTCTCGTCACAAGATCAGATTTATCAGATTGATCCAATTGAAATGACTCTTGAGAGTTACGATCTGGCCCAATTAGTTGAATCAAAAGTATTCGCCGTGAATCTTGATTCACTCGCTTCGCTTGAAGTGTATGGGAACAATACTTTGGATCTGAAGCTCCTTAAAAAAGATGATCAATGGGTAGATCAGAGTGGCGTAGTTCTGGCGGAAGCAAAAGTTAAGCGCTTCTTTGAACGCTTAGAAGACATGAAGAGTTTCTCGATTCTAGATAAGTTAAATACAGACCAACAAATCTTCATGGAAAAGGTCATGGCCACCCCGGAATTCAGTTTAAAACTGATTTCGGCCTCAGGTGTGCGTACTTATATCATTGCTCCGATTAAAGGCCAGATTCCAGGCATGAACGTGGTTAAGAGCGATACTTATGCTTTATCGACGGATGAGAAACAGTCATTTGTTTTGATTGATAAAGATCAGCTGCGGATGCTATCGACGAAAAGTTCTGAGCTTAAATAAAATAAAAAAAGGGACCCTAGAGTCCCTTTTTTTATGAAATCTTTCTTTCGAAAATTACTTAATTTCTTTGTGTAGAGTGTGACGACGAAGATTTGAGTTATACTTCATTTTCTCAAGACGCTCTGGAGTCGTCTTTTTGTTTTTTGTTGTAGTATAACGAGAAGGTGAAGCACCTTCTTTTCTAGCTTCCGTACATTCTAAAGTAACAATAACTCGTGGTCCCTTAGCCATAATATCCTCGCAATGGTAATCATTTACTTAAAAGTCCACACACTATAGACTACCCGTAAGTGCTTGACAAGTATTAGTTGATGGAGAGAGTCGGATGCAATGCGTAAATATCGAAAATTGGACATATACACGTTATGAGAAAGGTAATTTCATGGCGATGATCAGTTTCGGGGCCAATCCAGAAAGCATGGCCGATGATCGTTTGGAATATTATGTGACCGTGCTGGAGAACGAAGAAAAAGAGGTTTTCCAGGAAACGTTTGATTCCCTATCAGATGCTTGTTTCTACCTGAATGAAAATTACAGCGATTGGACCTTCGAAGACCAGACGGCTACAAAATCTGGTTGCTCGACCTGTGCTGCTCACTAAAATCCGGAAAGTATTTCTGAATCTGATCTTCTGAAAGAAGACCCTTCATCGTAGCAGGAGAAAATTTCGCTCCTGTTTCTTCGATGATCCCCTTACGAATAGATTTCACTCCCTCTGACGTTTCTAAATCAAAGAGCGGAGTTTCACCCCACAACCATTCCCAACTTCTTAGCATATTAAAACTCGCCTGAAGCTCAGGAAGAGATAAGAGACTTCCATCTAACTCAATGGCAACAGTGCGAAGATCATGGGCCACAAGCTCAATTACGTCCTGAATTTCCACTCCCGGGTGACGCTGCTGCAGACTAATAACTTTTGAACGAACTGAAGCAATCGATTTGGTATTTTTAGGCACCATTGTTTGCTTCAAACTCTCTTCGAGTTTATTTAAATCAGAACTTACAAGAAATGTACCGTGGTGAAATGAGGCCTCACGAGTCTGCTTATAAGCAGACCCAGAGATCTTCTTCCACTCACCATTTTCATCCTGAAGCCATAAATCATTTCGAGGTGAAATCTGAAGTTCAATGCCTGCTTTGGCAAAGGCACCTTTTAAAATTTCAGCGTGCTTCTTTCGATCAATCATCCCTTCCGGAACGATGAAGCTAAAATTTAAATTCCCTTCGTCATGAAAAACGCAGCCGCCGCCACTTTGACGTCTCACCATCCAAATATCATTTTTCACCAGATACGGAAGGTTACATTCCACCCATGGATTCTGAAAGCGGCCAAGCACAACGCTTGGACGATTCACATAGAAAAATAACAACGGAAGATCCGCTCCCCCACGCAGGAAATGATCCTCTAGTGCGAGATTGATAAAGGGATTATTAAAGGGCGAAGTGAAGACTTTTATCATGAGGCCATGATAAGCTTTTCCCCATGAAAGAACAATCAATGAGCGTCATCTTGCCGGCACTTCCTATCGTGGGAACGCTTAAACTCACAAGCTTTGACGGCAAAACCTTGAGTTCCATCCACGTGGTAGAACCTTCGGTCCCGGGTGAAAGAAACATCTTCTTTGAAGACTGCTTTCAAAAACTTCTTTCTTATCTAGAGGGTAAATCCGACTCCCTTGATATCCCGACTGATCTCTCCCAAGTTTCCCCTTTTCATCTAGAGGTTTTAAACGCCATGATAGAGATTCCCTTTGGTCAGGTCGCCTCTTACCGCGATCTAGCTGTTAAAATGAATTCTCGCGCGTTTCAGGCCATCGGAACTGCCTGTGGGAGAAATCCTCTGATGCTGATTTATCCATGTCACCGAGTTGTTGGTTCTAAAGATCTGGGCGGCTTTGCCCATGGTCTGGAAATGAAAAAAGCGCTCCTAAAGTTAGAGAGCGCTTTGTAGTTTTTATTCTTTGTTCTTTTTTCCAATGAAGCATGGATGACCAAAGAGACATTTTGCATTGATGTTCTTTGCCACTTCTGGTGGAACCATTGCTTCCCAGCCTGGCTCATTATTCACAACCATCTGAAGAACTTTTGATGAGTAGATATGAAGAATGTCTTTATTGTAATTGGCAACATCATCGATCTGTTTCATCGCTTTGATGTGAGCGAACAAGTGATCAAACTGCGTTGGAACTTTTAAGTTCGCGAGCGTTTCAATGGCACCTTGCTCAGACTTGTATGGATAAATATAAACCTTTACGTTATGACGGAAAAGCTGGCCCAAGGCCGCTAAGATTCCACCTTCAACGTTGGCGTATTCTTCAGTGAAGATCTGCTGGAAGTTATAAATACCAAGTACCAGACCTAAGTGAGGAACGTTAAATTTTGCGAAGTAGTTGGCAAGTTTGTAGTACTGAGGATAGTTCGTGATTAACACTTTCTGTCCCATGGCACACATAAGATCCACACGGGCGAGGAAATCCTCTTTCGTGATATCGCCATCATCAGCTTTAAGAGTTGAAATGGTGATTTCAGAAATCGTCACCACATCTTCAACTTTCTTACCATGATCTTTCGCAAAATTGGCCACACCGGTTTTGATCATATCCATACTTACAAGTGTAGGTGGACGGTATGAACCACGGACCACGAGAACGTCTTTCTTATAAAGAACATCATTGGCCAGAACCACTTCTCCCTGCTCATCAAACATGATGGCGTGAGTGTAACCTTCTTTTAGAAGTTGAAGGTTCATCAGGCGGTTATCAATTTCTTTAAAGACTTTTCCACCAAAACGAATGAAGTTAACTTCAATTCGAGAAGTATCAAGGTGATCCATGAGTGAACGAATAAAACACTCTGGATCGTGAGATAAAAACATTGAAGCGTAAGCAAGGTTCAGCCCCATGATCCCAAGAGCATCTTGTTGTAGAAGATTCTGAGGATCAAGCATACGCACGTGAATCACAACATCACTTACTTCCGAACCTGGAGCATCTTGAAAACGCATCCCAAGCCAACCGTGGGCCTCATTAGTTCTTTGGAAATTAAGTGCAGCGACTGTATTCGCGAAAACGAAGAACTGGTGATTCTTACCGCGAGTCTCTCCTAAGCGTTCTTCCAGAAGTTGAAACTCTTTATCGAGCATTCTTAGAAGTCTGGTTTGAGAAACATAACGACCTGACGGTTCTTTTCCATAGATCGAATCTGAGAAAGTCATGTCATAGGCAGAAATGGTTTTTGCGATTGAACCACTTGATCCACCGGCCTGAAAAAAATGTCGGGCAACTTCCTGTCCGGCGCCAATTTCAGCAAATGTTCCGTAAAACCTTTTTGCTAGATTGATTTTAAGTGCTTTCTGCCTAAGCGAGAGTATAGCTTCCATGATGGTTAGTTTCCCTTAAGAACCTGAAATTGTTGATTTCCCGTGGAATTGTATCACCAATTGTCTGTCTTTGAGGAGAAAAAACAGTAACTCCGGGCATCATTTTCCAGAGGGAAATGCCGATAAATCCATCAAGGAGTACTTTATGGAATACCTTATCTTTTCTGCGGCATTATTTTTGGTAACGGCCACTGTTTTGACTCTTAAAACCCGTGAACCGGCGATGAAGCTTGTGAGAATCGAGAAGCCTAAGAAATAGGCCCCTCGATCTAGAATTTTTTATTGGGCAAGATACTTAGAAACCACCTCAAAAGTATCACGAGACGGTTTGTTATCCATGATTGTCTTCAAAGCCGCCTTCATTTCTGTCTGACGTTTAGAATCCAATTTATTAATCAATGAAAACGCGCCTGCAGCTCGAGATGCCACTTGAGGGTTGAAACCATCAATGTGACAAATTCTTTGGGCCACAAAGCGGTAAGCGGCGCCGTTATCATCATGGAAAGCATGAAGATTGTTTTTAGCAAATTGAAGATAAAGAGATCTTAGATAGTTCGGAACTTGCTTCTGGAAAAGCACGTTCTTCTCTAATTTCTCAATGCGCTCAAGAGCAAATTTCTTCGGAGAATATGCGGCCAGAGAGCTAAACCACTTAAGCATCACAAGTGAGTCGTGCTTCCACTTCTGATAGAACTTTTGAATTGAATCATGCTCAAGCTCTACGCCGCTTGCGATATAAAGTTGTAGAGCGTGGATTTCTTCCGTCATGTTAGTAGCATTACCGTAGTGCTTATCAAGGGCCTCCATACCGGCCTTCGTTTCAGAGGCAACAAGATATGTGAGACATTGATTTTTTAATGCTCTTTCACCAAATGCTTTTGGAGTAAGCTCAAACTTGCTCACTTTTGAAAGACGCTCATGCTCCTTTAGGAACCAATCCTGGAATTCAAGACCAAGTTTCTTACGAAGATGACCGTGAACAGTATGAATGGCATCAAAGTCCGGCTGAATCATTTCTTGAGAAAGACCATTTTCAGTCGGTAGATCTAGAAGATATGACTTAAACGACAGATCAATGCTTTCATCTTTTAGAAGATTCTGGAACGCTGATTTAAACTCTGAAGTTAAATCAGGATTAAGTTTTCCATTCGCTTTGAAATAATAGAACTCGGCCTTAAATACGTGATCATAAATCTTTTGAGTCGCCTCATAACGGCAATAAGGATCTTTATTGAAACTCATGAGTTCAATCAGGTCTGCCACTTCATATGGATACTCAACAATAACTGGAGCTGAGAAACCCAAGTTAAGTGATGGAGTGACGTCGCCATTTACTTTGAAACGGAAAGTCTCTTTTAGGTTTTTAAGCTCTAAAAGATGCTCTTCTTCTTTCTTAGTTGTTTTATCAAGAAGACCAATCTTAAACGGCATTAGAAGAACGTTATTATCCTCAACCTTCACCGTCGGAAGTGGGTACTTCTGCTCGATATCCAGAACGAATTCATTGCCTTCTTTTCTCGAAGTCACTTTCAACGTTGGAGTGCCGGGACGTGAGTACCAGTTTCTGAACTGAGATAGATCCTTTCCACTTGCCACTTCCATAGCGTGTACAAAGTCTTCCGTCGTTACGGCCTGACCGTCGAAGAGCTCGAAATACTTATCCATCCCCTTACGGAACTTTTCTTTTCCGATCAGGGTGTGAATCATACGAATCACTTCCGCACCTTTTTCATAAACAGTGCGAGTGTAGAAGTTATTAATTTCAATATAGCTCGATGGACGAATCGGGTGACTTAAAGGACCCGCATCTTCCGCAAACTGTGAGTCTTTTAGAAGACGAACATCTTCCAGGCGTTTAACAGCACGTGAAAGCATGTCAGAAGAAAATTCCTGATCACGGAATACAGTCAGACCTTCTTTCAGCGTTAGCTGGAACCAGTCACGACAAGTCACACGGTTACCAGTCCAGTTATGGAAATATTCGTGACCAATCACTCCTTGAACGCCCTGGAAGTCGTGGTCAGTTGCACTTTTCTCATCGGCCAGTGTGTAAGTCGAATTGAAGATATTGAGGCCCTTGTTTTCCATGGCGCCCATGTTGAATGAATCAACCGCAACGATCATGTAAATATCAAGGTCATACTCTAAACCAAATGTTTCCTCGTCCCACTTCATACTCTGTTTAAGAGAGTTCATGGCGTGAGGAGTTTTCCCTAAATTGCCTTTATCAACGTAGATCTCAAGATCGATCTTGCGGCCTTTCATCGTTGTGAAAGTATCACGTGCCACATCGAACTCGCCGGCCACCATCGCAAAAAGGTAACTTGGTTTTCTGAATGGATCTTGCCACTGGGCCCAGTGACGTCCACCAGGAAGATCACCACTACCAATGCGGTTACCGTTAGAAAGAAGCGAAGGATATTGCTTCTTATCAGCGATCATTTTTGTTGTATATTTCGCCATCACATCCGGACGGTCGATGAAATAAGTAATACGGCGGAAACCTTCCGGCTCACATTGCGTACAAAGCTGAGGGCATGACTGGTAAAAACCTTCCAGGGCCTTGTTCTCGGCCGGATTGATTTTGTTTTGAATCTCAAGTGTGAATTCATCGTGAGTCACATTCAGGATCACAAGCTTGTCACTAGAAACCTGAAAACGATCATTCGGAAGAACTTCCCCGTTAAACTTAAGGCCCACAAGCTCCATGCCCTCGCCGTTCAGTTCCAGATTTAATTTTTGTCCAACTGAATCCTTGTGTTTCTCAATTCTCATCACTGAGGTCACCATCGAGTGATCAGCGTGAATATCAACCGTAAGATCAATCGTATCGATCGTGAATGGTGAAGGTCTGTAGTCTTTTAAGTAGATTGTCTTAGGTTGTTGCATGGATTTCCTCCAGAGTAATTTCGTAACCAGTGTGAGAGCGCACGTTGAGTACACCTGTATCAAAAATAAGATATTGCCCTTTGATTCCCATCAAGCGGCCAGTGACCTCATTCGTTTTATCCAGATTGAATGAATTCACTTTTTCAGGGTATTTCTCAACTGGATATTTGAACTTATAAATTTCTTGATCAAGTACAGTGACGTCGAAATGTTTTAAATCTTCCGCCACTTCTTTTAAAAGCTTGTCTCGCCATTCTTTCAAATCAATTGAATCAGGCTCGCCTTTAAGCATCTTTCGCCAGTCAGTCTTATCATTAATGTGCTTCTTGAACAGCACTTCCACCTGACCTGAAACAAATCTATTCTTAACTTCTAAAATTGGCAGTGCTTCACTGGCCCCTTGATCCATCCAACGAATAGGAACTTGAGTCTTACGAGTGATACCAACCTTTAAACCTGATGAATTGGCCAAATACACAATATGGTTTTTGAAACAGTTTTCTTCGCCCCATTGTGGTTCGCGACAAGTGCCTTTATCAAAGTGACAAAGTTCTGGCTTCAATATGCACAAATCGCATGACGCTAATTTCATCGTGCAGGGATAGCAGTGCCCTTCTGCATAAGATTTCTTGGTTTTTTTGCCGCAGTTCTCACAAATAATATTACCGGAGTAAGTTAAGCGGAGATCTTTACCAACAGCTTGGTTGAGGTCAAAACGCACCTCGCGGAGTTGCAATCCATAACTTACGACATCATCATGTCGCGTTTCCATTTTAGAGAGTGTACCTGTCAATTTCATGGGCCGAATTATCTAACAAATTGATGCATCTGTCTTAGAAATTTCTACCGACATTGCATTCGGAATATTTTGCACAATAATATTACCAAATGAGTTTTTAACTCAGTAAACCAACAAGGACGGTAAAATGAAAAAGTGGATGCTTTCACTTAAAGCGATGATTCTCATGCTCGCTATCGTGTTGACTCCAAGCTGCGGCCAGCAAACTGGCGGCGTGCCTGAGATCAACGGCGTTAAGGGCCCAATCTTTAACGTAGTCGATGGTCAAATTCTTATGACTTTCAAATTTTTAAACATGCAGGTTGATGCAGGTTTAAAGGCCCCAATTCCTAAGACACAACGTTCATTCTTTGAATTCGCACCAAACGTTATCGACGGTGGTATGATTCTAGCTCTATACCTAGACGTTGCTGATCTTGAAGCAATCAACATCGGCCTTGGCGATGGTAACTACCTTCCAGACGGCCGTGCTGTTCCAGGTATCCCAGGTGGTAAACTTGAGAACTCACTTCGTATCGATACGGCTTTCCACGATATGTCGTTCTATTACCACAAAGAACTATTCGGTGTTTGGATCCCAGTTGGATTTGAAACTGCTGGTATCTCTGGTTACTGGAACTTCAACGTTAACAACAAGCAAGCTGGTTTCCTAGGTCTTGTTGGTAATGACGAAGTACGTGGCTATAAAGCTGGTGCGATCGTTCTTCTTCGTATGGCAGCTCTTAAGGACAAACAACTTAAGCGTCTGATCAATCTTTCGAAGATGAACCCTCATCTTACTTACTAATTCCAGTTAGTTAGGGCCTCGCAAGAGGCCCTTTTCATGTAAAGTTTTCCCGAAATCTCCTTTTGTTCCCGCCTGCTCCAAAACCCCTAGTAAACTCCGATTTATGAAATCTTATTGGCTGGCCACAAGCTGTCTCGTGCTGTCCCTTCTCGCTTCATGTGGGAAAAAGGAACATGAAGACAAAGGCAATAACGACATTTCCACCCAGCCAACCGAGGCCGAGGTTTCTTTCTACGCTCAGAAAGAAATGAGACGTGCGGTAGTTGAGGACGATCTTCCGGCCCTGAGAAGGGTGCTGATGGAAAATAGCTTCATTAATTTGAATGAGATTCTCTTTGATGGGGAAACCTATCTCACTCTCGCCATTAAATATAACTTTAACCAAATCAGAAACTTCCTGATTGAGAAAGGCGCTGACGTTAACAAGGCCAATATCAATAAAGAAACTCCGCTGATGGTGGCGATTGCAAAGGGCCGCTCAAATTCAGTGAGAGTTTTATTAGATTTAAAAGTTGATCTGAATAAGAAAAATGCAGAAGGTGATACGGCCCTGATTGTTGCTATTAAGAATCTGGATGAAGATTCGGCCAATCTTCTTATCAATCAAGGTGCTAGCTTAACAATTCCGGATAAACTGGATCGCAGTCCTCTTCGAATCGCCGAAGAAAATCAGATGACGAGAATCGCTGAACTCATTCAGACTTATTTGAAAGTGGAAGTAGGGGCCCCGGATCTGGCGAGCTATAGAAGTGTTTTGGGCCAGGCCGATTACACTATGGTGAAGAAGCTTAACCAATTATTTCCAACTCTCCTGAAGAGTTATGATAACTGTAATCCTCTTAGCATTCTGGTTGATTCTCGAGATGAAAACAAGGCCATCTTAACCGCAGAATATCTTTTAAATGAAAACCTTTCTGATATCGATGGACCTAAAGATGCTGAGATCACACCTCTGATTAAATCAACGGTGTTAAAAAAACAGAAATTTGTAGACTTGTATTTAAGTCACAATGCCAATCCTCATCTATGGGACAAAGACGGAAAGTCGGCCCTCATTCATGCCATTGAACTTAATAGTTTGCCACTCGTGAAGTCGCTGATTAAGTTCTCCGCCGCCGAGAAATACACTTTCAGAAAAGACGGTAAGAAAGTCACCATCAGTGCTTGTGCCACCGCTAAAGAAATGGCGAAAAAGCTTCGTTCAAGCGAAGAAAAAGAAATTAACAGCAAGATTCAAGGCGAATTAGATTGCGGCTTTTTGAGCTGGCTTTTCTAAGCGGAAAACTGGAATCAATAAAAGAAGTCCAGGCACTGCTACCAACGTACAAACCACAAAGAACATTTCCCAACCCATCTGCTTTGCCATCCATCCTGTCGGACTGGCGAGGATTACGCGAGGAATGCCCATGAGGGCCGTGAGAAGCGCATATTGAGTGGCAGTGAACTGCTTATTGGTCAAAGAGGCCATATAAGCTGAATACGCGGCAGTTCCCATACCAGAAGCAAGGTTTTCAAACGCAATGATGAGGGCCAATGACATGAATGTCACAGGCATGGCCGGAAGAGCAGCAAAACCAAGAGTTGATACGGCCTGAAGAATACCGAAAGTGATCAAAGAGTAGCGCATGTTCATTCTAAGCATCATGGTTCCACCCAAGATTCCACCTAGAATTGTTGCAACCATACCGAAGGTCTTCGCCACAGTTCCGATATCAGTTTTTGAATAGCCGATATCCAGAATAAACGGAGTCGTCATATTCGAGGCCATGCTATCGCCCACTTTATACATCAGAATAAAGAGAAGCATGATCCAAGCACCCTTACGAGTGAAAAAATCCTTTAAAGGTCCCACAACTGCGGCCTTAAGATTGGCCGGAATTGGAATGTGATGATTTTCTTTAGGGGCCAGAAATGTGAAGAGAATCGCCGGCGCCATAAACACCGCAAGCCACATATACACATCTTTCCAAGGAATAGTGTCCGCGAGAATCAGAGCAAGGGCACCTGAAACCAGCATCGCTAAACGGTAACCTGTAATATAAAGAGATGAACCTAGTCCCAGTTCTTCATCAGGCAGAATTTCTCTTCTATAAGCATCAAGCACAACGTCCTGAGAGGCCGAGAAAAAGGCAATGAGGAATGCCCAAACACAAACGAGGTTGATATCAGTTTTAGGATTTGTAAGAGATAAACCAAGAATACAAAGAACCAGCATTACCTGGAACAAAAGCATCCACCCCTTTCGTCGAGAAAGAAATGGAAGTTTGTAACGGTCCAGGAGTGGCGCCCATAGAAATTTGAAAACATAGGGAAGGCCAAGAAGTGACACGAGACCAATGGCCGTCAGGTCAACACCTTCATCTGTCATCCACGCCTGCAACGTCGAACCAATGAGAAGAAGCGGAAGTCCCGCGCTATAACCAATAAGAAGCATGGATAGCATGCGGGTACTAAAAATCTTCTTCACAGTTTCAATCATAGGTATGTCGTCTCGTGATAGTGGAAAGCGTTCTTACCTAGGATATTCTCCGCGGTTTTCTTCTTGAAAACACCTTTTTTAAATTCGATCTTTTTGATCGCCTGTCCGAGTGCATGGGCCAGACCCGGAGGAACTGCATTTCCGATCTGACGGAACATGGCCGTCTGAGAACCGTGGAAAATGAAGTCATTCGGGAAACTCTGACATGCGGCCGCTTCACGTGGAGTGAGGTAGCGAGCTTCAGTCGGGTGGAAATAAGTTGTTCTCGCTGTAAGGATCGTTGGCGATGGCTCATTCAGCGGAAGACGCTGAAGACGAGTCTGACGGAAACGCTTTTCACGAAGAGTGTTCCAATCAATGCCGTAACGAAGTTTTTTTGGAAGATAGTTCAGTTCATCTTCCTGGTAACGAATCCCTTTTCCGGCCGGAATAAATTTCAGGCGTTCACGGTCTTCGACTTTTTTAATCTGAGCGGCCTTCACATCGTGATTATAGATCTGGCCATTTTTAGCTTTTAAGTTTTTGAACACTTCAGAAACCGTGCGAACTTTTTGTTTTGAACGCTTACCGTGAGTCACTTCAGGGAAAACACACTCTCCCCCTTTTACACCCATGATAATGGCGCGACGACGCTTTTCAGGCACACCAAATTCTTCAGCTGAAAGAACACGGGCATCCATGTTGTAGCCGAGCTTCTCAAAATATTGGAAAATTTTAGCAAGAATCGGTTGGTTCTTCTTGGCCACAAGACCAGTCACGTTTTCAAATAGAATAACTTTCGGCTGAGTTACTTTAACGATACGTACGAACTCTTTAAAAAGTTGGTTACGCTCATCCTCTACCTGGCCACGACCAACAGTCGAGAAACCCTGACAAGGAGGTCCACCAACAACCATATCAACTTTCTGACCTTTCAGAAGCTCAGTTAACTTTTTCTCTGAAAGTTTTTTAATGTCTCCCAAATAAACTGCTGCTTCGTGATGGTTTGCCGCAAAACTTTGAATCGCCTCTTTATTTGCATCAACGCCCAATAAACAACGGTGACCCGCCATTTCTAGACCGCAAGAGAGTCCGCCGCAACCAGAGAATAGATCGATAAAATTAAATGATTTAGTTTGTGTTTTCATTCTTTAATATTAGTTAGAACTTATTCGGAGTGTCTATCAGTTTTATAGCTCAAACTTTTGCATGATATTTCGAGCAAAGGTAGGTGCTCTTGTGGTGCATTTTTCACTCTTAAAACCAATTTTTTTTATGCTAAAATTCCCATAAAGATTTTTATCAAATTAAGAACAATTTTTTTTAACAAAGGGCTTGAATATGAAAAGACGTGAATTTTTAAAAACATCTCTATTTTTCGCCGCTGTTTCAACTGTAGTTGGAAAAGCTGCTGGTCTTCTTAACGACGCAGTTGCCGCAGGTACATTCGTTACAGCTGGTAAACTTGGTTATAAAGAAGTTTCTCCACAAGCTAAGAACGGCAAACAGTGTTCAACTTGTAAGCACTATAAAGCTGGCGCTGCAGGCGTGGGCGAATGTACTCTTCCAGCAATGAAAAATGCTATGAAGACTCCAACAGCTCCAATGGTAAAAGAAGGCGCTTACTGTAATATGTGGGCCAAAAAAGCTTAATTTAGATCTCAATAAAGCTTCATAAGAAGGCCCACTTCGGTGGGCCTTTTTTTATTTCGCCGGGTCAATTTCAAGCACTTAGGCAATCCGTCAAAAATTTGTCAGAAGATGTTAGTTTTCAATCTGTTCTTACTTTGGAATAAATGCCCCCGTTCAACGCACCTTTCCTCATAGGAGATGGAATGAAAAATCTAATCGCTTTGGCCTCGCTTCTGGCCCTTTCTCAAGCCTTCGCAGCTAATCAGAGTATCGAAGTTGTTTACGGCCCAGATAACCGACAGGATATCTATCAGGTTAGAAATCAGCTTCATCTTCAGCTTGCGCAAGCAACTGCCGGCATGATCGATGTTCGTCAGTTCCAAAAATCATCTAAACCAAACTTCTTCGACCTTGTAGGGACACAATCTCTAGAGCGCGCGATGAATATCTGTCCTTCAGAATCATTCTCTCAGCAGCCAATCGCTCCGAACTGTTCGGGCTTCCTGGTTTCTCCTGATACTTTGATCACTGCAGGTCACTGTTACAAATCATTCTCTACGCCAGAGAACGTTTGTAGAGGTTTCGCATGGGTGTTCGGCTACGATATGAAGTCGCCGACTGCTAACCCTACAAAAGATATCTCAGTAACAAACATCTATACTTGTAAGTCAGTAGTTGCTGCTGAACTTAATCAGACTCTAGACTACGCGATCATTAAGCTAGACCGTCCAGTTACTGGCCGCACTCCACTTAAGTTCCGTACAACTGGGAAAATCGCCAACAACGCTCAGCTTGTTGTTATCGGTCACCCAACTGGTCTACCAACTAAGGTTTCTCCAGGTGCTAAAGTTACAAGAAATACAGACTCAACAAAGTTCTCTACTAACCTGGATACTTTCCAAGGTAACTCTGGTTCAGCGGTATTCGATGCCAACACTGGTATGCTTGAAGGTATCCTGATCCAAGGTAGAACTGATTACCACCCAAGCAAAGAATCTGATCCTCGCAGCTGTTTAGTTGTAAACAAGTGTGACGAAAACATTCAAAACTGTGCTTTCGTAGGTAATGACAATCTTGGTGGTGTTCAATGGGGTGAAGTGGTTCTAAGAATTACGGCCCTTACTTCAAAAATCAAACAAGCTCAATTAACTAAGTAATCTCTAAAGGCCTCACTTCGGTGGGGCCTTTTTTTTTAGTCTTTAATAATCGCTCGCACATTCTCTACCGCCATTTCAACCAAGATCGTTTTCTGACGGGAAGTCTCGCCTTGAGTGAGATGGACACTTCGTTTAGGTATCTCCAAAGTCTCCGCAATAAATTCAATGAGGGCCTCATTCGCCTCACCATCAACAGGCGGAGCCTTGATTTTAACTTTTAATCTGTCGCCGTGTAGACCCGAGACCTCAGAACGAGAGGCGCCCGGTTGGACATAAAGAGAAAGGGTGCATCCTTTCGGATGCACCTTTAACCAATGAGACATTAATGACTGGCCTTCTTTTCGCGAGATAGTAGTGAGTAGAAGGCAGGAACTACAACGAGAGTCAGAACCGTTGAAACAATACAACCACCGATAATTGCCACGGCCATCGGCTTAAGTGCTTCAGAACCCGCACCCAGAGAGAAGGCCAGGGGAATCGCACCAGCAATGGTCGCGATGGTTGTCATAAGAATCGGACGAAGACGTTTTGGACACGCATCGATAAGAGCGTCTTTAACACTTAGTCCATCTTCACGACGCTGATTTGTAAAATCCACCAGGAGAATCGAGTTTTTCTTCACGATACCCATGAGGAGAATTAAACCAATCATCGAGTAAAGATTGATCGACTGACCCATCAAATAAAGTGCTAAGAACGCACCCGAGAAACTGAACGGTAGGGCCGTGAGAACCGTAATCGGATCGATGAAACTATTAAACTGAGTTCCCAGAACCATGTACGCAATCACAATACCCATGAGAAGAGCAAAAATTAAGCTCGTGAAGGCCTCGTTATATGTTTCAGCTGAACCTGATTCAATCAGAGTGTAACCGGCCGGAAGATGCTTCTGGGTAATCTCACGGACCTTTGCAAGTGCTTCACCCTGGGCCTTTCCTGGAGCAACACCTGAGAAAATTGTAATCGCACGTTGACGAGAACGACGGTTCACGGATTGAACACCTGGAAGTTCTTTTACCACAACCACATCAAGAAGTTTCACCAACTCTCCGCGAGTGTTACGAACATAGATCTTTTTAAGATCATCAAGCTTGTTCTTAGAAGCATCGGCCATCTTAATACGGATATCATTACGGTGACCGTCCTTAGAATACTTACCGATAACCACACCACCAATAAGCGCATTGATCGTTGTACCAATTTCTTGAACCGATACACCACGAAGCTTGGCCTTATCACGATCCGGGAAGACCTGGATCTCCATTACTGATTCTTTAAAGTCAGTATCAGTATCCACGTAGTAGCCAGACTCTTTCATCTCGCCCATAACATCACGAGCGGCCTTGATAAGTGTCGGCCAGTTTGGACCGATAAGAGTGAATTCAACCGGGAAACCACGACCAGAGGCCGAGAAACCAGACTGAGAAGTATCTTGAACGAAAACCTTCGCACCTTTGAATTCTTTGAAGTGAGCACGGAACTCATTTAACAGATCCGGCTGATAAGGAGTCTTGCCATCTTTTGTTTTTGGACGATCTTTTGGCTCTTTAAGAGTCACGAAAAGGTTCGCCGAGTTGGCCTCCATACTTCCGCCAAAGCCCCCTACTGCCACGAAGTAACGAAGAACTTCACCACGAGACATAAGGTATTTTTCAACTTCACGAGTGTGCTTGTCCGTGTACTCAAGAGATGAACCATCTGGTGTCTTCACGCGCATCATGAAGTTCGAAGTATCCTGAACCGGCACGAATTCTTTTGGAAGGAACTTCACCACGCCGAATGAAACGGCGAAGAAGACGGTCGATCCCAAAAGTAGGATCACTCTGTGATTCAAACATGTACGAAGAATGTTTGTGTAGAAATGAATAAGCTTTTCGAAGAACTTATCCACGGCCGCACCAATTTTAGAAGTACGACCTACTTCTTCCATAAACTGACTGGTACGCATCGGGGTCAGAGTCAGCGCCTCAATATATGAAAGACCTACGGCCACTGAAATTGTGATACCGAACTGGAAGAAGTACTTACCAATGATACCATCCATGAAGGCCACTGGAAGGAAGATCGCCATAATCGCCACTGTTGCGGCAAGAGCGGCGAAGGAAATTTCATTTGCTCCATCGCGGGAAGCATCAACACGATTTTTTCCCATCTCGTGGTGACGGAAAATATTCTCCAGAACCATGATGGCGTCATCCACTACGATACCAATCGAAAGTGAAAGGGCCAGGAGGGTAAAGGTATTGAGAGTAAAGTTCAGGTACTTCAGAATAACGAAGGCACCCAGAATTGATGTCGGAATCGCCAGAATAACGTTGATCGTGGCCGAGAATGAACCGAGGAACAACCAGCAGACAATTGCAGTCAGAATCGATGAGAGGATCAAGTTAAAGGTCAATTCGTGAATCGACTCATCAATGAACTTCGTGGTATCGAAGTTCACATAAAGCTCCATTCCAGGCGGAAGATCTTTCTGAAGTTCTTCCATCTTCTTTTTTACACCATCAGCGACCGCCATTGTGTTGGTACCACGCTGTTTACGGATACCAAGACCAAGAGCGTTTTTGCCGTTTGATCGAGAGATACGACGGACGTCAGCAATCCCCTCTTCAACATCAACCACTTGATCGAGAAACACTGGCATGAAGTTAGGAGATCCGCCACGACGGATAATCGGAAGTTTTTTAAATTCTGAAACCGAAGTTGCTTCACCGAGTGTACGAACGTTTTTTTCTTTAAAAGGATCTTCAATAAATCCTGACGGAGATTCTTTGTGTTCGGCCTGAACTGCACCGATAACATCATTAACTGTAAGCTCTAGCTTATTGAGTTTTTCATTGAAGGCCCAAACACGAAGGTTCGGATCGATGTAACCTGCAAGGAAAACGTCTGCCACGCCAGATACAGTCTGGAACTTGTCCTTAAGGACGTCACGAGTATAGGCCATAAGGTCTTTACGTGACATCTCAGGAGCAGCAACCGCAAGGAACATAATCGGACGGTCGTCCGGGTTAACTTTTGAAATGGTCGGAGGATCAATATCATCCGGAAGAAGTCGAGCGGCCTGGTTAATCTTCGATTCAATCTCAGACACCGCCACATCAATGTTCTTATTAAGGTTGAACTCAACTGAAATATTGGCCGTACCAAGACGAGCGGTTGAGGTAACGTTTTTTACACCTTCTACCGAAAGAACCGCAGATTCAATTGGATCAATTACATCTAGTTCCATTACTTCCGGCGCAGCACCTTCATAAATAACAGAAACGTTTACCACCGGAAAATCCACGTCTGGCATCTGGGACACACCCATCTTTCTCATGGAGATGTAACCAAAGATGATCATGGCGGCCATGAGCATCCAGGCGAAGACCGGTTTACGAATCGAAATATCGGATAAACTCATGGGAGAACTCCAGTAAGAGCTTCAAGGTTTTTATAGTTCATATGGGCCATGATACTGAGAGTGTTGTAAGTACGCTTACTCTCAATAAAGTAGTTTAGTGACTGAAGAACATCTAAGTTCGTCACAAGTCCATACTGGTAGTCTCTCTTATTCAGCTTATAGGCCTCTTCAGCTTTACTGTAGGCACCTTTAACTGCTTCAAGTTGAATCATCAACTGTGAAAGATTTTGATAACTGATCATCATATCTCTTTCGGCCGCACGAACAGTCTCAGAGCTGGTTAACTCAGCAATGCGTTTTGCTTCAACTGCTTCACGAACCGCCGCCTGCACTCCGCCCCCTTGATAAAGAGGAACAACAACCGCCAGCCCAACGTCCCAGTCAGAAGTTGATAATACACCGGTGCGGTCGAAGTAATAGTTACTGGTTAGATCTAATGAAGGTAAGTGACCACCGCGAGACACTTCAATTTGGCGATCGGCAACACGAACCTGCTGATTCACGGCCATGATGTCCGGACGACCTTTTACTTTATTTAAATATTCCTGCGAGCTCATTTGAAGCTTAGGAACATTTCCAAGTGTTGCGATCTCCCCCGGCTTCATTCTTGTATAGAATTCGAACGTCACTTCCGCTTGCTGGAGACTAATAAGTCCCGCTTGAAGTTGAGATTCGGCCGATTTCTCCTGGGCCTCAGCTTCAACCAACTCTCCACGACGTGAACGACCAATCGCTGTTCTTTCACGAAGTTCTTTCACACGCTCTTTAGTGAGTTTCAAAAACTCCTGAAGATTTAAGACATCAACCTGGGCGATATGAAGATTGTAGTAGGAGTTAATCACCAATTGATAAAGGTTCAGTTCACTTGCTTCTTTTTGGAATCTGGCCAGAAGAACGTTTTCTTTGGCCACTTGATAAGCGGCAATTGAACCACCACGAAGAAGCGGCTGAGTAAGTCTCAAGGCCGCCGAGTACTGTCTTGTTAGTAGGAAGGGAGAATTTCCGGCCGCATTGGGTGGATCAATTCTGGTGTATGAACCTACACCACTAATGTTAGGCAGGATCGTTGCCTTCGCACGATTTTCAGTTTCTTCATTGCGAGTGATGGTTGCATCGGCCCGCTTAAGAGTTTCCATGTTCTTTCTGGCGGCCTCAAATGACTCTTTTAAAGTCAAAGGGGCGGCAGAGGCCATGGAAGACATGAGGAAGAGAGATAACGTTAGTCTATACTTCATTCACAAATCCCATTAGTTTTTCAAGAACCAGAAGACCTTTTCCAAGATCAGTCTGTTCTTGTTTTGATAATCGTTTAATATTTTTTTCAAATTGATTTTCTAATTTCCCAAAGACCTTATTCAGGACCTTAGTGCCTTCGGCCGTAAGCTTGATATCCAAAGAACGGCGGTCTTTACCAGGAGTGCGTAAGGCATATTTCTTGCTTTCAAGCTGGCTAATCATTTTAGAGATGGCGGCAGTCGAAACCTGTAGAAGGTCCGCCATTTCGGTCTGTCCCTTGCCTTCCCTGATTAAAATCAAAACTCGGAGTTGCTGAAAAGATAATGGAACGGTAATCGCCGCGGCGGTAAGGCGGCGTATGGTTCTAATAGATAATGGAACAACCGAGAGGATGGATTTGGACAACATACTCAACCATGGCAATTGTTAACTTGGTTAAGTATAGGGTCTCTTGCGAGACCCTGTCTATATTATGGATTGTAACAAATTGTAACGATTGTGTTAAAAAGCGTATTTGAGATTCAATTGAACGAATGGAGCACTCTCTAAATTGAGAAGGAAGTTCTTCTTTTCTGAGAAGTTACGTGCTTCATAGAATTGACGGTCAAAGGCCCAGCCAGTGAAAAAGTCAAATCGGAATGCACGAGACAGACCGCCCTCAAACCCTGCACCTACTCGTCTCTCAAACCAGAAGAAACGATCTCTTTTTTTCTCTCGATCATCTCTGAAATAAGTCTGAGGAGCTTGCTCGTAACCGATGTAAGGAAGAAGAAATTTATACTTGGTATAAAGAAACTTTGCTCTGTGAGTCCAAGGAAGAATCCCGAAATAACGGAAAGAAAAATTTTCTCCAACAGGGGTCATCCAGTAAAAAATCGGGAATCCGATAATCATCGCTCTTTCTCTTGTCATTTCTTTGACATAAAGAAATCCCGGTAACGGAACATTGTTTAAGAAAGTTCGGTTGTTTGAATAGTTCACAAGTCCGAGCCACTTCTGATTGAATTTCTGAATGTAGTTCGCACTTATAGTGTTATCGCGATTGCTTTTAAAAGGTCGATCCGATGCCGAACCATAACTAATCGTTGTGAAAGCGAAGTTATCATTTTCAAGCATCCGTCTATAACCGATGCTTCCTTGAATATTGTAAAAATCATTCAACTGATTCGACCGAGCCGAGAGATCAAGCTTTTGCCATTTCCCTCCAAGCGTCACCAGGTTTTTTCCTTCATCGTAAACTTTTTGATTTGCCCCTACGGCCGTAGGCATGACCTGCGTCTGATCTCTTCCGCCATCAATGTCACTCATCGGCGAATAGCCGCCTTCAAGTTCAAGTGAAGTTTGAGGTGTGTTAGGTGCGAGAAATGAGAAAAAATCCTGTGCTTGAGCACAGTGAAAAACAAAGAGCGTGAGAAATAAAAATATTTTCATGACGAGATATCTTAGAGAGAAAAAAACTATTTATCTATGAATTAATCTAATCACGACAATTTTAATCAATGATTACATTTTCCAATGAGAGTAAATGTAAGATGGCATACCAAAAATAAATTTCTACAGTTTTATTACTGACGTTTCTCAAGGAGGAGACATGAGACTATTAGCCGTTATGGCCATTCTAGGCCTATCTTTTGAAGCCTTCGCAGGTTCATCTTACTTCCAGCCATTAGATGTAAAATCATTACATGACTTCGAAGTTCAACGTGAAAAGAAGGGCGAGGCCCCTCGTTTCGCTGTTCCTCACAAAGTATCTATTAAGCCATCTTGGGAAAAGGCCAAGGGTGGATACGTGTGGACACACCAAGTGACAGCTCCAAACGCTGTTTCGTTAAACTTTGGTTTCTCAAAGTTTAATCTTCCGGAAGGTGCTGAGCTGAACATTTATTCAGCCGATCGCTCTGAGTTCATCCGTCCATTCACTTCAGCAGACAACAATGCTGCCAAGGAACTTTGGACTCCAGTTATCATGAGTGATGACGTGATCATCGAAGTTTCAGCTCCAGCAGAAGTTGTTGGCCAGGTTGAAATCGAGCTTGGTCAAGTTGGCCAGGGTTTCAGAACTTTCGGTCAATCAACACAAAAAGCAGGAAGCTGTAACATTGATGTTGCTTGTACTGAATCAAGAGGATGGGAACAAGAAGTTAACTCTGTAGGTGTTATCTCTACAGGTGGTTCAACTTTCTGTACTGGCTTCATGGTTAACAATACTAACAATGATAAAACTCCGTTTTTCATGACAGCTAACCACTGCCGTATCAATGCAGGAGCTGCTCCTTCACTAGTTGTTTACTGGAACTACCAGACTTCTAAGTGTGGTGGTGCTCGTGACGGCAAAATGACTGATTTCCAAACAGGTTCAGTTCTTCTTGCAACTGGCACAAAATCAGACTTTACTCTTGTGAGACTTAACTCTCAGCCACGTCCTGAATGGAACGTAAACTTTGCTGGTTGGGACGCGACTGAAACAGGTCACGACTCTCCATCAACTGCCATTCACCACCCGAATGTTGATGAAAAATCGATCTCTTTCGATAACGATCGCGCAGTACTTTCTTCTTACTCTGGTCAATCATCTCCAGGCGATGGAACTCACGTTCGTGTAATCGACTGGGATAAAGGTACAACAGAGCCAGGTTCTTCAGGTTCTCCACTATTCAACTCATCTCACCGTGTAGTTGGTCAGCTTCATGGCGGTGGTGCAGCTTGTGGTAATGATCTTTCAGATTACTACGGCCGTCTGAACACTTCTTGGAAAGGTGACGGTACAAAAGGTGGATCTCTTAAAGATCACCTAGATCCAAATAAAACGGGTCGCATGGTTACTGATACTATCTAAGTTCTCTTCAAGGGCCTCACTTCGGTGGGGCCTTTTTTTTAGTAGATCACACCTTTCAGTGTCTCTTGAATCATACTCATAATTTCAAATTGGATTTCTCGATCATCATCAATTTCCGTGTGATCAAGTGGTGAAAGGATGTTTCTGACAGAAGTCTTCTCTTCACGACGGGCCACGTGAGGTCCATCATTCAAAAACAAACTCTTTTCGCCAAAGACATTGAGATGTTTTTTTACATTTTGAGGAACGATGTCATGGGAGAATCCCACGGCATCAATTGTTACCAATAGATCCACACCTTTAAACTTGTTACCAAGACTGTCTAGTTCATCGGCCACTTCAATCGCCGTATCTCCACCAAGACTGTGGCCCACAAGGATCACAGGATAGTCAGGGTGAACTTTTTTAATCTCTTTGATGATTTCTTCTTTCTGGTCCCAACCATAAAGGCGAGAGCCATCAACAGCTTCGGCCATACGACCTAGGCCCGCGTATCCAGACTCTGAATTTGAAGGAGAACTAAAGATATCAAGACCCTTAATAAAGAAGATCGCAGGTTTCTTTACAGAGCCTTCTTTGGCCTCTGGTTTTTTAACTGCCTCGGCCTTAATTTCTTCTTTGATCTCTTCTTTAACGATTTCTTTGGTAGGAACTTCAGGTTTTGGTTTGTTCAGACTCGGAAAGTCCGGAAGACTTGGCACCCCTGGAAGACTTGGGGCACTTGGAAGCTTCGGAGAACTAAGTTCAACCTTATAATCAGGACCGCTGCCAGTGGGTTTTAAGTCTAATGGATTTAAAACAGGCTTCAATGCCGAATTATTCTTCGGAGCGAGGGCCTTGGTTTGAGCGTAAGAACCTGGGGTGGTTAAATCAGTCTTCACTCTTAAAGTCTAACACCCTTTCAAAATACTCGTGAGACTGGGCAAAAGTTATTCCCGACCAAAACAATCCAAAAGTTTATTGTGCCCTTTCTCGATAAGTCCTTTATGAAAATGTTCCTTCTAACCCTCTTATTGCTCATCTCCGCCTGCGGAAAAGATCCCGGCAAGAAATCTTCTACCCAGGCCCAGAATCCCAATACTATTTTTGGTGCCAATCAGATTACGGTGAAGGTCTATTACGAAGAAGGCGCTGAACCTTATACACAAGATTCAGATCTCGCCCTCTTGAAATACTGGTCAATCTACCAGGCAAACATAGAGGCCCTGTTTAAAAATCGTTCACCCAAACCCACGCTGGTGATCCCCACATCTCTTAGTCAAATGACTAAAATTAAAACTGTAGGGAAGGCCAAATGGAGCATCGATGATGTTCTTTCACTTTCAAAAACCGTGGAGACTTCAGAAAGTGGACTGGTGTTTAAGATCTTTTTCGTGAAAGGTGAATACACTGAAAATAGCAACGTTTTAGGATTTCATATTTCTAATACCTACACGATGGCGATTTTTAAAGACGTAATTGCCAGAAGCGGATCAGAAGCAGAACGAATTCCTCAATATGTTGAACAGGCGACCATCATTCACGAAACCGGCCATGCCCTAGGTCTTGTGAATAATGGCCTACCAATGAAGGCCGCTCATCAGGACTCTGAACATGGGGCGCACTGTAATGAGCCTACTTGTGTGATGTACTGGCAAAACGAAGGAACTTCTGGTCTTAGAAACTTTGTGAAAAATCTCATTCAAACCAGAAGCATTGTGATGTTTGATTCCCAATGCCTGAATGATGCTCAAAACTATTAATCGCAGTATTTTTTAACGATTTTCAGAAGATCTTCCAGATCCATCGGCTTGTAGAGACGACTTACATCGCTGAGAAAATCAAACTCATCCATCTGTCCCATAGCACTGCTGATAACAAGAGGAATTTTTCCAAGAGTATCAGGATATTCAGATTTCAGGGTTTTGATAAAAGTAATCCCGTCCATTTCTGGCATGAGATAATCAACAATGATAAGTCCCGGATAACGAGACTCTTCATATGAACTAAGAATGTCCAGGCCCTGTTTGCCGTTCTCAGAAACTTCAACTTCATAACCTTCTTCTTCAAGGGCAAACACGATGACGTCGCGAACATCAGCATCATCATCAATGACAAAGACTTTTTTCATTCCTACTCTCCCCAAAGGTAACTTTGGTCATACCATTAATTCCTAATTAGGAACAGTCGAAGATCACTCACTTCACTAACCATATGCATTAGGAGTGAAGAGTTTCGCAAGGATACTCCCACTAAAAACATCAGTATTAAGTTTAGCTTTATTTTGCCAACCTTCAACCCGGTTGAATTGACTCTGATCAAAAAAAAGTTTCAACTCTCTTAAGAAGTAACAAAGGGAGTTTGACATGAAGGCCTTAGTTTTTCATCGTCCTAAAAAAGTAACTCTAGATACTGTCCCAGATCCCATCATCGAGAAAAATAACGATATCATTTTAAAAGTCACTTCTACCGCCATTTGCGGCTCAGATTTGCATATCTATAACGGACTCATCCCTCAGGTAAGACCAATGGTGATGGGCCATGAATTTATGGGGGTGGTCGAAGAAGTGGGCAAAGACATCAAGCATCTGAAACGTGGCGACCGCGTTGTGGTGCCATTCCCTATCGCGTGTGGGCAATGCTTTTTTTGTGAGCATCAATTATCGACCCATTGTGAGAACAGTAACTCAAACTATGGTCCTGAGGGTGGTCTTTTAAGGGAAAAGGGTGCGGCCTTGTTTGGATACACTGACCTTTATGGTGGTTATAGCGGTGGCCAAGCGGAATACGTGAGAGTGCCCTTCGCTAATTTTGGTCCAAGAAAAATAGATCAATCACTAACTGATGATCAGGTTTTATTTCTTACAGACATTTTTCCAACTGGCTGGTCGGCAGTTGATTGGGCCGATCTAAAAGGTGGCGAGACAGTGGCCGTCTTTGGTTGTGGCCCGGTCGGAGTCATGGCCATGAAAGCAGCCTGGCTTAAAGGTGCTAAGAGAGTTATTGGTATCGATCACCTGCCTTATCGTATGGAAGTCGCCCAAAAAAGTGCCAAAGCAGAAGTGATTAACTTCAAAGAGCACGATCCTGCAGAAATCATCCGAGAAATGACGGGAGGACGTGGTGCTGATGTCGTCATCGATGCCGTTGGAATGGAGGCCGATCGTACCCTCTTTGATAAGGCCGCCCAATTTGTTCATCTCGAAGCAGGTACGCTTAATGCACTTAAAATGGCAGTGAGGGCCGTTCGTCGAGGTGGTGTGGTCAGTGTGGTCGGTGTTTACGGAACGACTTATGATAATTTCCCTTGGGGACAAATTTTCGATAAGGGACTTCGACTGGTAGGTGGCCAGGCACCAGTTCACAAATATATCGATGAATTACTTGGTTTGGTGCGAGATAAAAAAGTTTTCCTGGATGATATTATCTCTCACCGCTTACCACTGGATAAAATCAGTGAGGCCTACCATATCTTTAATAACAAAGAAGATAAGTGTATGAAGGTGGTGTTAAAACCACACGGCTAATTATTCGTTATCTTTTAATAGAACAGCAGCTAAATTGAGTCGTGCCACTTCGGTGGCATACTCATAATTTAGAGCATCGGGTCTGTCACATTCCATGTGGTAACATGGATTCTTATTTTCCCAATCTTCAATCGTCTGAACAGTTGGCACACCTCTTTGAAGAAAAGGCACGTGATCACTGCCATAGGCGCCGAGAGAGATTTTTGTTTTAAGCTTAGTGTACTTGGCCGCAACTCCGGCCATCCATTGGGCATGTTCTTCAAACTCAGGATCAGTTTCTAGCTCTACAACACCAGTTGTATTGTAGCCAACCATATCCATATTAATCACAAGTGAGATGTTCTTTAACTGTTTTGCACGCTCAAGTTGAGTGGCATATTGAGTGGAACCGATGAGACCAAGTTCTTCACCATTTGAGATAAAAAATCGGATCGTTTTATTATTGTTATAGTCCTTTAGAACTCGTGCCATCTCTAAAATCACGCTGACTCCACTGGCATTATCATCAGCGCCAGCAAAATACTCTCCTACTGAATCAATATGGCCCATGACCATAATCACTTCACGATTGAGAATCGTGCCGGTTTTTTCTGCAACAAGACTGCAGGCCTCTGGGTGATAGCAAATTTTCTTAACCGTATAACCAAGAGATTCTAGTTTTTTAGCAACTCCGTTTGTGGCCAATTGATTTTCGTCACTACCAGCATATCTAGTTTCAAAATTTGAGAGCCAGTAAACTTCGTTTTTGATGTTTTCCAGAGAAAGCTGATTAATCAATCCGCGATAATCAACCGGTTTTGACTTGAACACTTTGTTGGTAATCAGTCTGCCAACGAATGAATAATGATCTTCACCACCACGCAGAGGTCTAAGATGCTCCAGTAGTTCCTTTGGTGCATTTTCTTTTAAGCGAACGATCCAAAGTCTGCCTTTTTGATGAATGGTTTCAGTGTGGTTTTTTAACTCCTCAACGTCATGAGGGTGACTACTAATCACTTGGTAAACATGATCGTCCTTGGGGCCCGCACTGAGACCCAAAAATAGACCAAGCATGAAGAGACCAAGAATAAGAAATTTCATCTCATTCATTTTAAGGGGGTCTCACGTTTTAAAGGGATGGAGTGAAAGGTTTTCGGCCGCTGTCTAAAGTTTAGACAGCTAACATGAAGAAAGATTAAGTTTTCAGAAACAGGCCAGGGAGGCTATAAGTCCGCAAAAAACAACGGGGTATAACCATGATCACATTGGCATTATTAGCGGGTATTTGGAGTACTACTTGTATTCAAACTCAGATGAGTCCAGACCATCAGGGTTTCGTGGTGGAGTCTTACCACATTCAGAAAGACGGTTCTTATGAATTTAAACGCTCTTGGTTTAGAGACTCAAAATGTTCAGAGCCAAGTGGAACAGATACTGAATCAGGCATATTGGAACTTGGTGGAAAGATTTCTAGCTTCTTTTCCCCAGGAAACTCATATGAGGCCAATTTTTCATCAGAAGGTGGAATCGATCTAGGGGCCATCGCGCTTAGAGAAAATGATTACATCATGGTGGCCCGTGGAGTGAAAAATAATAATTTCAGAAACACCATGCTGAGCCTCTTCCAATACAAAAAGCAGCCTTAAGTATTTACCACAAAGCCCCACTCAATAGTGACCTTCCCATCTTGGAGAAGCCCTTTGGGTGGGTTTGGAAATGGTCCCGCCTGATTGAAGGATTCTATGGCCGCATCATCGAGTTCTTTAATTCCACTCGCTCCAGTGATGCTAATCTCTAAAACTTCACCTAAATGATTCATCGTAATTTGCAATGAAGTCACCAGTTCATCATCTGACGCCACAGTCCTTCCGGCCTTAGCAAGCTGCTGGGCCTTTTCCTGAATACTTCTTCCCCAGAACTGCTCTAAGCGTTGTTTAATACGGTGATAGAATCCATAGTATTTGTATTCAACAGTATTCAGATGAGTCATATCACCCAATGGCACTTCTTCCACATGATCATTGGTTGAGCTCACACTTCTACCGGGAAGATTAGGATCTCCTCCATTGCCCTTCTTTTTACTCGAGTATTCTTTCGCCGCCTCCATGAACGGGTCTGGTTGTCCAACATGTGCACCAAGGTCTGAAAGCTTCATGCCTTTATTGGGCCTTCCTTTACCCGAGGCGATGTTTTTCTTCTTACCCTCTGATCCTTTCTTACTCTTGTCAGCGTCACCTTTCTCACCGCCACCGGCCTTTGCCCCTTTATTAAATGGATCGACTCGCTTAGCGATGGTTTCCTTATCAAAGGCCCGGTCTTTATCACTGAGATAGGCCCCTTTGACCTTCTTTTTCTCTCCCCCATCTTCTGACTCAACGATTTGTTTTTTAAAAGGGGATTGAGATGACGGAGGAAGTTTACGCAAATCTACTTTGATAGGAGGTCTGGTTTTGGCCACAGGCGTGTATTTGGTGCGATCAAGGATCTTCAGGCGCAGAAGCATTGTCCCTAAGTGAATTAGAGAAAAGATAATCAACAGTGCGAGAAATACTCTTTTGCTATTGGCCCACCAAGAGCGCCCCATCAATCCCTCCATGGATTTCCCGCTCTTATTTTAAGTCACTCGACCCTGTTTCAGGCATGAGTTTTCTTAAGTAAGTAGTCCTATGTGAATTAAATGAGGGTCCTGAAATGCTTTAGTTGGGAATTTGCGAAGAGAAATTCTCACCTGAGTGTGACTCAGGTGAGAAAGAGAAAAATTAATTTAATGCAGAAGTAGAAACAGAAAGAGACTCCGCTTCACGAATGATATCCAGAGCGTCATCATCCAAAGCGGCCTTAATCGTTAGAAGCTTCTTATAGAGTGCAGAAAGTGAACTGTCTCCATACGAGTAATCAATGATCGCTTCGTTAGAAGAGATATCGAGATCAAGATGATAGTTAGACGCCATCTTGTCTTGTTGCAGATACATCATAAAACCAAAACCACTTTCTTCGAAAAGAACGTTGTTCTTCATGCGATTAAATACTTCCAGACGTTCCACCGCAGGTTTTGCCTTATCGAGACCGTATTCCATCTTCACTGAAAAATCATCAAGGCTAAGATTAAACTGCTCTTCTGGAGACAGTTGCTCACCGCTTTGATTATTGAAGTAGGCCGGGAAGAAATCACGAGGCTTAAGTCCCTTGCTCTTTAAGTAATCCATGAAGAAAACTTTTACATCTTTGCGTGTAAGCGGCATTGTTTCAGTAATGGCCTCAGGAGCTAGAAGTAGCTCAAAACGAAGACCGTAGTTCGTGAACTTATCGTCTTTCGTTTGGTTCCATGTAGACCAAGGAATTCCTGCAAAGATTTCAGCAGGAAGTGACTTCTTCATAAGAAGTTTTAACTTATGGAATTCTTTGAATGAGAAACGGTTTTTCTTACGGCTCTTGTACTTCACGATATTAATCGGACGAAGGTACTGAAACTTCTCATCATCAGCTGCAAATAGAGCGTTTAGAGAATCGTGAGATTTTGCCTTAGACCAAGAATAGAAAAAGCGACCTTCACGAGAAGTACCCCAAGACTTAAGCATAAAACGATCAATTGTATCGTTATCTTGTTTCACACTCATCATGGCAGTTGAGTTATTTTTGTCCCATTCATAACCAAGAATTCGGTTACCGATTTCTAGATTCATACCAAAAGAAGTTTGGTGAGAATTTGTGCGAAGGTTACGTTTGATTCTTGCCACTGATCCGTTTTGATAATCGCGGCGGTAAAGATCCTCTAGTTCACGTAGATCAAGAAGAACGTTTCCTTCAAGATCAGGATCGTTTTTGAATGGCTTGATCAGGCTGATATTTTTGAACTCACGAACTTTTTTAAGAAGTGTATCGTAAGCGTGAATCACTTCAGGATCAGTCAGATCAAGAACGTAGTCCACCATGAAAACCTTGCTCTGGTTTTTCGAAGCAGTAAGTTCTACCGGTTTTAGATTGATCCAATCTTCAAGAATATCGTTCAAACGATCAACCTGGAACACTTCGAAGTCATTCTGGTAACCAAGACCAATTGATCCCGATACACCGTGACCACGGTGAGCGATAACTTTAAGACGAACGTGAGTTTCATCAATTCTTACGATGTGAAGCTTATAGAAACCTTCCATCATATAACCAGCTGAGAAGCTAACACCCCAAGCTGAGTTGCTTAGGAGTTGAAGAAGTTCAGCACTCGCTACAAAGCCTAGAGAACCTTTAAAGAAGAAATAATCACCAACATTGAACTTAGGTCCAAGGGCGATGCTTGCCTTAAGAGGAATTCTTTTTGGAGTATATGGAGTAGCAGCAATGGCCTCACATGGATCTTTAATAAAGCGAACAAAGTTTGCTTCGATTTGATTTTTTACACCGCCGTTAAGACCTACATCAAAGCCACCAACTTCAACAGTACGGCCAGGAATGGCCTTGGTGCTTACTTGCCAAGAATCTGTACGAGAATAAAGACCTTTGGTGTGGGCCGGTTCAACTTCGTATTCAAAGCCCGCCACAAAACTTCCGCCCGGGAACAAATCCAAATCAATCAGATCAAGTTCACCCTCTAACTTCATGCGCGCAATTTGTTCAGCAGCGGCACGCCACTTACCATTTTTACATTCACGTGAAGCAGATGCTTCTTGAGCAACTAGGACCAGAATACCGAGAATTAAAGCTGTAAATTTCATCATAAAAAATTTTAAGTTAGGTTTTAGGTTACTCCTAGAGTGGCCGTAATATATTCACTCTTAGAAGGCGGTCGTTATGACACAAATCATACTTCTTTTAATAACTCTTCTATTCACGGCATGCTCCTCGACCTCTAAAGAACAACGTGAAGTTGCTTTAGAATCTTGGAAGGGCCATTCAGTTGAAGAATTAAAAAAACATTCATACTTCAGAGACTTACCAATTAACAAGAAAAAACACGAAGATGGGGCCGAGACTTGGATCTTTCGGGACCAATCAAGATATCAATCTTCGGCCTACTGTCAGAGTCTTGGCGGTTGTATGGGAATGCCATTCTACAATTGCGACAATGCTTTTAGTATCAAGGATGGAATCATCCTCGCCTTTGAACAGAATGGCACATGTCCACCTGTGAAAACTATTTTAGCGCCTGAAAAATCAAAGGAATAGAATTGGCCATATCTTGCACAAGAATTTGATCTAGTTCAGCATTTAATTTTTCATCCATACAAATCGTCGTCGATTCATAGGCCTGATCAGTGGCATTGTGTTGGAAATTTAAACTTCCCACTGAAGAAACCACCCGATCAAAGTAAAAGATCTTCGAGTGCATGAAGCTTAGGTGTTTCCAGATGTGAACACTTTTATGTGGGTACCAGTCCTTCAAAAGATTTTCGTAGTGAGGAATTCCAAAATAATCGTTGGTAAGAACAATCTTAAGCAGGCTGATGTTGGCCGCCATGTCCTTGCCCATACCAAGTTGTTCTTTGATTCGATCATTCATCATCGCCACATTTTCATTTCCGGCCATATTGATATTGGTAGTGATGTAATCAATCTTTTTGCCTTTTCGGGCAAGAGACTGAGTGGCCAGATGAAGTTGGTTAAACATGTCAAAATTGTCGAGCTTATCTGTGATGGAAGCTTTCAAAGGATCTGGAGTATAAGTGTCGCTCTTCACGGGATCTGTAATCACAAGGTGCTTATTCACCAAGGGAAGAAGTTTTAAGTAGGCCTTACCGATGGTGTGACGATCTTCATAAGGAGCTTGTTTAATAAAGCGACAAACGCCTTTCATGCGAGTTTCCGGATTATTTAGGATACGCGCGTATAGATTTTGTCCACGCAGACCCTGCTCTCGCTCAAGCTTCATTTGCTGCTTTAAATAAAATTCATAGCCCAGTAGAAGTGGGTGCTCCGGATTAAGTGAGACCTGATAGGCCCAGTTTTCTAAGAACTGTTTAGTTACATCAGAGACCATTGGCCCTTTGATATAGAGATCGATGTCACGATTCTGAAAATCAGTACCTCGAGATAAATTATCCGCATCCAGCATGTTCTGGCCGCCGGCAATCGCTTCTCTGAAATCAACCACCAAAGTTTTTGTATGATAAATGGCCTTAAGCTTATGTTTGAAGAAATCTTTGGTCTCAATCACATTGATCCCGGCATTTCTCATAAGTTCAAAACACTCCCGGTGTCCGAGAATTTTCCCGACGGTACCATCCGCGATGATTTTCACATCCACACCTTCATGATGCTTATCAATCAGGAGCTCAACCAATTCTCTGGTGCTCTTGTCACAAACAAAAACCAGGGAAGACATAAAAATTGTGGTCGTAGCATTTTTAATAAGTCGCTTTTTAGCAAGGAAGGCATCATGGTCGGCCAGGGCCTTAACGGTATTTCCAAATGACAGTTCTGAGCGGGAAACCTGATCAATATCAAGCTGCAGGGCCGGATTAAAATAAGGGCTCGATATTTTTCTGTAATCAATGGCCCCAAAATTTTCATCATATTTATGAAGAGGCATGGTGAGTTTCTTGACCGGCGGATGGGTGAGACCACCCCACTCTTTCATCGCTGGAGTGGTTTTCTGGTGAGTGAGTTTTTTATGATTGAAGATATACTTAGAATACTGAGTGCGTTTTGCTTCGTTAAAGGTCTTAGCATTTTGAGACTTAATATAGGCCTCAGAGTTTAGAACAAACATGTCCTGCAGTTTAAACAGATCACGCTGGTAATAGTTTCTGATCTGATATTCATTTTTAATGGCATCTAATTTATAGACTTCACCAGACTTGGCATACTCTGAGCGAAGGGTCACATAATCGTTACGATGGTTCTTAAAGTTTTGGGTAATTCCTGCGAGGTTATATGCAAACTTCCCGTTCTCGGGAACGAAGATCGAGGCCGCATGAAGCGACAGTGCTGACAAAATATAGAGCGCGAGAAATGTTCTCATGCTCCAGATTTTAGCCGAAGCATTTGCTCCGTAGGTGCCATCCAGCAGTTATTACAAAGGACTGTCAAAATCTTAGACAGGTTACTTCCTACATACCCTAGTTGCTCCAAGTGCCTGATGGAACTAACATCCGCTTAACTAAAAAACCCCGGAGGTTTTATGAAAAAATTAGCAATCATGCTTTGCTGTCTTAGTTTCGCCGCACAGGCCGAAGTTCTCACTCAAGGTGGATTTGGTATCGATGGTGCTACTAACCAGAGTATACCTCTAAAAACATCGGTAAGAGACGCTAAACAGATCTACAGTCTCCTTAATGTTCAGGCCGATGCCCGCGGTAAAAAAGTAATTCAAATTGCTGACGAATCAAACATCGAAAGTGATGAATCAGGTTTTATGTTCCTTCTTCGTGCTTCTCAGAAAGCCGAGGTTGTTCGCGGAAGAGGTCTTTCTGGTTCGGTTAAGTTTTCTGGAAAACTTGCAACTGAGCTATTCAAGGCCTTGGATAACAAAACGGCCATCAATCGTGTTGGTGCTTCTACGAAGCAAGTAGCGAATCTTTCTTGTACAAAAGGTGTCACTCCAAGAGTTGAAGCTGTTTGTACCATCGTGAACACTCACGTTCTTTCTATGGATGTTCCTCTTTAGCCTTTCCCAAAATAAAAAGGGCCCCAAGCGGGGCCCTTATTATTTTATCTAAACTTTAGATTACTTTAACCACTCAGTAACAACCTTCACGATTTCTGCCTGAGCACTCATCATGGCCGGGTTATTCATCGATAGACGTAAATCATCACAGTGAGCTGCCCCTTGAATCATAAATAGATCAAAGCCAGGGTTTCTCTGAGTTGTTCTTTCAGTTACTGAAAGAGTCAACCACGGATCATTTGAGCCGTTAGTGAAGATGATATTGTTCATCACAGGGCTGAATAGTTGATTGTAGTAAGAACGGTTAAGTGACTCGTTAGCAGTCATTGGTTGCTTATACAGACGAGCACAAACTTCCTGGTGATAAGCAAGGTCGATCTGCGAAGAACGAGATGTACCATTTCCAGTACCGTTGGCAACCTGGAACCAACCGAACTGACGACAGCTCTGCCACATCCACTGGCGCATATTATCGTCGGCAGTTACGTTTTCTCTCTCAGCTACGGCCAGAGAAATCTCGAATGGAGTAGAACCCATTGAAGTAAGAACTGCTAGACCGCCTTTGGCGTAACCCTGAATAAGGTCTGAGTTAGATGTTAGGGCCTGGCAGAAGACCTTGTCGCGGCCATATTGAACAGCTGCGGCCAGCATATCTGCTACGACATAAAGGAAATCTTTATTGTTAACAACGTTAGTCGCCTTGAAAAGGGTCTTAACTTCGTTTGTACCTTCCGGAGTTTCTAGTTTGTCTTCGATAAGCTTAACCGCTTCACGAACTTTATCACCACACGTTGTCTTGTTGATCACTGAGGCGATGTGAGCATCGTATTCAGAGAAACGATTCTTCATCAGAACCGGAGCTGAAGATGCCAATGCGCCAGCAGCAAGAGTCGGGAATTTTAAACGGTAGAAGGCAGCAAGAGTACCAGCGTATGAACCACCAGTAACAATCCACTTACCTGTCCAGCCCCGGGTTTTCATAAGATCTTGCTGGAAAGTTGCAAGGTCCATAAGGGCAGCTTCTAAACTTAGGTGCTGAAGATTCTGGGCCGTAAGGTTAGCGGTTGGAAGAGACTCACCATAAAAACGGTGCTCAAGAGACACCAAGTGACCTTTCATATTTTTGGCCATGCTTTCTACAAATGAAGAAGAACCTGTACCGCCACAGTTCCACTCTCCACAGATGATGAGGAAAACCGGAGCATCTGGGCCAGAAGCATATTTTGAATCAACGAAAAAACGCTGCTTAAAAATAGGTGAATTTGGGTTTCTGTGATCAAGTTTTTGATTATAAAAACCAACTTCCTCAGATCTCATTGTTCCATCAGCGCGTAGTTTTAGGTGAGCGCCTTCAGGTGAGTTTGATTGCATGAGAAGCGATTGTTTATGAAAGAAATGTCCGTGGTTAACGGCCAGAGCGTTGACTGATGCCACGAGAGTCAGTCCAAGTGCAAGAAATTTAAAAGACATTGTGTCTCCTTCAAAATTGGGGTGGGTTTTCATATCACTCACAGAGACAGCTATCAACTGGCTTATTCTTACAATTTTACAGGGAGTCTAGGTCCAAATGGGATTCCGGCCTATAGTGGCCTATATATAGGAGCCTTTTATGAAAAAACTCGTTTTTTCCCTTCTACTTGCT
This sequence comes from Peredibacter starrii, assembly GCF_034259205.1. GTDB lineage: Bacteria > Bdellovibrionota > Bacteriovoracia > Bacteriovoracales > Bacteriovoracaceae > Peredibacter > Peredibacter starrii. The sequence continues at coordinate 2,171,278 of NZ_CP139487.1, read as the reverse complement.
ACCACTTCCCTAGCATTTGCCGCAGGCCCGGGAAAAGGTGGTTGTTCAGGAGTGCACCAGGGAAAGAAAGTTTCTTTTTCGGCCTATATGAGTGATATCGATTATCTCGAAAATCTTACAGGTGGAGTATTCGTGGATGGGCGCCAAGTGGCCACATTTACGGGATATGATGTTAATCTAAGTCTTCTTTCTCGGAGCTTCCGCATGGCCAATGGCCAGGGCGATATCGCAGAAGGAAAACTAAGTAATCCAATTCGGAAAACCGGCGTCATGTCGAGACTTTATGTCCCTGCTTACGGCATAGATTTCCGCGACATTAAGATGAGCTGCTGGTTTCAGACTTAAAAATCCACATTTTACTCTCCCTTCCCCATGGCATCGTTTCTGCTTCTTTAACAAGGTTAAAGAGGAGGAATGTATGACCAAAAAAAATGAGTCAGGAAAATCCCGCATGATCAAGGGCTCGCTTCTCTATCTTTGGGAAGAGATGAAGACCATGAACATGACCAAATTTAAGGCCCTTTATCGCATTGGTTCTGGTTATCTCAGAATGAAAATCGCCATGATGAGAAGACCGGCCGTGGGCCAATATCGAGAATAACAAAATCTTTTTTCGTGTTTCCTCTGAAAATATTTCAGCAGGTCCTTCTATTAATGCCATAAATGGTTTATCTAAAGCGGCATTAAAATTAATTCACCCGGAGGAAACATGAAACACATCCTTACTTCTCTCGCACTAGCTGTGTTTTTCGTCATCAACGTAGCTCATGCTCAAAACGTACGCGTTCAAAGAGTTCGTACTCTTGGACCAATGAACCATAAAGTAATTTTTCAAAGCCAAACTCTAAAGCCTGTTAAGAACACTAACTACCTAGCTGGTAAACTTGTTGTTCAGTGGGGCGTTCACGTTTATGAAGTTGTAAAAGGTTTCTATACTTGTAACAGAAACTACTCTTGTCGCCTGGTTGATTATAAGCGCGTAGCTTCTTACGAAAAATGTATTGTTAAAAACGGTAACGTTTCTTGTCGTAAGCGTATCGATGGTGGTGGCTACTCTAGTGGTTCTAGTTACGATGACAGAGGCGTATCTGAGAACCCAGATGCAGTAGAAGATGAGTTCGGTCGTCGTGATTCACACCGTGATTCATACGACAACTACTCTGAATTCCCTGCTCGCGTGGGCGGCGAATACGACGATATTCACTTCTAAGATTTCAAAAAATAAGGGGACCGAAAGGTCCCCTTTTTGTTTATAGCGTTCCGAAAAAATCTGTCGCTTCAATTAACTTCGATTTGATCCCAGGTTCTGAGGCCGAGTGGCCCGCGTCCGGAATGATATGAAGTTTAGACTCAGGCCAGGCCTGATTAAGTTCATAGGCCGAAGTCGCAGGGCAAACCACATCATAGCGTCCCTGAACAATCCAAGCCGGGATATGACGGATTTTATCGACGTTCTTGAGAATCCATCCGTCTTCAGGGAAAAAACCTTTATTCACGAAATAATGACACTCAATACGGGCGAAAGCATCCGCGAATTCATCTCCACCAAAACGCTCTACAAATTTCGGATCAAAGAAAAGCTTCGACGTCGAGCCTTCCCAGATAGACCATGCCTTGGCGGCAGTCGTTCTGATTTCTTTAACTGGTGAAGTTAAACGTTTATAAAATGCAGTCACCAGATCGTGTCTTTCCACTTCAGGAATTGGCTCCAGATATTTTGCCCAGGCATCTGGGAATAAGTAGCTCGCGCCATCCTGGTAAAACCAATCGATTTCTTTTTTACGAAGAAGGAAAATTCCTCGCAGGATAAGTCCCGTTACACGATTAGCGTGATTGATGGCATAGGAAAGGGCCAGGGTCGACCCCCATGATCCGCCAAATACCGTCCACTTCTCGATATTAAGCTCCATACGAAGCTTTTCCATATCACTTACAAGGTCCCATGTGGTGTTATCTTTTAATTCTGAGAATGGTTTTGATTTTCCGCAACCACGTTGATCAAAAAGAACAATTCTCCAAACCTTTGGATCAAAGAATCTTCTCATCGATGGATCAACACCGCCGCCTGGCCCTCCGTGAACAAACACGACCGGTTTTCCGTCAGGATTTCCCACTTGCTCATAATAAATCGAGTGCAGATCACTCACTTGTAAATGGCCCGTTTGATAGGCCTCAATTTCAGGATAAAACTCTCTCATAAATTTCCTTTGATAAGCTAAACGTATCAAACTGTTGGGAAAATGTGGAAGACAATTTTTTTCCCCGGATTGCGGTGTTTTTCGAATGAATTCAAAATGAATTTATGAAAACAACAACACTACTTCTCACGACACTTTTATTAGTCACAGCTTGTAACAAAAATCCTGGCGAGGACTCATCCTCATCTGACCAAACGGTAGTTGATGAAACGACTGCAGGATCTAGTAGTGGTTCAACCGGGACCACGACTGGAGGAACAACTGGGGGTTCAACCACCGGAACGACAACGGGCGGAACTACCACTCCGACCCAGACCTGGACCGAAGAATTCATGGACCTGATAAATGATCACCGTCAGAGTTTAGGTCTCCGGGCCTTAATTCATGACCCTGGAATGGAGAAAATCGCTCAGACCCACAGTCAGAACATGGCCAACGGGACAGTCGCCTTCGGACACACGGGATTCTCATCTCGTTGTAGTCAGGCCCGAGCGGTTCTAGGTGGTGGAAATCTTTGTGCTGAAAACGTGGCCTATGGCCAGAAGACTCCTCAGGCAGCTTTTAATGCCTGGATGAATTCTTCGGGGCACAGGGCCAATATTGAACAGTCTCGAGTGACTCACACTGGCTTTGGATATGCCAAAAGCGCCTCTGGGACCTATTACTGGACCCAGATTTTCCTAGAGCTATAATTCTTACATTTTTACTTATCGTGAGGGTCCGAACGTACTATAAAGGTCGAAACTCAAAAGGAGACCTTTATGAAATTACTAGTAACGGCCCTCGTTCTACTCTCATCAACTGCATTCGCACAAGTTCCAGACGCTACTGACGTTCTCACTGCGATTCTTCCTGTAGGTTCATATTCTGGCTCATACAATAATCAGCCTTGTAAAGTTTCTGTAAAGAAAACTGCTAACGGGATTCAGGTAACAGCTTCTAATAACAGTCTTGTTCGTGTTAGAGAAGTTGCTCGTGGTACTGTTTATTTTGCTCGTCTCCCAGGACACTTTCTTTCGACTGAGAAATTATCTACTAATGACGGGACAAGAGAAAACATCCTAAGAACAATTCCTGTAACTGAAAATCAGCAATACGTGGTAGTGGCCGACCACTTTATTGTGAACCATATCAACTATGAATTGGCCGTGGAGTGTGTGGTAAATCTATGAAAAATTTAATTCTTGCTGCTGTAGTTGCTTTCTCTGGTGTTGTATCTGCTCAAGATATGATCAAAACTTTTGATGGTTCTGTTGCTCGTTGTGAATCAGCGGCAGACGTATTCCAACATCAGTTTCACGGTGTGTACCGTCCCTTAAAAGCTAAGAAACTTGCTGACAGCACTAAAATCGATATCGAATTTTTAAAGTGTGTGGAATCAGAACAAGGTTTCCAATTTGTTCGTGACACTAATTTCTACGAAAGAACAGTATTCGTTGATGGCGTTGAGTACAAGATCGTGAGAACTGTCCCTAAGCTTTATGCAACAACTGGCCTTGCTCGTATGGCCACAGAAGCACAACTTAAAGAGAACTCTGACAATACATTCTCAGCTTCTCTTAACACCATTAACGTTTCATACGACGATGCTCCGGCCGGTAAAAAATCAGTGGTCATCGGCGTTCAATCAATTTTCACCATCACCAAAGTAAGTACTGATGAAGTGATTGATAGTGGTTATGAGACTCTTGGAAGCTACCGTTTAATAGTAAAATAACCAACTCTCGCTGGAGAATTTATGAAGATGCTATTAATCGCACTGGCCCTGGTTTCTGGAAGGGCCTTTGCTCAAGAGATGGACGCCACTGAGGCCCTGACAATGGTGCTTCCAGTTGGAACCTATTATGGCCGATTTGCCAACGAGCGATGTTCAGTAACTGTTCGTGAAGAAGCTAATGGCGTAAAAGTTACTGCTACAAATGGCCGTCTTACACGCAGCCGTTTAGTAGAATACGGTTCAGTTTACAGACTCTGGGGAACGACTCAGTTTCTATCTTCAACTTCAGTTGGAACAAATGATGGTTTTAATGAAAACCTGCTTCGCACTCGTGCAGATGTAACCAACAAGCAATATGTTGTGGTGGCCGATCGCGTGGTTGTGATGAATGATCAATTCGAACACAAAGTTGAATGTATCGTTTATAAATTACGTAATTAATTCTTATTTCAAAACTGGTGTTGAGTTCTTCAACACCAGTTTTCTCTCTTAAATTCCCACCGGCTCAAGCTTTAATCTTCCTTCCTTGATATTTTTAATCATCTTGTAGACCTGTTTTAACTGAACACCTTGTTGAGTGTGGTAAAACTGACCCGCATAACCCCACCAGTCCCAACAACCATTCGGATTGGTCATAGGACTCTTCACTGCCTGCGGATAAACCACCACAATGCGATTTGATTCGGCCCAGGCGTTGTACCCCGCCTCTTTGATGAAAGTCGTTTTAATATCATCCAGGGTCTGTTTACAGCCGTGGAAGGCCACATGCACGTGACAGCCATTAGCATCCGGGTATTCACAGCCATCCGGAACATAGGCATAGGCCTTCCGGCCCATATTCGCAATCGCGACCTCAGCTGAATACATTCCCGCTAATTGATTAATGGTAAAAAAGCGATTGGATCTGGGAGCGGTCTTACGGTGTAAGGGGCCAATCACATGATTCAGGATTTCTCCTGCTACGTCCTTTCCACACTTTGAAATAAAAGGAACTTCACTCGCCTCACAGTTGTTCCCGAACCCCACTGTAGGAAAAGTGTGACCGGCGTTCATCTTATTTTCATATCGAATGTTACGAGGATTCACTCCCCAGAGGCGATAAGTCTCAACCGCCGCATCTGCGACCATCGGGAAAACCGTTTGATCATTTCTGCCCGAGAATACATACACCCGAGAATTAGCAACATTACTAACTGGATCAATCAGACCACTCATCGCAAGGATCTTTGCGGCGTAAACAGATTGTTCGGGGATCGGTGAACCCATTTTTGTGTTCATACAACGATTCATCGCCAGCATCGCCTGTCCACCGGCGCAGTAATAGGGGCCTCCGGCCACAATCCCGACTCCGGAAACATCAGATGAAAAGGCAGTGTGAAACTGCTGGGCCATATAGGCGCCAGAGGAAATGCCCGAGACAGTGATTTTAGAACTTGCAAAAGCTGTGAGAGGAAGAAGTGTGAGAGGGAGCAGCCATTTCATAATTCACCATTGGGTTTGTAGACGTGTGAGACATCTAAAGGTTATTTGGGTCTGGATTGTTGGTGTCGAATACGTAAAGAAACCGGGAGCATGATCATCGATGGTTTTCTGGACCTGAAGTTCCATTTGCTCAGATGAATCAGTGACTCTTCTAAAGATGTAATGAGAATTATTTTCTTCTAACTTGGTCTCATAAATCTCGACATTCTCTTGAAGAGTACGACGGTAGACCATGGCCAATTTTTTATCTTTATTTTCACAAATTGAAATCGAGATTGAATTCTGCTCTCTGCAAGCAACGAGTTCAAAAGTTCGGGTAGGACACATTCTTTGTGCCAGGGCCGATAAGGACGTGAGTGAGAGAATGAAAACCAGTGTTGATTTCATCTTATTTCCTTATGTACCCGGCTTAAACCATGGTTCTTAAAGGGGGTCAATAAAAAGGGGCCCAAGGGCCCCGGTTCTAATCAAATTTACATGCTACGACGACGTTAATGACGTTTTTAGGATCACTGATATTAAGAATGGCATATTGAACAGAAGCATTCTTCGCTCCCTTCTGAGTACAAAGACCACCTGTTCCTACCGTCCCTGAACCTACGCCACAATTAAGGGAACGAAACTCTGTCTGATTATTCACTACCACAGGAGTAACTTCACAATAGTGGTTTCCCGCTTCGAAAGCATTTCGAGTCGGATCCAACGTTTTAACAATGCCTTTATTGCTATTGATATTTACCTGATAAGTCCAAGTCACTGCGAAGGCCGGCGACATTACTAGAAAAAGAAGAACGGAGAAAAGATATTTCATGGTAGCTCCTTTTGGGTAAGTAAGACTCATTTCCCAATTGCTACCACAGAGAAGACCGGCCCATCTATGTAGAGGCCGGTCCTTGGGGATAAATTTTGATTAACGGCAATCTGCTCCAATCCATTTAAACTCACAACGAGTTTCGCAAGCGGCAACAGCGGCGTCCTGTGTACAGATCGTCACTTTCAGAGCGGAAATAACACCTTCGCAGGCCTTCGGATCAACACCACGCTTATCAAGAAGGACTTTCTTCGTGATGATGTCGTAACGAGGCACATTCAAAATATCAACTTGAGTGTTGATTGAAGCGCGGTTTAACTTAATCGTTTGAATAACTTCTGATGCTTTATTTCCGGTAACGCGTGAATCCTCAACTGTGTAAGTTGATTGCCAAGGATTGGCCTTATAAAGATCCAGAGTGCAGTCCTTCATTGAAGGGATAGTTGCTGCCATGGCATTGGTAATTAAAAGAAAAAACACTGAAAGAACTAGAAGAGATGAAACATGTTTCATCAGAACCTCCAAAATGAATGTTACTTTGGGCCCCTTAGTAACAAATCACCTACTTTCCCGTAAAGTAGCGGGAGGACGGTTTTGTAAAAATAACTCAGTCTTAACAATTCCAGGTTTAGCTAAACATTTCTTTAGATCGTTTATCCATTTCTTCAGGGGATACGTCTTCTACATGAGTTCCCACACTCCATTCATGTCCAAATGGATCACGGAAAGTTCCCATTCGGTCTCCATAAAATTGGTCCTTTACAGGATGAACAATGACTCCGCCATTATCGATGGCCTCATCAAAGATTTCGTCCACATTCGGGACATAAAGCACTAAAGAGAAAGCTCGCCCACCTTGAGTTGGTGCCACTGCTCCCCGCTCTGGAAATTCATCGGCCAGCATGAATCTTGAATCACCGATTTCAATTTCACAGTGTCCGATTTTTCCATTCGGTGCATCCATTCGATAAAGTTCTTTGGCACCGAACACTTTCTCATAAAATTGAATCGCCTTCTTGGCATCGTTCACAATGAGATAGGGAGTTAAGGAGTGATACCCCTTAGGAATTGGCTCTACATTTGTTTCCATAGATCCCTCCTGATCTTAAGAAAAAAATATCTGAGTTTCATTCAGCGGGTCAAAAAAGAAGCAATTCAGTTTTTAAAATTTGGTGTGTCTGAAGGTTTACTTCTAAGAATGGTCTTCTTCAAAATCCAGTAGGCCCCTCCGAAGAAGAGCACTAATCCTAGAATCATAATGATAGGAAGAAAGATTGCCAGAAGTGAGCCGATACCTGAGATAAGAGTTTCTATTTTAGCAAAGATGGGGTTTCCCAATCCTCCCGTCATTTTGGTTGATCCCAAACGAAGAAGAGAACTCGTTGCATGCACCATTCCCGCGGTTCCACCACCAGCAATAATACCCAAACCAATCTGAAGCGAGGGAGGCATATCTTTCATCACTGCCGAGGCAAGGACCATTCCGGCCACAGCGGCCAGAGGTGCGGCCATGACATCAAAAGCGTGATCAAGCCAGGGAATCATAAAGGCCAGAGATTCAAAAATTGCGGCAACGGCAAAAATAATTAGGGCCTCAGTTGACCCCAACCATTTGAGACTTTCAATTGGTGAAATCCAACCCATTTTAAATGCAATCGAACTTATGAGTAAGGGAACAAAAATACGAAAACCAGCACAGGCGGCGAGAGAAATCCCAATGAGAAAACTAATAATGTTTGTGGTGTTTAAATATTCCATGGCATCCAGCAGGTGGGTTGTTTCATTCCAAAAAGTCCGGCCCTGTAAGTATCTAATCGACATTGAGGTTCCGGATGAGTTTTTAAAACTTCCGTTACCACTGAAGTATCTGGAGTACTAAGTTTGGGATGAGGAATAGACCGGTTATCTGCATAGAAAGCAGTTAATACCAAGGCCGCATCCAAAGCACGAGCACATGTCTCTTCATCTTTACAAAGTTCTGAAGCGTTTCTACTTGGAGTGAGCTTAGGTAACTCTCCTACCACTTCTTTAAAACAACGAAGAGTCGCCCAGTAATCGGCCTGACCTTCTACGGCGATGCGATTGTGTGAATCAGAATATGGTGTTCCTGCATATAGGTGACCCAGTTCATGGCACACAACGAGAGCAAAAGAATCTTCCGTGACATTAGGGATGGCGGCAAGGCCTCCGTAGATATGAACTTGATCAGTTTCCCAACGACGAGCAAATCCCTGGGCCCAATCAGATTCATAATCGGTATAAAATTCGAGAACACGACCGTCTTTTTGAGATAAGGGTGCAAATCTGGTCTTCAGGATCTGAATGACAGTTCTAAAACGTGTACGCGAAAGTTTTGATCCGGCAGTAAAGGGAACGACTTCATCTAAATGAGCAAAGGCCTGGGTAGAGAACAATAAAAGGATAAGAAACCAATTCTTCATGCATTGATTCTATTAGGCCCGGATTTAAATGACAGGACTTAGTGCACTAAAATTGACGTTGTAAAGAAACCGGTACATCTACCGTCTCAATCAGCTGACACTCGCGAGATACACTTAGCGGGCGATTCTCATAACCGCAGATATAACGGTATCTATATGGGTAGTAAGGAATGTGGGCATCACAATAAATGGGATGCTGGTAACGAGAATGATTGCCGGCAGTGATTGTCACAACTTTGTAACGAGGCACTGTCATAACGAATCCAATCTGGTCAGCAGTTTGGAATTCACCCGTTACTGCTAGATTACGGTATGAACAACCACGAGAATCATAGAAATCAACTGTTCCCTTAACTTCACCGTTAGGAGTAACTGTTACTTTCACTGATTGATCAATGGTATGCGAAAGCGCGCCATTCGGATAAACGAAACGCTCTTGAGAATGAGTGTGATAAACACCATTTACTTGAATGAATGTTAGTGGTCTTTCTTCAGGCTGAGCGTTTGAGCGCTTCCATAATCCGCGAAGATCGAAATCCTGGGCCAGAACTGAAAGAGAAACCAGACAAAGAACAAGAGCTAGAATGATGTTTTTCATGGGGGAATTTTTATGCTTAAAAGTCCCATAAATCAACTTTTTTAGGAGTTTACTGCGGGGAGTTCAATCACAAAAGTGGTGTTTTTAGAACAATGGTCGTAATGAAGTTTTCCTCCATGCTCCTCAATGATGCCTTTCGAGATAGATAAACCTAATCCTGTTCCCTTCCCAACATCCTTTGTGGTGTAAAATGGCTGAAAAATATGTGTGACATGGGGGTCCATAATTCCAGTTCCCGAATCAACAAATCGTAATCGGACTTTGTCCCCAACTCGCTTCACTTCAATATTGATCCATTTTTTATCTAACGTCGCGATGGCATCAAACGAATTACTTAGAAGATTCAAAAACACCTGGCCCAGCTGTGCCGGTCGACCCATGACGATCAAATTGTCTTCTTTATCAATACTCACTTCAATCGATGAATAATTTAATTTTTGAGAAATGAGGCTTATTGAATCATTCAGAACTTCATCTAATTGAACTAAGGTCATTGGATCATTTTCTGCATGACGGGAAAAGGTCCTGAGACCTTTGACGATTTTTACGATCCTTCCGCAAGTCTCGATGATTTTATCTAATCCAGTTTGAATCGTATCTTCATTCAAAGCATGCTTCTTAAGCTTTAATTTCAAAAAATCGGCCTGGGTCTGAATGACTGAAAGCGGATTGTTTATTTCATGAGCGATGCCACTTGCCATCTCACCTAAGCTTGCCATTCTGGCCGAAGTTTGAATTTTGGTCTGCTGAACCTTGATCGTTTCTTGCAGATTGGTTTCATGAGTCACGTCCCAACTGAGTCCTGTGAACCAAGTAATTCCATCTCTTTTATAAACTTTCCCCCGGGCCATGATGTACTTAGTATTGCCCTTGGGCGTGATAATTCGGTAGCGCAGGTTAAACTCGCTACGTTTATTGAGAGATTCTTGAATGGCCTCCGTGACCATCTCCCTGTCATCGGGATGAATGATTTTATCGTACAATTCGGCCTCGGATTTTATTTCACCCCGCATGACCTCAATCATTTCAAAAATAGTGTCATCCCAATGGAGCCTATTATTAGTACAGTCCCATTCCCAGACGCCCATCTTAATGGAAGAAAGAATGAAATCCATCCTTTCTTTTGAGTCCAGGATTTCATCATAGAGAGACTTTTTATGTGTAATGTCCTGAAAGACTCCATAGACCTCGGTCACTTTTCCGTCCACTATTTTGGGATGGCCAATCGTGCGCACCCACTTTTTGTTTTTCTTGAAAGTCAGGATCAGCACTTCAAGATCATACGGGATGCCTTTCTCAATGCAGGCCTGAAAATGACTTTCTAAAATCTCACGGGAATTAGGATGATAAAAATTCATGGCGTCAGTCAGGGTAATATCAGTACCCTTAGGCACCTCATGAATATCATAGATGATCTGACTTCCTTGAAGTTCACCTTTATCTAGCAGATATTTCCAGTAGCCAATTTGCGCTACCCGCTGAATCTCTTCCGTTAATGTAGGATTGAGCTCACTGATTACACCCATGAAGCGAATTTAAAATTTAAGCCTTCAAGGAACAACTTAAGAAAACAAAAAACCAGTTCCATGATAAAATTCATTCATAATTCAACAACGCTTCAAGGAAGACATATGCAGCTTTTTATCATCACAGGTGCTTCGCGAGGTCTTGGCCTGGCGCTCACAGAGCTTGCACTCAATGAGAAACATCTCGTTATTTCCATCTCCCGCACGAATACAATTATCCACCCAAGTCATTTTCATCTTTCGCATAACCTTTCAACTTGGAAAGGGCTTGAGACAAAACTCATGAAGGCCATGGGAAAAATTGATGTAAAAAAAGTAAGGGCCATTCATCTAATTAATAATGCTGCGGCCATTGAACCCATCGGAGAAATTCAGGATTTTGATCAGACTGAGATCGAAAAACACATCGCCCTTAATTTCACCACCCCTATTTTCCTTTCACGTTGGCTGCTGAACACTTTCAAAAAGAAAACATGTCCAGTGACAATAACAAATATCAGTTCAGGGGCGGCCCTCCATCCCATTATCAATTGGTCACTTTATTGTTCAACGAAAAGTGGACTAAAAATGTTCACTGATTGCCTGAATGAAGATTTCAAACACCGAAAGAACTTCCGCGCCCTTAGCTTCGCTCCGGGAGTCATGGACACGGATATGCAGGCGACAATTCGAAAGCAGTCGAAGCAGAAATTTAAAAATGTAGAAAGATTTAAGGAGTTAAAAGACAAGAGACAGCTTCTTCCTCCCGATAAGGTAGCGCGAGGACTATATGACCTTTTGCAGTCCCCTGAGAAAGTAGATCAAACATTTTATGATATAAGGGAAATGTAATGAAGAAGCTGATTCTGGTTCCAACTCTCCTTTCAGTGCTTACTGGTTGTTCGACTCAAAATCCTTTTCGTGAAGCCGCCTCCATCAAAGAAAATAATGATCCAATTTTTGAAGACGTAACTGCGACATCAGATGTCGCATCTGAAAGTACTCCTTCCATTGTGATAGGCGACTTTGATAAAGATGGCAGAGTTGATTTCATTGCCAAAGATCGTTTGTATAAAAACATTTCCACTCGCGACTCGATTCGTTTTGAAGATGTAACTCAAGAAATGAATCTGCACTTCCTAAAAGGCCAACCTCTTTTTATGGATGTTAATAACGATGGGAATCTAGATATTGTAACGAGTAAAGGGCAAGTTCATCTCTTAAAGGACAATCAGTATCACGAGGTGGGACAAAGATACGGTCTTAAACTACCCGACGATGTCTTCACAATCTCTTTCGGTGATCTCAATCGCGATGGCTTCCCGGATATTCTTGTAGGGCGCCAGGAAAAAAGTGAAAACAATCAATTTAACTTCGTACCTCCGAAAGTTTTCCTAAACCAGAACGGCAAATCATTTCTTGAAGTAAGTAATAAGCATGAAATGAATAACTATCCGGCCTATGTACGTGGAATTGCCTGGGCCGATTTTGACAACAACTCAAGTCCCGATATCTATTATTCAAACTATCGGCTGAGGCAGAATTTTCTTTTCCAATTAAATCGGGGAAAGATGGTGGACGTGGCAAAAAAACTCAATGTTCAGGGCGAATACGATACGAAACGCTATTATGATTCCTACCACAAAAAGAACTTCGGCCCCCTTTATGGCCACACCATCGGGTCGGTCTGGGCAGATTTAAATAACGATGGAAATCTTGATTTATGGGTATCTAATCTGGTTCACAAGTTTGTAGGAATGTCTCCAAAAGGCTCTTATGATTATCGCGGATATGTGTGTGACGATTCAAAGGTCTATAAAAATACCGGTGCTCCTCACTACAATTTTGTGGATGTAAGAAAGAACTCAGGTCTACCCGTAAAGCCGATTGGTGATTTTTCAAAATATAAGGGCGATGAGCTATGGTCCCATTCAACTGCCGCCGATTTTGATAATGATGGTCTCCTCGACATGTATGTCTCTCAGGTCTACAACTTTAACTACGCCCATTCTCTTCTTTTTAGAAATAAAGGAAATTTTCAATTTGAAAACGTCAGCAAAAGTGGGCCAATGGTTCTTGATAGCTATGCGGGGGCCTGGGCGGACTTTAATAACGATGGAAAAATGGACCTCATCGTTTCAGGTCGCGAGGGAGTTGGAATTCCAGCAAGACTCAGAATTTTCAAAAACGTTGATGCTTCAAACAATCGCTACCTTAAAATTCGACTTACCGGTAAAAAATCAGGAACTATTCCTGTGACGACTCAGGTAAGAGTTTATCATGCTAAAGGTCTGGTGATGAGACAGGTGGAAGGAACAACAGGAACTTTTAACCAACAAAATGATCCTGTTCTTCATTTTGGTCTCGGTAAAATCTCGAAGGTTTCAAAGATTGTGATCAACTGGAGCTCAGGTCAAACTCAGGTCATTACCAACCCTAAAATTAGTAGCACTTTAAATATTGTCGAGCCCTAACAATGACTATCTCAAAAGAAAGAATGATTGAACTTGCTCAAGGACAACTTGAGGCCTACAACGAAAGAAACATTGAGAAATTTGTGGCTTTCTATCATCCGGAAGTCCAGGTTTGGCGCTTAGGAGCTGAATCACAAAAGACCTGCGATAATATCAAGACCTTCAAAGAAATGTATCGGGAGCGCTTTGAGAAGAATCCAGAGCTTCATTGTGAACTACGATCTCGAACAGTTTTGAATGATTCAGTATTAGATGAAGAATGGGTCACAGGAGTGACTGGGGCCCAGGCTCCCAGTCACGTCGTTGCAATTTATGGTTTTAGAGACGATCTGATTGGATACGTTTGGTTTACTCGTTAGCGCGAGGACGACAATCGTTATACTGAAACTGTAAGTGGTCATGTAATGAATTTAGCATCACTCTGATCTGCTTATCGTTTTCAAGCATTGAAGGTTTGTTTTTTGAGCGGAAGATTTGTGTTCCACTTTGAGCACTCTTCTGATTAAAGCCACTCATATCGATTGAGTTCAAGGCCGTAACACCAACTTCACGAGTTACGTCCGCTGAACATACACCCAGCTTACATTTAAGATCACTTACTGAAAGTTCATTCGTAACTTTGATATGAAAAAGAGCGTCCGCTCGATCAACAATATGGTAACCCTTCTCAGTTAGAATCTCCGCGGCAACATCGTCATTAGTTGAAAGAGCACAATTGGCGAAAGAACTAAGACTTACTGACAGAGCTAATAAGGCGGTCATTGCTTTAAATTTCATACCTACTCCTCGAAATAATTTAATAAAAGGATGGTAGCTTCTTTAACCCCCCGGATGTTGGTAAAAAGACCGTGTAGGAATTATCTATATGGCCTGCCCAACCTTTAGACATATTGGTGCAGCCGTGTTAAAACACCGAAAAAACAGCATTATGCCCAAGGATTTTATGAACACACCTAACTCTACCGTCTATATCTCTAACCTAAGCTACAAGCGCGATCGTAACGGAATCCGTAGCATCTTCTCTAAATTCGGACAGATCAAAAATATTAAGATCGTGGTTGAACCAACGACAAGTCAGTCACGCGGAATGGCCTTCGTTGAAATGGAAACTGTGGATGAGGCGAAAGCGGCCATCGCAGGTCTAGATCAGAAGAATTTTGATGGAAGAACAGTTAAGGCAAAATGGGCAACACCAAATAAGAACGCATTTGTTCAAAGAGTACCTGCTCACCTTGATGACGTAAAAATCAAGGCAAAGCCTAAAGCTCCAGAGAAAGATCTTGAATACGTAACTCGTCAGCTTGCTAAGAAAGCTCGTAACGACATGAAGAGAAAATCGAATCCTTTTGTTTTCAAAACAAAGACAAAATAAAAAAAGGGGCCCAATCTAAACTGTACCCCATAAAAAGTACATTTAAAAAAAACCGCTTAATAATAGCCCTCGGTATTCTGCCGGGGGCTTTTTATTTAAACCCTTTTGGGGCCTTTCTTCATTATAATATTTGATGGTACTGGATACCACCTTTTCAACCTCTTCATATGATCGACATTTTTTAATCTCTAAGAGATCTTTGAAGTGACCAAAAAATGATTCAATTGGTGCGTTATCTAGGCAATTACCTCTCCGTGACATCGACTGAGTTACACCTGCTAGCCTCAGAACTGCTCTAAATTCTTCATTAGTATATTGGAAGCCTTGATCTGAATGAATCATTAGATCAGTTCTTTTCTCGATTGGAATCTTACTCAGCAATTCTTTGAACTCGCATGCAAATGCAGATACTGTTGGTGTTTTCATTAATTTGTAAGAGACGATCTCGTTAGTCGCAAGGTCTTTGGTCGCTGACAAGAAAGCTTTGTCACAATTTCCATAATACAAGTAAGTCATATCTGTCGAATACACCTGATCTGGAAGTGGTGGATAGAAGTCTCTTTTAAGTAAGTTTGGTATTTCGACATGCTCCCCAGACTTCAAAGGGATTGCGCGATAAGGATTTCGACGACGGATTTTTGTTTCAAATCCATACTCTCGTTTAATTCTGGCGATCTTTTTGTGGTTTATAACATGTCCATCTCTTCGCATGAGTAAATCAAGCGTGATGATACCTGCTTTTTTCCTACTTCTCTCGTGATAATGCTTAATGATCTTACATGCCATTCTATCTCTTTCTTGGCGGGCCTCTGAGGATTTTCGAGAGGAATAAAATCCACTTCGACTAACAGACATTAAACGACAAAGATAGGAGCGATTTAACGATGGATCTTTGGAGATGGCCTCACCGATTAAAGAAAAAACAGCGGATCGTCTTCGGTGAGACCTTGGGCCTTTTTTAGCTGAGCATTGATCTCCTTTTGGAGAGCAAGTTCGGCTTTGAGCTCCTCGATAGTCATTTTATTAGGATCTTTCCGGCGACCACGCTTCTTTGGTACATTTTTAAACTTTTCTTCTCTTCTCCATCTATTCAGTGAGGAGTCAACGTACTTCTTATCGAAGCAGTTAACACTAAGAGTATCATTGAAGAATTGTTGACGAGTTCTACCGTCATCTACTCCATGGAGCATGAGCCGTTTAAATTCATTGCTGAACGAAATAGATTTTTCGGTAATTTTAATAACGTAGGGATTAGTTGTGAGCTTTTTGCGCTCAGAAAGAGAAAAGGCCCTCATAATCTGCTCCTTTTAAGGATTTTAGCCCATTTTTTAGAAAAGCGGTTTTTTTAGCTTGTCTAGAAAATGGGGTACAGATCAATCAGGGCCCTTTTTTTTAGAACTTAAACGTATGCCCTGATCCAGAAAAACTTCGCCACTCTTTTCCATTATGGCCTTCATTCGGATTCCCATGATGCAGGAATGATTTAAAATACTGCGACATGTGTTCACGAAGTGCTTCACGACTTTCTTTATTAGAAGGCCTCCAGGCAAATCTAGCAAACTGTGGACGGTCCTCAACAAAGTTTCCTAAGTAGAAAATCGCATCAAGTCCATGGAAAGCTCCAAAGACGCTCTTCCAAGGCTCAGGAGTTTCTTTCCAGGTAAATTCATATTTATAGATGTTCCAGTTAAAGGGACGAAGGGACTGGGAAATACTTTCAAGAGAGTTTGAAAGTCCAATGCTGCTACTGCGAGTGATGCCATCGAAGGTAGAGAGGTACTCGTCTTTGATGATAGCACTTCGCGGATAGCTGCGACCACTATTCAGCATACGGAACAGGTCACCCTCAGTTGGTTTAAACATCGTCGCTCCAACTAAATAAGTGGCCTCATCAATAGTAGAACCAAGAATCATTGGAACGCGATTATATCTTCCAGTCATGACCGATGCTAAACCATCGAAGGGAAGAACCGTTCCATCTGAAACATGTTGAGTGGGCACAATAAAACGAGGAATCGCGAGCAACTCCGCGGCCGATTTTGAAAGAAGATACTTTCTGACCGTCTGTGGCCCTTGCTTACGAACCCATTCCTTCGCCTCATCCGCATCTTTGGCAATTTTATCTGCAATTAAAAGATCATGGAGAAGATTATCCGAACGCTCTTCAATCACGAGTTTTGGATAAGCATTCGGTAAACCGGCCGAACAAATGGCCCCATTGAACAAATTCTTTGCGAGCGGGCTTTGAAGTAGACCCCATACATTCATACATCCGGCAGATTGACCGGCGATCACAACGTTATCCGGATCACCACCGAAATTTTCAATATTATTCTTCACCCAATTAAGGGCCATGATGAGATCAAGAGTTACATGGTTTCCGGCGCTATCTAGTTTGTTGCCGGTCTCAAGTGAAGGATGAATGAAAGAAGCAAATAGACCCAAACGATAGTTAACGCTTACGAAAATGGCATCATTATGTTGAGCAAACCAAGCACCATCATAATTGGGATCGTTGGCCGTGCCCTTAGTGTTTGATCCACCATGAATCCAGAAAAACACTGGGCGCTTATAATTGGCATTTTGACGAGGCTTCCATACGTTTAAATAAAGACAGTCTTCTGAACCAACTGCCTGCCCTTCATAATCTGGACTTACGTTTGAGAACATGTTCCAAAGCTGTGCACAGACCGGCCCCATCCTTTGCGCCACAACTCTTTGACCTAATCTGATTTTTTTTGGGGCCTTCCAGCGAAGATTTCCCACAGGGGCCTGAGCATATGGAATTCCAAAATAGGCCTCAGTATCATTCGGACCATTGAGTCCAATGAAGGTCGTGCCTTCAGATTGAACAAGTGGAGCCGGAGCTGCAAAAGTAGACAGAGAGATTAGAAATGAAAATAAAAATAGAGTTTTCATAACCAATGACGCTATCAGAGAAAAAAAGGCCCGTCAGTATTACATTTTCTTACTCGGGAGCTTCATGTTCACAGTCATAAACAGCTGGATGCAGTGAAAGAAATTAATCACTGAACGACCCATGAATTTCGAAGCATGAGAAGAGCTTCCTGACTGATTTGAACGGCGCCGGTATGAGGATGATCAAGATCGTGAATGAAGCAGACAATAACAGCAAAGACAATAATGAATAAAGTCATGGCCCAATGACTCTCTTTCTGACTGTAACCTCGGTCATAATTGAGCATGCCGATAGTCACAATCGCTATCATGAGAATGATCATATAGATGGAGGGCGGCAGGTTCACGTCCAAAGCAATAGAGCGCTCAAACTCACTGTCAAACATGTCAGTCATGGCGTAGAGATAAGCACTCTCGAGGGCCCCTCTATTTTTTAAGGTAATTACCTCAAAGTCGGTGAAAATCTCTTTTTGAATAAGCCCAGTTTCTTTTTTTATCTCCGCCATCCTTTCAGGATTGTCATAGCTGTCATAGGACTCGATTCGAAGATCCAGGTAGCGCCTATAAAGTTGCTTATATTTGGCCGCATCAACGTGAATAATTTTTCCTCGAAGATAAGTTGAGCTGATGGCATTTGCTTCATCTATGACGAGCTTTCTTCGAAGTTCAAATCGACTCACGGCCATTGAATAAGTGAAACCCAAAATGAGACTCAGCATCGCAAAGGAACTGGTGGTGATAATTTCAGAGACCTTAAATGTTTCAAGCGGAGAAGATTCTCTGACTCTTTTGCCCCACATGAAAGTAATAACCGATATGATCCATAAAACAGACCAAACGATGAGAAAGTTAATGTAGAAGGGATATTCAGATAAATTAATGCGGTCCTCTTAGTCGATTGGTTGAAAAGACTTTAGACTCGTCAATGGGATTATTGCTGAAAGAATTGCAGAGTCAAGAAAGGTAGGGCCTATGCACATCGACAGCAACAGTGGTTATCAAATTGATCTTTTCGGAAACATCCCAGTGCTTGATGCCTGGTGGAAAAAAAGCAAAACGAAGAACAGAGTTTTGACCTTGGTCCTCATTACTTGGGTCCCTCTTTTGTTACTTTCTCTCCTTGCCTCCCGCGAAACGATCCTGACTGATTATGCAATTCATATGCGCTTTTTAATCGCACTCCCACTGCTCCTTATCTCCAGCATGAAGTCCGGAGAGCGGCTGAGAGAATCTTTTTATCAGTTCATTGAGGCAGAAATTCTTGATCCCGAGGATTACAATAAGCTTAAATATGAGATTAATCGAACCAGAGAGCTTCGCGACTCGAAATTTGCGAAGATCATCATTTTATTATTGGTTTATACCGTCGTAGGTTTATATCTCTTTCAATTCAAAAATATTGAAAATCCCATCTGGAGAACGGCCGATGATGGATTTTCGCCCGCTGGTTGGTGGTTCAATTTAATTAGCCAACCATTGTATTTTTATTTTCTCTTCTACTTTCTCTATCGCACAGGTCTGTGGTGTCGTTTACTTAAAAAAGTCTCTGGCATGAAACTTCATTTGAAGGCCTCAAACGGAGACGACGCCGGAGGTTTAGGTTTTCTAGGACATCTTTTAGTGTTCTTCATTGTGCCGTGTTTTGCGATTTCGATCTCACTGGCCGGAAGTATGCTCAATCTGGTGCTTTACGAAGGAATTGATGTAAATGACATTAAATTCATTCTGGGAGTCCTTTGTGCGGGTTTCCTTTTACTCCTTGCTGGACCCTTATTGTTTTTCTTCCCGGCCATGAAAGAGGCCAAACACCGAGGCATATCTGAGTATGGAACTCTCATGGGAAGGCAATTACATGCATTTGAAAGAAAATGGTTAGTGCGTGAAATTGATCCCAAAGACAATATTCTGCAAGATGAGGACTTTCAAAGTATAGATTCCAATAACGCCGTTATTGCAAGAGTTCACAGCATGCGGCTAGTTCCTTTCAGCCTTAAAGACCTGGTTCCACTATTAGTAGCTATTCTCCTGCCGTTTATTCCAGTGGTAGCGATCAAGGTTCCTTGGAAGGTTCTATTGGCCCAAATCACCAAAGTTATTATGTAAGTCGATGAAATTGTAGATTTAAGAAAATTTGAGTCTATAAATCGGCCAAGCCTCCGATAAGGGGGTCATGAAAAAACTAAGTTTACTTCTCCTTCTCCTTTGTGCTGCCTGTAACCCAGAACTTAAAGAGCTGGGAGCAAGCAAAAATGACCTCGTAAAATACTTTCAAATTGGCGCTGGCGGACTGGGTGAAGGTTATCTCATCGTTGCCCATGTCGGCGAAAAACGTATTCTGACATTCTATCTTAAAACAACTACTGGCTATTCACATACAGATGTCACACTCGCTAGTGGCGAAGGCGCTTACATTCTAGATTCAGTGTATTCTCAAACTCCAAACTGCCAGTTGAAGCCTGATTTTAAGCAAGGTGATTATCTGGAGTATTTGAATGTGGGTGGAGAGGCGAAGGCGCTTAACCTTCAAGAGCTTAATCGTGAAGAGGCCATGAAGACCACGAAGAAGCTTGGCTGCTAAACTGCCATCAAAACCTGATCTCACAGACTCTTCCCTTTTAGTGTTGCTCCGATAAGTACCGTATGAAAAAAATCATTCTGCTTATTTTGTGTGTGGCCTGTAATGCTAGTCAAAACACAGGAACGGTGAAGGGCCACCAGACGTCTATGGCAACCACATCCACTTCGGAAGCGTGGTCTACTCAAGGTTGCAATACCACTTCTTATCAACAAGACACCACTGACCAAACACTTTTTTGGGGAAGACGTTTGATCTACTCAAGTCTGAGTGGTGAAGATGCTAATAATGAATGTACCTGGCAGAGATGGGGTGTTGCCCTTTATCGCGCTGATTTCGCAAAAAAGTCACTTACATTCTTGAAATTTGCTTTCATGCCGATGGCAAAGATTGGTGATGGAAGAACCATCACCACAGCTTATGATCCAACTGTCGCCATCATCGGAGGTGTTAAGTATGTGGCCTTCGAGTGTCATGGAGAAGGATTTAGTGGAAGTGTTGGTGCCTGTGTGGGTCGAGTTGATACAGAAAATCAGGTCGTGGCCTCCACGGTAAAGGTTTATGTCGATGGTGTATCGAGCACGAATCCAAATTTGATTCCAAGTGCCTCTGTTCCGAAATTGACCAGTACCACAAGTGGCAAGGCCTACTTGAGCTGGACCCAGGTCAACATTGATAAATCGACGGGGAAATGGATCAAACTTCTTTCCCGCTCCATTGAATTTAATCCAAGCATGGCGAGAATTAATTCCGATGGTGCCGCTTCTAATACTTATAATCCGAATACTGCTAACGGTACTGCCGATCTTTTTGATGTGAAAGAGATTCGGCCCGGGAAATTCTTTTTCACCGGGGCCCGTGGTGAAAATGGTTGCAAGTCACCGATGGATAATATCGCTGGCTGCTACAACTTAGAAATTGGTGTGGCCAATGCTGTGACGGAGAATGGTGCCTTTGATGGTTACTCGCAAACGGTCTATACCCTTCCTGATAATCCTATTGAATACTTTCGGTGGGCGTATAATCCCGTGATGCAAACCTGGGGTGTGTTTGGTGCCTTTATCAATAGGCCCGGAACTGCCACCGCCAGAACGCTTCCCGGCGGTCTGTATTTTATCCCAATTGATATTTCTCTCTTACCAGTTAAGAACGCGGCCATTTGTAATCCAGCTACTCAGCCTTCGCCTCATTGGGGTGTGAAAAACGGAACGTGTATGCGTTCTTGTGGGCAGATTGGTGGCTCAAGAGCATTCACTACCACTTGCGCCAGTAATGGATTTCGTGACGTAGGGGTTGCTTACGATGTGGCCTATTGCTGTGGCCCTCTTTGTGATTCCGCGACTCAACCTGCACCACACTGGGGAGTGAAAAACAACCAGTGTCTGCGTTCGTGTGGTCAGATTGGTGGAACGGTCGCACCTAAGACGGCCTGTTCAAAAAATGGTCTAAAAGATATGGGTTTCGCCTACGACGTCCCATTTTGTTGTGGCCCTATCTGTGATCCAAAAACTCGGCCTGCGCCAAATTGGGGCGTGAAAAATGGTCAGTGTCTTGCTTCTTGTGGCGGGATTGGTGGAACCAGAGCGTTTACTACTTCATGCGCTCAGAATGGGATGAAGGATGCTGGAGTCGCTTACGATGTGCCATATTGCTGTAAATGAAATTATCAAAGGTCGAAATCACTTTCGCCAGCGGAAGTGGAACTTAAGAATCTACTTCCGCCAGGGAAGTAGATTCTTAGAAGTGAAGATTACTGTTCAGAAACTTCCATGTCCCAGAAGTCACAATCACGGTTAAAAGATAGAACCGCAGTTCTGCCTTCTAGTTCAACCGTATAAATTTCAAGATCACCTTCAACAGATGCTTCAGTGATTTGAGCTACTGGAGATACTTCCAGAGCAGCACCAAGTGCGTTTTTGTCACAGTCTAAAATTGGATCAGCGAATGCCGACATTGAAGCTAAAAGAGTTACTGCTACTAAATACTTTTTCATGATGTCTCCCAGGTTTTGAATTGAGAGATTTGTACGACGGATGCAGGAGTTAAATCAAAATTTATGCATCTTTTACAGAACGGAAAGTGATAACTGGAGTGAACGCTAGAGCTGTTCCAGCATGTAGAGATAAAGATTCTCCACCTTAGTGCGGGCCCAAGGGGTCTTACGAAGGAAAGCAAGGCTCGACTTGATGCTCGGGTCATGAGTAAAACAACGAATGGTGATCATGTTCCCCATTTGCTCCCAGCCATAGAAATCCACTAATTCTTTGAGAATCATTTCCAGGGTCTTTCCGTGAAGTGGGTCTTTGGGTTTTTGGTTCATTTGCAAAGTGGGTAGATTTATTATTGGTATGATGGTTGTAGATGTAAGAGCTCGACCAGTCAAGGGACCTCTTAAGCCCCCTATTTTATTCTTGTCTGTCACATTTTAGACACTCTATAAGAACTTCCTCTCATTCTCACCTATGGCATAAATATCTTATAATAATGAGATGGAGTTTCTATGCGTTTACTGATCCTTTCTTTGTCCCTACTCATTACAGGTGTGTCCTTCGGGGGTTCATACGACTCTTCCGAAATCGTGAAGAAAAATCCAGGAATCGCAAAGCGCTTAGACTTCTTAAAAAAGATCGAACTAAAAAATGAAGTCACTATGGCCATCATTGGTGACTACATCCATACCGATACTTTCTCTCACATCATTAAGATCAACGAGAAAGAGCAGGACGGAAACTTCCTAGATGATGATAACAATGGTTATGAGGATGATTATTACGGGATGAATTTCAATAACCGTAACGGTCGCCTCTATACTCCCGTGGCCACAGGTCATGAGAATGGCATTACTTCCTTGGTTGAGGCCTTCATCACGGATAATCAACTCTCAAAAATTAAAATCATTCCTATTAATGTAACCACAGACACACGCACATTTGATGAGCTTTATATGAAGAAAGTGTCGGACGCGATTGATTACGCTCGCCTGCGCGGAGCTCAGGTCATTTCCATGTCAATTGGAGTGGATGCTGAATCGAATTCCTTTTTCAAATTCATCGATAACAATCGCCAGAAGTCTCTTGCGTACTATCAGGCGGCAGTAAAACGCGCTCAAGACAAGGGCATTCTCATGGTGGGCTCAGCTTCCAATGATCCGGCACGAGATCTCGTGAAAGAACCGGTAGCACCGGCCAATTCAACGGGAGTAATCTCAGTTGGGAACGTAAACTTCGATGCCAAAATCCAGAGTGCCTATGGGGCAAACATAGATCTAGCTTGGTATGGAACTGGATTGTATGCGTGGTATGGCGGAAAAGATGGTTACCGAACTGTAAAGGGATCTTCTTATTCAACTCCGCTGGTGGCCTTAACTTTAGCGGTTGCGAAATCTTTAAAACCAGAACTAAGCTTCAATGATGTGGGTCTTTTTAGAACTTCTTGTGAGAAGACCATCACTGGAAGTAAGAACATTAAATCCAAGTGTGTCTTCTCACCAGAGAAGCTTATTCAAAAACTAAATTAGTTACAACGATCGCCGTCGATTTTTAGAACAGCAAGATTGTCCCCGTTCTGGAAGCTGTACTCAACGCTTTCAACTTCGATATAAGAAGTTGAAGGGTGATAACCATCAAAGTACCAACGAGCAGAGAATGTTGTTGTATAGTAACGATCAATAATTCCTTGATCAACGCGATCAATACGAACAGCTGTTGTAACTTCACGTAGACCATATGGCTGAACCATTTCCGGACAACGTTCTTTGAGAACTTTCAGAAGACGCTGCTGAAGCTCAACTGAAATTGGGCTGTCTTTTTTAAATGTAAAATCAATTGTGTTTGCGAGAGCTGAGACAGAAAGAGATAGAGCGAAAAGAGCGATAAACTTTTTCATAAGTCCTCCTGGGGTGTTTTTATGAGGAGCTTATACAACTAGAGTGGCGCTTTTGTTGTTAGGACTATGTCAGAGTTTCATGGGGAAAATGAAATCTTTGGCCCTACTAGATATTGGCCCTTCAATCTTTACAACAAGTTGACTTCAACCGGGGCTTCTTCGATCATAATCATATGAACACTAAATTTATACTTGGTTTGGCGATTTCCATCTTACCTCAATCTATGTGCCTGGCAGACACCATCAGCAAAGATATCATTTTCGCAGATACTGTTTATGTCGGAGGTATTAGCTGCGGGACTGATATTCCTGGAGGGTACTGTGAGTTACCTACCCCTACTTTCAAAGATGATGGAGCCGCATTAGATAAAAAAGCAAATCTACAAGGGGCGTGTGTTCAAGGGGGCGGCGATTGCACGATGGTCGTTTTCACCACTGAGACAAAAGAGCTTAACCCACAGACCCTTTTGGCCCGGGTTTCGACTACAGCAGGTGAGCAAGTCTGGATCAAAACGAGCAAAACTAATTTAAAGAAAATTGAAGATCTAATCCCTAAGCTGGATATTGGAGAGAATGAGATTGAGTTCAGACCAGGACTTCAGTTTGTTTATGCAGATAAAGATTTATCAAAAAAAATTCCTTTAACTGAGATCACCAAGATCACTTCAAGGCCCTATTCTGAGGCCGACAAAGAATTAGAGATCATTGAGCGTGAAGAACTTCCTGCGACTACTTTGAATGGAAAAAGAATCATTGGTATTCGGCTCAACAAACTTAGAGTTGATGCAAAAAAGTATGCTGAAGATTCCTATGAGGCGAAAAAAAATGCAGTTCGCGTGAAGATCCAAGATTTTTACTTTCCCGCATTCGATGAAAAGGGCCGGATCAATTATTGGTTTTTGCCAGATCCTGGTTGCTGATTTTAACCCTTTGTAAGTTTCGTAAAAAAAACAGTCCCTTGCCCTAAAATTTTCTAGACAACTGGCCTTAGATTCCATTAGCTTAGAATCTTCCTTTTCCATTTTCTGTGCCCAGGTGGTGGAATGGCAGACACACTACCTTGAGGTGGTAGCGCTGCGAGGCATGCTGGTTCAAGTCCAGTCCTGGGCACCATTATTTCAAGCTCAAAATCTCCATACACATTCAGAATGCCATAACGTAGAAATCGCCATATATAGGCATCCATGTTCACAAGTCTAAAAGCTATTTTAGTAGCCCTGTGTTGCTCATCCATATTGATGAGCAGTGCAATTGCACAGTCCAATATCGACCCTCAAAACGCACGCTTAAAAAACCTCATTAGTTGGCATAAAAATCTTCCCACAGGCCAAGGTGTGCGAGTTGCAATCATTGATTCAGGTCTCGTTCAGGATTTTCCTGGCAACATCCTTTCTGGCTGGAACTTTATTGATTCTAGTAATGATGTGGCCGATACAGAGGGGCATGGAACAGGATCGGCCAGCGTTGTCATAAATCTTGCTCGCGATGTAGAGATCATTCCCTTAAAAGTCACACAGGATGGAGTTTCGAACGACAATATTCTAATTTCGGCAGTTGTCTACGCTATCAAGAGTGGCGCCGAAATTATCAATCTCTCTATAAGCTTCGAAACAAAGCACTTTTTAGAAGTTAAAAAGAATGTCACCGACGAAGAGTTTGCTCGCACTTTATTTGTGATCGCTGCTGGGAATAGAAAACAATTCATCCCAGAAAAGTTAGGAAACAATGCACTCATAGTAGGAGCGACTCCATTAAATCTCCCTATCGAATTAGCAATCTATTCGGACTGGGGACCAGGAGTGGAAATTGCGGCCCCTGCCGGAGGAGTTGATGATGGGATAACTGTCTATAAGACCATCAGGCCACTTACCTATCGCCTTTATAATGGGACATCAGCGGCAACACCCGTTGTGTCTGCAGCAGCTGCCATTCTCAAAGAAAAATATCCGCGCTTAAGCGGCAAAGAAATAAAAGAGATTCTTTTGAGCACTGCAAAATCTAAGTCTAGTTTAGGTAATAGAGTTAAAAATAATAAGTTCCTAAGCCTAGATTAATTTTTTTTCACCATGTTTGATTGACCGAACGAAAGTATGAAGATATAAACCTATGCACACAAGATATTTAACCTAATGGAGGAAATATGAAAAAAGTGATTTTAGGTTTAGCTCTTACTGCTTCTGCATTCTCTGCTTTCGCTCAAGACATTAACTTCGGCGCTCAAGAGCGTTGGTTAGCTCAAAACGGTGGCTTCACTTGTGGTGGCGCTGCTAATACTGCAACTCAAGCTGTTCCAGCTGAATTCAAAAACAAAGCAATCATCTTCACCTACATGACGACTGATTACACACTTGATAACGGTAAATTCGTTGCTTCTTACTATGAGAAAGGAACTGAATGTCGTTATAACCTTGTTGGCCAAGCTGATAACGTGAACATGATCTTCACTAAGACTGATTCTACAGCTTACTCAATCAATGGTTCACCGGTTGCTAACTGTGCTGAAGGGAAAGCTTACCTTGATTCACTATTCGCAGCTCCTACAAAGTACTTCTATAAGCACGGTACAATGGCACTTCAAGTAGCTGTTGCTGATGCTGCTGCAGTTTGTGGCGAAGGTTCTACTCACGTAGGTATCTTCTTCAAGAAGGCTGCTAAGACTAAAATCGACTAATTAAAATTAAAAGGGACCCAATCGGGTCCCTTCTTTTGTTATCTTGGAAGCAAATCTTCCACATCACCTAAGTAAAATCTAATTCGATTAAGGCTCGATTTCAGATTCGATAGTTGCTCTTGTAGAGTAAACATCGATTGATCTGGAAACTGATTCTGATCTACAACTTTACGAGGGGCCTTCACCACCTCATTCTCTTCCTCGATCTCAATCTCAAGATCAAAGTCTTCCATTTTGGCTTCTTTGATAAGTTCCTGAATCGGATCCATCATCGTAGACGCCATCTCCGCCGTTCTTCCAAAGAGCGAAACCACATTCACTGTGTCTGCTTCAACTTGCTCTCTACCTGTCACGTTCATAGTTTCCCTTTAACGGCCCTAAGCGCCTTACCTAGTTTCATGTTGCATGCCCTGTGCCATTCCTGACGGCTTAGGAGCAGTGCCTTATGACACTATTAAGCATCAGTTTTTGGTGGTTTAGGTGGAAATGACCTGGTGCATGTAAAACTTTTAATGGTGTCTAATTTAACACCGGCCAAAGATTGTACATGTTGGAAATTGTTGCCCGCTTGTGCGCCACGCAGGAAATTCAATAGAATTTAGCTATGAGCAACCCTAACTGCGCGCAATGTCGACATTATTACATCACTTGGGACCAGAAAACCCCGAATGGCTGCCGTCGTTTCGGCATCCAATGTAAGGAACAACCCTCGAAAATCGTATCGATGGCCGGACTTGGTACATGTCAGGGATTTGAAGCTAAAAAGAAACCTGAGGTCCAAAATAAGGGTCTAGACCTTAACCGAAAGGAACTCTGGTAGTCCTTGACCCAGTTCGTGATAGTTCGGGCTGATTTCATTAATAATTCCCCCGCCGATACACATTTCTCCCTGATAGAAGACAATTGACTGTCTTGGAGTCATGGCCCGTTGAGGCTCATCAAATACAACCTTCACGCTATTATTCTCTACAGTAACTGTACAAGGCTGTTCCGGCTGACGGTAACGAACCTTCGCCTTACACTTAAAAGTGCCTTCAGGAGCATTTGTGAGCCAATTAAGCTCTACTGCAGTCAGGCCGTCAGCATAAAGCGCTGGATGGTCTTGTCCTTGAGCAAGAATCACTTCGTTCTTCTCAAAGTTCTTCGCAACCACGAACCATGGCTCGCCTGGTCCGCCTACTCCCATGCCCTTACGCTGGCCCAGAGTATAGAAACAAGTGCCGTCGTGCTGACCGACCACTTTTCCATTCTTAATATCAATGAAATTTCCTTTCGTGCTCTCAATGTATTGAGAGAGGAAATTCTTGAAGTTTCTCTCACCGATAAAACAAATACCGGTTGAATCTTTCTTCGCCGAAGTCGCCAGATCAAACATTGTTGCTAATTCACGTACTTTTGGTTTTGGAAGATGCCCAATCGGGAAAAGCACATCTTTAAAAACTTCTTTCTGAACCGCATAGAGGAAGTAAGTCTGATCTTTATTCAGATCAGCGCCCTTCTTTAACTCTCCATTCTCAAGCTGACAGTAGTGACCCGTGGCCAGGTAATCAGCGCCCAGAAGTTTTGCCCTCTGGTAGAACACTTTGAATTTAATTTCACGGTTACAAAGGATGTCCGGGTTCGGTGTATGACCTTTACGGTAATCATTCAAGAACTCAGAGAAAACTCCGTCCCAATACTCTTGTACGAAATTTACTGAGTAATATGGAACATCAAGTTTCTCACAAACCTTGATCACGTCCTGATAATCGAAATCGGCCGGACATGTGCCATCTGGATTTGTTTCATCCCAGTTCTTCATGAAAAGACCCAGAACTTTGTAGCCCTGAAGTTTCACAATCAAGGCCGACACAGAAGAATCCACGCCGCCGGACATGCCGACAACAACGGTCTTCTGACCATTGGCCAGAAATTCTTCATGAGTTAGATTGATTCCGTACTCTTTTAAGAGCTCGGGCTGGTAAGAAAAATCCATGCCGCTTTATAGCGGATTTTGCACCCTTTAGGAAGGGTGCAGGAGTTTTTACTTGGTCAAATCCAGAAGAGTCCCGATGACCGCGCCCCCAACATATTGATAAGCGTGCCAGAGAGTCTCGTGATTAAGCGTTTCCGGGGTATCCTGGGCCGTTTGGTAGAACTTTGGATTGAAGTCGTCCTCCCAATTCTGAGAGAAAGTAGCGGACATAAAGCCCTGTTCCCAGAAGCGGAAATTGTCCGAATTTTCAAACCCATTTGGTTTGGCCTCGAAAGTGACCTTGGTCGTAATTTTCTTTCCGTGCTCAAGAAGCTTAGAAACCCAACGGGCCTCATCGGCGTTGTCACGAAGGTAGATAGACATGTTGCCGGTCTTTTTTGTTTTATCAAAGAAGCTCGAATCCTGGCCCAGCATCTCGAGATTCACCACACCCAAAACTTCTTTACCAGCTTTCTTCAGTTCACGAGCATAGAGTTCAGAGCCATGAAAACCAATTCCCTGCCAGTCTAAGAAAACAACCTGAACGGAATAATTCAGATCAAATTGCGCCATGGTTTTAATAAGACCAAGAGCAACTGCTACACCTGAAGCATTATAGTTTGCACCAGGCATCGCCTCATTGGTTTTTACCAGAAGTGTTTTAGGATCGTGAGAAATGGTATCGTAGTGAGCAGTCACTACCAACACTCGGTGCGTGTTGATCCCTGGTTTCTCCCATACAATATTTTCTACCTGATTGTTTTTCTGTGAGTCGGCAAGATTCTGCATATAACCTGTGAACTTCTGCCACTTCATATAGTCAGGAGTTCCTTTAGGAATTTTCCCTTCGACCTTTTCATCAAAATCTTTTTGATAAAACTTTTTAACCGTTTCAACTTCGGGAGAAAGAGAGTTCATCGAAAGTTTTCCGGACTTTTTTGGATCCAGTTTTTCAATGGTCTCCAAGAGAAAGTTACGTGCCTTTTCATGGCCCTGCATTCCTACCATTCTTGAAGGAGCAGAGACCTTTACAAAGGTATTCACCCATTCAACCAGATTCTTATTCGAGACCTGTCCAAGATCACTCTTAAGCTGGAAATATGTAGACGGCGCACGACCGGCAAATACTGAGCACGATAAACTAAAAATCGCGGGAATAATCAACTTTCGGAACACTTTCTTCTCCTTCTACTACTTCTGGATCACGAGGCACATACTGAACCTTGCCCGTGAGAAAAACTTTGGAATTTTTGCCCTTTTTCTTGATCACACTCAGGAGATCACCTTCAATTAAAAATTCCGGATTGGTTAATTCTATAAAAGCAGATGACAAAGTTTTGGGATGGACCCAGCACTCGTAGACTTTTTCAGGTGAAACGACCAAAAAACCTTTTTGCGGTTCCACCCAAGAGCTTTCAGTTGAAAACTCGCAGTTCGTAAGAAGAATTTTATTATGCATAAAATAACTTTCTTCTTCGATTTTGATCAATTGATTCGCACCAGAATATTCTCCAATAAAACCTTTTGTGGTTTTACCAAGATTTCTAAATTCAAAACTTTCGCCAAATGTATGATGAAAAACACCCATATGATTTCCAATGGTGCTGCTTCCATCTGCGGTGACTAATTCGCCTTCTTTTCTGAAGCGTTCCGGAATTTGCGCAGCAAAGATCGGAGTCATCTCTTCTTTCCAACTTAAGCACTGATGCATCTTAAGTTCTTTCGGTGAATCAACCACACCGAAGTTTTCTGCCAGTTTCAAAACTTCTTTTTGAGAAAGATCGGAGAGAGGAAGAATTAAACTTTTTAAAATGTCCTGTGGCAGGCGAGACAAAAGAGCTGATTGATCATTCTCTTCATCATTAGAGGTATGAACAAACACTTTACCAGTGGCCTCCTGATGAAAGAGTTTTGCGAAATGTCCCGTCGCCAGATGTTTTACGTTCGCTTCTTTCATCTTCTGATGAAGAATGCGCATTCTGAGTTCATGGCAATTCCAGCAAGGTCGTGCGAGAGTGCCGGTCAATTTATGGCCCATCCACTCATCGATAATTTCGTCTTTAAATTCGCCGGCCGCCTTGATCACCTGTAATGGAATATTCAACTTTTGACAGAACTCTTTTATGGCATCCAGTTTTTTTGGATTAATATGACAGGACAGAATTTGAGATGAATCCCCTTTCCAGTCTTCCCAGTCATTGATGATGGTCACGGCCATGAGATCATACTTCTGAATCTTCAAAAGATAGGCCGTCACATAGGAATCGATCCCACCGGATAAACCAATGATAACCTTTTCTTTCCGAGCCTTTTGATCTGGTATGTAGGCCTCTTCCAGCTTCTTTTTCATGTCCATGTGTAAATTATAAGTGAGTTTCCTTTAAGGTTCCACGTGGATTTAACCGATCTTTATCATGGATGAACTCGCAAAAGCCTTTTGGCATATACCTTTATAAGAAAGAAACTCAGGACCGGAAGGTTTTGAAGGATCTATTGCAACTTC
The DNA here is from genome assembly GCF_034259205.1 of Peredibacter starrii. Taxonomy (GTDB): domain Bacteria; phylum Bdellovibrionota; class Bacteriovoracia; order Bacteriovoracales; family Bacteriovoracaceae; genus Peredibacter; species Peredibacter starrii. The sequence goes on along the minus strand of NZ_CP139487.1, from coordinate 2,140,173 downwards.
TAAGAACAAATTGTCCTTCGAAGGGAAATAGCTTCTCTTACATTGAGGCGGAGACTTCTCTTCATCCGCATCTTTCTCTCTGGGACAATCTCCAAATTGAAATCGGCCCTTCGAGTTTAAAAGAACTGGAACACACCCTAAAGCCTGAGTGGTTGGCCCTGTTAAATCTTTTAAAACAGCCGCACCAATTGACCCAGGAATCTCAGACTTGGGAAAAATTCATGACAAGTCTTTTGAAGGGACTCATGAATCCTTCTCAAAATCTTCTGATTGATATGAATGAGGATCTGTTCTCACCTTTCATGCTTCAAAGTTTTAAGAAGAGCGTGATGGAATCGACCAAAGATAAAACAATTTATCTCGCCACAAATCACACTTCTCTTTGGTTAGATTGCGCTCACACGCTTGTAGGTAGAAACGGTTATGTTTTTGATATTCAGACTCTGGATCAAGAGACCGTGAAAAAGCACTGGGTCGCTTAAGTCTATTTTCTCACTTTAATCGAACAATTAATTTTAATCGCCGTAGTTGTGAACTTGTTCATGGGCTTCACTCTGATATGCAAAGACCATGGGCCAATATCAAGTTCCACACTCGCAATCGAATTGAACTCTCCAATCTTAGCGTCAGATAAATACTTTTTTAGATCAGAGTATGTGTGAAGATCAATATCCGGAGATTCTCCCGACGGGAATTCGTGAAAACAAATCACCTGTAGGATTTCACTCTTACCAAATCCCATGAGCGGCGCCAGAGAGGCCGCGAAGGCCTCAGGATTTTGTTTCTGAGCGTTTGAAAGAATAGTGTGCATCTCTTGAGCAATACGAGCGTAATAGCTTTTTAAGATGTTTCTCGAGTCTTGATCAAGTTCTCCTGGAAGCTCTGAGAAACCCTTTTGGACCCATAGTCCGAAGTTCCCTGAGTAGTCCAGATCATGAAGGGCATGAAGCTCGAAGGCCATTCGGCTAAATTCCAAATCCACCAACTGATTAAACTTTTCCTGAATCGATGAATCTAGAAAAGGAAAGTACTGAAGAAAGAAGCTCTTTATCCCTCCACTCTTGGTGTTCACATAAGCGTGCTTCTTATTGAGCTTTAAACTCACCGGAAGAAGAACATCATCATGATTCACCAGAAGATCTGCTTCATGAATTTCATCGTGGATGGCAGAATTAGAAAATTTCCCCATGACCTTTGGATTCTTAGGGAGCTTCCCAAGATACTCCACCATACGGGCCACGGTATTTTTTGAAACTTGATTTAAGAACGGAAGCATCTCGGGATAAAACTGTCTCACCATACGGTCTTGCTGAGACAAAACGTTCAGGTAATTTCGATCGAGAGTTTGCTGGAACTGTAACTCTTCATTCCCAAGACGGGCGATTTCTTTGGCGACCAAATACTCAAAGAGGGACCCCTTCACTTCATTGAAGAGGGCCTCTTTCTTGGTTTGATCCTGGGCCATTACTTTTCCCAGTATGCTTCTTCTAGTCCATCCTCTTTCTCAGGAAGACCGCGAAGAAGGCGTGGCGAGTTCTGGCTCAATACTTCGAACGATACGCGGTTGGCATACTTACTGATCTGTGAGATCGATGAATATGTTAAGTAGTTCGAAGCATGCTTTGGAGAATTCGGAACTTTGTTCTTATGGTATGGAGTTGCCGAGATATCGTGAAGAACTGCTGCAAGTGCCGCGTCCCCTGCTCCATTGGTGTTCTTAATCATCTGAGGACCACCACGGAACGGATTAATGTGCGAATAAACTTTTACAAGTTGATCAGGATCACAATCAGCACGACGACGAGCACGCGAGTACTCATACTTGTTATACTCAACCAGGGACTTCGTATGAAGTGGTTCTTTGGTCTCACGAGCGTGGGCCTTGTCAGTCAGGGCACCGATATAAAGACCACGGGCACCAACGGTCAGAAGAACCATGTCACAAAGATCCAGAACTTTTTCGGCCGCAAGAAGCGGATCAGAAATACCAGTCAAAGACAGGGCCTCTGATTCGTTCATGGCAATCACTGAAATATATTTCGGAATGATTTCCAGAAGAAGATCTTTCTTCTCATTCACAAGACCACTTGTTCCAAGAGAAAGAACCACTGGAACATTGGCGTTCTTCGCAACTTCAAGAGCTCTCAGAGTCGATTTGAACATCGGTGATTTATCATCACGAAGAGTATAAGCAGAAACCAGAAGGGCCGCTGATTTTTCAATCACGTCTACCGGAATGAATTCCGGAGACAAATCATTCATACAACCTTTGCTGATGGCAAACGTACGATCGCGATCAGGGCTCACGAAACAAAGAGCACGGCCCATCGGACGTGGACAAGGCTGAAGATAAGTAAGGTTAACTTTCGAGCTGGTGTTACAAATATATTTAAAAGCGTAGTCACCAAGTTCGATGTTTTTATTAATTGTTCCCAGAGCAACTGAAGGACAATCAGAAAGAATTGAGAAGTTATGAAGTGTATTACCTACGGCCCCACCAGGGAACTCACCCGTAATTTGTCCGGCATTTTTATATTGCCAATAAATCGTATCAGCGAGGTTATCGTCGATAATGAATGACTCACCTTTGGTGAATTTATGTTTTTCAAGGAAAGCGTCGTCCACGGGGATTTCGATATCAACGAGTAGCTGATCAATCCCCACCACATAGACATTCCCTGGACGATTGATTTCATCATCAAAAGAGCTACGTTGTTTATCTTCTACTGGGAAATAGTGCTTGGTGTTGCGCCGTCCGGGAAACTTCATAAATACCTCTTAGAGTGTGTCCCATTTATAAACCATTTCATGGACTAATGCCCAGAAATTATGGTAAATTTTTCACATGTTTAGTCTCGATCATCCTCAAAAATCCCCTCTGTTTGACTATTACGCTCCCCTTGGGACCCATTACCGGGGTCTGCTTTCAATTCCCCATTCTGGAGAAAATATCCCGAAGGAATTCGAGGCCTATCTTTCCGGTGATTTAAGGGCCTATAAGGAAGACGTAGATTACAAGGTCAATGAGCTGGTGGATATCAAGGCGCTCCAGAGTGCCGGGATCGCAGTTTTAGTGGCCCATGTTCATCGCGTTTGCGTGGACCTAAACCGTGCCGAAGGCAACTGTGTCTTGTTCTGGAAAAACAACACTCAGGGTAAGCAGCTGGTGGTGAAAGATCCATCTGCGGCCGAAGTCGAGAAGTTCATCGAGATTTATCACCGCCCTTATTTTGAAATCATGAAATCGGCCCTACAGGACCTTGAAAAACGCAAGGCCGGCAAGGTGTCGATGGTAGACCTTCACTCTATGCCTTCAAGGCCAACTGACTATCACATGAAGCAGAATCCAAATCAGAAGATGCATCGTCCGGATTTTTGTGTGAGTGATCGAAAGGGTAAAACGGCGACGCCGGAATTTATTCAGTTCTTCCAACAATCTCTGATCGATAAAGGTCATGAGTCGAGTTTAAATGATCCTTACGTGGGCGGTTATGTGACTGAGTACGTGGATCAATTCAGAACGAACAACATCCAGATTGAAATCAATCGCAGCGTGTATATGGATGAAACCACCAAGGAACTTGTTCCTGAAAAAGTGGCCCATCTAAGACCGATGCTAACTGAAGTTTTAATCAAGGGATTTGAGAAGTTCGATTCTTAGTGAATTGTCATGTCGTCTTTGACGGCCGGACCTTCTTCTCTCGCTTTTTTAAGATACAAATTCATCTTCTCGTCCGGAGTTAATTCCACTGGCTGATTGACGGCCTGTTTTGAGATTTCCGCCTGCTGCTTCTTTTCGATATTTTCGATTTCAATTTTTCTTTGAAGTACCAGGTTTGGATCATCTGACTCACTGAAGATTTTACGAGTGGTAAAAGTCTTACCATACTGTTTAAGCGAGTATGTATAAAGCTCTCGAAGCTGACGTGTGTTTGAGCGGCCTCGTTCAAGATAGAAAATCATTTCACGCAAAAGTTCAACGTTTCCTACGTCCTGAGACCAGGCAGAGAATAGATATAACATTCCCTCTTGATCCACCTGACGAGCGAAGTTCAACTGCTTAAACTCTGTGTAGAGGATTTTTCCCATGGCCACATCAATGGGACTAAAAGTGATTTCTTCCAGAAACTTTGAGCGCAGTTTTTTTGATTCAGCACTATTTCTTTCGGTCTTTAAAGCATAGGCATAGATACTGCCATTTTGCTGAGTGAAAATTAATTCAACACTGTAGTCACGGTCTTTTGATTCAAGCTCAATCAATGCCTGATTCGCACCTTTCATAAGGCCATAGCGAATTGTTTCTTTTGGAAGGATCTTCGATCGAAGATGCAAGATATAAAGATCATAAATCATCTCTTCCATGCTCTTGGATTTCACCACGATCTCATGCGAGAAAATATCTTTCCAAACGTTATCCACTGAAAGTTTTAAAATTCTATTTCTCACGAATGGAAGCTTAAACAATTCCTGGCCCTGAGAGTGGTCCTGATACAAAGAAGTCGGAAGAGTATAAAGACGAGAAAGCTCTCTTCCATTTGGTGAGAGAACAATCATTCCCATCTGAGGTGCCGCATTTTTTCCCGTGAATTCAACTAAAGGAATTGTTTGGAAAAGTGGATGCCTGACCGGTAGAGGCACTAGAGAATTTCTAAGTGGGAATGGTTTCCACAGTTGTTTATAGTCTTCCAAGTAAGGAGTGATCTCTTCAATGGCGACTGGTTTTAGGAAGGTCTCTTTGTATTTTGGAATGTAATAGTATTTATTCCAATTTTTCCCCTGCATCCAATTTGAATACAAACGATATGGATAGCCTTTGGCGAATATATATCCGCCTAAGAGTGCCAGTGAGATGAATAAAAAGAGGCCAATCAGCCAACGCATTCTAAACCTTTAAAACAACAAGGATATCAGGATACCTCTTTATCGGCTTACAGAAAAAACTCATGAAAATTTTCTAACTGCCGAATAGTAGGATGAATCAGTCAGTTTTAAAGGGACTGTTATGAAAAACTATATTATTTTTTTGGCGACTCTCACTCTTATAGTGGGTTGTGATGCCCCTCAAAGAACACGTTTAACCAATGCTTATAGCAGTGACTATAACTCTGGAAACCCAAACAATACTTCTGGCTCTCTTCCTTCTGGATCAACGACTGGTTCTACGACTGGTGGAACAACTGGGTCTTCAACGGGATCAACGGGCTTTGAAAATTGTGATCTTTCTTCGAAAGGTTTCACTGCGGAAATGGGCCATATTGGAATTTGCCAAAGTACTTTGGACGAAACCGTTGTGAAGTTTAAATCTAGTCTTACTTCGACTTCTTATAGAACGTGTTTAATTCCTTCTTACAAAGATGGAAGCGGAAGCTCGACTTATATCGGCCAACCTCAATGTACATACACTGAGGCGGACAAAGTTATGCAGGGTAAACTTTATAAAAACCGAACAGGATTTGAGGGCTATTCTCTGAACAACATCATTGTGATGAAAGAGCCTCTTCTGACTGAATATTTTGGATGTATGCAGGGTTATACAAACTGGCCCGCAAACGTTTGTTCTGGTGTGAGCTCGACTTACTGTGCTTACTGGGTTCCGCGCTGTCCTTACGGCAGTAAGAGCACAGTGGCCTGTGATGCTGAAGCACGTGCCTACATGACAAATCTTTGCACGAATTTCAAAAATAAATATTCGAGCGCTTACTTAGACATCAAAATCAAATAATCAATTCAGTGTTGGCCGGGAAACAACCTGGCCTACACTAAATAATCTCACCAAATCATCTTTTTTCGTTACAAATGGCAGAATCGGAACGAAAACTTCGCTCGAAGTATTTTTGTCTGTTACTACAACACCCATAACAACTTGATGAAAAATTTCCACTTGATTGTATGACCGAATGTAGGTGCGGACTTTTTGTCCGTCTTCCTCACCTTCTAAGACCTTGTCTGGAGTTTCGATGGTTCCGGGGATCAATTCGTTAAACTCGTGATATCGCTCGAATCCAAAGTCATCCGGCTCAACTTGCATGATTAGTTTAGACAAGTATTCTGATTTTTTAAGTCCGATCCATTCGGCAATCTCTTCCGGGATATAGTAGTCATCTCTCTTTTCCATGTTTCCCCCTGGCAAAAGCTACCCTCTCAACCATCATATCACTCTACTAGTAAGATAGGAGGTGAGAAAAGGAGTTTTATGCGGAAGTTGCAGGAAGCACAAGGTTTGGATCAGTTAATCGAGGCAGGAAGCTCCGGTTATTTTCCTCTGTTCTATCAAGATTGGATTCTTGAATCGTTCTCGGATGTCTCTGAAGTAAAGAGAATGTCATTCTCTAGAGCGGCTGAAACAGTTCACAAGGTCTACAAGCAGATTGAACGTCATTCGTCGATCGAAAGAAAAAAGACGGCCATTCAGGCCCTTCAAAATGATGAGCGTAAAGAATTCGTTCTATCATTCATGAAGATGGTTGAATACCGCGCTCTCGATAAAATGAGAGAACTCCATTGATCAAAATCATTGCTCTATTCACCATTTTGCTAGGGTCTTTTTCGGTTTCGGCCGAATACCGGGCCTATCAGTACATTGTGAAGAGTAATGACCCCTACGCCGTTGCCACCCAGGCAAAGGCCCAATACATTGTCTCAACTTTGAACCCCCAGATGTACAAAAGCTATCATGGGGGTTCATTTGTTTCTGTAGATCTACTACGCACTTGGATCTGTCCGGGTTATACTGGAAGAGGTCAAAAAATTTGTGACCATCCTTATGACAAGGAGATACCAGTCCAATGAGTAGCGGAATCAGAGATCTTGAAAGAATTAATTCTCGTCAGCTGGAAACGGCCAAACGTCGTCACGACCGAGAAATTAAGAATATTGAAAATGCTCACCAAAACTATAAGGCCGATCTTCAAAAGGCCCATGCGGGTGAAGTCGTAGATCTTCAAGATCAAAACCGCAGACAAATTGATCAAGAAGCGACTAAGAAAGAAAAAATTTTGAATGAAATGCGCACTCACCTTCAACAGACCAGCGAACTAACTGATAAGCAGTTGAAGGACTTGAAGGTCACTTCCGAAGCTGAGAAGGCAAAAATTGTAACAAAGTTAAGCGATGAACGTGAACGCCAGATCAGCGAACACGAACTCTACCTTGAAGAGCTAAATGATCGCTACTCGACCGCCTCAAGAGATGTAAACCTTGAAGGTAAAAAACGCGTTGATGATATGACTCGCGAAATGGGCGAAGTTCAACGTGACTCAGAGGCCTTCCACCAAAACAAAATTAATAAGCAAACTGAAGAGTTCACAACTCGATTCAATACTGACACCAAAAACTATAAAAAGTTAAAGGACGATCAGGACGGCCAGTTTAAAAAAGAAAGAATGGCCACAAACACTCGCCAGCAGACTGAGATGGCGAAGATGACGGAAGTTCATAATACTGAGATGGAAAAACGCGATACGACCTATCGCAAAGGTCTTAAAGAGCAAGATGGCTTTTTTGAGAAGAAATATAAAGACAATCTAGATAGTAACAATGCGAACTTGAAGACCCTGGAAGATACACATCAAAAAGTGGTTTCTAATCTTAAGTCGAGTCTTACTAAAGAGATTACTCAAACCGTCTCTAAGATGGACGATCCTTTCTATAAGTTTGAAGCCCTGAAACCAAAGATGACTCAATACCCTGACCGAGTTGAAATTCAAGTCGACGTACCTGAACACTCTAAGCAAGACCTAAGACTTACCTTCAATAACAAAGAAGCTGTTTTAAGCTATAACCGCCGCTATGTGGATGCCAACAAGACATTTGATGGAGTGATTAATAAGATCAATAAAGTTGAATCTTTCACGACCAGACTTGCCACAGACGCGCAACTAGATCCTAAATCAGTTAAGTCGAGCTATGAGAATGGCACTATGACTTACGTTGTTAAGAAGGCCTAGTCGGCCAACACCACAAAGTCTGAGAATTCCGCTTTATTAATTTGGATCAGATCCTGCTCGACTTCACGTACTTCTGCGCGAGGTGGACCCTTGGTGCAAAAACGATGAAGTTCCTTCAGGGCCTCAATGTCCCCTTGAGCAATCACATGGACCGAGCCGTCTGGCATATTGCGCACGTGACCAACAATAGGAAGTTTTTCTGAATGAACAAAGTCTACAACGCTGTAGCGAAAACCCACACGCTGAACTTTACCTTTAATAATTAGTGTCATCTGTAACATAGAAGTATTTTCTCAAAAAAGTGAAGGAGATGTCCACTCCTTCGGGTTACAATAGGCATCATGAGACGTCCAAAGTTAGTGCATTTTACAGGAATCGAATCAGATGAATATATTCATATTCGTGCTTCGATGACGTATTCATCTCAAGGACGTTTCGAAATCCTCGATGAGATCAATCAAAACCTGAAAGACATTGTACCAACTAAGCCCATACAAAGTATGGGCCTTCTCTCTTCAAATGAGTTTCGTTTGAAGGTGGTCGGACTTTCAAGTGATGATAAGGAAGTTACAATCAGAAGTTTTGACTCTGATAGCTTTGGTAACTTCAATTTCAAAATTCCTCAGCCTGAGGCCATGAATGTGGCAAAGCTCAGGCTTTATGAAACGAAGACCCATCCAGGGCTGGATCTTTTGATTGGAAGTTTCATTCCAACGACGATTCAAAAACCGAAGAAGATTCTCATTACGGATTTTGATAAGACTTTGGTAGATACTCGTTACTCGTCCATGAAGGAACTTTATCTTTCTCTAAGAAACCCAATTCAGTATTTCCCTCCCGTGGATCACTCAATTGATATCGTGAAAGATCTCATTAAAGAAGATTACCAACCCTTTGTGGTATCAGCGTCCCCTCACTTTTATGAGAACGCCATCCGTGACTGGTTGTACGCTCGTCAGATCTTTACCGGGAATATCTTCTTAAAAGATTACCGAAATATTTTTTCGTTCTTTGAAGGGGATCTTTCAACGAAGGATTTGCGCTCTCAAGGTTTTTATAAGCTCAATACCATCGTTAATATTCTCCTCATGACAGGTATTCCTTCAGAGCTTGTTTTAATTGGTGACGGTTTCGAATCAGATACCTTAATTTATCTCACTCTTGCTGCAGTTCTGGTGGGACGTTATGACCCTTGGACACTCTGGAACAATATTAAGCGCGAAGAATCTTTTAAGCTTACAAACCAGCAGCACTTCCGCTTTCTCTCAAAATTTTATCAGCTGAAAAATATGAGTGATGCTCAACCGAAGGGCAAACTCAAAATTTATATTCGCTGCAAACCTCACATGCTGGAGTCACTTCAAAATCGTGTCTTCAACCTGGACTTTGCCAACAACTTAAAACATCTCGTGACTTATTACGTAGGTTAATATGAAGACAGTTATCGTTCCACTCATTGGTGACCCCATCGAAAATCTTTATCAGCTTGGAATGCGAGAGAAAGATTCGTTCTTAAAGATCGAAGCACGAGTGATGAAACTTCTTTCTCAAAACGTTGTTTTAAGAGTGGGCCAGGAGATTCTTTCGCGTGCCCGCATTCTCATGAAGAAAAAAGAAGAAAGCTTCTTTGATCAGTGTGTGACTGCCTACGCTGAAGGCATGGGCATTGATCCCGTGAGATACTTCAGCTTCCTTTCGCTCTTTGAAGTGGCCGCTCACTATGGCCAGCTTTATCCAGAACTTAAAAGTATTCTTCCTGGCTGCACCAGTGTTTTTATGAAATCAAAAGATGGAATTACCCATTCTCGTCTTTTGGATTTCCCCTTGATTGGAATTTTCGAAGAGAACCCTCGTTTGTATTTTTGGCAACAAGAAGGGAAACTTCCCCTCTTGAATTACAGCTCTGAGGGTCTCGCACCTTTATTCTTACAGGGCCTTCATGGAAGTGGTCTCTCTTTTGCTCTTCACCATAAGCCTGGTAAGAATTATCACAAAGACGGGCAAAGCATTTTTAAAATTACTTTTGAAACTCTTTTTGAGGCGAACAATCTCGCTGAAGTAAAAAAGGAGATGAAGAAGAAAGTATCCGTAACAAAGTGGTCACTTCTTCTTTTAGAAAAATCAGGTGTGGTTCAGGCCATGGATCTGGATGGTCCGGCCCTTAATTCTGAATCTTATAACGTAAATGAGACCAGTCCTTTAATTTTTACAAATATCCCTCTTCAGCAGGACGCTCAAGGGTTTGATCACTTCATCAAGTTCTCTGAAGCTCGTCAGAACTGGATGAAGGACAAATTACAAGCGGCCAAGAATGAACACATCTTGGATCTCATGACGGATGTAGAAGATCAGAAAAGTAAAAAGTGGCTTCACCCGGCGGCTACACTTTCAACTGTCGGGGCCTATCACGTGAATCTCACCACCGGTCTTCTGGATGTGAAAGAAGGGACAGACGCGATGGTTAAGTCGGATGAGATCATTCAATTTTCATTGGCCGACAACGGCGAAGGTAAAGTCATCAAGAAGGCACACGCTTTAAAACCTTTTGAAGAGGCCTGGAAGCGCGCTTCAAGGGCCCAAAGTGCCTTTGATCAGGGCGAGTATGATATCGCCTATCACGAGCTCCAGATGGCCCTGGCTTTAATGCCTAATTCCACATGGAAAGAAATCATCCGCTTCTATCTTTATCTCTGGGACTTCAAGTTTGTTTCGAATTCTAAGGAACTGGCCCTGATTTATAAAAAGGTCAAAAAATTGAATTTACCTGAGTCCTTAAAGGACCAGTGGGTACTGCTTATTATGCGACTGGAAAAGCGTCTCGAGCTGGCCCCAACGGTGACCACGAACGACGTTCAGGACAGTTACCGAGACCTCTTCCAACAAGAGAAGCTTGCACCTAAACCATTATTTGCCACTTGGATGAAACTCCTTTATCCTCGCCTTGAACTTTTAGACGTATTTTCTCCCCATAGTAAGTAAAGGATCGAGTCCATGGGCCTTATGTATGTGTTTCCTGTTGGTGAAGATGAAACTGATTTTGTTGATAAAAAAGACGGATCAATCACACTTAAAACCTATGGACTACCTTACATATTTTGGATTTACGCCATTTGCATTGTGGCCGTGATCTTCTTCATGTTCCTGGCGATCAAAGCACCGGTGCTCAAACTCATTGAACTGGGTGACGAAACTGATGCAACTCTTGGCTATACACTTCTGACTTTCATTGGTCTCATGCCAGTGTTTATCTTTAGCTTCTTTTTTTACGAAAAACGCATCATTAAAAAAGGCAAGACACTGACTCTCCAACACAGAGTTTTTGGTATTCCCTTTTTCACTGAAAAATTTGAAGTTGAATCAACTGATGAGTTAACGATTGAGGCCTTCATCGACTCTCCGAATGTGGCCAAGATCAATGCCAATGAAAGCAACGTTGGTTTCCAGAACAAGGGATACTTTGTTCTTTATTTCAAAAGCAAAACTGGCCAGAAGATTCTAGTGGATCGTCATTCAAGAAAAGCTGATCTTGAGAAGCTAAAGAAACTAATAAGTGTAGCTTAGACCAAGAGTTACTCGAGTCCCCATAAATGTAGGTTCAATCGTCTTGTATGGTGCCGGAGCATCGTAGCCGAAGGTCTTTGTATAGAAGAGACCTAGAGACCCTTCAAAAGACCAATTCTCGTTAAAGTAGTAATTGGCATTCACACCCGCACCGGTCGTAAGACCGTAACCATTCACTCGGAAATCATCGCCGTAAGAATAGTTTGAGAAAGGAATGGCAAGTAACTGGCCCTCTAATCTCAGAAGGAATTTACTCGATTGGATCAAGCGGTAAGCACCACCAGCACCGAATTCAACAATTCGGAAAGTCTCTTCGCCTTTAATGGTTTGAAGATAGTTCAGAAGAATCTGAAGATCCCATGACTTCCAGAGCATTGCCTCACCCTTAAAAGAAATCCCATGCCACTGAAGAGCATCCCCATCGGCCAGAGCGGAATTCGAGTTTTCAAGTGAAACCTGTGAAAGGAACGTGAGATATGAAACAACAAACTTTGATTTGTATTCTTTGCGAGTGCTTTTCTGGAAACGTTCAGCAGAAAGACGAGTAGAATCCATGGATTCTTTCTCAGTCGTTACATCAATCACGCGGATGAAGGCCAATTTTCCCGAAATAACGATAGGGTATACCTGAGCACGATTCCTTGGTATCTCCCCGACTTTTACTTTTTTCCCTCGAGAAATATACCCGATCGGACTAGTCATCTCTGTATCAGAATAAATTATCGCACGGTCAGCGAGGACCATTGCCGTCTGAGCAGCCCAGATTTTCGGGCACAAGAACATGACTAAAAAAAGCAAGTAAAGATATATATAGAGTCGAAGTGATTGATATTTTAGAGTGGAATTAATCATCTTGAATTTTCCGACCTTCTTAGTCTGAAAAACAGAGCTTTGTTGTAAAATAAAAGTACTTAGGATGAGTCTAACCTGACGAGGAAAAAAAGAGGAGTAAAAAACTACGCCCTCTCAATTTTCTTTTCGTCCTTCCGAAGAGTTGGAAGGGAATATAGGTTTTCTCGAAGGAATGATTATGAAAATAATTTCAAAACTTTCTCTATTAGCAATCGCGGTTTCACTCGCGAGTTGTAACGAAAAAGTTTCACCTGAACTACAGGGTGGTAACTCTTCTGATCCAAGTACAGAAGGGCCAACAGTAGTTCCTTCCGAATACTACTTCGCTCTCGAAAACACATCACATCTCATGTTGAATTATAAGCTTCATAAAACTGGTGCTGGTAATGCCAATACGAAATGTGAAGTGAGAAGAAATACTCCGCTGTCTAATGATGCTTATCGTGGCAGTCCGGCCGTTCACGATATTACTTGTTATATGGAAGCGGAAGAACTTTCACTTAATGCTGGTGGTATGAGTTGGAAAGTTTCGGCCAGTCCGAATACTTGTGAGTTTATTGGGTATGCGCCTTATTCTTATTATAATCGTCAGCCGGGTGATTCGAGTGCAACGTATACTGAGTTTTTATGTGGTAACACAGATACAACATCAGGACATATGCAAACCGCTGCCCTCGCTAATGGTGTAAACCCTTCATATGCTGGTGGAGGAACAGTTGTCTGTGGTCAAATTCTTATTGATCAGACAAATCCTCATATCCCAGTTGCGAATCGTCTTCCGTTTACCGTTGAAAATGATGAAGAGTTTTGTCGGTTCAATTACAAAGACATGAATGAAGAAAATTGTGACGTGGGAACAATTACAGTTAACACTTTTACAGCTTCATATTCTGTTGAATCTACTCTTACAAGTGTAGCAAGGAGTTCAAGAATAATTCGTTGTGGTGGTAAGCGTAACAACTGTGTTCAAGGTGCCATCCGTCTTGAACCGACTCTAGATAATACTTCCAAAGGCACGGTAATTACCCAAACGACTTGGGATGCTGCTTACGAGAAAGAATATAAATTCCCTGCTCCTTTGGATGATAGAAGACAAAACCTTATGTATGTAAACTTCCGTCGTGATCTGGCTTCGGCCATGGTTGATTATGGTAGCAGTGTGTTTCCTTACACACCTACTTACAAGGCAAGCTGGTCAGATCCTATTTTTGGAAAGGTGATTGAACCTCGTCTAATTGATTACTACTCTCAAAATATGGCCCTGGATGGAACTAGACTTATTAACCTGGATTCAACACTAGTTGGTAGTTACTGGAACACTGTATCTACAGCGACGAACCAATATATTGCTAGACCTCATGCGGCCGATCCATTTTTTGGAACACACTCAAATGTAAACCCATACTACACCTACTACTGCTTAGACACTGCCATGGATATTAAAGCGCGCATTAGAGTGATGGTTCGTGACTGGGACCGCTTGATGCCGGCAACTTCTGATGTGGAACTCATTTCTGATATCCACAAAGGCAGTAACTCTCGTCAGGACATTCCGGATGAGTGGGAAGTTCCAGGTGACCCTGATATCATCAACCGCTTTAATGACTGGTATGACTGGGAAGATATTATTTCGATGGAACGCGATGGACTCAGTAGCCCTGTAATATATCGTCCGGTTCCTTCTGGAGTTTACTCTCAAGGGTACTTCAACCCTAACTGGTTTCCTAACGAAGATTTATCACAAGAAGAAGCTCAATAAAAAAAGGCCCCTCTTCCGAGGGGCCTTCCATTTTAAACCATTCTTTCGAACAGATTATTTTTCCATGTAGTTTTTAACTTTGTACTGAGTACCCATGTACCAGAAGATACCTGCGAAAATCGCCATAAGAACAGCGAAGAACATGAAGTATCCAGTAGAAGCGATTGGGAAGAAGTTAACTTTTGAAACGTAAGCAGTAATCAAGTTACCGAAGAATACAGTTAACAACCAGATCGACATGATTGACGATTTCATTGCACGCGGAGCTTGAGTATAAGCGAACTCTAGACCAGTGATTGAAATCATTACTTCCGCCATAGTGATTACTAGGTACGGGAAGAACTGCCACATAACGTTGATCTTATCAGCTGAAGAATCCATCCACATTTGTAGACCGCCGATAAGGGCGAAAGAAACTGCAGCAACGAACATACCAAGAGTCATACGCTTAATTGGCGTAGATGTGATCCCTACTTTATCAAGGACTGGGTAAACCACCATTGAGAAAAGTGGAATAAGGGCCATAACCATGATTGGGTTCCAAGCAGCAATTTGAGAAGCTTCGAATTCCATACCCATGAAATTAAGGTTCATGTTCATAGCTTGGATTACCCAAGAAGAACCGTGTTGATCGAATAGGGCCCAGAAGATTGTGATTGAAGCGAAAAGTTTAGCGATATCGAATACCGCTTTAACTGCCTCAACCTGCTCTTTTGAGTGCTCTTTAAGAGCGCCATCAAGGAATGATTCACCAGCTTTACGAGATGATGAAAACTTGAACGCTGAAGAGATTACGTTCACAAGACCGTGACCATCTGACTTCGAAGGTGGAACGTGAACGAATTCGTTACGGCCCATCCAGAAGATGAAAGTCGCGATTGCCATAAGAACACCTGGAATACCGAAAGCAACAGAAGGACCGTAAGCTTTAAGTGTCCATGGAGTTAGGATTGTTGAGAAGAATGAACCGAAGTTGATCATGAAGTAGAACAACTCGTAAACTTTCTTAAGAAGGTGTTGTTGGTTCGCCTTGAACTGGTCACCTACGTGAGCAGATACACATGGCTTAATACCACCAGAACCCAGAGCGATAAGCCCTAGACCCCAGTAAAGACCCATTTTGTTTTCCCAAACAGCAAGTACAGCGTGACCAGCACAGTATACAAGTGAAAGATAAAGAATCGTCTTGTACTTACCCCAAATTCTATCTGAGATGAAAGCACCAAGAAGTGGGAACAAATAACAAGCACCTGCGAACAAGTGGTATGTTGATGTTGCTTCAGCTTCTTGCATAAGAAGAACTTGAATCATGAATACTGTGAGAATTGATCTCATCCCGTAATATGAGTAACGTTCGCAGGCCTCGTTACCTACGATGTACTTAATCTGAGATGGGAATTTGTTGTCTACTGCTTCAACCGATGCAGCTGCGGCGGCTTGTGACATGCGTTGACTCCTTAAAAAGGGTTGGGCTATTTATCGTTTTCTTCTTTATCAGTGTCATTGAAGTTGAAAGGCTTCACACGTTTGTTGCCTCCAAGCTTTTTAGGCTTGTTGCTCGCACCGGAGCCGGCCGCGTCCGCACCTTCTTCTTTTTCCCAATGACGATACCAAGTGTCTGACGGTTTATCTTGGTTTTTTTCCTTACTTTCAATAGCTTCTTTTTCGATGTCTTCGCGCTTTTTCAGGCGAGTTGTGGTGCTTTTTGGCACTGTTACCTTCTCGTTTTTACCAGTAAATGTGTTTTTCTCGTGTGCGGAGATATCCAAAGTCACATCTCCAGTCACTTTCGTTTGGCATGAGAGCCTTTCTTTAGTGATATGGAAGACGTTTCCTAAGAGACGTAGTTCTTCAAAAGTTTGCGGCGTAAGATTCATCTCGCCAGACTTCACGATAATGGTGCAGTCCGAACAAGTAGCACAGCCTCCGCAGCTGGACTTAATTTTTTTGCCGGCCTTCTTAAGCTGGTTAAGGAGTGTGTCCTCACCGTTAAGCTCCAGGATTTCTCCTGACGGCCATAAAGTACATTTATAATCGCTCATACAACTTTCTTAATCTGCTTTTCAATAGTTTCCAAAATCTTGCCTTTGAAAGGCTTAAGAAGGAAACCTAGGTCAACGTTAACAACTGCTTCAGAATCCTTAAATTCGATTTTTGCTTCGAATCCAGAGCCCTTGGCCTTTAGTGTTGAAGTGGCGTCATCATTATGAACGTCTGCAGCCACACCAAATTTTGCAATCACTTCAGGAATAAGCTTTTTGGCCTCTTCATAGCCTTGTTTCTTATCTGTAATCTGAGCGTAAGGAACTTTCAATTCCATGATACATCCTTTGTAAGAGTTATCTAGTGCCGGTAGAGCCGAAGCCACCTGCTCCCCTCTGAGTTTCATTCAATGTAGTCGTAACCGAATACTTTGCCTGAATGACAGGAGCAATCACTAACTGAGCGATACGAAGACCGTGCTCAACTACATAGTCTTCCTTCCCGAAATTTCCGACGATAATGCAAACTTCCCCACGGTAGTCACAATCAATTGTGCCGGGAGCGTTTACGATCATCAGAGGAGATTTTAGCGAAAGACCAGAGCGAGGACGCACTTGAACTTCATAGCCAAATGGAATTTCCATCGAAAGACCAGTGGGAACGAGAACTCGTTCCCCTGGTTTAATCGAAATAGACTTTTTTTCAGGGATGCTGGCGCGTACATCGGCCCCAGCAGCACCCTCAGTGGCGTAAAATGGAAGTTCAAAGCTAGAGTCGTAATGATCTAGGGTTTTTACTTTCACTTCGATCGTCATTATTACTTCGCTTTTTTAGCAACCGGAGCTACTGCTTTAGCAGAAAGCTTGATTTTGCCAAAACGATCTACTTCAAGAACTTTAACATCTAGAAGTTGACCTTCAGTTAGGTAATCATTCGGATCATTCACGCGCTCATCAGCGATTTCTGAAACGTGCACAAGACCAGCAAGTCCAGGAACGATATCAACGAATGCGCCGTATTCTTTGATTGTAACAACAGTACCTTTGTAGATCGCACCGATCTTAGGACCGTTAAGTTGCATGTCCGCAAGAGCGATAACTTCATCGATCTTCTGAACGTCAACACCAAGAACTTTAACTGTACCGTCTTCAGCAACATCCATAGTAACTTTGAAGTTTTCTTGAAGGGCTTTAATGTTCTTACCACCAGGTCCAATAAGAGCGCCGATTTTATCCGGAGCAATTTTGAACGATTTGATTTGAGGAACACCGGCTTTGAAACCAATACGGTTTGTAGAGATAGTTTTCGCCATCTCGCCAAGAATGTGAGTACGGCCTTCTTTCGCTTGAGCAAGAGCTTCGCGGAAGATTTGCTCAGAGATACCAGCAATTTTCATATCCATTTGAATTGCAGTAATACCAGCAGCTGTACCAGCAAGTTTGAAGTCCATATCACCAAGGTGATCTTCATCACCAAGGATGTCTGTAAGGATCTTATACTTGTCGCCTTCTTTGATTAGACCCATGGCCACACCAGCAACCGGTCCTTTAAGAGGAACACCAGCGTCCATAAGCGCCATTGAACCAGAACATACTGAACCCATTGAAGAAGAACCGTTTGATTCTAGAACTTCACAGGCAACACGTACTGTGTATGGGAATTCTGTTTGAGAAGGCATTGCTTTTTTAAGAGCGCGCTCAGCAAGGTTACCGTGACCGATTTCACGACGGCCAACACCTCTGTAACCTTTCGCCTCACCAACTGAGAACGGTGGCATAGAGTAGTGAAGGTAGAATTTATCATAACCAACACCGTGGATAGAGTCATACATCTGCTCGCCTTCTTTACCACCGATTGTAACGGCAGCAAGAACTTGAGTTTCACCACGTGTGAAAAGTGCAGAACCGTGAACTGAATTAAGAACTGAAGTTTCAGTTTCAATTGCACGAACAACTGCCAGACCACGGCCAGCGATACGCTTGTTCTCGTTAAGAATGTCAGCTCTCATCATTTTATAAAGAACTTCGTCAGTAACTTTAGCTGCTTCTTTACCGAAATCTGTTTCTTCAGTTAGACCAAATTTAGCAGGATTTGCTTTAAGAGCTTCTTTAATGTGCTTACGGAAAGCGTTTGTAGCATTTGAACGCTCTTGCTTAACGTTAGTTGAAAGAACTTTACGAGCTTCTGTTGAGAACTCGCTCATGGCAGCTGTCATAAGAGCAGCGTTTGGAGTCACAGGAGTGAACTCACGCTTCTTCACGCCTACTTCTTTTGTCATTTTATCAAGAAGCTTACAGAATTCTTTAATGTTGTTGTGACCGAATACGATCGCTTCAAGCATTTCTGCTTCTGAAACTTCATTCGACTCACCTTCAACCATAAGAACTGCTTCTGCAGAACCAGCAACTAGAAGACCAAGGGCACCAGCGTCCCACTCAGCTTTCGTTGGGTTAAGGATAAGTTTACCATCAACTTTACCAACTTTTGCGTAACCCATTGGTCCATTGAAAGGAACGTCTGAGATCGCTAGAGCTGCTGCAGCTCCTAGACCAGCTAGAACTTCTGAATCACCAGCACCTTGAGACACAACTTGTGCCATAAGGATTGTTTCGTTCATGAAGCCTTCTGGGAAAAGCGGACGAAGAGGACGGTCGATAAGACGCATGATTAGAATTTCTGCGTTTGATGGACGACCTTCACGCTTTAAGAAACCGCCAAGGAATTTTCCGGCAGCGTAGAATTTTTCTTTATAGTCAACAAGAAGTGGGAAGAAGTCTTGGCCATCATTTACTTCTTTTGCGCAAGTAAGAGTCACAAGAACTTGCGTGCCTTCGCATGAAGCGAGGATTGCAGCATCCGCTTGCTTAGCAAGACGACCAGTCTCGAGGGTGATTTCCTTACCACCGTAATTCATCTTGAATTCTTTTTTGTTATTCAACATAGGTTCTCCTAAAAAATCGGGCACGACAAAGGTCATGCCTTTATATGTTTTGTTTTAATGTTATCTGGAAGGATTGATTTGAGTCGGGAGTTTGAGAGATAAAGAGGAAGTGGAAAATTTCGACTTACTGTTTATCTCTTAAAATACTCGAGCTCTCTCGTCTCACCTTCAAAAAAGAAGAGGGGCCACAGGCCCCTCTTCACATTATTACTTACGTAGACCTAGCTCAGCGATGAGCTTGTTATAACGAGCTTCATCAGTTGCGCTCAAGTGCTTAAGAAGTGAACGGCGTTGACCGATCATCTTCATTAGACCTCTCATACCAGAGTGGTCTTTTTTGTTTTTCTCGAAGTGCGGAGTTAGGTTTTTAATTCTCTCTGTAAGAAGAGCTACCTGAACTTCTACTGAACCTGTGTTCTTCTCAGATCCACCGAACTTCTTTACTAGTTCTGCTGCTTTTGCTGTTGTAATCATTTTCTTTTCTCCTATGCCCTAGCACCAACCTTACGTTGGAACCAAGTACAAGGTACAAATGGATGGGCGTGATTGCTTCCATTTCCTCGTTAAATTATGAACTTATATGTGGTTTTATCTAAGAAATTCAGACATGTAAATCTTTAATTGTTCGATCAGTCGCTCTTCCACCTGACGAATTCTCTCTCTCGAAACCCCGTATTGATCGGCGATACTCTGAAGACTCTCGGGAATCTCGCTAAGTAACCGTTTTTTAAAGATTTCCTGATCGCGAGGCTTGAGCCCCTTCACGAACTCACCCAATTGCTCGCGGAGAATTTCTAAATTCTGGAGATCGGCCAGACGACTATCCAGGGCCTCTTCATCGTCACCAATGAGGTCACTAAGAGTCTGACTCCCCCCGTCATTATCCAGGGGTTTATCCAGACTTACTTCCTGGCCACTAGAACCAAGGCGCTGATCCATTTCAATCACGGCCTTCTCAGACACTCCGAGATTTTCTGAAAGTTGTTTTACGTCCGGATTAATACCCATATTCATGAGACGTTGTTTTTCTCTCATGAGGTTATAAAAAAGTTTTTTCTGCTCTTGAGTTGTTCCGATTTTAACAAGACGGAAGTTATCGAGAATGAATTTTAAAATATAAGAGCGAATCCACCAGCTCGCGTAATAAGAAAGCTTCGCTCCCTTACTAGGATCGTATTTAGAAACCGCCTTCATCAAACCGATGTTCCCTTCTTGAATCAAGTCCATCACATTTTTGTAGGCACTCTTGTATTCAAGGGCGATCTTCACCACAAGACGAAGATTCGCGAGAACTAATTTCTTTGCGACTTCAATATCACCTGTGCGCAAAAGTTCAGCAGTAAGTTCTTTCTCTTCTTCGATTGTCAGAAGCTTATGTCGGGCAATCTCTTTAAGATAAACTGCCAGAGGATCCTGAACTTTTAAATCGGTGGATTTTTTTAGAACTGGAAGAGACTCAACCATTTTAGGGACAAGAGCTTCCGAAGGCCCTTTCGGGTCCAGAAAATCTTCATCACCGTCAATGTTGACTTCGATCACATCATCTTTCTTTTTGAGATTCTTTTTATTCTTAGAATCTACAATGATTTCAGGAGTGACTTCAGTTTTAGAGTTTTTCTTCGGCATATCTGACAAGATGGGAGCGGTTAAAATTAAGTCAAGGGTACCTTAGAGAAAAGATATTTGAAAGGTGTCTATAGATTTAGTTTAAGTCGGCCAGATGCTGCATCGGCCTTATAACGCAAGTAACTCAATGCAAATAACCCATAAGAGAATCTCACAGGAACTTTTAAGACTTCTTCCTGATAAGAATCAAAGATAGGACCACGATAAATCAGAGATTGGTTAATCAGCTCTTCAGCAACTAAGCGTGAAAAGTCTTCGTTCCACATTCTTTGGGTAAAATATTTTGATTTGTCGCGAAGCTGTATGTCGATGTAGCGGGCCACATCTTCTTTTAACTTCTTCTGCCCTTCCAAATCTACTTCCTGAGCGAGAGCATGCCATTTAGTCTTGAGAGAGCGCATATAGTTTTTAGTGAGCTTTAATTCAAAGGTAAGACCAAGCTTATCATGGTCCTGCATCATGCGATCCATCTCACCCATCGTGACTGAAAGATCAACTTCAAAACCTTTGGTGGCAAGGGCGACTCGATCAGTACGAGGCACAACTTTTACTTTAAGTGCCTCTTCATAGAGCATGTCTTTTGAGAATGAATTTAACACTTGTTTAGCCCATAGATTCCATCTCTCATCCACACTGCTCCGAAGAAGAAGTGGCATGTCCTGATAGGAATCAATGCCAAAGAAAAGATCCGGCATACCAGTCATAAGAGAAATAAACTGAGATGTTTCAAAAATAGGGTCTTCAATTTCCTGGGCTTTGATCCAGGCCTTCACTTCAGGGATTGTACCCTGAGGCTCATTTTGAAATCTAAAGTGATGACAATAGAGTTTAGCAAGATCGGTAGAGACTCCTGTTGAGCCCACACTTAGAGGAAACTTTTGTCTAAACGTTGTTAGATTCTCTTTACGACAGATGAGATCAGTACAGGCAACTTGAACGGTTGAATCATCCGGTACAAGTTTGATCTTTTGCTCTTTTCCAACCATTTGGTCCTGAACACCCGACATGTTTTTAAAAACAAAAGACATGATGTAACGGTTATTCAAGTAAGGAGTGAGCATTCGATAATCTTCGACTTCTCCGCCCCAAGAGCAGAAAGCACGAAAATTTTTAATGACCTGATCGAACTCACGAGATCTCGCCGCTTCTTTTTCAGTTGAGGTCTTAACCATATTGGTGGCGAAGGGAGAAGATTCCACTGAAGGAATCATTTCCATGCGAGGGTTTTGAAAATAATGCTGAAAAGATTGCTCTAAATTTCGTAACGAAAAAATGGTGATATTTTTTGAGCAATAGTTTTTTAGAAGATTATTCGTGAGTCGCTTATACTCACTGTCACTGATTTCCATCTTCTTAGCATAGGCACCAATGGCCTTAATGCTGGTATCAATACCGATGTACTGAAGTGTCGCGGCCACAGAGCGCTTGGCCTGTTTTTCCTGCCAAGGTGTCGCGTACTGAGAAGGGGCCAGATACCCACAACTTTCCACCAATAGCTGACCACCTTCAAAGGTACTGTGGTAAAGCTTAACCTTCTTATTTTCACCGAGCTTGGTTTTATCATAGATGTCGCTGAAGACGTTCAGGAGCGGATCAGTTTGAATATCGGTCTGGGCCTCACCCATGAGAATACCCTCCACTGGCACTAAGGCCATAGCGGAAAAGCTCATGATGAATAAAAGAAACCCGACAAATTTAATCATATTATTTACATATCTTTTTAAACTTATCGGAAAATATTTCGATAGGTTTACTATGAAGTTATTGATTTTGGGTCTTCTAGCGTTTGGGCAGGTTCGAGCTGCTGAAATTGATCTTCCTATCAGGACTGATGGGGGGTCGGTGAGCTATTCCACGCCCGATCTCTTGAGTCGCCGAGGAGAATTATCACCTCCTCCAAGCATTTACGATCTAGAAGAACTGAATCGCGTGTTATTCAGTGAGAGACGTCTTCAAACTGAAGAGCTAAAAAAAATTAAGTACTACCTGATTAATGGTGATATCAGAATGGCACGTGCCCATTTGTTGAAACTCACCTTCACTCAGACAAAATTAAAACCAGTGGTTCATCGCTATCTCGCCATTCTGCATTTCATTGACGGTGAATTTGCAAAATCTTTCCACTATCTCAGCCAACCTGAACTTCAGAACATTCCTCAATACTCTAAGATTTGCACTCTGAAAGTGCTGAATGAAATCGTGCTGAATAAGACCACTGAGCTTGAAAATGACTGGAACCGGTGCCGTGTGGAGAACGCCTATAATTTAAAGGCCCTCAATATGGCGTGGCTCGACACTTTAGTTCAATTAAAAATTGCACCCGTAAAAGGTGTGACGGCCGTGCCCTTTAAATTCGTGAGACTTGCTGCCTTCGACCGAGATGAGGCCAAGGTCATGATGAAGCTCTCTTTGTATCTTAATCAAGAGCAGCTTCTGTTAGATCAAATTCCGGAATTAACTGTGGAACAACTTCAGGATCCAGAGATCAGAGAACTTGCAGGACAAATTCTTTTCCGCACCGGAGCTCTGGCAAAGTCTTATAAGTATCTCGAGGACCTGAAATCTCCCAATGCCGAAAACATCAAAGGGAATCTTTACGTTCTAAGAAATAAGTATGAACTCGCCTATGCACAGTTCAAACTTGCCTTGGAACAAAAACAAAACTCACAAAATGCCCTTGAACGACTCCTTCCTCTTGCCTGGTTATTGGGTGACTGGGAAGGCGGAAGTGTTTACGCGGAACGAGTGATGGCCTCACCGCAAACACAAATTAATAAGATGACGTTGAATGCGGCCTTCTTAATGCAAAAAGGTGATTACAGTGGCGCGAATAAGGTCCTTGAGGCCATTGCACAGCGCTCACGTCGCGGAACAGATTTAGAAGTGACGCAATTAGGAAGCTTTACGGCCTTAATGCAAAATCAGCCAGACAATATGAAAAAACAGGCCTCTCTAAGTTGTTCACAATATGACATCATTAATTGCTGGGTCCTTTTTCAGCTGAGTCAGTGGGACTCTTTTCCTCTGACTGTAAGACGAGATGATAAACTCGCAGACAAGAAGGAATGGGAAAAACTCATTAAAGAGGATCTGAACCAGCCATTAAAAGAAACGGTTTACGTGAACCAACTTGATATAGAAGAGATGGATGACAAACTCATACAGCTTATCCCAAAGTCGCCCTAGAATTCTTTTTATTCATGGTCTGAATAATAACTCAGACAGTTTCAAACCTATCATGCAGCATTTCGAGTCCCGAGGATTTGAAACTGAATTCCTGATTCTTCCGGGCCACGATGATAACCGAAAAGAAGCGCGGGATTTTGAATCTTCCCTGGCGCTTTTTGATCAGAAAATGAAGGCACTTGGAGACAGGCCCTACTATGTCATCGCCTTTTCTCATGGGGCCCTTTATCTTCAGCTATGGATGGAGAAGAATCCCACCAATAAACCTTTAAAACAGGCCCTTTTAGCTCCGGCCCTCTATACCCATCGCCAAGGCACGGTAAGATCTCTATTGGCCTTTCTTCCCGCTTTTCTGTGGGTAAAAAGCCTATCTCCCAAAGAGTTCCGTCGCTATGAGTTTCTCACAGTGGCCGAATACAGGATGCTTTTAAAGGGAATGGTAACTCTCCATAAACTCGAGAGGTCTTTTCAGATTCCAACCATGGTTATGATTGATCCTAAAGATGAACTGGTAGATGCGGAAACTCTGAAGGAAGAAGTAGAAAAGAAAAATGAAACAAAAGTGATTTTCTATGAGCGAGGCTATCTAAACAAAGGTCTCGGGAGTCATCATATCTTGTTTCATCCCGATTATTTTCTCCCCAATGACTGGACACTTTTCATGTCCAGTATTGAAGATTTTTTTCTACATTCAGATTTAAGAAACCATTCTTAGAGGGTCTTGTCCTTTAGTCGAGAACTCCACCACTTCGCCCGTTGGGCCTTCACCACCGGACACGAAGCGCTTCAAGCTCACTACTTGCTGCTTTAAGCATTCTGCTTGAGAAGACATCTCAGCAGCGGATGAGGCCACTTCTTCAGATGACGAAGCATTCGACTGAATGGCGGCATCAAGGTGGTTCATTGCTTTAGTAATCTGTTCAATACCGTTTGCCTGTTCCTGAGAGGCGGCAGAGATTTCAGAGTTAAGACTCGCAACCTTTTTAACTGCGCCCACAATTCTCGTTAGTGACTCTCCTGAAGTTCCGGCAACCACTGAGCTTGAACGAGTTTTTTCAACGTTTTCTTTAATAAGACCATTGATGTCCTTGGCGGCAGAAGCAGAACGCTGAGCGAGGTTTCTCACGGCATCGGCAACCACTGCAAACCCCTTACCCTGTTCACCCGCACGGGCAGCTTCAACTGCGGCGTTTAGGGCAAGAAGGTTGGTCTGGAAAGCGATGTCATCAATCACGTTAATGATCTCTTCGATCTTTTTAGAAGACTTCGCCATTTCTTCCATTGAACCAATCAGTTTTCTGATTTCTTGTTCACCATCTTCCGCAGAAGTAAGGGACTCCTGAGAAAGATTATTGGCCTCTTTAGCGTGATCTGAGTTCAGCTTTACCATTGAAGAGAGCTCTTCAAGCGAAGAAACTGTTTCTTCAAGAGAAGCAGCGGACTCAGTGGCACCTTGTGAAAGCTGAGAAGATGCTGAAGTTAATTGTTCCGAGGCCTGTGCTACTTGAGAAGATGAACTATCAATTTCAAATGTGATTGAATCAATAAGAGTAGTGATTTTTCTTGCGATGAAAAAGCCCATCACAATGGCACACAAGATACAGGCGAGAGATGAAACAAGGTTGATCCAATTTGATTCGGTATAGGCCTTTACAGCGGCGGCGTGTTTTTCTTCACCAAGCTTAGTGTGGAAGGCATCCAGTGCTTCAAGTTGAGCATACATATCAAGGCGAATTTCACGGTAACGTCCATCCAGAAGATCAATCGCTTTTTCTAGATTTTCAGGCTGCATAGTATCTACCAGTGCTTCAAACTGACGAGCATAGATCATAAACTCGTCCCAGGTTTTGAAGAACTTCTCTACCATTTCTTTTTCACCTGGAGAAAATTCATCAGCAAGATACTCTTTACGAACACCTTCAAACTTATTGATGTTATCGTTAGCAGATTTCAAAAGACGTTTAACGTTCTTCTCTTCACGAGACATATAAGCACGCATGAGGTAACGGTTCGCTTCGTTACCATAGTTATAGAGCTTCGTTACACGTTTAAGATTTTTAGTGACTGTGGTACTGATGAAGTTGAAATCTCGGTATACTGCTTGCATCGAGAAATAGCCCATCAATGCAACAACCACCACGAATGCGGCAATGGTTAAAAAACCTAATAGTAATTTTCCCTTAAGACTTGCTCGTTTAAGCATACACGTGTTCTCCTCAATGAGTTCACATAGCTTCTCGGAAAAACTACTTAGGGCTTAAGAAAAATTTATAGGGAATTAAAACAGAAAGCCTCAACTAATGTTGAGGCTTGAACTCTTTGCCATCAAAGTGAAAGATGACATCTTTATCTTCATATTTGGTTTTAAGATTAACTGGTCGACGCCAAATAGCGTACAGATTTCGTAAGGTTTCATTGGCAAAACCTACGTCCAGATCCACACCGTAGTGAACGTGACTTAGAAGCAATTCTTTACGGTTCATGTAGTTCCCGTCTTCCACTTCAATGATCGGTTGACCAAAGTTGGTGAGCTGAGACAGAAGCTTCTGCTTAATTGCCTGGAAGTCCTTAGAATCGATTTCAAAACGGCCAGTGCGTGGATTGTACTTATAAGTGAAAAGCTGCTGACGTTCGCAGAAATCAGGCGTCAGGAACTCATCAATGAAAGAGATATCGTTGTGAGATTTACGAACTTCAAAAATCTTCTCTTTACCCTTACCAAGTTTAGTGTCCCAACGAAGCTTTTCCGCCATATTTGAACATTCGTTGTATTCCTTACCGAACATACCACGGTTCCAGCGGTATTCGATATCACGCATAAGCTCGATACCAACCTTATAAGGGTTGATGTTCTGACGACTCATGGCCATAACACCTGCGTGCTTATCTGCGAAATCCACGATCTCAGAAGCGTCCAGGGCCTTTTGAGTCATGATGGTTGAGTGCCAGTAACTTGCCCAACCTTCGTTCATGATTTTAGTCATTCGCTGAGGGAGGAAGTAATAGGCCTCTTCTCTTAAAATACCAATGATATCGGCCTGCCACTCTTCGATTGGAGCATGCTGAATAAGATAACCAAGAACGTCTTTCGTTTTATGGGTCAGGGGCTTTTCGGCCACTACCATATCCTCGTCGTCTTCGCGTTTGGCCTCTTCTTTTTTATTCAGGCGGGCCTTGGTACGCATGAAAGATTTCAGAGCTTGTGAACGGTCATCGATCAGATAACCATCATCTTCATTCTCTGCACGCTGCTGAACCACTTGCTCTTCACGACGGCGCTTTAATGAAGTCGTTTCAAATAGCTCGTTAATATCCAGAAGGTTTTCCAGAGAGAGAACCTTATCAATGAAAGACTCAACTGCATCCTGGCCATAACGTTCCATATAACGACGGATCTTCGTTCCGTGGTTGGCCATGACATCCATCATCTTGCGATTGGTGTTTGAGAACCAGGCATTGTTCTTAAAGAAATCATTATGGCCATAAACGTGGGCCATCACGATTTTCTGATCCACCCAATTGTTTGCCTGAAGAAGATAGGCGTAACAAGGGTCGGTATTGATCACCATCTCATAGATTTTTTGTAATCCATAAGCATAGCCTTTTGAGAGCTGATCGTAATCCATCCCGAATTTCCAGTGAGGATAACGTGATGGGAAACCGCCTTGAGCGGCCAGAATATTGATCGTATCGTAATCACAAACTTCAAAAACCTGTGGAAAGAAATCCAAACCGTACTCAATGGCGTAGCCTTCGATTTCATTTTTGAGAGCTAGAAGTTCACCAGTGATGGGCTTCGAGCGGTTCATTATTTTCCTTTACCTAAGAACTCTTTAATTGAGTCCAGGATTCCTTCTTTGTTTTTAATCTTACTCAGGGTGAGTTTATCGGAAGTTGTTCCGTACTTCGCCGCCAAGTCTTTATAGAATTGGCCCGAACCGTAACGGCTTTCCACTTGCCCGTAACAGAAGTTATTTGAAACTGGAAGAATGACCTTATCTAAAAGTTCAAGACAAAGCTTTGTATCATCTGCTGACCAGTTATCACCGTCTGAAAAATGGAACGGATAGATGTTCCACTCATTCGGGTTGTAGTCTTTTTCAATGATCTCTTTGCAGAGATTATAGGCAGAAGAAATGAGAGTACCTCCGGATTCACGAGTTCTGAAAAACGTGTTCTCATCCACTTCTTTAGCAGTGGCATCGTGAATGATATAACGGATCTCGATGTCTTTGTATTGTGACTTAAGCCATAGATTGATCCAGAAAGATTCTGTACGAACGATCTCTTTCTGCTCATCACCCATTGAACCGGAAACGTCCATCATATAAATCACAACCGCTGCGTTTTGCATCTCTACTTTCGTATCAGATGCACGGTAACGGAAGTCACGACGGATAGGAATCACCGCCGGATTTTCTGGATCATATGAATCGGTCGCAATTTGTCGCTTAAGCGCTTGCTTGTAAGTACGACGTAGGTGACGAAGAGAATCAGGTCCGGTCGTTCCGATATTTGTGTAACGGTCTACCACACTCTGAAGCGACTTCTTTCCTTTGGGTTCAATATTCGGAAGTTCAAGTTCCTCCCCTAGAATACGCGCAAGCTCATCCAGAGAAAGTTCTACCTCGAGTTCCTTGTTCCCTTCTCCCTCACCTGCTTCACCCTGGCCAGGTTGACCATTAGGATCCTGCTGACCATCTACTGGATCGCCAGCTTCACCTTGTCCCTGTCCCATCCCGCCTTGAGACTTATCACCAAAACGGAATCGAGGAATATCGATGGAAGGCATAGGGACCGTGAATTGGTCGGTCCCTTTAGGAATGATTTGATTACCTTGTGACACATACTTTCGGAGATTATCTCGGATCTTACCCTTAACAATCTTCCGAAATCTGGCATGGTCTCGCTTAATCGGATGATCCACTCTCTTTCCTCTTACGACTTAATAGAGTCGCCTTTAGCGAAAATAGAAGCCACGAAGTTCAACGCGTCTGTGGCACAGATGTCACAGTAGTTGAAATTCTTAATCAAGCGGCTCTTCACCACTTCAATCTTCTCTTGGGTTTGTTTATCAACCACGTTCGAGATGATCGTTGTTAGCTTGATTGTATCGCGCTGATCTTCGAAAAGTTTAAGCTCAAGAGCACGGTGAAGACGCTCATTCATTTTGTAATCGAATTGCTTGCCTTCGATGGCAAGAGCACCGATGTAGTTCATAAGCTCGCGACGGAAATCGTCTTTACGAGACTCAGGAATATCGATCTTCTCTTCGATTGAACGCATGAAACGCTCATCTGCTTCCTCTAACTTGTTAGAGTATTTGTTACGGATTTTTTCTTTCTGTGTGTAGGCCTTAACGTTATCAACGTAGTTAGCACAAAGAGTTTGAATGGCAGACTCATCAACTGAGATCGCTTTTTGAACATCGTTCTTCACGATATCTTCATACTCCTGACGACAAACTGCCAGCATCTCACGGTAGTGATCCATCTGCTCTGGAGAATTTACAAGCGCGTGGTGCTTAAGTCCTGATTCAAGTTCATTGAAAACCATGAATGGGTTAAGACATCCAACGTGTCCGTTCTTCACAAGCGCGTTCGAGATTTTATCCTGGATATAACGTGGAGAAATACCTTCAAGACCTTCACGAACTGCTTCTTTACGAAGTTCTTTTACGTTGTCTTCGTTGTAACCAGGAAGAGTCTTACCGTTATAAAGTTTCAGCTTCTGAAGCTTTGTAAGGTCAGATTTCTTCGGCTCTTCAAGACGAGTAAGGATCGCCCAGGTAGACGCCATTTCAAGCGTGTGAGGAGCAATGTGGATGTTGGGAATTGTCTCTTTATTATAGTCTTTTCTATAAATACGAGCTTCCTGATCCAGACGAGTAATATAGGGAACGTCGATCTTAACCGTACGGTCACGAAGAGCTTCCATGAATTCGTTAGATTGAAGTTTTCTGTACTCTGGCTCGTTGGTGTGGCCAAGAATCACAAGGTCAATGTTTGTTTGAGCAAACTTTTTAGGTTTGATCGATTGCTCTTGAGAAGCACCTAGTAGATCGTACAAGAATGCTACGTCAAGTTTCAGCATCTCGATGAACTCAACGATACCGCGGTTGGCGATGTTGAACTCACCATCAAAGTTGAAGGCACGTGGATCAGAGTCTGATCCATAGATCGCGATTTTACGGTAGTTGATATCACCTGTTAATTCTGTTGAATCTTGGTTCTTCTCATCTTTTGGTTGGAATGTACCAATACCACGACGATCTTTTTCAGAAAGGATCAAGCGTTTCACACGGATGTGCTTCATCACTTTGTTCCAATCACCATCGTACTTGATCATGTATTCATTCAGGATAAAGCGACAGGCCGGGTTCACTTCACCTTTGATTTTTACTTTGTACGGAGACTTGTTCACCTTTGATAATTCGGCAAGGAATCTTTCACGAACTTCAGGAGGTAAAAGTTTTAAAGGCTCTTCGTGCATTGGAGATGCGAAAACTTTCTGGCCACCAAGAATGGCAGAACCTTCATCATCGACCCACTCGTAAGTATAAAGTGCGCCTTCGTCTGTACGAGAATAGTGCTCAAGACCTTTTTTAAGAAGACGAGAGACTGAGGACTTCGCCGACCCTACCGGACCGTGAAGAAGAAGTACACGTTTCTCAGTTCCGTAACCAAGAGCTGCCGACTGGAAGAAATTCACCATTTTCATTAAGTGAACATCGATACCGAAAATGGCATCTTTTCCATTCTCAAATGGATCATCAAAGAAGTGGTAACGAGTTACTTCTTTTTTATATTCAGTGTACTGAGAAGTACCGTAGCTCATGATCATGTCATAGATACGTTGGAAAGAATTACGAGCGATCTTAGGATTTTTCATCACAAGATCTACGTACTCTTGAAAACTTCCTTGCCAGTGCAGGTGAGAGAAATCTTTTGGATTGTAGTGCTGGGAAATGAAAGACTGGATATCGAAATTGGAGCTTGCCATGGACTTCCTCCCTAAGGCGAATTAAAGCGGATCCGAAGACCCTTAATTTATTGTACCTACTAAGGGTAACTTCTCCAAACGAATACAACAAGGTGGGAAAACGGCAGTTCTTTCCGAGGGATTTTGTCAGTCATTCACAAGTGACTAAGATTATTGTTTGACTAAAACATGGTTCATTCTATGATTAAAACATCACAAATTTTAACAAGGCCATTATGGGTATTCTTTGTGCTGGTGCCACAGATATTGGGCGTAAAAGAAAAACGAATCAAGATTCAATTTGTTTAGACCATGCCCATCACTTTTTTGCAGTCGCTGACGGCATGGGTGGACATAATGGTGGCGACATCGCCTCTCAACTATCTGTAAAAGTCATGGGTGAATATCTGGGAAAAAATAATTCTCAGGATCCTCAGACCATGATGAAAAATCTTATCCAGGAAATTAATCGCTCGATTTTAAAGAAGGCCGAAGAACAACCGGAACTTCATGGCATGGGTACAACAGTATCGGCCGTTCAATTTGCCGGACCTCAATTGGTGATCGGAAACGTCGGGGATTCCCGCGTCTACATGGTTAATAACCAGAATATTTTCCAACTCACCCGCGATCACTCTTTTGTTCAGGAAAAACTCAACATGGGAATCTACACCCGTGAAGAGGCGGTGAAAGATCCACAAAAGAACGTTCTGGTCCGCTCTGTGGGCTTTGAACCGGACGTTCAGGTAGATGTTTTTAACTACCGCGTCTGCAAAAATGATATTTTTTTAATCTGCTCTGACGGATTGCACGGCAAAGTGAGCGATGGAGACATCCTGCATATCGTGCAGAGAAACATTTCTGACCCATCTCGTTGCCAGTTATCTGACGTTGAACAGACCGTAAAAGAGCTCATTCAGCAGGCAAACGACAATGGCGGGCAGGATAATATTTCGGTTATTCTGGCCGTGGCCCAGGCCTAGTTCTTAATCCAATCTTTTCAATGTTTTGTATTCCCATTCAAGGTATCTGCGCTTAAAATATTTGGCATGGATAAGTACTACACCGTGATGGTCGTCCCTGAAAAACAAAAAGGGGTTAAGACCTATCGTATACCAACTGTTTTATTTAAGTCTCTCGCCTTCATGTCAGTGATGCTGGTCATGTTAATTGGCGTGCTGGCCTACGATTATTGGAAAATTCTTCAGCAGGTTTACGAAAACAAACATCTTTCAATTGAAAACCGTCAGCTCAAAGAACAGATTCAACTTTTCCAAATGAAGATGAATACTTTGGGTGATGACTTAAAACGTATCAACACGTTTGAGAAAAAACTTCGTGTGATTACCGGTCTTGAAGATATCAGCGGCAAGGGCCCAATCTACAAACCGACTAATAACAACAACGAAGAAACAAAAGAATCTTTCAACTTGGAAGACCTGAACTCATCTTTGGATTTTAAATTCGAAGGCGACATGGAAGATCAACCAAAGTTCAAAGAACTAAAATCTCTTTACGACAAAAAAATCGCGGCCACTTTGGGCCTTGAGCGCAGTTACCTTCTAACTAAACAATGGTCTGATCTAGCTCGTAGAAGCTTTGCCCTATCAAACGACTACGCCAAGTTCGATTTCAAGTATTATCAAATTAGAGAAGTTGTTTCGAGTATCGAAAACAACATCCATGCTCTCGATCAATATCTTTTAGACAAAGAATCTTTCCTGAATTCAACGCCAACCATTCTCCCGGCCGACGGCTGGATTACGAGTTATTTTGGGCAGCGTATGTCTCCATGGGCCGGTCGTCTGAAGATGCATGAAGGGCTGGATGTTGGTGCTCCTTACGGAACTGCTGTACATGCGCCTGCAGACGGAATTGTCACTTTCTCAGGAGAGAAGGCCGGATTTGGAAAATTCGTTCAAATCGATCATGGGTATGGAATTGAAACCATCTATGCTCACAATCAGTCACTCAGTGTACGCGCAGGACAGAAAGTAAAACGTGGAGCGCTTCTGGCAGGTGTTGGTAACACCGGCCACTCTACTGGTCCGCACTTACATTATGAAGTTAGGGTCAATGGCATCGCTGTTGATCCATTATATTTTATCCTCGATTAAGAAAAGGTTTTCCTATGTTAGATTCGATGATGCGCAAGCTATTTGGTACAAAACAAGATCGTGACATGCGCGCTCTAAAGCCAATTTTGGCGGAAATCAATTCCCTCGAGCCGAAGTATCAGGCGATGTCGGATGATGAGTTGAAAAATCAAACTCAGATTTTCAAAGACAAGCTTCAGAAAGGTTCTACTGTTAATGACATCCTTCCGGATGCGTTCGCAGTTGTTCGTGAGGCAGGCCGCCGTGTAATGAACATGCGTCACTTTGACGTACAGATGCTGGGTGGTATTACACTTCACCAGGGTAAAATCTCTGAGATGAAAACCGGGGAAGGTAAAACTCTTACTGCGACTCTCCCACTTTATCTTAATGCTCTTGCTGGCAAAGGCGCTCACCTTGTAACAGTGAACGACTACCTTGCTCAACGTGACTCTCATGAAATGGGTAAACTATATAACTGGCTTGGTCTTTCTGTTGGCGTAATTATCGCAAACATGGACGACGAAGATCGTAAGGCCGCTTACCAAGCTGACATCACTTACGGAACAAACAACGAATTCGCTTTCGACTACCTTCGCGACAACATGAAGTTCGATCTTAACGATTACGTTCAACGTGAACACCACTTCTGTATCGTGGATGAGGTCGATTCAATCTTAATCGACGAAGCACGTACTCCGCTTCTTATCTCGGGTCCTTCTGAAGGTGATACGCGTCTTTATGGTGTGGTTGATAAAATCATTCCTAAACTTGTAAAAGACACTCACTATACAGTGGATGAAAAAGCAAAATCTTCAGTTCTGACTGAAGAAGGTATCTTGAAGGTTCAAGAGCTTCTTCAAATCGGTAACCTTTATGATGTTCGAAACATCGAAACTCTTCACCACGTTAACCAATCTCTACGGGCCCACACGCTCTTTAAAAACGAAGTGGATTACGTAGTTCGTGACGGCAAGGTAATCATCGTAGATGAATTTACTGGCCGTATGAAAGAAGGGTCTCGTTGGTCTGACGGTCTTCACCAAGCGGTAGAAGCAAAAGAAGGCGTAGAAGTAAAATCTGAAAACCAGACACTTGCTTCAATTACTTTCCAGAACTACTTCCGTCTTTATTCAAAGCTTTCAGGTATGACTGGTACAGCTGATACTGAAGCTGACGAGTTCATGAAAATTTATAACCTTGAAGTAGTGGTTATCCCGACTAACCTTCCAATGATCAGAAATGACCAGGCGGACGTTGTCTATGCAACTCGCCAGGCAAAATACGAGGCCGTGGCAAAACTTATTGAAGAATGCCATAAGAAAGGTCAACCAGTTCTGGTTGGTACAATTTCAATTGAATCATCTGAACTTATTTCTAACGTTCTTTCTTCTAAAGGCATCAAGCACGAAGTTCTGAACGCCAAGAACCACGCTCGTGAGGCCGAAATCGTTGCTCTAGCTGGTCAGCGTGGTGGTGTAACTATCGCCACAAACATGGCCGGTCGTGGTACCGATATTAAACTAACAGCTGAAACAAAGTCCCTTGGTGGTCTTTACATCATCGGTACTGAAAGACACGAATCTCGTCGTATCGATAACCAGCTTCGTGGTCGTTCTGGTCGTCAAGGTGACCCAGGTGCTTCGAAGTTCTTCCTTTCTCTGGAAGACGATCTGATGCGTATTTTCGGTTCAGACCGAATTAAAGGCATCATGGTGAAGCTTGGTATGAAAGACGATGAGCCTATCGAGCACTCAATGATCACAAACGCCATCGCCAAAGCTCAGAAGAAAGTTGAGACTCATAACTTCGATATCCGTAAGCACTTACTTGATTTCGATAACGTGATGAATGAGCAACGTAAAGTTATCTATAAAATCCGTCGTGACATTCTTAATGACGAAGGTAACAACGAACTTATTCAGGACTTCATTGATGAAGTGGCGTTTGAACTAGCAGCTCAGTATCAGCCTGAGAAGAAAGGCACTGTTCGTGACTTCCCTTGGGATGAAATCAATCAAGCCGCGAAGAATGCTTTCGGTGTTGAGCAAACGCTAACTCCGGAAGAGTGCTCTCAAAAACATAAGGGTGAACTTGCTGACTACCTAAGAGAAGTCGGCGCAACTTCCATTCAGAAGAAATTTGAAGGATTTGATCCGGAGCAAGTGAAGTATACGTACCGCGAAGTCCTTCTTGCGACTTTCGATCAGTTCTGGAAAGACCACCTTCTTGCCATGGACCATTTGAAAGAAGGTATTAACCTACGCTCATACGGCCAGAAAGATCCTCTGGTTGAGTATAAGCGCGAGGCCTTCACGATCTATGAGAACATGAAGTTTGCTATCAAGCGTGCTGTGGTTGAGCGTATCTCCCACATCAAGCTTATGACTCAAGAAGAAATTGAGGCCATCCACCGTGAGCAGGAAAAACTTCTCCAGGCACAACTTAAGGCCCACCAGGACGCCATGGCCGCTGAAGCAATGGCAGAGGAAAAAAAGATTATTCGTGCTACAGTTAAAGTAGGACGTAATGATCCTTGCCCTTGTGGCTCAGGGAAAAAATTTAAGTCTTGTCACGGAGCTTAGTACATTTATAAGCGGGCGCGACTCATACTCGCGCCCTTTTAACACTGAAGCAGGGATTGCTGATGAGTTCTAATAAGAAGGATCTTACTCGAATTGAGGACCTTGGTGAGTACATTCACGAGCTGAATGCTGACGAGGATCTCCCACCTGAGCCCGATTTCCCCTCTGAGCTTCCCGACCTACCTGAAACTCCTGAAGATGAAGTAGAAACTTCATTTGAAACAAGCTTTGAAACTGATTTCGGGGCCAGCACTGAAGAATCTTCAACATTTGAGACTGAAGATATTCAGTTTGGGGCCGACACTACTGAAGAAGTGACTGACTTTGGCAGGGATGCTTTTTCAACCGAAGAAACAACATTCGAAACTTCGGAGCCTGAGTCAACGTTTACCACTGAACCTGAGGAAGAATTTACATCTCAAGCGGAGCCGGAATTTAGCTCAGAACCTGAGCCGTTATTTGCGACCGAACCAGGGCCTGAACCCGAACCAGTCTACACTCCTCCAAAACACGAATATAAGGCCCCGGAAAACTTCGAAGACCTGAAAAAATTCTCTGAAAGCTCAAGTTTCACTGGCATGGCCTCAGAAGGAAACCCTTCATTCAGCGTTCTGATTAAAAATGTTCGTTACATCGAAGATGTAAACGACATCGTGACTTTGTTAAAAGAACTGAGTCTACTCATTGATCCAGAAGAACAAATTAAAAACCGCCTGATGCGCGGAATGCTTTTAGTTCCTCGAATCTCAGAATATGCGGCGATATTCCTCGCACACAAACTTCGTCGTTTTGATATCGACATCCAGGTGGGTCTATCGGATGAAATTCATCCGCCGAAACATCAGGAAGTTCCTGAGACAGGAATTGTCTCGAAACATAACCTCTATCAGAACCAAACTCATAGCTTCCATTTTGATGATCCTAAGCTCGAGATCTCGCAGATCATTGTGTCTGCAACTTCAGGACTAGAGGGTTATCAGGTCATGAGATATATGGGTGTTGCCTCTGAACACAAAATGCTCGATAGCCACATCGTAGAAGATGAGGGCTCCGAGGAAATTCCACGCCACTATCAGGAACTGGCCCAAAAATTAAAAGCACATGCTCTTAAGGCCCACTCCAATGCAGTGGTAGGTCTTAATTATCAACTGACTCCGATTCCTTCTGAATTTGGAATTGGGGGTTACAAATATCGTCTCACCTGTACGGGAAATCTGGTCTGGGTCAATAAACTATGAAGTCTTATGAAGTTGTGATCGTTGGTGGAGGCATCAACGGTTGTGGTCTTATCCGTGACCTGGCGCTTAACGGTGTTTCTACTCTCTTAATCGATAAAGGCGACTTTGCTTCCCAGACCTCGCAGGGCTCTTCCAAGATGCTTCATGGCGGGATTCGCTACCTTGAGAATGCGGACTTCGCTTTGGTTCAAGAGGCCCTGGAAGAAAAAAATCTCTGGTTAAAGCTTACTCCTCACCTGTGTTTTGAGCGTGATTTTTATCTGCCTCTTTACGACTATTCTAAGTACAAACCCTGGATGCTTCGCTGTGGTTTGTTTTTGTATGATTTCCTTTCGCATTTTCAGAATAAAGCTCATGACATGCTTAACCCAGAGGAGACCGTTCAAAAAATTCCTTCCCTCGAGCCGAAAGGTCTTATGGGTGCAGGAAAGTATTATGACGGTGTGGTAGATGACGCCAAATTGACACTTGAGTGCCTATACGACGCTCTTCTTGAGCCTTGTGCGAATGCTTTAAGTTATCACGAAGTAATTTCGACAGTGAAAGTTGCCGATGGTTATGAAGTAACTTATCAATCCATGCGCACTCCTCATAAAGAGACAGTAAAAGCAAAGTTCGTGGTTTTCACGACTGGCCCATTCACTGATAAATTATTGCCAAAGCTCAATGTCCCCTGGACTCCGCAGCTCGCTCCTTCGAAGGGCATTCACTTATGGCTTAAAGAAGGTTCTGTTGATGCTAAAGGCTCGGTGGTTTTAACCACTAAAGATAATCGTGTCGTGTTTGTGATTCCTCAACGCCACTCTATTCTTGTAGGAACAACTGAAACTCCGGTTGATCAGGACATGTTCAACATCAAGGCCACTGAGAAGGAAGTAAATTATCTACTGGATGTTCTTCGTCAGTATTTCCCGAATTCTAATCTTACGAAAGACTCCATCATTTCTACTTTTGCGGGAGTTCGTCCGCTTGTCCGTGAAGAAGGCGCACCTGAGGCCCTCGGCAAGGTCTCTCGTTTTCATAAAATCTTCCGTCCTGATCAGTTCACTTATGTGATGCTTGGGGGAAAATACACGACCTTCCGTCGTATGACTCAGGAGCTTGCTCAAGAGATCGTTCCTCGTTTGGGTAAGGCCTATCATCCAAATTACACTCTGAATCCGCTAAGACAGCACTCAGTGATGCCAACATTTGGCGAACAACCAAAACTCACTCTTGAGATGGTGAAGAAAATTATTATCACTGAGTATGTGACGACGTTTGAAGATTTGGTGAAACGCAGACTGTCGATCTTAGATGAGCCCCACCACTTAAAAGATGTGATGGGACTTCCGGTAGACGACGTGAAAGCATTATTTCGCTAGGACGGGAAAGATCACTCTAAAACCAGGCTCCAGAATTTGACCTCTTGGATTCTTTGAAATCTCATCGTCAAAGACCGATTGTCTGAGGACATTGAGTTGTCTCATCTCATCAATCACCTGCTTCTGGTCTTTCCAAAACGCTTGCTTAGTTATGAGATACTGAGTGGCGATCTTTCTATGCTCTTCTTTGTTTTGAGTCTCGAGATCATAGGCGAGCTTGAGTGAAATCTCAGTGTTAATCCCGTAAAGGTTCTTTTTAAACCCCTCCTCCCATGACGAATTTTCTGGGACAAGTTTCAATAGCTCACATCTTTTTTTTGAGAATAATGGATTTTTAAAATCCACACTCAATATATCGACTGCAAACTCTTCAGAAATCACCTTCTCAGCAATCAGTTGTTGAACCTGCAATTGATTCACCTCACTTCTCACTGGAGCAAGGAATGCATGACCAGCATCCTGCAGGATTGTTTCAGGAAAACGGAAACCCAAAACCTGCAAGGCAGTGAGATAAAGTCTTTTTTCCATTCTGAGAACACCTTTCGGAGCCAAAAGTGGATCGACAAAGACCTCTGAAGAAACATCAATCACACCTACCGGGCTTGACAGTGGTTTTACATCTGAAACAAGATTAATTTCCGTTGAACAAAACAAAGGACGAAGCTGTTCTTGAAGACTTCTTCTCTTAGAGATTCTTTTGTTCTCTACTAGAAGAAGACCTCTTTTTACATTTTGTGAGAATTCCGAAGCATCAATAAACTGAGAAAGGTACTGCTTCATCTCCTCTGATAATTTATTAGGAGCAAAAGGAAGACCAGTGCGTTTGTTCCACCAATCGTTATGGGGAAAGGCCAATTCTTTCATGATGGGTCCACCTGAGTTGTGACAAGCAGAACATCTCATCTTTGTACCAAATTGCGGTCTCTCACCAATCTTTAAAAATTTATTGTCCTCATAGGCATCAAAAGAATCCCCTCTGTAAAACCACTGGGGTCCGTTCGAAGTCCCCACCAATTCATAAAAATTATAGACGTTCTTTTTAAAATCAAAGGCAATCGCCTCAATTAAAAGCTTCCCAGGGACAGACTCTTGATCAAGGAGAATTTCTTTCTGAGAATTGAGACCCGTAAAATGACCAAAATACAAAAACTCAGGATTAACTTTTATATTCAACCCTTTCGAAAAGCCGATTGCGGATTCGAAAATACTAAAACTTCCTTCTTTGGGATTATGGGCCCCACGATTGGCCACCATTGCTGGCCTAGTTGTAATTCCATCTGCGGCCAGTAGGGACTTGAACTCACGAACATTCTGAGGACAGGCCTTGGCATTTTCCACTACCATTGCCAATAAATCATGCCCACCTTTCCCTTGAATACAGGCAGAATTGACATGACATGCAGTCAGAAGAACTAGGAAAACTAATGAATGAAATCCCCACATAAAATGACCTCCGGGTCAATTTATGTAAGATAATTAAGTGACTGAGATTAGTAAAATTAATTGATTTAATGATCCCATTAGGAAAACTAATGGGATCACTCATTAAGTTTTTAGAATCGGTAACCAAGCCCAATCATAAGTCGAGGTCCGCCCACGGTCTTATTGAACTTATCCGTTTGATCATCTTCACCGTAACTTTCTGAACGGTAGTAGTAATCAAGGAGAGCTCGGGCACCAAAGCCACGTTGAGTATAAAACTTATAACCAAAGCCGGCAGAGAAACCAGCGGTACTACCAGTGGCAGAGCGCTCAGGACCACCAGCGTTTTCTTCACCCGGTGAGAAGGTTGATTTCACACTTCCCATGTTCGCACCAAGGTGGAAGTAAGGGATGAAATCAAGAGTCTTACTTGGAAGTTTAGTCGGATGCCAGTTAATTCCAAGTGCAAATTCAGTTACATCATTCGTAGATGTAGCACCTTCATAGGCCTGACTGTTCTGGCGCATAAGATTGATGTTCGCCTCTAAAGAAAAATGTGAATACCATTCACGCTCTTTTTGAGGGTAATACTCTCCGCCTAGACCAATATGGTGATACGACTGAGAGTTATTAAAAGAGTTGTCACCTGTATCGGTCTTTGTACTTGAAGTAAGACCAGATATATTCAGGATACCGAAGATCTCCATGTTCTTCTCAGGAATGATCGTTGGAGTATTACTTTCTTCCAGGGCCTTAAGATCGGCAGAAGAAAGAGCATCATCACCGCCAGCACCGGCCGCTAAATCCTGAGCGCCATCGGCAAGTGGAATTCCTAATTGAGTTGGATCGGCAGCTGCACGAGTAGGAGTATCTTCTTGAACAAGGGCCTGAGATTCATCTTTCGTGATTTTTACCGCCGGAGAAATTTTAAGAGTCATTACTGAATCATTCACGATGAAATCAGCATTTACTAGACGATACACTGACCACACTGAACGGGTTGGAGAAACTCTCACACAAACCGCACGGGCAACGATACCGGCCGTAACGATAAATTTTGCATGATCGCCTTCAACCAATCCATCTTCCGTACCACGATTCACCATAAGTGTTTTGCGAGACTCAGAAGTCTTAACCACTCGAACCGTAAGTTTTTCATCAACTTCAAGTGCTAAGGCAGGCAAAGAAACCACTAACAAGAGCAATGCAAAAATCTTCATCTTTCCCCTTAAAATGAATAGGCCAGAGCGAAGTTCAATTTCCCTTCCGCTACACTGGTCTGATCAGGCAGAACTGATCCCAGTTTACTCTGCTCATATCGATCTAATTGTAAGCTTTCCATGCTGGCCGCCACTCGGAGGGCCAGATTATTTTTAAAGTTATACTTCATCCCCGCGCGAATTCCCGGGAGTGAAAGCACAGTATAGTTGGCCTTTTCCGCGACCGCTGGTGCTTCAACTGCGGCCCATCCACTACGAAGATAGACTCCCAAAAAAACTACCGGCGCTTCAATCACATAAGGCGCATATAAAGGATACCAGTTGGCACCGGCCGTAAATGAATACTCATCTACATTGGCATTACTTCCAGAAGCATCAAAGGCTGTTTTGTTTGAGCGAACTGTCGCATTTAGGGTAAAGCGTTCAAGTGTTTCATGCTTTAAAAAAGGGACTGCTTCAAAATCAAGATCAACTGAATAACGAGTGTCTCGGCGGTAGCGAGTATCGGCATCGGTTTGAGGATCGTTAAGTCCAAGCCCATAACCCAAATAAACCGTATAACGGTTTGGTGCCGACATCACATAGTCACGACGATCTTTTTCCTGAAGAACTGAAACCTGTCTTAAAGTTCCACGAAGTTCCTCGTCAGAGAAATCTTCTGACCAACTGTCACCTTTCTCCAAGATCGCGCGATAAAGTTTTGCATCTCCAATCGCTTTTTGAGACTGATTAGAAAGGAATGATTCATACTCTGTGCTGAAGTTCGAACGCTTTCTGAACTCATTACTGAAGTCGTCTTTCATCTGCTCATCATAGAACTGATCATAGCTAAACTTCGGATCATTAACTTTTTTCAGGTAACCCGTAACAAGTTTTTCAAATGTATTAAGATTCAGTTCGCGGCGAAAGTCATCTTGCGACGGACTTTTATAAAGGGCCGTGCGATATTTCTCATCTTTAAGTTTTTTCCAACCCTCAACATCCATTACATCCACATCGTTATCAGAGCGCATGTCTCTTTTATGGAGGTCGGCAATTTCCGGATATTGATTTTTTAGTTTAGCGATGCGGTCCTTATCGTCACCCAAAGCCTTCTGAACTTCGAAGGCCCGCTTGTCCTTAGTCGTAACAACGCTAATTCGACCCAGACGAGGATCGCGACGACCACTCATCATGGCCGATTCAGCAAGGATCAAATATTTTTGGCCCTTCACCATTAATTCTGCATCGTAAATTTTGTAGAGGATCCAAACCGAGTTGCCGGTATTGATTTTGATATTTCGCGCTTTTGCCACTGGAACTAAACGCAGGTCACGGGTATCGAGATCACGGATTTCTTTAACAATTACCGCGTAATCGCCTTCCTTAACTCCGTCATGAACACCTAGATTAAAGACCGCGGTTTGCCCGCTAGAAGACTGCCCGAGTAGAACGGCCCCATTAAGCGCCCATACGGGAGCTATTGTGACCATAAGCAGCACAAGATTGATCAACATCCATTTAATCAAGTTCATGAAAATATTGTGACAAAGAAACAACGTGATGAAAACACTCAATTTACGAGCAATGTCATAGGACCACTCGCTTTCTTTAAGTCCTTGATAAAGCGTTGCAAAAACTCTATAACAAAGTATCAGTTCAAAAAGGAAATTTCATGAAACGCAGACGCGAGAAAATTACTTATAACTACGAGTGCTCACTTACTGGTGAACAATTCGTAACAACAGAAAAAGCTCCACATCCAAAAGATCTAGTTTCTGTTAAGGCCTATTATGAAATGAATCCAGACATGGATGATCGTCCGGCCATTATCAAAAAGAAACTTGGTATCCAAACTAACGAAGAAAAAAACTAAGAGGCCTTTGTGGAAACACGTAAAGTCATCATCATTGGAACCGGCCCTGCTGGTTTGACTGCTGCTATTTATACTGGTCGCGCTGACCTTAAACCTCTTGTGCTTGAAGGGCACGAGCCTGGTGGGCAACTAACTCTTACGACAGAAGTGGAAAACTTCCCTGGCTTCGAGCACGGAGTTATGGGTCCAGAACTTATGGCGAGCATGAAAAAACAAGCTGCTCGTTTCGGCGCTGAATTCCAATCTCTTATGTGTACAGACGTAGATTTCTCTAAGCGTCCATTCACAGTGACTGCTTCTAACGGCCAGACTTACCTTGCTGAGACAGTGATTATTTCAACTGGTGCTTCAGCTAAATGGCTAGGTCTTCCGAATGAAAAAGAACTAACTGGCCGTGGTGTTTCTACTTGTGCAACTTGTGACGGTTTCTTCTACCGTGACAGAATCGTTCACGTTGTGGGCGGTGGTGACACAGCCATGGAAGACGCTACTTTCATCACCAAGTTCGCTAAAAAAGTTTATATCGTTC
This sequence comes from Peredibacter starrii, assembly GCF_034259205.1. Lineage (GTDB taxonomy): Bacteria > Bdellovibrionota > Bacteriovoracia > Bacteriovoracales > Bacteriovoracaceae > Peredibacter > Peredibacter starrii. The sequence goes on along the minus strand of NZ_CP139487.1, from coordinate 2,097,029 downwards.
ACCGTAAAGACACTCTTCGTGCTTCAAAAGCAATGCAAGAGCGTGCGATGAACAATCCTAAGATTGAGTTCCTTTGGGACACAGTTGTTTCTGAAATTAAATCAGGTCCAGCTGGTGTATCTTCAATCGTCGTTGAGAACCTTAAAACAGGTGATAAGCACGAGCGTGAAACTGATGGTCTTTTCTATGCAATTGGACACAATCCAAACACAGCATTTCTAAAAGGTCAGATCACTCTAGACGATCACGGCTTCATTAAAACTCAGAACGGTCCTGAAACAAATATCCCAGGTGTATTCGCTTGTGGTGACGTTCAAGATTCTTACTACCGTCAAGCCATCACAGCTGCGGGTTCTGGTTGCCAAGCTGCTATTAAGGCCGAGAGATTCCTCGAAGGTCACTAGACCGTGGTCAAAAAAATTCTCCATGTTAAAAATCGATTTTTAGAGTTCTACCAGCACCATGAGGTGCTGGTCTCTATTATCGTTTTCTGCGCGGGATTTCTGTTTGATGTCCTGACTCTGGGACGAATTGATGATCTGTTAAACCTGGTTCAACAGGCGATCTATCTCACCATTCTGGGAACACTTCTCATCTGTGAGATCAGAATCACTATTGGTACTCTGGCCTTATCAGAGCGCGGACAAAAATTCTGGCAATACCATAATCTCGTGGTGCACTTCCTGTTTGGATCTCTCCTTTCTGCTTACACGATTTTTTACTACACTTCGGCCTCGGCCATCACGTCCTTCTTCTTTATTGTTCTTCTCGCGGGTCTAATGCTCGCCAATGAAGTTCCGAGAATTCAGAAACTGGGTCTTCCGGTACGAGTGATCCTCTACAATATCTGTGTCATGAGCTACTTCGCTTTCTTCTATCCCATTCTGATGGGACATGTGGGTGCGATACCTTTTTGGTTAGGGATGATGAGCTCAGGAACAGTGATGCTCTTGGTTTGGAAATTAAACTTTAAAGGCAAAGAGCACGTTCATTTACTTAGACTACATGTTTTGATGCCGGCAGTGGCCGTCCATTTGGTTTTCTTGATTGGCTACTATACTTCGCTCATTCCACCGGTTCCGGTGGCGGTAAAAAAGATCGGCGTTTACTACACGGTTGAAAAAGTCGACGGCAAGTATATCGGCAAGCACCTTCGCCCGTTTTGGAAGGTCTGGGACAAGGGATCCCAGGAATTTCTGGCCCGAACCGGCGACAAGGTCACTATTCTATTATCAATTTTTTCCCCAGCACGATTTCAGGACCAGGTATTTTTGAAATGGTTCTATGATGACCCCAAACGCGGATGGGTGCTGGAAGACACCATCCCTCTAAATATTCTGGGTGGGCGAGATGAGGGGTTCCGAGGCTTCGGTTCTAAACAATTCTATCACTTAGGCAGCTGGCGAGTCATTGTTGAGACCTCAGACGGCCGTGAAGTAGGCCGAATTAACCTCGAAATCAAGGAAGATAACAGCATAGAAGAAAGAAATTATCAGGACGACATCTTCTAAAAAGACCAAGTATTTCTCACCACTTTTTTTCCCCTTTGACACTCCCCCTGAAAGTTTGAAAAAATATTGAAGAGATTTAATTCTTTGCCATGGAATGGTGAAGAGAAAAGCTCCTTAACCAAAGCAGAGAAACCAAGGACGGTGACATGCAGACTCTCTTCAATTACACAACAATCTCCACGAGGCTTGAAAAGACGACTCGTACTCTTTTCGTGACTCTTAATCGTCCAGACTGGAACAATGCTTTCCGTCTCGAGATGTTGTTTGAACTTGAGAGCCTCCTCGCTTGGTGCACGACTCGTGTCGAAATCAACTCCATCTTTATTGATTCATCATCTTCTTTTTTCTCAAGCGGATACGAATATGAAACGCTGCCTAAGACCTCTGCATCTGGCCTGGATAAAATTAATACAAAACTTCAAAAAATCATCTTCGCTATGATGCAGCTTCCACAGACAGTGGTGATTGATCTTGGTGATGGTGCTGAAACACTTGCTTCAGAATTCGCTCTTGGTGCTGATATCAGAATCGCTTCTCGCAACGCTAAGATCAGCTTCAATCACTGCCACTACGGACTCGTTCCGGCGGCTGGTGGGATGAGCATGCTCTCTACTCTTATCTCTCCATCATTTGCTCGTAATTGGGTCCTTTCAGGAGCTCCGATTAAAGCACGTGCTTTAACTGAATCGGGTTTTTTAAGTGAAACATATGAATCGGAAAACCGTTCCGATGTGATCCGTGATCTTCTGACTGATATTTCAAAAGTAGCACCGGTTCAGAGAATCCAGGCCAAGCTTGGGTTGTTTGAAACTCTTCGCTCACAGTTTGAAACAGGAATTGTGATGGATCGAAAGATCGCGAAAGCGTCTATGGTATCGGAAGACTGGAAAACGAAAAAACCAGAAACCAAAGAATTTGATTTCATGCCGGCAAAATCAATGTCGTATGCGGTGAAACTCTCCCTCATCAAGAACGATGAAGGCCCAAGAAACTTAGATCATTAATCAAAAAAAAGGGCCCGTATGGGCCCTTACTCATTTATTTTCTTTTAACTAATCCACATCTCATCATGGCAGTCATGAAAGCATTATGAGACCACGTTAACTCATAAGCACCTTGCATGTGACCGTCATAACGGTTGATCTGCTCAGACATCGCACCCTTTCTATCAGAATGGAAAAGAGCACGAGCAAATTGTTTTTCAATCAGGTCATTTAGCTTGCTGTTTTTAGCTTCGTTGCGAACCTGGCAATAAAACTCACCAAGAGCAAGTGTAGAAAGGAACCATGGGTTACCTTCTTTCGTTGTCACATAACCATCGTACTTATCTTCCGGGTAACGGCCAATCGCCACTCCCAGATTTGGATAGTCGTGATTCACTTTGTAGATCTGACGGTTAACAGAAACAAGCGTGTTCACATACTTCACAACGTGTGGTGACTTTAGCGAGAAGAGCTTTTGGTAAGGGGCATTGTGGTTAAGCGCTAGAAGTGGGGCCACATCAATATTTGAAGTCTTATATCCAAGACCACCATTTACGCGTCTGATAGTTGCTTTGATCCCGATATTAGCGTCAGTAAATTGTGACAATAGCATCTGACCAATTTGTCTCGCCTGCTCGTTATAAAAATCAGCAGCTCCAGCGTCACCAAGTTCTTGAGCTAGCTTTGCACCTTCTTGAAGGGCAGTGTGCTGAGCAAGAAGTGTGTAGAAGTGAAGACCCATTTCTTCTTCCCAAAGCTCGAAGCTTGGCTCTCTCCAGTGGTGGGCCGTGTATTCAAGATCTTTTTTGATAGGAGAATCGGCCGGAATAACGCCGTGGTAAAGTTTCTTCAGAACATAGTCCTGATTATTTTCCTGAAGCATCAGTCGAGCAAATTTAATCATGGCAACAGCACGTAGAGCCGGGCCATCATTTTGCGGACGTCCCCAACCACCTGTGTAACCAGAACCATCGATGAAGTATTTTGGCTCACCAAGGCCCGTGAAAGTTGGCTGATTCTGACGGTAAGTTTCAGAGTCAATCCAAGTGAAGATCATTTTTTTGATTTGTGGATTTTTCGTTAGCTCGTAGTAATCCACCATCGCTCTGTATGTCAGGGCCGTATCACGGACCCAGTCATAGTAATAATCAGGGTTTTCGCGGCTAGGAGATGCCACAACCATTCCTGGACGAACGTCCGGCATAGTTGAATTCTTAATGACTGTATTTAAGCTGAATCGGAATTGTTGTTCTTTAGAAGGTTGAGCAAAAGCAAGAGTCGGTAACAAAAAAAGCAAAATCCATTTCATGTCAGGTCCCTTAGTTCATGAGTATTTAAAATTTGTCTCATTTCATGCAAATCGAGTTTGTTACTATATCCCAATAGAAAACCACCGCCACCTGCTCCACACAATTTCAGAGCGAAATCGCCCGTCTCCAGACCCTGTGCCCAAAGGCCACGGACAGAAGTTGGAATCATTTCCGGAAAGAACTCCCACTGGAATTTCGAAATGTGCCAAATATGGTGAAAGAGGTTCGTTGTATCATTCTTTAAAACTGCATCAATGGCAAAGTTAACATCTTTGGCCAGAATCTCTGCACAACCCTGTTTAAATTGCGGGTCTTTCATTTTCTCTTGGTAAATGGAAACAAGCGGACCTGTCTGACGAGGCTTACCGGTATTTACCAGGAAAAAGCCTTTAAGATTTGGACGCTCTTCTAAAACTTCCACCTCATGCACGTTGTGAATGAGAAGAGGTTTTTGAATATGACTGACTAAAGGATCAAAACCAGAACTCGAACCATGGAAGAAATCTTCCAGACGAGCAAGGGCGATCTTATTTGCTTCTAAATCATCCTGAGTTTTTCCATAACGATCAAACACAGCTGCGATGACGGCACCGGAACTACCTAAACCAAAACCTTGTGGAATAGATGAATCAAACCAAAGGCCTTCACCCAAATCTTTCTTTAAAAGAGGAAGATTCATTTTCTCAGCAAGATTCAAAAGACTCTTGCGGGAATTTTCTCTCACTTCAGTTTCGTTATTTTCAGTAGACCACTTCCCTGAAAGCTCATGATACGGAAGGGCCAGGGCCTTCGAGCCATTTAAGATGGTGTATTCACCCAGAAGTAATACTTTCGCTGGATACATAGGAGTTAGCATTTAACTGGTCCCTCGCCTCTCTCATCATCGATGACTTTCACTGCAAGAGGAGCAAGTTCATGGGAAATAAAAGTTTTAATCTTGTTCTTAAATACATCCGGGTAGATCAAATGAAGATTTGGTCCAGCATCGAAAGTAAAATAAAGTGGAAGCTTGGTCTCACGTCTGAAGTCCCAGATGAGTTCCATCGCCGCAATAGAATTAGGCTTAAATAGTGTGAAAGCATTTGGTGAAGTTAAGAACATGGCATGAAGGCTCAAGGCCTCTTGCTCCAGGATCATTCCAACTTCTTCCATATCACCTGACTTCATGGCATTTACCATGCCTTTGAAGTTGTGCTTTGCCTGGGCGAAACGAGCTTCGGCAAAAGCATGCTCTTTCATGCGAGTGTGGCCATCACGGCTTGAAACACTCTTCTCTGCATCGTTGATCACTAATACTGTATCTTTTAAGTGTGCTAACTCTGGATGAACAGAAATCGGAGTCGCGTACTTATCAGATGCCTCTGCTAAATCTGCCTCACCCCAAGTGGTAAAACCTCCGTAAACCGAACGACAAGCGCTTCCAGAGGCAAGACGCGATAAGAAGCTCGCACGTTTAAAGAAGAGATCCTGATCATTCTCGTTAGAAAAAGACTGGATGTAATCAGTTAAGCACAGGGCCAATGCTGAAAGGCCAGAGGCCGAAGAAGCAATTCCAGCACCATGTGGAAACGTGTTCTTAGTTTCAATATTCAGCGCTAGCTTGTTCAACCAAGGTAGCTCTGTTGTTAATGTCTCGAGATAGTTTTTAATTTTAAGGGCAAACCGGTCTTCGCGCTTCCCTTCTAAAAACAAATCTACACCCAAAGCGTCGGCCGGTTTAAAGTCCACTTTCGTTTCAGTGAAACACTCTTTGAGTGTCATCGAAAGCGAAGGGTTGGCCGGAATCTGATGACCTTTCTTTCCCCAATATTTAACGAAGGCAATATTTGAAGGCGAGCGCCATGTGGTGCTATATGCTTTAGCTTCTAAGTGAGATAGCGAACTAATTAGACTCATTGAATTTCCGAACGAACAATTTCAGTAAATGGAATCACTGTCGTGAAACCTTTGTTTTCAAAATATTCTCTTGTCTCTTGAGGAGCGCGGTTAGAAGTTGCCAGAGCAAAATCTCCACCCCAAGCACCAAGAGACTTCACTTCACCCCAGTAATCACTGAAATGAAGATCTTTAACTTTTTCGTATTTAAGGGCGCTCGCCACGATGTCTTCGTGAGACTTAATGATCTTATTGAATGTCACAAGATCATTAGCGTGAATCATCTCTTTTGTGAGCTGAGAAATCTCCGCCACAATTTGAGACTTCCCTTCAATTTTCATATCTGTGTACTTCACCACTTCACGGGCAGAGTTTTGTTTCTGACCGAGATAAACGAAATAGAGATCATCTTTAAAAGAAGGATTAAATGGAGCTGATTCCCACTGAGGTTTTCCTTCGAATTTCTGGAAACAAAGTGGTCCCATTGCCTGCGCACAAGCAATGTCATATCCCGAGCCACCAATGGTCTTTTTGATAAGTTCGAATGGACTTACATAGGCCCATTGAGCAACGTTATAAATGAATGTTGAACTAGAACCAAGACCCCACTCAAGCGGGAACTCGATTTTCGTTTCAACGAAAACGTCCATATCATCACGAAGGAAATGAGGATTTTGAAGACGAACGGCCGATAGACAGTCCTGAACGAACTTCTCAGTCACGTCACCTGTCGGACGAATCGGTTTAAAGTGCCAGAATTCATAATCTGCTTCGAACCAGGTTTTACCTGTGTGATCGACACTCTTCCAGTTAAGAGTCGGTTGATAAGAATGACGGTATTTCACCTTCATTGATTGACCGACGGTTGTTGGTAAGGCCAGGGCCTGAGCTCCATCTAGAACGAAATACTCGCCCGATAAAAGTAGCTTACCATGTCCATAGAAATACTGATCCCGCATGCGCCTACCTTTAGTGAGTATGAACTGATTGAGTTAAAAAGTTTCTAACGGCCGTAAAGGAAACAACCTTGTCCGAGAAGTGTGTCTTCCCTTCTTCGATTTGTTCCGGTGTAGCGCCTAATTGGTTCAGGATATTGAGAAGGTGAAGTTTCATGTGACCTTTCTGGATACCAGTTGTCACAAGCGATCTCACCGCTCCGAAGTTCTGAGCAAGACCTACTGCCGCCATGACTTGCATAAGTTCAGGTGCAGTTGGATTCTCCAGAATCGCCAGAGATGTTTTCGCCAATGGGTGAAGTGAAGTAAGACCTCCAACAGTTCCCACTGCAAGTGGAATACGAATTGAGAACTTGAACTTATCACCAGCAAGGCTCACAGTTGAAAGTGAACGATACTGACCATCACGAGCAGCGTATGCATGAGCACAGGCCTCAATGGCACGGAAGTCGTTACCAGTGGCCAGAACCACTGCATCGATACCGTTCATGATGCCTTTATTATGAGTAACGGCCCGGTTTGGATCCACTTCAGCAATTCTCACTGCAGTTGCGAATTTTTCAGCAAACTCGCGAGCAGAAAGACCATTCACGGTTCCCAGTTCATCGATTGGACATTCTACCGAACACTCAACCACACAATCTGGAGTGTAGTTAGAAAGGATACACATAATGATGTGCACTTCTTTCTCAGTGTTCTCAAAACGAGAGTCCATCATCACTTCGCGCTTAAACACTTGCGCCATCTCTTCAAGGATTGAATTGATGAAGTTCGCCCCCATGGCATTACAAGTTTCGCATTCAACTTTGATTTGATAATAGTTTTCAATTTTGTCAGTCATATCAACAAGAGATAGACCAACAATCCCACCGCCACGTTTTTCCATATTAGCAGTGATTGATTCAACTGAAGAAAGAAGACGAATTCTTGCTTCTTCGAAGAAATTAACTAGTTTTGATTTCTCACCCTGCCATTGGAAGTGAACCTGGCCCACTTTACGAGTCGAAATAACTTTGGCGTGGAAACCACCACGATCAAGCCAGAATTTTGCTCCTAAAGAAGCGGCCGCCACCACTGATGATTCTTCAATCACCATAGGCACAGAATAAACTTTGCCGTTAATTAAGAAGTTCGGTGATAGACCAAACGGTAAATCGTAATTGGTAAGTGTGTTCTCAGAAAATTCATCAAAACGCTTTTGAACTTCCTGATCCTGATGCCAGTAGAGATTTAGATTTTTAACCAGTGCCGAAGAATCGCCTTGAAGCTGCTCTGAAAGCCACTCAATCTTTTGCTCTTTCGACATTTTTGAAAAGCCGCTAACTGTTTTCACTCTTCCTCCCTGTTAACCAGAAGATCTCTCGCTGTGAGAAGCGCTTCACGCTGGCGCAGAAAATAAGTACGAAGGGTCTCATAATCATTAAGTGCCGGAGTTAAAAACGCCGACGCCATACCAATGAGTGATTTCGCCTTCAATTTGGTTTTTAATTCGTAACCATCAAGCATGCTCGTGATTCCACCAGAGATTATAAATTCTTTATTTCTTGTTGGGAGAGCATTCAGGATGTCCACCATCTCGCGGGCCGAATGTCCCACATTGATGAATGGTTCTTTTGTTTCATCTTTGGTCGCACGAAGATACTCTAAGAGAGTAAAGTTTGTTCCACCAAAGGCCGCAAGTTCAATCCCTGCGATAGGAAGTTCAAGAAGAGCACGAAGACTCTTAGGACCCATGCCTTGCCCTACTTCTTTAATGATGATTTTCGTTTGAAGTTTATCCAGGACGCGGGTGAGTGTTTCTAGAGGAGGTTTAGTGAAACGATCTCCCTCAGGCTGAAACCATTCCTGAAGTGGATTGATGTGAATGATAAGACCGTCGGCCTCAACTTTCTTCACCATTTCATTGAGTTTATTTTCAGTGCCGTTGGCCACCAGCTCTTCAACCTGAGCAATGCCAATGTTCGCAAACAATGGCTGTGACCCCATGAATTTTCTAACTGCGAACTCATTTAAACGAGAATCATCAGTAAGAAGTGCGCGACACGAACCAAGACCCATACCAAGTTTAAACTCAGCACAAAGCTTAGCTAAATTTTCATTAATGTTTTTGGCGTGTTCAGTTCCACCTGTCATGCTTGAAACCCAAACCGGGTAGTCCAAATCAAAATTTAAGAATTTGGTTTTCCATTTCGCTTCTGAATTTGGATGTGCAAAAAACAGCGGTTCATAATTGAAACGCGAATCAATCTTGCTCGCAGAGGTTCGGGCCTTATTTGCGAGTTCTATGTGGTCTCCTTTCCTCTGAGCTAACTCATCAGAAAAAGGAGCTTTTGGGATAAATTCCATAGGACTTGATGTATCAAAAACTGACCACAAAGTCATGAGCAAATGTTAGACAAGGCAATAGATACAAGTATTTGAAATAATTATGAAATTGGGCCAATAACGAGAACAAATTCCCGCTTCTCTGTCTCTCCCAGACGTTTCATGACTGAACCAGGGGTTCCACGCAGGAGGGTTTCTGCTGGATTTCCGAGATCCATTCCCAGGAAAATTTCACGGTTAGAGTTGAGTTTTGAGAGCTCTTCCACTAGCTTTTTTAAACGGTACGGTGTCTCCATCCAAACCAGGGTCTCATTTTTTTTAAGCTCGCGTTTCATCCAATCCGTGCGTTCAGGGTCTTTGACCGGAACAAATCCACAAAAAGAAAAGCGGTCATGCGAAAAACCTGAAAGGGCAACTGCCAGAGCAATCGAATTAGGAAATGGTGTCGAGGTAACCTTGATACCTTGTTTGTGACAAGCATCCACTAGGTGTTGTCCCGGATCACAGAAAGCCGGAAGACCACAGTCACTTAAGAGATAAACTCTCTTGCCTGACTTCAGAAGCTTAACGATATCAGGGCGCATTTTTTCCTGAGTGTGTTCATTGAAAAGTTGGAATTTTTCAATTGCTTCTCTTGGAAGGCCCCACTTAAGCCACCGCTGACGTCCTACTTTATGTTCTTCTACTAAAAGGACAACATCTTCTTTCAGAGCATCTTCTAATAAACGTTCACGTGCCACTGTTTCAAGTGGCAGATCATCTGAAATCGGAGTAGGAACAAGAATAAGTTCGCTCACGCTTCTCCCAATGGAAGGAAAAGTTCAGGTCGATGGAAATCAGGATTCTGCTCTGGATTTGGTTCAAGAGCATAGAACTCACGGGGTTCATGATCCAAACAAGCAAAGAAGCCACCATAAAGATGAGTGCCTTTAAGTTCACTTGGAAGTTTTACTTTCATCACACCTGTCCACACTCTTCCATCCACACTTGATTCATGAGTAAACTCAAGCTCTTTTGGAGGGTGAAATGTTTTACGAGGTTCAGTGATGATCAAAGCAAATGGCTGATTGAGTGGTGATACTTGGATTTCAAGATAAGGAGCGGCCTTGTCTTGAGGATCTTTTCTTAATTGTAAAAAGGCCTCAATTACGTCTGTGTTCCAAAGTCCCCAGTTCTTCGACCAGTCCATGGTTTTTGTTTCATCCGCAAGCCATGGGCGCGAAGTGCGCTTTTGGGCGGTAAAACGAATGGTCATTTCGTTCTCTACGAATTCCCATTCGATTTTAAGACTATGAGCTGAGTGACTAGGACCGTGTTTTTTTAAAAAAGCCTGCATAGACTAAAGAATACACTTTGAGGCATACTTGGGCCATGGAATACCGCCTTTTCTTAATCATACCTCCTGGACTCGAAGACCTTGCTTTAAAGGAAGTTGAGTCGAAATGTCCTGTATCAGGGATTGATGTCTTAAAAGGTGGCCTTGAACTCAATGCAGATTTGGATTGGATCGTTAAGGCCCACACACTTTTGAAAGTTCCTACCCGCATGCTTATGCGTGTGACTGAGTTTAAGGTCCGTGACTTCCCGAAGCTTCACCAAAAGTTTGTAAACTTTAAATGGAATCAATTTCTTTCTCATCCGGAACCGGTGTTTGAGATTAGCTGCTCAAAGAGCCGCCTCATGCATACTGGTCGTATTGAAGAAACGATTAGAGGCGCTCTGGCAGATGCCTTAGTGAGGCAGCCCTTAAATCGTGACTGGGAAAAGAAAAATTATCCGCCGCAAACTTTTTACGTAAGACTGGTGGATGATAACTTAACGTTGAGTCTTGATCTCACGGGTGAGCCACTTTACAAACGTGGACTTCAAATCATTAAAGGCGAAGCTCCAATCAGAGAAAATCTGGCCTCTGCTTTTTTGATGGAACTCTTTCAGGGTTTGGAACAGGAAGTGACATTGGTTGATCCCATGTGTGGTTCGGGAACGTTTCTCACAGAGGCGATTAATTTCAGACGTCCCTTGCATCTTCGTCCTTTCGCTTTTGAGACAGCCCCTTTCTTCAAAGGGAAAATGGTTCGCTTACCACTGGTCACAATGCCATTTCCATTAAAAGAAGTTCAGGGTTTTGATCTCAACGAAGTATTGATTAAAAAAGTTTCCGAGAACTCTGAATTAAAACTCACAGTTCAAGATTCAGTGAAAACTCCAATTAGAATTGATGGTGAGTTCATTATGATTTGTAACCCTCCTTATGGAGAGCGAATCAAGATTGAAGGAAAACGCGGAAGCTTTCTGCGCGAGGCCTGGCAGAAGTTCATGACGGTAGATAAACCACTTCGATTTGGTTGGGTCCTTCCTTCAGATATGGATGACCTCTTCAAAGCACCAAGTAATTATAAACTTCTTACCAAAAGACATCTGAAAAACGGTGGCATGGCCGTGACGTACTGGATTTGGGAAAGAGTTTAGGCCGACATTAATTCGGCCTTCTCAGTTTTACTTCTATACTCAATGTCTAAGACCTTTCCGTCTCGCATTTCAATCAACATATCACATTGAGAAACGCTTTGAAGTTTGTGAGCAATAATCAGAACTGTCACTCCCGGACAACCATTCATAAGAATATCTCGAATAAGAGCATCAGTCTTATTATCCATACTGGCAGTCGCTTCATCTACGATGATAATAGGGGTCTTCCGAATAAGGGCACGCGCTAGACACAGAAGCTGTCTTTCACCACGACTGAAGTTTCCTCCCCCTTCACTCACAACAGTTTTAGGATCAAGGTTAATACCAATTCTGAGAAGAACTTCTCTAATCTCAAGGTCACTAAAGTCCCCCATTGGATCGATATTAGAACGTATGGTTCCACTAAAAAGAATCGGATTCTGAGGAATGGTACCAATGGATGAGCGGAGATTTCTTAGAGGAACATTTTTGATGTCCTCTCCACCAATTACAACTTCCCCATCATTCACTTCAATAAAGCGATGAAGAATGCCAAAGAGAGTTGATTTACCAGCACCAGTTCTTCCCACTACACCTACTTTCGCTCCGGCCGGAACTTCAAAACTTGATCCCTTAAGAACATTTGGTAAGTGAGGAGCATAGCTCGCAAAAACATTATTAAATGTAATATCGCCTTTAAGCTCAATATCAACCAACTCACCTGCATTCACGTCTTCCTTTTTAATTTCGGAAAGACTATCAAGTCTCTCGACAGAGGTCATCTGGGCCTCGGCCTCTCCGAAAGCACGGACGGTCCAGTTTAAGCTGTCCCAGAATCTGAAAGCATAAATGAGTGTCATACCGGCCAGACCTTCCGAGATATTTCCTGACTTACCAAGAAAAATGATCCCAGTTGCAGCGGCAAGTGAAAGCATTGAACTCACAAGAGGAATGCGAATAGAAAACCATCGGTTGATCAGGACCACGCCGTAGAAACCTCTTTGATAATCACTTAGTGCACGTGTAAATCTCGCTTGAAAGAATTCTTCCGCGCCATAACAGCGAATAACCGGTGCACCATTTAGCATCTCTTTAATAGAGGAAATGCGAGGAGAACGGGCCACTGACATCAAACGTTTTGCTTCTCTCATACAAACTCGGTAGTTCTTCTGAAGGAAGAAGTAAACTGCGATAACAGGTAGAACGACCGTAATCATGAGGGGAATTGCAGTTAATAAAACAAACACCGCACCAATTGAATTAAGGAATGCCATAAAGGCCTCCTCTAAAGACCAGGAAAGATCCTTTTCAACTGCATCCAGATCGCGAGAAAAGCGATTTAGAATTCGACCACTTGGATTTGCATCAAAGTATCGCACATGAGCACCAAGCACTCCATCCAGGGCCTTGCCATGAAGAGATTTCGCCGCATGAATTGCCTTCTTCGACCAATAAAAATGTTGAAAAGCGCAGACCGATATCGTGAAAAGACCTATCAAGGCATAAACGCCAAGATAGTAGACATTCATATCCGAATTGCTGGATAAACTTTGAGTCCATTTCGATAGCCAAGAATTTTGAAGAATGGGCAACATCATGGCACTCAAAGAGCTCAGTAGAAGAAGTCCGATGGTCTTTGGAAGATTCTTCTTGGAGAATCCTGCCATCGCTCTTATATAACTCCAGTATAGTTTTAGAGAAACTTCACCTCGCTCCTGATCTTCAACTTCCACCACTTGATGGTTTGAAGATGATTCACTCTTCTGAGGGGCGTCTGCCGCTTTGGCCGGAGAAGTACCCTTAGATTCCTCTTTAGAGTTCTCAAGATAGAAGTTTTTGAATTCATGATTAGAGGCCAGAAGCTCTTCAAATGACCCATTGGCCACAATCTTACCATCTCGAAGAAAAACAATTCGATCAAATTGCTTCAAATGTCCAAGTCGATGTGTCGTCACAATACGGGTACAAGTTGACCATGATCCTAAAATAAGTCGTTCAAATACTTCTCCTTCAGTTTTAGGATCCAGGGCCGAGAAAGGATCATCTAAAATCACCAGTTGTGGAACATGCATGGCCGCTCGGGCAAGGTTCACACGTTGCTTTTGTCCACCAGAGAGATTTCCACCACCTTCGATGATTTCAGTTTCAAGACCAGCAGGCAATAGTTCAAGGTCATGTTCTAAACATGAAGCATATAGCGCCTTTTTAAGAACAATTTCATCCACAATTGAAGCACCCATAGTGATGTTCATTTCTAATGAGTCATGAAACAAAAATGGATCCTGAGGAACATAGGCAACACGAGGATGTCCATCGATATTGATTTGACCTTCAAATGAAGGTATCTCATCCAGGATAAGCTTGATGAGACTTGATTTACCGGATCCAACGACACCAACAACTGCTACATTCTCACCACTTTGAATATCGAGAGAAACCTGGTCCAGTACTTTTTCTTTTTGAGGATAATTTACCGTGATGTTTTCAACTTTGATTGAAGGGGCCTTACGGTCACCTTCAAGGGAAAACTTCTTTGGAGCTTGAAATACAAGAATGCTCGCAACTCTCTCACCCGCAATAAATGATGAGCTAAAGTCTCCCAAAACCTTTGGTAATTGTCTGAAACATGGCTCTAGATAACTAAAGAGCATCAAACAAGTAAATGCAGTGGCCACATCAAGAACTTTGCCTTGAAACAAGTAAGAAGAAAAGGCCACCAAGGTCACCATGAGACTTGCGAATAGATAACTTCCACTTGAGAGAGTTTTAAACTTCGCGAGCTTTAACCAAGTGGCCTCCTCTTTTGATCGCTGATCTTCAATTTCGTTATGAACATGCTTTTCCCAAACAAAAGACTTAATCACGCGAATACCATCAAGAAACTGAGACATCCGCCCCAGTCTTTCATCCCGTAGACTCATGATCTCGCCTTGAACTTTTGAAAACTTTCCTGAGAAGAATCGGCTCAATGGCAGAAGAAAGGCCATGATGACGATGGGTGCGACAGCAGTGAAGCCGATATATTTAAAAAGTAAAAAAGCAACCGCTCCCATCGTAAGAACAATTTGCAGAATCTCACCCAGGGCCCACAATGAAGCTCCGGCCATCTCTGCATCCGCACTGGTGCGATTAAGAATCTGACCTTTATTTGAATCAAGGGATTTAGAATTTAAAATCGATTGAGAGATTCTCTGATTAATCCCATTGGCCGCAGACTGAGTTGAAGTAACGGAATGATAGACGTAATGCTGTCCAAGGATGGCAGACACTAACTGAACACCACAAAGACCCAGAGCAGTTAAAAGACCAGTAGCAACCTCAACCTCACCTTTTGCGACTAAACCAATGGTTTCAATCAAACGGTGAATGAGTACAGGTGCTACCATTTTGAAAATGAGAATAAATGAAATAAGGATCAGGAGTTTGATCGCTTGAGGTTTGAGAACACGCAGCTGCTCGAAAAGAAACTTCTTCCCTCCGCCTTGCCCACTCAAGTTATCAAAACCTTCGAGATAAGAGTGTGGGGCCCATAATTTTGGAAGTTCAGGAATGTCTTTTAACTCAAGGGGCCTCTTAGCTCCTTGTTTGATCATTGGAGAAACATTTGAGAAGAATATTTTTTTTAACATAAGCGACCTATAGAATTGTCATCTGATTTTTTACTGAAGATGAATCTATAGAATCACTTAAGGCATGATGTTAAAAGTTAATTTTAAAGATGATTTGAAGAGTGAAAGAGTGAATTTCTTCACTCCCTTACATTAATAATTTGAGTAGGATTTCTCTTCACGAAGTGCTGAACCTAATTTGTTATTTAAGTCGGATTTTATTTGAGCACGCTTATCGTTCTCATGATAAACAAAACGAGCTAACTGGATAAACTCTTCACCAAAATCCTGGGAACGCTCGCATTTCCTAATTTTATCTTCAATCTCCCAAAGATTCTCATTGGTTTCTTTAAGCCGACCATAAAGTTCATCTACTTCTACCGTAAAAGGAACTCTTTCTTCTCTGATATCCAGAAGGTAGGCCAGTTCTCGATTAATATTTTCCAACTTATGAGACTCCGCAATCCTGTCTTGTTTAATTTCGAGAATAGAGATCTTATCCATTAATTCCCCGACAGAGATTGGCACCACAATATTCTCCATAAAATTCCTCCACTGCTAAACATTCATTAAGGGTTCCAGGGTCAGACGAAGCGAGAAATCGAGTTTTTCGCCCGGACGAATTTCACCGCACTCTTGCTTCTTATGGGCCTCGCTTAAATCATAGTGGCCGGCATTGGTGGGCTCCATCATCGAAACATAGTGACCATTGAATCCACCGTAACTTTGAAACAGCCATACGTAGGGAAAAATATCTTTGGGAAATTGAAATTTTAGTCGAGTTTGCGTGGCGGGGTTAAAGACGGCACACATGCCCTCCTCTAACTGACTTAGCCTAACGAATTCCCGAGTGTGCCCATCCTCTGGGAGGGCCTTTTGGATATTAACGTATTCACCGCTCTCTGCCACTCCAATCGGAAAAACCGTTTTTCGATCAATTCCAATGAGACGACTAAAGCCCAGGGCGACTGGCTCCATGTAGGAACCTGGCATATGAAACTCATCACCGGGTTCAATCGCTAATGCAGGATGAAATTTAAAAATAAAAGGCAGATTCATTGAAGCACGGGATTCAATTTTATAATTAATTTTCAATTCGCTCTCACTTAAGTGAAAACGCTTCTGAATGATCACTGGATAAGTTTCGCATTCCAGTTCGAACAGGGCCTCACTTTTATCCACCGTCGGGATTTGCTGCCAGGTTCTGCGCCAAAGTTCACCATGATCAGTAAGTTTAAATTGATTGATCTCTACCGGAGCATCATTGGGGAAGACCTCTTCCCAGCCTCCTTCCCAATTTTCATCAAAGCCATCCAACTCATGAAGTTCTTTCTTTACTTCGGGCGAATACTTCCAGACCCAATCTTTACCCGTTCGTTTATCAATAAAATGCTCGACCCTGGCCCCCCGGCCATCACTAATTTTAACCATCAGGTTTTTGTTCTCTAAGGTAATCATATAGACCTCACTAAATTGGTAATGGATAAATGGCCTGAAAATCAAAACAGGGAGTTGGTTCTTCCTCTAAAAGAATTCGGGCCTTTTCAAAAATGAGTTCTGGATCAATATCAAGACAAGCATTCGTGCCTTTTGGGCATACACTTTTGTAGCAATAACGACAGTCCACGTCCTTGTATAGAATTTGATGGGGAACCATCCAGGGAGTGTGCTGAGGATTTGTGAGAGCATAAAGCACCAGCACTGGAGTACCTAAGGCCGCGGCCATATGAACTGGCCCCGAGTTATTGGAGATAATAAGAGGTGCTTTCTGTATCAAAGCAATCATCTCTTTTAAGGAAAGCTTTCCGGCAAGATTGATTGAATCATGTCTCATTAGAGATTGGATTTCAGAAATAATCTCCCTCTCATCAGACCCACCGGTGAAAAGGACTTTAATTCCTAGTTCTTCTGTAATTAAATCAGCGACTGCTGCAAAACCCGAGGTTTTGTAACGTCGGGATTCTGCTGTAGCTCCTGGATGAATAATGATCCAAGGCGATTGGAGATCCATTAACTTTCCTTCCACTTCCAGTTTGGCCTTCGGATCAACTGCTAAAATTAAGGGACGAGGATCACGGGAAGCGCCCAATTCGTGAACGAGATCGAGGTGGCGCTTCACTTCATGTCTAAGAATCTCATGAGGTTCAGTTTCTTTGATCCAATCTGTAAGAAGTGAATAAGGATTTTCCCTACAAATGGCGGCCCGCAAAGGAATGCCGGCCAAATAACAGAGCATGGCCGAAGGTAAAGGATTCTGACTATAAACAGTGAATATGATCACACCATCGAACTTCTCTTTTTTAAGTAACTCGATCATCTCAAAATCAGGCCCCGGATCATTTAAGGTCCCACTGGCCTTGAGCCACGGCGCATGGTAAGAGATCACTTGATCGAAGAGCGGAATGGATTTTGCTATTTCCATTCCCTGCTTTGAGGTTAAAAGGGTCAGTCTTCTATCCGGTAATTGTTTTTTTAGGGCCGAAAGTGCCGGAGTCGTCATCATGACGTCACCCATAGCATCCAATCGAATACAAAGTATGTTTTTAGCGTCTAACCATGCGTTCATAATCCTCGCTCCTGAGACATAATAATCAGAGCAGCGCCGAAGAGATCTTTTGCCATGTGATCAGGCTCTCTATATTCATTCAAGACCCATTCTGTTTCATTCCCATTATCAATGAGGATGGTTTTACATCCCGCTCTTTTCCCGGCCTCAATATCATCCAGGATGTCACCGATCATCCAGGAATGACTGAGCTCAATTCCATGCTCAAGTGCCGCCCGCTCTAGCATGAGGGTTCCGGGTTTACGACAGGCACACCCGTCATCCGGGCCATGAGGACAGTAGTGAAAACCTTGGAGCTCTCCTCCAAGGTCTGAGAACATCAGGGCCATTTTGTTTCTCACAAAAGTGAGATCAATCTCTTGAAATAAACCCAGGGCAACTCCTTTTTGATTAGTGACGATATGAAACTGGAAATGATCCTTCAGTTTTCGAATGGCAAACTCCGCCCCCCTCGAAAATCTGATCTTGGTGACGTCCACATTAAAAGGAACGTCCTCAACCAGTGTCCCGTCCTTATCAAAAAAAATTGCCCTCGACTCCATATCAACCTCTTACGGCCAGGAAGTTTCCTTCATGGGAAGCACCATCACCTCTGGGATAACAGATTCATGAGGCAAATACAGAATTTGAGAAATAACATTCGCCACATTTGAAGGTGGTTGTAGAGTGGAGATATCGATGTCCGGGAATCGATCAAGTAGAAATGGTGTTCTCATGCCTCCACAAATGACGGCCGTCACCTTCACTCCCATCTCTCTTCCTTCAACGTGGAGAGCGTGAGTAAAACCGAGAAGTCCCCACTTGCTGGCGTGATAGGCAGAGGCATTGGCCCAACTGCGTTTAGCGGCAGTGGAAACGATATTAATGATATTCCCTTTTTTCTTATGCATAATTCGAAGGGCCTCTTTAGAAAGCACAAATGGACCAGTCAAATTGGTGCTTAAAATGTCATTCCATTTGTTCACAGGCATCTCAGTTATCGGTGTCGTGAGATCAATCCCTGCGTTATTGATCAGCACATCCAGACTTCCATACTGCTGAACAATGTTGTCCAGTTTTTCAGGAATCTTTTCAAAATTCGTGACATTGAGTTCGATCGCTGTTGCTTTACCGCCATTCTGTTCAATTTCCTTGGCAATTTTTTGTGCCTTCTCCAGATGAATGTCGGCCACGATGGTTTTCATTTCATGGTTAGCAAGAGTTCGGCAAATTTCCGATCCAAGACCACTTGCTCCACCAGTAACCAGCGCTACCTTACCTGAAACTTGACTCTGAGTTTGCATTCAGAACCTCCCTGTTATATTGAAAAGAATAATTATTTTTAAAAGACTTATTTGTGATGGCCGAAATGAGAATATCTTCGATTTTTCGTGCCATGTGCTCCCAACGAAAATGTTGTTTCACACGACTAAGAGACTCTAACCCAAACTTCTCTCTTAATTGATCATCTTTCATAATTTTTGAAAGTGCCTCTTTCAAAGCAATAGGATCATTAGGAGGAACCAGAAGACCGGTTTTTTCGTGCTTCACCGTATACTTAATTCCACCCACATTCGAACCAATCACCGGAGTACCGCAGGCCATAGACTCTACCGGAGTAATGCCAAAAGGCTCATACCAGGGAGTTGTCACAAAAACATCTGCAGCACTGTAGTAGATCTTAAGTGCTTGTCGGGATTTACTTCCGGCAAACATCACTCTTGCTGAGATTCCTTCCTGGTCGGCAATTGCTTTTAGTCTTCCAATTTCTGGTGTGCGGATGGGACAGGCGTCCTCACTTTCCCCACCCACGATGACAAGACGAGATTCTTTATTGTTCTCTTTAAGATAGTGAGCAAATCCACGAATGACGTTATCTGCCCCTTTTCGAGGAACCATTCGTCCCAAATGAAGGACGACTTCCTCATTGTCTTTAAGGCCCAACGCCTTTTTGGCCTCAGCCTTTTTTATGGGATACATTTCTTCGTCATCAAATCCACAAGGTACGATGTCGATTTCCTTATGATGAGCATCGTAGAGTTCTACTAAATCTGAAAGATCCTGAGGACATTCGGCAATGATCCCATCTGCCTCTTTAACCAAAGAATCTTCCACATCAAATCGCTCATCAGAAAATCCATCGTTTTTCCCTTGATGGATGCGACGAACTTTCCCCAAAGCATGGAAGGTAATCACAAAAGGAATGCTCAGATGGCGCTTGAGGTTCGCGCCCACTAAACCAGACATCCAAAAATTACTATGAATAACATCAAACGGGGTTGGGCGCTTTTTTATATAATCCAACATGAAGGTGGTAAACTCATCCATATAGGGAAGTAGCTTTTCTTTCTCAATGAACTCTTCCGGGCCAGCGGGAACATTAACAAGCTTAAAGCCCTCATCCAGTGTTTGTTCCACCGGTTGCGACGGACAATCCTTTCGAGTGAAGACTTCAACAGTATGACCGAACTGACTTAGGTATTTTGCCAATTGAGCTACATAGAGATTCTGTCCTCCAGCATCTTTACCACCGAGTGCACTTATGGGCGAAGCATGTTCACTTATAATCGCAATATGCATAATTAGCTCCTTACGACTTCATGAAGAGTCTTGTTCCAATCTCTGACAAAACGATCCATTCCAAAGCGTTCAACAGCGGCCCTGCGGGCCTTCTCTCCCCAATCCTCGGCAAGACTTTTATTTCTAATCAATTCTTTGGCCGCAATTGTGAGTTCTTCCGGACGAGTCGAAATAAAACCCGATACATTGTTTTCTACCACTGTCGCGAGTTCAGTTGTGGCAAGGCCAATGATAGGCATTCCAATCATCATCGCCTCACATATAGAAAGTCCAAGACTGGTATAACGAATAGGATTAAAAAAATATCGATAGCTTGAACAAAAATGAGGAAGTTCCTGATGAGAGACTTCACCAATTCCATTGGCCTCTTCCCACCCCATTCCTACCAAATCAAGATCAACTTCCTTGGATGCCTCTTGGTAGATATCCAAACCAAGTCTTCGACCTCGTTTGGCAATGTTATTAACAATTACGATTCCTTTCTCGAGATCTCCGTTGTAACGAACACCTTCAGGAATTTTTACACCATGATCAATCACAGTGGTGGGAGATTTCTGGCAGTCCCACATCAAGCGATTGAAGTCTGTCACATGCACAATCATAGTTCCCGGATCATTGACTGGATGAATGGTATTAGTCGGATTTTCTCTCGGAGGATCATGCTCCAAATAGATTCTTGGAAGCTCCTGCTGCTCTTTACTTAAGACCTCATGTTGGTGGATTAAGTAATTGTCATGATGTTGGAATAGGATGCAGTCAAACTTTTGCTTTTTGACTTCGTCGAATGGTATTTCATGGAGATTAGAGGGCCAGGCATAACTAGGAGTGATTCCGCAATATCCGAGGGCATCGTCTTCCCTTTTGGGAAGATAAATGTCATGAGGGATATGCGACAGGTAATAAAGATAACTTCCGTGAATATGCCAGGTGAAGATTTTAAGGCGTTTCATAAAACTTCTCCGATCAAATGAATCACTTCTTGAAGACTGGGGCGGACAAGTGCACGGTGTAAGTTGCCATCTAAGGGGGCCCAGCGGTCCGGGCTGGTTTCAGTGAAAATAACAATACTTTTTTTCTTCAAGGCCGCACTTATATGAGAGACACCAGTATCGTTACAAATAAGGCCTGAGCTTTGCTGAATAAGGGCCGACAAGGGGCCAATGGGAAGATTTAATGATGCTGCATCAAAGGCATCCGACTTCATGCTCTTCATTATGCCTTGAACAAGTTCACTTTCATTTGAAGAACCGGTGAATACAACTTTAGTGCCTCTATCAGAAATTTCGTCAGCGAGACGACTAAAGAGCATTCTGTCCCAGCGTTTTGATTCAGTTGATGCTCCGGGATGGATGCAAACATATCTACTTGGTAAGCACAGGTCCAAGACCATTTTTTTGTCTTCTTTAGAAAGTGGAAATTCAAGTTCTGGATCAGGTTTTTCAATTTCTAAAATCTCTAAAAGCGCTAGACATCTTTCGACCTCATGCAGGTCATTTGGATAAGTAAGATAGTCCTGATTCTTGGGCCCTTGATGAAATCCAATGCATCTCTTGGCACCAAAGAGATTTATGAGTTCATTACTGACTTCCCCGCTTCCATGAAGCTGAACGGCCAGATCAAATTCACGCTCTTGCATGTCAGAAAGAAATCTAGTGACTTCATTCGGAGAAAAGTTCAATTCAGGCATTCCGGGAAATCCAGAAAATGGAATAAACTCATCTATTAGATGAGAATATCTTTCAAAAAGATTTTTCATGCTCGGTAAAGACACTAAACTTATTTCAGCATCAGGATAGTGCGTACGAATGGCCTTCAGTGCTGGAATTGAGCAGATCATGTCTCCCAATTTCAACGCACGCAAAATGACAATCTTCATAACTTGAACCTCGCATTGGACAGACGAGATTTTGCAATTGAAGTGCCATAAATTTAGTGAGTGATTTCAACTGAGGATTTGAACAGTGTCGGGGTAATGTGACCTGTAAACGTGACTTGTTGTTTTGCTGATGTTTTTAATTTTTTGGTTTATTTTTTTTACTGAAATCGATTTTTAATGTCTTTTTGCTATAGACCACTCCCGCCACACAGAGCGCATTAACAATAAAAATTTTAATAAGACCATTTCTCGCCTGTCCATAAGGCGCAAACAGCCACATGTAATTAATGGAGATCATGGTAATCAAACATATGACCAAGCAAATGAGGGCAAAGATAGATTGAAAGTCGTTTTTGTTAAATTGCATGTAATCCCCGTTCCTAATAATAGGTTCAGGGATTACCTGATGAAATACAACAGAATTCTTATGAATCTACAATAGTTCCGCCGTTTGGATGCAGTACTTGCCCGGTCATATACGAGGCCTCTTTACTGGCAAGCCACGTGAAACATCCAGCAACTTCATTGGGTTGTCCGGCCCTTTTTAAGGGGGTGTCCTTTCCAAACTCCTCTACCTGCTTCTCATTGAAAGAGGCCGGTATTAGAGGCGTCCATATAGGACCAGGGGCAACGGCATTCACCCTCACCTTCTTTTCCGCTAAACTTTGTGACAAAGATCGGGTCAAGGAAACGATGGCCCCCTTAGTTGAACTATAGTCCATCAACTTAGGATTGCCTTTATAGGCGGTCACAGAGGCATTATTGATAATACATCCATTCACCTTCTCAATATGTGGAAGCGCTTCCTGAGTTAAGTAGAAGTATGAATAAATATTTGTTTTGAAAGTTTGTAAAAGTTGCTCCTGACTAATCTTGGTAAACTCTTCTTCAACGTGCTGCTCGGCCGCATTATTAATCAGAACATCAATTCTTCCAAACGCACTGATGGTCTTATTAACAGCTTCTGAACAAAAGGTCTTTTCTCCAATGTCTCCTCTGATGAGTAGACATTTGGATCCAAAACTCTCGATCATGGCCTTTGTCTCGTTGGCGTCTTTGTCCTCATCCTTATAGATCACAGCAATGGATGCTCCTTCATTGGCAAAGGCGAGAGAAACAGCTCTTCCGATTCCGCTATCCCCTCCTGAAATGAGGACAACTTGGTCTAAAAATTTATGTACGCCCTCGTAGAAAGGCATAAAATTTGGTTTAGGAGACATCTTATGTTCTTTTCCTGGTTGATGCTCTTGAGTTTGAGGCTCCATAATCACTCCTTAGTGAAATAATCGTTTCATTAGTGGCTCGTCTTTTTTCTTAACGACTGAAATCGAGCCGTTCGCTTCCAATGTGGCCTGAAAGACTTCATCCACATCCATCACTCCCTGCATTCTCAGTGCCTCATGTAATTCCCGGTCTGTAATGGTTTCTTTATGCATAAGTTTCTGATTAAGTTTTCCGTTTTTAATTAAGACCTTAGGAACACCTTCAATGATTTTTTCCGCCGTCTTCGAATGAAAGACCAACTTATTTAAAATAATATTTAAAAACATTAAAGTCCCTACAGTAATAAAACCAGCGGGAACACTTTTATCATCATCTATGAGCGCATTTTGAACTGCCTCACTCATAATCAAGAGCAGAAGAAAATCAAAAGGAGTGAGTTCACCAAAGTGCTTCTTCCCCCAGATTCGAAATACGATAAATAAAAAAACAAAGATAGCACTGGCCCGAAGAACCAGCTCCTGCCATTCACTCTCTAAATTCCACATACAAAACTCCTGTTAAGATAAGAACTTCCAACAGGCCGTCCCCAAGGTACACTTTTCGAATGACTCCTTTCAGAGGGAAATAAATGCTAACAAAACCGAGGAAAAGACAATTCGTCACAGATAGAAGGACAACGGCCTTGGAAATAGTAGGGAGATATAGTGAAGAGAATAGAAAGACCAAAGAAGAAGAAAGGATCATTAAAGAAACAGTATAAACCAGCCAATGGTCTTTTTTATCGCCGGTGACCATTTCAAAAGAACGCAAATGAACTAATGGCCACACGGCGGTCAAGAAATAATAAGAACCTTGAAAAAGCAAAAGAGTTCGCATTAAGAAGGGCTTTGCAGGTTTCTCATTTTTTCAATAAAGCGTGGAGGCATTAGATTCACGACCATATCGAAAGATGTTTTTAAGAAGCCTTCTTGGGAAACTTTGGCCTTCAAGCTTTCAAACGCTTCACCCATCATATTGGCCTCATCTTCTGAAAAAATTCCACGGGCCTCAGAGAAGATCTTCCCCTCTTCTTCCTGGATATGATGAGTCAGAGCTTCTCGTAACTTAATGGCAGTGTCTTTCCAATCCATATCAGTTGAATCTTTCAACTGAAGAGTTCTTAGTAAAGTTTCCGCTTCCATATGTTCTTTATAGGAATGCATGACATCTGATTTATCCGAATTGACGGCACGGATAGCATTGTAAAAGACCGACTCCTCCGCCCGCGAATGGGGAATAAGCCCACTTTTGATCTGCTCAACCAGCACAGATCGATAGCTGTCTCTATCATCCAATTTAATCAACTCATCAAGAAGATCCTTGATCTCATTATGATCGTTCTGAAGACAAGTATAAATATCCATAGACCCCTCCTGGTTCAAGATCTGATTTACGTTCATTCTCTGCCACCTAAATCAAATTGAGATTTAATTTAGGCCCAAAAACTAAATGGCACATGAGTTGCTAATCTTTTCATGGACCAAAACAATTGGAGTTCATATGAAAAGTGGCGAAAAACCGACAGCAGTGATTACTGGAGCATCTACTGGAATTGGTTTTGAACTGGCCAAGCAATTTGCTCAAAATGGCCATGACATTGTTATCGTTTCGAATAGTGACCGAATTAAAGATGCGGCCCAGGAGTTAAGGGCGATTGGTAAAAACGTATTCGAGTATAAACATGATCTTTCACGTAAGGGTGAGATAGAAAAGTTTTATGATGAAGTAAGAACTTTAGGTAAGGACATTGGAATAATTGCATTAAATGCTGGTGTGGGTCTGGGTGGGCCATTTAGGGAAAACGATATAGATGAAGAAGTAAACATGATAAATCTGAATGTTGTGAGTACGGTTTACTTAACCAAGCTATTTTTAAACGGTTTCCTCGAGAATAACGGCAAAATCCTTTTTACTTCATCTATCGTCTCCGACATGCCCGCCCCCTATTCCGCAATTTATGGTGCCACAAAGGCCTTCGTGCAATCTTTTGCCAATGCTCTTCGCGAAGAATTAAAAGAAACAAATATTAGTATTACGACGCTTATGCCGGGAGCAACAAACACCAACTTTTTTGCTCGCGCAGGATTGCTCGATACCAAAGTAGGAGCTGAAGGCAAATTTGAGAATGAACCATCTGAAGTGGCCAAGCAAGGATACGAAGCTTTAATGAACGGAGTGGACGAGGTCTATGCGGCAAGTGCTAAGACAAAACTTGAAGGCGTCATAAATAAATTCCTGCCAGAAAAAGTGAAGGCCATCTTGCATAAGAAACAGGCCGAGCCTGGTTCCGCTTATCACTAATCAAATTGTTTTTCGAATGCCAGAAGGCCTTGGGAGTCTGCCACAGATGAACCAAGGCCCGTCCCAAAAGACACACCTATAAAATAATTATTGCCCAGATTGTGATGAAGACCTGCTTCAATAAGATAAACATTTTCACCCTTTTCATGCTGCTCTTCTAAAAAGGCATCCACTACTAAGGCAGTTCCTTCAAGAATCCTCTGACTCATACCAAAGGTGTAAATATTTCGGTCAGTTCTTTCCATCGCATCAGCTGAATCATTATGTTCAAATTGATAATTGAAATGAATTTGAAAATCTGGTTTTTCTGATGTTCCGATGAGAGTTGTAGTCAAATTGATCCGTACAGAATAGAGCATTGAGTCCATCCCCTTACCGGTGGGGAAAATTGCCACCGGAGAGATGGATAATTCAGGGATTAAATTTTTAGAGTGATTCAAACGGTAGAGAAGACCCATATCAGTTTGACCTGAGTAGTCCTCTTTGCCGCCTGAGAAAATGGTGGCCTCGGTTTCAAATTGGAGATCTTTTGAAATCCCATAACGGAAATTTGGTCTATGTCTTAATTCATCTTGATCACCTTTCTCAAGGGCCAAGCTATATTGCAAATCAAAGGTATGCTCATCTATAGGAGTGGCATCTTCCAGATGTGTCGGCATGTCATTATTTAAATTCATCACATCGGACAGTGCAGGGAAAGAAAAGAAAATAAGAATCAAATAACGAAGCATTCATGGCCTCCTATTTGCACCTCACTGCCCATTACAAGGGGCAAGCATGAGAAACTTTGACATTACAGTACCTTTTTTGAAAGACCCATATCTGTACATTTCTAAAAAATGCAGAGAATTAAAAACTGACACCTTTACCACTCGCCTCATGCTAAAAAGGACCACCTGCTTCAAAGGTAAAGCTGCTGCAGAGCTTTTTTATTCAACAAAGCTCGAAAGAAAAGGGGCCGCACCAGAACCGATAAAGGCCACTCTTTTTGGCAAAGGCGGTGTGCAAGGTCTTGATCAAAGAGAACATCAACACAGAAAGAAATTATTCATGCCTTTCATGGAGTCATCAAACTTGGACGATCTCTTCAATTTGACTCATGCCATTTGGCAGAGAAGAATCAAAAGCTGGATCGGAAATCCTGAAATAAGTTTGTATGAGGAAGCTCAGCTCATTCATACTGAGGCCATTTGCGAATGGTTTGGTATTCCTCTTCGTAAGGACGAAATTCCTGAGAAGGCAAAAGAACTAACCATCATGTTTGATTATGCAGGGGCCAAGGATCTGAGTTATTTCAAGGCGCGGTTTAAGCGAAAGAAAACTGAAAGATGGATCAGTGAACACATTGAGGACATTAGAAAACATCCTCGTGAATATAGTGATTCTTACCTAAAACGTTTTTCACTTTTCAGAGACCTTAGAGGTGAATTACTTCCCTTAAACGCGGCCACCACGGAAATCTTAAGTGCACTGAGGCCCGCAGTGGCGATTTCTCTATACGTCGTTTTCCTAGCTCATGCTTTACATCAGTTTCCAGACAGGGCCCGTTTAATGAATACAGAAAAAGATCGATTCTCATTCATTCAGGAAGTAAGGCGATTCTATCCCTTTTTCCCTGTTATACCGGCCAGGGCGAGAGAAAATTTTGTTTGGAGGAATCATGAATTCATCAAGGGCCAAATGGTCCTCTTGGATATCTATGGCACTAATCACGATGAAAGAATCTGGAAGCACCCCGAGCATTTTATGCCTGAGAGGTTTAATGATCGCCCAGAAAATCCATACGACTTCATTCCTCAGGGCGGAGGTGACCATGCCACTGGACATCGCTGTCCCGGAGAATTAATCACCATCGGCTTTATGAATGTCGCCCTCCACTGTCTAACTGAGGAAATTGACTACCATGTTCCAATACAGGATTTAAAAATAAATTTCTCAAGACTTCCGGCCATTATAAATAGTCATATGATTCTTAATAATGTTCGCCCTAAGTCTCAAAGAAAGGAGATTCGTCCTTCAATGAACTTCTTCCAGGAATAGCTGAAACTCTTTTTTATTTTTGATGACTCGATCAGGTTGAAAAATAGGTGTGATCAATCGGATAAGCAGTCTATTAATTGAACCAGGTGCATAGACCACAATCTCTTTTAGCTTCTGAAGCTTTTTGATCTCCTTCAGGAAAAGAATATTAAAAGGATTAATCAGCCTTACATCCTCCGTATTCGTACAATAGGTCCAGTGATCGGGACATTCCTGCGAAAACTCTTTAGCATTTTTCAAATCCTCGTCGAGTAAATCGGGATTAATAAACCCATGAGGACGGGCCAGGAAGAGATGCTTTCCATAATCTTTGAAAATTTCCAACTTACCACCCAAACTGTCTTTTATGGTTATCTTTGACATAGTTCCTCCTTGCTAACAATTTTTCAAGCAAGGGAGGTGCCACTAAATAACTCCTAAGGGAACAGTTGTGAATGAGGCATATTCATCAGACAAATCCACTCAAAACTTCTCATTCTCATTTCTTAACCCGGTCCCACAACGGCACCACCGTTGCAATTGGAGTTTGTGCGGTTACAAATTTTAAAAAGGAGTTTTATTATGAAACGTCTAGTAGCACTTACTGCATTAGTCTTTAGTATGTACGCTGTGGCCCAAACATCTTCACCGGGCTCAGCATCTTCTCCATCATCGTCTTCTTCTACACCTTCTGCAACTTCATCCCCTAGCTCATCAGGTTCTACAATGAACTCAGATTCTATGAATGAAGAGCAACGCATGGAAGACGAAAGCACTCACAAGAAGAGTGGCAAAAAAGATATGCAAAAAGAAGAATCAGATAGTATGAAAGATGATTCATCATCTTCATCTACAACAACTCCTTAAAAAGAGTTTCCTGTTAGGGACCTTCCGGTTGAAAGACCGGAAGGTTTTATTGATGATTATTGGCCAATAAGTTTAGAACCAGTCATAAGGATTTCGCCGTTATCTTTTACGGCAAAATTAAATTTGTCTTTCATAGAACTCGCAAAAGACATTTCAAAAGCACCAACACTTGGAAAGCCGAGGGCCGCCACGTTCGTCTGAACAATAAGTGAACGGTCTCTAATCTGAATAAGCTCACTCGGAAAGAATTTGAAAGTACATGCGATACCCAACTGGCCACGAGCGCATGATATATTGATTTTTTGGTCGATAGATGTCGTGTTTAATACATCATTGTTACCAAAATGGTTCATGAAGTTATTTAAGCGACCAGTTTGAGATCTTTCGTTGATAAGGACTACCACTTTTTCGGGGTTATAAAAGAATGCCACTGAATCAGATGAGGCAATAGCAGACACCGCGAACACTAGTGCCGATAAAGTTAGAAGCGCGAATTTCATAATGATCCTTATTGATAGAAGACTTGGGATTTAACCCATACTCCACCAATAAACTGGATAATGGCAAGATTACCCGCAGCGACCGAATCAACTTCTTCAAGTGAAAGGTTTCTTAATGAATAGATCTTTGATTCGAAGATCTCACCCTTTGGATGAAGGATCTTCAAGAGATCTGTCTTCTTAAGGCCCTTCGGGTTCTTAACCATGATGGCAAGATGGGAACCTTTTTCGGCCTCAAGCACTTCCCCAATATAATCACCCTCTCGTTTTTGAAGACGAGAGTTTTTAAGTTTCGGGAAGAGTACATCTGTCTTGTTCACAAGGTAAAAGCCACGCATAAGATCTTGCGTGTATTTTTCTTTGAAAGTTTCAAACCCAGTGGCATCGAAGTTTTTCACGAGACCCGAGATCTCGGCAAGAAGCTGATTGTCCCAACGTTGATCAATACGGAAAAAGCCCAGTCCCATTTGACGAAGCTCATGAGCGAAATCTACCAGGCAGAATTCTTTAATATGGAACATAAATGTGCCATGAGCATTTTCAACAATCGGGAAACCTTTGTGAGGTGATTCTTCACTCTCCCCAAGGGCCGCGATTTCTCCATTCATAGTCATCTTCTCTGGAGCCAGGGCAGATAGAAGTGGTCTTGGAGTATAAAAGAGAAGAATGCGTCCCATCCCAAGAAGCTCACATGGAACTTTTAGTTTCTGAACGTAACCCTCGATGGCCGTTTTCGATAATTCAATTGAAAGAATAAGACGCTCTAAACGTCCTTTCGCCAGGTCCACCCAACCTTCTAAAGCAGGAAGATTGTGGTTACCGTTTTCAGCAATAAACTGAAGAGGCCTGTCGGTATTTCTTACGACCCAACCAAATGCACCCGGGTCTTGTACTCGTACAGCATCTGCGTGAGCGACGTAATCATTTACTTCTTTAAGTTTTGCCGTGAACACATCCTCAGTCATGAGAATGTCCCATTCAAGAAGAACACGAAGACCTAATTCCTTCGCACGCATTGAAAGTGCTAAGAACTCATCTTTAGAAAGTTTACCAAAACGAGAAAGAGACTTTGGTTCAAGGATCACTTCCTCGAAACCTTGGTCTTTTAAAATATTTAATTCATGGAGTGAGCGTCCGTAGCTGGTAAGTTTCATGCTTTGCCTCTCTGACGAACGAGATGCATTGAACTAACACCTTCAACAAATGGAAGTCTAACCAGAGTTGTGGGACGAGTGCGTGTCACTGCTTTCATGGCAAGATCCATGATCTCATTGGCCACAACCTTAATCGCCGGACCTTTGAAAGGAATGATTTCGAGTTCATCACCTTGATTAAAAGCATTTCTCACTTCAATGACGATTCCTGACTTTGGATTAGCATCAATGACTGAGCCAACCATTTGCCATTCACCGTCTGAAGCGTTTTCTCTTTCATTGAAAATTGAATCAGCTCCGGCCTTTTCAACTAAACTCGCCTCTGTATAGGTACGGTGAGACACCTTACTTAATTCGGCTTCCCAGTTAATAAGATCGTCTGACAGGAAGTCGCCGTGTTCAGCATAATACTTCAGGGCCTCAGAATAAACTTTCGACATGGTACCAGCGTACAAGTGAGACTTCATACGACCTTCAATTTTTAGAGAATCAATCTTCTCTTCAATGAAGGCCGGAAGAACTCTTAGACCCTCAAGGTCTTTTGAGCTCATGAAATATGCTTTCTTTTTCTCCGGAGTATCGAGACCCTCAAGAGAGTATTCGAATCGACATGAATGGGCGCAACCACCACGGTTAGAATCGCGACCTTGAGTGAAGTTTGAAATCACACAGTGACCAGAGTAGGCCATACACATTGAACCATGAATAAACATCTCGATTTCGATGTCCACTTCACGCTTAATTTTTCCTGCTTCTTTAACTGAAACTTCACGGCCCAAAACGATACGAGTAGCACCGGCCTCTTTCCAGATGCGGGCACTTTCAGAATTCAGGGTCGAAGCTTGGGTTGAGATATGAACTGGAATCTTTGAATGAGCACGTACAGTCTTCACCACACCCAGATCAGAAACAATCACTGCATCTGTTCCAATCTCTTCCAGGAACTTCACAAACTCAGGTACCTCTTCCAGGTCCTTATCATGAAGAAAGGAGTTTAAAACCACATACACCTGGGTGCCCCTTTCATGGGCAAAGTTCATCCCTTCACGGAGCTCATCCAGAGTAAAGTTATCGGCCGCTGTCCGAAGTCCAAACTTCTGTCCACCTACGTAGACGGCGTTGGCGCCATAAAGAACAGCAATTTTTAATTTATCGAGGCTACCGGCCGGGGCCAGCACCTCAGGAAGTTGATGCTTAGTCATGATGGTCCTGTTTACCAAAATTCGGACGTAAGTTAAACTCTTGATAAAGAATATGTTTTAAAAGGGTTTTCGGTTTGAAAAAAGTTCTCTCTTTGCTCCTTCTGACGGTTCTGGTGGCCCTTGTAACTGGCGGATATCTCGTCTTCGATCGCTATCAGAAAAATCCCGTGCAGGTAGTACCCTACCCATATACTTTTGTTGAGTCGGCTCCCGGAATCCAATTGGACGCCCCCATTCTCATCACCGGTGACCGCATGGGAGCGTATTTTGCGAAATTTAAGACGGAACTTGCGGCCGCAATTTCGGTGAATCTCGCCAAACCCATTCAGGTACAAAGTCTCGCCAAAGAGGGAAATGGCCTTCACCGCACTCTGCATGAATTAAAATCTCTTACACAGTGGCCCCAAATTTTGATCTACCAGGGTGCCAGCGAGGAGTTCGCAGAATCAAAGTTTAATCCGGCCGAAATTGCGAAAATTAACACTAACTTTAAGCGCTACTCAGATGACAGAATTGAGACCTTTTTGATTCTGTATCCGTGGCTTTCCCGCTTGGTTTACGAACCGATTCACCAAGTGAAACTGGGAGCAACTCCCGAGTTAAAACAGGTCGAAGAGCCAGAGTATCTAAGACGTATGGAGACAGAGTTTCTCCTCTACGAGCAGCAACTCATTCAGCTGGTCAATCAGAGTAAGGACCGAAATACCCTTCTGATCCTTACCACCACTCCCATTAACCTTGATATTCCTCCAAAGAAGGTCTGCGAGTTTACAACGACAACTGATATTGAGACGGAAATTTTGGATTTAAGAGAGCTTTTGAAAAAGAACAACCCAAAGGCCGCTTATGCCAAATCTTCTAAACTCATCAATCAATATTCTGGAAATGCTCTTCTCCTTTATATCCACGGTCAGGTCGCTAAACGTCTGGGTTATACTGATGAAGCTGCCCAGTCACTTCTGAAGTCCACGGCATACGACTGCCGACCTTGGAGAACTACGGAAGTTTATAATTCCATCATTCGAAAAGTGGCAAAAGATCATCAGGTCCTCTTATTCGATTTCGCTCAGATGATCACGAATGAATGGACCCAAAACACAACATTTTTTGATGAGATTCATCCGCAGAATTTGTACTATGACCAGGGCATGAAACAACTGGGCATGGTGATCAAACGAATCCTGAAACTGTAGAGGGTAAACGATGCAAGTTTATAATCTGGAATTTGGTCCTCATGAACTGGTTGCCCGCGAAGGTGATCCTTCCACTGACCTCTATTACCTCAAATCTGGTCGTCTCCTGATCTGCACCGTTCATGGAACTGAGGTCAAGGCCATCGCGCGCATCGAGGCCGGAGTTTTCATCGGAGAGCTCTCATTTTTTGATGGCAAACACCGCGCAAGCCACATCGTGACTCTCGAGAAAAGCACTCTGGTGCAAATCCCTAAACATGAACTCTCTAACCACCTCCCATTTTGGTTCCTGGAAGTGGGCAAAGGTTTAACCAAAAAAATCCGTCGTCTCGACGAAATTATCAATACCAGTAACCTCCGCAAAATTGGTTCTGAGGATCAAAAACCTCTGACCATCGAAGAACAACGCAAGCTCTACTCCGTCATAACTCATCAACATACTTAGGTATTTTGGCCACGCTGACTCCAGGGTGGTAAACTTATGATACTCAGTGGGGCCAAATTAACTGCACCAAGTCACGGGAAAGCCCTTTAAAACCGCTCTCGCTTGGCACGCTCCTCGCAATACAGAGAGTTGGGACAACAAGGAGGTTGACCAATGAGAACACACATCTTTTCGGCCTTGCTTCTTATGGTAATGATGACGGCCTGTGCTTCAAAAGAGCACCTCACCGCCTCCCAGGAGAAGAAGCTCGAAGAAAAGCAAGACATGCAAACCAATGTTGAATATTCATGGTTTGACGGCCAGGCGGCCGGCCGGGAAGGTCCGACCTCAGAACGCCAGTAAATATTTTACGTCCACCGGGAAAATTGGTTTTTTAATTCGCACTTTTTAACTTATAGTGCGGGTTATAAAAAAAATGATTTTCCCGGAGGGATTTTGAGGTGAAAACTTCTTCACAACAACCTACTCGCTTTCACAACTTAGACGCGAGCAAAGAATGGACCACGGCCGATGCTGACGAGATCTATCAAATCAGTCGCTGGGGCGAAAATTACTTTTCTGTAAACAACAAGGGTGACCTTTGTGTGAATCCAACTCAGACCAACAATGGTCCAGTGATTAACATGATGGAAATCGTGGAAGAGATGAAGAACAAGGGGATCTCATTCCCAGCGGTAATTCGTTTCCATGACATTCTTCGTTCACAGGTTGCTAACCTCAATAAAACTTTCCGTTCGCTAATTGAAGAGGCCAAGTTCACTGGCTCTTACTATGGCGTATACCCAATTAAAGTAAACCAAATGCGTGAAGTGGTTGAAGAGATCGTCGATGCCGGCGCTCCATTCAACTATGGTCTTGAGGCCGGTTCTAAACCGGAGCTACTAGCTGCTCTTGCTATGAACTCAAACCAAAACTCACTTACAGTAATCAACGGTTATAAAGACCTTGATTTACTACGTCTTGCCCTACTTGGTAACCAACTAGGACGCAAAGTAATCGTAGTAGTAGAAAAATACTCTGAGCTTACTGACCTTATGAAGCTTTCTCAAGAAATCGGTGTTGAACCGATGATCGGTCTTCGTGCGAAGATCGCGACGAAGTCTTCAGGTAAATGGGCAAGCTCTGGTGGTGACTATGCTAAATTTGGTCTAACGATCACAGAGATTCTCCAAGCTGTTAAGTATATGAAGTCGATTGGCAAAGAGCACTGCTTGAAGCTTTTCCACTTCCACATCGGTTCACAGATTCCAGATCTACGTACAATCAAAGATTCAATCTCTGAAGGTGCTCGTATCTACGCCAAGCTTTATAAAGAGGGCGCTAAACTTGAGTACTTCGACGTAGGTGGTGGCGTAGGTGTTAACTACGACGGAACTCGTTCTAACTCTCCTTCTTCAATTAACTACACAACTCGTGACTACGTTGCTGACGTTGTTTATATCTTGAAGCAAGTTTGTGACCTTGAAGACGTACCACATCCGAACATCGTTTCAGAGTCGGGCCGTGCCATCACTGCTCACCACTCATGTGTGATCACAAACGTTTTCGGTGCTCTTGAAATTGGTGCGGCTGATAACTTCAACACAGATAAAGCGATCCACGAGAACATCCTTGTGACGAACATGAGAGATCTTTCAACTGATCTCAATGCCAAAAACTACCAGGACGTCTATAACGATGCTACGAAACTGAAAGAAGAATCTATTTCTGCTTTCAAGTTCGGCATCCTTTCTCTTGATGAAAGAGCGAAGCTTGAAACGCTTTACTGGAGAATCTGTAAGAAGATCACTCAGTTCGCGTCTCTTGATGAGTACGCTTCTGATGAGATTCTAGCTCTTAAGAGCCAGATGGCCTCTCAGTACATGTGTAACTTCTCTATCTTCCAGTCTGCTCCGGATACTTGGGCCATTGGCCAGATCCTTCCGGTTCTTCCCATTCACAAGCTGAATGAGAAGCCGACTGAACTAGCAACACTGGTTGATATTACTTGTGACTCTGACGGTAAAGTGGACACGTTCCTTTCACCAGATGGCCCAACAAATACACTTCCAATGCACAAGCTTAACGGCGACGATTACTACATTGGCCTATTCATGACTGGTGCTTACCAGGACATCATGGGTGATAACCATAACTGTTTCGGTCGTCTGAACGAAGTGCACATTTTCGCGGATGATGATGATCCAACAGACTTCTACATTGAAGAAGTGATCATGGGTAACAAGGCCTCTCAGGTTCTTTCTACACTTCAGTACAACCCTGAGACAATGGCCCAAACAGTGAAAGCTTCAATTGATACTCAAGTGAAGCGCGGTAAGATTCGTCCTCGTGAAGGTGTGGATCTGACTGACTTTTATGAAAGCTGCTTGAAGAGCTACACTTACCTAAAAAAATAGTTATTCTATTTCCCCACCCTTCGGGGTGGGGATTTTTCCAATCCCATTCTAAACCTCGCTCGCTGATTACATTCAAAACAAAGTAGCCTTACATTCTGTACCGTTGCCGGTCCCCCCATTGAATATGGAATGATGTGATCATAATTTAAGTTATGAGTCGTTCCACAATTGGTGCATTTCTTATCTCGGGCATAGACAGTGCGTTTCACCGAAGCGGGAATTGCTCTTCCTACTTTCGCTGGCGAAAGTGAAGTTTCGGATTTCGTCTGTTTGAACTTCGTTTTTTCCACCGCTTCAATCGCCTTCTTTGCCATGAACTGGACCAGCTGATCCATCTCCATTTCTTTGCCCAAAAGATTTTTTAACTGATCCACCAGATTCATCGTCTCATCTGTCAAAACAAAGGCAACTTGAACCTTATCTTTTGAAATGCGCTTTTTTTTATCCTTGGCCCTCTCTTCTTTGCCCGTGATTTCAAATAATTTCTGCTCACACTCTGTCTTAGTTAAGTTTTCCACTTCCTTTAACACGTCACGCTTTTGAATGGGATCATCAATGAATTGATTCACTAATGAAATTGTTGTGAGATTCAGACTTCCTTCTTCGATTTTCTTCTCAATTTCTGGCATTTCTGCCAGGGCACGAGAGGCAACAATTCGCCTATGGGCAGCGCCTTCGGAATAACCTAATTCATGTACACAATAAGCAAACAAAGATGAATATTTGAGGTCACAATAAAGTTTCCTCTTATCAATTTCTCTTAAGTGATGAAGAAGTTTAACCAATGCTTCTCGCTCGACCCCTGCCAACTTTTTTGTATCACTCAGTAAAATTTTATTTGCAACATGATTTAGTCTCATGTTAAAAACAATACGGAAAAGATACGGACTCGTCAACTATAAAAAAAGTTACTTCCGCTAGCGAAAGTGAATCATCTGATTTTCCCTATCTTTTTTAGATACAAGAAGACTTCAACACTTAAGAACAAAGTGAAGGAGGTGTAATAGGTCCAGGTGAGGAATACAAGAAGTGATCCGGCCGCTCCATAAATGGAATTCGAGGCCACCCCTTTCAAATAACTCGCAAGCACCATATTCCCCAAAAGAAAAAACACCGAAGACAGGATTCCCATCTTAAGCGCTTCCATCGAAGGGGGTCTTTTACTAGGTGTGAAAAAGTGAATGCCCCAGAACATAGCAATGTAGACGATGATATTGATTCCAATCGCTAGAGATCTGAAGAAGAAATAGTCTTCACTTCCGGCCGGTAATACCCAGTTCACAATTCCTGGTAAAGAGGCCGCGACAATGAAGAAGATTCCCGTCATAAGCACGAAGAACATGGCAAAGAGTTTTTCTTTCACCGTATCCATGAGAGTGCGTTTGGCATGAGGATTATATTTTCCGTAGATCACGTCCATGGCGTAGCGAAGCTGCAAGAAAACCAGCGAGGCAGTCGAAAGAAGGACGATGACCCCGATGATTCCTGATATTGATCCCACATTCACGCCCTCGTTGACGTTAGCGAAGATCATTTGAATCATCTTCCCTACCTGAGGAGAAAATTCACTTGCCATGGTGACGAGTTTTTCCTGTACACCCACTCCCAGCATTGATGCCACTCCTAAAAGAATCAGCATGAAGGGAGCAATGGCCAGGGCCGAATAATATGAAATCGAAGAAGAAAGAAGGAAGAGGTTATCTTCGGTAACTTTAGTTGCTAGGTTTTTAACCCTTGTTGTGAGGCTTTTCTTGATCAGTTCCATGTGTCTCACCCATCCTTAGGTATTGGTCCTTATAAACCACATACGCTTTATAGTGATTGGACACGCGCTCAATTTCTTCAGCGGACAATGGTCTTTCAACAACAGCGGGCCTTCCTTTGATCATACTCCCGGCCGGAAATTTCTTACCTGGAGTAACAAGAGAACCAGCGGCGACGAGACAATTGTCTCCAATCTCTGCTCCATCTAGGATAATGGCCCCCATACCAATCAGACAACCATTTCCGATCTTACAGCCATGAAGAATCACGCTATGACCGAGAGAAGTGTTTTCGCCGATTGTGAGAGAATTTATTTCTGTCACATGCAGCATACAAAGATCCTGAATGTTGGTGTTCTTACCGATCTTAATGAAATTTACGTCCGCACGAACAACAGTGTTAAACCAGATGTTAACGTGGTCGCCTAATTCAGCGCGGCCGATAATCTTGGCTCCATCTGAATAATAAACGCGCTCGCCAAGAGTCGGATAATAATCAAAATATCGAGAAAGCATAACTAACCTCTAAGAATGGCCAGAACGTGAGCGTCCTGTGGAAAGAAGTGTGGCCCCAGGATTTGGATTTTTCCACCCTGTCTCATCACCTCTTCTGCGAGTTCATTTAAAATATCCATGGAGTTCTTCTTATTGACCCGCTTATGAATGGAGTACTCACCAGTATCCGGATCAAGCCTTCCCCAAAGTTTCTTTTCTGTCGGTAATACCAGATGCACCACCTTTCCAGAGTAAGTGGCCTTAATGATCCCTTCCAGATCCGAGATGATTCTTTTTGATTTTACCATCTTCTTTAAACGCTCTTTGAACTGGGCCGAATAATAATCCATCACGGTGTGACGGAACAGTTTACAGCGCTCAACAATCTCCACACAGGTCTTCTCATAGAAGTCTTCATGAATATGAGAAATCACCCCGAAAGAATGCTCGAAGTAGCGAAGGAAAATTGTTTTTAGTTCCTCAAGTCCTGTCACAATCACCGGTAGTGAATGATACAGAATCATGTCCATAAGTTTTTGAGCGATGGTCTTTAAAGCAAGAATGGTTTTGAAGGGAATAAGTCCCATGTATTGAGGAGCATACAAACGGGCCGAATTGTTACCAAAAAAACCTTTCGGCAATTGATCAAACTCATACTGCTGCATGATCTCAAGATGCTGAAAATCTCCACGATAGATTTTAATATCGTAGAGCGAGATGTTCACAAGAATGTATTCAGGATTAACAAAGAGGTCTTCCATCAAAGGACGAACGTGAAAGGTCTGACCAATGATGCAATAAGGCTCAACTTTTTGATCCAGGTTAATATAACCCTGAAGGTCTTCTGCGATGAAAAAGCCGTGGGACTGATTCGGATGACAGTGAATCACCTTCTTAATATTGGGTTTCAGTTTTTCCAAAAGGTTTGCCACTGGAACTTTATGCTGAAGCAAGAGCTGCGACTCCATATCTTTCAGGAACACTTCAAGTTCGGCCTCATCTGTAAGGCCGGTTTTCGGTCCTACATAAAAGCTTAAACAAGTGGATTTAGGATGAAACAACAATTGGTTTAAGTTAACTGGTTTCACTGTGATTTGACCCTCATGGCCATTTAAAAGTTGATTCTCTCATTATAGCCTTGGACCAGGTTTCGTGATAGCGTTTTAACATGAAGAATGAACACGTTGCCTTTGGAATTGATATCGGCGGAACAAATACCAAGATTGGTTTGTTCGATAAGTCAGGAAATCTCCTCCTGTCTCATACCCTCCCTACTGATAAAACAGTGTCGCCGGAACAATTTATTGAGCATTTAGCTCAAGAATCTCAGCGCCTCTTATCAGTCGATCTGAAAATCGAATTGGGTGATTCTCGTATTTTGGGACTTGGGGCAGGTGCTCCTGTGGCCAATTATTATACTGGTCGGATTGAACACGCCCCTAACCTTGGTTGGACTAATGTCGCACTAAGAGACTTATTCCAGCAAAAGTTTAAGTGTCTGGCGGTGATTGAAAACGACGCCAACCTTGCTGCCATTGGTGAAAACCGTTGGGGTGCAGGTAAAGACCTAAAAGATTTTATTCTTATTACTCTAGGTACTGGTGTCGGTACCGGACTAATCTTAGATGGAAAACTTTACCGTGGCAACAATGCCCTCGGCGCTGAGGGTGGTCACATTATCATTCCTAATGACAAAAAACGTCTGTGTTCTTGTGGTGGAATGAATCACCTGGAAAGTTTCCTATCCGCCAAAGGCATCAAGCAGACCATTCAGGAACTCACGGGTGAAGAATGGAAAATTGAAAAACTTGGAACACTCTTTAGAGAAAAAGATCTAAAAGCAACTACCATCATCAATACTATTGCTGAAGAGCTGGCAACAGGTCTGGTAAGTATTGGTGTTCTATTTGGGCCACAGGCCTTTGTTATCGGTGGAGGCGTTTCCAAGCTTGGTGACAGCTTCAACCAAGTGGTGAAGAAAAAAATGGACGAACTTATTCACTTCTCTCTCAAGGGAAAAATTAACATCGTCACCGCCAGTCTTTCATCGGAAAAGGGCGCCATTTACGGTGGTGCCGCTCATATTTTTGATGAGGTGCTGAAGTAATGGATGTTCCTGTTGACTGGCACATGGATCCAGAGAACAAAGAAACCAAGAAATTGAATGAAATAGTCTCTGCTCACGTACGAAAATTAGGTCGTGCTTTGAGTGAGGCAACAACGAAAGAAGAAAAGTACGCAGCGGTTTTTGCTTTCTATAGAAAGTTTTACACGCTCACTCTTTGTAAAAGCTGTGTGGCCGCTGGAATTAACCGCTCTCCTACCCGGGACATCATCTTAGATTATCCATGGAAGGAACTTAAACAAGACAGGATTTTCTGCTTAAAGATATGGGAAAAAATCA
The DNA here is from genome assembly GCF_034259205.1 of Peredibacter starrii. Taxonomy (GTDB): domain Bacteria; phylum Bdellovibrionota; class Bacteriovoracia; order Bacteriovoracales; family Bacteriovoracaceae; genus Peredibacter; species Peredibacter starrii. The sequence goes on along the minus strand of NZ_CP139487.1, from coordinate 2,057,010 downwards.
ATCATTAGAACAACCGTTTCGTTTGATCCTTGCTTCCACTTCTAAATATCGTGGCGAGCTCCTCTCTCAGCTTGGTTGGGAGTTTGATGCTGTCGCTCCAGGTGTGGACGAAGAAAAAATTAAAAAGAAAGGCATGACTCCGAGAGAGCTTGCTCTTGAGCTTTCAAAATTAAAAGCACAGGCGGTCTCATGTAAATATCCGCACGCCTGTGTGATTGGCTCTGACCAGGTTTGTACTTTAGGAAATCATATCTTTGATAAACCAGGCACAACTGATGCGGCGATGGAACAATTGTCCTTCATGCAAGGGAAGTCTCATCAATTGATCACGGCCGTGACTGTTCTTCATCCGGACGGGATGGAAGTCATCCTGAACGAAACAACTCTTCATATGCGTAAGCTCACTCTGCCTCAGATTCATGCTTACGTTCAGGCCGATAAACCGCTGGACTGTGCCGGCAGTTATAAACTTGAATCCCGTGGAATTAAACTTTTCGAAAAAATTGAAATGTCTGACCACACGGCCATCATTGGTCTACCTCTGATTGAACTCACTAACACTCTATTGAAATTGGGATACTCGCTGTGAAATATATCGTCCTCCTATTGCTCCTGGTAGCAAGCTGTGCCCAGCTACCTAAACAACACTCTGACAAATACTCTATCCTTCAAGGTGTAACGAACTCAAAAGAAGTTGAATTCAGTGTTCTTGCCGACACGGAAAATCTTCGTTTCGAATTAAGGGATCCTGAGGGAGAAATCATTCAGCCGGATGAAACCAAAATTGTGACCAGATCCTTTTCTAAATGGATGGTGCACAAGATCGTTTTCGTTCGCGATGCTCAAAAAGACTATAACCTTTATGTCTATGAAGGCGAAAAGATCGTTGATCAGCGCCTGGTTGGTCGCGGCCAAAAAGAACAAACTCGCCTCCGTATCGCCGTTGCTTCTTGCATGAGCGATCACTTCAAAAAAGACTTTAAGATCTGGGACACGCTAGCGAGTAAGAATCCGGAATATCTTCTTATGATTGGTGATAACGTCTACTCGGACATCACTGACAAATCTTTGGTTCAAGCTGTTGATCCGGAACTTCTATGGAAGCGATATGTAGACACTCGTTTAGCACTTCCCATTTATTTCCAGAAGAAACTCATCCCGGTTCATGCCACATGGGACGATCACGACTACGGTATCAACGACGGAAACTCTAAATGGGGTTATAAGAAAGAAGCGAAAGAAATTTTCGACGCTTTCTTCGCTCAGGATATGAGTGATGATGATTATTACAAAGGTCACGGTGTGGGTGGTATGCTTTCACTCGGTGACTTTAACTTATACTTTTTGGATGGAAGAACTTTTCGTTCTGACATCAAAGAAGGAACTCACCTAGGATTAGATCAGACCGCTTGGCTTATCTCTAAGCTTCGTGAAGAAAGTTCTCCGAGCTTTATCATCAAGGGTGATCAGTTTTTTGGTGGCTACCATAAATTCGAATCATTTGAAGGCAGTCACCCAAATGACTTCCAGCAATTTGTGGACGAGTTAAAGAAGATCAATACTCCGTTTATCTTTCTTTCCGGTGACCGTCACATGAGTGAAATTATGCAATTTCCTCGTGGCATGTTCGGCAAGCCAAGCTTTGAAATTACTTCAAGCCCCATTCACTCAAAGGTGTATCCGGACCGCCTTGATCAGAATCCATGGCGTGTGGTTTCAGAGAACGCGCACCAGAACTTTACGATCATCGATAACCTCGCACAAAATGATCACTGGTTCCTTGAGATCGAGAACTTTGGTGTGAATGGAGAACCATACTATCGCCGTGAAGTGGCGGTATTCATCAAAGATCTACAGAACAATCTCAATGAAGCGAGAAAACGTCGTGTAGGTAAACGCCGTTACAAAAAAATTCGCGTAAAAAGATCTAAACGTCGTTAGTAGGAACATTACATGAGTCAAAATCAAGGGATCTGGGGAGCAGAGACCAAACACTTTCATCTCCTCACTCCGGATCACGTTATGGAAGCGGCCGAGCTTTGGGGGAAACGTCTCTCAGGGCGAGTCATGGCCCTCAATAGTTTAGAGAACCGCGTTTATGATGTGGAACTCGCTTCTAGTTTTGATTTTGGTAAGGGCTTCAGCCCGACAAATATCATTCTTAAATTTTATCGACCTGGTCGTTGGACCAAAGAACAGATTCTGGAGGAGCACCGCTTTCTAACGACTCTGACAGAATTTGAAGTACCAGTGGTGGCGCCGATTGAGTTTAACGACAATACCCTTCACCTTCATACGGAAACGAACCTTTGGTTCGCGCTCTTTCCCAAGGTGCAAGGCCGCTTAAAAGATGAACTCATTAAAGATGAGATCGATCAAGCAGGTCGCTTGATTGGGCGAATTCATAATATTGGTTCGATGGGAACTTTTGCTCATCGTCTGGCACTTAATCCTCACACTTTTATTGATATTAACCGTGAGGCCCTGGCCCAAACTCAACCCGTTGAGCACGTGAGTTTTCAGCATTACTTAAAACTTCTAGAACAGCTCTCTCCGATGCTGGCTCCTATGTTTACACATCTCACAATTCAAAGACTTCACGGTGATTTTCACCGAGGCAATATCGTATGGACTTCCGCTGGACCTATGGCGGTGGATTTCGATGACTGCCTAAGTGGACCGGTGGAACAAGATTTGTGGTTACTGTTTCCTGGGAAGGATAGCTACAGCTTGGAAGACCGTGATCGTTTTATTTCTGCTTATAAAGAGATGACGAGAAAAGATCATGTAAACCTGGGTCTTACTGAGGCCCTACGTACCATGCGTATGGTTCACTTCAACGCCTGGATTGCTAAGCGCTGGGACGATCATTCTTTCAAACGTGTATTCCCTCAATTTACAAGTGCCAATTACTGGGACCAAGAGCTCATCGACCTTAGAGTTCAGATGGGTCTCATTCAAGACCGCCTTGGCATGGGCTTTGAATAATCTTCTCTCATAATCACGATTTCTGCCGCTTTTGACCCTAAATGGATGTCAAAAGTTTAGACGGTTGTCGATTTATGGGAGGTTGTTATGAAGTTTGGCCTTATGTTGGTGCTGCTTTTAGCGGGTCAAATGTCCTTTGCTCAGACCAAGCGTGAAAAGAAAATCAAAGAAGAGATGCTTAGTCGAGTCGACACCTTAATTGAAAAAGTAGAATCGTCCCGCACTCTTCTTGAAAAAGAAGATGTGGTTGGTGCCTGCGGGAAAATCCAAGAGCTCTTTGAAATCTATCCTGAACACTTGAAGGCCATCGGCTCTCATATGGATCTTTTTAATAGTAAGAATGTTGCCGCCAAGAACCAGGCCCTTGAGCATCTAATTTTTGTGCACCGTCAGTCACTCATTTGTAAGCAAGGTAAAGAGGCTGAATATGTGGACATTGGAAAGCTGGAGAAGAAACTAAAAGTGATGTCAAAAGAGCTTAAAAAACACAGTAAGCTCATTAAGAAAGGTGACACAAATTACGAGAACACTTTCTATTACGAATACGAATTCTAATTCATAAAGCGAAGGGCAGGTTACTCCTGCCCTTTTTTCTGCATCGCCTTCCCTATTCTGGCCGACCGTAACTTGTCTTAGCACAACTCATCTCATAGAAACTTCAATTGTCACAAAGAACGAAGATCATTCGTCTTGCATCTTGTATGGAAATTCAAATGAAGTCGCTTCTTTTATTCGCACTACTCACCCTCATGACTACTTCGGTCAATGCTAAGACCGTTCGCTATGAACTAACTGCGACAAAAGGTAAGGTCAACCTTAGTGGAAAGAAGGACGTTCGCTTTGCCTTGATGCTCAACGGAAGTATTCCCGCTCCTACACTCGAATTCACCGAAGGTGATGAAGCGGAAATCGTTCTTAAAAATGAAATCAAGGATGATGAACTTTCTGTCCATTGGCATGGTATTCTCCTAGATCCTTATATGGATGGTGTCCCCTATGTAAATACGCCACCGATTTTTCCTGGTGAAAGCTTCACTTACAAATTTAAAGTCAGACAGCATGGCACTTACTGGTATCACTCGCACACCAATGTTCAGGAACAGAAAGGTATCTATGGCGCCATTGTGATTCATCCAAAAGAGCGAAGAATCAAATATGATAAAGATCTCGTGGTGGTTTTAAGTGATTGGACGGATGAGAATCCCTCGCAGGTTTTGAAAAACTTAAAAAAAGATGGTGAGTATTATCTCTTCAAGAAGAAAACTGTTCGCTCCTATTGGGGCGCTTATCAAGCTCATTCCTTAAATAACTTTTTCTACAATGAATGGACCAGAATGGGTGGCATGGATCTCTCTGACGTGGGATATGATGCCTTTTTAATCAACGGCAAGAAAGTTCAAGAGCGACCGGATTTCAAACCAGGTGAAATAGTAAGAGTAAGAATCATCAACGCTGCTGCCTCGTCCTACTTCTATGTTGCTTTAGGCGATAATCCCATGCATGTCATCTCGGCCGATGGAGTAGACATAAGACCAACCATGGCAAATGAGTTCTTGATTGGGATGGCGGAGACTTATGATGTTCTTTTCAAAGTACCTGCTGGGAAAAGTACGGAACTGAAAGCAAGTGCTCAAGACGGAACTGGTGAAACCTCTCTTTGGATTGGTGCCGGAGACAAAATTCCCGCCCCAAAAAAAGCAGGTCCGGATCTTTACGCGAAAATGTATATGGGTACAGCATGGGAAACTCTCAAGTACACTGGATCATTTACTAAGCCACCGATGGACATGAGTGCTATGGATCATTCGAAAATGGGCCACGCGCCGATGGATCATTCAAAGATGGACCATTCAACGATGGATCACACAGGACACGCTGGAATGAATCATCATCAAAAAATCATTCAGACTCTAACCGTAAATGATATCGAAGCACCAGCTTCAACTAAGTTCCCCTCATCTCTCCCTCGTCACGATGTAAAACTCGTCTTAGACGGAGACATGGAACGCTACACCTGGTTCATCAATGGAAAATCCATAAGTGAGGATCGAACCATTGAAATCAAACCCAATGAGGTGGTTCGCTTTACCTTCGTGAACAACTCAATGATGCATCATCCGATGCACCTTCATGGACACTTCTTTCGAGTGATTAATCAGTTTAAAGAAAACTCTCCTTTGAAGCACACCCTTGATGTTGCTCCTCATTCAGAAAAGACCATTGAGTTCTATAGTGACGAGCCGGGTGAATGGATGCTCCACTGCCACAACCTCTATCACTTAAAAACAGGTATGGCCCGAGTAGTGAAGTATTCTTCCTTCACGCCTAAACCTGAAATTGCCGCGATCCAGGCCCATGACCCACATCTGCACGATCATGTCTACTATCGAGGGATGCTAGAAGCGGCCACCAATCATGCTCAGGCGCAACTCAATGTGATGAACACTCGAAACGAAATTGAACTCAGAACCGAGTTAAGAAGTGACTTCGGTTGGAAAGGTGAAGGAGACTTCTTCTATAAAAGATGGCTCAACAAGTACACGAACTTCATTGCCGGTAGTACTTTAGTTGAAAGCGAAGGAGCGATTGTTGCAGGTGTGGGTTACATGCTCCCGTTCTTACTTCAGACTCATACACTTATTGATAATCAGGGAAGAATGAGACTCGACGTTGAACGAAGATTTCAATGGACCCAGTATATTTATTCCGATGCTGAATTTACTTTCAGACAAAAACAGCCATCGGAATTTGAAATTTCTTTGATGTATCAGAACAATTGGGCGTGGTCAGCGGGATTAATGTTCACAGAACATAGTGCGGGTGTGGGAGCACAGTATAACTTTTAGATGTTCTATTCGCAAAGTTCGGCCATTTTGTCTTTTTTAGGTAACGAATAGCCTTCTCCGCTGAAGTTACCGTTTGCTTTGACATAGGCGTACAGCCTGTCTTTTGTATTGAAAGTTTTCTTTTCAATAAATCGTGTAATCCTCATGCTCTCTTCTAAACCTGCAACATGCACTAGACAGGAATTAGTATCTAAACTTTTTCTGGCAACCTGGATTGATTTATCCTTGTCCTCCGCCGTCAGGATGCTTAATTGCAAGTATTTGGCCTTCTGTCGTGCTGCTTTTAAGATTCTAGAATCTTTTGAAAACTCATACTCTATCAGGATTTGCACATCATCTCTAATTCCATCTTTATCTGAATCAATACCAGCTAAAGTAGCGTCGTTCCGAATACGATCTGGTTCCTGTACACCTGCAAAGCCATTAACTATACCAATGAGAACATTCAAAAGAACGACGGTCACAAGCTTTCTCATAAACTCCCCTTGTTTCGAAACCTATTCTCGGGGATTTAAGAAGAAACTCTCAAAAGAGATTTCTTAAATTCGGTCGAAATGAATGATTTTCTTGGGATAGATAAAGTTGCATTAGATAAAGAAAAATTAAGAGCAACGAAAAGTTTGCTACTCCTGCCCTTCATCGAACTTCACTCCGACCTTAAATTCAATTTGAGTTTCATCAATCGGTCGATGAGACATAATCTTTCCAACGAGAGGATCATCAAGATCAAACTCATCAAAGCCCACGACATGAATGGTATTACCCTTAGGAAACTTTTCCATCTCCATCGCAACAAAAGCAATTCCACCACGAGACAGATCAAAAAGTTTTAAGAAATGAACTTCCGGGCTTCCATCAACTTTGACTTTCACCCATTTTTCTTTTTTAGGACGAGCACGAGGACTTTCACGCTTGTCCGCATACATCGCCTCTTCTTCATCAATACTAAGAGCAAATTCGTTATTTAAAAATTCCTGGTCACGGCTTGAACGCTCGGCCATGGACTTCACTTTCAGAACATCGCTCTCATCTTCTTCAGGAGCATCGAGATCAATGCGTTTTGTTTTCCAAATTGGTTTTAGATCCATGCCAATCTGGCCATGAATGAGATTTACGTCCTGATCTTCAAGAAGCTTAATTTCGCCGGGTAAATTAAGTGTCATCACCTGACCTTTAATTTCAAAAATCCCGGACTTAAAAATCAACTGACCTTCTTCAGCATAACAATACATAGGATTAAGCTCATCGAGCTTTCCAGTTGGGGTGACAAAGTTCAAGAGACCTTGATCAAGGTGAAAAGAATTGAGACGTGATTCACTGATGACACGTTCTCCGGAATCAAGCACCTGCCACACGATAATTCGCGAATGGTGCTTCAGTAAATGTTTGAAAATTTTCTGGTACGCCAGGTGTCCAGAATCCGACTTAATTACTCTCATTTAAGTTGGTTGCCTTATTGTTTAAGAAAATTTTAGCATATCAATAAGGATTAACAACATTAGTTCAAAGGATTTGTGTGCTTCGACTCGCTCTCTTGTTACTTTGTCTCCCATTTTTGGCCTCTGCTCATGATGTTCAGCTCGTTTCTCAATATGTAGATCTTGGTAAAGCCGGTGGCCGAGGGATTCAGGAGGACTTAATTGGAAGAGTGGATCTGAATCGCAAATGGAAAGTGGGTCTTCAGGGAACATACCTCGAGCGTTTTGATCTTTATGAAAAGCGCGCTGGTGGTTCAGTTCAGTACCGTCCGACTGATACTTTAACTGTTGAGGCCCGTTACCTTCAAGGCATGGGAAATGACATCCTCGCCGAAAAAGACGGTTATCTCGCTGCTTACTATGCACTTGCACCGGGCTACTCCCCTTACTTCATCTATCGTCATGCTGCTTACTCTGTGACAGATATTGATACTTACCAACTGGGCCTTGAGATCGAAAAAATCAGAAACATTATCCTGATCCCGCAAGTCCTTCTTGGAAATGCAACCTTTAAAGCTCCCAATGAAACCAAGGGTGTTTATAGTGTAGGACTTCGTGCAGTTTATTACGAAGAAAGTAATTACTCCCTTTTCGCTTTCGGATACAAAGGCAAAGAGGCCTCACAAGGAATCATCGGTAAATCCAGCATTCTGGTAGACACCACAACTTTCGGTGGAGGCGCGGGTTATAACTTCACTCCGAGCACCAAAGCAGAACTCATCTTTGACCACACTGACTACGAAGAACTAAAAAATCAATTTATGACAACAACACTTAACCTAGTATGGGTGATTTAATGGTACAGGAAATTTGCCTTCTTCTTTTAAAGGCCTCTGCCGTTTATTTTTTGTGTATCAATGTCGTGTATGCGGTACTGATGCTTCTTTCATGGATGAAAATCAAGCGCTATCGCACCCGTCTTAAAGATGAGACGGTAAAAGATCTTCCCGCGGTGAGTTTCATCATTCCGGCCTTCAATGAGGAGTCCTTGATCGTTGAAACGATCCAGACCTATCTTTCTCTGCCTCAAGCGAAGAAAGAGATCATCGTCATTAACGATGGCTCTCATGATCAGACCATGAAGCTTCTGCAAACGATGTTTCAACTTCAAAAAGTACAAGATCGAATTTTTAAATCCATCACACAACCTGAACTGATTGTACTTGAGGCCCCTCACATGGGTAAGGCCCAGGCCCTGAATTATGGTGTGACACATGCGACTTATGATCTCATTTGTACAATGGATGCGGACACAATTCCAACTGCTCGCGGAGTTGAGGCCTGTCTTCGCTCTTTTGCGACGGACTCAAAACTCGTTGCCGTAGGTGGAGTGATTCAGGTCCTTAACTCGCAAGTTCTAAAAGACAACTCACCTCTTGAAGCTCGCTCAAAAGAGTGGCTCACTTCATTTCAACGAATTGAATATCTTCGCGCTTTTGTGTGCGAGAGATTGGGCTGGAGCTTCCTTGGGTCAACACTTCTGATCTCAGGTGCCTTCTGTATGCTTAAGAAAGAGGCCGTGAGAAAAATTGGTGGATTCAATCACCGTTCAATCACTGAAGACTTTGATCTGATCGTGCGTCTACGTCGTGCTTACCAAGGTGAGAACCATCACTTTAAGATTCTTCCCATCACAACTTGTTACACTCAGGTTCCAAGAACGATTAAGCACTTAAGCATTCAGCGTATGCGCTGGCAGATGGGACTAGTTCAGACTCTATCTGAGAATATTTCGCTGTTCTTTAATCCAAATCATGGCCCACTAGGACTATTTGCCATTCCATACTTTTGGTTTGTGGAAGTCCTCTCTCCCGTAGTTGAAGCTTTAGGACTTGTGCTTATTCCCTATGCTCTTTATCAAAACTGGGTGTCACTAGAAACGGTCTTCATGTATCTCGGGATCGGATTATTCTTTAACTTAATCATTACATTGATCGGGGTTTACTTCGATAACAAGTACGTCTCTAAAAAGAAGTACTGGTCTTGTACTCAAAGCACGATTGAAACGCTGTTTTTGCATTTAGGTTATAAGCAGCTGACTTCTTGGTGGAGACTGATCGCCTTATTCAGAAGCTTTAGTAAGAACAAAGCTTGGGGTGATAAGCCAAGAGAAGAAATTATTCACCAGACTCTTTAAAGAACAATAAACGCCCTTCCCACTTCTTGGAAATTTTGCGGTTTTCAGGAAGTGAGAAAGGTTTCTTTCGATAGCCCTGACGACTCGGATCCTTCGCCAAATCCATCTGCTGATTCACTGTATGACGAAAAACATCCATGAGATTCTCATGGGCCGGGTTAGTGTTTTCCATTCCCATACGGTTTAGATCTAAAAGTACCTGGTGAATAGATTCAACGGTCGAGAGACACCCAGGCATCGGCTGATGCTTCACTTTAAATTCTGAAATACGGTCACTTTTAAAGCTCACACGAGGAACGTGATGCAAACTGGTGGTGAGCTTCATCATCTTCTTAGCACATGGCCAGGTCCCGTCGATCACAATGAACTGGGCCTTCTTGGTGACTTTTTGGGCAAGGACATCTGTTCCAAGATCAATCGGTTCCACACCCGGATATAACACGTAGCTCTCATACTCAGGATCATTCAAAATGGCCTGAAACTCTGCGTTCTCATCAAAGCCCACATCCACTACGACCTTAGAGTTCTCTAAAATCAAATGAGAGAAGCGTCCCGTGCCCACCTTCTCTTTTTTGAACTCCATGGGATGCATGAGGATGATAAACCGAGAAGTCGTTTTAAACGGCTTTAGAAGCGCGCACACGCAGGTGAGATTTCGACGTCGGCATTTAAGGCAAAGATTCATGGGGGATTTATACTTCAACGCTCGCTCTGCGCCAAGACCGTTGTTAAACTTTTCGCTAGTGTGCTCCCCACTTTAAGGAGACGAGTATGAAAATGATTCTCGCGATGATTTTATTAGCTCTCTTTGCCAAAGCTCACGGGGCCACACCTATCCAAGTGGACTGCCAAATCAAAAGGCCTGGTTTTACAAAATACGAATTTAATTTCTTGTTCAGGCCCATGGGTTCAGCGGCCTACATTCAATTCGACGGAAATGTTTTTTATGCTCATGATGTGGACATCATTGATTATGAGACATGTCGATATGTGACACTTTTCTCTCATGACGAAAAGAAAATGACCTTTGAGTTTCCAATGAAAAGTTTAAGTAGCACTCGTGAGTATGAAGTTTCCGTAAATCACGGAGAATACACAGCAGTTTGTATTAACCGCCAGCAAGTTTCACTTTAAAGCCAAGTTTTTCAAGGTGGGCCTTGATCTTCTCACGATGGTCCCCTTGAATCTCAATCATGTTGTTCTTATAAGAACCACCAGTACCACACAGGCCCTTTAGTTTCTTCTGAACATCATTGAAGTAAGCTTCATTATTCGGTAACTCAAAAATCACTGTCACAGTTTTTCCACCGCGACTATTTTTTTCGAGACGAATTTTTAACGTGTGCTGAGAGGGAACCATGTCGCCTGCTTTAGGACAAGCGCAAGGATACTTCCCACATTTTGGGCAACGTTTTTTAAAGTTAGGATCATCACTGTAGACGAGTTCGTAATCAGACATAGCACAATTTAAAAGTTGACTCATCCATGAGTCAAGAGCTTCGTGAGAGCGGCCTCATGCCTTAGTTGAACGCAGCACTCGAAAGGATAGTAGCCGTAATCGAAAAGAATCCGAGACCTAATAAGAGAAGCAGTTTTTCCATGCTAATCCTCCCTTCCTTGGAGAGAGTTGTATCCCCCCAATCTTAAGAAAGCCAGCTCTTTTTCTTAAGTTAGAAAATGTAAGTGTAAGAGTTTACTTTATTACAGACCCTGACTTTTCCATGGGGCAGATCACCTGATTATGCTAAGATGGCCCCATGCCTCGCTATATATTGTTTCATAAGCCCTATGGAGTTCTTTCACAGTTTACCCCTGAAGATGGGGCCCGCTCGCTTGCGGAGTTCGATCTCCCGAAGGGAGTCTATGCGGCCGGACGTCTGGATAAAGATTCCGAGGGACTTCTTCTTCTGACGGATGATGGTCCACTGATTGAGAGACTTCTTAATCCTAAGAATGAAAAACAAAAAACTTATTGGGTATTGGTCGAGAGAGTGCCTACAGAAGAGTCTCTGGAGAAAATGCGAAGGGGACTAAAAATCGAAGACTATATGACCAAGCCTTGCGAGGTCAGAATTCTCGATCCACAACCCGAAGTTCCCCCTCGTGATCCTCCAGTGAGATTCCGAAAAAGTGTCACAGATATTTGGCTAGAGATAAAAATCGTTGAGGGCAAGAACCGCCAGGTTAGAAAAATGACCGCGGCCATTGGTCACCCTACTCTGAGACTTATACGAAAGGGAATAGGCCATCTCCAATTAGGGGATCTATCTCTCGGTTCTTACAAGGAATTAACAGACGTTAATCTAGATGAAAAATCCTTTAAATAGATGAAAGATAATTAAGGATTTTGTCCTCGTATATCCTTACATTTCGACCGAAAATGTCTTCATGAAACACACACGTTCAGTAAGCATTTTCATTACGCTGTTGTTCCTGATGGGACAGCTGTCTATGCACAATGCTTATGCTCGTTCGCCTAAGACAAATGAAGTAAATACAGAGGTGGAAATTCAGCCTCTGATTGAATTCAAATACTCTCTTGCGAAATTAGTAGAACTTGTTGAAGACCAAAAACCAGTCGTTGTATCAACTGATGTTACTTATCCAACTTCTGAGTTCCATCTTCTTTCAACCCTCTTAAATTCGCACCACATTTGTCTGCCTCCTCCGGTTAGCGCAGCTTAAGTAAAACAACCCTGAACAAATTTGAAACCTAATTGGAGACCATTATGAAATGGGGACGCGCTATTCTTGTCACAATTTTCGTCATCGGCAGCACTTTCAGTTTGATGAAAAACGCTGAAACTAAAAAACAAACATCTGAGATTTTAATAAAGGAAGTGAGCGCTCCGGCGATTCACTAAGAGGTTATTTATGAAAAACACGAGTGATTTAAAATTCGATTTTATGGCAGGGTTCTCTGTCGCGCTTGTGGCCCTACCACTTTCGATTGGTATTGCCCTCGCTTCAGGCGCACCAGCTTCTGCCGGACTCATTGCCGCTATTATCGGTGGACTACTAGGTTCATGGATGGGTGGCTCTCACGTAACGATTAATGGTCCAGCTGCTGGTCTCATCGTTATTGTTCTTGAAGCAGTTAACAAACTTGGTTTTAGAGGTATGCTTGGTGCTGCCATTGTGGCCGGTGCTCTTCAAGTGGTTTTCGGTCTGATGAAGCTTGCTCGTAAAGGTCTTGCTTTCCCAGTATCAGTTATTCACGGGATGATGGCCTCAATAGGTCTTATCATCATCGCCAAACAATTCCACTTAATGGTGGGTCACGTGCCTGTGAATAAAAACCCACTGATGCTCATTGCTGAAATCCCAATGGCCTTCACAAGCTTTGATACGACAGTATTCATCGTTGGTGCAGTTTCACTTGCCCTTCTTATTACTTGGAACCAAATCACTTGGGCCCCTGCTAAAAAGATTCCAGGTCCTCTCCTAGCGGTCATCGTTGGTGCGGGTCTTGCTTCTTTCATTGGTATGGATCAATCAAAACTTCTTAACATCCCTGCGGACGTTAAAAGCTGGGTGATTTTTCCTGACTTCGCGGCCTTTGGATCATTTGATTTCTGGAAATCTGCCATCACACTTGCTCTAGTTGGTACTCTTGAAACAACTCTTTCGGCCGCGGCAGTTGATAAAATTGATACTCAGAAAAGAAAATCAGACCTTGACCGTGACCTGGTAGCAAAAGGCGCATGTAACATGCTAAGTGCTGCTCTTGGTGGTCTTCCCATGATTGCTGAGATCGTTCGTTCTTCGGCCAACGTTTCTTACGGTGCTAAAACTTGGAGAGCCAACTTCTTCCACGGTGTTCTTATCCTTGTGGCGGTTCTTGCTCTTCCATCAGTACTTGCCTACATCCCTATTGCCGCTCTCGCTGCGATCCTAGTGATGATTGGTTACCGTCTTGGTTCACCAAAACACTTTCACCATGCGCTTCAGATTGGTAAAGATAACCTAACAGGTTTCTTAGTTACACTTCTAGTAACTCTATCTGTTGATCTACTTATGGGGATTTTCCTTGGTGCTCTTGCCCAGTTCGCTGTTGAGATCTATCTAGGACTTAAACTACGTCACAGTCTTAAAGCTTCTTACTCAGTAGAAACACAAATCAGTGGTGGAACTCTTATGAAAGTGGACAGTGCTCTGACTTTCAGTAACTTCCTTGGCGTAAAAGATGAAATCCTTCGTCTGACTGCTGATAAGAAAGAATTTAAACTTGATCTGACTCACTCTCCCTACGTTGACCACAGTGTAATGGATCAGATCCACGATCTAAAAGCTTACTTCCAAAACGTGGGCATTCCGTTCCAGGTGATTATGTCTCCTGAACACTATGCTCTTGGGGTTGATCAGTTGTCTGCGATGAAAAAGAAATTGGCCGCGGCCTAGATCAAATAAAAAGTGCCACTTCGGTGGCACTTTTTATTTGTGCTGATTCGTTTCTTTCTTACGATCTTTATAAGTATCTGACTTATTCATCTGACCGAGACCCAGTCCATAACTCTCCACAACTTTTAGAGAATTAAGAGCGTAGTCCGCGGTGATCTCACCCTTGATGAGCTTTAAGTAAGTCACAATCTTGAGATTAATTTCTTCCGGTGTTTCGTTCAGGGCCTCTAAACGAAACGATCCTACGCCACGTTCTTTAAGCTCCTTCACCAGGAAGCCAGCAGACTGGGGAGTCGCCTTGAAGAACGTATTACGGCATTCCTGATCGGCCTTAAGGAAGTGCATGTTCCCGTATGGATCTTTCAGTTTTACTTCGTGCTTTTCACAAGGCTTGCCGCAATCACGGAATGATGAACCATTCGACATGAAGGCCGCAAACACACAATGCTCCATATGGAACTCAGGCATGTACTGGTGCAGAGTCACTTCCATTTTTGATGGATCAGAGAACTCGAGCATATCCAGTAATTGATCCTGATTAAGATCATACGAAACGTTAACGCTTCCGAGGCCCTTAGACGTTAAGTAATCCAGAGACAGGGAATTAGTCACGTTAAGCGAGAAATCACCAATAAGAGGAATCTGTGACATTTGGCGGAGGTATTCGATAGCACCCAGGTTACGAACCAGGATCAGATCCGGATTACAGCGAATAATCGTATTTAGATTATAGTACTCGGCCGGTTTTAAAATTCGCGTTGTCGCGATTCCCGCTTTCACGCCAAGAGATTTAATTAATTCAACTGAAGCAGCGTAATCTTTCCCGAATTCAAAATCCAGGATCACACTCTTAATGATGTCTTTATGGCCTTGGAAAAGCGCGAAGTTTTCCGCAAAGCCTTCCACCTGTTTCTTAGAACGAAGAAGAATATTAAGACCTGCTTCCGTTTGATTTTTCACCATGGGCTTTAAATCAAAAGTTTCCACGCGGGCACGGCGCTCAATTCGCGCCTGGTTCATTTTCTCAACCAGTTCACGACGAACGTCTTTAAGTTCGCGGTGATTTAGGAAAAGACCTTCTTGAATAAAGCACTCAAAAGTCCCCATTTCATATACTGTCGTGCCTAATGATGAAAGTTCATCTTTTAGAAACTGTTCAGTCATCGGACGGGCCGAAGCCGGAGCAAGATTTGAAATTGTCTGAGCGTAAATTTCACGTCCTTCCGGATCTGTGACCTTCACCAAAAGGGGCTCGTTATAAAGACCTTGAACTAAGAACTTCAATGGGATCTTCTTCATGTGCTCGCGAGAGCTCCATCCTCTTTGAAGATCTTTTGCCTGGGCCTCATTGGAATTAAGGTAAACCTTCATTCCTTTTTCTAGCTTCAGGTCTTTTTGAAGAAGTTCTACTTCAAAGTTTTTACCGATTCTTAAAGCAGTAAAGATCTTTGAGCCCTGATCTTCTTTAGGGCCCGCGAAGAGTAGTCCCATTCCCGCTTTTAGATCACGAGTTGAATCAATCATCACGGCTTTCTTTTTAATTTCCTTGATCGTTCCGATCTCTAGCCCTCGGTGAGCGCTATAAGTACCATCCACAAGTTTCTGGTGATTCACACCATGAAGCCAGCCTGAGAAAAAGCCTCTTGAGTAAGTAGTCGAGAGTTCTTCCGTCCTCTTTTCTAGATTCACCGGAGCGCCATCTAAGACTTCACGATAGTTCTTAGCGGCAGCGGCCACATACTCCGGAGTCTTTAAGCGTCCTTCAACTTTAAATGAATTTACTCCTAGTTCTTTTAACGTCGGCACTTCTTCAATGCCCATTAAGTCCTTAGGAGAAACGAGATATTTTTTTTGTCCGAGATCTTTTTTCACTTCATCAACAAAGAGTTCATACTCTAAGCGGCAGCTCTGTGCACACTGACCGCGGTTAGCACTTCGGCCACCCAATGACTCAGAAGTAAAACACTGGCCAGAGTAGGCCACACAAAGAGCTCCGTGAACAAACACTTCAAGTTCTTTGTCCGTCTTTTCGCGAATGAGCTTAATTTCGTTGATTGAATTCTCGCGGCCCAAAACAAAACGATCGATCTTTAAGTCATCGACGAGTTTAATCGCGTCTGGATTTGTGACCGTCATCTGAGTCGAAGCGTGAATGCGCTGATTGGGTGCCATAGCACGAATAAGTTTTGCGAGCCCCAGGTCCTGCACGATGAAAGCATCAGGACCCATCGGAAGAATCTCTTTGAGGGTCTCTATCACTTTTGGATATTCATCCTGAAAGATCACCACATTGAAGGCAAGATTTACTCTCACACCATAGAGGTGGCACAGGTCGATCATTTCCTTCAGCTCGGCCATGGTGAGGTCAGCACTTCTGCCTCGGGCATTGAAAAAGGGAACACCAACATAAATGGCGTCTGCGCCATAATGCACAGCAGCCAGACACATGGCCATATTACCGACAGGGAGTAGAAGTTCAGAATTCATAAGTTAGGAGTTTTAGCTTAAAGGAAATCAACTTGGCCATCTCTCTTGTGAAGCTTAAGATGCTCTCTCATTTTGTTTAGGAAATATTTACAGCATTTCCTCTTTTTTCGATCAGAGTTTTAATCAAAGTTACCACTAAATCTTCAAATCACGGGACCTTCATGAAAGTTCTTCAAACTGCGGCCCTTTTTCTTGCTTTGGGCATCTCAAATTCGCTTCTCGCTAAGCCCCTGCACATCATTCACACCAATGATCTTCATTCGTATTTTCAGGGCACGCGCGGTGGAATTGGTGGTTATGCCCAGCTGAAGAAAGTGATTGATGAACTTAGAGCTGATTCTAAGGCAAAAGGTATTCCGTCGATTTACTTAGATGGTGGCGATTTTGGTGAAGGTTCGAGCTTTTATTTTTCAAATCAAGGAGTGGATTCCCTACGTGCACTGGATATGTTGGGCGTTGATGTAACGGTTCTCGGGAACCATGATTTTATTCTGGGTGGAAAAGAACTACGGAATCAAATCCGTGATGCTGAACTTAAAGCGAAAATTCTTTCTGCCAATTTAAAGGGCAAACGCTGGATGGGTCTCTCTGGCCTCATGCCCGACTACATGGACTATAACTTAGACGGAATGAAAGTTCGCGTCTTTGGACTTACCACAAATGAGATTCACTACATGTATCCCATTCGCCCTCTGGGCTGGATCGCGGACCCTCATAAAACAGGTGTGAAGCAAGCGAACAAGGCGATTAAAGATGGCGTCGATTATCTCATTGGTCTGACTCACATTGGTCTAGAGCAAGATAGAAAACTGGTTAAGAACACACGCACGATTGACCTCATCGTGGGTGGCCACTCGCACATCCGCCTTGAGAAACCAGAGCATGTTAAAAATTTAAGTGGCCGACAGATTCCAATAATTCAGGCCGGTGCTCACTCTGGATATGTGGGTTCCATGATTGTGGATATTAAAGGCAAAGGTCAGGCGGAAATTCTCGATTACAAGATGATCGATATTTTTAAAGACATGCCTCAGGACGAAGAGATGAGAAACTTCGTAGGCACGGCCTATATCAATCGTGAGCAATACTTCGGTCGCAATTGGGATGAAGTGATTGGTTTTTCCGATATCACACTGAGCGGAAATTATAACGGCCAGGACACTCAAACCAGAACTTGTTGGTCTCGTCACATCGCTCGCCTTACCCGCGAAGCCGCGAAAACTGAACTAGGTCTTCAGTTTGATGTGTTTCAGGGTGAACAAATTCCAGCGGGCCCCATTACATTTGGTGATATGGTGGATAACTTTCCTCATTTCAGACGTTGGGGAGATCAGGGGTGGAACGTGGCCCGTGCTCGCATTTCAGGTTTTGTCTTAAAACAAATTCTCAATGCATTCGCCGGATCCGAAGTGGGTCTGCAAGTGATGATCGATGGGATCAAGGTTCAGGATAAAACAGGTCATGAAGTCCCTTATGACCCAACCGTTCACACAGCTGAAGCGGCCATCATTAATGGTGAGCAGATCAGAAATCTCCGCTACTACTCGATCGCTCTTCCCAGCGAAGTTCCATATGGGATGGAAAAACTCTTAAACATTTTTGGTCGTGTGATTCTCCATCGTCTGGATTATCTCGAGACCAAAAACTACTGGCCGTTGCTGGAAGAATACATCCAGAAGAATTCACCTCTTCGTTGTTTGAACGATTAAATTCAATGTGGGCTCATCAGGCTTGATTAATTGCAGACTTCTCCAAAGAGGCTGCCTGTGCCTGGCGTTCCACCTTGGTCACAACTGACAACAAGACCAGGATTTTTAGAGGTGAAAATGTTACTTGAATTAGTAACATTTGTGACGTTCCATCCATTTGCGTTAAGTGAAGTCAGATTGGTTGTAGCATAGAACATGTAGGCCATTGATGTGACTGCCGTCGTATTGAAGTTAGACAGATTAAGACTTGTTAACGAGCTGGCATTGCGAAACATACTCACCATACTGGTTACAGAAGAAGTATTAAAGTTTGCCAGATCAAGACTCGTGAGCGAACTTGCCTGGTAAAACATACCACTCATATTTGTGACAGCAGAAGTGTTAAAGCTCGACAGGTTGAGACTCGTGAGTGAACTTGCTCCTTCAAACATACTGCCCATGCTTGTTACTGCAGCGGTGTTAAAACCCGATAAATTGAGACTTGTCAGGGAACTTGCATTTTGAAACATACTGGCCATATTTGTCACGGCCGAGGTGATGAAGTTTGAAAGATCAAGGCTGGTTAACGAGCTTGCCTGGTAAAACATTCGCCCCATATTTACAACAGAAGATGTATTAAAGCTTGATAAGTTGAGACTTGTTAGGGCACTTGCATTTTCAAACATACTGCCCATATTGGTGACTGCGGCCGTGTTAAAGCCTGAAAGATTAAGGCTTGTTAGTGAAGTTACACCCTGGAACATACTCATCATGGTTGTGACTGCTGAGGTATCAAAGCCCGATAAATCAAGCGTCGTTAGACCCGTTGATTGAAAAAACATATAAGACATATCGGTCACTGAAACTGTATTAAAATCTGAAAGATCAAGACTGGTGAGTGAGCTTAAACTTGTAAACATACTCGACATGTTAGTAACTGCAGCGGTATTGAAACCTGATAAATTGAGACTTACCAGTGAACTACCGCCAGTAAACATATAAGTCATATTTGTAACCAGGGAAGTATTAAAATTTGACAAATCAAGATGGGTTAGCGAAGTGACGCCAAAAAACATGTATGACATATTTGTGACTGCAGATGTATTAAAAGTTGAAACATCAAGGGCCGTTAATGAACTGGTCCCTCTAAACATTGAAGTCATATCCGTAACCAAAGATGTATCTCCTCCGGCAAATGAGACTAGGTTTGAACATCCATAGAACGCATTACTTAAATTCTTCCATCCAACTTTTCCCAGATCAGTAACTTCAATAATTTTTGCCCTACTTCCAGTGTTATTGAAGTACCAAGCTTCAACGAGCCCATTTATCGTGACAGTATAGTCACCGGCAACAGCGTAAATGTGAGTACGGTCCGTATCAAAAGTTGAGGTAACAGTTGAAACTGGAGACCCGTCACCCCAATCAACAGTAAAGTTATAATTGAATCCGGCCCTCAGTGGTAAAGATATTGACTCTGAAGCCGTTGTCGTTCGCCAGATTGAAATAAATGGCCTCGGAGCACTGTCCACTTTAATTCTAAAGATCTCATCGTCACTGAGTGAACCATCACTACCTATTATACTAAACTCATAGTCGCCAGCTTGCCCTATGATCGGCGTCCAACTAAATACACCTGTTGATGTTGTGAATGTGGCCCCAGCTAATCCTGAACAATTAGAACTTGCCGCCACAGTTCCATCAATAATTTGATCATAAAAGCAAGAGTAGCTTAAAGTTTGAGAATCTGAATCCAAATCCAACCCCAATTCTCCTGCATCAATAGTCGCAATCGCTGTATTCTCAACAGCGCCCATTTGATCTGAGATTGAATCAAGTACAGGGGGATCATTAATAGCATTTATTGAAATTGTGACTATTGTTTCGAGGGCGGAATTTTCGGTCCCATCATTGGCAAGGTAGCGAAAGCTATCAGAACCATTAAAATTTGCGTTGGGCGTATAGTTGCAATTTAAATCACTGTCACTTGCAATACAATTTGAAAGTACTCCATTTAAAGGAGCAGCCGTAATCGTATACGTTATAGGATCTGAATCAACATCAGTGGCGGCCGGTGCATTGAAATTCAAAAGAGTGTCTTCGTCACCCGAAATTGAAACATTCACTCCGGCCACAGGAGCATCGTTTACATTGGTAATACTCAAACTGGCTTCACTGGTATTTGAGGCCATTGAATCCACAAACACAGTGAATTTAAAACCGGCGGCTCCGTAAAAATCATTTACTCCTGTGATGCCAACAGTACAAATGCCACTCAAATCACAAGAACAAGGAGTTGAGATATAAACACTGTCCAGATCCTCTAGGCTACAGGCCGTGGCAAGTGCATTGCCTGATGCAGAGTAATCCAGGGTAATCAGAGATTCACTGTCTTCAGCAAATGCACCTGGATGTATATTATTGGCCACAGGTCCAAGAGGTTTTTTATTTATAGAATAAATTATTGCAGATATTTTTCCTTGGGTTACAGGAGAAACACAGGACACAAAAGTAAATAAAAATAGGACGTTAATAAGATTTAACATTTACAATTAACCCTATCGGGTAAATCTTAATAAAATATTAAAACTTTATGATCCTTATAAATGACTATTTTTCGATAACTTCACCGAGCAGTTGAATCTCTGATAAAAGAGAAGAGTTTAAAACTGATTCGTTCTTAAAAGCACCAGGGTACAGGCGTTTTCCACTTGAATACCGTTTTTCGCAAGAGCGGCTTCAAGACGTGGGTTCTCAGCGCCTGGATTAAAGATCACGCGTTTTGGATTTACTGCGATCAAATCCTTCTCGTATTTGTCAGAAATCGCCGGATTCACATAGACTGTTACTGTGTCGATTTTTTGACCGGCAAGGTCCCCTAGATTGTGAGTGACTTTAACCCCACGGACCACTTCTTCACGGGGATGAACCGGCACCGGTGTATGCCCATACTCTTCCAGCATTTCCATAGCTTTATATGAATACCTATTGGTGTCAGAGGACGCTCCAATAACTGCAACAACTTCCATGGCCTCTCCTTAAAAAAAACGTTAAAATAACTCTAAAAAGTGAGTCTATATGACGTTTGTAACTAAAACATTTTACTCTCAAGAAGATCTTGTTCGTCACCTCAAGGCGCATCAACCGAGCTTCTATTTCTCATCAAAAACCTCAACTGTTATCCCTTACGATAAGCTTGAAACACTTCTGCCGTGGAAAAAAGACGGGGAATACTTCCTGTGTGATCTTTCAAAACTTCCGGCCCATATGGAAGTTAAAGAGAACGGAAATCTGGTTCTTCGTGGGGCTGTTTCTTGGGAAGAGGCGAAGAAGTTTCTGCGCTCAAAAGGTAGAAACCTTAAAACGTCCCCGACTGAACAACTGGCCCTCATCACGGCCGGTATCGCGACATCTTGTACGGGTGAACGTTGTTTTGCTTTCGGAAATATGCGCTCTCAAGTGGTGCGCTTAAAATACTTAGACTTTAACGGTGAAGAAAAAGAACTGAAAAGAGAAGACGAATTTAAATCTGCTTCCTCGGCCCTTGCTGCCTATCAGAGTGACTTCAAACACTATCAAAACTTCAAGAACGCTCCTTACCCACGGTTTGAAAAGGCCATCGATCTTATGATTGGTACCGAGGGACAACTAGGACTTGTGACTGAAGTGGAAATTGAAACAACTGATAATGAGCCAGTGACTTATGTGTTCACTCTCCTTCCTCGTTGGGAAGAAGATTTCACGGCCCACATGGAAATCTTCCATGCCGTTCAGTCTCACCGTGATGCCATTATCTCGTGTGAGCTTCTCGACGCTAACTGTATGAACTACTTAAAGCCAGATGAAAAACTTGGTAACAACCAGGACGTTATCTTCTTAGAAGTAAAAAGCAGTGCCTTTGAAGACATCTACGCTAATGTTCTTTGTAACCTGACTCATACTTCTGCAGACAATGTTTTTGAGATTGCTGAGAACAAGTTCCACCACGTTCGTGCGGGTGTTCCTCGTGCTATTTTCGAAGTGAACTCTCAGATGGGTGTGGTTAAAATCGGAACTGACGTTCAGGTATCTCCGGATAAATTCGAAGACCTCCTGGAGTTCTACCGTAAGGCCGCTCAGGTCGGAGTTCGTTATTGCCTCTTCGGTCACTTCGGAGACGCTCACCTTCACTTCAACTACATGCCGACAAAAGATGAGTCGGCGAAGTGCCTGGATGAGATTCAAAAATTGTATGACGAAGTTCTGGCCTGGAAAGGCTCGCCATTTGCTGAGCATGGAATCGGTCTTTTAAAACAAAAATACATCAAGCGCTTCCATGGAAAAAACCAATTGGATCTTTTCCATGATCTAAAAAAAGAACATGATCCTTACAATCAGTTCTTCCCGCAAGGGTTTATGAACGAAGGGCTATAAGCGCAATTTCCTGGCGGTGGGATGGAAGATATTTCAGCTCCACCGTCTTGAAGCCTTGTTTACGGAACTGCTCCCTCACACTCGCCACAACTTCCAGATGCTTTGACTGATTCATTTTAAGTGTAAGTACCAATCCACGCGGATTCAAAAACGTAAGCATGCGATAAACTTCTTTGAGCACCACGGTCGGTGGAAGATTAATGTCGCTAATGATCCAATCCACATCTTCTTTGAAATTGTTTTCAATGATCGTCTCAAAAGGACGACGGATGTGTTTGAAATTGATGTTACTTGTAACTCGTTTATCCATCTCGGCCGGATCTACTCCTAGCACGATCATGTCTTGTTCAAGAAGGAAGAGACTTGCTCCGCCCGGTGCAGAACCTAATTCCAGCACGCGTTCTTGGTGATCAAAAGGAAGATCAAAAGCTTCGAAGGCCTCAGCGAGCTTATAATAAGCGCGAGAGGGAACGTCTTTAACTTCGATGGAACTGACTTCTCCAGGAGTTTGAAAGTGGTTACTCTTCAATTGATAATTTCCTACCCAGAATTCATCCGGTCCAATCATCATCACCAAAGTAACAGTTTCCCCGACTTTATAAAGTGTCTTGTCAGACATCTGGGCCAGCTCAGTCGGAATATTTAACTCCTCATCTCTTTTCCAAACCCAGCACTTTGATAGTTTAAGGTCATTAAGTTTGAACTTCCCCTGACACTCCCCACTGACACGGGCAAAGAGTGGACGAAAATCTAAAGGTTTCTCCCCTTTAAAAGTCAGAAAACCAGGTCTAGAATAGCTCAGTCTTAATTCAGGATATCGAATAGAAATCTCTTCTTTGAGAAGTGGTTCAGCATCAACATTAGTGAGTACAAAATAGAAATAGGCCATTGATAATGAATATCAGAGAATTCGTTTTTAATCTCCAAAAAGTTTATGAAGAAATGGGGCAGACTTTTTCTGGCTATCAAAAGAGTACTGGACTCGGTTGTTTAAATGGTTGCGGCCGCTGTTGTCTTAATCCAGAAATTGAGGCCAGCGTGCTTGAAATGCTTCCCTTTGCGCTGAAAATTCATGATGAAGGTAAAACTGAGGAATGGTTTCAGAAATTAGAGATCTCAACTCAGGAGCACTGTCTCTTACTGGTTTCAACGGGTGAAACTGGTCAGGGGTACTGCAGCTCTTACCAGGAACGCCCATCTATCTGCCGGATGTTTGGGGTGGCAGGCACCCGCGACAAACACCAAAAGATTGCTCTCTCTATCTGTAAATACATTAAAGAATCCCAACCAGAATTAAGCCGCCAAATGAACGCGGAACAAGATCCAACTACACCACTCATTCCTTTGTGGACTTCAAAACTCGCTACACTCGATCCCGAACTCATTCAAAAAAAGCTTCCAATCAACCTCGCCATCAAGGGGGCGTTGGAAAAAGTTTCACTTTACGCTCAGTACCAGAACCTTTGATCACATCTTTTTACATCTCGTGTCACGTCGGAATTATTTATTTTTAATTCTGATATTTAATTCATCTTTGTCTAGATAACGTTAAGACGAAGTATTAGTAAAAATTATGTGACAATTAAGATCAACTATCCTACGCTTTTCCAAAAAAAATTCATAAAACCAACCAAGGAATTGCATGAAAGGTTTAACTCTCATTCTTTTGGCCATGCTGGCCACAACGGTTTTCGCTCAGGAAAACCAACGTCTTCCAAACGGCCACTGGGCCTATTACGGTGAAGAATTCTACCGTGTTGCTTCAACTAAAACTTTCGACCGTTCAGTTTTCTTGAAAATCTTCAACGAAAATCACCACTCGTCTCCGGGAAAATACGACGTAATCACGTCTGAATGTAAAGGCAGATGCTACCGTCATTTTTCTGTTGGCTATAGCAAAGCACGTCTTATCATGTTCGGCGAACTTGACGTTCAAAGAGATAACAGCGGAACTTACGTTTTGGATGTTTATTGTGGGAAGAAATTCTACTACAACAACCTAAACGAAGTTTCTCAAATGCACGCTCAAGTAAACATCGAGCACACATGGCCTCAAAGCCGTTTCAACGGAAACTTTCCTCGTGAAATGCAAAAATCAGACATGCACCACCTCTACCTGACTGACTCACAAGCAAATGCAGTTCGCGGTAACTCTCCATTCGGTGTTGTTGAAGCTGGTAAAAATGAAATGGGCGGCGAAGGCTGTCGTTTCAGCCGCTTCGGTATCGTAGATGGTCAAGATGGCGCTTATACTCCACCTCCATCTCACCGTGGAAACGTAGCTCGAGCTCTTTTCTACTTCGCGCTTCACTACAACCTAGGTATCAGCAGCTCTGAAGAAAGAGTTCTTCGTCAATGGCACAAGCAAGATCCAGTTGATCCAGCTGAAACTCGTCGTCACGAAATGATCGCAAAATACCAAAAAGTGCGTAACCCTTTCGTTGATCACCCTGAACTGGTTGATAAAGTTCTAGATTTCTAAATATCTCTGCGGCACTGGCAACAGTGCCGCATTGCACTCTCCCTCTAATTCCTTCACAAATTCAAGCCTTAGCGGTACCCTTTGAGCCTCTATTCTCTCTAAGGAGTTCCTATGTCTGGATTCAATAAAGTCGTAAAGACTTACGATGAGGCCCTCGCTGGTCTCAAAGACAATATGTTTTTAATGGTGGGTGGTTTTGGCCTTTGTGGGATTCCAGAAAACCTTATCCAAAAAGTTCATGACCTCGGTGTTAAAGGTCTAACCATCGCTTCAAACAACGCGGGCGTTGATGGTTTTGGTCTTGGGATCCTTCTTGAGAAAAAACAAGTAAAGAAAATGTACTCTTCATATGTGGGCGAGAACGCTCTGTTTGAGAAACAAGTTCTAAGTGGCGAGCTTGAACTTGAACTTACTCCACAAGGTACACTTGCTGAGAAAATCCGTGCCGCAGGTGCCGGTATTCCAGGTTTTTTCACTGCAACTGGTTTCGGAACTCAAATTGCTGAAGGCAAAGACGTTAAAATGTTTAACGGTCGCCCTTATATTCTTGAGCCAGCTTTCCCGAAGGCTGATTTCGCTCTGGTGAAAGCTTGGAAAGCAGACAAATACGGAAACCTTATCTTCAGAAAAACTGCCGCAAACTTCAATCCTATGATCGCGACTGCCGGGAAAATCACAGTGGCAGAAGTTGAAGAGATTGTTGAACCAGGCGAGCTTGATCCAAATTTCATTCACGTGCCAGGCATTTATGTCAATCGCCTAATCGTGGGTAAGTTTGAGAAAAGAATCGAGCAAAGAACAATTAAGAAATAAGGACAAATCATATGGCACTTTCAAGAGAACAAATCGCTCAAAGAATCGCGAAAGAACTTCGTGATGGTTATTATGTAAACCTCGGTATCGGTATCCCTACTCTCGTGGCCAATTACATTCCGAAAGGGATGGAAGTGATGTTCCAATCTGAGAACGGCATTCTTGGTATGGGTGAGTTCCCGACTGAAGAAACAATCGATCCGGATCTTATCAATGCTGGTAAGCAAACTGTTACTGTTATTAAAGGTGCTGCTTTCTTTTCATCGGCCGATTCATTTGCCATGATTCGTGGTGGTCACGTTGATCTAACAGTACTTGGTGCTTTTGAAGTAGATTCAACTGGTGCCCTTGCTTCTTGGATGATTCCAGGAAAACTTGTTAAAGGTATGGGCGGCGCCATGGATCTAGTGGCCGGTGCGGAAAATATCATCGTTGCCATGTCTCACGCTTCTAAAACTGGAGAATCAAAAATTCTGAAGAAATGTTCACTTCCACTTACTGGTGTTAACTGTGTGAAGCTGGTAGTGACGGATCTAGCGGTTCTTCGTCTTGAGAATGGCAAATTCCATCTTCTTGAAAGAGCACCTGGTGTAACGGTTGAAGAAATTCAAAAACTCACTGAAGCTGAGTTAGTGATTCCGGCCAACGTTCCTGAAATGACTTTCTAAAAAGAAAGGGCCTCGAAAGAGGCCCTTTTTATTTTAACGACAAGATCTAGAAGAAACGAGCAAGTTATCTGAGCGGCAAGACGTTACAACACAAGATCTCATGTCACGACTCCACTCACACTGACGACGGGCCTCTGATTCAGCTGACCAACGATCTGGTCCGCGGGCAGTGAAGGTAATTGTTCTGCCAGAGTAATCAGTTCCCTGAACATCACAGACTTCTCGTGCCTCATAACACTTCTCTACACACTTTCCGTGGTCCTGAAGACAATCGCCACAGCTTGAGTGGCCACTCCAATGCTCTTCCCAACCAGTATCACTGGCCGAACAAGAGATGCGACCTCTAACGTCGGGCACGGGCCTATAATCAGGCATCGGCGGGGCCGGGCGGTAGTCGGGATAGGGAGAAGGATATGATGGTGGATACGGTGAAGGATAAGGAGCGGGTGCTGGGCGGTGATCAGGATATGGACTTGGTGGATTGTAACGGGGACCGCGTCTTACTTGCGCCTGGGCATCAAACAAAGTCACAGTCAAAAAACAAAGCGCCACTAGAACTAGTTTCAGATTCTGCATGCCAATCTCCTTTGCACGGTTATCTTAAAACTAATTTCTAACAGGCAAATTTTTCTGTCGAGAGGAATGAAAAGATCTCAGACGATATTAGAAAAGCGGTGTCACTATGAAACTGAAGTGCTCGAAGTGACACCAGCTGACTGTGAGTCAATTAATGCTCTCGACCTGGTTCAACATCTGGCTCAGTTGGTTGCTCTCTATTAGGTCCGGGATCAGGTGTGATTGGTTCCTGAGGTGTTGATGGGGAATAATCAAAATCAGGTTTGCCATGTAGATCGCCAGTATCTACTTCAATCGGTGGTTGTTTTACAGGTTCTTGAGGGGTATTTGGCTGGGGAGTTGGTTCCATAGAAAGACTCCTTGTTAGACCCTCTATTATAAAACACTCTAACTCTTAGATGAATGGAATTTTCCATACCTTATTTTTCCATTTTGCTCTAACATTTAAGCATGAAAACTAGAGTCGTAATTAAAGTTGGTTCCCTCGCAGTAACGGACGAAACCGGTGGTGTTTCTTACTCTAAAATTGAGGCAATCGTTAACGAGCTACAAAATTTAAAAACCAAAGGCTACGCACCGATTCTTGTGAGTTCTGGTGCGATTAATTCCGGCAGAAGTTTTGTGAAGCGTCCCGAAGAGAAGAAGATGATGATCTCTTTTCAACAAGCGGCAGCTGCCATTGGCCAACCTCTTCTTATGAAGGCCTATGTGGATGCGCTTACTCATCACAAATCTCACTGCGCTCAAATTCTAGTGACACATGAAGATTTCAAAGAACGTAAAAGATTTTTGAACATCCGCAACACCATCAATCGTTTGATCGAAAATGATATTCTTCCCATCGTAAATGAAAACGATACTGTGTCTTACGAAGAAATCACCGTGGGCGATAACGATCAGCTGGCAGTGATGATCACTGAGGCGACAGATGCGGAGAAACTGATTCTCCTCACTGAAGCAGATGGTCTCTTTAATAAGAATCCAAAAGAAGCCGATGCTAAGCGCTTTGATGAAGTGGATTTTAAAGACGACTTCTCAGGAGTAAAGTTCGCCGCAAAAACGTCTGTGGGCCGCGGTGGTATGGACACTAAAATCAAGGCCGTGAGAAAACTTACTCCCATTGGTGTGGATGTGATCATCGGAACGTTTCTGATTGATAATCCTCTGACTCGTCTTCTAGAGCGTAAGGGTGGAACACTCTTTAAAGGTAATCCTGAAAAACAAACATCTCGTCGTAAGACCTGGTTATCGACCGTGGTTAAAAACGACGCCTGGATTGTCGTGGATGAGGGTTGCTCACTCGCCCTTCAAAAAAGTACAACTTCCCTTCTTCCGATTGGGATCAAGAAAGTTCACGGTGTGTTTAAGCGTGGTGACGTGATTCAGGTCAAACATAAGAATAAGACCATTGCCGTCGGCATCTCTGAGTTTGATTTTAAGGAAATGGACATGGTAAAGGGCAAAAAGTCGGTTGAAATCGGCACTTTGATTGAAAATGCCCCATCTAAAGTCGCTATCCACAAGGACAATCTCTTAATTAAGACTGATCACTAGCGCTGACCTATAGCAGCACTCATCAGAAACATATTCAGATAGTTCTTTTAGAGCTAAAATCTTGCCTTCACGAGGATCACTATGAGCGTTCTTGAAATTGCCAAAAAAGCGAAATCGGCCACCCTAACTCTTCAGTCTCTGCCTGAAGAACAACGTCTCATGGCCTTGGAAGCAATCGCAGTTGCTTTGACTAAAAATGCTGGACGTATTCTCGCCGAAAACAAAAAAGATCTCGATGAAGCGAAGACAAATAATCTTGGCGAAGCTCTCGTTGCTCGCATGGTCCTTACTGAAAAGGCCATCGCAGATCTTTCAAAGATGTGCCGAGATGTGGCCGATCAGGACCAGGTTGTCGGGACCATCGTTGAAGAATACACGCGACCAAATGGTCTTGTGATTCAAAAACAAAGAATCCCACTGGGTGTGATCGGAATGATCTTCGAATCACGTCCAAATGTTGTGGTTGATGGTGCGGCCCTGGCGATTAAATCAGGAAACGCTATTATTCTCAAAGGTGGCAAAGAAGCTCATCATTCAAATCGTGTATTGTTTGAAATCTTAAATGAGGCCACCGAACGCATTCTTCCACAGGGCTCAGTTTCTCTGATCGAAACTCGAGAAGACGTGGCAGAACTTTTAAAACTTCATCATTATATTGATCTCATGGTTCCAAGAGGTGGCAGTGGTTTAATTAATCACGTGCGCGCCAATGCAACCATGCCGGTGGTGGCCCATGATAAAGGGCTTTGCCATACATTTGTGAATGAGGACGCGGATGTTACTCGAGTGATTCCAATCGTATTGAATGCTAAAGTACAACGTCCTTCGGCCTGCAACGCGACTGAGACTCTCCTTCTCCACGCCAACTATTCTCAGAACAAAGAAGTCGTAACAGCTTTGATTGATGCAGGAGTAGAAGTTCGCGGTTGTGAAAAAGCGCAGAAGCTTCATGCCAAAGTTAAGGCCGCGACTGAAAAAGATTTTGATACAGAATATCTTGCGAACATCATTTCAGTTAAAATCGTAAATGATTATTCCGAAGCGATTTCTCATATTCAGAAACACTCCTCTCATCATACTGAAGCGGTGCTGACCCAAGATCCGAAAGTCATCGAAGAATTTCTAAACACTCTGGACGCTTCGGCCATGGTGGTAAATGCTTCAACTCGTTTCAATGATGGTGGAGAACTTGGACTTGGAGCTGAACTTGGGATTTCCACTTCAAAGCTTCATGCCTATGGCCCGATGGGCGCGAAAGAAATGACAACAACCAGGTTTCTTGTGAAAGGAAACGGACAAATTAGATAAGAGGAATTTATGGCATCATTTGATTTGGTTTCAAAGATTGACGAGATGGAGCTAAGTAACGCTCTTAAAAATACAGAGAAAATGATCTCTGGTCGCTACGACTTTAAAGGTTCAGAAGCCGCCGCAGAATACAAAGACAAAGAAAAGCTGATTGAGATTCGTGCAGAAGACGAAATGAAAGTTCGTGCTGTACTTGATATTCTTCGTACCAATATGGGTAAACGTGGAATTGGTTTCAAGGGGATGAAAGAATCAGAGATTCTTCCTTGGGGAACTAAAAATAAGAAGCTGACTTTAAGTCTTACAACGGGCTTTGATAAAGACGCTCAAAAACTTATGAACCGTCTGATCAAAGAATCAGGCTTCAAAGGGAAATCGCAGTACATGGATGAGAAGTATCGTATTGAATCAAAATCAATCGATGAGCTTCAGGCCCTGTTCCAATTTCTTCGCCAACACAAAGACATGACTTTAGAACTACATATGGAAAACATGAAACGATAGGAGTCCTTTATGACATTAATGGAACAAGTAAATAACGACATTAAAGAGGCAATGAAAGCAAAACAACAAGAGCGTCTTGATGCTCTTCGTATGCTTAAGGCCGAGTACATTAAGAACAATACAGCGGCCAAGCCGACTGATGAACTTTCTGTAACGGTAGCTCACGCAAAACGCCTTTCTGATTCACTTGAAATGTACCAAGCTGGAACAGAAGCTCACGATAAAATTCTAAAAGAATTGGACGTGCTTAAAGCTTACCTTCCTCAGGCGATGTCTGAAGCTGAAGTTGTTGCTTTAATCAACGACATCAAAGCAAAAGGTGCCAAAGATATGGGCGCCATCATGAAGGAGCTTCAGCCACAAATCAAAGGCCGCTTCGATGGTAAGCGCGCTTCTGAACTTGTGAAGGCCGCTGTTTAATGAGTCTTCAGTCTTTCGGCGAAAAGTTTAATGTGGATAAATTGTTTCGGGCCCGCAATGTGGCCCGGGACATTGCTTATGAGCTCGCCTCTCTTTTAAAACCTGGCATGACTGAAGAAGATGCTCATCGCCTCTACAAGGAACTTTGTCAGAAGTATCCTGTGGAAAAACAGTGGCATCCCGCCAAACTCAGAATGGGACCGAATACCATTTGTAATTTTAAAGACGTTTCTGAGCCATATACGCTTCAAGAAGAAGACATCTTCTTTATCGACATTGGCCCTGTGATCGATGGCCATGAAGCGGATTACGGTGAGACATTTTCAATTGGTGCGAACTTTGAGTACAAACGCATCTGTGATGCTCAAAAGAAAGTTTTCGATGAAGTGACCGAGCACTGGAAAAAGACCCGCCAAGGTGGAGCTCCCCTCTATGAATTTGCTATAAAGAGCGCGGAATCTCAGGGATTTGTTCTAAATGCTGATCAGGACGGTCACCGCATTGGGGACTTCCCCCACCATGTATTTTATAAAGGCGGTCTAGGCGAAGTTCAGGAGTCGGTGGTACCAAACGCCTGGATTTTAGAAATTCACCTCTGGCACCCAACTAAGAAGTATGGTGCGTTTTATGAGGACATTTTAACTGACGCTGACCTATGACTAAAAAAATCGTTTCTGCCTGCCTCGCTGGATTCCAATGTCGCTTTGACTGCGCTCACAAAGAGCGTGAGGAAATTCGTGCGATGGTTGAAAAAGGCGAAGCGATCGCAGTATGTCCGGAACAAATGGGAGGACTTCCCACTCCCCGCACTCCCGCCGAACAAATCGGAAATAAAATCATCTCTAAAACGGGGACTGATGTGACCGCCGAATATGAATTAGGTGCTCATCAAGCTCTAAAGATGGCGGAACTCACCGGGGCCACCGAGGCCTACCTTAAATCCCGCTCACCGATGTGTGGCTCGGGCCAGATCTATGACGGAAGCTTCTCAGGAAAACTGGTGGAAGGTGACGGGGTCTTCACCAAGCTCTTGAAGTCCAGGAACATTAAAGTCATAGCGGTGGACTAACCATCTGCTGACTAATAGTCATTAGATTCTGGCCTATACTTTTTACAATCGTCCAAAACCCACAACATTTTGAGATTAGTATTTCTCCATCTAATTCAATAGGAGAACTATATGAAAACACTACTCGCGCTTTTTAGTTTAACTTTTGCGATGACTACATTTGCGGATTGCAGAATTGCTTTTGAAGGCAGCCCCGCCTCATACTTTTCAAGAGCAGGTGTTCACAAGAAAGGCTTTAAGTTAATTGAACTAAAGAATGTCCAGGTAGGAGACTACATCAATACTTATGAAAATTATAATGAGGAAGGTATTCGAATCCTGGGTGAAAATACCGGTAATATTAAAGTTCAATTTGTTCATGTCATCAAAAGGGTGACGGAGTACGGAGCGGAAGAAATTTATGCAAAAGAAGAGAAAACGACCATACGACGTAAAGAATTAGATCATAATATTACGGAAGCACCTGAGGGTGTTTATTCAAATACTCGCGCGATGAATGCATTAAGGGTCAAAGGTCTTCCCTCTTGCCGCAAACTAAATAGACTATAAGCTAAAGTACCGGCCCAGACGTGATCTTTTTTGAATTTTTTAAAAAAGAATTTTGAGTAATGATTGCGCTGCTGAAAGAAAATTAATGCTTAGAAACTCTATCGTCTCCATCACGAGGGCCCCTTGGGGGCCCTCTTATTTTACTGTAACTTTCACTTTTCTGTACGACGCTCGCTGAAGAAGTAAACTTGCTGCCATCATCATTCCGCCTAAAACAACCATCATTTCCATTTGATATTCTCCTTGTTTGGCCTTTCTTCATTCCGTGAATTCCCTTTAGAGTCACCATCCTAGCGTCTCTTGTTGTAAATCTATAAAGCAGGAATCATGCCAAGTATCAGGTGATGAACAATCAGGTATTTAAGTGGTGGCGAGAGGGAAAGATGGCACCAGAGTGAGAGGTCACACTGGCACTGGTGGTGTTAAAAACTGCACTACTACAATGGTGTTGGAGTTTATTTCAATTTTGAATCTCAAATCTACCAGTCTCATCCTGGCATCTGGACTCATTGAAATTCCAAAGTTAATTCCAGGATGAAAAACAAGGAACGAAGTAATAGCGTCCTCATGTGAGAACTGCCTCTTAAAAAGATGCTAAGCTTCGGACTTTACTGGTGGATTTGAGATTCCAACACCAATTAAGAAGAGCAGTTTGTGTTATTTACAGAACTTTTCACGAAACTGGGTCTGAATATCAATGGCGTCCCATTCGAGACTGTCATCGTTCATGTCCCAGCCTCTATATTTTGACTGCACATAATGAGTAAGCTCATGGGCCACGGAATCGTCCATACAGCGCCCTTTGCTTTCATAATAGACTGCCTCATCCAGGATGAAGATCATGTTGTGTTTGACCGCAAAAGCGTTGGTAATGAGATCAGGGCGCATTCCCCACTGCTCTTCAATGGCGTTCTGAAAGACCTCCAAAGGGGTCTTGCTCGCGTAATGAAAACTCGGCATAGGAACATCCGGGCGGTATTCCCAGTTCTTGAGCTTCAAGACCTGTTCCAGGATGAATTCTTCGGTGTAACGAAGCTGCGCCGGTGCGGGCCCATTGGCAAAGAGGTTAAGAGACATGACTGTGAGTAGAAAAAGTGAGAGTTTTTTCATGGACCGGTTATATGGCGGGTTAAGATTCGTTGCAACCGACCCTGTAAAATAAAAAGACCCCAGATTTACTGGGGTCTTAAGGGAAGAGAAAGTAATTAGGGGATTACTTCCTCTTGTTCATCATCTTTGCGAAGATCAGTGAGAAACTCACAGTCGAAAGACTGATAATACCAATCCCTAGTACTAACATCTCCTCGCCCATAAGTGACTCCTTCTCTTGATAAAAAGTGGTTCGTCCTTGAACCGGATGGGGCCCCAACAATTACATTGCGTCCTTGGACACACATCGCTCATTTTCCGTGAGACTTTATATTTGTATTCGTTCATCTTGAACTTCAAGCGACCTACCTTCCTGGCGGGTTACTCAGAGACTCGGAATACGTATGAGCAGGAACTGTGCCAAAGTCGGTTTTATGAAGATTCCACAACTTGATTGATGTGACTTTAATACTCGGGGCCACAGAGCTACTGGGAGGGCCAAACTGGGCAGTGCCATGGGGCACAAAGTTGAGTAGTGAATACGGAAATATGTAATTTTCTCCTCTGGTAAGAAACTTTTATAAAAAAAATAAAACTGACTATTGTGAAGTCCTGTTTTCCATGAAACCATCTTTTTAAGAAGGGAATAAAAGAATTATTCCTCGCTCAACTCACCAGGAGGGTGAACCTTGAATCCACATTACTACCTCATGAAAAGTAAAAAGATTCTTCGGCTTGAAGGGCAAGTTACTTTCTCCTCTCTACCTTCTTCCATCCAGGAAAAACTTCTCGACACTGAACACGTAGAATGTCTTGATCAAAGTCAGGCGAATTGGCGCGTAGTAATTTTTAGAGATGAAATCATGGAGTACGACGAGTACGTTGAATGGCTCGCAACTCCTGAGGCCCTCTATGAAGAAGAGGCTGAGTTAGAGCTAGTTGCCAACTAAAAGTGGCAAAAAACCATCATTAAACTTTTTATTTCAGATGCCCGCGGGGTCTAAGTACCTAGACTTACGGTCCCGTGTTTTTTGACCGCCGATCTATGTGAGAATGACCTCACTTCATCGGAGGCATCTGTGGAACCAAAACTAAATCCCCAAGAGACTTCTCGGCAGGAAATCATAAAAAATTTCATGCCCACCATCCGTTACTGGGCCAAGCACTATCACTACCAATATCACCAGGTCTTAGAATTTGAGGACTTAGTGATGGTCGGAATTATCGGACTTATAGATGCCATGAATAAGTATAAGAAAGATAAGCAAAATCAATTTAAAACCTACGCTGAATTCCGTATCCGTGGGGAAATCATTGATGAGCTTCGTAAACAGGACTGGATGACCCGTTCTGAGCGTAACAAGCAGAAGAAGTATAAACGCGCTAAAAACAACCTGACTGAAGAGTTGGGTCGCGCGCCTACCTCGGTGGAGATGTCAAACGTGCTGCCGTTTAAATCGAAAGATATGATCCGTCTTGAGCAGTACGAAAGTGGCGACACCATCAAGCAATACGTTGAGGGTGAAACGGTTTCAAAAGGTAATCTTGAAAACTCTGAGTTCGAGAATTACTCGCTCAAGAAAACACTCGCAGTGGTAATGGATGAACTTCCACGTACCATGAGACTGATTGTAACTTTAAAATACTTTGAGGACTTAAACTTCTTTGAGATCTCGAAAGTTGTGAACCTATCTGAGGGTCGTATTTGTCAGCTTCACGCTGAGGCCCTGGATATGTTGAAGAATCATATTGAGAATCAAAAGATCGATATTCTTGCCGCTTAAAAAAGCATCAGGTGCCCGAAAGGGCACCTCTTCTATTCACTTACTTTTATCCCACGAGAATTAAATTCACCTGCACGTGCTCTTTCAGTTTGTTTCACCCACTTCCTAAAAAAGGCCATGAGCTTCTCAGTCACGTGCGGTCCTTCCAGCACACCCAAAGCGTGGGCCATGGCCTCGTAGGTACAAACCCATTCAGCATGCTGGGCCTTTCTTAGACCATATTGAGAAGTGATTCCTGGTGGAAGTTTCACCGCCATAAGGTTTTTAAACCCCTCTTCGCGCTGACGGACCTTACGGGCCTGTTGCCAGTTCCCATCCGGGATAATGAGATTATAGGGGCCAGGGTATTTAGCTCTGAAATCATCGTTGAGTTCTAAAGCATCATCGTGAGGATATAAGAACAATGGGCGGCCTGGACGCTCCAGGATCGGTGTCGCATCGAAAGTTTCAAACACTCTTCCACGAATATCGATCTTCGCTTTCTCAGGCAGCATCAATGGGCCAAACTGTGCGGTATTCGACGTCAGTTTTAATTCACGCACGTGAACCACTAGTGACACATAGCTTGAAATATCGAAGGGTGTCAGATGCTCACAAACGCAAAGCTCTTGATTGATTCGACAGGTGGGACAGCGATTAGGATTTCCGTTTCTTCTGGTACTCATGTAACTTTTTTTGTCAGATTCTTATGTGGGTAAACTATCCAAATCCTAATCGAGGGCTTAAGCTTTAACAAGAAAGGAGTTCATGTGGCACAATCAGTTTTCGATTATACGGTTAAAGACATTGATGGAAAGGACGTTTCCCTCTCACAATACAAGGGCAAATTCCTTCTAATCGTCAATGTGGCCAGTAAATGCGGCTTTACCCCTCAGTACAAAGGCCTGGAACAACTTTTTGAAGACCTGAAAGATAACGTGGTGGTACTGGGTTTTCCTTGTAACCAGTTTGGTGCCCAGGAACCCGGTGATGCCGAAGAAATTAAAAACTTTTGCAGCCTAACTTACGATGTTAAATTTCCATTATTTGCCAAAATTGATGTGAATGGCCCCAAGGCCTCTCCTCTCTACCAATTTTTGAAGAAGCAAAAGCGGGGCCTTCTAGGTACCGGAATGATCAAGTGGAACTTCACAAAGTTTCTGATCAATCGCGAGGGTCAGGTGGTTAAGCGTTATGCACCGAACGATAAACCCGAAGATATCAAGAAGGATTTGTCTAAACTACTCTAGTATTCTCTTTTAGGTATTTCTCCTTCGTCAGAGTACAATGTTTCTATTTCTGATGAAGGAGTATCTATGTTATTTAACGGTCAGGCATTCCGCCTTGAAACTCTCCCAAATGATATTTTAAAAGTTGTTTTTGATCTGAAAGATCAATCGACAAACGTGTTCAATGCTCTCGCACTAAAAGAACTTGGTGAGATGCTTGAAGTAATTAAAAAACAAAAAGCACGTGGTCTTCTCTTCACTTCTGGTAAGGCCAGTGGATTCGTATTCGGTGCAGACGTTACTGAATTCCTGGGTCACTTTAAAAAGACCGAAGATGAAATGAAAACGTGGATCGCGAGCATCAATAAAATTTTCAACGGCTATGAAGATCTTCCTTATCCAAAAGTTTGTTTGATCAATGGCTTCGCTCTTGGTGGTGGTTGCGAAATCACTCTTACGATGGATTACCGTCTTGCATCGCCTAAAGCAGCAATGGGTCTTCCTGAAACAAAACTTGGAATCATTCCTGGATGGGGTGGCACGGTTCGTCTTCCTCGTCTGGTCGGTGCAGATCACGCTATTGAATGGATCACAGGTGCTAAACACTACAAAGCGGAAGAAGCTCTTAAATTTGGTGCGATTGACGGTATTATCGAAGACGCTCGTCTGGAAGAAGCTGGTATCAAGCTTATTGAGAAAGCAATTGCTGGTGAGATGGATTGGCAAGCGCGCGTTAATCAGAAGAAATCTCCTCTTAAGTTAGATAAAATCGAATCGGCCATGAGCTTTGATGGCTCTAAAGCATTTGTTGCTGCGATGGCCGGCCCTAACTATCCTGCTCCAGTTAAAGCAGTTGAGACCATGCAAAAGGCCGCTCGTATGAATCGCGATGAGGCACTTGCTCTTGAAGGTGAGACATTCGCTGTTTGTGCTAAAACAAAAACAGCGGAATGCTTAACTCAAGTCTTCCTTGGTGATCAGTATCTTAAAAAAGTTTCAAAATCTGTAACAAAGAACGCTAAACCAACTCAGATGGGCGCGGTTCTTGGTGCTGGTATCATGGGTGGCGGTATTGCTTATCAATCAGCTTCAACTGGAACTCCAGTGCTGATGAAAGATATTAAGCACGAGCAACTTGATCTTGGTATGAACGAAGCTGGTAAACTTCTTCTTAAAGAAGTTGAACGTAAAAAAATGACTCCGGAGAAAATGGCAAAAGTTATTGCACAAATTACTCCAACGCTTTCTTACGCTGACTTTGGGGCCACTCAATTCGTGGTTGAAGCTGTCGTTGAGAATGAGAAAGTGAAGAAATCAGTTCTTGCTGAGGTCGAGAAATCCACATCTGCTGATACAGTTCTTGCTTCTAACACTTCAACCATCTCAATCACAAAACTAGCTGAAGGCCTTGCTCGTCCGGATAAATTCTGCGGTATGCACTTCTTTAACCCAGTTCACCGAATGCCTTTGGTTGAGATCATCCGTGGTGCGAAGAGTTCGGAAGAAACAATCGCTCAAGCAGTTAACTATGCTGTTCAGATGGGTAAAACGCCAATCGTTGTTAACGACTGCGCGGGCTTCCTGGTGAACAGAATTCTATTCCCTTACTTCAAGGGCTTTGCTCACTTGATCGAAGATGGTGTGGATTTCCAACGCATCGATAAAGTGATGGAAAAATTCGGCTGGCCAATGGGTCCGGCGTACCTTCTCGACGTCGTTGGTATCGATACAGGAGTTCACGCGGCGAAAATTATGGCCGACGCTTTCCCTGATCGCATGGCCTATACATCGAAGACCATCATGGAAGTGATGTATGAGAATAAGCGCTTCGGTCAGAAGAACGGTGTTGGTTTCTACGAGTATGAAATCGATAAAAAAGGTAAACCAGTTAAAAAAGTTAACCCTGCGGTTTATGAACTGATTAAGACAGCGGTGAAAAAACAAATTGATATCACAGACGAAGAAATCATCATGCGTATGATGATCCCTATGATCGTTGAATCATCTCGTTGTCTGGAAGATAAGATTGTAAACACTCCAGTGGAAGTGGACATGGGTCTTCTTCTTGGTCTTGGATTCCCTCCATTCCGCGCTGGTGCCCTTAAGTATGCTGACACGATTGGACTAAAAAAACTTGAAGAAGAGTCTAAGAAGTATCAATCAATCGGCCACATGTATGACTTCACGCCATTCATGAAAGGTCTGGCAGCGGAAAACAAAACTTATTATTAAGAGGTAAAGTATATGAAGAATGCAGTAATTATTGATGCAGTAAGAACGCCGATGGCAAGATCGAAAGCGGGTAATTTCCGTTTCGTTCGCGCTGAAGAACTTTCGGCCCACCTAATGCGTGAAATTCTAAAACGTAACTCAAATGTTAACCCTGCTGAAATCGAAGACATCATCTGGGGATGTGTTCAGCAGACACTTGAGCAGTGTTACAACATCGGTCGTAATGCTCAACTTCTAACAGATATCCCTAAGACTGTTTCGGCCCAAACCGTGAACCGACTGTGTGGTTCTTCAATGACTGCCATCCATATGGCCGTTCAAGGCATCTGGTCGGGCCAAGGTGACATTTTCCTTTGTGGTGGTGTCGAACATATGGGTCACGTGCCAATGACTTATGGAGTGGATTTTAACCCTGCTCTAGCGAAGACAACTTCTAAGGGCGCGGGCTCGATGGGTCTGACAGCTGAACTTCTTGGCCGTATGCACGGGATCACTCGTCTTCAACAAGATGAATTCGCCGCTGCTTCTCACCGTAAAGCTCACGAAGCAACTCTAAAAGGTCGCTTTAAAGATGAGATGGTTGCAACTCCTGGTCACGACGATCTGGGCGTGCCTTCAATGATCTCGATTGATGAAGTCATTCGTCCTGAAACAACGGTTGAAACTCTTGGTAAGCTTCCAGCTGTTTTCGATCCGAAGAATGGTACAGTTACGGCCGGTAACTCTTCTGCCCTTTCTGATGGTGCATCTGCTGTGATCATCATGTCTGAAGATAAGGCGAAGGCCCTTGGCCTGAAACCAATGGCAAGAATCGTTTCTATGGCGAGCACTGGTTGTGAGCCATCAATCATGGGATACGGCCCGGTGGCCTCTTCTAGAAAGGCCCTGGAGCGCGCAGGACTTAAGATGGATCAGATGGACATCATCGAACTAAACGAAGCCTTCGCTGCTCAGTCGCTTCCAGTAATTAAAGATCTTGGTCTACTTGATGTTATGGATAAAAAGGTAAACCTTAACGGTGGTGCGATTGCTCTTGGTCACCCACTTGGATGTTCAGGTGCTCGTATCACTGGTACACTTGCCCACCAACTTCGTAGTAATAACAAGAAGTATGGTCTGGCCACAATGTGTATTGGTCTTGGTCAAGGTGTTGCAACAGTCATTGAAAATCTTAACTAAAAAAAAAGGGGCCCAAAAGGGCCCCATTTTTTTTATATCTTACAATTCGCAGTTAGTTCTAATAATCACACGATCGTTACCCAGGAAAGAAAACTGACGGATGATATGAGTTCCACCATCCACATAACCTTTCCATACCCAAGTTCCAATCAGACCTTCGCCAGAATTCAGACGGGTCATCTCATATGAGCCACTTTCTGTATCAATCAAAAGTCGCTGACCTCTAAGAGTATAGCGATAAGTTTCGCCGCTCTTAACATTCGTACGACATTCAATTCGACGTCCTTGAGTCAATGATTCTTTGTCACCCAAGAACTGAATTTCTGAATCCGTAACTTGGATGGGAGCATCGACCATTGTTTCTAATAGATCGATTCCAAGGCCATCAGCTCCACGAATAGATTCGCAGGCAACTGAACGACCATTCAAATTACAAACACCAGGCTGACCTGCGGCCACAGAAGACCGTCCACTACCTCCACCCTCTTTCCCGCAGGCGGCAGTGAGTGCCAGAAGAACTAACAGGGATGCGAATTTCATATTTTCTCCTTGATAGATAACGACGGGAGCACGCTATCAAGAAAAAACAAAAATTCACTATGATAATTCTTACAATTTTTGTTTGAAGCAAAGCAAATCTTGCGGAGAACGAAGTGTCATCGAATTTTCATTCTGCAGAAAGCACATGAATTAGTTTGGGAATGTTCTTAAGAAGGCATTACGCATGCATGAGATCATTTATCTATAGATCATCTGAAGAATTAAACGTAATGCCTTGTCCTGATCAATTACTGGATGAAGTCATCATCATTATCGAAGTCGACTTCCTCTGCACCACTGGCGTCATGATACTCTTCATTGTCAGTGTTCTGCTCATCAAATGAATAAGTTTCATCTTGAAGTGAAGCATCTTCGGTTTCTCTCACCTGCTGTTCCGGATCTACAGCGCCGGCCTGTTTGGTACCTTCATCACTGAAATCACTTTCTTCATCTTCCATCACACCTCTTCGGAGAGGTTGTTTTTTTTCAATCGCCTCGTTGAATTTTCCATCGGCCTGATCAAAGAAAGTTGAATGTTCCTGATTATTTTGATTTTCCATAAATCCTCCTCGTACTCACGGGATTATTTAAAGCATAAACGGTGCCAGGAATATGGATGAAAAATTGATTTCTTAGAGGAGAAAAACAAAAACTGCGTGGCATTTAACCACGCAGATTTCTTATTCGTATTGCTTGCCTAACTCTTCCATCAAGTATCCCAAAGCATAGGGAACTGATGAGTCTCTTGCTACAGAATAATTGGCATCATGATCAAATCCCAATTTATGGGTCCATTCATGAAACACGTTACCTGCGACCTGTGCAGGCGTATAAGGATAGAAGTATTTGGTATTCATGTAGATGCGAAGAGCACCAGGAGTCGTATATCCCACTGTGCTTCTCCATGAGTAATACAATTCAAGTTCAAGATCCATCTCGTGATCAACTTCAGGTCTGAGATCTTCTCTTCCATCAAGGACGGCCTGATAAATCTCTGCATTACTCATGCCCTTGTTATCAACGAATTGCTTTTTACCTTGATAAGTAAAATTGATGACTCGGCTTCTGAATTCTTTTGAGCCCACGACTTTTTTAATGATCTCAAAGGCCTTATGAACTTTGTCTTCGTCGGCCACTTCAAAGTTATAAAGGTCGGCCTTGGTTTCAAAAATCAGGGCCTCGTTAGGTAGCTCACCTAAATCAGGTTCGGGTTCAAGATCAGGAGTTTCTGGTTCGGGATCAATCGGACAAGCAGCAGTTGTTGGATTGGTTGCTGCCTTGCCGGTGGTTGAATCTTGATTTTGACAGTCAGGATTCTGGTTACAGCTCGCAAAGAACATGAAGAGGCATGCTAACCAAATAAGCTTCGCCATTACACCATCCTTGGTTAAAGACTAAGCGAGGATCCTTCCTTGGATTCCCATATAATTCAGTATGCCCCTACGATGCGGGCCGCATCAAGCAGGCAAAAATGTTCGCTTTATTTAGATAGGACCACTTACATACTACGACGAGGTTTAATCAGAATGTTACCGAAGAACACCCCGACCACGAGTGCAAGAGCAAGTGTGATCATGGTGAAGGCCGTTTCAAGTCCTCCCAATACATCTCTCTCAAACAAGAAGCTGAGACTGCGATAACCAACAGATCCGGGAACTAGAAGGATAATGCCTGGCCATTGGAAAATGGCAGAAGGTTTATTTTTAAGACGAGCAAAGATGTTACTCATGGCCCCGACACAAGCGCCACCGAAGAACATACCGAGTTCAGGTCCAAGATATTTTGCTCCCAGTTTTGAACAAAGGAAGCCGAAGATACCAGCGATAGTCACCCATCTCCAGTCATCTCTATTGGTCTTAAAGTTTACATTGGCCATGGCCGCAGTCAGAGGAAGAGTCACAAAAGTGATCCACCATGGAATCATGGCAAAATCGATATCAAGAGAAGGATAATGAAACCAACTTGCAATCTTACTTCCAATAAACACGCCGAAAGTGAGTTTCAAAAGAATCATCACTCCTCCCACAAGGCGGGCCGTTCCTGAGACCAGATTTTGAGTGGCAATCTCAGCAATGGCAATTGTGATGAAGAGACCTGGCATGAAAATGATAAGACTCGATAGAATGATCACACCGATGTTAAGACCAGGAATGAGTTTGGCCAGGAGATAAGTCACTAGAGAAGCAACTACGGCCACGATGGCATCGAAGAGCTGGGCCACAAGTCCAATCGGTCGAATGATGGAAAGTGCACCCATGAGAACACCAACGGTAATACTGGCAATGAAATCACCCCAGGTTCCTCCGAAGAGAACCATGAATCCCGCGGCCGAAAATAAGAAATAGATCAAGGTCCAGCGTTTTCCGTAGGGATCTTTGGAGCTCCAGATCTCATCTAATTTTGCGTAACCTTCTTCATAAGTAATTTGATTTTGAATGACTTCTTTTGCAACAGTATCGACCTTAGAGAGTTTACCAAGATTAACTCCTACTGGTTCAACACGTTCAATTTTTGTGACCTCTTCCTCTCCGCCATCCGAAAACGACGAAAGAATGGCTGTCGGTTGAGAGATAAAACTCCCTCTTAGACCCAAGAGCTGGGCCATGTCTTGCATGGTTCCTTCGATCGTATGGGCCGGCGATCCCACTGCATGGAGAGCACGACCAAATCGAAGAATGAATTTCACTTTTCGTTGAAATTCTTTTTTTTCCATTACCAGGTCTTTTTCAGATCTTCAGTCACTCGGATAAGAGTCATCTGTGTGAGATCCGCATAGGTTTTAAGTAAAGGGGCCAGGATTTCTTTTTCAATTGTAGCAAAATTCTGATC
This sequence comes from Peredibacter starrii, assembly GCF_034259205.1. Classification (GTDB taxonomy): domain Bacteria; phylum Bdellovibrionota; class Bacteriovoracia; order Bacteriovoracales; family Bacteriovoracaceae; genus Peredibacter; species Peredibacter starrii. The sequence continues at coordinate 2,013,768 of NZ_CP139487.1, read as the reverse complement.
GGCCGGATCAACAGAAATAAGTGCAGGAACTTTAATCTGTGCCTCGTAAGAACGATAACATAGAGTCACTTCAGTTTTCTCTTTATTACCAAGCTTCTCTAAGCGCTCATGATAAAGGCTAAGTGGTAATAAAGTCGAGGCCTGGATTTTAAACTCAATCTCTTCCGGAATAATCGCTCCAGAATTTTTCTCGATATGGGCCGCGGTCCATGATGTCTTACTCATAATAATGATCGCAGCATCAAGCTTCAGCTCTTTTACAAGATCATTCAAGAAAGACTTATTATGCTCAGACCATTTTGGTCCTCCCATAAGTTCTGTTGCAGGTACCAACAAAAATGAAAGATCTCGCATGCCACGAGGGTTAAACACCAAAGCATTTGAAGTCTTCTTGCCTTTCTCCAGGTAGTAGATGTCATCCGGCATGAGGGCCGTTCTGCGTGAGTTAATGTAGTTAGGAACACGTTGGCCATACTCATGAAGGGCCTTGGTCTTTTTGATTTTAGCGGTAGAGACAAAATCAAGTTCAGGGGCGATCAGAGGAAGACTCTGCTCCCAGATGCTTAGGTATTTTTCTGTTAGAAGCTGCTTTCCAGCGTCCGACATGAAAACTTTGTCACTATTAGCAAGTCCACCAAGTGTCGGCTGAATCATGGTCTCGAAAATAACAATCCCTACTCGCTTCAGAGGTTTTTGGCCGGGACCAAAAAGTTCATCCAGTTTTCCAACACGAGGATCACGCTGTGAAGTCATCACAACTTTTGGAGCAAGTTCAGTTAGATCTTCTTTGGTATATTCGCTGTGGGAATCGTAATAGTAGCGATCTTCACCGCCCTTTTGAATTGTTCCCATAGAACAGGCAGAGATGAAAATTAAGCAGAAGAGGAGTCGTAGCATAGAATAGATCCCTGTGTGATTGTCACAATGTGACTCCATTCTACCTTTTCCCCACTTGATATTTCTAGATGAAAGGTGGGCCTCACAATAACTTTACGAATATGGCCCGTGATTTCCGATGACAGAGTTTTGACAGTCACTCCACCCAGACGACGGATTTCGAGCGCCCTTCGAAACTTAACATCAATTTGATCAAAGCTTAAAATCTCTTTCACTTGATTCCAATAAATGGTCCTAGGAGGGGTCAGAAGCTCAAATCGATCATCATGGGTCCATTCAAGTCCATAGGACTCTCCTAGCCAGGCAATATCCCCCTCTTCGATTAAAAGAAACTTCTCCTGAAAACTCAACTCGAATGGACCCAAGGAAGAACTTCTAGGTTCTGTGGTTCTCTCATAAACCTGGGCCATGGGATGATGCCGTTCACTTTTAAGAGGGATTGTCGCGACTAGCTTCAACCAATTCTCTTTCTCCAGGCGCGGAAACAGATCTCCATGGGACTCAATTGCGACGACTCTAAAATCACGATTGGATTGATAAAGTTCAGATAGGATGCGATCTAAAACAATGCCGGTAGGAAAATACAGAAAATAGGTGTCCCCGAGGGGAATATCTCCCTGAAGAAGATCCTGATGAAGGAATGATACTGCTTCTAACTTCAATTCTTCTTTTATCTTTAACCCTGCTTCAATGCGACTCAGCTCAAAATCCACGCCGATAGAATGGCGATCTGGATAAAGCCAGGAGTACAAAAGACAACCTTCCCCTATCCCACAACCCAGATCAACAAAGGTTCCAGTAACTAAGGAATGAGAAAAAATAGATTCGAAGTCTTCACGAGAGGTATAGAGGGCCCTGCTATCGAGACCCTTATAAGAACCAGTTCTGGTTCCTACGAGGGCCTCAATGGCATCATAATCAAATTTAAAAAGTTCCAAGGACCGTGGCGAGGAAGAGCTCATAGTTATTACTTTGTTCACGACCTTCTAACACATAACTTCCACGAAGACCGATACTGATAGGATAGGCCAGACGAAGGAAATTCATCTCGAAAATTGTTTCCCAACCGGTCGAAGCAGCACGGTAGTGATTGGTGAGATAGCGACCAGTCAAATCATCGTAGAAAAGGTTAAGATTAATTCGCTTCAAGTTCCAGTAACGTGACCAGTGCCAGTCTGGATAGAAAAGTGGCATCATGTAGTTCGCTGAATACTTAGTAAATTCCTGAAGGAAGACACTTCTTGTTCCACGAGGGTAAATGACATAAGAAGCATATTGATAGAAGTTGTCCTTCTGTCTTTCATACGCGACCTGATGGAAAAAAGAGTGATGGTGCCAGAGACCCGGTAAATAAATGCGAGAATCAACTGAACGGATACTTCCTTTCTGATCGGCCCCCGTGATGTCACGGCCGTCTTCCATATGTCCAAAGACTGAAAATCCCCACTCTGGGTTTAAATCTCGACGGGCCATTCTTGAAATCACGGAATAGTTAAGCTCAGCACCCGGTGAATAAAGAGCACCATCATTCACTTCAGTGAGATCGTTTGAGATCTTGTTGGTCACTTTAATCAGTTTTGCAAAACCGCGGACAGAAAAACTATGGGTAAATCGTCCCTGAATATATTTCCATGGAACTGAAATACCGACATCGGCCGTGCCTTCTTCCCACTTATCTTCAATTTCCTTACCACTGACGGTCACATCCTGACGTCTTCCACCATAGGCGGCACGCACATCAAACACAGTATAGTATTGTGACCAGCTTGAAGTCACAAAACCTGTAACTGATTTTTCATTCAGATTATAGACACCACCGGCAGAGAGGAAAAACTTATTAAGCACATCCTGTGAGTAGCCAATCACTGTAATGTCGGCCCCTAAAGGAGGTGCTAGTAATAACCAGCTGTGAAGGTTAAGCGAATGCTTCGGCTCTGAATACTTAGAGCTCTTGTACTCTTCATTTTCTAAGAGTTCGCTTTCAAGGCCCTTAGCGTTTTCACTCATCGCGAACTTTTCATAGATGGGGTAAAAACTATTCTGAGACTTCTGCTCTTCATCCATACGAAGGGACTTTTGTACAACGTTCATCCCGTTGGCGGTGTAATCGTTATAGATGAGTTTCCCTTGATGAAGTGTCGGAGCGTATGAACCAAAAAGAGCACTCGTGATCTGGCGAGTTCCCTCTTTTGTATAAAGCCAGATGTTATCAATTCCTGACTCTGGACTTTCAAAGAGAATGTGACCTTCTTCAACGGCCACGTTTCCGATATTGTTCACGGCCTTATCAATCAAATAAGTCTTTTCAGCTGAGCCCAGGTTAAACTGAACCATAGACTTCATATCGTTATAGTCTTTTTGAACGAAAACGATCTCTGAATCACTTAACCAATCAATGGAAGTGATGACCTCATTCTTAGGATACGGGATTCGTTGAATCTCTTTACCCTTGTGGTTCAAGACAACGATGGCCTGGCCTTGGGCCTCGTCCCACTCAACTGCCAGAATCTTTTTTCCTGCATGATCAGGGATCGCAATTCTTAATTTGGTGTGGGCCTTAGAGACAACTATCTTATCTTCGTTAACGTCATAAACTTTAAGTTTATTGAAGTTTCGGTAACCCCAACGTGGATCAACTTCGAGTTCTAAAAATGCCAGTTTCCCGCCGCGAAGCTTAAATGGGTATTCAGTCGCCAGAGGTCCTGGATAGAAAAGAGTCTTTTCTTTTTTGCCATCGATCAAAACGAAGCGATCGTAAAATGAGAGACCTTTTTTAAGGGCCACAACTTTTCCATCTTGGGTGGTTTGAGGGAAAAGATAATTGGTCCAGCCAAAACGCTTTCCAAGGTTTTTTACTTCATAAGGAGTTGGTGTCAGTTCATCAGCTCGTTTCTTCCATTCCTTAATAAGATCCCCCATCACGCCCCAATAAAAGTCTTCAAACTTCTCATGAGTCATGCGGTCCACTGAATTATAAAAACTCAGAGGGTTCCAGCTGGTTTCCGCAGATTGATTGGCGAGTTTTGAAAGAAACAAGTCACCATAGTTATTTCTTAACGTCGATGTATAGAAGTAACCATAGACGTAATGATTAGGAACATAGTCTTCATAAGAGCCTAAATGGGCCTTATCGTAGTCCCATTTCTGACCTGATAATAAGAGAGTTCTGAGATCTCTTTCAAATAATGGAAGACGACCACGCCCTCCCTTAGTGAGAGCAGTCTCAACACCGACCGCATCTCCTTCAAAATACCATGGTGGCATCGTGAGCCCGAGTCCAAGGGCCTGGCCCGCTTCACCCATGATGATATTTAAAAATTTATTGAACCCGTGTTTACCTTTCTGAAACTGAACCACGTGACGAAATTCATGAACAGAAAGAGTTTTAAGCCATTCAGTATTAGTAAGCTCCGGATCTATGGCCGGAGAAAGGTACCACTCCGATCTTCTTGGAGCGAGTGTCACAAATCCATTAGAGATCACCGATTGGTTTTGCAAAATTAGGGAAATTCTTGGAGGAAGTTCTTCCATAGAACGAGTCACATAAGGATAGGCCTTCTCTAAAAGATGGGCGACCCTTTGAGCGTCTTTTTCCACTTCTTCAGGGAAGATGAGATCAAAGTGTTCAGTAACAATGTGTCGCCATTCAATATCAGAGGGGTTCTGATTGTAATCCACGACTGCGAACGGGGCCTCGATTTGAGCAAAAGCAGACCAACTAAGAAGCAACAGGAGCAATAACTTCAGCATGTCTATTCCCTAACAATTCTTTTTAAGTTCTTCCCACAATAGATTGGCCACAACTCCAAGTTGGTGGCGCTTATGTCTTATTAGATTAATAACAAGTTCACGGGGATGGATATCTTCAAATTCAAGAACAACGAGTTTTTTTTCTGCAAGCTCTCTAACGATCGAGTGATCCGGCAAGTGACCCCATCCCAGACCCGCGAAGATGATATCGCGCTTGAAGTTATTGTCATTGATTCGCCACTTTCGTCCTTCATCCAGAAGCCCGAAGCTAGCACCACGAGGATTTTTGTCTCCAATCACGATCTGATCTATTTCCAGAAGATCCTTCTGATTTTTTACTTTGCGTTCTTTAAAGAGCTCCTTGCTCATGACCGGGACCATTTTCACGGTGGTCACCGGAACGACATCAAGGGCGTTTTTATCCGAAATAAAATGAGTCACACCAATTTGAGCTTCACGCTCTAAAACCCGGCGCTCAATTTCACTGAGAATATCAAAGGTAAGATTGAGTTTTGTATTCGGATGCTTTTCTCCGAAATTTTTAAAGATGTGGAGAAGTTTTGGCAGTGGAGAGATGCCATCCACTGAAATAGAAATCTCAGGCTCCTGCTGTTTTCGAAAACTCTGCGAAAGCCCTTCCAGTTCAGTCATCCCCTGGAGCACTTTAAGCGAGCGTTCATAAAACGCTTTTCCATGATCTGTGAGTTCAGGGCGATACCCACTCCGATCAAAAAGATCAACTTCCATCTCCTCCTCAAGTTTCTTTATCGACAAACTTATAGCTGGTTGGGTTTTATGCAACTCCGCAGCAGCCTGTTTGAAGCTACCGGACTGGACAATCTTATGAAAAACAAGCACTTGATCAAAGGTCATAGGGTATAATTATTTCTTATATAGTTTATCAAAAAAACTGTCTTTTTTTTTATCAGAAATGCCCTCATCATGGAAGCATCAAAATCTAATGTTCATCAAACTGAGGAGTTTATATGAAAACATTATTAGCTGTTGCTCTTGCTTTCTCTGCTACTGCGTACGCTCAAAACAAACCTATGACTCAAACTTACAATGTAGACTCTGCTGCTACTAAGATCGTTTATGTTGGTAAGAAAGTAACTGGTCAACACACTGGTAACGTAACTGCAAAAAGCGGTAACCTTACTTTCCTAGGCGAACAAATCACTGGTGGTGAAGTTGTTGTTGATATGAACTCACTAACAAGCACAGACATCACTGATAAAGATACAAACGCTAAGTATCTTGGCCACATGAAGTCTGCAGATTTCTTCGATACAGCTAAATATCCTGAAGCTAAACTTGTTATCAAAAACTCTAAGAAAACTGATAAAGGCCTAGAAGTAACTGGTGACCTTACTATGATCGGTAAGACAAACCCTATTACTTTCCTGGTAACTGATCTTAAAAAGACAGATGCTGGTGTAACTGGTAAATCAAACGTAACTATTAACCGCACTAAATGGGGTCTAGTTTACGGTTCAGGTTCATTCATTAAAGGTCTTGGTGACAAGGCAATTAACGACGAATTTACTCTAGCAATCGATCTTTCAGCTAAAAAATAATTCCCGTCTCCGTCTAATGGGCCCTCTTCGGAGGGCCTTTTTGTTCTCGAAAGTCTGTTTCTTTCCCATTACAATTCTCTCATGATCCGTTTGGCCCTTTTCCTATTATTCCTTGCGAACGCGAGTTACGGCGCGACTATTGCTATTATCGACACTGGTTTCGATCTGGATCACGATTACCTAAAACCAAAAATCCTGAAAAAAGAGACCGACGAAGAGGCCATTGATTTTCAAGGCTGGGACTTTTTCGACAACTCTCACTTAAAAAAACCTGTTATTGAAGATAAGTCTGATATTCAGGAAGTTCTGCTTTATCGAACTCTCCGTGCCAAAGGTCACCGCGAAGGTCTCTCGATGGAAGAGTTTGAGTGGTATAAGAAAAAGAACGCCGATAAGACTTTTATGGAAAAAGTGCGGATGTTCAAAAAACATTCTCACGGAACTTTTGTCGCCGGAATTGCTCTTCGTGAAGGTGAAAACATTTCGATCTTCCCTATTCGTGGCCTCAATATTCCTAACCCGGTAGTAGTAGTTGAAGATAACACCAAAGAGGGTGAGATTCCTCTAACTGCTAAAACTCCCGATCAGAAGTTTGAAGAAGATATTAAGAACTCCCTGGACCGTGTTTCAAAGAAATTCACCAAGATCTGTCGTTACGTTTCGAATAAACGCATTGAAGTGGTGAATGGCTCTTACGGTATCACCTTTAAGAACATTATGACGAAGTTCCGTGAACGCTATAAAGAGTTCACAGGAAAAGAGATCGATGAGCCTCGCCTCTTAAACTATACGAATAATTATTTCGCTGAGCTTTATCGTCGTGGTGAAAAAACCATGCTTCGCCATCCGAATATCCTGTTTGTGTTTTCGGCCGGGAACTCGGGTCTGGATAATGATCAGTATCATCACTACCCTTCACGCATTAAAGTTCCGAATGCCATTACCGTGGCAGCGATGAATGGTGATTATCTGGCGACTTTTTCTAACTTTGGGAAGGCCTCGGTAGATATTGGTGCGCCTGGCGTGGCGATTCTTTCGATTGTTCCAAAGGTTTACTCTCAGGACGGAAGTGATCTTTACTCTCCGGCCAGTGGTACATCTATGGCCGCACCTTATATCTCAAACCTTGCTGCCCAGATTCTCAATACGAATCCGAAACTCACTCCGGCCAATATCAAGCGCATTATTCTTGAAACTGGTGATGAGAAAACTCACCTGAATGACAAAATGATTTCAGGTTCAATCGCTAATAACCATCACGCCCTTAAGGCCGCACTTCTTTCAAAAGACATGTCGATAGATCAGGCGATTCAGCTTGGGAAATCAGGTCTTATTCCAATGGAAGATCATGTGAATATTGGTGGACTTCCTCCGGCAGTGACTCCGGAGGAAATGAAAAAGAAAGTTTTAGAATCATTCCCGAGTGTGATTACACCTCAGGAAGTTGATGAGCCAGAGGAGCCTACAACTGTGGCCCCAGCTCCAGTTACCAAACCAGAGTCTTCTTTACCGAAGGATCCAGTGACAGCGCCACAGGACACGTCACTCCCGCCTCCTTCAACTGCGCCAGATGCTCGGCCGGAATCCGCTGATCCAGTCCCTGCCAGTCAAAGTGTAGAACAATCTCCGACACCTTCCGAGGAGCTGCCTGCATCTTCTTCTCAATCTGCACCTTCACTCCCTGAAGCTCAATCCCCAGAGTTCGCGCCTTCATCGCCATAATTGTCAGCATACAGCTGGCAAGTGAAGTTGATAAAAGATCAGTTGGTGAAAACGCTTCACCCTTACCCTGATTATCTTTTGGAGCATCAGTATAGATAATGTTATTTGAATTTAAATGAAGGGCCTCAGTTCTCAATTCGCCCTGATAAATAGCGTGCATTTGGTGCATAGATACCTCACTTTTATGAAGGTCCATTATTCCAAATAAAAAGGGCCCCTGAAAAGGGGCCCTTGCGAGATTACTGTTTTAATTCGTATTTTAGAATTTCAGTCTGGCCATAGTTGTGACAGTTGTCATTTGTTGACCAATACTCAACAGATATTTCCATCGCCTTAGGATCAATTCCGCTAGTGATGTTCGAAACTGCCTTAACTGTTGCCACTGCTCTTTCAGCGTCATCACAAATTCCTGACGATCTATCAAAGAGAACTTTCTCAGCTGTGATCACCATATCATCTTCTGTTTTAAAGATAACGTTCGTCACTTTGAAGTCTCCGAAAAAATTTCCGTAGCGTGCTTCAAGGAACAATGTTCTTAGATTCGGAGTAACAACCGCTGAATCAAAAACAAGTTCCATTAGATAGTAAGGAACCTTTGATTTAGTGGCGTAAACAGCACCTGGAATATGATCTTCCGGACCCGCGAATGAGAAAGATGAAAGAACGAGAGAGAGAATAACGAGAAGGTTTTTCATGAGAGAACTCCTGTTGGATTGTTTTAATGCAGGAGCTTATATGACAGGAAAGATGGCTTTGTTTGTTTGGATTTGGTGAAGAAAAAAAAGGGCCCCCGGAAAGGAGGCCCTAAAAAGGGAGGAGAATTAACTCTTCAGATCGGTCTCTGCCTTAGACCAATCTGAAATCGCGATTTTGCGCGTTTGAGATTTGGCTTCTTTAGGTAAGGTCAGATCCAAAACTCCGTTTTCGAATCTGGCCTCAATCGCATCTGGGTTCACATTCTTAGGTAAGCTAAAGACCCGTGAAAATTTTCCATAGCGACGTTCTGAGCGGAGAACGTAGTCTTTGTCAGTTTTCCCGGTGTATTTACGTTCACCAGAGATGTGAAGATGATTGTCTTTTACTTCAATGTTGATGTCTTCCTTACGAGCACCTGGAATATCCAGACTGATGAGATAAGATTTTTCCTCGTCCTGAATTTCACAAACCGGGGCATATAAGTCTTCTTTCGAGAAGACATCGAAAAGTTTTTCAAATTCTTTTTCCCATTGATTGTGAGTGCGATTCGGTTTTAGTTCAAAGTGATACATAGTGCCTCCTTATTAGGTGATTTCCGTATTCCTTTCTTGCTTACAAGATGGGAGGCGTTTCATTTTCGTCAAGGTTTGAACGAAAAAAATTATAAAAAGAAATAACCGAGAGCACCGCCAGAGATTATTAAGTAAGCGGAATTTAATCTTTTAAATACCAGTAAAAGAGTGATCGAAATTAGACCCAAGGCAGCTGTTAGAGGATTTATAAAACTGGCCATAGAAAGCTTGATTAACACAACAATCATGAGCCCCAGCGAAGCAGCATTCACTCCATCCAAAGCATGAGAAAAAAATTCTGAGGCACGCAATCGAGTAAGAAATGGGGTTACTAATGCCACAAAAATAAATGAGGGCACAAAAATCCCCAATGTCGAGAATATGGATCCACTGAAACCATCAATGAGATAACCAATGAAAGACGCTGTTGTGAAGACCGGCCCAGGTGTCACCTGCCCAATAGTGATGGCATCCAATAATTGAGACTCAGTCAGAAGCTTAGATTTTTCAACCAAGTCCTTTTGCAAAAATCCAAGGAGAACGTATCCACTTCCAAACAGTACCGAGCCGACCTTGAAAAAGAACATAAACAATTCAAAACTCAAGCTTAGTTTCTGATGAAACTTTGTTCTATAGAGGCCCATGAAAAGGCCAGCACCAAAAATAACAGCCAACTCGTTGATTCCGTAAAAAATTAAAACGCTAGAAAGGACCAAGGTAATGATCGATACCATACCGGTGTTGTAGATCGTTTGACCAAGTTTCCAGAGGGCCAGGAAAACCACCCCCACCACCACGGGCCGCATACCTTTTAGAATTGCATTAGTATCTGGAACTGTTCCAAAATGAGAATACAAGGCGGCCACAGCGAGAACGATTAAAAAGGCCGGTAAAATAAAACACACACCACTTATGATGAGTCCACGCCATCCGGCCAGCTTATGACCGATGAAAATGGCCAGCTCAGTTGAATTGGGACCGGGAATGAGATTTGTGGCACCAAGGAGATCCATAAACTCCTTTTCCGATAACCAGGCACGTCTATCCACGACTTCTGAGCGCATCATAGCAATATGAGCAGCAGGTCCTCCGAAGCTCAAAAATCCGAGTTTCAAAAAAACATGGGCAAGAGATTTTTCCATACGACAATTTTCCTTCAAAAAGAACGAACTTACGACTAAAATGTAGCCACATATTAGGAGATATTTATGACTAAGAAAGTGGCCACAAAGCGCCCTGTAAAAAAGGCCGTGGCAAAAAAACCGGTAAAAAAAGTCCTCTCTAAGAAAGTTCCCGCAGCAAAAAAAATCGATCCCAAAACACAAACCATCGAATCCCTTCTTGAACTCATCCGCATCACTTCAACAGTAGTTCCTGATGATGTGGCAAAAACTCTGATGAAGGCCCGTTCACAAGAAGAGCAGAACACAACTGCTTCTTACGCCATGAACATCATCAAAGATAATATGGATCTTGCTAAGTTTAAGTCTCAGCCGCTTTGCCAGGATACTGGAACTGTGATTTTCTTCGTTTATCACCCTCCTGGATTCTTCCAGAATGACTTCAAAGAACTCATTAAGAAGGCCGTGGTTAAAGCAACTCAAAAAGGTTACCTCCGTCAGAACTCAGTAAACTCTCTTACTGGTGAAAACGCAGGAACAAATCTTGGTGAAGGTCACCCTTCAATTCACTTCTATGAAACGAAAGGCAAAGAAGTTGAAGTTAAGCTTGTTCTTAAGGGCGGCGGTTGCGAAAACGTTTCTGCTCAATACTCTCTTCCAGACACAACTCTAGGTGCGGGTCGTGATCTTGAAGGTGTACGTAAGGTTGTGATCGATGCAGTTTATAAAGCTCAAGGTAAAGGTTGCGGTCCAGGCGCACTGGGTGTTTGTATCGGTGGTGACCGTGCTGACTCAGCCTACGCAGCGAAGAAACAACTTCTTCGTAAACTTGATGATAAAAACACGAATGCAGATCTAGCAAAACTAGAATCAGAGATCGTTGAAACATGTAACAAACTCGGAATCGGCCCTATGGGCTTCGGTGGTAAGACAACTCTTATCTCATGTAAGATGACTCACGCTAACCGCGTTCCTGCCTCATTCTTCGTTTCAATTTCATACATGTGCTGGGCATTCCGCCGTCAGGGTGTGGTGCTTGATGCTAAGAAAAACACAATTAAAAAATGGTTGTACTAATATGAAAAAACTATCTTATCCGTTTTCTCCAGAAGCAGTTCGTGAACTTAAAGTGGGAGACATGGTTCTCATCACTGGTAAGCTTTTTACCGGCCGTGATGCTGTTCACAAGTACCTTCACGACGGTGGGAAATCTCCGGTAAATCTTAAAAACCAAATTATCTATCACTGCGGTCCAGTGACTCTTCAAGATAAGAAAACTAAGAAGTGGACTGTTACTGCCGCGGGGCCTACGACTTCTATTCGTGAAGAGCCATATCAGTGGGAAGTGATTCGTGATCACGGTATCGTTGGTGTGATTGGTAAAGGTGGCATGGGACAAAAGACCCTTGATGCTTGTAAAGAGTACGGCTGCGTTTATTTCCACGCTGTAGGCGGCGCTGCTCAGGTTCTTGCTGAGAAGATTAAATCAGTAGATGGTCTATACCTTGAAGAGTTCGGTCTTCCAGAGGCGATCTGGGAAATGTCTGTAGAAGATTTTCCGGTTGTAGTAACGATGGATGCTCATGGAAACTCGCTTCACAAAGATGTTGAAGCTCATTCAAAAGAAGCTTTAAAAGAAGTGCTATAAAAGAGAAGGGCCCGTAATGATCTGTACCCCATTTTCTAGACAAGCTAAAAAAACCGCTTTTCTAAAAAATGGGCTAAAATCCTTAAAAGGAGCAGATTATGAGGGCCTTTTCTCTTTCTGAGCGCAAAAAGCTCACAACTAATCCCTACGTTATTAAAATTACCGAAAAATCTATTTCGTTCAGCAATGAATTTAAACGGCTCATGCTCCATGGAGTAGATGACGGTAGAACTCGTCAACAATTCTTCAATGATACTCTTAGTGTTAACTGCTTCGATAAGAAGTACGTTGACTCCTCACTGAATAGATGGAGAAGAGAAGAAAAGTTTAAAAATGTACCAAAGAAGCGTGGTCGCCGGAAAGATCCTAATAAAATGACTATCGAGGAGCTCAAAGCCGAACTTGCTCTCCAAAAGGAGATCAATGCTCAGCTAAAAAAGGCCCAAGGTCTCACCGAAGACGATCCGCTGTTTTTTCTTTAATCGGTGAGGCCATCTCCAAAGATCCATCGTTAAATCGCTCCTATCTTTGTCGTTTAATGTCTGTTAGTCGAAGTGGATTTTATTCCTCTCGAAAATCCTCAGAGGCCCGCCAAGAAAGAGATAGAATGGCATGTAAGATCATTAAGCATTATCACGAGAGAAGTAGGAAAAAAGCAGGTATCATCACGCTTGATTTACTCATGCGAAGAGATGGACATGTTATAAACCACAAAAAGATCGCCAGAATTAAACGAGAGTATGGATTTGAAACAAAAATCCGTCGTCGAAATCCTTATCGCGCAATCCCTTTGAAGTCTGGGGAGCATGTCGAAATACCAAACTTACTTAAAAGAGACTTCTATCCACCACTTCCAGATCAGGTGTATTCGACAGATATGACTTACTTGTATTATGGAAATTGTGACAAAGCTTTCTTGTCAGCGACCAAAGACCTTGCGACTAACGAGATCGTCTCTTACAAATTAATGAAAACACCAACAGTATCTGCATTTGCATGCGAGTTCAAAGAATTGCTGAGTAAGATTCCAATCGAGAAAAGAACTGATCTAATGATTCATTCAGATCAAGGCTTCCAATATACTAATGAAGAATTTAGAGCAGTTCTGAGGCTAGCAGGTGTAACTCAGTCGATGTCACGGAGAGGTAATTGCCTAGATAACGCACCAATTGAATCATTTTTTGGTCACTTCAAAGATCTCTTAGAGATTAAAAAATGTCGATCATATGAAGAGGTTGAAAAGGTGGTATCCAGTACCATCAAATATTATAATGAAGAAAGGCCCCAAAAGGGTTTAAATAAAAAGCCCCCGGCAGAATACCGAGGGCTATTATTAAGCGGTTTTTTTTAAATGTACTTTTTATGGGGTACAGTTTATAAGGGCCCTTTTTATTTGCGGACCTGTTTCTTTACAGGTTTTGAATCTGTTGTCTGTGTCGTGCTTTGCTTGATGTTCTCTTTCACTCTCTGGCCATAGGCCGCAAAACTAAATCCTAAAACTAATACTAGTAATAAACGCATAGGGACCTCGCTTTTAGCTATTATAAGACCTCATCGGTACTTTTCATAAACTATTGAAACGAGACCTGTAATGACCAATAAATCCTATTGAAATGCCTTATTTTTAAGACCTTCCGTAAGTTTTCCGACAAGAGAGCATGGATTTAAACCAACTCTTCCATTTAAAAGAAACTCTCCTAAAAGAACTCGAGGCCGAAGTCGCGAAGATGGAATTTGCGAGCACTGAAGAACGTACTGAGTACTATGATAAATCCATGGAAGTGATCATCAATTTTTATTCGAGGGCGATCATGAAAACCATCTTGGACCCGGAAAATTCCAAGTCCAAGGCGGCATAAAATCTTAAAGTGTTTCTTTAAAGAAGCGCTTCATCTCTTCAAAAGATCGCTTGTCCGCTAGTTCATTGTAAGCAGCACCTTTTGAATTATCATTACCAGCATCTTTAAGTGTGAAAGAGTGAACGGCGTTTCCATAAGAAACCATCGACCAGTCTGCTTTTGCTTTTCTCATCTCTTCCTGAAAATCCATCACTTCTTGTGTCGGAACAAACGGATCATCCGCACCGTGAAGGGCAAGAACCTTAGCATCCATCTTCGTTGCAGGAACTTTCGTGTTAAGTCCACCGTGGAAAGAAATCACTCCTTTCACTGGGGCACCCGAACGAGCAAGTTCAAGAGCAGCAGTCCCACCGAAGCAGTAACCAATCGCCACCATCTTGTCTTTGTTCACACGCTTATCTTTTGCAAGTGCTTCCACCGCACCATTCACGCGGCTTCTCATTTCTTTACGTTCGCCATCACGGTATTTACCAGCAAGCGACATCGCTTCTTTCACATCAGCTGCGCGCTTGCCGTCTCCATAAACATCGGCTGCCAAAGCAACATAACCCATTTCGGCGATTTGTTTTGCACGCATCTCTGTGTACTCACCTACTCCCATCCAATCCGGGAAGATCACTACGGCCGGAAGAGGTTTTTTAAACTTATCATCATAGGCCAAGGTTCCAACCATCTTCACTCCGTCTTTCTCGTAAGCAAATTTTTCGGTTTTAACTTTAGCGAACGCGACTACTGGCAACAAAAGTAAGAATAAGAATTTCATGATTACCACCTGTAAACTGAACTTGCCCAAGTAAAGCCTGATCCGAAGACGGCACTTGCAACAAGGGAGCCTTTTTTAAGTTTGCCGGCCTTCACTGCTTCTGCCATCCCGATAGGAATTGTGGCGGCAGTAGTGTTACCGAATTTCTGAATGGTATTGAAGACCTTCTCTTCCGGGATTTTGAGTTCCTGCGCCACCATCTGATTAATTCTCATATTCGCCTGGTGAAACAAGAAGAGATCGATATCATCAAGAGTAAGGTTGTTTGCTTTAAGAGCTGTCATCGTACACTCACACAGTCTTCTTACTGCGTTGGCAAAAACCTTCTTACCATTCATCTGAGGATAGTGAAGTCCCTTCTCAAGCATGTCGTGAGTAATACGATCAGCACCCAGTGCCATGCCCGGAACTTCTAACCAAAGTTCCTTTGCACCGGCACCTTCGGTGTATAAGTGAGTCGACCAAACGTGAGAGTCCTTCTTTGGATCTTTCACATCTGTTCTTCTCATCACAATGGCACCAGCACCGTCACCGAATAATACGGCCACATCACGTCCACGAGTGGTTTTATCCAGCCCCTTAGAGTGAACTTCCGCTCCTACCACCAGCACCGTTTTATACTGGCCAGTTTTAATGAAAGCATCGGCGATGCTCATGGCATAGATAAAGCCCGAGCACTGCTGACGAACATCAATGGCAGGAATATCTGTAAGACCTAATTTTGGTTGAAGAAAACAAGCGGCACCGGGGAAATCATGATCAGGAGAGAGAGTCGCGAATAAAATACAATCGATTTCTTTTTTATCAATGCCAGCATTCTTGATCGCCTCTTCACAAGCGCGCAGAGCAAGATCCGTGGTACCAACTTCAGGAGTCACCCAGCGGCGCTCTTCAATTCCAGATCGCTGAACGATCCAGTCATGCGAAGTTTCCATCAACTTCTCAAGGTCATGGTTTGTGACCACACCCGGCGGTACATACATCCCTGTTCCAATGATCTCTGAACTATACATAAGCATTCCTTTGCTAATATAAAAAGGCCTTTCCGAAGAAAGGCCTAAATCAAAAATTTATTCTGCGAAAGCTTCGTTCCACTCAAGGTTGTGGTAAACCTTAGTCACATCATCATCACTCTCAAGAACGTCGATGAGCTTTTGAATCTTCTCGTAAGATTCTTTTGTTACTTCTTTTGTATTAAGCGGCAGACGCTCTAACCCTGAGTCTTCGATTTTGATTTTAAGGGCATCAAGCTTCTTATAAACATCATGGTAAGATTCAGTTGGAGCTTTCACTGTTACGAAACCATCCTCTAGTTCAACGTCATCAATGTTGAAGTCGATAAGTTCCATCATCAGATCATCAGTCGACATCTTATTCATGTCTTCTTCTTTAATCGTGAACATCGCCTTACGCTCGAATACGAACTGAAGACATCCTGGAGTACCAAGGGAACCACCGTATTTGTTAAAGTAAGAACGAACGTTACTTACAGTACGAGTTGGGTTGTCAGTTGCGGCCTCAATGAAAACGGCCACACCATCAAGGCCGTAACCTTCATAGTTGATCTCTTCAACGACTGCACCATCTTGTCCAAGACCTTTCTTGATTGCTTTATCTACGTTATCTCTTGGAACGTTATTGTCTTTGGCCTTTTGAAGAGCAATTTTTAGAGCGAAGTTTGATTCAACTTCAGCGTGGCCAGAGTTTTTAACGGCCATAAGAATTTCGCGAAGAATCTTAGTATAACTTTGTGAGCGCGCCTTATCTTGAGCGGCCTTTTTCATCTTAATGTTGTTCCATTTACGTCCCACCGGGCACTCCTATCGTAGAGAAATTTAATGACTAACTATATCCTAAAAAGCCGCTATTAGGCTTGAAAAAAGTCGGTAATAACGCGGAGTTGCGATACTTTTAGGCTTGATGTTTGGCATACCAAACCCTATGCTTTGGTATTCCGATTTTTATAAAAGGCTCTTCATGTTGTGGGTATTGGCATTTCTATTCTCATTTACTTCTGCAGAGGCGCAAAACCTCGATGATTACATTCAGAGATTGAGACTTTCCCCTCTTGCTGCTCCTCAAAAGCGCATGGCCCTTTATCAATTGGGATCAAAACTTTATTTCGATAATCGCCTTTCCGGTAAGGGCAATATCAGCTGTAACTCTTGTCACTCACAGGAAGGGTTCGGCGGAGACGGTATTCCTCTGGGTTTAGGTGAAGGTGCCCAGGGTCTGGGACATCGTCGCATGCAACAAAATGGTCTAATGCTCGCCCGTCACACTCCCGCCAATTATAATGTGGGACTTCCTGACGTTCGGACTCTTTTCTGGGACGGGCGGGTGATGCGAATCAGAGATCACTGGATGACTCCGGAACCAAAAATTAATGGCGAGAATCCGGAGCTTCCGGAAATTGCCAAGACCTTTGATTCTATTTCTGCAGTTCAAGCAGTTTTCCCTCTGGCAAATCCGGCGGAGATGCTGGGGAAAGAATCAAAACTCACAACTATTGAGGCCTGGGACCAAATCATGGCCCGCCTGCTCAGTCTTCCGGAATACGAGAAATTTTTTAGGGCCGCTTATCCTAATGTCACGACCTTTAATATCGCCCATGTTGGAAATGCCCTGGCCGAATTCCAGCGTCACCACTTTCTCGCCGTGAATACTCCTTGGGACATGTATCTTCGAGGTAGAAAAAATGCCATGACTGAAAGAATGAAAAGAGGTGCGGAAGTATTTCTAGGTAAAGGCATGTGTACTATGTGCCATGTGGGTGATCAGCTGACTTCTTATGGCTTTCAGAACATTGGTACTCCACAACTTATTGCTGACGATCACGGCCGTGCAGCAATTACTCAGAAACAAACCGACATATACAAGTTTCGCGTCTCTCCTCTTCGTAACGTTGGGGTGAGCGCTCCCTATATGCATTCTGGAACTTTCAATAACCTGTGGGAAGTCATTGAGCACTACAATGATCCCCATAATACGTTCCGCAATTTCACCTGGAACCCTCGTCACAGAAACTATTCAGACACTCTGAACCTCGACACCAATGGGGCGAATAACGATAATCGCGAAAGAACCCTTTCCCCACAATTGGCGCGAAATCTTTATCTCACCAATGAAGAAAAGGCCGATTTGTTCTGTTTCTTGAAAGTCGCTTTAACTGACATCAGTTTACAGAAATATCTCAAAGGAGTTGAAAATGAAGTTACTGATTGCTCTCCTCTTCTTAGTAAGTAGCACCTGCTTCGCCCTTACAACCGGCGAGAAGGCCCCAGCATTTAAGCTTAAAGGTCTCTCTAAAGAGGTCTCTCTTTCTGACTATAAAGGTAAAGTGGTGGTTCTTGAGTGGCTTAACCACGGCTGCCCATTCGTTCGTAAGCACTACGACTCAGGCAATATGCAGGCCCTTCAGAAGAAGTACACCGATAAGGGTGTGGTCTGGCTTTCAGTGATTTCTTCCGCCCCTGGAAAACAAGGTTATGTTGATCAGGCGGGTGCTCTTAAGGACAAAATGGAAAATAAGGCCTCACCAACTGACATTCTTCTGGATCCAACTGGTGAAGTGGGAAAACTCTACGGAGCTAAAACCAGTCCCCACATGTACATCGTTAATAAAGATGGAACCCTTGTTTACCAAGGTGCAATTGACGATAAACCAGATACAGAAAAGGATTCGATCGCAACTGCAAAGAACTACGTTGCGAATGCCTTGGATGAAGTGATGAATGGTAAAAAAGTCACCGCTCACACGACAAGAGCGTACGGATGCGCGGTTAAATATTAGTCTCGAATGTCCCGACTGTTTTAGTCGGGACAAATTTTCTCCTCTGAAACTTCTTGGAAACCTTCCACAATTAACGCTAGAATAAAATTTAAGCCCATGAATTTCTCAAGGAGGAGAAATGATCTTAAAATTTACGTTAATTACATTAGCTTGCAGTCTTTATTACTTCACACAGTATATTCAATAACAAAAACTTCTTTTTGATCTATCGTGAGGGTCACGATTTCTTCTTTATGACCTTCATCATTCATGGCATTCATAAATTGTTGTAAATAACTTCGGCCGGGATCGGATAAAATAATCTTCCCTCCCGGCCTTGCATATCTGATGAGTCCTCGAGCGACTTCCTTGGGATGCTTACTCTCGTACAATACATCTGATCCCATTACCACATCAAATTGACCCACACTACTCTCTTCTCTCCAGTTAAGGCGCATGTAATCGCACTGAACTGATGAATGGCGACAGTTGCGCTGAAAGTATTCTTCAACATCCGGATGAAAATCCGTCGCGAGAACTTTTCCACCAGCGTGACTGGCGACCAATGCTGGAAATCCTAGGCCACAACCAAGTTCTAACACCGTTTTATTTTTCACCAACTGTGGTCTTTCACCAATGTACTGGGCCAATGCCTCGGCCGCGGGCCACAGAATACCAAAGTATGGGCACAGGTCTTCCGCAAAGGGGTCTAACTGCTCTTCCGGCGTCATGGCCTCACAGATGAGATCTATTGCCTCATCCAGGTCGCGAATCGCTTCCATCACATACAATTTGCCGTTAATAGTTCGCTGTCTAATTTGGGTGGGATATTTCATCTTTATGGTTCGCATGAAACTAACTATACTCGGAAAATGCAGTTTTTCTACACTGATCACATTCAGGTTCCTCTGCCTCCGGGTCATCGTTTCCCGATGCAAAAGTATCGACTTCTCCATGAAGCTTTAGTGAATGAAAATGTCCTGACTGAGGATCAACTATATCCGGCGGAAGTGGCAAGTGATGAGGACGTGCTTCGAGTTCATACTGAGCACTATGTAATGGGTCTGAAAAATAACACCCTCTCCGAAAAAGAACTTCGACCGATTGGCCTTACCTGGAGTCCGGAACTTCTTATTCGTTCCTATACAGCAGTCGGTGGCTTTATTGCTGCTACTGATTCGGCCCTTAGAAATGGTTTCTCTGCCTTACTCGCCGGAGGAACTCACCACGCTCATGCCGATCGTGGTGAAGGTTATTGCGTGTTTAACGACTTCGCGGTCGCGGCCCTGCGATTACTAGAAATGAAGAAGGTCAAAAAAATTCTCATCATCGATCTCGATGTTCATCAAGGAAATGGTAACAGTTCCATTCTAGGAAATAGAGACGATGTTTTTATTTTGAGTCTTCATGGAGACAAGAACTATCCTTTCAGAAAAGTTCCTTCCCACTTAGATGTGGGACTGCCATCCGACACTGGTGATGAGGACTATCTTTCTGCCTTGGCGGGAGCTTTAAGACAAATTAGTCACCTGGACTATGATATTTTATTTTATCAAGCGGGAGTGGATCCCCTCAAAGAGGACACGTTGGGAACATTCGCCCTCACCTTTGATGGGCTCATGAGAAGAGACAGAATGGTGTTTGAATTTGCGGGAAATAAACCAGTGGCGATGGGACTCGGGGGCGGGTACGCAAATCCAATTGAACTTACAGTACGCGCCCACGTGAACACGATTAAAGTCGCTAAAGAATATTACTTAACAACAATGAAGACCTGGTGAACGCGCATTTTGCGAGTGTAACCATTGTCATTGAATACTTTTCTAACTGTTTCTACTTTTACAGTACAACCAGTTTCAGTCACTTTGTTCCAACGGAACACAGATACGCCACGAGTTTGAACTGTAGCACAGTCAACAAGTGAACCTTCCTGTTCAAGTTGAATCGTTTGACCATCACGAATTGAAAGAGCAGGAACAGCTACTTTTGTTTCGTTCTTAATCACACGGTGAGGATCCTGTTCAATCGTCTCAGTTGTAAAAGTGATGAAAGCATCAGACTTCATCTTGTTAACAGAAAAAGAAGCATCTGGATTTTGTTTCCAGTAAGACTCAGCAACTTCATAAACCAGAACCTTTGAAGAAGCGTGTGCTGCCGAGAAAGCAAGTAGTGAGAAAACGAGTGCGAACAATTTCATACAAACTCCATTAATAAAAGTTAAACGAATGGTCGTGTATAAAGGCCCCACTCACCTGTTGTAAAATGCTTTTAATTTGTGCACAAAGATAAAAGCGGGTACCTTAAGATACCCGCTATGTGAGAGTTAATTTAAGTGTTTAATTGTTGGTGATGAGAAGGACCTGAGTTCTGTCTTCTTTACGAACCTCATACCCATTGTCCACCATCTTTTTTACGTGCCTAACCTTCAACTTACATCCAGTCATTGTGATATTGTCATGTCTGAAAATTGAAACACCACGAGTTCTGACCGATGCACATTCTGTTAAAGCACCATCTTGTTCGAAGATAATGTTTTGTGAGGCTGTGTCATATGAGAGACCGGCCACTCGAGTACTAACGGACATTTGTGGAGCATCACGACGGCTACCTGAGCCACCGAACTGCTCTCTGAAATTCAAACTTACCCACGCTCGACCATTGTCTTTATTTACTTCAAAGACGGCCTTAAGCTCGCGGGCCCACGAATTCTTAGGAACTTCAAGAACCACTGTCTCAGCGGCTTGAGCTTGAGCAATACAAAGAACTGCAAAAACAAGAGTTAAGAATTTCATGGTGATGCTCCTTACTCAGCAATCAAGTGAACTTGAGTTACACTGATGTAACGAGTTCTGAAACCATCATCTTGGGCCTTTTTCGCCTTCTTAACGATTAGTTTACAGCCAGTCGGAGTGATCTTGTCGTACTTGAAGATCGATACACCACGAGTGCGAACGGTTGCACATTCTACGATTCTGCCATCTTGATCAAGTACAATTGATTTTGAAGCTTCATCGTAAGACATGCCCGGAACTTTAGCGCGAGTTTCGCGAGCGAATTCACCTGGACCAGCAGATTTGTGGCCACCTCGACGCGGTTGAATTTGCATAAGCGTTACCCAGGCGCGACCTTGCTCTTTGTTCACTTCAAATTTTGCTTCGTTTCTTTCTGCCCAATGATCAGTTGGAACTTCAAGAACCATGGAAGCGTTGGCCGCAGAAAC
Organism: Peredibacter starrii; assembly: GCF_034259205.1. Classification (GTDB taxonomy): domain Bacteria; phylum Bdellovibrionota; class Bacteriovoracia; order Bacteriovoracales; family Bacteriovoracaceae; genus Peredibacter; species Peredibacter starrii. The sequence goes on along the minus strand of NZ_CP139487.1, from coordinate 1,992,171 downwards.
AAATAACAGAGACAGAGACACTGCTAACATTTTCATAACAAACCTCTTTTTGTTAATGGTTAACGAACGCCCAAAGAATTAACAAAAAAAAGTTACCTGTGTTCTTAAACTTAAATGAAGCGCTACGCGACCTATCATCTGTATTTGATCACTAAAAAAAACAAATTTCCCCTCTAGTAAGTTGCATTTCTGGCCAAATTGTCACCAGCAATTTCCAACTTCCAGGTAAGAAAAAATAATTTGCGCCCATTAGATTTCCTAACAGAATCTTTGCAAAACTATGATGTGACTTTCAGGAATTGAGGATTTTTTAGGAGAGAACGTACGCTGATCCGAAGACCAGCGTATGTCAGAGAAGAATTACTCAGTGATAAGGTGAACTTGTGTGTTCGTGAAACGGCTGTTCGCTCTTGGAACTCTCTTAGTTACAAGCTTACATCCTGTTGGAGTAATTTTGTTGTAACGGAAGATTGAAATTCCACGTAGCTCAACAGTCGCGCACTCAAGAAGAGCACCGTCTTTAACTAGAACAACAGTGTTTGTGGCAGCATCGAAAGAAAGACCTTCAACGTTTGCTTTCTCTTCGTAAACGATGTCACGAACATCACCACGACCACCGTGCTTACGAACAGTTTGCTGAAGAACAACCCATGCAGTGTCGTTCTTTCTGTTGATTTCGAATTTAGCTTCAGTTTTATGGCTCATTGACACTGTACCAGTTTCAAGAACAACTGATGCGTGAGCTGAAGAAACAAGAAGAAGGGCGAAAGATAGGGCCAACTTTTTCATAACAAACCTCTTAGTAATGGTTAAAAAAGAAACACCATTAACAAAGAGGTCTGTCTCTGTAGATACAAAATTTTACGAACTGATTACAAAAGAAAACACTAGAGAACGTTCAAAAGCACCTGCATCATTTCGATGCGTCTGATTTCAAATCCATCGTCATAATCTCTCATGACTTTTTTAAGTTTTAACTCACAATTTGTTGGTTGAATGTAGTCCCAACGAAAAATGGAGCGGCCACGGGATTCAACTTTGGCACAAGTCGTTATAGCACCATCTTTTTCATAAACAATGGTTGAAGATTCTTTATCGAATGTAAGTCCTGGAACAAGTTGACGGTAGTAACTGTAGTAGCGATCTCGACGGGCCTGACTTGCATCCCAAGCTTTGATCGTCACCCAAGCTCTTCCTTGATCGCGGTTAATTTCAAACATGGGAGTTGCTTCTGTTCTCCAGAAACCAGCACGAACTTCTGCTACAACAGTTTCATCAGCGCGAGCAACAGACCAGAGAAGAAAAACAAGAGTCAGGACGATCAATTTCATATTCCCTCTTTTGTTAGAATTAACAGCAGAAATTTCTAACAAAAGAGGAAGGATTTCATGACTTAAATGTGGCCAAAAGACCTACGCTAAATATTTACTCTCGATTCCATACCACTCTGCGCTGAGTTCTTGTGCGCGGTTCTGAAGCTCTTGGTCTTTGAAGAGATCCATCACTTCCTGGGTAGAAACTGTTCCACCTTTTCGTTTAAGGAAGCGAACTTTCACAAGTCCGGTGGCCATAAGCTCGCCATTTTTTACAAATCGCTGTTGGATAAAAAAATATTTATCATCGTAGCCCATGATTTGGGTCTCAAGCTGAAACTTGTCCCAGAGTTCCAAAGATTTTTTAAACTTGATGGTCTCTCCCGCCACAACTGAATACCAACCATTTTTCATGGCCAAATCATAGACCCCATTGCGGAAGATCATGTCCCAGCGGCCAAAGTCCATGAAGGAGAAATAGACACCGTTATTAACGTGCCAGAGTAGATCCAAATCTGTTGGAAGAACTCGCATGTTAATAACGGTCTTTTCGCTAAACTGCGTTTTAGTAAGAAAGCGCTTCTTCAAAAAAATGAGAATTGTTCTGAAGATCATGTGCATACATTACCTCTCAATAATGGCCGCAACTCCCATACCACCTGCTGTACAAACCGAAACGAGTAGTCGGCCCTTACCTGCCTCTTTTAAAATTTTTCCGGCCGCTGCCACAATTCGTCCACCAGTTGCTGCGAATGGGTGACCTACTGCAAGTGAACCACCCTTCACATTCATCTTATTGCGATCAATTGATCCCATCGCCTTATCGCGACCAAGCACACGCTTACAGTAAGCTGGATCTTCCCAGGCCTTTAACGTACACAGAACTTGTCCTGCGAAGGCCTCATGGATTTCGTAGAAATCAAAATCTTGAAGAGTAAGATTATTTCTTTCCAGAAGACGAGAGACTGCAATTGTTGGCCCCATCAGAAGTCCTTCACCGTGAACAAAGTCCACTGCTGCGACTTCCGCATCTTTAAAGTAGGCCATAACTTCCAGATTATTTTCTTTGGCAAATTCTTCTGAGCCCATAAGAACAACTGAAGCGCCATCTGTTAAAGGAGTTGAGTTCCCTGCAGTGAGAGAGCCTTTACCGCTAAAATCAAATGCAGGTTTTAACTTTCCGAGTTTTTCTAATGAAGTGTCTTTGCGTGTGAATGCATCTTTCTTCAGACCCTGAAAGTTAATAATGAGATCGTCATAAAAACCTTCTTCATAGGCCTTCGCTGCTTTCTGATGCGATTCAAGAGCAAGTTGGTCTTGCGCTTCACGAGTGATGCCCCACTCTTTCACCATAAGTTCAGTGTGCTCACCCATCGATAGACCTGTACGAGGTTCTTTCACCGCCGGAATCTCAGGCTTAAGCATTTTTGGATTAAAGCTTGAAAGAATTTTTAGTTTATCAGTTAAGGTCTTGGCGTTTTGAAGCTTAATCATAAAGTGAGTCAAACGACGCTGACCCACGAATGGAATATCAGAGTTTGTATCTGAACCACCCGCGATACCGGACTCCATCTGGCCCGCGGCAATTTTTAGTGCCACAAGATTTGCGGCCTCAAGACCAGTACCACAAGCACGCTGGATGTTAAGGCCCGGAGTTCTTGGATCAAGTTCAGTTCCCAGTACCACTTCACGAGTAAGGTTATAGTCAAACGGGTGATTCATCACGGTTCCCGCGATCACGTCACCAAGTAGTTTGCCTTTTAAATTTGTTTTATTAACCAAATCATTCATCGCCGCTGTCAGCATGGTTTGGTTTGAGAGCCCTTGATAGCTCGTCATTGATTTTACGAAGGGAGTTCTTGAACCACCTAAAATTGCCACTTTTCTCATAACGTTCCTTTTTGACAACCGACCGGTCGGTAGGGTATACTTCATTTTAATGGAGGACCTGATAAATGTCCATACCCAATACTAAAACCGAATTATTACATGAAGCTAGCCGCATGCTCCTTAGCAAGGGACTAAACGGCTTTAGTTTGCAAGAGCTGGCCGCGTCTTTAAACATCAAGAAGGCGAGCGTCTTCCATCACTACCCTTCTAAAAATGCCCTCGCCATTGAACTGTATCGCTTTTATCAAAATGCCTTCATCGCCTGGGTCGAGAAATACAATCACCTGGCCCCTGAAAAACAGATCATGCAATATGCGGAGACCCTCACTCGCTGGATCAGTGAGAAGCAACGTGTGTGTCCAGTGGGTGCTTTAAGTCTTGAGTGGCAGCAGGTCGATCCGGATCTTCAAACTGAAATTAAAAAACTACATGAACTTCAAAAAGACTGGTTAAATTCATTATTCAAGCAGATGGATATTTCTATTCCTCGAGGAGAGGCCGTTATCTGTACCATGTCTTTACTTCAAGGCAGCTTGCAGTTGGCGCGTATTACAGGTGACCCGAATCTCGGGAAGAAAAACTTAAAATCTTATTTAAAGAGTATTAAAGCATGAGCGTACATCAAAAATGGTTAGACGGTTTAAAGCACTTTAACAAAGAAGGAAAGCTCCAGCTTCCTCCTCCCTCAATGCTTTCCTTGGGACATGAATTCCTGGAAATCGTTCCTGGTGAGAGAATGGTGGCGAAGATTCCTTTCCAAAAACAATTCACAAATCCTGTTGGCGTTTACCAAGGTGGAATCCTTGCTGGTTGTATCGATGATGTATTCGGGCCATTGTCCTACATCACGGCCCAAGGCCCTTGTTTAACAATTTCTATGAATGTGACCTTCTTAACATCCTTCACGGAAGAGATGGGCCATTGTACAATCGAGGCCCAGGTTTTAAAGAAAACAAAAAACTTTATTTTCATGCGTGCCGATGTGAAATCACCTAAGGGTGAACTCATGGCCCACGCTGAAACTCACGTTAAGGTGCTATCATGAGACTAAGACAATTGTTCTTAGAGAAAATCATTAACTTCTACGGCCCATTTGTTGGTGCCGGCGTTCGTCTTCAGAAGATGACAAAAGATTATCGTCACGCTCGCGTGTCGATGAAGCTCACCTTTTACAATAAGAACTACATGGGAACTCAGTTCGGCGGTTCTCTCTATGCCATGGTTGATCCGTGGTACATGTTGATGCTGATTAAAAATCTTGGCCGTGACTACATTGTGTGGGACAAGGCCGCGACGATTAATTTCAGAAAGCCCGGCCGTGGCACAGTGTACGCCGATTTCAATCTCACCGATGCTCATTTAGAAGAAATCCAGGCCACTCTCGCGACCCAGAATAAAATGGACTACATTTTTAAAGTTGAAATCAAAGACAAGGATGGAAAGCTCATTGCAGACGTCGATAAGGTTCTTTATATCAGAAGAAAATCGACCTAAACCGCGTGCGCCTGAAATTCAGACTCAGGGTAATAAAGCATCCAACCACGAGACTTTTTGTAAAAGCTGATTTTTTCTCCAGTGTCGAGCACACCTACAAAACGTTTTCCGTCTGATGACTCGCCCATGATCATGAAATACTTAATTTGGTGAGTCCAGTCATTGAAACGTACTTTTACGTTCTTACGGCCACCCTGTCTCCAACATCTTTCTAAACTATCCCAAATCATATTTCCCTCCTTGGACCAATATGTTAAATGATATCGTATGAGTTCAAATTTACCTATTAAATCATCCTCAAGAGCGGGGCGTTTTAAGAAGAAGTTAGTTTCCGAGTCAGAGTTACATGCGGAAGCTCCCTTCGTTCTGGCCAAAGTGACTCCGTTTCAAAAACTCCTATCGGGGTCGGATTTTGTAGCGGCCTACATACTCACGTATTTATCTCACCGCTACCCCACCAACTGGTTAGGTTCAAAGAAAAACTCATTAAAAATATCCGGTGTCGCTTGGAGAGATTTACCATTCACCTTCGAGCCAAATATTTTAAAACGTCTTGAGGGCGTTGAAACTCTGAATGAAATCTTCGCGAACTTTGCTTTGAAATCCACTCCGGAATCTGTAAATCGTGCTGTACTTGAGTGGTCTGCCGGTCGCTATGGATTAGAACTCATGTTCCGCATTCCATATCCTGCGGAAGTTTTAAAGCAACAAAAAATGGGTCGCCGCTGTGTCACGGCCATCGTTGATCAACGACTCTCCACTTATATCCTGGGCGAGCGTGATGCTCTAAGTTTCATCATGCATGACTTGATTCACGCCGATCATTTTTATTACCACAACGAATGTTACCGGGGTCAGCTGGGGTTCTACGGATTATTGGATCAAACCATCGCCTACTTTGATTTAAGCAACGAAGCCTTCGCATCCGAATTCGAATATCTCATTGCCGACATGAATGCCTATGCCGTTCATTTATTGAAGTGTCTTAAATCGGCCATGATTCATTATTTCTCTGAAGACTATTTCCGTGGCTGGACCCAGGCTTTAAATCCTCCTGTCGCCTTATATGCTTTGAATACTCCTGCCTATGTACCTGTCGAAATGGATTCGCAGCTCTTGACGTGGTTGGATCAGTATCGATTATCTTAAGACTTCGACGTCGAAGTGGAAGCGCGTCATTCACAATTGAACAAATAAATCATGAGATGTACTTCAAGATCAAACTCTTTTAACGAACATGTTAGGAGGAAATATGAATCTGAAACATCTCACAGACAAAGTACTTCTGACCGACACCAAAAAACTCGCAGCGACTTATAGAAAAGTCACTGCCGAACTCCTTCACCATATTCGAGAAATAGAGAGAAGAAAGCTTTTCTCGGAACTAGGCTATCCTTCTTTATTCAGTTACGTCGTTCAAGAGCTGGGCTTTTCTGATTCGTCAGCGATTAGAAGAATCAAAGCTGCAAGAATGCTAGAAGAGATTCCAGAAATCGAGGAAAAAATCGAAAGTGGTGAATTGAATATTTCAAACATTGCCAAAGCATCTGATACTTTTAAGCAGGAAAACATAACGGATAAAAGTTTTAAAAAGGAAATCCTCGCATCAATTGAAAATACATCCGCCAGGACCTGTGAAAAGACACTCTTGGAAATCATTAATCCAGAAAAACAAACAAAACCACTTCCTCGCCTAAACATTATACTTACAGAAGAGGAACTTTCGCTCTACGATGAGCTACGAGGTCTACTGGCACATTCGCCAGACTTTTGGAAAAGAGTATTCACTATCGCAGTCGAAGATATTAAAACTCAAAAGTTTAAATTAAAAGCATTAAAGATGCAGACTTCAGATAATCCAAGATATGTACCTTCTTTAATTAAAAAAGAAGTCTACCAAAGAGACCAGAAATGCCAGCTCTGCGGCAGCATCTATGGGCTCGAATTCGACCACATCACCCCATTCGCCCACGGAGGTAAAACCACAAAAGACAATTTGAGATTACTCTGCAGAAACTGCAATCAGAGGCAAAGAATCAAACAGCGTTTGTGAAACGCCATTTGCCATAGAAATACATCGAAAGACCTGTGCCTAAATGCCACAGAGAGTGAAACTGAAAGAGACTATGGGGATCACATCCCAGGTGCATTTCATCGATAACGAAAAAGCCAAACGATAGGGCCAGAATTCCCAGGCATAAGAATAAATTCTTATCGACTTTTCTTTTAGCGACCTCACCCAATGAGACCGCAAAGATCGCCAGGCACGCTCCTATCTTGGGCCACTTCCCTAGCTGATACATGGCCATGAAAAGTGCCACGTAATACGCGCTAAAAAAGCCCATGATCTTCAGTACCGAGAACTTTCTGAGATAATTCAATAAGGCAAAGAAGCTCAAAACCAAAACAATCGAAGCAAAGTCGAGCGCCAAAGAAACTCTAATGAAACTCCCATGACCGAACATGCTCGACAGACCCATGAGGCAGCAAACACCCGCCCACATCTTCAATTCATGGGTTTTATTTTCGATTTCACGGTAGATAGCGAGACCCGCTACCACATAAGCAAGGGACGACCAAAAAGACGATGGTTGACGGATTAAAGCGTCCTGGACCGCCTCACACTGGCACTTGTCTGGATAACAAGATGAAGGTTCGAAGCGGTCCCAAAAACTCATGGAGTGAAGATGGCAGAATTATTTTCGTTCTCGCTGACTTGAACCATACTGATCCAAACGCGGTCACCGTAAAGCTTCTTTAAAATCTTCGAAGCTTCTTCATACACATACTGAGCAGAGCCTTCCATGCCAGGATTAGGCAACACACGCAGTTGAATCACACCACTCTGATCGAGTTTCTTAAACTCTTCCATAGCAGGATCATCTTGCGAAACCAGAAACGTGTGATCAAACATATAGTTCAACCAGGCCTTCACTTCTTTTAGGCCCCCGAAATCCACGACCCATCCTTCTTTAGTGAGTTCTTTGCCTTCAAACTCGAAATAGAATTCACGAGAGTATCCGTGAACAAAACGACAGTGAGATTCCGCACGCCACTGACGGTGGGTACAAGGGAAACCACTAAAGCGTTTGGTTGATTTAAAGTTTTTTGGATTCATTTCTCTTCTCCTGCACCTTACACCAATTTACTTTTTGGCGTTTCTTAGGGACATAAGGCACGGCCAGCTGTTCACGTAGAAGCACCTCTCCTAGGTCTTTTCCGTCATAGTGGACCTTTGCCAAAATTCGCCCATAGATATCACGTTTATTGTTGTTTGTTAGGTAAATTTCCTTGGCCGCTCGAAGCTCCTTCTCAACGAAGATTTGAGCGACTTTCCCATATTCCTTCTCGCATGGTTTACGGCTCTTAAGTTCAGCGGTGTCAATCCCTAGAACTCTCACCTTCCCCACGTCAAAGGTTATGGTATCACCATCATAGTTTCTTAAATATTTAACATCTGTCCGGGCAAAAGCGCTCACTGACAACATCAAGATAAAGATAAACTTCGCCATGACTCTGTTTTATTCCTTAAATTCTTTAAGACTCGAATATATTTTCTCGTCGCGAGATCAGCGCCCAGATGCTGAAAGAATCTTCGCGTGAGATACTGTTCGGGCCCCGCATAGATTTCATCTTCCGACGCTTCAGTATAACCATAACCCACTACATGGTTGTCTCTGACGAGGATCAGGGATTTCTCACCCATCGTACGACCTTCGCCAACAATCACTAAATTATCATTCGGAAAGCGCGCCTCTTTAGAGAAATTATCGACCTTCCGGTTATGCTGAACAATTTCTTCCTTAGACTTTCCACTATCGCGATAAGCAAAGGTCTGGTCTTTTAAACCATGCTCTAAAGTTCTGAGCTTCTTCTTCGCATCGAGGTATTCTTTAAAATACCACAAACCATTCAAACCTTTTTTATAAGGGCGAATCTTAAAGAACTTCTCACCTGTATCTAACTCTTGGGTCACAATCATCCAGTGAGGTTGATAAGGATGAAAGAGCAGCTTCTTAAATTCAGCAATCAACGCTGAACCTGTGACTTCACCTTCCACCATTTCAACTTTCATAAGGAGGTCCCGATTATCGGCCTTGACCTCTAACAACTCACGAGCGGTCTTCTCCATATTAAAAGAGGCTTCAAAACGAAGGACCTTTCCATTCGGATCTTTGAAATATAATAGCCCTGCTTTCGAAGGAATCTTCTTCAGCATCTTCTCATGATGAGGAAGAAATAAAATTTTGGTGTAGGTCTTTAAGCGCAACTGTAAGAGCTCTTTAAAAAGACCCAGAGTCGCTTTAGCGTCACCAACCGCACGATGGCGTTCTTCAATCTTAATTCCGAAGAAACTACAAAGAGCATCCAGATTATAATTCCGAAGCCCTGGAATCTCGTGTTGCGCAACTTTCAAGGTACAAAAGTTCTTTACCTTCAACTCCTGTCCCATCTCCTTATATTTTTTCCGGAGAAGTCCCAGATCAAATTCCGTATTGTGAGAAACAAACACCGCTCCCTCTAAACGCATGCGAATGGCATCGGCCACTTCATAAAATTTCGGGGCGGTTTCTAACTCGCGGTTAGAAATCATGGTGAGATTTGAAATAAACTCGGGAATCGGGCGCAGAGGATTGATTAAAGTGTCGTAGACCTCGATCACTTTGTCGTCTTCAAAAGTAATCAGCGCGATCTCAATCAGATCTCGGTCTTCGTCTAACCCTGTTGCCTCAATGTCGCAGATCACATAACGTCGCGGGCCCATAGACATATCTTACAAGATTAGAGAGAATTTGGGCCATGAATTTCACTCTCGACCCAAGCTGGATGCCCCTTCTAAGCCCTGAATTTAAAAAGCCTTACTTTAAGGAACTGGAAGAATTTTTAGATTCCCAGACCAAAACAATCTATCCTCCGAAGGAAAATATCTTCGAGGCCTTCAGACTTACCTCTTACGACAACGTCAAAGTGGTGATCCTGGGACAAGACCCTTATCACGGTTTCGGACAGGCCCATGGATTGTGTTTTTCGGTTCAGCGCGGGGTGAAGACGCCACCATCGCTGGTGAACATCTTTAAAGAGCTTAAAGACGACATGGGAATTGATATTCCAGATCATGGGTGTCTAGAGAGCTGGGCCCGTCAGGGAGTATTCCTCCTTAATACAGTTCTAACTGTGGAAGACGGCAAGGCCGGCAGTCATCATAAAAAAGGCTGGGAAAAATTCACAGATAAAGTGATCGAAGTTTTAAACCAAAAAGAAAACGTTGTGTTTATTCTTTGGGGCTCTCCTGCCCAGAAAAAGGCCCAGCACGTTGATGAAAAGAAGCATCTCATTTTAAAATCAGTGCATCCCTCACCATTATCAGTGTATCGCGGATTCATGGGATCAAAACCGTTCTCGCAGACAAATGCTTATCTGAAAGAACACAATCTTAAACCAATTGATTGGACGGTTACTTAGTTCGTTTAACCACGGCCAGATAGAATGGGCCCCATCCAGTATTGTCTGGCAGCACCTGCCACCCAAACTCTGTCGGTTCACCGAATGAAAACTCTTTGCGGATAAGTTCAAAACGACCAGGACGTTTTTGATAGAGCTTACGAATGATATCGTCGTTCTCTAATTGCGAAAGCGCACAAGTTGAATACACAATCGTGCCACCTACTTTCACAATATCCAGCGCTGAAGCGAGCATTGCAAACTGAGAAATCGCAATCGCCTTAGTTCTTCCCGGCGCCCAGATCGCCAGCTCCTTCGAGTCTTCCAGAACATGTCTCTCCGACGAGCAAGGAGCATCTAAAAGAACTTTATCGTAAATACTTTTCTGATACAGACTCCACTTAGTGGCGTCGTGTCCAGTCACGGTATGATTTTTTTGTTCTGACTTTGGAAGATAATCATCAAAAATTCTATGAATGCGCGCGCGACGAGCAGCAGAGCGATCATTGGAAACGAGAAGTCCCTGGTTCTTTAATTTCAAAGCACAGAGAAAACTCTTACCACCTGGGGCCGCACAAAGATCAACCATTTTCTCACCAGGTTGAAGATCCAGTGCTTCAACAGGCAGAATACTGGCCGCATCCATGAGGTAGTAATTCATGTAGCCTTCTTCAGTCTTTTCAGGCTGAGGAAAACTTTCTCTCACATCGTGTTCGAAAGACACTCCCGTTACATGTAAGGGAGCTTCAGAGAATTTAAACTTAGAAAATGGATTGGCAACGGCAACGTGTTTTTTTGGCGCCAGCAATGCCTCTTTCAGACGAGGCCAACGCTCACCATACATCTCAGAATAGAACTGTTCAAAACCTTCAGGGCCTTTCGTCATAAAATCATTGTAACAAAGTTTGGATATGAGTCGAGATTGTTAATACCTGAGTGTGATGGTTTATGGAAGCCAATTCTCTTTTTGAGGCGTATTATTGATCCATGAGGTTTTTATGAAAGTACTAGCACTTTTATTATCTGTCATGATGTGGACTACTGTAGGAGCAAAGACCATGAAAAAAGAAATCGCAACTCTTGCTGGTGGATGTTTTTGGGGCGTGGAAGAGATTATTCGTGCCATTCCTGGGGTAACCAATACAACGGTCGGTTACACGGGCGGGACTGTGGATAATCCTAACTACAATATCGTAAAACTCGGAACGACAAATCACGCTGAATCGATCGAAGTGGAATTCGATGCCAATAAACTTTCTTATGCTGATTTACTTGGCTATTTCTTCCGTCTTCACGATCCAACAACTTTGAACCAACAAGGTAATGACAAGGGTACACAATACCGTTCAGCGATTTTCTATCACTCTCCTGAACAGAAACAATTTGCTGAAGAAACTATCGCGAAAGTGAATGCTTCTAAGAAGTGGCCACGTCCGATCGTGACTCAAGTCATTCCTGCCTCAAAATTCTATCCGGCCGAAGAATACCACCAGGATTACTTAAAAAAGAATCCCGGTGGATACACATGTCATTGGTTGAGAGATTAAGAGAACGAAGGAATGTAAGGAACGACCTTACTGTCTTCAAAGTAGTCTTTGAAATGGTCTAATGTCTCTGGAGTCAGGTGCAGGAATTCCACACCCATTGTGGCCTTTTGTGCACCTTGATCCGTTGGTTTAAACCAACGACAGATGCCTTCGCCAGTAAATGACTTATCCCCGTAAGTGAAATTGAATCTCACCACTTCCCCGATCTCATACTTAGTTCCATGAGTATCGAGTTTAAGTGAAACACCACCACGGCCAATTTTAAGCTCGCCATTGATCGGTTTAACTTCTTTTCGGGTCTCAATTGTTCCGTGATTAAAACGTTCTTCAACTGGAGAAGTGTACCTCACGGCCATTTTAATCAGATCATCAAGCTTGAATGGTTTATTTAAGAGGGCCTCAGCACCCTTATCGAAAGCATCTTCATTCGTGATATCGGCAAACCCTGTAATCAAGATCACAGGTGGAACCTGCACATCTTTTGCCTTCACGACGTCGAGCAGATCCACTCCGGTCCCACCAGGCATACGAATGTCGGAGATAATGAGATCAATCTTATGAGATGCAAGCACCCTTTGGGCCGAGAGAATATTTTCGGCCTGAAACACCTTCGCACCCATGAACTCAAGTTCAGAGGCAACGATGTCTCGAAGATCAACTTCGTCATCCACAACTAATAGGGTCTTTCCTTTGAGAACATCTTCTTCCATACTTATCCGATCGGTTCTTTCAAAAAAATATTTTATCAAAAAATTCCTCATGTCATACAATAAATATTAGCTAAATATATGAGGTTACATGAAATTCCTGATCATTTTACTTATTTCTAATTCCTTAATGGCCTCAACGGAAGTTGAGGATGCCAAACGCTCTATTCAAGAACTTATCCGCCCTTTGATTGCCGGCGCGAGTAAGACACGTCCTAAAGGAACAGAAAAGTTCCGAGTGGATGGCTGCGACAAAACAAAGATTAATTGGATGAATGTCCTCACGATGAAAGAAGAGGCCAGCGTCACTTATAAGTTTAAAGACGGGTGCGACATTCAAGGAACTATCAAACCAAAAGTGTTCCAGACCTTCCCTGCATCACTCGATCTTCGAAACATTCAGTCTTACAGCAAGGTCGAAAGCCAAAATAAAATAACCGCCATGCTTGAGGCCAAGCCAATTCTGAATCTGGAAATGCGTGCTGGTCACTTAACTGGAAAAAATGCGAAAGTTAAATTCGAGGCAGACTATCGAGTTCAGTTAAATCCAATGAATAAAAATCCGGTCGAGAAAAATCTTGGCGGAGAACTGCGGATCACTGAAATTAACGGCAAGAAAGCATCAATCAAACAAAAAATTCTGGTCCAATAAGAAAGGGGCGCAAGGGCCCCTTCATTATCTTAATTCTCTGATGATTCTTACTGGTTGTACTTCATCTTCCTCATGAGTTTGAGCGAAAGAAAGTTGGGCACTTAATACTAATAAGAGAGCGAATACGATTTTCATAAAATCTCCTTGCCGAGTTTATCGCACAGTAAGGTTTTTTAAGAAAATTGATAATTTCTATGGCCCTATAACTAAAAGTAATAACGCCCGCCGAACAAGAGATGAAGCTCAAGCCCAGTCGATGTTACGAAATCAATAATGGGAGCTACTTCCGCGAAAACATCAGCTCTCTTGTTCTCTACTCTGTGAGCGAGGCCCACCGGAATACGAACACCTAAATTAATGTCGTCTTCAAATTCCATACGAGCACCAAGACCGTAATAAAGATCCAACGGATGAACATCGTTAAAGAAAAAGGCCCCTTCCTTATGCAGAAGGTAATCTGAGTGAATGCTCACATCAGTGTTCTTCCCAAGCGACATCCCGAAACCACCATCGATGGCAGTTTTTTCGTCGAGCCAGTACTTACCATTTAGTCCTGTAGGGTTTCCGATTGAAACACCAACGCCTAATTGGTTCGCGAATGCAGTGATATTAAAAAGCATTAAGAACAAACAAACGATTAACTTCATGAAAATGACTCCTTAAGCCCTTGATATTAGTCCTTCCGTAAAACCTTTACAAGACCCGCCCCCTGCATTTGAAATGGTCCTACAATCTCCCTAATGAAATTATTTATGCTCCTGATCCTCATCTCTGGCGCCCTCTTTGCACGTTCCGTGGTTCCTCCTCGTATCGTGTATCCGAATTTGAACATTTTTGAAAAAGCGCAGATGAATGACGATGGCACCGTGTCCGTTAAGGCCACAAGCTACGATGAAGTTGGCAGATTCAAAAGAAACGGAACAAGAATCACACTTCCCTTAGAACAATACGAGGAATTTAAACGACTCTCCATGCCGGTTTTTCAAATGATTCCTGAGAGTGAACATCCCGCAAATGATGGCCGGCGCGGCACTGCTTTTAGTATCGGCGAAAGCCTGGTGCTCACTAATGCCCATGTGCTGAACATGGAGTTTAAAAACACAACTGAGTGTGCCGACTTTCAGATTAAAAACAACGAAGGCCACACCTTTGACTGTAAGAAGGTCCACTACTGTAGCGCCTTTCAGGATGTGTGCCTGATTGAGATTAAACCACTCACGATCTCAAAAAAAGCGTGTCTTTTCTGTGCTTCGGAAAAAATCCAAATCTCTCTGGCCGATGGCCCAGCATTAAAACTTAAAGCGAGCTATTTCCCTACTAACAATGATCACGAAGTCATGACGGCGATCGGTAACTCTGGCGGCTGGGGCATTCACATTTCTCAGGGTCGCGGGATTGAGCGAGAAATTAATCGCTTCAAGTTTTGGGCACCCATTCGCTCAGGAAATTCTGGTGGCGCACTGATTAATGAAGAAGGACTCGTAATTGGTGTGGTTAAGCAAGAAACGAACTTTAAAATTTCTCAGTTTACTAATTATGTCTACAACATCGCCACTCCGACAGATATTGTGATCTCACTTATTCGCAGGGCCCTTCAAGATGATCCGGAAACTCTTGAGAAGTTCAACCGTTCTGTGGTTGAATAGTCCCTAATGGGTTTAAGAAACATTCTCTTCATCATTTCGTGCATTATCGTTGGCCTTTGTCTGTCGTTGTATTTTCAAACAGACACGGAAGTTCAGACCGTAAACTGGGATCAATACAAAAATCTTCAGGACGCTGAGACCCGCTCCTATTCATTAAACGAGTACAATAAAAAGATCTCGCCCTATCGTCTTCAAGACCTCATTCAAGAGACCTATGAGAAGAATCGTCTGGCGGGTGAAAAGACTCGTGTGATGGAAATTGAAGCGGGAGATGGCCGCATTCTGATGGAACTAAAAAAACAATTTCCAGAAGTGGAGTTCTACGCTTTAAACCGTGAGAAGACCCGTGCCTTCTATCGCCGAGAGAGTTTTATCCTCACGGCCCTGAAGTTTGAGATTTTTAATAAGCAAGAAGTTGAAGAGATTGATCTGCCCTATGTGGTTTTTCAGGACCTGGATTTTGGTGCTCGCATTCCATATGACGATAATAAGTTCGATCTGATTTTTAGCGAGGACACCATCACCCAGATTAAGTACAAGTTTGAGCTTTTTAACGAAATCATGCGAGTGCTTCGCCCAGGTGGAGTTTCATTTCACACGGACATCACTGGTCTCAATATCTATTCAAAAGGTCTGGTGCTTGAACTTCGAGACGCCATGGCGGAAATTCGTCGTCGTGGGATTGATGTGAAGACTTTGGAAAATCGAGAGGCGATCAGATTCAGAAAGACACGTAAGGGGTATGTTTTCCCGGTGACCCCTCATCAACCGATTCCGGAAAACACCCAGAATCTCTCTCAGGAACTTAGACGTCCTGAGATGGGTTACAACATCAACTATTAAAGACTGATTCGAGTTGCAGAAACTTTTAAAGAAATCGCATCATCGATTGAGATTTGCGCCTCTTCTTTTTCATCCACAAGAAGTTGTGGAGTTGAAATCACGTCCTTCTTCTGTTTCACAACAAAACCCACCATGATTCCCTTGTGTCCCTGCACTTCTCCTTCTTTGCTGGTTACTTGCAGTTCAGTTCCTTTATAGGAAATGGCACCTGTCTCGCCTTCTTTAATACGAATTTTGCCAGCGGTTTTAGTCACGGCCTTGCCTTCAATTTCGAAAGCAATCTCGTAGCCCGGAACAGCGGCAAAAGCAGAGAAAGAGAACAAAAGACCAAAAAGAAATTTCATATGACCTCAAAACGAGAAAAGGCCCCCCACAACATCCCGTTGTGAGAGGCCCCTGACAGAAAAAACCTAGCTACCGCAGCTAACACATGCTTCTGGGTTGTCCAGAGAACAAACCATTGCAGCCTGTTGATCAGCAGCTGTTGCTGTTTTTGCAGTTTCTTTAATTGTGAACTTAATCGCGTCCACTGCTGGACGAGTTCTAAGATAGTACATACCAGTCTTAAGGCCAAGCTTCCACGCAGCAAAGTGAAGTGAAGAAAGCTTACCAAAGTTAGTATCTTCCATGTGGATGTTAAGCGATTGAGATTGATCGATGTAAGCACCACGGTCAGCGGCCATCTCAAGGATCGACTTCTGCTTAATTTCCCATACTGTTCTGTAAAGCTCTTTAAGATCAGCTGGAATCTCTGGAATGTACTGAACCGATCCATTGTGAGCGATGATACGGTCCTTCATCTCTTCATTCCAGAGTCCAAGCTGAATAAGATCTTTCACAAGATGTTTATTCACCATAGCGAACTCACCAGAAAGAACTCGACGAGTATAGATGTTAGAAGTTACCGGCTCGATACACTCGTTATTACCGAGGATCTGAGACGTTGAAGCAGTCGGCATAGGTGCCATAAGAAGTGAGTTACGAACACCGTACTGCTTAATTTTCGCTCTTAGAGTTGTCCAGTCCCAACGGTTAGATGGAGTTACACCCCACATATCGTGCTGAAGGATACCTTGAGAGATTGGTGAACCTTCGTACGAATCGTAGTGACCGTGCTCTTTAGCAAGATCAGCAGAAGCTGAAAGTGCCGCGAAGTAGATTGTTTCGAAAATTTGCTTGTTAAGCTCGCGAGCAGCGGCCGAATCAAACGACATTCTCATTTTGAAGAACGTATCTGCCAGACCCTGAACACCTAGACCGATTGGACGGTTTTTCATGTTCGAGTAACGAGCTTCTTCTACTGGGTAGTAGTTAAGATCGATGATACGGTTCAAGTTACGAGTTGCTTGGTAAGTAACTTCGTAAAGTTTCTTGTGATCATATTCGCCATCCACAACGAACTTAGGAAGAGCGATCGAAGCAAGGTTACATACAGCAATTTCTTTCTCAGAAGTGTACTGCATGATTTCTGTACAAAGGTTAGAAGACTTGATTGTACCAAGGTTCTTCTGGTTTGATTTCTCGTTCGCTGCATCTTTGTAAAGCATGAACGGCATACCAGTTTCAATTTGAGATGAGATAACTTTGAACCAAAGGTCACGAGCTTTAACAACTTTAAGACCGCGGCCTTCTTTCTCATATTTCTCATAAAGAGCTGCGAACTCTTTACCATGAACGTCGGCCAGACCTGGTGACTTGTTTGGACACATAAGAGTCCAGTCAGCGTCCGCTTCCACTCGTTGCATGAATAGATCGTTGATCCATAGAGCGTAGAAAAGGTCACGAGCACGTAGCTCTTCTTTACCGTGGTTCTTACGAAGTTCAATGAAGTCTTCGATATCAGCGTGCCAAGGCTCAAGATAGATGGCGAAAGCACCTTTACGTTTCCCGCCGCCCTGATCAACGTAACGAGCAGTATCGTTGAACACGCGAAGCATAGGAACGATACCGTTAGATGTACCGTTTGTTCCGCGGATGAATGAACCTTTCGCGCGGATATTGTGGATCGATAGACCGATACCACCAGCAGATTGTGAAATAAGAGCACACTGCTTAAGTGTTTCGTAAATACCTTCGATTGAATCGTCCTTCGCTGCTACCAGGAAGCATGACGACATTTGCGGCTTATTAGTACCGGCATTAAACAAAGTAGGAGAAGCATGCGTAAAGAAACCTTCAGAGATAAGGTGATACGTTTTGATAGCTTCTTCAATGTTTCCAACTTGTACTCCTAGGGCCACGCGCATGAACAAGTGCTGAGGGCGCTCAACGATTTTACCGTTAACTTTTAAAAGATAAGACTTCTCAAGAGTCTTGAATCCGAAATAATCGAACTCGAAGTCACGAGAGTAAGCGATTTCAGCAGAAATTCTGTTCTTGTGCTCACGAGCGAAATCAAAGATCTCGTCAGAGATAAGTGGTTGCTTCTCGCCAGTGAATTCATTCGTGTAGTTATAAAGAGTCTCGAAAGTCTCCATGAATGAATCTGAAGTCGAACGGTGAAGGTTCGCTACAGCAATACGGCCAGCAAGACGAGCGTAGTCCGGGTGAACTGAAGTCATATAAGCAGAAACTTCAGCTGAAAGATTATCTAGTTCATCAGTCGTAATACCATCAAACAATCCATTGATCGTACGCTTAGCTACTTGAACAGAATCAACGTATTTTGGATCTAAGTTATATGTTAACTGAGAAATACGGTGAGTGATTTTATCAAATTGTACGGGTTCTTTTTTCCCTGAACGTGTTGTAACAAACATGACTACTCCTTAAAAATCCATATCAGTTGAGAAAGCGAAGTTCGAACCAGCAGCTTCTTTTGTCGAGTTAACAACACCAGCTTTTTGATATTCAGAAACTTTTCTCTCGAAAAAGTTAGTTTTACCTTGCATAGAAATGAGCTCCATCCAATCGAATGGGTTCTTAGCACCGTACACATCAGAGTAACCAAGCTGTCTCATAAGACGGTCGGCAACAAATTTAATGTACTCTTTCATCATGTCAGCGTTCATACCGATTAGAGAAACCGGAAGAGCTTCAGTGATGAACTCACACTCGAAGTTTACTGCTTCAGTGATTAGCTCACGGATGCGTGCTTCAGATGGCTTATCTTGAATATAGTTTCTGTATAGAAGACAAGCGAAGTCAGTGTGTAGACCTTCATCACGAGAGATAAGCTCGTTTGAGAAAGTCAGACCCGGCATAAGGCCGCGCTTCTTTAACCAGAAGATTGAACAGAATGAACCAGAGAAGAAAATTCCTTCGATGGCAGCGAAAGCAACAAGTCTTTCAGCAAATGAACCGTTTCCGTAGATCCACTTCATGGCCCAGTCAGCTTTCTTCTTAATACATGGGATATTGTCGATCGCCTTGAAAAGGTAGTCCTTCTTCTTAGGATCTTTAATATATGTATCAATTAGTAGACCGTATGTTTCAGCGTGGATGTTTTCCATCGCGATCTGGAAGCCGTAAAAAGAACGAGCTTCTGGAATCTGAACGTCGTTATAAAAACGAAGGGCAAGGTTCTCGTTAACGATCCCGTCTGACGCAGAGAAGAACGCTAGGATATGCGAAATGTAGTGACGCTCTTGCTCATTCAGATTTTCCCAATCATTTAGATCGGAATAAAGATCGATTTCCTCGGCAGTCCAAAAACTTGCCATTGCCTTTTTGTACATGTCCCAGATGTCGTGGTACTTGATCGGGAAAAGTACAAAACGATCAGTTGTTTCTTTAAGTAAAAGCTCCGTGCTTGCGCTCATAACCCCAGCTCCTTCTTCATGATGTGTGTGGTTGTGTTGTTTTATCTGTCTTAAAATAAGCGTAGTAGTTGATCTGACATTTGAAAAGCGAAAAATCTATATATAGTGGTATCGACATTTTTTTGACGGTTTTTATAACTAGATTTAGTGTAATCTCCGATAAAATATATCGAGAAAAACGGCCAGAAATTAACAAATTCTTACATGTAAACGTGCACAATGCGGACGCGCTTTACAAAAGTAAATCAAGAGCACCGCACACAAACAGCCCAACCACGAATCCGGACACGGAAATACTTGCCGCTTCTGCACTTTGATATTTCACCCATGCTTCACGCGCTACCACAGACAACATGCAAGCACCGGAGAATGAGAGCAAGAATGGAAGTCCTAAGACGGATCCAGAGACAAAACTGTGTCCCAAAAATGCAGAGAGGGACTCAATCACGGCCGTCACTCCGTTTGCAATCAGAGCTTCTTTCACTCTGAATCCCGCAATAATGAAACTCATAGAACTCGCCAGCCCCTCGGGAAGATTCTGCACAAAGATCGCAACCGTAAGAGGAAGAGACTCTCTCCACCCAAGTGCCGCCACGTCTACTCCTACCGCAAGTCCCTCGGGGATATTGTGAAGTCCCATCACAAACACAAAGAGAAAGGCCCTTTGATGATGAATGTTCTGAGTGAGTCTTTTAATGAGATAGGCCATGAAGAAAATAAAAGCGAAGCCACAAAGCATACCAATAGGTAGAGCTTTAACTCCACCCATCTCATAGGCCGGATACAACAAAGAAAAGAAAGAGGCGCTCACCATTACTCCTCCCCCAAAACTCTCCCACCAGTTCCATTGCGATTCTTTGAAGTAATGATGAAAGAGAACTGGCAACGAGCCGAGGGTGGTAGATCCGCCGGTAATAAATAGGAGCCCAAAAAAGGTCGACAAGTTCATGTCCAACCTCCAAAAGAAAAGAGTACCCCTCACTCCTCTCAATTCCTATCTTCTGATCATTCAGGATCGCTTCATGCCTCATCAGATAATTCAAGTGCCATCCTTTTCTCTGAAAATTATGCGTTTACTAAGTTGAACAGATGAAGAAACTGATGGAAGGCCTCTGCCATCACAATGTGATTTCGCACTCTCATAATCCCTAACCAAAGTGCTGTTTTTTACAGACTATTCAAAGAAAACATTCTTCGTTAAGAAAATTTGTAAACCTTTATTTACCTATGGATTTATATGCAAAAGAACTTCGCTGCATACCTGGAAAAAGAATTTCTCGAGAGAAGAAATCGTAATCCATCTTATTCACTTCGGGCCTTCGCAAAACTTCTGGGCGTGGACCAATCTACCCTTTCAAAGTTTTTCAATGGGGCGCGAGACCTGTCTTGGACCATCAGAACTCAATGTTTAGAGAGACTTGGCGCCAGCGAAACGGTCATTGCCCAGTTTGAAGAGGAAAGACGAACTCTCCTGAGCGAATACACCGAACTGGAAGAATCTTTAATGACGGTCATCGGCGACTGGAGATTCTGGGGTGTTCTTGAATATTTAAAGATCGACAATAAGTGCTCGGTTGAGTTTCTGGCCAATCGTTTTCATATTCCAGTGGAAGACATGCAGGGAATCCTGGAACAGCTTTTAAAGCTGGGTTTTATCAGCCAGGACCAGAACGTTTATAAACTTCTGAAGCCGAACAATTCGTGGGTGGATGGAAGCAAAACTTCCGAGGCCCGTAAAATGCTTCAGAAGCGACTCTCGCAACTAAGCTATGATGCTATTGATAAAGTGGGAATCGAATCCCGTTACCACGGTTCATTGACTGTTGCCGTAGACAAAAACCGTCTGCCGGAAATTAAAGACAAGATCATGGCCTTCCAGGCCGAGCTTGGGCAATACATTCAGAAAAAGAGCTCTCTGAATGAAGTTTATCAACTGACAGTTTCTTTCTTCCCTCTCACTAAAGGTTCAGAAGTATGAAATTCATTATCGCTTTAATATTATCTTTTTCTTTTACTTCTGCCTTTGCCGGCGGCCAAACCGGAAGTGGCATGAACGGATGTTGGGTAAGAAACTTCTATGGCGTTAGAGAATGGCGCTCAATTGAGGAAATCATGTACCCGGAAATCATCCTTCGGAGACCAAGTCGATCAATCCGTAGCTATGATATAAATCCTCAGTGGAATTATGTTCCTAACACTCAATATGCAAACCTGACTGGCAAATACTACGTAAAACGTGCTTTGAAACGTATTAGCCAGATTTCGACCACTCATCCTAAAACTCATCTTATCTTTAATGAGCTCTTTAAGTTATTTCGTCGTGTGCAAGTTTCAACCTTCAAATTAGACGGCATCTTTAAAGGTGAACTCACTACTCACCACTCCATTTGCAAAGACTTCTCCCCGGCCATGATGACATTTAGAAACGGATCGATTGTGGTCTTTAAACCGGTCTTTGAACAGCTTGATGGGCTTTCGTCGGAGATTCTCTATGTTCACGAGACTATTCGTTTCGCCCAGACTTTTCATCCGGTATTCCATGACATGACTGACTCTGAGCTGCAACACCTGTCTTCGCTGTTCTTCCTCAATCGACCGGATTACATGAAGTTTAATGAGATACTTAAAAAATATGAGGAGCGTCTGGTACAAGCTGAATATAAAATCGGCTCACCTAAGCCTTATATTCCTTCAGGAGAGAGCTACGATACTGAAAGAATGTTCCGCTCAAAGTTTCAAGAAGCTGTGTTCTACTATGAGGAAAACCTGGGTGATGAATTGAATAAATTCAGAGCTACTGATGTGGAATTCATGACTTCAAGCTACGAAGAAATTTCCCGAGTTTTAAACTCTGCTAAATCGACAAAAATTATCGGCCCATAACAAATATCGATTAGATTAAAGCGCCTTTGGATACTAGAATTATTCCAACTCTAGTAACCAAAGGATGTTTTATGAAAATCGATAATGGTATCTCAGAAAAAGATCGTAAAGCGATCGCAAATGGCCTTAATCACCTTCTGGCCGACACATACACACTTTACCTTATGACTCACAACTTTCACTGGAACGTGAAAGGACCGATGTTCAATACTCTTCACCTGATGTTTGAAACTCAGTACAACGAATTGGCGTTGGCGGTGGATCTCATTGCAGAAAGAATTCGCGCTCTAGGATATCCAGCACCAGGAACGTATTCAGAGTTCGCTCAGCTAAGTTCAATTAAGGAAGTTAAAGGCCAGCCTAAGGCCGAAGAGATGATTAAACACTTGGTTCATGGCCAGGAAGCGGTCACAAAAACTGCTCGCTCACTCTTCCCAACAGTTGATAAGGCCTCAGATGAGCCGACTGCAGATCTACTCACACAACGTATGCAGCTTCATGAAAAGAACGCCTGGATGCTTCGTAGTTTACTCGAAAAATAATAATTCCCACTGGGCTGCTAGGTAAAACTAGCAGCTCAATTTTTTCAATTTGGCCCCAAATCGTACTCAACAATCCCCACATAAATAAAAAAATATTCTTAAAAAATTAGGCCTAAAAAGGGTTATCTTTTAAGAGGCTTTATCGATAAGCCAACACACTTCACGGAGGCGAATTGTGATTTTCTACACTCTTCAGGGACCGAGTCACGAGCTTGAAATCCACGACGACAAACTTAGTTTGATCAAGAAAGGATGGAGAACTGTTTTCTCAAAAGAAGATCCTGTTACGAGTTGGGAACTTCAGGCCCTATCGCGTTTTGAAATTACTGTTCCTAAATTCATTTTTTGGGGAAAAATTGAATGGCAAACCTACGATGGAAATCGTGGTTCATTCCGTTTCAGCACCAACCCAGTGATGGTGAAGAAAATTGAAGCTTACATGCAGAAACGAATTTTAAAAGACTTCCATAATAAGAAGAGGGCCGCTTAATTCAGAGAAAGAAATTCGCTGAATTTGAAACAAATCATCGCCATGATAAAAAGAAACACGATTCCTTCCACCACGATTGACCAATCGTTATCACAATAACTGAAACATTTTGTCCAAATGGACCTTATCAAATTTGGCATGTACTAAGTATATTTCAAATTTCTTGAGGACACCGACACGTCATCGAGAAATTGATCCACTGGAAAGGTGGATCGCTGACCGCATTTAGTTCGTTAATTTTCCCATTAGAATATTTATGAAAGAATCACTCTTATAGAGAGGTTCAAATGAATAATCTAAACATTAATAAAAATCTCTTTCGACGAGGCGGAATACTGGGAAGAATGGATTATTTCAAAAACATGATGATACTTTTTGCCGCTACCATGGTCATCTACATCGTTAGCTTTCGTGAGGTCATTACAAATGAAGCGCTTGAAGCGGCCTTTTTTGTGACCATGCTTGTCCTTCTGATTGGGATCAGTTACCTGAGCCTCATCAATTCCTTTAAACGTCTCAGAGACCTGCGGGGGAAAACTCATAATGAAATTCCCTTTCAGATCGGACTGGCGGTCTTGATGGCCATTCCCTATTTATCCATTATCCCATTGGGCATTTTACTTTTCGCTGAGGGCGCAGTGACGGGCCACGGATCAATCTTTGGAAGACTAGAAAGTTCGTTATCAAATAATCGATTTGAAGAATCCAAGGAAGAAAGAGAGGCGAAAAAGATCGATAATCTTTCCCGCCTCTATCATCTAAAAGAAACTGGTGGCATTTCTGAGGATGAATACAAGCACTATAAAGACGATGTCTTTAAGAAAAGTTCTTAGTAAATAGTGTTAACACATCCTACGATCATACAAGAATCAGGGTAGAAACTTTTGTTCATGCAGTAACGAATGGCGATATCTTGAGCGATGAAAACATTCGGGCTAACACCAACACCAATCGCGCCGTCAGAAGAACGAGCTTCACAACGTTGAGCAGGAACATCCATTGCTTCAATAGTATCTACAGACTCAACCTGAGCTGTTTCAGCGAAAGCAACAGAAGAAAGAATAAGACCAACTAGAACTAACATTTTCATAGGTACTCCTTTAAAGTAAAAAATTTGGTGCAGCTTTATTAGTGAATAGAAGTGAGTTCGTAAATTTCGAGCTGACAGGTTTTGTGAGAATTGAAATTTTTATAAAGAAGTGACTTAACTCATTCTAAAGATGAATGGATTTAAGATTTCTTGGTGGTGTTTGAGTGAGAAGAGTTTCGTTTTTTAAGAGTGAAAAAATGGAAATTTAAAAAGTATGCTTAAGAATTTCTAAAAAGAGATTCCTCCCAAAATGAGAAGAACCTCTTTAGAATTTTTAAAGGCAGCTTACGATTCTACAAGTTCCCGGTCGACGGCTACTTGCCTGGCACTGTTGAAGGGCCATTGCCTCCGATGTGTAACGGTTCATGTGAGTAGCGAAGGCCACTGTGCCATCGGCACCGTCTGCACGACATTGAAAACCCAATGCTACTGTCTTTGTGTTGGCAAAACCAATTGAAGAAAATAATAGACCAAGAAGAATGATGCTTTTCATAGGGACTCCTTTTGAATTGAGGAGTCTCTACCACATACTTTGATTCATCCAAAATTCCCAAATTCTTTTATGCTCCAAAAGGACGGGGATCACTCCCCGTCCTTAATAAGACCTAAAAACTTGAGCCTACTTCATTACGATTCTGAGGGAGATAATTATCGTACAATGATCCTTTCTTAATCATCAAAAATTGGGACAGCTTCTCCATTCTAGAGGCCGCTTGAATTCCTGAAAGAGTCGAAAGTGCACTCAGACGGCCAGCATGCTTGGAGGCAGAATTATACAACACTCCAGTGGCCCCGATAATGCCAGGATCGTTTGGCAGATTAAAACCATTGTTCAGGATCGTTGGTGCAAGTGGAATCTGGACAGAACCCACAAGACCCACTCCCCAACTTAGGCAATCAAAATAGTTTTCGTAAGAACTGAAAGTAGCGAGATATGCTTCATCCGGGGCCTGATTAACCACCGCCACAGAACATAGAGACACTACGTTGTGAGTAAGCACAATACCTTCTGGTAACAAAGTTTTACCATCTCCTCCATAGTCTGAGGCAAGAGAAATGGGGCGCGGGGATACGTTGCGGATGAAATTTCCCGAGACAATCGTATCAATCACCTTCCAATACTCTTTTTTTACGGTTGTTGTATTACCCGGAAGTATCGAAATACCGCCGTGGAGTTTGGAAGTTGTTATCAATTCTTCGATGTGGTTATTTAAAACTAGATGATTTTGATGAATAATTCGAATTCCGTAGGAGTTTGGCATGATGGTAGAAATTCCCTGTGGGAGATTGACACCCGAGAAGTAGTTTCCTTCTACAATGCTCATGTAACCATGACGAATGGTCAAACCACCACTGTTATTTCTGAAAGTGTTAAAGCGAACAATGGTTTGAGGGGCCTTGATAGAGATGATTTCAGGTTCACCTTTACAGACTTTGGCACTCCAATTCCCGGCACTGACACAAGAATTATAAGCTGAATCCGTCAGTCTTGTTCCTTCAAACACATTGAACTCGACTGTAGTTCCGACCAGGGTCGCATTTTCTCCAGTCATCAGAGCTTCAGCGTCTTCCTGCGAGGGTGAATGTGAACGATCACTATCGCCAATACGAATCGAATCAAAATCATTGGCATCATTTTTTTCCAACTTCCGATCTAAGAAGAGATTTCGGAAAATGCGATGTCCTTCATGCAGGTTTGCTCGGTTGAGTTCCCGATCCACAAGAACCGAGGAGCCAGCATTTTGCTTGTTCTTGAATGTATTATTTGAGATCTCGACGTTTTGAGAATTAGGCTTGATCCGGATGGTTTTAAAATGTTTTGCATCATTTTTATACTCAAGATCCATCACTGCGGCCACACTGGTATCAAAGCGGCTGTTTTGAAGACCACAATAAGCACAATCATCAAAAACGACTATGCCGTAGCTACCGTATGAAAAAGAGTCATAGTTTTGCACGTTAAGATTTTTGACCAAAACATAACTACCTTTGACTGTCAGAAGAATCTTACCAGTCAAGATCGTAGAGCCGTCAGGTTGACCTTCAATGATGATAGGAGCATTTTGAATTCCCTCACCTCTTAATGTCACATTCACATTCGAGAATGTTCCAGAAGGTAAAATGATTTTTGAATTGGGAGCAGCTGCCAAGGCCTTAGTGGCCGCATCTGAGAAACTTAGAGCGTTAATTTCAGTTAGGTTAGTAGCGCTCTCAAAGCGACTCGGGGCCGGTGCCGCGGGAATAATGGGATCTGGTTGTGGTTCAGGATCTGGAATCGCCCCTAGCTTCGTTAACTTAAGTGTTCGTAGTCGGGCCAGGGCCTCGCGACCAACAATACTAATGGTATGAGAACCAGCAAGTAAATTCAGAGTCGGTCCAAGTTTCCATTTAAAATCGGCCGATGCTCCCAGGTGGATGGCCTCTTGTGTTCCATCCGCATGCTTTAACCAGAATGAATCACTTGCAGAGGTTAATCCTTGCGCCAGAAGATCAAGGCGCACCTGAGAATCTTCAAGGAGAAGGAACGTAAAGTCCGCTTGCCCTTGATGATTGGTCGTAGACGAAAGATAGTCACCAGTAGAATCTGCTGTCAAATTCATCGGAGGTGTAAGCACGGCCTCTGAAGCATGAACTTCCAGTTTTTCAACTGGGACCTCAATGATTTTATTGATTCTGACTGCCGCAATTCGAACATAGGTCTCTCTTCCGAGGAGACGAACCTGTTGAATACCGGCCTGCCCTTGAAACTCTTGGGGAAATTTCCTCCATTGATAAGCAGTATTATCTATGTCCAATTCCCATTCACCAACCGCACCTCCATTTACTGATACGGCCATTGAATTTCGGTAAATAGCATCGGCATAAAGCAATGCCTCGACCTCAAATTTCCCAGGTTCATCAAGCTCGAATTCAAAAAGAGCTTCACCAGTGTTTGCAAGAGTGGTGTGAACGCGATGACCAGTCGGAGAATTTGAGGCCGTTTGAATGACCATAGATGGCACTAGACCAGAGTGCTGTGAAGCCTCTTTATAAAGAACCTCAGCGAGAGCTGGACCAATAGGCAATAAGAGGGCGGCCAGGCCCAATTTGAGCAGAAGCTTCATACGTACTCCTTTTTTCTGCGATGGAGCCGTTTCGGTTGAAAGGATGGTTCCCCTTTGCCAAGGGAGCACTTAAAAAGATGAAGAATTCTTGAGGTAGAAATGGCAACTTCACTTAAGAATGTACAAATTAGTTGAAATCAAAAAAAATTGACATTGTATATACAAAGACAAATGATAGGAAGCATGGATTGGTCAAACAGTTAAAGGCCTCTTGATTGTTATCTACAGTGAACCATCCTTAGACACCATTCGAATCATTTCGTCCAGAAAGGCTACAAAACAAGAAAGAGAATTTTATGAAGAATGAATATGACTTAAAGAAACTTAAAAAGAAACCTGTAAAGCGTAAGCCAGATCCAGATGCCAACAAGACCATGATCTCACTTCGATTGCATGGGGCAGATTTAGCGGATTTAAAACGAGAAGCTGATCGCCTGGGAATCCCCTATCAAACGCTCTTGAGTAGTATCGTTCACCGTTATGTGAATGGAGAATTGATTGATAAGGAAGAAGCTAAAAAAATTGCGGGCTGATCTTAAGGTTTACTTCGACGTCGAAGTGGAAACGCGTCATTTACTTTCGCTGGCGGAAGTAATTTTAATTACCAAGCTTGATACCCGCATTTACTACAACTCCCCTGAGTCTGTCCCTTATTCAAATATTCCCAAAAAAATTTATGTCTACATTTAGGGCATTATTAATGTCCCAATACAGCTGATGTGTACAAACAATAATATTGAAATAATTGGATTGTGTTTCACTAGAAATTTAATCATTTGTTGAAATCCGAAAAGATTGTTCGCCCTCGACCTTCTTCATAATAACTATCCTTCATATTCATATCGTAATCTCGAAGGTGGTGATAGTTTTCAGCCTCTTTCTTATGAGTAATAAGTGGCCAATATTTTATTAGAATCGTGCCTACAACGAGACCCAAACACAGCCACTCAGCAAGGCTGACTCCTTTGGAAAACCTAAAGAGAAAGGATTTTAAACCACCAAGAAGCCTCTTCATAACACCATTGTAAACTGGTCTCTTCATATTCATGTAGATAAGAATTCTTAACCAAAAAAAAGCCCCCTTCCGGGGGCCTTCCTATTAGATTTTTTCTGTTTCTGAGAAGAAGTTAAGCGGCTGTCTTACGTCCACTACCCCGCCACCTTTTGGTTTTGGGAACTCGATCAAGCTAAGCACCTGACCCATACAACCTACACCTTTGGCCGAGAACTGAGCGTCCTTCACCTTGATGGCGTATTTAGAAACTTTACCACCAGCGCTGATTGTAAAGTTAAGGTCGATTACACCTTTAATCTTATCAGAGTTAGCGATAAGTTCCTGTTGGTAACAGTGGCGGAACTGAGGAATATACTCTCTTAGAATCTTACGAAGTAATTCTGGGTCCATTGAACCAAGCACCACTGTTTTTGGTTCTAGGTAAGAAGAATCAAAGCCCGATTTAGAGGCCAGACCTCTTGAACCATATGAACCAGAACCAGAACCGCTCTTATCTGAACCGTTGAACTTAGAAACACCGATATCGGCCCCAGCAACTAGCTGGCCGTTATCGGATGTACCAGAGTTAAAGCTTGTGTCTTTAACAGCACCTTTAGCAGTTGAGCCATTAGTATTGATCTTTGGAGCGTCCCCTACAAGAGAGTTAAACGCCACAGAAGACTTAAATTCGTAGGCCTTAACTGGCTGAGTAGCAACAGGCTGAGCTGCGGCCGGAGTTGGAGCAGCGGCCTTGGCCTGTACTTTCTTATTTTGAGAAGCGGCAGCGAACTCAACCTTTTGGTTCGGTTGTTCAGTTTCCTTGTGGCCCGTGTTCTCAGTTTTAGAAGTTAACTGTTCAGCTGAAAGCTCAGACTTCTCCTGAGACTCTTGAGGCTTAACCACTTTTTCAGGAAGTTTGTATACAACTGCGATCTCTTCTTTGAACTCATCTTGTTTAGGAATAGTGATGAAGAGAAGAATCAATAATGGCAAGAACACCGAAGCGAAAACCTTACCACCTTGTTTAAAGAACTCACGGTCACGATAGAAAGCTGGGATACCTCTCCAACCAGTCGTATGATCAACTAGGCGGAAAGACACTTGCTCAGTGCCATGGCTAAAGAAAACAGTGTCATTAAGATTGATCTTGTCCCAATCAGTTGATGGAGTCACCGCTTCAGAAGCGTAGAACTTAAGCTCGCCATTCTGAATCGAGAAGATCTTTGTATTGCTCAGAGTATGGAAAAGGATATCGGTCTTTTTCTTCTTCTGAGAATTGAAGCTGTAGTCACCATTTTTTAGAGATAGATAAGACACATCCATCATAAGACCATTTACATAAGAAATGATCTCAAGACGCTTGTCTTTAACCGAGTAACCAATATCCAGAACTTCTTCAGTCTGTTCTAGATCAATGAACTCGCCGTTAATAGAGATTTTAGGGATCTCAGTCAATGGTTTGAAGTTCGAATCATCGAATTCAATATCACAGTACTCACCATCGATGAAGATCAGACCTGGACGTGGAGGAAGCTCAACTGAAACCGGAGTTTCAACTGAAACAATCGCCTCATCAGGGTTAAATACTGGAACGTTTTCTTCCAGACCTTCGATGGCAAAACTCAAAGTACCAATTGTTAGAGTGTCACCTGGATAAACGCTGGCCTCGTCAACACGGCGGCCGTTAACAAATACTCCACCTTCAGAGTACAGGTCTTTCACCATGAAGCCTTCACCTTTAAGGCAAAGAAAAGCATGCATAGAGGAAACAGATTTGTCGTTCAGTTTAAAATCACATTTATCAGATGAACCGATAAGGATCTTCTTCTTGTCGATGATCAAGGCATCTTCGATCCTTGGATCAAGACATTTTAAACTAAACTGTCCTTGTAAAGTCGCGGTCTTCATACTCTATTCCTCTTTCATTCTTTGAGAGAGAATCTTTTCAATCTTTTGTGAGATGGCCGTTAGTTCAGGAACATCAGAGCGGTCTCTGGCATTCATGATTTCCTTAGCTCCTTTCACATCACCCTGACGGATAAGGTAAAGAGCATAAGTTGCGGCAATGTCCTCGCGGCGAAAATGCTCAGGAGGAATCATATTAAAATAGCGAGATGCGGTTTTAAGGTCACCCTTATACAAATAAGCATTCGCCAATGAGAAATAAACATCGATATCTTTGTGACCACGGAAAGCACTCTCACTTAACACATCAATTGCTTTGTCATACAGACCGAACTGAAGATAAAGTTGAGACATGTTGTAACGTGGAACCTTGAACTTAGGAGCAAGGGCCATCGACTGACGAAGATATTCCTTCCCTTTTTCCCATTGCTCATACTTGAAAGAAATCAAACCAAGGTTATTAAGAGCAATTGACTTAATCGTTGGAACCTTTGTTTCATCAAGAGTCATGCGGTAAAAGAACTCGGCCTTTGACCACTGATCTTGAACGAAATAACAGTTACCAATATGGAGCCAGTAGTATGGAGTCTGGCCCTTTGTGATGTAGTCTCTTTTATACTTATCAAGAGTCTCTTGCGCTTCACCTTTATAACAGTTCACAACTGTATGTTCAGGATTGGCCTTAGTTAAACGTGTCTCCCCCCAACGAAGATATGATTCGTCCGCAAGAGAGTCCCAAGTCACATCTTCAATCTTACGATCGATACGAGACGTCGAACATGAAGCGAAGAACATAAGGGCAAAGATAAAACTAATCGTCTTCATGATCTACTCCTTACTCTTATCCATGGTAAGACCAGTGAAAAATGAGAACACTGGGTTTTCTACTTTCTCTACTGAAGCAATTGAACGAGAGCCCCAGGCAAGAGTTTCTTTCTCTTTAAGGGCCTTCTCTAGATTCTTATCATACTGACGGGCCGCTACCAGGAACTGTTGTGAAAGTTGTTTCATTGCATTCCCAAAATCGTTCATAGTCTGAGCATCCATTCCAGCTGGACGAAGCCCCTGAATGGTTTGACCGATGTGAGAGTATACCTCAGAAAAAAGTCGAGTGGTAAGAATTGCAAGATCAACTTGCGTCGACTGAGTCAGTGGTTGGTAACGGTCTTTGAAGTTTTTAAGCTTCAAAAGATAGCTTTCCAGAGACTTATTGAAGGCCTCGCCATCAAATTGAGGCTTGTTCCAAACCACAGTGGCACGAATTTCTTGCATGTCTTTTTCGGCCTCTTTGTGGAGGTTGATCTCCTGAAGCCAAGCAAGGGTTTCCGGGTGCTTAAGTTCCTTAAATTCGGCCTGAATATGGGCCTTAAGGTTCACGTCTGTTTTCTCCCAAAACCACTTCTGAAGCGAAAAACGGTACTGAGTAATATAAGGCTCTACATGGTGACGTTTTACAAATAAACGAAGTCCAAAAAAGTCCCCTTTCTTCTCATGAAGGGAGTAGATCTGGGCCAGGGCCGAGTCTCTTACTTCAGGCTTCTTAAGACATTTTGAATACTCTGAAACGATTCTTTCCGCATCGGCCGCTTTCTCTTCCACAAGAGCTGTCATCACGCCGATCTCGTAGAGACGAGTCTGAGTATCATCTTTCAAAGAACAGAATTTCTTTAAAAGGAAATCAGCGATCTTATATGAAGTATTAAAATCCTGAAGACGGTAAGTACGTTCTGCCATCTTCATCTGCTCTTCACGACGCTCTAACTTTTCTTCTTCAGTCATACGAGCGTAGGCAAGGGCCTGCCAGTGATAAGACTTCACAGTCTCACCAAGTTCCAGGTTAAGCATTGAAGCGAAGAAAGCAGCTTGGTATTTCACCTTATCAGGATAAAGTTTGTGCACATAAAGGCTCTCGAAACCTTTAATCGCAGCAACACGTTCACCCTTCTTAGCAAGTTCTTGATACTGAATGAACAGGATGTTACCAAGAGTGATTTCTGTCTTCTCGATCACATCTTTTGAGAATGAAAGGAAGCCGGTTTTAAACTCACCCACCCAATAAGTCAGGCGTTCAGTGTTCTTTTTATCAATGAACTGATCCAGAATCTTCGTCATGAAGGTCTGCTGTTCTTTCAGGTGCTCTGGGTAAGCTTTGTTATAAGAACGAATAACTGCGGTTGATTTTTTGTCGTCTTGAGCTTCACGATAGATCTCGAAAAGCTTTGGATAGATCTGTTCACTCTTCTCGTCACGAGGCCAAAGCTCTACGTGATTAGAATAGGCGAAGATCAGGTACTTTTTGTTTTCATCTTTATCAAGGACTTCTTGCCCGGTAAGAGCAAGAAGAGAATTGAGAGATTTACGAGCAAGTTCATCATGCTTAACTCTTTTTGCTTCATTGACGGCCTCCACGTAACAAGGGGCCGCGCTCTTATACTGAAGTACTGAGTAATAAGTTTCGGCCCGGAAATAGAAATATTCAACCTTACGATTTGGATCTAAGGTAATCAGATGCGAGAAATAGTTTAAAACGATTTCAAGTTCATCTTCATTATAGTTACTTTCATCTTTTTTAACATCTTTTGCGAGCTTCACCTGTAAAAAACCTGCAACCGAACGCATCTTTTCGATGGCGTCGTCTTTCAGGGCGATCTGGAACTTCGATTTCTTATCGTCGGCCAGTTCCTGGTGTGCTTTTTTATAGTATGCTACAAGATTGCGAGACATTTTTTCATGATCTGCAAATCTGTTGTAGTGACGGTAATAATCTAAATAAGTATGAAGAAGTTCTTCCTGGTGTTGGTAGAATTCGTTTTTATCAACTACCTTCTGAGCAGCATCCAGAATTTCCTTTGTTTCTTTTTCGTGACCTTTGTCAGAAGTTTTTAGCGCCATCGGAATAAGATAAGGAACAGGGTCCTTCTCGTTATCAAGATAGAACTCGAGACCATCCAGTGGACGGCCGGCATACACATAGAAAGAACCGATATTATCCAATACCTGATCTTTGATGTTCACATAAAGTGGGTTCTTCGACTCAAAATAAGACTTTTTAATAGTATCAATTGCCTTATCGAACTCACGGTTTTTAAGGTAACACCACGACAAGTTGAACAAGTGTTTTGTCATCCAGTCGTCTTCAGTGTTCTTAATTACTCGTTGATAATAAGTGATGGCCTCAGGAAAACGTTTTTCGTTGTAATAAAAGTCGGCCAATGCAGTTTCAGCATGGTGACGGATTGAGTTCTTGTGGTCCTTCACAAGGGCAATCGCCTGCAATAGATATTGCTCAGTAATGTTGTCCCGGCCGTAATCGCGGGAGTTCAGGGCCATGGCGTACATGACCTCCGCTTTTCGATGGTTCACCGGGTTTTCTTTCAAGATTTTTAGACCAAAATCCTTGGTCACTTGATAGTAAGCACGAGTCTCAGCAAAGAAACCTTCCTTGTTTCTGGCAAGCGCTGGATTCGCTTTTGATTTCTCCATGAACTCACGGTTATTCTTCTCGTGAATAAGTTTGACCTTCTCTGAATGAAGTTCGAGCATGCGATACTTGATCTCAACACCTTTACGTTTGGCATTTTCCAGGATCTTCATCTCTTGACCCACTAGAGTCATGAGTTTGTTCCAACGCTCGTTCTTAGGAGCTTTAGTCTCCGCGGCGATGGTTACAGATGAATAAAGTAGAGCAAAGAGTAGAAATTTCATCCTAGTAATTCCCTTTCACAATGAACTTAAATTGTGAATACCCGGCAAGTGCAGAGTCATGCATAACTCTTTGAACGACGGCATAGTCCATGTCTTTATCAAACACCAGGTTTACAAGTTCGGTATTGGTTTGCTGATTTTTTGCTTTCTTAGCATTATCAGCTTCAATGCCTGCCTTGGCCTTTTTAAGAGCTTCAGTCAGAACCGGCATCTCTCCTGATGCTGGCATACGACCGATTTCTTTATTGTTCAGGAAAACTTTTTCTTCCTTGTTGACCTGAACTACCGGAGCATAACGAGTCATTGTTCTCGCATCGGAATCGGCCATCTCAAGTCCCTTTTGAAGGTCGAGTTTTAAGTCCGAGGCGTTATAACTTTTAAGCAAGAACACCAGTAGGATCGTTAAGATATCCAGTAATGAAGTGATATCCACGTCCACTGCTTCTCTTTCCTTGTGTCTTGTGAATTTCTTTTTCATTTACTTCACTCCATTGTTATCAAACACAATCTGTGGAAAAAGCATGTCCTTCGCTTCTTTGTTTTCTTTTGTGCTGTCGATAACAGTAATCAGAGTCTGGAACGGAACTTTAGGGTCAGTCTTAAGAATCATCGTGTTTTCTTTAGGGTTCTGACGTTTAAGTTCCGCGAGATAGTCCTTCATCTCTGTTTTTTGTTCGGAAGCAAAAGTACGTGAGCGTGGGTTTCTTAGACCGGTTTTCACGACAATTTGTTCCTTGCTGATTTCCAATGTGAGATTCAGGGGGTCCTTCTCCTGCTTCTCGTCCTTGGCCTCTTTAGTCATTGGTACAGAAGAGCCGATTTCATACACATCTACGAACTGGGCAGACATCAAAAGGAAGAAGATGAAGATGAACACCGAGTCCAAAATAGGAACGAGGTTCAACTTTTCTGGCTTTTTGATTTTGTGTCCAACTTTCATAACGACCTCTTAAGCTGCTTTATCCATTGATGAAGAACCTTTCTTAGTAGCAAGAAGGTCCAAAAGCTTCACAGAGTTCTCTTCAATCTCTTGAATCATTTTTTCACCACGGGCCATGAGCACTGAGTGAACAACCATAAGAGAAATCGCAGATACTAGTCCTAAAGCCGTCGTATTCATCGCCACCGCAATACCTTCTGCTAGTAGCTGGGCTTTTTGAGAGGCCTCGGCCTGGGCAACCGCTGCGAATGACTGGATCAGACCCTGAATGGTTCCGAGAAGTCCTAGGAGCGTTGAAAGGTTGGCCGCTAGAGCAAGATAAGAAAGACGTTTTTCAATTTTAGGAACCGCTTCAAGAATACTTGCTTCAAGAGCGTCCTGAATTTGTTCTTTCGATTGATTGGCACGCTTAAGTCCGTTCTTCATCACAAATGATAGAAGGGCCGGTGACTCAGAACATGACTGAATAGCATCCTGCACCTGATTACCGATAACATTCTTCTTGATGTTACCCATCATACTTGCACCATCCACATCGAACTTGAAGTATGCCTTCAAACGTTCAACTGCAATGGCGATTCCCATACACCAAACAATGGCGATGATCCACATAAAGACCCCGCCTTCATTCATGAAGCGCGCGGCCCATTGAATGATGTTTTCTTGCACAACTGGATTAGCAGCGACTTCTTCCATAAGCGTCCCCCTTAAAGTGACTCAATTTCGTTTGAGATTTTCGTAGATATGAAAACGAAAGATACAATGCCTGCATTGAGGAAATGTTTCTTTGTGTGTGAATGATTCATTAAAATCCGGAACAGACTCGTAGAGTCTTTCTTTTTCTCGATTCTAGACATCAACAAACGTGCAACTTGAGATAACGTCCAACAGAAGAATCGAAGAAAAATATTCTAACAGTCGGCATTCTACTCTTCTCAAAATTTATCTCAATCGAGATTTATTAAAAAAATGGTAAAACGCCAGAGTTCAAAATGTTATTAACCGAGTGCCTTAAATAGTGGTAGTCACCCTCTCAAGGTGACCACTTTTCGAGGCATAATCGGAGGGACAAGTCGCTGGATTTATTATCTTAGCGACTCAATGTCCTTCTTAATAAAGCCGTCGAAATCCTTTCGTGTATAAAGATCCAGCTCAAAGCGCTTTCTCTCACGTTCACGAACCGAGATGTCCCCGGGGGCAATCAACTGCCCTTTTACTTCTAAATTACCTAAGTCAAACTTTTCGTATTTCTTATACTGATAAATGACTTTCTGGTCTTCACCATAGGCCTCAGACATCATGTAAAGGCCAAGGACATAAACTAGAATTCTCATAAATCACTCCTCTTCCGTGGTTTGATTTCGAACAGTTTGACAGTTAGATTTTAGACCCAATGAATAGTCCCCTAATTCATCGGCCCAGAAAGCACCTTGGAAAGTCCAGAAGTACTCAAAGCGTGAACGCTTAACGTTGGAGTAGTCCCCGCGGCTACGGTCAGCAATAAGTTTCTTGTTTCCATAAATCAAATCTTTCTTTCGAGAGATAATTTCTAGATTTAGCTTAAACAACTCCGAAGACAGGAAAGGCACACCTTCCAGGAACTGGAAGATATCGGTCTTGGCGTTGTAGTTAATCTTGTTAATCATGTTCTCTTTCACTTGCGCCAAGTGACCATTCAGACGTTCCTGAATCACTGGCTTCTCGTTATGAGCAATGCGCTTCATCTCTTGATTGATCTTAAAGATGGCGTTGAAGTCCAGACTGAAACGAGTCTGCTTCTTCATACGAGTAATGATGTGCTTTACGAACTCTTCATGTTTTTTAAGTTCTTCACCTGGTTTAAACATGAGGTTATAAAAATAGTTTTGTGAGTTACGGTTCTGCTTCAACACTGCATCCAGTGCCTGGAAGCGAGGACGATACTCTTTATAAAACTGGTTAATGATCGTTAAACTATCTTCGTAAAGGCAAAGTCTGAAGTATGAAAGTGCCGCAAGATATTCGGCCTCCGGAAAGAAATAAGTATCAAGAAGTGGTGACTTATACGTTGTGAGAAGTCCCAAGGCACGGTTGTAATCACCCATCTGGTAGTACACCCATGCTTTCTCTAGAAGAAGATACGGCCACTTATAAGATTGTTTTGGAATCTTGTTATAAGCATCCAATGATTCCTGGTATTCCTCAACTTTGAAATGGTGACGGGCCTTGTTCACTAGACAGATCTCATACACCATTCGGTAGTAACGTTTAATCTTATCGGTTTTGGCCGAGCCTTCGTTCTTTTCCGCTGAGTTCTGGCAGGCCTCATAAGCAGTTAGTCGACTTTTTGGAATGTTCTGTTGATCATAAACCTGGGCCTCTAATAGCTTCCCTTCTGGAAAATATCGGTGATCAGGGTGGATCTTCCCAAATAGATCCAAGGCACGCTTATAGTCCTTCTTCTGCATCGCTTGACGACCAAGGATGAATCTAGTCGAAGAAGTTGGATAACGGTTTAATAGCGACGGATCATAGTCTTCCAGAAGCTCAATCCCTGTATAGTACAGAAGGTCTTCCAGGCGTTTTAGATCATCGTTAATGACTTCACGTGAATAAGTCTCACGGAAGAATTCGTTCAGGGCCGAGTAATAATATTTCTTGTCTTCAAGTTTCTGAGACAAAGTTTTCTCCGGCTTCTTCTCTTCTGCGAAGACCGGTTTCGCGAGCAGTAACGTGAAGATAATTAGTGAAAACTTCATGGTCCGTCCTCTTAGTAAGAAAATCCAACGCTAAATACAACATCAGTATTAGTACGAAGCTTGTCCGACTTAGGATTTTTTGGTCCTGGGGCATTGTAGTAAGTATTCATATACTCCAGACCCAAGTGGACATGCTCTGTTAAGTGGAACTTGACCTTAGTTTTTAAAACAGCACCTGTGTAATTTTCTTTTGCGTAATTATTTGGAACGTTCGTTTGAGTGACCGTTTTCAAGTTACTTTCAGCATTGATCTTCGATACCCCTGCACCAAATGACCAGTCAAAGTAGTAGATCTGGTTAAAGGTATTGATCTTACCGTAGAATGGTGACCAGATCAGCATCGCACCGTAAGTAGAATTAAGTCTTCTTACAAATGGTTCAGCTTCGTTAATAAATTGAACGTTTCTGAAATCATCGTTGTTAGAGTTCGAATACTGGTTATAAAAAACTTCCAATCCCCATTCTTCGTGGAAGTAGTATCCAGCGCGGATGGCAATACCTTGAGTGTCCTGGAACTTAGATGTGAAGTTTGAAAGGTAACCCACATCTGCGTAAAACGAATGCTCTTTCTTGTAGAGCTTGTTCTGAAGAACGTATACTTTTTTGTCTGGATCAAGCCAGAGGAAGTCGTATAACGACTTCTCTCCGGCGTGTGTGTTTTTTGTGAGCATCAACATAAGTCCAAGAGCAATGATCGAAAGTTTTAACATACGTCCCTCTTAATCCTCTTACTGTTTCACATATGTAACTGTAATCTCAGCACCAACTGGAGGCAGATTTCCTTGATCGAACTTGATCGAGTGTGTAGCTGCATCGTAAGTATAGTTAGAAGACTCAACACCGTTTACATACACTTTTAGAGTTCCTGGTACTGGTTCATTAGCAAGGGCGAAAGAATCAAGAAGTTTGATAATCGATTCACCCATATCATCAAGTGATTTGTAAAAATCATCTCGGATGTCTGCAACAATACCTGCAGTGTTTTTTGAAGCATCAGCATATCTTTGGTAACCAGTAGTCACACCATTTGATCCAACATTCGACATACCAACATCAACGATCGAGTACATTTTTACGAGACCGGCCTCTGATTTGAACGATTTAAGGTAATCAGTGTAGGCCTTTACAGATTTAGAAGACTGATCTTCTTCATCCGACAGAACCACTACTGCCAGGTAAGCATCCGGTCTTACCCATGAAGAAGCATACTTCTGCATGAAACCTTCTGAAGCTTCCAGACCTTTTTCATAACCAGAACCACTTGTACCTACTCTTACCAGCGATTTAAAATCTCTCATAAACTGAGCTTCATTTAATTTTGCTTTAGCAGAAGTCAATTTTGTATCTGAACCATAAACCATCTGACCTTTCTTAGAAGAAGAACTAGTATCAGTAGTCGTAATGGCCATTTTGAAGTCCACATCTTTTGTGATGAAGTCTTCAATGAAAGCGCTGAAGTTGTCACCAAGAGCTTCCTGCTCATCAGACATAGAACCAGAGTTATCGATGATCCATACGATATCCAGTTTCTTAGTTTGCGAATTTGCCTGACGGAAAGTTTCTTTTTTACATCTTGGATCGGTTCCAATAGTTGGGTTCGATTCATCAACACCATCTGCATCGTTACCGTGACCTTGGTTACAGTCAAGATAACCACCAGTTGAAGAACCAGTTGTTGAACCTGTTGTACCACCAGTTGTTGAACCATCAACGCCACCAACTGTTGATCCAGTTGTTGAACCTGATGTTGTTGAACCGGTCGTAGAACCTGATGTTGTTGAACCAGTTGTAGAACCTGATGTTGTAGATCCGTCTACTCCACCAACAGTTGAACCAGTTGTAGATCCTGTTGAACCACCTGTAGTTGATCCATCAACACCACCAGTGGTTGCTGATCCGTCAACACCACCTACAACTGATCCACCCACTGATCCGCCGGTTGTCGATCCATCGACACCACCAACTGTTCCACCTGTAGTGGCAGATCCATCAACGCCACCAGTAGAGGAACCGGTGGTACTTCCAGATGTACCACCATCTACCCCATTATCCACTCCACCTTGAGTGCCCCCAACCGAACCAGCATCAAGGCCTCCCTGGCCTCCACCGTTCACCGATCCTGTGGTATCGGGCTGATAAGGATTGTCTAAGAATTCTTTTTGATAGAATTCGTCTTTGTTACAGGAAGCAAGTCCTAAACAAAACGTTAAAGAGAACATCAAATTTGTGATGCTTGTAACTCTGGTCTTCATGACTAGACTCCTAAAGGAGCGTAAGGCGACAAATGTGTTCTCTACTCTCAAAAAACCAAGATTGCGTTAATTGAAAATAGCTCTTTGGCCTTGCGGTTCTTCTTGATTTTGGTCTCTACATACGTGCAGCTTGAATTAACGTCCAACTACAAAATCAAAAAGTAAAAGAATGTGTAACTAACAAGGCCGATTCTACGCTACTGAATTTTTTTTTCAACGTGATCCAGTTAAAAAAAGTTAAAAGGGCTTGTGTTATGAAGCTTTAGAAAGGCGGTGCCAAGAGTTTGCGTACACGCCTAAGTGAGTGGCGATATTTGTTGGCTAAAAGCCGATTGTGAGATTTAAACCCTTAGTTTTGTGGGCCTTTTTGAACTCAGTTTTGACCGATGCAAAATCATTGCCTACGATCATTTCACATAAACCGACTTCCGAACTGAATGGATAGCGGTCGAAAAACTTCATGGGCTTTAGAAATTTGAAATCGTCACTTTGGACTTTTGGACAACCAATGACGATAGAACCTGCATAGGTAGTAGAACGAGGACGCACACGGAAGACAAATTTCTTAGAGGTGTTCATGGATGTGAACGAACGATCTGCTTCTTCAAAGCCAGTAAGCTCCCAATGGCCCTCTGGAATCGGGAATCGGTTGAGCCCTTTTTCCAGAATCATAGAAGCGGATGAAGTATCATCTACATTTCTTAAATATAAAGTCACTCGATCGTGTGAGTGGAGATACCAGACTGCGGTTGGACCTTTAACTTCAGGTTTTGTTCGAGCAGGTTCAACCGGCGTAACCGCAACTTTGGGTTGGGTCGGCGCCGGTCTTTTACCAAACGGTAAGTTTGAACAAGAAGCAATCGTTAAAAGTAGGCCAAAAGCAACAATTTTAGTCATGCCAACATTATGGCCATCCGGATAAAAGAGGTCAATCTATGCTTATTGATTAACCGTAAGAATGAACTGAGTTGTTACCTCATTCCCGGCCGTGACCGAGATAGAATCATTCTTCAAAGAGCTATAACCTTCCTTCTCGGCGGTGACCGAATAGGTGCCCTCAGTTAGACCCAGAACTTTGAAATAGCCGAACTCATCTGTTACGGCCGTGGCAACGGTCGCGTCGTTTTTCGTCACTGTAACAGTGGCCCCGGAAAGACCAACTTCATTGAGACCCTGAACAGAACCTGAAATCGATCCGGCAGAAGTTAAATTAACCGCGCGTATGGCTGGTTTAAAATTGAAACCCTTGATGTCAGTGCTTGTTCCTTGAACAACAAATGATCGACTTAAATCAAAATCTAAAAGTACATCATGACTTAGACCAGTTGTTACTGTTAAATCTGGTGAAACAAAAACTTTGAGTCCTGATTGTGCGCCGCTTGGAACTTTAAGATCAAAGTGTCTTTCATCTTTCAAATCAACTGTGGCACTTGAAACGATCAGCATAATCTCATCATATTTTCCGGCCGGTACTTCAATCTCACTTAATGTCTCAACCAGACCATTTCGTAGCTGGAGCAAATCCAAAGTCACCTGCTCATCCATGACCGTAATGGTATTACCTGAGGCCTGACGTAGCTTAATGCTATCGATGGTAAGTTTGGCCGAAGCGACGGTATCAAAATCAAATGGAGCATCGGTGGCAACAATTCTTAAGGACCCAGTTCCTGACTGGGAGCTCACACTTTTGTCATTACAGGAAATAAGACCGAGAAGAAGAATCAGGGCAATCGTAAACTGAATTATAGATTTCATAGGGATCTCCGTGGTGTTGATGGTCCCATTCTTAGTCCTAAACCTTAAAAAAGTATGGAAGGGAAGATTTAAACTGGCAGAATTATTTGACTTAAAGCCGGGGTTCCGGGGTCAACCAATGGAGGATAAAATAAGACATTTTGTGACTGAAAATGTATACTTCGCCCCATGTTGAATCCGTCGGCCTATTCCCTAACCCATCTTCAATGGAAGGACCTTCTTGTTAGTGAAGGACACTCGTCCCATGTGCTGTCGTTTTGGTTGGATGGACTTTATAAAAATCCCGAACTCTGGGCCCGACATGTCTCTCAGGATTTGATTCAAAACCTGAAAGCAAAATTCAATTTTGATCTTCCGACTATTTCTAAAACGCAGGAATCGGAAGACGGTACCGTAAAATTTTTAGTGCGCTTTCATGATGAGATGGAAGTTGAAACCGTCCTCATTCCCTTTCACAAACGTTTTACCGTTTGCCTTTCAACTCAAGTGGGTTGTGGCATGAACTGCAGCTTCTGTTACACCGGTACTCAAGGTTTAAAACGAAATCTCACTGCTGGTGAAATCGTAGGACAGTATCTGGTGGCGATGAATTGGTTAAAGGCCAAAAATAATTTAGCTCTTAATCCGAGCATTGTTTTTATGGGCCAGGGTGAGCCACTTCATAACTTAACTGAGGTCTCACAGGCGATTAAAGTTTTGAATGACACCAAACTCATTGGAGTAGGACATCGCCAGATGACTCTCTCAACCGTGGGGTATCTTCCAGGACTAAAAAACTTAAAAGATTTTCCTTCGATTAATTTTGCTCTCTCCCTACACTCTCCCTTTGAAGAACAAAGAGCAAAACTTATTCCAGTCAATGAGCGCTTCCCTTTAAGTGAAGTATTACCGGCACTGGATCAAATTCCCCTCTTAAAAAGACAATTTATTACTTACGAATATCTTTTGATCAAAGACTTCAATATGTCAGATGAACATGTTGAGGGTCTGCATACTCTTCTGGGACATCGTAAGGCGATTTTAAATCTCATTCCTTTCAATCCATTTCCGGGTTCCAAGTGGGAGCGTCCGGGTATTGAGGAGATTGAAAGCTTTAAAGAAAAACTAGTAGCTAAAAAACTACGGGTCATGGTGAGAACCACTAAGGGTGATGACATCCTGGCGGCCTGTGGACAGTTAAAAGTGAATAAGTTCGCGAGGAACAATGGAATATACTGATTACGACACCCGCTTTAGCGGCATTGGAAGACTCTTCGGAAGAACCGGTCTGGATAAAATTAAAAGCGCACGGGTTCTTGTCATCGGAATTGGTGGCGTAGGCTCTTGGGTCGCCGAATCTCTGGCACGTACAGGTCTTGGTGCCATGACGTTAGTTGATTTGGATGACGTTTGTATCACGAATATCAATCGTCAGGTGCTGGCCGTGAGTTCTACCGTTGGCCAGTTTAAAGTTGATGTGATGAAAAATCGTATCAAGGACATTCAACCGTTGTGTGAAGTAGAAACCAAGCAGTGTTTCTTCAACCCCAAGAACCTCGAGAACATTTTTGACCGTCACTATGATTTCGTGGTGGATGCTTGTGATGATTTTACGAATAAATGTTACCTCATCGATCATTGTCGTAAGAATAATATTCCCCTCGTGGTGATGGGTGGAGCTGGCGGAAAGATCGATCCGCTTCAAATCAAAGTAACCGATATGTCTACTTCATCAAATGATCGCCTCCTGGCACGACTTCGTAAGAAGCTTCGTCAGGACTTTGCTTTCCCTCTGGAAAACCAAGGAAATTTTGGTGTCTGGGCGGTGTGGTCACATGAAAGAGCGGTCTATCCAACAGCGAACGGTTGTCTCACGTATAAACCACCTGGAATGGCCAAGAATATGGACTGTGAGGAAGGATTTGGGTCGGCCAGTTTCGTCACTGGAGCCTTTGCATTTGCGGCCACCTCACTTATTCTAAGGGAAATGACCAAGGGTCTTAACGTACCGACAGAGAGTGAAAAATAATGAAGTTTTTTACCGACATAAAAGAGTTTTTAAAAACCACGGCAAATGATGAGCGTATTCCTTCTCGCGATAAAAAAATTTTACTCGCAATGATTGCTCTTATCATTTCTCCGATTGATCTTATTCCGGATTGGATTCCGATTCTCGGTCAACTAGATGACCTGGTTCTGCTTTCAATTATTCTGGATTATTTTTTCCGCGTGCTTGATAGCCGCATTCTACTCTCCCACTGGCCCTGGGGCATGAAGAGTTATACCCAGGTCAAGGCCATGGCAAAACTCACTTCGTTTTTTGTACCGTGGTTTG
The DNA here is from genome assembly GCF_034259205.1 of Peredibacter starrii. Classification (GTDB taxonomy): domain Bacteria; phylum Bdellovibrionota; class Bacteriovoracia; order Bacteriovoracales; family Bacteriovoracaceae; genus Peredibacter; species Peredibacter starrii. Next base: position 1,948,164 of record NZ_CP139487.1, on the reverse strand, counting down.
TGAAGAAGAAACTTTGGAAATACGTGGGAGATCCTTACTAGGATCTCTCCGCCGAATACTTCCAGAACTGACGAATTCCAAGTCCTAAGATCAACACCATCGCTCCACCCATCACTCCGCCAATCATCAGAGCATTATGAAAACCTTCTTTATCGGCGAGGGTCCCCATAAAGGTGTTCCCCAAAAGTGGTCCTGATGAATATGAGATCATTTCTACACTGGCCAGGCGCCCACGATAGTCTTCCGGAATCGTTTCATTCCACATGGTACCGCGGAAAATCCCTGAGATCATATCCGCCCAACCGGCAAAGCCCAGGAAGAAGAGCCACAGATAAAAGTCATTGGTGAAACCAAATCCAAAAATCCCCACGCACCAAAGAAGGGCCGCAATGGTAATGCCTTTTCCATGACGTTTTACTTTATGGGTCCAAGAACTTGTAAGAGATCCAATGAAAGCGCCTACTGCCGGAGCTGAATAGAACCAACCCAGTTTTCCCGGATCACCGAGCATGGTTGCGAGGGCCGGAAACAAAGGATTCGGAAAAGCGAAGGTCATACTCGCCATGTCCACCACATAAGTTCCCATGAGGTCTGGTCGCTTCCAGGCGTATTTAAAACCATCAAGGATGGCCCCTATGTTAGCTTTACGTTTCTCTTTGAGCTCTTTCAAATCACGAAGCTGAAGCACACAGAATAAACTCGCGGCATAGGTCAGAAGATCGATTGTGTACGTCCAGGTAATTCCCACCGAAGAAATAAGCACCCCACCAAGAGCGGGCCCCAGGATCATGCCTGAAGTAGTTTTAAGCGATTGAAGCGTACTTACCTTTGGAATGTCTTTCTTCTCAAAAAGCTGCTGAATCATCGCCTCAAGAGCCGGACGTTCGAAGCCCTTAAAGATCGCCATGATTCCAGCGAGGATATAGAGTACAAAGTATTCTTTTGAACCAGAGAGAGTGAAGAGAATCAGAAGAAGATTTCCAATGGCAGAGCTAATGTCTGTCATGATAACAATTTTTCTGCGATTGAAACTATCGGCGACAGCACCTCCCCAGAATCCAGAAATCACCAATGGAATGAGTTGTACGATCCCAAGCATTCCCACATGGAAAGTTGATTTCGTGATCTCATACATTTGATAAGGAATGGCCACATAGGTGATCATGCTTCCGAAAACGGAGATCAATTGACCTGTGTATAACCAACGATAGTTACGGTATTTTTTTAACGGGGAGATATCGAGATAAAACAATTAGTCCTTGTATTGCGGGACGATCTTTTTTACTTCGTCCTGAATCTGCTTGAACTGAGCACCGTCCAGGTCAATGCCTTTGACTTCCTCAATCTTGTTCTGTGAAGACACTGATGCAGGAGTTCGAGCAGCAATTTTAGCGGCTTGATTATTGATGGCCGCCCATTGATCAGATGACATTGAACGCATCCTTACTCTCGCCTTTTGGGCCTCCTCAGCAGAGATCACATTTTCTCTTACCATTTGACCAAGCATATCGTCTACGTGTTCCGGCGATACCTCAGCTTTAACAGTGGAAAAGCCAATCAGAAGTGAGAATGTAAGAAGCCATTTCATAGTTACCTCGCTGAGTAAGTATCGGCGAGGTACGCTTATGGCCTGAAAAAAAATTAAAGCTCAACAGAATCCAGCATCTTAGAGGTTACAAGATGTTAGGGTGTCTAATAAAGTGACAACATTTGTGGTCAAAGGAAGTTTAAAACCTGGTAAGTACGAGTCTCTTTGGGCGTTTCCACTTCAAACTCGTCCCCCGCTTTTAGACCCATGAGAGCATCACCAATCGGAGAGAAAACCGAGACAACCAGTACGGCTTCGTCTTTAACTTTGATGATGGTTCCACCTGCAGTTGGAATAAGAAAATACAAACGCTTTTGCTCCCCATGAAGGAGTTCAACCAGAGCGCCGATGCTGATCTCTCCCAATTTCTTGGAAGCATCAACATCAACTTCTTCTAGGATTTGAATTTCGAGTTTTAGTTCTTCTACTCGTTTGGCCTCAGCACTGGCGAGGTAAGAAGCTTCAAGAGCTCTCGTGTCGTATTTACTTTCGGCCTTAAACTCCTGATCGGTCGCGAAATCACGATTCGATTTGGCAGATGCTTCAAGACCAGTAAGCTCTTCACGAGAGCGTCTGATTAATTCATCAAGAATTTCTTTTTTCAACTAGGCTCCGCAGCACTTCTTAAATTTCTTATTCGAGCCACACGAGCAAGGATCGTTACGACCGATTTTCGGTTCAAGACGCTTCACCGGTTGGTTACCGTGAATCTGGCCTTCTTTGAATTTCCACTCGCCGTCTCTTCTTTGGAAAAGAGATGTCTCGTGGTGAACAAGAGCGGTACCGCTTGCGATATCTTTATAGTGAGCAACGAATTCAACTGTACCAGTATTATCGTTTGCTTCACCTTTAGAAACTTTACGAATTTCAAGACCAAGCCATTCAGAGCTGTCTGCCCATTTTTTTGCTTCTTCTTTATCGAACACTTCGTTTTCAACTACGATTTGAGTCTGATCAACGTAATCAATGTTCTTAACAACGTAAGCTGAGTAACGAGAACGCATCATGGCCTCAGCAGTTGGGGCCTTCTTCTTACCTTCAACGTAAGGACCGCAGCAGTTTTCGTACGTAAGTTTATTCTGGTCTTTAGACCGACATGGACAAATTGACATAGTGATCTCCTAGGAATTCCCCTATTATCGAGGTAAGATACAAAATATTCAACGAAATGTTATGCAAATAAAAGTTCCCCTTCCCATAGATTCTTTTCTCCCTGGAATATCCGACGCGGTTCGCGAACACTCGACTATTTTAGTCAAAGCGTCTCCTGGATCCGGAAAGACCACTCGTCTTCCCTGGGCGCTGGTAAAAAATCTTGGCGGACGTGTGGTGGTGTTGGAGCCTCGCCGAATTGCCGCCAAATTGGCCGCACAAAGAATTGCCGATGAAGAAGAACTGACGTTAGGTAAGGAAGTGGGTTATCACTTTCGTTTTGATAAAAATGTAACTGATTCCACCTCTCTCATCTTTTATACCGAAGGAACATTTTTAAAACGCTTCCTGGGTGATTCAGAACTCAAAGGTGTTGATATTGTCATCCTGGATGAATTCCATGAAAGGCATCTTGATACGGATTTAGCTCTGGCCCTTCTACGTGATCTTCAATCCAAACGTAAGGACCTCAAAGTCATCATCATGTCAGCGACTCTTGATACCCGCATGTTGGATAATTTTCCTGATTCAAAAACCATTGAGATTGAAGGTGTTAATTATCCGGTGGAGATTTCTTATCTTCCAAATACTCCCAGTGTTTTAAATCAGAGTTTAGAAGCGAAAGTAAAAAAAGCAGTTGAAAGTGCGCTGGATAAACCAGGCGATATTCTGGTGTTTCTTCCTGGTATGCGGGAGATGCTCCGGGTGCAAGATGTGCTCTCGGGTCCTTTTGAGGTATTTTTACTTCACGCTGATCTCACCAAGGAAGAACAGGCCCAGGCACTAGGACCTTCTTCGAAACGTAAGATTATTCTTTCGACTAATATCGCAGAAAGTTCTGTGACGCTTCCAGGAATCAGAATCGTGATTGATTCGGGGATTCAAAGAGAGGCCCACTACTCTCCCTGGAACGGACTGAAATTTATTGAAGACACTCCAGTGACTAAATCTTCGGCCATTCAACGTGCTGGTCGTGCGGGCCGAACTGCTCCGGGTGAGTGTTTGCGTCTTTATAGCCAGCAAGATTTTAATGAACGTGAAGAGCATACGATCCCGGAAATTTTCCGTGCGGATTTAACTGATATTTATCTTTTGATCAAAGGCACGGGACTTACTCCAATGTGGTTTCATCCTCCCACCAAAGATAAGTGGGACAAGGCCCAGGCGCTTTGTGAGAGATTGGGTGCAACTGATGAAAATGGAATAACCAAGATCGGTAAGCGTATGCTGGAGTTGCCGCTCTCGGCGAGACTCTCACGTATTTTACTTGAAGGTGAAAATCTTCCGCAGAAATCCAAAGAAAGACTTCTGCGATTTATTTGCGAGGACATTGAGAATGACCGCACCGGCAATCTCTATCGCCGCCTGCAGTTCTATATAAAGAACTCCGGCACGGAGAATACGCCTTGGGAAAAGTGTCTCCTCGTGGGATTCGTTGATCAGGTGGCGCGACTTCGTCAGAAGCAGCGTGACTTCATTCACTATTCCGGCAAAACCATCCGTGCTCACAATAGTCTTGAGAACATTCATGGTGATTTCTACATCATCTTCGACATCACTCAGAGGCAAGAAGCGATTAAGGTCTTTCCTGTTGAAGAAGAATGGTTCTGGGACCTGGATCCTTTTCCTTTTACTGAAGAGGAAGAGGTTGAGACCGGAGAGAAAATTCTCCTGAAACGAAAAACCAAGCTCGGAAGTATTGTGATTGAAGAGTCCCCGGTAAAACTCGTGTGGACGGAACTTAATGAATCATTCAAAACCAAGATCTCTGATCTTTCTCGTTCTCAATTTAAGTCTGAGTTAGAAAAGTTTAAAGAGACTCCGGTGTTTGAAAGGCTCTATTACTGGGCAAAAAAGAAAAACAAAGACATTGAGAATATCGAACTCTCCGCCTTGGGATATTTTGACTATGCCGGTGAGTTAAACTGGAACAATATCGAGAGCTATTTTAAGTCTGAAATTGAGGCGAATCTCGATGTCGATAATCTGGACCGGGAACTTCCATCCAAAATTAATCTGGGTGGTAGACGGGAGCTCATCGTTCATTATCCTATGAACATGGATCCTTATCTCGAGGCCCCAATTCAGGACTTTTACGGATTAAACGATACGCCTTCTATTATGCAGGGCCAGGTACCTCTAACATTAAAACTTTTGGGCCCACATAAACGTCCCATTCAGGTCACCAAAGACCTTAAAAACTTCTGGGCCAAAACGTATCAGGAAATGAAGAAAGAATATCAACGAGACTATCCAAGGCACTACTGGCCGGATAAACCTTGGGAAGCAAAACCGTTTCTACTGAAGTCCCATCTGCCTAAAGCCTAGAGCGGCCCTTCTGATTACCGATATACTGAAATCTCGGCACGGTCTTTCCATCTAACTCAATGGTTTCAAGAAACATTTTCAGGGGTCTAACCCACAAACGCCCTTCTTCGTTCTCATACAAACATTCATACAGCACCATCCACTCCATGGTTTCTGAGTGTCGGGCAAGATCTCTCACAAGATAGTTCTTGCCCTTATAATGCTGATAAACGCCGCCTAAAACGAGATCTTCTACCAAGTAATCTTCTCCAAGAATAGGTATGGAAGCACACCTATCAAGATTAGCATGATGAGAGCGATGATGTAAGGGAGCATCTGAGAAAGCGGCATGTCCTTGTTAGTTACTGGCATGCTGTAAGGGCTTTGCCCCAGGAACAGGCGAGTAAACATCAGGAAAAAAAGAATACCGTTTAAACAGGTGGCAATGATATGTCCAAGTCCAAGGTAAGGCTGATACTCAAGAAGTCCTGTAATCACCAAGTCCTCTACCACAAACGAAGCACCCAGTGGTACCCCGATCATACAGAAGCCAAAGAGACAGAACAGTGTAGCGAGCATCGGATAATACTGAGCAAAGCCGTAGTATTGACTAGAGCGCTTCATACTGAAGGTGTGCTCAATATAGCTCAGGATTGAAAACAATGCTGGACCTGAAATCGAAATCACCATCATGTGTAGGTAGGACCCCTTCGCGGCCGTCATATCGGCCTGAAGTCCAGTTAAGAGAAGCGAAGCTTGAGCAATATAAAAATAGTTCGCCGTACGGTTAAGGTTTTTCTCCATGATCCCGCGGAAAGACCAGTAGATCGAAGAGATGATCGAAAGACTCAAAAGCAGAATCTTAAAAGCATCCGGATCGTGCTTCAGCGTTGGAAGTAGAAGTTGAACAAACAACAGAACTCCGGCACGAGAGAGGAAAATCGCCGAGAATTCATACCAAGTACTTCTCTCAACCAGGTCATGTACCCAAGAGTGGAACGGAAAGATCCCGTGAATCTGATAGATAATAATGAATGAAAGAAGTAGCACCGGCCAAGTAAAGAAGCTCGCCGGAAACTCCGTCATCGGAGTAATAAGAAGACCCTGCTGATTAGCAAAGTACAATAGTCCCAAGAAACAGAAGAAAGTCAGAAGGTGCTGAATGATATAAGTCGCACCAACCGTAGATTCCTTATGAACTGCATCTCTTAAAAAGCCATTGCCAGGAAGAGCGCGCTGAAATGTCCAAAAGAAAAAGAAGGTCGGAAGATTGTTGGCCAGAATGATCCCTAACCCACCCGCGATAAAGAACAAAAAGTTCGAGTTAAGTGTCATGCTCTTTCTAATTGGAAATAATCCAATAAAAAGCGACAAACAAAATAAACCACCGGTAAACATACCGATCTTGTTATAACGGATATCAAAAAGCGTATGAACCGCAAGAGATGACGTGAAGTCCTCAGTAAAGAAAAGGTAAGCAAAGAAGACAAACAACACGCCCAATAGGCCTATGATGAAGTCCTGCCATCTTTTTCCTAATTCATAAAAGCAAGAGATGATCGCCGTCCCGAAGGTCGTGAGCAGCGGAATGATCTCTACATATTGATTTAAACTGTGCATATTATTTTTTTCCTACAATCCACTTAAGTAGCTTTCTATCATACTCCATCCACTGATTTTCCCATTTGATATAGAGCCTTGCCGGTAGACAGAGCACATTCAAAACCTGAGACGTAAAGTAATCCAGGTGGAAGCCATGAAGGGCATGAACATAAACTTTCTTTCTAATTTGAGGCGAGAGAAACTTTTCAAACGATAACTTACGCTTAATCGTTTCGTTCTGAATCACTACAGGGTTTTCATAAAAATCCTGAATGATTGAAGAGGATCGAAGGAACTGATACGTACGAAGGCTTGCGTGGGCCACAATGTGGAACAAAGCAAAGTTCGTAAATCCCAGAGCAATCTCGATGTAAATGATCCCTACTTGAGTGATCGTGGCGTAAGCAAGCATGGTCTTCGCATCAGAGCGCGTTCTACCAACTAAGCTTGCATAAACGGCCGACACTCCTCCAATCACACCAATCACCACCAGAAGCACCGGAAAGTGAGAAAAATAGTCATGGAATCTCATAAGAAGAAACGGCCCAAGGTGAACCGAAAGTGCGCCGTAGAAAATGGCACTTGATGGCGTGGGACCTTCCATCGCTGTCGGCAACCAAGAACTCATTGGTAATTGCCCGGCCTTCGCCAGTGAGGCCCAAATCACAAATAGACCAATAAAGATCAAGGCAATCCCTTCATGAGCGTGACCTAGCATTTTTGGCAGAAGAACAAAATCAGTTGAATGAAGATAATGGTGGGCCCATGCTGAGGCCGCAAGAATTCCCATATCACAAAGACGATATGAAATGATCGCCTTCACGGAATGCCTTACAGGTTGGTTCTGAGCATAGAAGTATCCGATCAGAAGCACCGAAGTTGTCCCTACAAGCTCCCACCCCACAAAGAGGAGATCGAGAGAACGAGCAAAAGACACGACGATCAACCCGAAAAGAAGAATCGACATGAGAAAGATAAATCGAAAATATCCTTCTTCCTTATGAAGATAGTTGCGAGAAAACTTAAAAATAATCCCGATCAAAATCGATGATAAAAGCGCATAGGTCGACCCCAAGAGATCCACTATAAAGCGCATTTTAAACTGGTAAGTCCCGACGTTAATCAGTTCATTGTAATCAAGCAGAAGTGATGACGGTGACTCAACATAAGTCATTCCAAACAAGGCGAGACACATCCCGACCATGATCATGGAATAGAACTTGGCCGATTCAGAAAGCCATCTTTCAGGAATCGTTATCTTCGTAAAAAAGACCAATGCCAGGAAACCAACCCAGGCAAATGGAATTGTTAAAATGGTGTGAAACAGTTTCTCAATCATTATCCAATCTCCGCAAAATCTTCTTCAGTGTGGGTCTTATTGATCAGATCAACTGAAGTCGCAAAATGCTTCATCTTCGATTTCTCAAAAGTCAGAGCAGTAAAATCATTGTGCCCAAACAAGTGCCACTGATTTGTTTCAGGGTCAATCACCACAAGACGCATCCAGTGGTGGTACAAAATATTTTTCAAACGTGGATGGTTATCAAAGAGATTCTTCACGCGGGCCAGCGGTGCCTCAATCATTGTTAAATTCCTGATTGGCTCATGAATCTCAACCATCTGACGGGCCAGACCAATACGAAGGTCACTTTGTGAACCAGTCATAACTCCCAATAGCGAAGTCATATTCAGTGGCAGCTTCGAACCACAACCAAAGTTTTCGTTATCAACACTTGAGAAGTAGTAGTCCATGTTGATATTCACAGCAACTGGAACACCACCCACTACCACCGACTTCAGAATCGATCCATCCGGATCCAGTCTCCAGTCATAGGTATGAAGGAAAGCGCGACGATTCAGATACAACCCACGAGTCATCTCTCTACGGCCCACAATCGCAAGAGCATTTGATGAGTGGCCATACTCCGGACGAGGCTGGGCCAGATCCACTGCCCTCTCTTTCACATGCTTTAAGGCCTCCATTGGAGAGGACTTTGCTGATTCAGAACTAAAGCGCTGACAACGCTCAAAAGCGTTTCTCGCCCCTGCTTCATTTAAGTTCTTACGAAGCTTCTCAAACTCTGACTTATGCGATTCAGGCATAAGCTCAAGGTTAAAAAAGTGAATCTCATCTGTACATGTATCGTGGAATCCAGAAACGAAGAACGTGTCCTTCGGAATTGGATAACCAAGTTTAGCAAGCTCTGCTCTCACCTCCGGATCATTCGCCATTTTCGCAAAGGCACGAGAGTTCGGAATACCGGCGTTACCACCACAAGCACCACAACCATAGGCCTGACGGAATGGATTGTTGTTACTTGATGAACCGTGGGCCAAAAGAACAACTAATGGCGCATACTCATTTTTGATTCCGCACATGTCCAGAATGGCCTGAACAATTTTGGCCATCTCTGGTTTACTATATCCGTGTTGAGCATCCGACTGATCCAAAGAAATTTCTGTCTTTGGTACCGGAGTAAAAGTACCCATCACTTTATTCTTCAGATCACGGGTCTTCTCCGGAAAGAAGACCTGCATGAACATCGGAAACATACTTGCTACACCTAAAAAAATTGTCGAGAAGAAACCTCTGAACATCGTTCTAGAATGATAGTACAGGGCGAGATTCCCGCCACCGGTCATTACGTTCCAACGCTCAAAGGTCTTCGCCGATTGAGAGTCCCGAGGGACCTCAGAAATAATTCGACTAGGAGTCACCACTGGAGGACATTGCGCCACCAGACGGCTGCTTTTAATACTTGCAAACTTCATATCAACGCCAAAGAAACCAACCACACCGTAAGTTTTTACGATTGGATCAATTTCCTCTAAGTGACGACGAATCGATTCTTCACGATCATCAATACAAAACATCACCTGTGCCGGGCCAATGGGTTGGTCTTTCACATCTTTTGAGTGTTCGGCCACGGCCTCAATCGCCTCACGATAAAAGTGATGCTCATAAGCTTCGTGCCACAGTCTTACGCGATGAACTCCCTCAGCTTCATCGATTTCATCGATGATTTTGAGAAGAGTTGCAGGTTCAAATCGCTGCATCCAACGCTGATCGAGTTTGAAAGAATTCGTAATCTGATAAAGGGCCAGTGAGAGCTGGAATCCCTTTAAATCGATATTTTGTTTTCTTCCACGAATCATCGATAGTTCAATCGACTGCTCTTCCGCGTGATACTGATCCATTGCTGATTCAATAAGAATCAAAGCCGCAATATAATCTACCAATTTGATCTCTGGCGCTTTCACAGTCGCCTGCCATGGTTCAAGCTCAAGCTTGTTCACCATTCCAGACCACCCCTTTAAATCAAAAAGAATTTCCAGAATGTAACTCTCCCAAACGTCCTCTGGAATCTCCATGCGTTTAAGTTCATTCTGTATAATGTCTTCCGGCCTTTGGTCTTTAACCGCCAGAACCTTTTCAATCAATACATTTTGCCATCCAGTTGTGAAGCCTTTCAGTGCTTCAACGTCGAAGGAAAAGAAACTCCAAAAGCCCTTATTCACAAAAGGGTTCTGCCAAAAACTCTGACCTTGATCGAGGTAACTAGAGATCAGGCGAATGATAAATGGATGAACGCTAAGAGCGTAAGATTCGTTATGATATTTTTCCCAATATTCCTTCCCTCTCCATTTCACTGGCGAGCGACGAAGAGTGAGTGATTGACCATGCATTTTCTCAACACAAAGATTCCATAGGTGTTGATCATTGATGCTTTGTTGATCCTCATCATCATTGAAATTCATTTCTGAAAACATCAATCGATAAAAAAATTCTTTGGTCGACAACTGAAGGGCATCCATTGATTCAATCGATGGATAAGTTCCAGCGTAATGATCAATGGCACGGAAGATATCCTGATCCGTGATTTTTCCTTCTTTGTAACGTTGAATATACTTGTGCTCTTGCCAATAGGGCCTCGCTCTATAAAGCACTCCCGCTTCTTTAACAGCATTGTGAAAATCCTGGTTCTCAAACATTAACAGGATGTTATTATGAACAAAGCCGTGAAGAGGATTTTGTATAGGAAGTTTAGTTCTTATGCGAGATATGAGTTGATTAAAGTCCATGTTGAGCCTTAGTGGATGATCTGCTGTAATCTTACTCCCGCCTAATACCTAAACCAAGTATATGAATTTTTTTTAATTATTAATATTCGTAAATGTTTTTCACTCTCTTTTGCTCTTTCCAGCACATGCATTTTGCATTTAGTTTTGTAAAAATTCTTTCACCAAAAATTACTTTTAACTTACATACCCGACTCCTTATGTAGGGCAAATGAAAGATAATTAATGCCACCTCTTTTGAAAGCAAATCCCTCTTGCTAGAATAGAGTTCAAAGTATTTACATCAAAGGGCATCATGGACAAATCGAAACCCACTCTGCTGTTCCTCCACGGGGCCTTAGGCACTGCTCAAGATATGGAGCCCCTTATGGGACTTCTTCGTGAGAAAGGATACGCTACTCATTCCTTCAACTTCAGTGGTCATGGCCAAGGCGCTGCCGAGCCAACCGAGTTCAGAATCGATCTTTTCGCCAGGGATCTAGAAAAGTTTCTCAAAGACAATCAACTTAAAAACCCGATTGTGTTTGGCTATTCCATGGGTGGTTACGTGGCCCTTTACCATAAGGCCAACTACGAAGACTCTCCCATTGATCGCATTTTCACTTACGGGACAAAATTTAATTGGTCCGAGAAGGCCGTGAGTAAAGAACTTCCTATGATGAATCCGGATCATCTATTGGAAAAGTTCCCTAACTTTGCCGAGAGCTTAAAGCAAAAGCATGGCGATCGCTGGAAGCAACTCCTGCGCTCCACTGCACATATGATGCAGAACCTTGAAAGACTAGATGGCCTTACCCGCGAAGACATGAGTGAGATCGACGTCCCAGTTATTCTCATTCTTGGCGATCAAGACCGAATGGTTACTTCAGAAGAAACTCATCTCACAAGTTCTTGGCTGCATCACTCTCAGGTCAAAACTATTTCTCACTCGAAGCACGAACTCGAGCGTAGCAATTTAAAAGAAATTGCTGATCTTATTGTAGATAACCTTCATTAATCTCCTTTTCATTTTTTTAGAAATCACTTTCGCCAGCGGAAGTGATTTCTATTGTCTTTTTTTAACAGTTGACAAGTCCGTACATTTTCCGTAAATCTTCTAGCATGAGACTTAAACATCTTGCAAATAAAATTTTACTAAGTGATACAAAAAAATTGGTGAGCGCTGAAAGAAGTGCAACAACCAAACTTCTTCATCACTTGAAAGAAATAGAGCGAAGAAAGCTCTATTGCGACTTAAAGTATTCATCGCTTTTCGCTTATTGCGTGCATGAATTAGGTTATTCAGAAGGTGCGGCCCAAAGACGAATTGTCGCCGCACGGGCATTGGCAGAAATGCCAGAAATTGAAGCAAAAATCGAAGATGGAAGTTTAAATCTCACAAATATTTCATTGGTGAATCAATTCATCCAAGATCCGATCGAACGTCGAGAGGTTTTAAAAGAAGTAGAAAATCTTACTAAGAATGAATGTGAACAAAAGCTCTTCGAGATAACAGGCAAAGAAGAAAAACCAAAAGATAAAAAGAAGCGTATTTCAAAAGATAAGATACAAGTTGCGTTTGTTTTAACTGATGAAACAATGGCCTATGTTGAGAAGCTCAAAGATCTTCTCGGTAAAGATCTCGACATGGATCAGCTCGTGCAATTTATGGCGAAGAAGGCAATTGAATCAGTGGAAAAATCCAAGTTTAAGCAGACCAAACCGAGACAATCACTTTCGCCAGCGAAAGTGGGACGAATCATTCCGTCCGCAGTTAAAAGAGATATCTATGCACGAGATAAGAAATGCTCTAATTGCGGCTCATATAGGAATTTAAACTATGATCATATCCTTCCCTATTCAATGGGAGGATCAAACACGAAAGAGAATTTGAGATTATTGTGCTCACTATGTAATCAGCGAGCAAGAATAAGAGCGGGGCTTATGGCCCCGCCAGGAAGATTTACTTAAGAAGGCCTTCTTCTTTCATAGCGCGCATAACTGCTGGTCTTTCAGCAATGCGACCCATGTAGTTTGCGATGTTTGACCATTGAGTAACATCAAGGCCAACAAATTTGCCCCAACCAAGGCAAGTGAAAAGGTAAGCGTCAGCTACAGTGAACGTTTTCCCCATAAGGAAATCATTTGAGCCAAGTTTCTCAGAGATGAAACCGATTTTGTTTTTTAGAGTTTCAATCTGACCGTCTTTAAGCTCTTTTAGACCTTCAGCATTTTTTACACTTGATCTGAAAAGAGGAGAGAAATTTTTATGAACTTCTGAAGCAATGAAATTTAACCACTCCATACAACGGTAACGATCAGTCGTACCAAGCTTAGGCATTAGACCTGCTTCTGGATTCTGATCAGCAAGGTATTGCATGATAACTGCACCTTCAGTCAGCACTTCGCCGTTTTCCATACGAAGAGCAGGCACAGAACCTTTTGCGTTGATTAGTTTGTAATCGCCAGAAGCGCATGTTTTGTTTACGAGATCTACAGCTTCGATCTCATACACCATGTTAAGCTCGGCCATAACGATATGCGGAGCAAGGGAACAGGCACCGGCCTTGTAAAAAAGTCTCATTCAAGAACTCCTTATAAATTTTTAGGATGGGATATCTTGGCCTATGTGCGGCAAAATCACTAGTGGCAGTGCATTTTGCCCGTACACAAACACTTAAGAATTTCTTTAGGTGGAGCTAAAGAAAAGTTGAGTTAAAAGGTTCGCCTCAATTCAATTTCTTCGGGATTCAAAATGCAGAAAGTGGTTGCCGTGATCGATGACGAACTGGAAATGGAAGATCTTTATGAACTCATTTTAGAAAAACAAATTAAAAGAGGCCTTATCAATCTGAAATTCTTTTCGGATTCGAGAAAGTTTTTAAGCTGGTTTAAGGACAACCAACCGGACCTGATTTTGAGCGACATAAACATGCCTCATTTGGATGGGCCTGAGGTTATGAAGCTTGTTCGGAAAACTGGAAGCGGCATTCCAACTTACTTTGTGAGTGGATACGCTGAATCAGAGTATGCTCGGGCGATGAAAGAACTAGGTGTGTACCGATTTATCTCGAAGCCTATGAACTTCAGCCATGTTCAAAGCCTTATCGAGTATGATCTTGGGATTCTAGCGGCAAACTTGTAGTCGTTCCCCTATCTTTTTCAGTACAATGTTCACTGTTAAAAAGGGGCCTGATGAGAGATTTTTCGTGGATTGCGGACATTGCATTGGAAAGCAAAAATTATGCGCCATCACTTGGGGCCTATTTTGCCAAAGCACTCTCCAAAGTCACCTTCGAAGAAGTCTCCGACTTTGAACTTAAACGTTCATGGGCCACACTTGCTCGCGATCTTGTCCACCTCCGATTTGATCCTGATTTCGCAGGACCGCCTGATCTGGATGCCACCCTAGGTGCAGTTCAGACCATTGGTATCGATAAGTACAATCAGGAAATGATGGACGAGGAGACCCTCGCGCCCGTCCTGACGGAATTCTTCAATAAGTTCTTCGAGACCATTGGCCAGCACCCAGAGATCTTCGATCTTTTGGACCAAGCAGATCTTATCGAAGATATGATTGGAACCGTTGCAAAGAGCTACCTGCCGGTTCTGCAACTCTTCCCGGTTTTTTCAGATCAGGCGCTGAGTATCGTTCCCTATTTGAAGGAACCACTCTTTACTGCTCTTTATGAACTGCCGGAGATTGAACACCATAAGCTGATTCTTCTCACAGAAAGAATCATGCATAAGTTCTATGAACAGGAAGTGCGTCCGCAGCTGGTAGAAATCCTGAAACAGAATGTGAAAGGAAGAAATCTTCTCCTGCCGCTGATTGATGAGGCCTTAAATCACCTGCCGGCCGATCGCTGTATGACTTCACTCATCAGCATTTTGTGTACACCGAGAGAAGAACTCTCCCAAGGGAGAATTATTTCGATTGTGCTTCAGGAACTTGGTGGCATGTATGTGAAGCTTGCCCAAGTTCTGGCGGAACTTGCACCTCCGTCGCTCGCGAAAGAACTTCGTCACCAACAAGATAAACTTGGTGGCATTTTCGGAAGCCAGCAAAAATCATGGGCCTATGTTTTAAACGTGCTAGAGCGACCAAGCTGGAGCCGCTTAAAAAATTACATTCATATCCCAAATGGAGTGCAGAACGCTTTCGCTGGCGCCTCGGTTGGAGCAATTTATGAATTTGAATTAACTGAACTAGGAAGAAGAAAACTTCATCCCAATAACTCGGTACTGATTAAAATTCAAAGACCAGGGCTGACTGAACTTTTTGAGAAACAAAAAGAAACTCTCCTCGATATTCTGACCCATCTGGATCGAAACCTCGAGAGCACGGAACTGACTCTTGATGAACAACTCGAAGTCAGAGGTCTTGTCACGGCCTTAAAACGCACAATCATCAACTACGCCACTCAAAGTATTGGTGAGCTTGATTTTAGAGTAGAAAAGCGAAACGCCGATCGCGTTCGAGAGGCCCTCAAAGGTCAATTTGATCTTCAGGTCCCTCAATACTTCCATGTGGAATCTGATGTCTCCATGATGGAAAAAATTCAAGGTGAAAAGATCACTTCAGTGGTTCACTCGAAATACCTTGAGCGCATGAGCATCGCGGATCTCGTGAGTGATGCTTATCTCTACCTCATGTTTCAGAAAGGAATTATCTGGGCCGATCCACATGCTGGAAATATTCTTTATGATCCGGATCGTTTACAAGTAAAACTCATCGACTTGAATCCGTGTTTTACTTGGGACGACCGTACCATCAAAATTTTCATCGGCTTCCTTTACCGACTGATTCTAAGTGATGAAAAAGGAATTTTTGAATCACTGGAAGGTCTGGTTGAGAATCCAGAAGAATTAAAAAACGAGCGCACGCAAAAGCTCATCGAAGAATTTATTGAGCGCGGAAATCAAGGTGCCTTCATCCGTTATCTATCGGACTTTGTCCGACTTTTAGGTGAAGCGAACATTAATTTAAGAATTGAAGTACAAGCGGCAATGCGCGGGCTTTCTCAAGTCTACTTAACTTCGACTGCGATTTCTTCTCGCCACAACTTCGGACAGATTTTCCAGAAGCAGTTTGGCTGGAAGATGCTCATTCGCCATATTCTTTCCATCGGTCCGTTTAAAGTAGCAAAGGCCGTTCTTCCAATTGCTTTTGATCTCGTGAAGAACTCACCTGAACAGGAAGTGGGCCCGACCTTAGATGAACGAGACCTGACTTCAATTGAAGAAGCACTGGTACTCTTGAACGCTGAGAACGTATGTAACATCGAACTCATCAGAACTTCGCCTGAGGAAAACACGCACCTCACTCTCGCAACCGATGGATCGAGTCTCATTAAAAGTACGCATCTTCGAATTGAAATTCTGACTGAAACTAAACCAGCATCAGTGAAATATATCCTAGAGACGCCAACCAAAGAGTGGCTGAAAGATCGCCAGGAATACGTAAAGCTCCAAGGTATGGGCTTTACCCTGTGTCTCGTGGAATGCCTGGAGCAACTTCGAAGACATTCCCTTGAAGATTATTGGAACGTGGTGGAATCCTGGAACGCTCATCCAAAACAGCGCTCATGGGAAGAAAGTAGCCTCATCAGTGATATCCGGGTGGCCTCAAGAAACCTCTTCACCCGCCGCTATCAAAACATCTGGACCTCAGAGTTCATGACGGTCTCAAGATGGAACAGATTCCTTTGGAAGCTCCTGGTGAGATTCGAAGAGCGCTTTGAGCGCCGTGAACAGGGCTACTTTTACATCCTCAGTAAAAAAATGGGCTCCGAGAAAGTGGGCCAATATACCTTCGGGACCCTTCACCGGATCAAGATTATTACCTACCGTTTGATCATTTCTGGGCTTAAGACCTTGATTCGCCGTTCAAGATTCGAAATGAACCTCCTGCCGCTGACGACAGATGAGCTCATTTACCGCATGCTTCACGGTCTTCTCCGTCGCGGACTTCCGCGCGTAGAAAGTACAAAATAGTCTTACAGCTTTTGACAGACTCTTTCCAAAAAAGGGACAACTAAAGGATGTTGAAGTTTTTAGTTTTGCTCGTTTTGAGTCAATCCCTGGCCTTTGCCGGTCCTCGTGAGGAGGCCCAGGACATTCTATTGCGTTTTAAAGACGAAACTTCACTGACTAAGCGCCTGGATCTTATCTCAAAGACCTTCGTAGGACTTCCCTACGGCCAAGGTGGCCCACTGGGTGAAGGCCCGGACGGTCGCTATGATCAGGATCCCCTTTACCGCTTTGATACATTTGATTGCACGACCTATGTTGAAACCATCATGGCCCTGGCACTTGCCCGAGATGTTGCTGAGTTCGAAGTGCACCTGGATAAAATCCGTTATGAAAATGGTGAAATTGATTATTTAAAGCGTAATCACTTCACCGATCTTCAATGGATTCCGTTTAACATCGAAAATGGCTACATGACTGAGATCAACTCGGCAGTCACAAAAGAAATCAAGATCGCAGAGGCCCTGATCAATTTCCCAAACTGGCTTCGTAAGATCAAAATTTCTGAAATTAAAATGCCGAACGCCTCTGAGCTTGAGAGACAAGAGCGTTTAGAGGAACTTCACGCGCAGGCAGAGTATTACACTTCCTCTATGGCACGTGTGAATTATCTTGAGATCAATATGCTGGTGAAAAAACCGCAGCTCTTAAACAAGATCCCTACCGGCTCAATTGTAAACTTCGTTCGCCCAAACTGGGACCTAACCGACCTCATCGGAACTCGTCAGAACATCTCTCACCAGGGTTTTATCTTTAAACGAAACAACGTGGTCTATCTTCGTCACGCGAGTACCACGGGAAAAGTTAAAGAAGAACCATTCCTGGATTATTTAAAGAAGTTCGTGAATCACCCGACCATGAAGGGCATTCACCTCATGAGCTTAAACTAGGCCTGATACAAACCGTTCTGATCTGCCCCTAAAAAACAGGCCTCTAACAGTTGATCCTTCACTTTGGGAAGTTTTGTCAAAGTTCGTTTAGAAGCAATCGTGAAATGAGGAAGATCATTAAAGCTCATTCCCATCTCTTCTAAGTCCTCATCTGACGTGCGCCAGTTCCAGTGATTGAAACGATTAAGATTAATTGGAGCTGAGTAGGCCTCAAGACTTAAATGTCCCTTGGTATTGAAGTAAAACGGAAAGTAACTCATCACAAGTTCTCTAATCGATTTATGAAAAGGCTCACGACCTCGAAGAAGAGTGGTATTGGACTTTGAAATGCTCCCCCAACCGGTCTTGGTTTTATAAACCGCCAACACATGATGATCATCATTATGGGCCACGAGATCCACCATCAAAGGCCGATGACCTTGAAGTTCCAAAGCAGCGGCCGCAAGAAGTCCACCTTCAAAACAATGCCCATCACCCGTCATCATCACATAACGAGGAGAACAGGCCGAATTATCCGGATTATAAATAAGATCGTCCAGATAGCGCTGAATTTTATGAGGTGTATTGAGTGACTTTAAAAACTTTTTCTCAGCGGGAGTCCACATCTCACACAACTTCAATAATCAAGTGATGAATGTTGAACTCTTTCTGAATAAGGTCACGATACTCTGCCGAAGTTTTACCACAACCCTTAATCATGATCTCACAACCAACTTGTCCAGGAGCGAGCTTCCAAAGATGAATGTCCAAAACTTTTGAACCATCTGTCTCAAGTGTTTTAATAAGATTGTCGCGATCAATAGAAGCTTCATGAGCATCCAGGAGATCCATCCCACTTTGACGAATAAGTCCGAGTGACCATTTGAAAA
This sequence comes from Peredibacter starrii, assembly GCF_034259205.1. Taxonomy (GTDB): domain Bacteria; phylum Bdellovibrionota; class Bacteriovoracia; order Bacteriovoracales; family Bacteriovoracaceae; genus Peredibacter; species Peredibacter starrii. The sequence goes on along the minus strand of NZ_CP139487.1, from coordinate 1,929,664 downwards.
CAACGATACCACCCAAGATACCGACTGCCGGATCAAGCCAGCTTAGTCCCTGCCATCTTCCCAAAAGAAGTGCACCGATCGCAAACACTGACGTCAAAGCATCAGTCAAAATATGTACGTAAGCACCTTCACGGTTGAAATCTTCAGCGTGAGAGTGTGAATGACCGTGGTGGTGATGATGACCGCCACCGGCCGGAGCAAGTTTACTCTTACCATGCGAGCAATTCGAATGATCATGTCCATGCGAATGACCATGCGAATGCGAGTGCCCATGATCCTCACCTTGGTGAAGAATAATGGCACAAACAATATTGACCACAAGGCCAATCACCGCAACGACGATCGCCTCATCATATTTAATCGGTTTTGTTTCATAAAAGTGCATGATCGATTCAACGATCATAGATCCAGCAATGAAAATCAAAAATAAAGCACTCGTATATCCGCCGAGAGAAAGAATTTTTCCTCCACCGAAAGTAAACGATGCTCTGAATTTTGGATGACGATAAAGATAGTAAACAACCAGAGATAAAAAGAGGGCCAGAGTATGCGAGGCCATGTGCCAGCCATCTGCTAAAAGGGCCATCGAACCGGTCCAATAACCGACTGCGATTTCAACAATCATGGTAACGAGTGTGATGATCGTCACCCATTTCGTTTTTTGTTCATTGGCGAGAAAAACGCCTGTGTCTTTTTGTTCAATCGTACAGTGATGTTGCATATCTTACCTCTGGAGCTATTTTAACCGTTTTGAAGGTAAAAAATCCAGCAGTCCTGCACTCGCTCCACCAATAATCAGCACAATAGCAACAACAGTATTAAAAACTAGCAACTCACTCGCAAAAATCACGAGTCCGATGGTTGAAATAACCGGAGTTAAGTACGCAAGGGCCCCAATTACACGGGAATCTCCCATTCGAAGGGCAATGTCCCAGCAGTAAAATGCCAGACCAAAAGGTCCAAGTCCCATCACAATCAATTTCCACAGATCTTCCGGTTGAATAACCACTCTCGGTTCTAGCCACATGTGAGTAAGAAAGCACAACACTCCACTCACAAAACAAAATCCCCCAATCGCCCAAACAGTTGTGGGTTTCATTTTCTTTTTCCCGACAGAATAAATGGGCCAGGCAAAAGCCGCACCCAAAGCGAGCAAATAACCAGTTAGGTATTCACTCTTTAACTCTCCACCTTTCCCGAAAACTAAAACCACTGAACCAACAACGGCCAGTGCAGCACCCGCGATGTGATACCAACGAAGTTTTTGTTCCGGAAAAAACATGGGAGTTATGATCACCATGATCACGGGCCAGAGATAATTAATCAGATTGGCCTCAATCGCCGGAGCGAATCTAAAAGCATAGAACAATAAAAAGTGATAACCAAAATACCCGCCTGCTCCCCAAATCAAGATTTTTAAATCGGGAAACATCTCCTTGGGCCGGGCAAATGCAGGCAAAGATCCAATGAGAAAACAGGCGCCCAAAACATAAAAAGGCGGAAGATGAATCAGGAGTTTTCCGAAAGTTGCGAGACTTCCCCAACATAGAATGGTGATAACTCCAAAAATCAATGACTGAGTTTTCTGATTCATAGGGAAAACTGTAGCTTGAAAGACCAAAACACGCTAGTCTTAAGCATGCTTGAAACCAAACGACTCATCCTCCGCCCAGCAGTCTTAGAAGATGCACCTCATCTCTATGAACTCAACTCGGATTTTGAAGTCGTTCGATATACAGGTGACTCTTCTCTTAAAACTGTTCTTGAAGCTGAAACTCAAATCAAAGAACGCATGTTTCCTCAGTTCCAGAAATATAAAATGGGACGCTTTTCAGTCACGCTGAAAGATGGAACATATCTTGGTTGGTGTGGTCTTCGTTACTTTCCAGAATCAGATGAAGTTGATCTTGGTTATCGTTTTATGAAAAAACATTGGGGCCAGGGATATGCCACTGAAGCATCTCTTGTCACTTTGAAGTATGGTTTCGAGACCCTTAACCTTAAACGTATCATCGCCAAGGCGATGCCCGACAATGTCGGAAGCATCAAAGTCATGCAAAAAATGGGAATGACTTTTCGTGGATATCACAAAGACCCTTGTGAACCACAGGCCTGGATTGTTTATGATATGACTGCCAGTGAATTTAAAAACAAATGCGCCGAATCTTAGCCTTTCTCATTCTCTCAACTGTTAAATCTGTCTCTTGGGTTTTATTTCGGGCCAAATCATCCTGGCTAACTGATGTCCCTAAAGATCATTGGAAAAAAGCACGCCTTTACGTGTTTCTAAACCATACTTCTCTTTACGAGCCGATCTTCATTCAGCTTCTGCCGTTTTCTTACCTCTGGCATCTGGCCGATCACATGAATGTGCCGGGAGCAGACATTACTTTGAATCGCCCACTCGTGGGTCGCTTCTATAAGCTCATGATTCCCAACATCGCCTCGGTCTCTCGCAAGAAAGATTCAACTTGGGACAATTATTTAAAATCCATTGATAAAGATTCTGTGATTATGATTGCGGCCGAAGGTCGTATGAAGCGACCAAATGGTCTCGATAAATTCGGAAAGCCCATGACGGTTCGTGGTGGCGTTGCCGATATCATTGAAAACATCGATCACGGTGGAATGGTTCTCGCTTTCTCAGGAGGCCTTCATCACATTCAAGCTCCAGGACAAACACTTCCGAAGGTGTTTAAAACCATTCACATGAACATGAGCTATCTTGATATTGCTGAATACAAAAAGCAATTTCCTGAGAATCCTCGTGAGCGAAAAATTAAAATGGTGCAGGATCTTCAGATCAGGCTTATCCGCGACTGTCCGGATCCGTCATTGAATAAATAGAAAAATTTTCTTCCCGATGAACCGGGTAAATGTCCGCCAGCCAAGGATGCTCGTGCTCAATGATACTTTGAACACCCTTTCCACGGGCAATCACAGTGAAAGAATGCTGATCAGCGAGGCCATCTAATTCTTTTAACGTTTGTCTGATATGAGCGACTTTTCCGTAGTCGTAGATGAAGTAATACTCCGCCACCGGAAGTTTAAAATCTGAGGTCAAATCCGCTGTCACCAAGGTTCCGTTAGCGTACCCTAGCTTCTCAAAAATCCGCTTCCCTTCCTGAACTCGTTCATCCACCAACTCATACCCAATGAAATGAACTTCGGGATACAAATGGGCCAGCACCACTCCTAGGCGACCATAACCGGCACCGAGATCCACCATCAACTCTCCCGAGTGAGGTCTCAGCACATCACAAAGGGTCTTTAATTCTTCATAAGGAGTGTTGAGTGTCTGCGGATCAAGACCCACCCAAGTCTGGTGTCCACCATGAAGTACATGACCCAAGTTATTCAGATCACCTTCTGGCCTTAGGCCCTTCGCTTTCAGAAACAGACCATGTTCAATATCTTTGATTTTAAATCCCAGATATTCATCCACTTCCTCGGACGGTGATATAAAAAGTTGGTTATTTGGCATGGACATGCTCGTAAGCTATCAGAGAATATTTTACAATTCCATAGGTTAAGGAATCTTTCCTCACTATAATGGAGTTGAGGGAAGACATGAAAACAACCTACATTTCCAAGCAACCAAATGCAAAAGGTCTGATCGACTGGACAGCGGCCGAAAACAATACCTGGCGCACCCTTATTACTCGTCAGGCGGAAATCGTTAAGACCCGTGCTTGCCCTGAGTTTCTGGAAGGTCTTAACCGCATCGGATTTTCTGTAGATCATGTACCTCAGCACACCGAAATTAACTCTCGCTTGAAAGACTTCACTGGTTGGGAAGTGGAAGTGGTTCCGGCCCTCATTCCTGCCAAAGAGTTTTTCACCCTTCTGGCCAACAAAAAATTCCCGGCCGCAAGTTTCATTCGCATTCCGGAAGAACTGGATTACATCCAAGAGCCCGATATTTTCCACGAGTTCTATGGACACGTGCCTCTTTTGACTTTTCCAGATTACGCTAATTTCATGGAAGAGTTTGGTAAGATCGCGCTTTCAGTGAACGGCAAAGATCGCAGACGTCTCTTCCGTTTATTCTGGTTTACCATCGAATTTGGCCTATTAAAGACTCCGGAAGGCATTCGTGCCTACGGTGGTGGGATGCTTTCATCAATTCACGAGACCGTTTGGTCAGTGGAAAGCCCTGTTCCAAAACGAGAACCATTTGATCCTCTGACTGCCCTTAGAACGCCGTATCGAATCGACATCCCTCAGCCACTTTATTACGTACTGGATAAATTCACTGATTTGTACAAAATACTCGACCAGGACCTGATCGCATTATTGGAAAAATCTAAAGAATTAGGGGACTTCGAGCCATTATTTGAGCCTGCCGGAGAAGAACTTTAAAATCAGGTCATTAAGTAAGTAATCCTAACAGGTTCAGCCTTCTTAACTTGCCTAAGACTCAGCTTCGGGTTCTAATTTAGTCTTATGAATGAAGTAGTAAAGTACATATTCTTCTTCCTGATTGGCACGACCATTATTAACTTTGGTATCGCCTGGGCGGCCAAGATCAAGACCAAGAACAAGGAGTTTAATCAGCTCATTTGGTATTGGACTTCGCTATTTGCTACTTACGTGGCAGTTGCCTTACTTAACGATTCTCCTACGGCCATTGGCTTTGCCTACTTCTTTCAGTTCATTCCTGCGTTCTTGAAGACAAAGGTCCTTCGCGACTCGCGCGGTATCGAGTCAGATTGGAAAAAGTTTCTAGCGGTTCAGGCCTTTGGTATGGTGGCATCGGCTTACCTGCTGCTTTATACAGATTTGGGCTTTACGATTTCCCTATTACCGGTGACGTTTTCAACGACCCTGCCTTATTGGGAGCCAGTTTGGAATTCTCTGGTGAGTAAACGCTTTGAGGCCAACTGGATTGAGAAGGGCCTCTCAATTGTTCTTCTAACTTCAATCATCAACCACTTCAACTACGCCTTCTTCCGCTTAGAAGAATCGGCCGCTTGGTGGGGTTGGGGTGTTTCAATCGCTCAGTATCAGTGTATTTCCATTTTCCTACCACTTCTGATCAATCACCGTCGTGAAGTGAACGAGATTTTGATCAAGACTGTTTCCCACGATCTGGCCAATCCTCTTACGGTCATCAACGCCTATATCGGCATGCTTCAATCAGGTCGCATTCAAGAGTCTGACGTTAAAATGATCTGGGACCGCATTCAAATGAACACCAAATCGGCCCTGGATATGATTTCCCGTATTCGTGATGCCATCGTCACCAGAAACCAGGCCAGCATTGTGGCCATCCATGACGTCTCAATTGATCGTGCGATTCACAGACTCATGACTCAATTTGATTCTCGCCTAAAAGAGAAAAACGTTAAAATTGCTTATGAGAGTTCGATCCCATTAGATGTGTACGTGGCGGCCGAAGAAAATACTCTGACTGAACACGTATTTGCCAATATTCTTTCAAACGCTTTGAAGTTTTCCCATGAAGGTTCAGAAATCAAGATCAAAGTAACCGAGGTTGATAATACCATTCGAATTGCCTTTATTGATTCTGGTATTGGAATAGATCCTGATCGTCTGGAAAAACGACTCCTTCATTCAACTGAAGGTACAAAGGGTGAACTTGGTTCAGGCTTTGGAGTCATGGTCATGGGTTATTTCCTTCGTCAATTCGACGGAACTCACCACATCCACTCAGACGGCATGGACAAGGGAACCACCGTTACCGTGAGCCTCAAGAAGAGCACGGCCAAAAGCTTCAAGGAAACTAAACAGAAAAGTGACCTGATTACCTGAACCTGCTGCCAACTTCCATAGGAAGTCTCTTAATAGATTTTATAATTTTTCTTAAGACTGCCTTTTAAATCCTTTTGGGTTCCGCTACTTATATTTGTCTAATTTCCGTCTAAGACTCAATACATTAAGAATCCCCTTATGCTTTCTTGCGCTGAACACAAGGGAGACATATGGAAAGCTGGGTTAAAGATCTGAAGTACGTGTTAATGCCATCTCGACATCCATTAGAGGGCTACGAGAAAGAGTACTATGCCGCTTACCAGGTTTGGAGGACCGCATGGGAAAAGTTTCGCTCTGAAATTGGTGTGAAAGAACCCTTAAGTTCAGATGGGTTTATCATTCCGGATGAGATGGGAGTTTTGTTTTATCAAGACCGTTGTGTGGGTCTGGCCTCCTTCACTCATGGCACTTTATCAAAAGGTCCAATGCCTGATCACTCCTGGTTTAAACCATGGACTCAGGAGGCCTTCAATGAACTTCGACAAATTTCTCCCGACTGTATTATCTGCTCACAGTTCACTGTGAGTCCTGAATTTACCGGTAAAGGACACGTGGTGAGATGGAAAGAAATTCTTTTCTACTACAACCATCTGCGTTTTCTGAATTCCATGAGTGGTGTCATGGCCGGTCACTTGAATCTCACTCGCGGTATGCAGAACGCGGGTGGTGAGGAATTTGGCGCCACGGTTCTGAATCAAAATCACCCTTTCAACTACTATGGGGTTCCTCTGGCGGCACAACTCGTGGCCTATGAACGATCAGGAATTGAGGCGATGATTCAGAGGAAAAATCTTTCTTCCCTCTTTTCAGATTTATGGACTCGTCTCGATCACGTCAGTGAATTTGAAGTAACTTCGAACATTGTTCCTTTCAAAAAGGTGGCATAGTTATGAATATCAAAAAGGCCTATCAGGATTCGATGAAAAAGTTTTCCAAAAACAATCCTTCGACTTTGTTTAAAGACAAAGAGGTCTATGGCGAATGGCTCGCCCAGACATATTTTTTTGTTCGCCACTCCACTTCTCTTCTGGGTTATTCTCTGCCCCACCTGAAAAACGAGGAACTGCGACATCATTTCGAGCATCACTTGGGCGAAGAAGAACGTCACGATCTTCTGGCGCTAAAGGACATCGAACGTCTGGGAAAAAACATTTCGCAGTATCAGGAAATGATTCCCACTCAGGCCTTCTACCACTCACAGTATTATCGAATTTCTTTTGAAGGCGGGACCAGCCTCTTGGGCTACATCCTGTTTCTAGAAGGTCTCGCCGTAAACTGGGCCAAAGATAGCTACATGGAGATCAAAGATCTTCATAAAGGATCTGTACTGTTTCTAAAGGTCCATGCAGAGGAGGATCCTCATCATCTGGAAGAAGCCATTAAGACCATTTCATCCCTTTCTCAGAATGAACAAGAGTGTATTCTCCGCAATCTTCATTACTCAGAAGAGCTTTATCAGCAAATGATGCACTGTATTCTCGAGCAACATAAGAAGGTCAAAGCGGCCTAACCTCTGTGTACACTTAATTACTCAAAAAAACTTACAGGGAAGGACGGTCAGTTCCTTCCCTTGATATAAAAATCCTCCAAAAAATCTTAGGAGGAAATTTTGAAAACTCTTTTCGCTCTTGCATTCGCACTGGTTAGCACGGCCGCTTTCGCTTTCCCAGTTGCCCCACACAACGCTCTTGAGCGTTCAAATCTTAAATCAGTTCAATCTTTCGAAGCTCGTAACTATGACTTCGAAGGTATTGTGAAATTATCTAACTGTTCAGGCTCACTCGTTGCTTTCAACGGTATGCCTCTTACAGCTAAAGCAATCATGATGACTAACGGTCACTGTGTATCTGCTCCAGGCGGATTCCTTAAGCCAGGTGAAGTATGGGTAAACCGTTCAGCTCCTCGCTCACTTAAGCTTTATGATGTGAATTTCAAACTTCACAACATCCAAGCGACAAAGATTCTTTTCGCTACAATGACAAACACAGATGTTGCTTTCTATGAGCTAACTGAATCGTACAACGAGATCATCGCTCGTACGAAAGTTCGTCCTTTCCTACTTGATTCTGTTCGTCCACAAGCTGGTGTGAGCATTGATATCATTTCTGGTTACTGGGACCGTGGTTACAGCTGTGACATCGATGGTTTCGTTTACCAGATCAGAGAAGCTGATTGGACATTTACTGATTCAATCCGTTACACAGAAGGCTGTGACACTATCGGCGGTACTTCTGGTTCACCAATCATCGCTCGCGGTGAGAGACGTGTAATCGGTATCAATAACACTTCAAACGAAAGCGGTCGTCGTTGTACAATGAACAACCCATGTGAAGTTGATCAGGCCGGCCAGGTTGAAGTGAGAAAAGGTGTTCGTTACGGTCAACAGACTTACAACGTTTACACTTGTCTAACTCCAGACTTCAACTTCGACCTATCTCGTCGCGGTTGTACTCTGCCTCGTTAATTTTCGTAAATTTCTAAGGGTTGATTATCCGGATCGGCGAAGAAGAAAAACTTTTTCCCGGTCTGATGATCGACCCTTATTTCTTCCACCTGAATCTTCTTCCCTTTTAATTCCTGATGAAATGCTTCGATGTTTTCCACTGAGAAAGCAAGGTGTCTTAGTCCCATTGCCTCGGGATAAGAAGGTCTGGCAGGCGCACCCGGAAAGGTAAATATCTCAAGCTGAATCTCATCTCTCACCAAATCCACTTTCCAGGAATTCCGCTCTTCACGAAATTCTTTTCGTAGAACACTAAATCCCAACGCCTCCTGATAGAAGCTCAGGGACTTTTCAAGAGAACTCACGATCAAAGCAACATGATGAAGTTTCATAACTCAGAAGCTTAAGCTTTTTCCTTTAAAAAGCCAAAAGGACGGGATAAAGTTTGGGCCATGAAAGGAACATTTTTTAATAAGCCTCTAGAGTGGAACATTGAAACCGTTGGTGAATCCTGGCAGCAGGGCTCCAGCATAAATGGAACGCTTAAAGTTAAAAACCACGGCACAGAAACCATCAGTCTTGCTGACGCAGGAGTGGGTCTTGCCTATGCTGAAATAAAAAAAATCCATGCTCGTGCTGAAGGTGCGTTGAAGCTTGATGCCACAACGACATTTGAGCAAAAAGAACTTAAGGCCGGAGAAGAAGCAGAGCTTTCTTTCTCATTTAACGTGGGACCAAATTCTCCAGTGACAGATAAAAAGGCCAGCTACTACCTCGCCTATGGCCGTCAGTTTAACGAAAACCATTTACAATCTAAGATTGAGCCTAAGGCACTCTACACAAAAATCGTGGGTCTTTTGGATACGTTTCACCGCTTTAAGCAAAAAGAATTCAAGGCCTCTAAGAAAGGTGTCGAATTTAAACTTTTGCCACCAACATCACGTGACATGGCCAACATTGAATCACTGAATCTTACGTTCTCAATGGATGAAGATAAATTGGTGATGAAGTACGATTTCCAGGTGAAAAAGCTTGATACGTCTTCGGTTACGACTAAGATCAATAAAGAGAGCCATTCCATTGAAAAGCTCCTCGCCCCTAAAGAATACTCCCTTGGGAAGGACATGATTAACCAGGATACGCTCCTTAAATCAGTCGAAGCAGTTTTGTCGGAAGTTAAGCTTAAGAACGTATACTAAGGAAACTTCAGGATATAAAAACCTTTAGTCCAATTGTTAATACAGGCCTAAAAAACCCGATAAGCTCTTTATGCAATTAAAAAAGATACCGGCCCTTGGCTGGTACTTCACCATTTATAACTTTGTGTCTTATCACAGGGTGCGCCTGAACGACATCGATCGACGTCAGATTCACTCGCAAATTGTGACGGTTCTATGTACGGGTGTCTTGATGTGGTCGTACGCTATTCTAGCGAGCTTTACGATCTCTTCACCTGTTCCTGGTATCATCGGTCTTATCTGTTCGTTGGTGCATTTGTTTTCACCACTTTTATTCCGTGTGACTAACAACACTTACTTCATCTCTAACGTACTTTTAGGTGCGGGTATCATTCATCAATCTACCTTCACTTATTATACCGGCGGTTTCACGAGTAACATTTTAATCTGGTTCGGAGTTTTGCCACTCATTGGTGGCGTTATCTGCGCGCAGAAAGGTGCTATTACCTGGAGTGTGACTTCTTCGCTGGTGGCCTTCGGATTTTTTATCCTTCATCTTATTGGTTATGAATGCCCCAATCTCATCTCAGAGACGGGATTTGTCTGGTCTCACGCTCTTCTTGTTTTTGGTTGGGTGTTTATCAGTACAACTCTTGTGGTGGTTTACGCAGGACTACGACAACACACAGAAGAACTTCTTCAGAAACAAAGTCAAAAAATCGATGATCTCTTCCGCGTACTCTTTCACGATTTGGCCAACCCACTGGGAAGAATTGCCATCGGGCTCTCGCTCGCTAAAAAGCAAATCCCTGAAGGTGAAAATAGCCGAGGTCTTGAGATCGCGACCCAGGCCTCTGAGGCCATGCTCGAAATTACTCAGAACATTCGTAAGATGTATGCCGTCAGTAAGGGCAAGGCCAACGTGGATCTAACGATGGTTTCACTCAATAGTGCCGTGGAGTATGTCACGCGAGTTTTTAGCAATGAGCTTGAACGAAAACATCTGGCGATTGAGTACCATTGGGACAAGAACGCGGGTCTTAATGTCTTAGTAGAGCCCATCAGCTTCAATAATCAAGTACTGGGTAATATTATTTCCAACGCCATCAAGTTCTCTCCTATCGGAAGCAAAATCGTCATTAACGCCTATCCTGTTAACCAAGGCAGCTATGCCATTGAGATCAAGGATTCAGGGATTGGAATTCCCACACAATTGATTAAAGGACTTTTCGATATCAATAAAAAGACGTCCCGACCTGGAACCATGGGCGAAATCGGAACTGGTTTCGGTATGCATATCATGAAGTCATTTGTTGAAATGTATGGCGGTCAGGTGGTGGTTGAATCAATTGAGGCCCAAGGGGACGCCCCTTCGGGAACCACGGTCAAACTAATTCTTAAAGGTGAGTGGACATAATAAAATAAGGCCCCGTTTAGGGGCCTTTTTTTTATTTTGAATGAACAACTGGTTTATAGATGATCGATAGACCTGCAAGTGGATACTTGCCGTTAATGAACTTAGGAACTTTTGCTTTTGCCCAAATCATGTCCGGACGAGTTTCAGAGATCCACTCTCCACCAATGACCTGGCCCGCATTATCAAGCTCGATAACATACTCGTAGTTTCTCACTGAATAAGTCTGTGCCAAAGTTCCAGTTACTGGTTCTTTTGATACGAAACCAAGGTAACCTTCGTCAGCGTATTTTTGTTTCCAGAAAACCAGCTCTTCAGCGTAGGTCATATCAGTCTTAATTTGAATCTTCTTATCAATTCCTGCTTTGATGTCTTTCTCAGTTAGAGGAAGCTCACCTACGATTTTTGAATCGTATGAATAAACAGGCTGGTTCCATACATCATTGTAACGATCAACTTCAGCGATGAAGCCTTGAGAGTTAATACCAATCATGTTGGCGATAACAACGTGGAAAGCACCAGCGTTTACATCTGCACATTCTGGTCTGTTAGCGTCTTTCGGTGCTGGTGGATTAGGGAATTTATCATCAGGAAATGATTCACCAGTCACTTTACCGTTAACTTTACAACGAGCTCCTACACGAGCGTACATACCGTTTGCGTTGTAGGCTTCATGCATAGAAAGAAGGCCCTTAACATCAGAAGCTCCAAACGGAACTTTGATACCATCTTTATTTGTCACAACAGTTTTATCTGGTTCAGAGTAATGAGAAGCGGCCAAGGCCCATCCATCACAGATTCCTTCCCACCAAAGATCATCTGGCTTGTAGCTCTTAAGAGTCTTCTTCGTAAGAGTATAGCCATAGTCCCCCATTGCAATGTCATAGAGCTCAGAAGGAGAAAGTTGAGAAAGTTCTTTCTCAGACATTTTCAAAAGCTCTTCTTTTGTATGAAGAGTGTATTTGAAAGGCTGAGGGTTTGGGTGATTCCAACGGTACGCAATTCCACCAAAACGTGAAGGCCAGAAAGTTTCCGACCACGCCATACTGTCATCAAGAAGACGAGCAGACAGCGGAAGATCATGGAAAGTCATATTGATTTTTGTCGCAGCAACAGCATCAAACAATTTAGGGTTGTTGTTTCTGTCCCACTTCGCAGCGTGTGCAGAACCGATCAAGGCCACGGTGGCCAGTACTAAAAGCTTATTCATGTTTACGTCCTTTTGAAGGAATAGATGCCGCGTCTTATAGGACATTGATCACGCTTCCTCAAGTTTTGAGGTATTTTTTACACTTAAAAGTGATAAGATAAGCCATGGAAATTAAAAGCCTGGAACACACTTCCATCGACACCATTTTTGAGGCCTTTTGTGAGGCCTTCAAAAACTATGTTATCCCCTTGGATTTCAATCGGGACCTACATTTGAAGCGCTGGAAAACGGCCGGAGTGGACTTTTCTCTATCTTACGGGGTCTTTGATCAAAATAAGCTCGTGGCCTTCGTCCTGCATGTTCCAATGAAGGATGTGATCTTTAATTTTGGAACTGGAGTAATTCCCAGTCATAGAGGTCAGCACCTCATTGAAAAAATATACGAAAAAGCGCTTCCTGAGCTGAAACTATTTAAGACCGTGAGCTTAGAAGTTATTAAAGGTAATGATCGCGCGATTGCCCTTTATGAAAGGATGGGATTTAAAACCACAAGAGAACTTCTTTCCTTCCAGGGTGAACTTAACATTTGTTGTGGCCCTTCAAACGAATTTCACTATGCCGTGAAACCACTCGCCTACTCACAAGAGATGAAGAACATCCGTCTCTTCGAACCTGCCTCTGAGGCCAGTTCAGAAGTTCTGATGAAGGCAAAAGAAAATCACGAGACCCATGAGCTTCGTTATCAAAATACTCTCGTTGCCTATGCGGTCTATACTCCCTACAACGGTGCCCTTCGTGAAATGGGCGCCCTTGATCCGGTTGATCGTCACTTAGATCAACTACTCCTTCACATGAAGTTAGGTGATCAACGAATCCGAGTTATGAACATTGATGATCGCTCAAAACCCATGATTCATTTCTGGATGAATAAGGGGCTTGATAATTTTGTGTCTCAGTTTGAGATGGAAAAGAAATTAGATGTGTGAACTCAGAATTGTAGGAAGGGTGCTATTTGGGTCGTGAAAAACGGCCTCAATATTGTTCCCATCCGGATCTAAAACATAAGCAGAATAATAATTGGTATGAAAGTTTCTCGCTCCTGGAGCGCCATTACACATTCCCCCGTTTTGAAGGGCCGTATCATAGAACATCTTCACTGCCGCCGGATGTGGGGCCTGGAAAGCAAGGTGAACAGTATTTGAAGGTGAATCAGATTCAATCACAAAGAACTCATCAACGCTGAAACTCTTTCCATTTTCAAAGCTAATAGACAGACCCAGGCTTTCAATCACAGGACGATAGAATTTCTTACTGACATCAATATCTTTAACTTTAAGTTCAACATGATCAAATAAACGCCCACGACGAATAGTGTTCATACTGCCGGCCCTTTACGATCTGTTTTAAAGGGGACCTGTGAACAATAAGAAAAGAAGAGGCCAATACAGATTGAAACCGGAACAGTGATTGAGTCTCTACAAGCATTAAATTGAACGAGAGTGATGCCGACAAAAGAAGTGAAAAAGAAAAATGGTCCAAGGTAATCGAGCCAACTATCTTCAAGACTTTTCTCTTCTGATAATGAACGAACAATCGAGAGTACACTCCCGATAAATCCGATCACAAAAAAGAAAAAATAAATCTTGCTAAGCATTTTTACTTGGCCCCTAAAAAAGTGGCCGGAGAATAGTCACATTCTCTTTTCAAGGCAAGTTATTCAAGCTTTAGCGAATCTAATTTTTAGTGAGAGATTTTTTTACAAGTTCCGCGATAACGTTCGTAACCAGTTTTGCATGCCCATGTCTTTCCATCCTCTAATAAAACTGAATGAGGAGGAAGCTTGATCCTCACACATTTGGAGCGTTTCTGAACAAATCCATCTTTGCATTTCCAACCAGGATTTAATTCCGAAGGGACTGAGTGTGTGGGCATTTTCACACATCTTCCTTCAAAGAGATGAGACTTTGGTCCGCATTTCTTAACTGCGACTGAAGAAATTAAATTTGGATAATCCGTGATGATCCCATCAACATTCATGGCCATTAATTTTTCCATCTCAGGTACAGTGTTCACGGTCCATGGAATAACCTTAATATTCAATGCATGAAAGGCCATCACATGTTCTTTCTTAAGGAGTGTAAAGTCTGGAGAGAAAATCTGTGGATTAAAGCCCAGTTTTTTTAAATTTTCTTGAGGGTTCACTTCAGTTTCAATCAAGGCTGAAAGCTGAATCTCTGGATATTTCTCATGGAGGTACCGCAACACTCTCCAATCAAAACTTTGAAGCACGAACTTTTCGTTCTTAAGTTGGGCCTGTATGGTCTTCACCACTAAGTCTGTGAAGGTTTTATAGTCCGGCTGAAAACCATCTCTCTCATCCGGGGCCGTGGACTTGATTTCGATGTTGTATTGGACCTTTTCGCGGTTCAGCTTTTTAAGCATTTGTTCAGATTCTGATAAGAGCTTTTCTAAAAGAGGTTTTCCTTCTCTGATCTTCTTCTGTTGAGGGAAACGCGGATGAGGGATACTTCCGCAATCAAAACGCTGAATCTCTTCATAGGTAAGCTTATAAAGATTGTAATCACGACCTTTAACTCGCTTCCCTTCCGGATTCTGACAAAACTCTTCGCTCATCCAAGGCTCGTGGCTCACCACGACCTTCATGTCCTTTGAAACCACTACATCCAATTCCAAAGTTGTGACTGGATACTTCAAGGCCTCTTCCATAGCACCAATGGTGTTTTCCGGATATAAGCCTCTTGCTCCTCGGTGACCTTGCCAATCAAAAGCAAAAGCTGAATTGATAAATATCAATGCGACCAACGAGAAAGGGATTATAGACATACAACCGCCATAAGTGCTGCTAATGCAGGGAAAGCTTGAATGTAGAGGATTTTTTTATTGGCCGTGAAGGCGCCGACAATGCCGGCGACAATCACACATGCGAGAAAAAAGATTTTTACATCATGGAGACCCGAAACCACTCCCCAGATAAGACCTGCGGCCAGAAAGCCATTATAGATCCCTTGATTCTGGGCCATGACTTTAGTCGCCTCCGCGGATTCTTTGGTCAGACCAAATGCCTTGCGTCCTAGTGGCCTTGTCCAAAAATACATTTCCAGTATCATGAACCAAACGTGAAGTAGGGCCACTAGAAGAACAAGAGCATTTGAAATCATCATTCTAATCCTAGGAAATGGTCGTATGTACACTCCTCATCTCTGACTCCCTTGCCTTCAATCGAGATCACTCGGTTAGCAATTGTCTGGATGAATTCGTGGTCATGAGAAGTAAACAACAGAGTTCCCTTAAAATCAATGAGCCCTTCGTTAACCGCCGTAATGGTCTCGAGGTCAAGGTGGTTGGTTGGATTGTCCATAACCAATACGTTTGAGCCTGAAAGCATCATTTTAGAAAGCATACAGCGGACTTTCTCGCCCCCTGAAAGCACGTTACATTTCTTAAGCGCCTCTTCTCCAGAGAAGAGCATACGGCCCAGAAAGCCACGTAGGAACGTTTCTGTTTGGTCCTTAGAGTACTGGCGAAGCCAGTTGATAAGATCCAAAGAGGAGTCTTTAAAGAATTCTGAGTTATCGTTAGGCAGATAAGCACGAGTTGTTGTGATACCCCATTCAACCTTACCAGCATCCGGAGTGAGTTCTCCCATAAGGACCTTGAAAAGAGCAGAAGTCACTACTTCTGACTTCGCAAGGAAGACAACCTTCTGACCTTTCTTGATTGTGAAAGAAACATTGTTAATGATCTTTTCACCTTCAAGGCTCACTGTCAGACCTTCAACACGAAGAAGTTGGTCGCCGGCCTCACGATCAGCACGGAAGCCCACGTAAGGGTATTTACGAGATGAAGGTTGAATGTCTTCAAGAGTTAGTTTGTCGAGCATCTTCTTACGAGAAGTCGCCTGACTTGATTTAGAAGCGTTGGCAGAGAATCGCTGAATGAACTCTTTAAGTTCTTTCATTTTCTCTTCTACTTTTTTGTTCTGATCCGACATCATTCGCTGAGCAAGCTGAGATGACTTGTACCAGAAGTCATAGTTACCAACGTAAAGTTTAATCTTTGAGAAATCGATATCACAGATGTGAGTACAAACTTTATTCAGGAAGTGACGGTCATGGGAAACAACCAGAACTGTTGTATCTTGTTGATCCATAATGAAGTTCTCAAGCCACTGAATCGCCTTAAGATCAAGATCGTTGGTAGGCTCATCCAGAAGAAGAATTTCAGGTTTACCGAAAAGTGCCTGGGCAAGGAGAACTTTAACTTTCTCGCCACCGGTAAGCTCTTTCATTTTTTTCGAGTGAAGATCTTCTTTAATTCCCAGACCCGCTAGAAGTGAAGCAGCGTTTGCTTCCGCTTCCCAACCATTCATTTCCGCGAATAGACCTTCTAATTCGGCCGTGCGCTCTCCATCAGCATCAGAGAAATCTTCTTTTGCGTATAGAGCGTCTTTCTCTTTCATGATCTCAACGAGCTTGGCATGACCCAGAATTACTGTGCGAAGAACTTCTTCTTCTTCATAAGCAAAGTGGTTCTGCTTCAAAACTGCCAGACGCTCACCGGGAGAGATTTCAATTTTTCCTGAAGTCGGCGAAATTTCTCCGCTCAGGATTTTTAGAAAGGTCGATTTTCCGGCGCCATTGGCACCAATAATTCCGTAACAGTTTCCTGGTGTGAATTTAAGATTAACGTCATCAAAGAGAGTTCTTCCACCAAACTGGAGGCGGACATCGTGGGCGGCCAACATAAACAAAGGTCCTTAAGGTTTAAAATGAATGGCCAAAATAGCACAATTTAGGGCCAATTTCACTCTCAAATTAGACCTTTGGGCCGACAATGACGCTCCCCTAAAGAATCTGAATTCGCTTAAATGAGCGCTTTAAGTTTCCACCGAGGGCCCTACGGCCATGGAGGAAGGTAAAATTATCGCAAACCAAGAGGTCTCCCTTCTCCCATGCATGCTCATACATGAACGCCGGATCATAGAGTTTATTTCGAAGTTCTTGATAAAAGGCATCAGCGTTTTCAATTCCAATGATGTTCAAGGTCACGGGATTCAGATGCGTTTCAACTTCTTCGGCCAGACGAAGAATAATCGACCCAGTTCTGGGATGCTTCTGAACCAGTGGGACCTTAATTTCGCCACCGTAATGGGCCTTTTTTTCAGTTCGGTACGTGAGAGTGACTTTCTCACATTTGACCTTCTCTTCTTCGGTGAGTGAACTCCATAGAAGTTCGGTGTTCACAAATAAAGTTTCCCCACCATTTCCTACACTCTCTTCACAGAAAAAAAGAAGTTTACTAGGTTCACGATAAAAGGCCCCGTCCCAATGGAAAGGCACCACTTCATCTGAGAAGAGATAGTTCTGCGCATTTCGATCAAACCTCATTTCCATCATTGGACCAAAATCCCAATGAAGAAGTTTATCCTGAATCTCGCCTGATTTATCAGAGAGAGTCTGAGCATAAGTCAAAAGTTCTTCTTTAGAAAACTTCTGGTCTTTGAGAATCATGATTCCATTAAGCTTCGAAGAAGACATACTTTCCTCCGAATACTTTTTTCTCTGCACCCAATCTCTCTGCTTCCGCTAAATGCATCAGCTCATATTTATCTTTCACTTTTACGGTCACGTTATGCCAGGGAGTCGCCCACTTGCTTGAAGATGAAACCAGCTTCACACCAAACTTCTCATGAGTATGAGGGTATGGGTGAATTGAAAGTCTGAGTGCACCTTTGAAGTAATGATTAAGAAGTGCTGACCAGGCGTCTGAGCGTCTCATTAATTCGTATGTGGCGCTCTTTGTTTCTTTGTTAATCTGGTTTTTACTTTTTACAGTTGGAATCCCCATGCGATCTTCCACCATGAACTTATGCATCCCATTGAAAAGTCCCTGGTAGTGCCGGTCTTCAATCACCTGATGACGAACTTCTTCTATCGATTTAGCAAATTGCCAAAGCAGACGATTACGAAGTTCAGGTCCCGAAAGATTAGGGTATAAATCTTCGAGTGAAAAAGTTGAAAGATGAGTGAGATTAAACTCATTGATAATGCTTTGAATTCCTTCCGAGTAAGCGTCGATTGTTTTATCCGAAACATTCACCACATCACTAAATACTCGTCCATCAGAACAGATCACCACCTGAGCACCTGGTTTGTAGTTAGCGGTGATTTTTGCACACATTTCATTTAGAGCTTGAAGGGCGATGACTTCACCGAAATCAGGAAGTGCTCCGGACGTCTTAACTGGGCTTGGACTCTTAGCGGGAAAGGCCGGTAAAAGAAATTTCAGTGAGCGTCCCGTGGCCATCTGAGAGGCCATGTTTTGCATGAGAGGAACCTCAAGGAACTGATCGAAAGTTAACTCATTGGAAGAAAGCTTTGAAACCGCTTCCATCGCCTCTACAATAGACTGAGTTAAGTTTGTGTTCTTGATTTCTTGGGCAATCATAATTTCCTCCGGTTCTTTCTTATTTAGACTTGATATCCCGATGGAATAGATTTAAAAATTAAATGAGACAAATATCTAACATAGGTAATTATCTATATGAGCTTGACCTTTAAAGACCTGGAAAACTTCATCACCGTAGCAAAATCACGGACTTTATCCGAAGCTTCAGAGAAGCTCGATATGGCCCAGCCTTCTTTGTCCTTGGGAATTAAGAAGATGGAAAAAGAACTCGGACTTCCGTTATTTACACGTGGTCGCTCAGGGATCAAACTCACTCCACAAGGAAAAATGATTCTTCCAAAAGCGGAAGAGGCCTTGAGACTCATGTTTCAGATCAAAGGGGCGCCGACAAATCTGTCGTTTAAGATTGGCTGTCACCCTTCGGTAGGAATGTTTGTATTAGGAGAATTCCTTCGCTCTATGCATAGACTTGCTCCAAAGCTCAATCTTGAAATCGTGAACGGCCCTTCTCACGAGATCAACAAAAAGGTCGCTCAAGGTGAAGTTGATTTTGGTATCGTGATGAATCCTCTGCCTGTCCCGGGACTTGTCACTCGCTTCATTGGTGAAGACATGGTTCACGTTTGGGAATCAAAAGATCGTTATCAAGATAGCCTCATTTTGAACCCGGAGATGATTCAATCCAACAGTATTTTGTCTCGTTGGAAAGACGCTCCAGGAACTCGGGTCGAAGTTCCTAACCTCGAACTCATCTCTCATTTGGTTGATTCAGGTGCGGGTTATGGGATCATCCCTTCACAAGTGGTGAAAGCACAGAGACTCAATCTTAAAAAAGTTCCCAATACTCCCACTTATAAGGACCGCTTAGCGGTGGTTTGTTTTCCTGAGATTATTAAGTCAATGGAAGGGAAACTCATTTTTGAAGAACTAAAAAAGTCATTTAAAGCTTAACTGTCTGCTTATTTACAGACTCATGGAACGGAGTTTTCATGAGTCTATGAACTGGCAAGATCTCCATCGTTTCTGGTTTGGGGACATAAGTCTTACACCAGAGTATTACGAGCGACAGATAGGCCGATGGTTTATGCAGACATATCCTAAGTTTGATTGGGTCTGTGAGCATCAATTTGCCCCTTGGCTACATGAATTGAAGTCCATGCCGGAGAATCTCTTCCCTCGCGATTATCTCGCTCTCATCTTGCTTTTTGATCAAATACCCCGCAATACCTTTCGAAATGATAAACGTGCTGTGAGGTATGATCAGCTGGCCCAGAAGCTGACCCTAAAAGCACTGGGAACGGAACTTGAAACAAGCCTCACTTTGCCGGAGAGGATGTTTCTGTATCTGCCATTAGAGCATTCAGAGAATTTAAAACTTCAGGAATTAAGTGTGGAGAAGTTTTTTGAACTACACAAAGAGGCACCTAAGGACCTTCAAAGCTGGACATGGGATTGTCTTGATTATGCTCTAGAGCATCAGAAAATGATTAAACAATTTGGAAGATTTACTTACAGGGACTCTTGGGCAGACACTTCTTCCTCAGGAGCTGGAGTGCTGCTCTCCATATAAGAGTCATATTGCTCTTTAACCACTTCATAATGAGATCCGAAAATCTCTTTGATTTTCTCTTCGTGTTTCTGCTCAATACCAGAAATCATTTGCTCAATTTCCTGAATGGCATCAGGAGAAGTTTTTTGCTGCTTTTCATTCAACAGATTTTCAATTTCACCCAGGAAAGTTTCACGCTCACTCACATAGGCCTTATGCATGTTTTCGCTTTCTTGAGGCTCCAGGCGATAAAGAATATCTTTGAGTTCGTTGTTCCAGGCGGCCTCCGTTTCACTCCAAGTGATCTCTTCTACTTGTTCTAAGGCATCCTCTTCGGCCAGACTTACATCTAAAGCGGGAGAGCGTTCTGTTTCTACGATTGCCTGGCTTTCTGTTTCTGCGGCAACCGGTTCGGCCACAATTTGCTTTTTAGGTTCCGCAGTTAAAACTCTTTTGGCGGTACCACTCATGATCACGTCAATTGAATCGACTTTTGTCAGACGAGGTTTAAAGACTGTCTTTTCCTTCGGCCAGAAGTAGTAAAAGGAAGAGAAAGTTAGAACAGCTAGAATTAGAATTCTCATAACTAAAAGTATAAACACTCTTAGTTTTGAAACAATGGCAGGCCATTTCCTGCCGGTTGTACTCCATTAGAGTAAACCGGTCAGAAAAGGTAAATATGCTAAGTTCGGGAATTATCTTCTACGGTCCCCGCTCATTCGAAGAATGAAGAGGAAGAGGTTGATGAAATCGAGATACAATTTAAGGGCGCCAAGGACAGCACCTTTCTGAAATTGTTCAGAATCTCTCGCGGATGGGGCCATGTTCTTGATTGCTTGAGTATCATAGGCCGTTAATCCAGCAAAAACGATGATCCCTACTAGACCATAAATTTTACTGGCGGTCGTACCCATCATTGATGGAAAGAAAATGCTCAGGAGACCAAATCCAACAAGACCAAAAAGACCCATGGTGCAGAATGAACCAACAGGACCCAGATCACGTTTAGTCACAAAACCAAAAGCACTCAAACCAGCAAAGGCCACTGTCGTGGTGAAAAAAGCGCTTTGAATGCTCTCACTCGTATAGATCAAGGAGAAAATCGATAGAGTGGCACCATTGATGGCAGCATATAGAAGAAACATGGCAGTAGCAGTAAGAGAATTCATCTTATTGATACCGGCCGATAAAAAAATCACGAGAGCAAACTCTGCAATGATCAGACCGTAAAATAAAATCTTATTGGTCAGAATCATCGTTAGAATCTCTTCACTAGTACTCACACCGTAGGCAACAAAGCCCGTAAGTAAAATACCCATTGTCATCCATAAGTAGACCTTAGACATGTACTGACTAACGGCCAACTGACGGGTTGGGCTTGAATAAACATCACGACTGAATGTTGGTTCCATTTGAGACCTCGCTTTTCCTAAATTTTAATGAAGGAAAAGTACTTAAGCACGAAAAAAAGGCAGAGGAACCCCCTCGTCCCTCTGCCAAAGAGTTAATGGAAACGTTTTCCAAATTTTTCCATCAACTCCACAGCTTCTTTCTTTTGTTCTGGCCTAAGTGACGCATGGAAAACTTGCAGTTTTTCAAAAACCGGATCAAAGCTCTCTCTCATCGCGGCCTGACGATTATCCATAAGTTTTCGGGCCGCATCTTTATCAAGTTTCTCTGATAAGACCATGGCCTTGAGTTCAACTCTTTGTGATTTGCTTTGTTCACGATGTGCCGTACGTTGCTCTTGAACGGTTTGCACGAGATCACGCAGTTTATTTTCCTGATCTTTATCCAGATCCAACTTGTCCGTGATCTTTTCTGTTATCCAGTTCATCTTACCATCCGGTCCTTTACCACCGGGCTTACAACCTGCTGCCACTCCCATGACCAACAAAGTTGCCGTAATAATCGAAAATATTTGGTACTTCTTCATGTTGATACCCTCCGTTGATGAAAGCTTAAAGGAGGGCCCACTTCAAATCTTTTCACGAAGGTATAAAATTGTAACAATTTGTAACACCCTCCCGAAGTCGGTGAAATTCTTGATACAATGACCCAGCATGAAAGCACTATTAATCGATGACGACCAAAAACTATCTGAACTTCTGAAGCAATACTTCCATCAGTATGGCATCGATGTCGTGGCGGCCTTTCATCCTAAGAAAGGCATGGAACTCATGCGCACTGAGAACCCAGACATCATCATTTTAGATGTGATGTTACCGGACATGGACGGCTTCTCTGTTTGCAAAGAAATTAGAAAAGAAAGCGATATACCAATTATTATGCTCACGGCCCGTGGAGACACTACAGATAAAATCGTAGGTCTCGAAATCGGAGCTGACGACTATTTAGCAAAACCATTTGAACCTAGAGAGCTGGTGGCTAGAATTCAGACCATCGTTCGTCGAAGTCAGACTCGAACTCCTAAAAAATCACTTGTGATCGGAGAGCTCGAGATTAAATTGAATGAAAGAGACGCGCTCCTTAATGGTGAGTCCCTGCAACTTACCTCAAATGAATTTGAACTACTCTCTTACTTTGCCGGTCATCCTGGCAAAAAGATTGATAGAGATGAAATCATGAATCACCTTCGTGGTATCGATGCTAATTTTTATAGTCGCTCAGTTGATATTCTGGTGAGCCGACTCCGTCAAAAACTGGGAGACGATTCAAAGTCTCCCCGTTTTATTAAAACCATCTGGGGAGAGGGTTATGTCTTCCTGGGAGAAGCTCCATGAAGTTCGTTAAGAACTCTTTGTACCTAAAGCTGCTTGCGATCTATTCAGTGACTTTCCTTCTCTTGTTTGGATTGGTATTAGTCGCGATTAAGTCATCCCGTCTCATGAGTATTGAGAACTCGATTCGCTTTAATATCCAAAACTATGCCCAATACCTCGCCCATGATATTGGCGCTCCCCCGGATCTGGAACGCGCCAAAGAAATTCAAAATAAGACCAAGCTCGATGTAGTGATTCTGGGTAAAGATGTGGCCTGGTCCAATAATCCTCATTTCCTAAAATACTGTGAGAAAAGCAAAGAGAAGAGACACTTCCGACGCCAGGTTCGAGTTGAGAACCGTGGTTACACTTATATTTTTGGCGGTAGAAACTTAAAGCAGCCAGAGTTTGCCTGGGAAATCTTCCTGCCATTCATTGCCATCTTCTCCATCATTCTTTTTGCTTCTTACCGATTAGTAAAACATGTGATGAAGCCCATTATTGATATGAAGGCGACTGCCTCAGCATTCGGTGAAGGTAAATGGGACGCACGTGTTCCTTTGAAGTCTCAGGATGAATTCGCTGATCTCGGAAGCACCATGAACAGCATGGCCGAAAAAATTGAGACTCATTTTAAAAACATGAAGGATCTCCTCCTGGCCATTAGTCATGAGCTTCGCTCCCCGCTTACCCGTATGCGTGTGACGACGGAATTTATTGCTGATGAAAACGTGAAGAAATCTCTGAATGAAGAGATCAATCATCTTGACCGTATTACCGGCATGCTGCTTGAGCGTGAACGATTAAGTGCAAGACCTGATATCTTGGAAAAGAAAATGACCAATGTTTCGGACATTATTCAAAACGTGGTGAAGAAGTATCCTGAGACCAAAGTGGTGATGCCAATTCATGAATCCATTCCAGTGGATCAAAACCGCTTTGAACTGGCCCTGGGAACACTTCTTGATAATGCTTATAAGCATGGTAAGCCACCAGTTGAAATCTCTCTGGGGGCCGATCAAAATCTTATCTGGATTGAAGTAAAAGATTACGGACAGGGTCTACCAATTGAACATATTGCCAAACTGGGTGAACCATTTTTTCCATCATCAAAGAGTGCTGAAGGTTTTGGTCTGGGGCTTAGTCTTGCCTACTCGATCTTTAAAGCGCACGGCTTCGCCCTAACCGCAAAGAAAGATGATGGCTGTGTCTTTAGAATTGAGATCCCTAGAGCTTAGCTTCCAGATCGGCCCATTCGTTAAAGAGCTCTTCCATCTTGGCCTCTGATTTCGCAAGCTGGGCCTGCATCTCATCGGCCTTCTTTTTATCGAACTTTGTGTAATCAAAGTTCTCTAATTCAGATTTCTGAGTGCCGATCTTTGCCTCAAGCTTTTCAATTTCTTTTCCAAGCTGATCGTAACGATTGCGCTCTTTATTGGTCATCTTTGAAGAAGTTACTTCCACTTTTGGAGCAGGCCTAGCTTCGGCCGGAACTTTCTTCTTGAGTTCCTCTTCCAGGTGAATCGCTTCTAGGAACAGTTCCGCTTGAGAGAAACCGGCCTCGAAATTTTCGATCTTACCATCATGAAGGACCCAACACTTATCAGTGGTGTTATTAATGAATGAGCGATCGTGACCTACGATAATCAGAGCACCTTCGTAGTTACGAAGTTCTTCTTCCAAAATCCCGATGGTCTCAAGGTCAAGGTCGTTGGTCGGCTCATCGAAAATCCAGATATCGCGAGAGTGCTTCATGAACTGAGCAAGCTGCAGACGGTTTTTCTCACCACCCGAGAAAGTATGAATCGGACGCTTAATTTCATCCGAGCTGAATAAAAAGTTTTCCAGGTAACTTGCTACGTGACGTTTTTCACCCGTGTTTGAGATCACGTAATCGATGCCTTCACCGATCATCTTCCAAGGCGTCTCATCATCTTTCAGGGCCTCACGCTTTTGTGAGAAGTAACCAACATCAAGATTATGAGCGCGGGTCACTGTGCCCGAAGTTTGTTCAAGCTCTCCTAGAAGGATTTTCAGAAGCGATGACTTACCTACACCGTTTCGTCCAAGAAGGGCGATCTTATCGCCTTTGGCGATTGAGAAGTTAAGATTATCAAAGAGTGTGCGTTCACCGAACTTCAATGTCAGATCTTCCGCCGACATAAGAATCTTCGTTTTTCTACCAGAAGACTGAAGGTTCAAGCTGACTGATTTGTGGGCCTGAGACTTAAGGTCCTGGATGGTTTTATTAAGTGTTCCATAGTCTTCAATACGCTTCTTAGATTTCGTACGACGAGCTTGCACCCCTCGCCGGATCCAGGCGGTTTCTCTTCTCTGAGCGTTGGTTAACTTATCAAGCTCTTTCTCACGGCGCTTTTGATCATCTACAAGGAACTGAAGGTAGGCCTCATAGGTTCCAGAGAATGATCTGAGCTTTCCTTGTTGGATATGGATGATTCGGTCTACTACGTTGTTTAAGAGTGATCTATCGTGGGAGATGATCATGAATGTTTTCTTAGAACCTTGAAGCTCATCTTCAAAGTCCTGAATCGTTTCAAGGTCCAAGTGGTTGGTAGGCTCATCCCAAAGAATCAGTTCTTGAGGAGCTGATAGACCAAGAGAAAGAGCGACCTTTCTTTGCTCACCACCCGAAAGTGAACTCATCATACGATCGATATTTTCTACACCGAAAAACTTTAAGTAACTCACGTACTGAGCGTGAAGTTTGTCTTCGCCAAGTTTTGTTAGTTCTTCGTAGATATGTGACTGCTCGTTGATGAGTTTATCGAAGTTACCTTCGCCCATTCCAAGCTGTTCATTGATTTTATCCAGACGTCTTTTGAGTTTTCCCATTTCCGGGTGAAACTCAAAAAAGTAGTTCTCAATGTTCCAATCAGAAAGATTAGGAAGTTCCTGAGGTACATAGAAGTAAGTAAAGTCCTTGCTCTTATCGTAAATAAAAGGAGGTGTTGTAGTGTCTGGAGTCACCAGACCAGCGATGACTTTGAAAAGTGATGACTTCCCGTGACCATTTAGACCCAAGACCCCGATTTTATCACCCTGATTCAGGGTAAAGGTCACATCTTTGAAGATGATTTTATGGGGATAGTGAAGACTAAGGTTTTGAAGGGTAAGTAGTGTCGTCATGCGTGAAGCTTATCGCATGACGACATATTTGTAATTAAATATTAAGAATTTCTAGCAGTAAATTGTAATCGCCTTAGTACTGTCTTCGTCATTTGGAATTAAGTTTATTTCAACCTTCATTCCTAAACCTTTTGCATACTTTTCTAAAGTAGAGATCTTAACATCTTGGCGACTTTCGATTTTCGATACCTCAGGTTGGGTTAAACCTTTGAGACCGGATTGAGTTAAGCCGATCTTTTCTCTTGCCATCTTTAGCTTTAAGTTGATGGCCTCTTCGCGGCCCGCAGTTACGGCCTTTGTATATGCTCTACTTCCCATGACTTTCTTTGCATGTGCAAAGAAATCTGGTTCATAAGTTGTTCCTACCTTGGTTTTTGCTTTTGCTTTCGTTTTCATTTTTTCTTCCCCTTTGCTGCTTTCTTGGAAGATATTTTCTTTTTTTCAGCTTCTTTTTTTAATTTTTTTTCCTCTTCTTCAATCAGCTTTTTTCGTTTTTCTAAATATTGCAGATAAATCTTCTCGCTTTGATCAATCATCGTATTATAGAAAGTTTTATCTCCACTACCTGCCTTGTCACCACCAATTAATAAAACGGCATTTCGATCCGGGTCAAAAACAAAAAAAATCCTGATGACTTGATTTCCTTGATGACCACTTTTAAATCTTAGCTCCTTCAAATTTACTATCGAGCTACCTTTAATCGTATCAACATTCGGTCTACCAAGAGCAGGACCCATTTGTTTAATCAGCTCGACATTTTTAAGAATGTCCGCTCTTAAAACCGCATCTGCACCATCGAACCATTTCTGAAACTCTTCAGATTGTTTTACATTCCACGACACCATTATACCCCCAACAGCATATGCACTCAAGGGCATATTCCCTTAACGGAATATGCCTCAAAATCTTGATTTCACACAACCTATTGATTTTATATGGAGAGATGTAAGGATCAACTCAAGAATAATTAAGATCTGAGGCCCGTACTAATTAACCAAACAGATCTTTCATCGTATCGAACATCTTCGCCTTCGAAAGATAGTTCTTAATGAAATTCTTGTTCTCCGGCTTGTACCAGAAGAAGAACGTACGCTGCTTAGTCTTATCATCCAGACTAATGGCAGTCTTCACCGGCTTAAGCGTGTAAGGATGGTAACCTGAATAATAGATTTCAGTTGCAACCGTCATCGGAGTTGGCGTGAAGTCCTGCACCTGCTCAAGCTTATAGCCCAGGGCCTTGGTCTTAGCAGCAAGCTTCGCCATATCTTCCGGAGTACAGCCCGGGTGAGATGAAATGAAGTAAGGGATAATTTCTTGTTTAATGCCTTTCTTACGAGACACTTCTTCAAAGCGCTGCTTGAACTTGTGGAAGAATTCAAAGCTGGGCTTTCTCATAAGCTTTAAAACTTCATCCTCAGTGTGCTCAGGAGCGACCTTCAAGCGACCAGACACATGGTGAGTAATTAACTGCTCAACATATCTCTCATCTTCTTTCGGGTGAGTTGAACGGGGATCAAACATTAAGTCATAACGTAGACCAGAACTCACAAAAGCTTTCTTCACACCTTTGTGGGCCGAAATCTCTTTATAAAGCTCCGTCATCTTTTGTGGATTCGTATCGAGGTTCTTACAAATCTGCGGGAAGATACAAGAAGGTGCCGCACACTTATCACAAGTGTCCTGATCAATCCCCTTCATGCCGTACATATTGGCCGAAGGACCACCGATATCAGAGATGTAGCCCTTAAAGTCAGGCATTTTCACTACGTGATCAAGTTCCTTCATGATCGATTTCTTAGAACGATTGGCGATCATCTTCCCTTGGTGGGCAGAGATGGTACAGAAACTGCACCCTCCGAAACATCCGCGGTGAGTGTTGATTGAGAACTTAATCATCTCAAACGCTGCGATCTGGCCACGGTCCTTATATTTTGGATGCGGCAGGCGTGTATACGGAAGATCAAATGAAGCATCGATCTCTTTTTCAGTCATGGTCTGATAAGGAGGGTTAATCACCAAAAATTTATCATCCACTCTTTGAATCAAACGTTTTGCGAATTGCTTATTACTCTCCACTTCCACATGCATGAAGTTTTTTGAATAAGCTTTCTTATCCGCCAGGCACTCTTCGTGAGATGTTAACTCAAAAGTGTCCCACTGCTTGTTCTTCGGAAGTTCCGCATCAGCACTCTGTAAGAAGGCAGTTTGAGGAATTGTAGTAAGTGAAGAGAATGGAGTTCCACGAAGAAGGTATTTCACCACATCACGAATCGGCTGCTCACCCATACCGTAAATCAGAAGATCCGCTCCTGAGGTCGTAAGGATGTTTGGCATCAAACGATCTTCCCAGAAATCATAATGAGTCACGCGTCTGAGAGATGCTTCGATACCACCGATAATCACCGGCGTATCAGGATATAAACTTTTTAAAATCTGAGTATATGTCGTAGTCGCATAATCCGGACGGAAATCCGGTGAACCACCTGGAGTGTAAGCATCGTTAGAACGAAGACGCTTACCGGCCGTGTACTTATTCACCATGGAGTCCATGTTTCCAGAAGTCACGCCGAAGAAATATTTTGGCTTACCAAATTTTTTAAAATCACGAAGATCATCACGCCAGTTTGGTTGAGCAATGATCGCCACTTTTAATCCTAGAGATTCAAAAATACGTCCCATCACCGCCGCACCAAAGGCAGGGTGGTCCACGTAAGCGTCACCAGTGATAAGCACTACATCGAGCTCATCCCAGCCACGTTTTTTAGCTTCTTTTACGGTCGTAGGTAACCAGGCCGTAATCGGCAATTCATTCGGATCAATTTTTTCCATGGGGGGCAATTTACAGGAGGGGCCCCATGATGACAAACAACTTGAAGAGTTTACAGACCAAGAAAATCAGGCGCTTTCCTTGAGATTTTGCCCCATTGTCCGCTCTACGAGCTCTAAAAGTTCCTGGAATCCACCACTGTGGTGTTTACGGACATAATCCCTCAGAACTTCCAAGGCATTATTCCTTTCATCAGTCAGAATGGCATAGGCCAGATCCTGTGAAATCATGAGGATTTTAGACAGGGGAAGAAGCTCACTGGACTTTTGGGCCGGAAAACCAATTCCGCTGAAACTTCCGTGGTGCTGCCTGATCACGAGGCCCACCTCTTTGGGGGTGTCCTTGTAAGTACTCACCAGTTCTGAAGCTCGGAGGGCATGAAAATTGATTTTATTGTGTTCCTCGAGACCCAGTTTTTCGGTGGCCTCAGGACGGCGGTAATGAATGTGAGTTGGATTTGAAAGAGTCATATCACAAAAATAAGAAGCAAAAACGAGCTTCTTCATCTGATCTTGCTTGTTGAAGAAGTTCATATCTTCAATTAACTGAGCACCGATAAAACTCGTGAGTTCAATCAAGCGGTACTGAAACTCCAAAGAAGATTGTTCTTTGAGGCTTCTCACGTATGCGCCAAATTTATTTTTTTCGGGATAAATGTCCTGCGTGATTCTCTCGATGGCCGCCTCACAAACCGTGATGACCTTAGAGGCAATGCCTAAGTTCTGGATGATTTCACGAGTGGTGATAAAGACATCGTTCCCGGCCGTGATTCTGGTATCTATAGAATCATAATCTTTATCAAGCTTATTGATCATGTTGTTAATCAACATGACAGAAAAATCCCGGTTATGTTCTTTTTCACAAAACAGATCCGTGATCCCACGCTTCTTAAAATCATGAATGAGTGACTCTTGAATTTCTTCGTAAGCAGGAATTCGTTTTATATACTTATCATCAGAAAGTTTTACAAAAAGATCGAAAGGCAAACGCTCAAAATGTGTGAAGGCCATGAGAGGAATGGCGGTCCAACCACTCACCTTTTTTTCAATGGGAGCAAATGATTTTTTCACGGCCTCAAAGAGCTCTGAGATAAAAATGCGCTGAAAGAACTTCACCCCTTTAAGGTCACTTGAATGTTCGCCCAGGATAAAAATGTGTTTGATGTTTGAGTGGTAAGTTGAGACGAGTTCGCGAAGATCAAAGAGAGTTTTTTTGTTTTCCGGCTCGTTGATCACGAGCACATCAACAGTCTGCAGGAGATCGAGCATGCCCCGAAGATCTTCCACTTCGGTATGAACCATGGGACGAAGCCCTGTCAGCTCTTTACATTCGACCTCTAAGAGGGCGTGAAACTCGGGACATTCAGTGAAGGCCAATATTTGCGTATTCATGATGATCCTCAAACTTTTGATAAATATCAATTCGGAGGATCAACACCTAAAGTTTAGCTTAAGATTGAGTTAAAACATCTTGAATTTATTAGGCCCGCTTTTACTTCACTGATAGCGCGAATCAAGTTTGAAATTCGCCGGAACCTTGCCCGTGATGTTGCGGTAGAAGTCCATGATTTGCTTCATGTCCTTCTCAAAATCCGTGGGATAAATCACCGGTCCGGTCCCCGCAATCTTCTTCGGAAAGTCGGCGTAACCTAGAACGATCGGCACCTTGGCCTTCTGAGCGATATAGTAGAACCCTGTTTTCCAGGCGTCGGTGGCCTTACGAGTCCCCTCGGGGGCAATCATCAGCACCAATTCCTTATAGTCTTTAAAAAGCTGGGCCATGACATCTGTGTTACTAGCATGCCCGGCCTCTGCGAGCTTCTTACGGTCAAGTCCAATGGCACCTGCGGGCTTCATGATAAGACTCATGGGAAACTTCACCCAATCGTCTTTAATAATGAATCTCGTGTTGCGATTCATGAGAGTTGCTACCGCCATGGCCGGAACAAAGTCATGATTAGAAGTATGAGGGGCACCTAGAAAAATAAAAGAGCGAAGATCTTTGGGAAGATCACTCTTAAAGGTCCAACCTGACGCCTTGAAAAGAAACGTACAAATAGAACGCATCATAGTTTCACCTTCCTGGTGGTCACGAGATTTATTTTTTCTGCTCGACTGAGTTTTTTAACGGCCGCTTCAAACTTTGAAGCGAGAGATCTGTTGGCAAATTTCTTGGTAAAAACCATATCAACCGGAGCACCCGTCCGGAAGAACTTCGCCCCTTTCTTTGACGAGGTATGTTCTTTGAGCCTGCGCTCTAAATCCGTGGTGATGCCAGTGTAATAATGACCTTTCTCATTCTGGATAATGTAAACAAACCAAGAAGACGCTTTCATGCTATAATCATATCCTGTATGGATAAGATTAAAATACCTTTTTCTGAATTCAATTTCTCCTACGCGCGCTCAAGTGGTGCCGGCGGACAAAACGTTAATAAAGTGAATACCAAAGTCATTCTCTACTGGAGAATCTTTGAAACCTCCGCCTGCCGTCCTGAGGTCATTGAACGTTTTAAAAACAAGTATGGTCAGTTTATTTTAGACAGTGGTGAAGTGCAGATTGTTTGTCAGGAACACCGAAGTCAAAAGATGAACATCGACGCCTGTGTGGAAAGAATACACTTCATGATCAATGATGTGGCCCGCCCTCCTAAGATCAGAAAGGCGACCAAACCAAAACGCAGTGCTGTTTTAAAGAGATTGAATACGAAGAAGAAAGATTCTGAGAAAAAACGCCTCCGAAGAGGCGATTATTAATAAACGAGTCCGCAGTCCGGGCATTCGCTCGCTGATGGTGCAAACTTAGCTCCACAGGCCTGACAAATAACTTCTGAAGCTGTGGGGTCAAACACCTGGTTCATATGCTCAAAGTTCGGCACATGCCCTTTTACGTGCTTTAGATAATCATTCTGGAAATGCTTTTGGAGAACTTCCTGATCTTCCCCTTTTCCCCAAACTTCAACTGTCACTTTACAGCCAGTCGTACAGGTTTGCGGGTTAGTTTTAAGAAGCAACTCCACACCCATCGCTTTTAAACGAAACTGATGGTTCTTTGCATCCTGAAGGTCCATGACTCCTAAAAATAGATCTTCCACTTACACCTCAAACTTTTCAGTCAGATAATTCAGATAATCTTTCACGTCCAGTTTACCCACAATGTCCTTGGCGTCCACTGAGCGACCTTTCGAGTGAATATTTTCCTTTAAGTACTCTCCGATTTTCCCGAGCTTTCCGTTTCCAACGTCTTTCTTGAAGTTCGGCATGTCTTTTTTCATTTTCTGATAGATCGTGCCTGAGATTAAATTCCCCAAAGTATAAGTTGGGAAGTAACCAAAAGCGCCGCCCGCCCAGTGAGAATCCTGCATCAGTCCTTCAGCATAGGTCTTCGGAGTTAGACCCAGGTACTCTTTGTATTTCTCATTCCAGATGGCCGGAATGTCGGCCGCTTTAAGACCTTGATTAAAAATCATCTCTTCAATTTCATAACGAATGATGATGTGGAAGTTATAGTAAAGCTCACACTCTTCGACACGGATCATGCCCGGAACTGATTTATTGAAGATGTGATAAAGCGCTTCTTCGTTCACACCTTTCATCGCCGCCGGGAAAAGCTCTTTCATTTTCGGATGAATGAAGTGACAGAAGGCTCGAGAGCGCCCTACTACGTTTTCCCAGAAACGAGATTGAGACTCATGAACTGAAAGTGAGATCGCTTCCTGAAACGGAGTTCCGGCCCATTCACGTGGAAGGTTGTGCTCATAAAGCGCATGACCAACTTCATGCATGGTTGAAGATAATGAATCAAGGTTCTCAGTGGTATAACGAGTGGTGATACGCTGATCAAGAGGAGAAATATTAATACTGAAAGGGTGAACTGACTCATCCAAACGTGAGTGAGAAGCAGGTAGACCACAAAGTTCTACAGCATAGGCACTCAGCTTTTTCTGAGCATTAATATCAAATGGCCCTTTTAAGTTTTTAACTTTTACAAAAGAGCCATCTTTCTTAACTGCGTGAGAAAGTTTCAGAAGACCTTTTTTCAGATCTCCAAACAGAGAATCGATTTCAGCAGAAGAGAACTCTTTATCATGCAGGCGAATAAGAGCGTCGTAAGGAGTTTTAGTTTTATAAAAAGTTGCCTCACGTTTTTTTAGATCAATAAGTTTCTGAAGGTGTGGTTTGAAAGCACTCCAGTCATTCTTCTTTCTCGCTTCCGCCCAGGCATGAGTCGCCATGGTTTGGGCCTTAGAAAGTTCTACCACGTGCTTTTCCGGAAGGGCCTGAAATAGGTCATAGTCCCACTTAAGCTCTTTTAGGAGTTTCTTCTCACGGGGCTTTAAACGCATGCCCTCCATTTCTTTTAAGAGAGAGGCATACTTCTTTGAAGTAATCTGAGAATGGATTTTTGAACCGATGTAGCTTAAATGCTCGGCGCGGTCTTCTACCGCTCCTCTCGGCATCATGGTTTCCATGTCCCAGTGAAGCAGGGCCTGAATGCTTTTTAGATAAGAGATTTCCTTAAGATATTCCTGAACATTCTTAGTACTCATTTTACAACTTCCTTGTAATTGTCTTCATCAAAACCAAAGGCCAATACTTTTCCGTTTTTTTCCAGAATTGGTCTCTTAATCATTGAAGTATTTTCGGTTAAAAATTTGATCTTGGCCTTAGGGGCAAGGGCCTCATACTCATCTTTGAATTTTTTGTAAGTCACACCTTTTGTGTTTACCGGCAATCCGCCGAAGACTTCGCTCCATCTTTCAATGTCAGAAGCTTCAGGCCTCACTTTCTTAAAATCGATAAATTCTACGTTCACTTTCTTCTTCTCAAGATAAGTGCGCGCCTTTTTCACGGTATCACAATTAGGAATGCCAAATAGTTTGTACATAGGACCAGCTTTGTTAAAAAGAATGTTTCGGGGAAATTATAGCTGAAGGAGACTAGGAAAATCGAGCTACAGTCTTAAGAATTGTGTCGAGCTCCACCGGCTTACTAAGAAAAGCGGTGATATTGAAGTTTTTCATCTTTTCTTTGGCATTTGCTTCGGCCGACATAACAACTGTCGGAATGCTTGCCCAGTTAGAGTTCTTCAATTGTTCTGTACGGAAAGAATAGCCGTCCATTACCGGCATCATGAGGTCGATCAAGATGAGATCAGGGTTACCTTGAGTCTGAAGATACTTCAATCCTTCAAGACCATTGATAGCTGAAGAAACAGAATAGCCCTCGCTTTCAAGCAGCTCAACAAGGAGCTCTCGAATAGAGGTGTCATCTTCAACTACAAGAATACGCTTAGTCATTGGTGGAGAATTATCCCTTACCTTTAAAAAAGTCAATTTAAGGAATTGGCCCAGCAAAAATTGATGAGCATTCGGAATTATTACATATTTTTTAAAGAAAGGTGACAATTAAAAGGTGCAAAAAAGTGCAAAAAACAGCTCCAACCTTAAGATTAAATATAGGTACTTTCGCTAACCTCTTGTTCTAAACTTCAAGCGGTAATTGGTTAAAATAAAATTAAACTTCGGTTCGCCCCTATGAAGCTTCTCCCAGTCCTCGTAGTCTGGATGATGAGAAAGGCTTCTCACACTTTGCCCCGAGGGAGATATCAATGTCACTTTCTCGATATCAGAAGACTCAGGAAAGAGTTTATTGAACCAAACTTCAACTTTGCGTGAAGTAAAGAAGACCTTCTTAATGCCATTATCGCGGATAATATCAATAAGATCGTTGTTCCATTTAATTTGATAGAGATCTGAATCAGAACCTCCACCATTTTTACGACGACAGGCCTTAATGACGTCCCCTACTGCGATTCCCTGATCTTCCAGGAGCCGAATGACATCCTTCTTGGACTTAAGATCTCGATCAAAGCACAGCCCCAGGAGTTTCCATAAAAGATTTTTCTCTCCACCAAAGAAGAAATCCAACTCGTGAGGTTTAATTTCGGAACGTTTTTTTGGATTTGAGAACTTAGCGATGGGAAAGCTACCAACGATCATCCATCGTGGCTTTTTTGGGATGAATTCACCATAAGGATGAACTTCAATCATGGTCCAGGGGGAGTTCCATGATGAAAGTCGAGCCATCTCCTAACTTACTTTTGACGAAGAGGGCCCCATCATGCAGCTCTACAATTTGACGAGAAATATAAAGACCTAGACCAAGTCCACTGATTTCTCTTCCAGTGACGGCCCTTTCAAAACGCTGAAAAATTCTCTCCAGGTCTTTGGATTCAATTCCTGGTCCCTGATCGTGAACCATGAGACTTACCTTCATGTTGCTGGAGCTAATTTCTACTCTGATAGGACGACCGGCCCCATACTTTATGGCATTGGTGATCATATTGATCACCACCTGTTCAATGCGATAAGAATCACAGAACACGGTCACTTCAGGACACAAATGAACTGATAGTTCACAACCCGCGGCCTGCATCTGAGGACTGAGTCGTTCCAACACGTCTTTCACAAAGGCACAAAACTTAAACTTTTCCTTATGAATAGTCAGACGTTCCGCACGAATGCGGGCAATATCAAGCATGTCATCAATGAGTCGGTTAATTCTCTTTAGCTGTCGATCGTCGGCCTCGATCATCTTGAGCATGTTCTTTTCATCAAGGACCTTAGACTTATCTTTCTCAAGCTGTCGCTTCCTCATCTGATTTTGAAGAGTCAAACTCGTGAGTGGAGTTTTAAGCTCATGGGAAGCGATGGAAAGAAACTCATCACGGGATTTAATGGCATCTTGAGAATGAATATAAAGAAGTGAGTTCTCAATCGACATAGACGTTCGATAAGCAAGCTCTTCTGAGAGCCACTTCGATCGACCATCAAATTTATAACGACTGTTCTTGCTGGTAAAAAAGGTGATCGTTCCAAGAAGATTCTCTTTGCCTTTCAGGCGAACCACAATGGCGGAATGAAATCCCACATCATTAAGCTCTTCAAAATATGAGTCGGGATATTTACTTCGGTAACTTTTTGAAAATTCCATCACATCATCAATTACAACGGTTCGTCCGGTTATGAGGGAAATGAAAAGTGGATGTTCCTGGGTATAGCGCTGAGGATATCTTTCATGAATGGAGAAAAGTTTCTCTTTCATTCCTGGTCTCTCGCCTCCCACAACAATTCTTTTAATCGTACCATCCGGATGTAGCTGATCAATTAAGCAGCCATCACAGAAATACCTGGCCGCGAAATCGGCCATTTTCTGCAGGTTCTCAAGATAATTAAATGAGCTGGAAAGAATTTCAGAAGTCTGAGAAAGAAAACTCTGATCTGCAACGGCGACTTTTTTCTCAGTGATATCGATCACAGTTCCCATATACAAAACGATTTTACCGTTCTCGTCCTTAAAAGAGGTCCCTGAACCCTGAATCCATCTGACTTCTCCATCCACTCGAAAAATACGGTGCTCGAAACCATAGGGCCGACCGGTTTCCTTGGCACCATCTATAATCTTCTGAACTTCTGCATCATCATCAGCGTGTTTTCTTCTCCTATATTCACTTAGGGTCCCAGGATTCTGACCTTTCTCATAGCCGTAAATCTTACAGAGTGTGGGGTCCCAATGAAGCTCATCTGTCAGTGGATTCCACTCCCAAATCCCAATACTTCCGGCATTAACGGCCATGGAAAGACGGTTCTCTGCCAGTTCTTTTTCGGCCACACTTCGTTCAAGTTTTTTTTGAGTTTCTCGGCTTTCAGTCACATCTTTTAGGACGATCGCTATCTCAATGACTTTTTTACTTTCATCAAAAATAGGAGAAAGCCAGGCCTCCACCCAGCGGCTTCTGGCATGAGGGAAAATCTCTGACATGTCCGCATAAAAGGCCGGCGCATTTACCGCTTCTCCTTCATAGGCACGAACGATATAAGGATACAGTCCAACATCTTTCGCTTTTGATTCATTTAAAATATTGATGCTGAACTCATCTGGAGAAAGATTAAATAACTTTCCCCAGGCACTATTGACCGCAACCCTTTTCCCCTCAAGATCATAAATTTCCATAGGCAGAATAGACTGTTCAAAGAATGTCTGGAAGCGATTGCGGGTTCTTTCTTGTTCTTTTTCTTTTTGTTTTTCTTGGGTGATATCTCGCTGAACGATAACAAAATGTTTCTCACCATTGAGCATGAGTATCGTCACTCGACAAGCTGTTGTGACAATTTGACCCGTCTTCTTTTTATTAAGCCACTCGCCTTTCCAGACCCCTTTTTTCCTCAGAGTCTCCATCACATCACGAAGTTGAATCTCACTTTCTTCCGGGGTCCATGCGTTCAAGGTCTGGAGCGGTTTTCCTATTAATTCTTCCGGGGCATATCCAAAGAGAGCTTCCTCTGCGGTATTGGTATATGCGATGGTTCCTGGCTTATTACAGATCACCACACCTTCAGAGATACTCTCAAGAACCATGGCCTGAAGGTTTAGTTCCTGCTCAAAATAAACCTTCTCGGTGACATCATTCCCGATAATAAAAATATTTCCATTACTTGCCTTGCCACTCCAGTTGATCCAACGAAAACCGCCGTCTTTTCCCAGACAGCGATTAGTGAAATTGTTGATGATTGTTTTGGAACCGGATAAAAGGCTTTCTATACTTTCAAAAGTTTTACCGATGTCTTCAGGATGAATAAATTCTTTGATGTTTTTATTTTGAATGTCCTGGGGTTCCCAACCAAGAATAGTATCGGCCGTGGGCCCTACATTCAGAAAATTTCCGTCGCCAGAGATGATGGCCACCAAATGGGTGGGCAAATGAACGATCTCTTGTAACTCTTCCTTGGTCCAAGGGCGATTGGTCTTACTCATGAGTTTAATAGAATCTCATAAGTTGCGGAAACACTCTCGACTCTATGAATTAGTTGCAGCTTCCCAAAATGACCTTACCTTTCTGCTCAAGTTCGGCCTCAATGTTGGTTTTGGAATGCATTAAAACAGTGAGCTGCATATTTGAGGATTTGAAAACAAGTGGCACAGGACCATCTTCAACTTCCATATGGAAGGCCATATCGACTTTAGATTGATTTAAATAGTAAGTTCCATCCTTGCAACGTAACTTCACTTCAGTCCGTTTGAAGGAACAAGTAAGCGCCTGAGGACTATCGCTAATGCCGTAGACTTCACAGTCGCGTGCAAAAACCAGCGATGGCATAAGACAAAATATAAAGAGAATAAAAGTACGCATTATTCCT
Source organism: Peredibacter starrii (assembly GCF_034259205.1). Taxonomy (GTDB): domain Bacteria; phylum Bdellovibrionota; class Bacteriovoracia; order Bacteriovoracales; family Bacteriovoracaceae; genus Peredibacter; species Peredibacter starrii. The sequence continues at coordinate 1,891,831 of NZ_CP139487.1, read as the reverse complement.
CACCTGTTTTCACACTTAATCATAACTTCACTCGGGCCTCAATACTTCTTGGGTCTTGACTGAGAAAGCCTGTTGTTTTTACAAGGACGCTTATGACGTTAGCTTGGCCTATTCTGATTCTATTAAGTTTTAACGCATTTTCTGCCCCTTTGCCTACTCGATACACTGATCTCGTTAAATACGTGCAACCAGCACCTAATCAGGCAGACACCAAGTCTTGTTGGTTTGTGGCCTCAACGGGGGCGATGGAGCTTTTGTTGAACAAGCGGGACAACATTGAAAATCCAGAACAGGGTGGAACCAATGATTTGTCTGAAGCATTTCTCATCTGGCAATCAAACTTTAAAGACCCGAAGGATCCTACTCAGCATTTTATTGAAGACATGGTAATGCGCTTTAATCACGGGGTTGCGATCAAAGAAGAAGACTGGCCCTTCGTACCTGATATGTCCCTCTGGGACCCAAATCCAGATTTTGACGTTCTCCCGCGGATAAAGGTGCCACAACTCACGACCGAATTTTTATTTGCTCGAGGTGGCAAATGGGACACCCATGTTTTAGAAGCGAAAGATGTTCTCAAGATTAAGCAGTCCCTTTACCGTTATAAATCTCCCATCATTATTAATTATAACGACAATGATTACTGGCACGTGATCCTCATCGTGGGCTATGACAATTCTTTAGCGGGAGATTGTTACGAGATCGAAGAAAGTGAGTGTAACAAGAAAGGAGCTTTTATCGTAAGAGACTCCAACGGCAGCAGAACTGAAAATCGCGCTTATAATTGGTTTTTATATAAGGCCAATGCTGCTGCCGTGGTTCGTTTAAAAGATACTACTGCTTCAAGAGACTGAAGAACTCTGCACGAAGCTTTGGATCTTCTTTAAATTTACCATCAAGTGCAGAAGTCATCATTGAAGCATTTGCTTTCTTGGCCCCACGACAAGTTAAACATCCGTGAGAACCTTCAATCACAACCATCACACCTGCTGGTTTCAATTCTTCTTTAATTGAATTCATGATGCCGTAACACATGCGCTCTTGAAGCTGCGGACGCTGAGCGTGCATATCAACGATGTGAGCAAGTTTCGAAAGACCCACTACTCGAGAATCCTGGCCATGAGTTGTATCCGGAAGATAACCCACATGGGCCTTCCCAATGAATGGGAAGAAGTGGTGACTACAAAGTGATGTGTAGTCGATGTCTTTTAAAATAATCACTTCGTTATAGTTCTCTGCCGGGAACGTTGTAGAGAAAATTTCTTTCTGACTTGTGCCAAGACCAGAACAGATTTCAAGAAGAGCACGGGCCATGCGATTCGGGCTACCAACAAGGTTCTTGTCATCAAGATCAAGATTAGGGAAGGCCATCTTAAGTCCTTGAAGAACTTTATCGTAACCTTCTGCCATCTTTTCACGAGCAGCATTTAGTTCAACAGCGCGCGCACGAAACTGAGCAAGTTCAAGGTCTAGAGTTTTTTCTGGGTTATTAGAAGAGGCCAGCTTACGGGCCAGGTCTTTATTAAATGATGCTTCAAAAGCCATAGAACAACCTCATAAAAGACATTTTTTGGAATGGCCGACCATACACTAAATCAACGACTTTTGCCTCGTTAATGAAGCTATTACCTAGTTTTTTTGTAAAAATTCGCGGTTTTTGGGGTGTTTTATGAGGATTTTGCTAAAAAAATCGAGACCGAACTTTCACTGCTGGACCTTTGATAACGCCGGTCTTGTCTGTGAAGGGTGACCGAGTGACAGTCTCCCGCCGGTCTCAAAAAAGGGAGCCATCCGAAAATGACTCCCATTCAATCCGGTATGTAATGAAACAATATTACAGAGCCTTTCTAGTTTCAGAATCTACTCCTGTAAATTCATCAACGAAGTCTAGGCAAGTAACCCGGACCCATTCATTATAACACGATCACTTTTTTCTTCGTCTAAAGTGTACAGCAAGAAGATTGAAGTAAAATAGTTTGCTCTTTTTTTTGACTCTGTGGTTTCTGCTAGAATGATTTTATGAGTGAAGTTGAAGTAGGAATTTCAGGCTGGACTTATGATGGATGGAGAGGAACTTTCTATCCGGAAAAACTAGCGCATAAAGATGAGTTGAAGTTCGCGAGTCGTGAATTACCTACCATCGAAATTAACGGCACTTTTTATTCGCTTCAGCGACCGACGAGTTATCAGCATTGGTATGAATTAACACCGGATCACTTTAAGTTCGCGGTCAAGGCCAATCGATTTATTACTCATATAAAAAGATTAAAAGACATTGAAACTCCCATGGCAAACTTCTTTGCCAGTGGACCATTATGTCTTCGGGAAAAGCTTGGACCTTTTTTGTGGCAATTTCCACCCAGCATGCAGTTTGATCCGGATCGGTTTGAAACTTTCTTAAAACTACTACCTACTGATTTTGAAGAGGCCCATGTTCTTGCAGGGAAGAATGAACTCTTTGAAGAACGAACCGCCTTTGATATTGATGTGAACTACCCTATTCGACATGCAGTAGAAATCAGAAATGTGAGTTTCTTGAACCCATGGTTTGTGGAATTACTGCGAGAGCATCAGGTGGCCATTGTCTTTGCAGATACGGCCGGCAAGTGGCCTTATATGGAAGACCTCACTTCGGACTTTGTATATGTGAGACTTCATGGCGATGAAGAACTTTATGTGAGTGGTTATGATGATCGGGCTCTTGATTTTTGGTCAGAAAGAATAAAGCTTTGGAAGCAAGGCCTGGAACCCCAAGACCGTTTAACCATTTCAGAGGAAAAAGCACCTCAAATTGAGAGAGATGTTTATGTGTATTTTGATAATGATGCTAAAGTTCGGGCTCCGGTAGATGCAAAGAGTCTTATACGGCGATTGGATGATCGCTATGTGGCGTGAAGGAGGCACTATGTGGTTTTTTAAATTACTTTTATTAATTGCAATGATTGCTAGTTGGATACCAAGTGTTCGTTCTCAAGATGATACTTCTCACCATCGCTATTATTCATCTAATGAGCAGCCGGAGCCTGAGGAAGAAGAGGAAAATGAGGAGCTGGCGGCGTGATCCAAAGAAATCTTGAGTCATTTAAATCCCTCTCCTGAAGTGTCGAAAAGACGCTTATGAAAATGATAATTATCCTATTGCTATTGATTTCATTTTCCACCTACGCTGACTATCAAAAGTGTTCCAAAAACAATGACTGTGTCGTTGTCTTCTCCCAAAAATGCGACATCCCTCATGTGGCCAACAAACAAAAGGCCAGCGTATATCTTCGTGAGATAAATGAGCTGTACGAAAAAATGAATTGTGAGAAAATTCCAAACGTAGGTGTATGGAAGGCGTCATGCTTAAAAAGCAAATGCCATCTCTCTCAGAGCAACTAAAAATCTCCGGGCGCACATTGAAGCACGACTAGCCCCTCGGCCCGCCACATATCCACCACTTTCTGGCGATCATCTACGACAAACAGCACAGAGAACTTATCGCGGATATGCTTTTCAAATATCTCTAATTTAATAATGTTGTCCGAGCGAAAGTCATTTCGCTTGCGCATAAATAAGTGATGAAAAGTGACCTTATATTTTTTTAGCCACTGCCTGGTTTGATCTTCAAGTTCGTCAGTGCGACCAGAAACAATAATGATCTTATGGTCTTGGGCAAAACGGTTAATGATCTCTCGACACCACTCATGAAGTTCATCGGTCTCGATGCTTTTATTAAAGCTCTTCCAATCTTTCTTTCCACCTTCAAGATGCTTTAATCGCACACGAATATCCGCCAGCGTTCCATCCAGGTCAATAATCAGTGCTTTTTCTTTCATAGACTAGATGATACGAGACTTTTTCAAAAAGAGGAAGGCCCCACCCAATGCAACTGCTCCACTTGCCATCCAGCTTTTCTTAGACGTCACAATATCCCGGCTATTCGGATGCTTTTGGAAGTAGCCCTGAATTCGAGGGAGAAACTTCTCCATTAATGGGAAAGTTCGCGCACTCATGCCACTGGCCCCGATTTCAGCAATGGGTTTTTGTGCACATTTTAGAATCGCACCCGCAACAACGTCCTGCGAAGTCAGAGGACTTGGTTCAGGCTTTTCCATATCTGTTTGAATGGGTGCGGGAATGATAAGTGAAACTGAGACAGGAATTTTTTCCTGAGATAGTTCTTTTCTATAAGTATCAGTGAAGCCCTTAATGGCATGTCTCGAAGCTGAGGCAACACCCAGGGTATTTAATTCAGCTTCATCTACCGCACTTCCTACATTGATAAGTGCCCCGCCCTTCTCTTTTAAATAAGTGGTCGCAAGTTTACACCCATTCACAAAGCCCCAGAAGTTTTCCTCAAACAGTGCCTTGGTTTCTTTCTTGGATAGTTTTAAATGATCAGCTTGAGGAGTTGTCCCGATGTTATTGATCCATGTATCAATTGTGCCAAATGTTTTAACGCATTGGTCGGCAGCAAATTGCATCTGTTCCGTTTCTTCATCTGAGATTGCTATGGCAGTGTCATAACCTTTGGCGCGCATGTCATCCTGCAAGCGTTGCAACTCTTCTTCTTTGTCGATTCGATCCACCATAAAGACCTTGGCCCCTTGTTCAACCGCCATATGAAGTGTTGCCACACCAATTGAACTCGTTGCACCAGTCATGAAGATCACTTGCTTATAAAGAGGTTTGAGTTTTACTGCCATACGGCCTCCTATGCTTTTCCTTATTGTCCGGATGGCGGTCTGCAGGTGTAAAGAGAGAGGAGCATTAACTTTGTCGCAGAGAGCTTGGTGAAATTCGGCCAACCTGCCATGATCAAAACCAAATCCTTAAGGAAGGAGGATAAAAATGTTTGGTCCTAAAGTAAGAAAGTCAGACTCTGATTGGAAACTTGAAGAAACCGAGTTTCGTCGTCGTTATCAACAACAGTTTCGTCATCCTAACTACGATAAACATCGTGATGCCATTGAGGAGATCACTAATGAGGCCTGGAAGAATTATCAGGAAGGCAAAAAAGCACCCAATACCGTGCCGGCCGGTCCTCAATACAAAAACTCTGACTATGAACTGAGCATTGATTGGATCGCTTCTAAGGCCGCAGTGGATGAGGCCCAGAAACTTCACGATGATCCAAGTGGTCCTTCTCGAGTATTAGTCATTTGTGGTTCGGATCGAAATGATCTGACGTGCCCGGGAGAAATCTCAAAATCCTATCGATTGTCCAAGATTGCCATTGAAACTCTGAAACACGAAGGGATGGAGGTTGAGTTCTTAAATCTCTCAGAGATGAATTCCCAATACGGCCAAACTATTTATCCCTGTAAAGGTTGTGTTTCCACTTCTCAGGCGCTCTGTCACTGGCCCTGTTCCTGTTATCCCAATCATTATCTGGGACAAGTCCATGATTGGATGATGGACATTTATCCTATGTGGGTGCGCGCCCATGGAATCATGATTATTACTCCGGTTTACTGGCATTCAGCTCCGAGTGCTTTGAAACTCATGATTGATCGTCTGGTTTGTGCAGACGGCGGAAATCCAGATCCAACATCAACTCTCGGGAAAGATGCCCTCATGGCAAAGAAGTTAGAACTCAAAGGTTGGGACTATCCCCGACACCTTCAAGGAAGAATTTATTCTGTCGTAGTTCACGGAGACACACAGGGAGTTGATCAACTAAAAAACGTCCTCACTAACTGGTTAGATGAGATCATGCTCATCCCTTCAGGTGTTTATGGAACTGTTGGAAGATACATTGGTTATTACGGTAGCTATGCAGAAAGTCATGAAGAACTCGATCGAGATCACGCGATTATGGAAGAAGTCCAAAACTCAGCGCTGGCACTTGCCATGAACGTCACTGCAGAAAGAGCAAAAAAATTAGACACTCAAGTACCTGACTTACACGACCCACGACCAAAATAATAAAAAGGAGTGAACATGAAAAAAGACATGAAGAAGATGATCACTAAAGGTGCCAGTAAACTCACTGATAAAATGGACATTGGTTGGTTTAAGAAGAAAATGGTTAAGGCCTATTTGAAAAGCCCTCCTAAGATCCAATACGCACTTGCGAAATTCGGAGTGAAGCAAGTCGTGAATAAAAAGAAAGTTGAACTCGAAGAATTGATCCGTCATTAATTCAACACACATTTCTAGCTTGGTGCATTCTCTGATTAGAATGCACCGTCCATATTTTCCAACATTATAATTTCACAAAAATATCTTTCTGATCTACTCAGTCAGCTCTTCATTTTAATTAAATTTTTCGGCCATAACGGGTTGATGATGCCTTCTTTTTTTGATTAACATGGGTCCACATCTAAAGAATGTCTAAAGGATTGAAGAAGAATTTGATCCGATACAAACTAAGGAAGGTATTCATGACTCGAACGTTCTCTCTCCTGTTCTTGTTTTTATTTCTCGCTTCATGCGGAGGCGGCGGCGGTAGTAGCGCTGGAGGTAAAACATCACAAATTGATGCAAGCGAAGTAGACAATGCAGGGCAAGTAGCAGATGAGGATTCTGCGACTGATCCGGCACCAACTCTTGCGCAGACCTTTGAAGTAAATGCAAAACTGACTGGCTTTAGTGCTAACAACGAAGACAAAGTACAAAAGGCCATTGAACTCATTAAGCAAGTAGTTGCCTCTGATAAATTTAAGTCCCGCATTTTAAATTTCAAATACAACGGTAAGAAAACTTTCGTTCAAAACAACGGTCTAACTAATGCTCAGATCTATCAAAAGATCCTCGAAGGCGCGGAAAAGCTAAGCCCGGCGAAAAACAATGCCATGGATGTCCAGCTTGAGACCTACTATGTGGACGCAAATGTCATTGGCTACACTATGGCCAATATCAAGACCATTTATATGAATCGAAAGTACCTCGGCTCTTCGGATTTTCCTCCATATAAAGTGGCCATGAATATGACTCACGAGTGGCTCCATAAATTGGGTTTCGGACATGACTCTGAAGCGACTGACAGACGTCCTTACTCCGTTCCGTATGGTGTTGGTTACATTATGCGAGACATGGCAAAGGCGATTGATTAGTAGTTTTTCTATCAACAATATCTCTCCATTCGGCAGAAAGTTTTGCCCCCATGGCCAACTTTAGTGCATGTGCAAGAATGGAGTGATTTTTAATCCAGGAAGGATTAAACCATGACGAAAACTTTCTCTGTCTTATTTCTTTTTTTGGCGCTTATTTCCTGCAATAAAAATCAGGAGCAACGCCAGACATCTTTGAACCATAAATTATCCAAGAAAAAATCTGAACAACTGCCGCAGATGCAGGAGGACGTTCCGAAAGAAGCAAGAAGCTGGGACGCAGACGTTTACTTGGTGAACTTCAATGAAGAGCAAGAGGCAAAAGTGATGAAGGCCATCGCCATCATTAAAAAGGTCATCTCTTCGGAAGAATTTAAAGATCGTGTTTTAAACTATACCTACGAAGGTAAAAAAGGTTTCTTCGGGAATGAAGGTATGACCAATGAAGAGGTCTACCAAAAAATTCTAGAAGGCGCTGAGAAGATGGGGAATACCAGCAAGAATAACATCATGGATGTTGAGTTAGAACTCTACCATCAAACGACAAACACCATTGGTTACACTTATCCAAATACCGTACGCATTTGGATGAATATGAAATATTTCACGAAGTACACTCCCATTAAAGTGGCCGACAATCTTATGCATGAATGGATGCACAAACTTGGCTTCACCCATGCTGTGACCTGGTCACAAAGCCGCGACCACTCTGTTCCGTATGCTATCGGTTACTTAGTGGAAGAGCTGGCCGAAAAATATCAGTAATAAAACCGAGGGAAGCAATCGCTTCCCTTTCTTTTTTAGCATCACCTCAATCATCCTTTAGAGAAATTATATTCTACACCTCAATTAGCGATGTCAAAATCAAGCTGAGAACAAGGAGGTCACGATGCAAGTTTCAGAAGTTATGCACAAAGGAGTCAGTACCGTACAGATTCATGACTCCATCAAAAAGGTCGCGGCCTTAATGAAACGTGAAGATATCGGTGCGGTCCCAGTATATAAGAACGAACGACCAGTAGGATTCGTAACAGATAGAGATATTGTCGTGAGTTGCGTTGCCCATGGGCACGCCACTGACGATCCCATCTCTCACGCCATGACCCGCGACATTGTTTTTGTACGTGAAGGTGATGACATAACAATGGCCACAAAAATCATGCGTGAGAACCAAATCTCCCGTCTGTTAGTGGTCAATGAAAGCGAACAGCCAGTGGGAATGCTCACACTTCAGGATCTCACTAAATATAGTAATGACCAAAATCTTAAGGCCGAAACCATCACGGAAATCAAAAGGTAAACCTTGGAGGTTTTTATGAAGAAGTTTATGACAATCCCTCTCCTGGCAATGCTTGCCATTCCCGCTTATGCAGGGAACATGGGGGCCAGATCAAATGTAATTGAAGAAGAAGAGGCCGTGTATGAAGAAGGATATGGCAATGATCTGGATGATGAAATGGTAGAAGAAAGAATGGAAGAGCGTTCAGTGATTGTTGACGATGACGCTAAAGACGAAGTCAACTACAATGAGCGTACTCGTACAAACCGCGAACGCCATGCTATTAATACGTCCGGCGACGCCAGCGACGATCAGTAATCTTAGTTGAAGGTCCTGCTTGCCAGGACCTTCTTTTAGTAAGTCACGGGCCAGTTAATGAGAAGCTTTTTTGCGAGATGAAGTCTCACATCATGAACTCCTGGTCCTACCTGTCTCACAATATCCTTTAATTCATCGGCCCTAAGGTTTAGTTCGTCACACCAATACATGACGTCCCAGGCCTCCATGACATTAATCTTACGGTCATCAATAACTTTCTGTGGTTCAGTCATAGATACCTCCTAAGGTCTGTTATTTTTATCTGTGACTTTCTGCCGTCGTAAATTTAAGCCAAGCTAAAATTGCACGTTTAAAATTCTGTGTGTCAAAATAGGTATTGGAGGCACCATGAAATATTTATTTCCCGTATTAGTTACAGCACTATTCGGAATGGCACTCACTCCAGCAGCAGAGGTAAAACAAGAAAGTAAGGCGCCTGATCAAACAGATACCGTAAAAACAAAATCAGCGGCACCTGTGAGAGATGCGAGCGGGCAAATCCTGGATCAGGAAGATAAGCAGGAACAAGTTGAAATGGAAGAGAGTGATCAGATAAATGAATTTGATCTTGGCAACGGGACAACCACCAATCAAAGAATTAACTGGCCGGAACCGTAGTCCCGACCAGCTAAACCATTAGTGAGGGAGAAGAACAATTGCTTCTTTCTTCAACACTTTACCAGAATAAATAACCGACAGCTCCAGATTGATTGTTTTCCCTTTCGCAGCATCTTTAAAGCTGTAAGAGAAGCGAACTTCTTTGGCAGCACCCTGTAGAATGCCACCTGTTTTAAGTGAGGTCTCATTTTGATCAACCAGTGTAGCATTCTCACCCACGGCCTTTAAAACCACTTCATAGCCGTCTTTAATCTCTTCTATCTTTGGTGAGACCTTAACACTCATGAAGTGAATGTTACGGCGGAAAACACCTTTAATGTCCGGAGTTTTATTGTAATTCATTCCAAGATCATGGGCCGGATTTGCACTAAGGGTCTGCACTAACTCAAACTTCTCCTGACGGATGGCTCGGTATAAATCCCCCGGAAGTTCAACAACCCCTCGAACAATTACTTTTTCACCGGCGCGAGCAGAGTCATTTACTTTCAATTTCAAGGCCGGAAGATCGGCCAGCGACAAGGCAGGGGCAGAATTAAGAGTCACTTCCCCATCAATTTTTTGAGCATTCACAACTTCAGTAACTCTCACCATCACCGGACCATTTAAAGGAACCGCGGCCACGTTTTTAACTTTACCAACGATTGAAATCTCTTCCCCACCGCGGAAGTTTTCAGCTGCTAAGGCAGTTGAGTCCACTGTCAGGAGTGGTTTTACTCTCAAGTACTCTTGAAGTTCTCGAGAGGCGTCCCCTTTTGACTTCTCTTTGGCCTTAACGATTTCAACTTCATACGAAGATTTGTAAGTGGACTCATATGTACGCTGGTAGATTTCGATTTTACCGATACGAGTTCCTTCAGCTCGACCAATCTTTGAGGCCTCTGAGAGCTCTTGGGGAAAACTTGCTTCTCTTTGTGAAACATCTGCTGCATCAAACTCTGATTGAAACTGACGCTGATAGGACTGGCCAAACTCTTCACGAGCGGCAGTCACATAATTATTTGCGAATGTGCCCTTATATGAGCCTTCACAAGCGGCCTTAAAAACAGCCAGTCCTTTATAGACTTGGGCACAAGCAACTGTTCCAAACGGTATTTTGGTTGGAACCTGGAATGCCACTTCCGGTTCAGAGATTCGGAGGGCCCGGGCCTCAACAGCTTTTACATCTTTTGCGGCCGTTACAATTGAAGCATCCAGCGGAGTTTTTAGTTCTTCACTACGTGCTAGTTCCGATGGAGAAAGTGGCCCAACACTTTCACGAGCACCTTCAAGAGCGACACTTCCACGAATCATTTGAAGGGACTTTAAAGCGGCCATCATTGGTTTTTTAAATTCAGCTTGTACAAACTCTTCAAAGAAAACTGGCTTAAAGTTTCTTTGAGCAAATAGTTCAGCGTCCTGAGCGGCCTTAAGGCTCGCCTCTTCAATTGCGCGTGTGCGGTCTTCGATTGAGGCCAGTCCCTCGGAGTAACCAAGATCATAACCTTGAATTTCTCCACGAACACTTCCCCAGTAACGGGCCTCAGCGCGACCCATCTCTTGCCCCACGGCCATACCATTTTGTTTTGCAAGGGCGGATGAAAGACGAGAGCCTTCTGCACGTCCCAGAGTTGTTCCCGTTTCCGCCTGTCCGGCACCAAGTGCCTCGGCCTCAGTTAAGTATCTTTGATAGAGATCTCGACGAGTGCTCATTTCATTTTGAGCAGAATCACGTGAACGAGTGAGATCGGCCAATTTGATTTCATCTTTTGCCACTGCCTGAGTGAAAGTTCTCTCGTCTGTACGCGCACGGGCCAGATCCGCCTCACCTTCAGCAATCTCTTTTTCATCCGCACGAATACCCGCCTGTAAACGAGGAATCGTCGCCTGGTTGCTACGAACTCTCTCTGAGGCCTGGGCAATTTGCGAGCTTAGGTTTCTACTATGATTAGAAAGACTCTCAATTTGAGAGCGAACATTTTGAGCATCACGAGCAATGCTATCAGCATACTGACGTTGACGCTGAAGATCCGCCTGGTGATTGGCCAGCTCTTGTTGAACACTTGCCATGATATTAGCGTTCATCGCCTGAGCAGTACGAACTTGGGCCAGTTGTCTTTCACTGCGATCCATTTCGTCTTTCACCTGTCGACGTTCAACTGATAATTTATCGATGCGGCCTTGTGCCTGGGCAATTCTTCCCGGTAAAGCGGCCTGGTTGCGTCTTGCTTCATCCAGTTGAGATCTCTGCGTTCTCACTTGTGCTTGCGCACGGTTGATTTCCCCTTCCATTCTTCTGATGTCATTAGCGGTATTGTTGCGGGCATTAGTGGCCGCTCCCAATCTTCTTTCCGCGTCCTGAATTTCTGCAGCTGGTGCACCCGCCGCACGAAGACTATTTACTTGTGCCTGATACTCCTGAACTCGACTCTCAAGCGAAGCGAGTTTTCCACGTTCAGAACCAAGACTCGCGTTCAGAGAATTAACTGTAGATTCAGAGCGAGCAATTTCAGATTCTAAAGAGCTGATTCTAGTTTGAGCACCGGCCAGTTCTTGCTCCATCTGTTTTTTCTTCTGATATTCTTCATTCACGGCCCTATCAATTTGTTGGGCCTCAGAATTTGCTCGGCGAAGTCGAGACTCTGCTTCACTCTCCTGACGCTGAAGTTGTGTCCTTTCAGAATGAAGTTCACGATAGCGCTGCTCTTTACGAGCAATGGCGTCTTCAAGCGGTCGCATCTCGCGAATGGCCTGGTTATATCGAGATTCTAATTGTGATTGTTGGTATTGAAGATTTCGGATTTCGTTTTCTGCGCGGGAGCGTTCATTTTGAAGGGTTGAAATTCTACGCTCTAATTGAGGAATTTCGATTTCCAGTGCCGCAATCTCTTCCTCTGCCGCCTGGATCTGATCATGAAGATCAGAAAGGTGCTGGGTCATCTCAGAGATAAAACGCTGGGCCTCTTGAAGTGAAGTACGAGAACTATTTAGCTGGGCCTGTGCCGCCGCCACTTCTTTTTCGAGGGTCCTATAACGAGTCTCATAGGGTCCAAAGTTAATTTCATCCGGAAGACTTTGAGCGAAGACTGGTGCAGAAACAAGACATGCGAGGACCAAGATTGTTTTGGACTTCATTTGGATACTCCCTATCAATTGAAGACGTATCCTTAGGTATAAAACAACCAAATTACTTTTATAAGGGGTGACAGAATTTAATATGCAGATGCTGTAAAAATAGGGTCACAGTGACACTCTCGGTGTCTTTTTGACTTCAGATGACTTTTACTTTTTCGCCCTGAAAATCTACGACCTGGCCCGAGCGGATCTTGCAACGCTTGCGAAGCTCAACCTGACCATCGACTTTAACTTTACCTTCAGCAATAAGGTGTTTCGCCTCTGCTCCGGAGCCTGTTAGATCAGTGATCTTCATAAGATCACAAAGAGGAATAAACTCTGAACCTTCTAAATTGAATTCTTTCATGGCGCGGATACTACAAGGACAGAGGCAGACTGACAATAAACTCGGCCCCTTTATTTAACTCACTCTCTACAAAAATCTGTCCGTTATGCATTTTGAGGATTTCCCGGGCGATGAAAAGACCCAGACCTAACCCCGAAATGTCCGCATTGGCCCGTTCAAAGCGCTGAAAAATACGTTCCTGATCATCCTTGGCAATCCCCGAACCATAATCCTTAACATGGATCTGGGCCTCGTTACCATTGCGATTGACCCAGACTTCAATGGGCTTCCCGCTTCCATAGCGGCCGGCATTGGTTAAAAGATTTGTTACCACTTGCTCTAAACGAAATTTATCCCATCTTCCCACAATTGGTCCGGTGGTTTTAAATGTCACAGAACAATTTCTTTCTGCAAGATGTGGAGTCAGACCTTCCACGATGTCTTGAACCATTTGAGAGAGATCAAACTCCTCCACTTCAAGGCTTAACTTATTGGTCTGGATGCGAGAGATGTCGAGCATGTCATCCACTAAGCGCGATAGTCGTTCAACGCTGTGATCAGTTTGATTGAGCATCTTTTGAATGTAGTGAGACATGTCTCCATTCATACCTGCCTTCTCGATGTAACGCATGAGAAGTTGAGTCTGAAGTTTAATTGAGGTCAAGGGAGTGCGAAGTTCATGAGAAGCAACTGATAGAAAGTTATCACGAGAAATAATGGCGCCCTCCAGGACTTCAGTCATGGCAATTTTTTGATTCATTGAGCGATCAATCGCGGAGGCCCATATAGCAATTCCCAGAACTAAAGTCGTGGCGAGCAAGACCGCGACCAAAAGACCATCTGAAGCAAGTAACTGATATGAATTTTCAGTCGCCTCTTCCACGGGCACAAAATGCATGCCGAACATGCCTGCGTAATGCATACCAGAGATACCAAATCCCATGAAGATCCCACCGCATCCACGAAGAAGAAATCCATTTCGGCTAAAATCGTTTTTAAGTTTGAAGGCAAGAAAGAGTGCAATGAAAGAAGAAACCACTGCGATAACAATTGAAAGGATGACCCAAAACATGTCCCAGTGAATGATGGCCGACATACGCATAGACGCAATACCAATGTAGTGCATGCCCGCGATCGCCACACCCATGGCCAGACCTCCTCCGACCTTTGTAATCAGGCTCGAAGTTTCGAGACTCACAATATAAAGGGCCAAGGCCGAAGCACCGATGGCCACCACAATGGAGAGCACCATCAAGGGAACATCGTAGGCAATTTCAATTCCCGGTAAACTAAAGGCCAGCATACCGACAAAATGCATACTCCAGATGCCGACCCCCAGTGCAAATGAACCTCCGAGGAGCCATCCCCACCGATGACGTCTTCTGGCGTAGGCAAATGAGTTAGCGAGATCGAGAGCAATATAGGAAGAAACAATCGCAATAATAATTGAGAGTATGACCAGAACATGATTGTGGTGATGATCGTGCATACTAAAATTGTAGGGCCACTCTTAAAAGAAGCAACGGTGGGAATCTAAAGATTTCTGAATTTCATTTCTTTGATGAGTGCTTGAAGTGCTGCGTGAGATTGCGAAAACTGTCCCCACCCTCCATGCCCTGGAAGAATCCATTCATAATTTTTCTTAAGAAGTTTCTCAACTGACCGAATCTGCTCGTCCCAGGAGTACCAGCAAACCCCTTTTGACGCTAACAGAATATGATGGGCAGTATCAACAAAGAGGTGATCTCCGGTGAAGAGAAATTTATTTTTATAAAGTAGACACATGGAGCCTTTAGTATGGCCCGGCGTCATAATAACAGACAGGTCTGCTGCTAACTGGATGTCGTCCTCACCTTTAAGAATGGTTTCGACATTTGCAGTGTCCGAGGTCACCTCATCTTCATGAATGATTCTTTCGCACTTAAAATGAGCGCAGAAGAGTTTATGATCGGCTACATCATCTTGGTGAGAGAGAAACATTTTACGAACTCCACCAAGCTTTTCCAGTTCCTGCACAAGCCACGGATGATAGCGAGGTGAATCTACCAGGACATTCCCCTCTTCTCGTTTAATCAGGTAGCTTGAGGCCCCAAAAGAATTTCGAGACGTATAACCGAGATAGTAAACGGCATCCGCAATGTGGAGCGGAAGACCAGCACCTAATTGTTTGAAAATTTCAGGAGCGTTTTGAACCCCAATGGAATTGGTGGGACAAGAAAGAATCGCCTGCTTGGCCCTTTGCCAATCATCCTTTGATTCTGGTTGCTTCATCACCACCGATTTATCATCGTGGTTTTCCCGAAAGAGATCTGGTCCCAGATGAAAACAAGTCCCACAATCAATACAAGTGGTATCGACGAACAAAGGTCCGGGAACATTTTTTGGATGTGACTTTTTAATTAAGGCCATGGAGGCATGGTAAAAAACTTTTTACCTCTCTGTACCTTAATTTTAAAAGGCCTCCCAATATGCCCAATCGACTTCAGACTTAATGAATGATTTTTTCTCGTAACCATTATTGTCACGACTAACGATATCTCGCGGTTGCCAGAAGTACATACTCACCGGAATCAGGTAACAATCCTCTTTCTCCTGATTATTCCGGTAATCGTTGTATTTTTGTACAACAGGACATTTGCGTCCGCTATAGATAAAGATATTCGTCCACGAATTCACGAAACGTGGTGTAGTGGTATAACGGCGATCCAAAACTCTTTCTACTGATGCTCCTCCTTCATTCACTAAAACCATCGGTGAAACATGAAACCACCATTGGTATCGATAGTTACGAATGTAACGATTAGTGAAGAACAAAAAGAGCTTCATGGAGTTTAAGTTCGAACGTTTATATTCTTCATAGGCCCAGATATGAGCACGGTTATAGCACTGAGATTCATTCTGATAGTTTCTTCTCATGCGTGAGAAAATGCTATTTGCCTCAGAGTAACTTCCCAGGACAGTGGGATCGTAAGAAAAATTTGGCGCTGTTTTTACCTCTTCAGGGGAGACCGAATTTTCATTCTCAACAGTTTCAGCACTTACAAAACTATTAGTATTATCCACCACGACTTCCAGGTAATCGCCATTTCTTTGACTGTCTTCAAAGTCTGTTATTAACTCTCGTTCTTCTTCGTCCAGAAAGACCACGCGCCCATTCTCAAGTTTAATCAAGTGTGGTAAATTTCCTTCACCTTCTTCAATCAGCTCGACCCGACTGGTGAATTCATCTGCAAAGGCCGAGAATGAAAATAAGAAGAAGAACATCAGAGGCATGACAGTTTTCATGGTGACCCTCCTTGGTCGTGATTGACCTTAACGGGAATGATTGTGGGTGAAAAGATGCGCACCTATGAAATGAAGTGAAGTGCTTTAATTGGACAGAAATTGAGATTCTTATTCTTTATTACATCCATCCTGGCACCTGCCTATTTATACCTGGGATTTCGCCTAGGAAGTCATTGGTCACACTGGCCCATGCTGGGACTTCTCTTTCTTCTCATTGCTAGTTTTCCCTTCAAACGATTGTTTCGCTTACAAATACATCTGGCCTACATGGCCATGGCATTCCTTACTTTTCTAGTGGTCTTTACCATCGTGCGTGACATTGCCTGGTTAATCACGGGTGAACTGGCCCCTATCAGTTATGTATTTATTCTCACTGTTGTGAGTCTCATTGTGGGATTGATCAATGCTTCCCGTGGACCTCGGGTAAAGCATGTTAAAGTTCCAGTGAATGATCTGAATGAAAATCTCATTGGTTTTAAGATCGCACAGATTAGTGACTTGCATGTTGGTGCCACCATTCGAAAACGCTATGTGGAAAAAGTTGTAAAAAAAATAAATGCTCTTAAATGTCATATTGTGGTTTTGACGGGTGATATTGGGGATGGAAATGTTCGTGAGTATCGGGAGGACATTGCCCCCATTGGAAATTTAAAATCGACCTACGGCTCATTCTTCATTCCGGGAAACCATGAATACTACTGGAACGCCAACGAATGGTTAATTGTGCTTAATAACCTAGGGACCATCAATCTCGTGAATCGGGGAAAGATAGTTAAGCATCAAGGAGCGGATGTCCTGGTGGCCGGAATTCCTGATCCGGTTTCCCGATTAACTCCTAATCTTGATACGAAGTACGCCGACTCCGCAAGCTTTAAGATCCTTCTCTCTCATCGTCCGGGGATTGCTCCAGATGCCGAGAAGAGCGGCTTTCATTTACAACTTTCCGGCCACACTCACGCGGGCCAATTCTTTCCCTGGACCATCGTGGTGAAATTCGTTCACAAGTTATCACAAGGTCTTCATCGCGTAGGAAATATGTGGGTGTACGTGAATCCAGGAACAGGCAGTTGGGGACCACTTGTGCGTTTAGGAACAACTCCAGAGATTACTCTGCTGGAGTTGGTTCGATCTAAAGAAGTAAGACTGATTAACGATTAGGAATTCGATCCTGGATTTTGCTGATTCTCTTAGAGAGATCTTTTGAGAAAGTGCGGTATGTCTTTCCCGCATCTTTACTAAAACGTTTAAAGAACTTTTTCGCTTCTGATTTAGTAATCATATATTCCTCCAGAGTTATACATCTCAACCATCGAGCATACTCAATGCTCTCTCTGCAGGGCCATTGAAAAAAAACTTTGGTCAATTACCCTTTAGAGGAACTTTAGTTTCATCTTCATCTCCGGGCCGATTCAATGATGTTATGCGAGGCAATCATGAAAATATTTGTAGTCTTTTGCTCATTTTTTTTCATGTCAACAGTATGGGCCATGGGTAGTCCAAATCCGGCCAACACAAGTGCTATGGGTGGATCCGCCGCGACCCTGAATCAGGTCACTCCTGAAGAGGAAGAACAACCTTTGACAGAGGAAGAAGAACTAAAATTGCAAGAGATCGAAGAGCAGAAACAATCACCTGATGAACAGCTCCAGCAAGAGGAGATTGAACAAAACCGTTACGACGTTGTACCCGATCAGTAATCAGCTCGCTATCAGGAGGATGTATGCCAGAGACAATTTTAAACAAACTACGAAAAGAGCACAGAGAGATGCATGCCCTTCTGCACGAAATTCAAACCGCAAGAACGAATAAGCTTCGCAAAGAACTATTCGCAAGATGGAAAGAAGAGATGATCCCCCATATGGAAGGCGAAGAAGTCACCCTTCATACTAAAATTCTGAATGAAACACCTGGTGAATTTACCTTAAGATTGGTTGAAGAAAACAACCGCGAGCACCATCAGATCAAAGAGCTCATTCAGAAATTAAACTTTTTGGATACCGAATCTAAAGAATGGTTAAAAACTTTTTTGGAATTAGAACAGCTTTGTAGTATCCATGTTGAGCATGAAGAAGGTAAACTGTTCGCCGAAGCAAAGGAAGATTTTGGCCCCGATGAGCTGGAACAATTCGCCTACGAATTTGAAGAGGCCAAGCATCATCACATGAACTCATGATGAAAAGAAAAATATTAATTGTTGAAGACGATCCCTCTATTCGAAACTCTTTGAGAGAAATTCTTGAAGGTCAAGGATACCTCGTGGAGGTGTCCAAGAATGGACTTGAGGCCTTCAGGGTCATGACCGAAAAATCTTTTGTACCGGATTTGATTGTCCTGGATCTTATGATGCCGGAGATGAATGGATTTGAGTTCAGAGAGCTTCAAATGGAAGACACTCGTTACTCTCACATTCCTGTGATTCTTCTCACTGCCAATAATCGTTTTCAGGAGTATAAAGAACCCCTAAAGGCCTTTGAGTTTCTCAATAAGCCCTTAGAGGTTGATGATTTGATCTTCGTGGTTCAGAACTGCTTTCGCTTGATGAAGTAATTACTTCTTACGTTTCACACTCTTAATTACAACAGTGTCCATTGGTACGTTCTGGTGACCGTTCATGTTACCGGTGCGAACCATCTTAATTCTATTCACAACGTGCATACCTGAAGTGACTTTACCGAAAACCGCATAACCCCAACCCGCTGGATTTTCACCTGTGTGGTTAAGTGGTGAGTTGTCATTTACGTTGATAAAGAACTGGGCCGTGGCAGAGTGAGGATCATTCGTGCGGGCCATGGCAATTGTACCAGTGTCATTGCTTAGACCATTATTGGCTTCGTTCTTAATTGGCGCCTTGGTTTTCTTCTCATTCATTTTTTCATCAAAGCCACCACCCTGGATCATGAAGCCATCGATCACACGGTGAAAGATTGTGCCGTCATAGAATTTATCATCTACGTAGCCTAAGAAGTTTTTAACTGTGTTTGGGGCCTTTTCCTGATTGAGTTCGATTTCAATTGTACCCATGCTGGTCTCCATCACAACCACTGGACCTTTGGCAGCAAATGCATTTAGTGAAACAAGTAAAAGAGCAGACAAAAATAGTTTCATATTTTTCCTTGGACTGAATTTATAAATATTTTAAAGACGATTGGGAATTTTTGCCAGGCTTATCTTGGACCGAAATGGAGCACACTTGCCGTTTCCGGATAAGTTTCCAGAAGCCAGCCGTATACATCCAGGGTGAGTTTCGCCGAGAGGAATAAAAGAATGAGTCCCGCACTTCCCATCATTAAACGCATGCGTTTGGGAGATTGGAAAAATGGCATCATAACACTTGCTCCAAGAGACAAGAGCAGAAACCAGATGAGTGAAAAAGTCGCAGCTCCCATTCCTAGTGTGAGCCTCAGGTAGATGTCGCTATATTTGGCGGAATAGCCACCAATCAGGACAATTCCATCCAGGTAGGCATGGGGATTGATCACACTAAAAGTAATGGATTTTAGAATGACACTTTTTAAAGTGCCGGGTGCCTTGGCGGCCCCCACAACAAAGCTCTCTTCTGGTGTGGTGATTTTTCCAAATCCGTAGAGCAGAAGAAACCCTACTCCTACCACTCCGAAAAAGATTTTGATCTGTGGATAGTGATTAAAGAAGGTCGCCGCCCCTGCCACTCCCAACATAATGAGGGAGAGATCACAGAGAAAGCACACAAAGCTCACCGTAATGTGATGGTGTCGGCGAAGACCCGACTCCAGCACAAAAAGATTCTGGGGCCCCAGGGCAAAGATGAGACTTGCTTGCAACAACAATCCCTCTAAAAAAACCTCTTTCATAGGGCCCCCCAGTTGGAAGAACTTCTAAAAAGAGATTAGAGGAAGCGTGCTCCAGTTGTCGTTTCGCTGCTTGTTTCACTTCTCGCAGCATCCGCAGTGGTCGTGTCTTCGCTGTGCACTTTAACAAGTTTCCCACAGGCAATCGGAATCAACTGATCCGCGGCCGCATCTCCAAGAGTTGCCACTGTCGCCGGAAGATCTGAATTACGACTCACTCCATGAACAACTACGACTCGTTTTGAGAGCCTTAAGGTTTCAGTTGGAGATAGCTTCGCAAAGAAGTCTTCCTTATCTGGGTCTTCAGCATTGAGATCCGCCATCAGTTGAGCAAATGAAGTACTCTTGCGATAAACATACGCACCTGCACCATTAGCAATTGGCCCAAAATCATTTCCAAGTAATTGATCACTGATATTGCTATCAAGCGGCACCAGGATTTTTCCAAAGCTCGCCGAACCTTCCATAATATCTACAACTCCATCTCCATTGGCATCGCTGGCCTCAGTTGGACACTCAGAGCTCGTCATAATATTTTGAAAGTGCTTCACACCTGATGGTGCTCCCGCAACCGTTGATTCAATGACAACTTCATCTCCATCAATACGTACTTCGATTGTTCCTGTAGTATTAGCAACTAGCTTCTTATTCACTGGCGTTAATACGGCACGATAAATCCCTTGATCATTATCTTCCTGAAGCTCGGCATTCTCATTTTGTTTTGATGATGAACTACTCCCACTTCCGCCACCGCATGCAGCGAGGGCAAATAGTGAAGCAACAAAAAGAAATGGAACCGGCGATTTAAATTTCATGACTCACTCCTTGAAAAAATCAACTTTGCCCTTAGAGCAAAAGCTTTGCCAAAAGGTAAGTCGTTGATTGCAGAGTGGGCCCACCGAGCTATGCCTGATCAAATGAGGCAAAATTTCTAATCGCAGGTGGCAAACTTCCTGAGCACAGTGTCCCATCACTTTGTGAATGAAGAATTGCTAATCTATGCCCGAGGAGAATACACATGGCCATACCAGGAAAATGTAAAACGATCCTGATTGTTGAAGATGATGATGATATCCGCAACGTCATGGTTGATCTGCTCGAGTCAGAAGGCTACATCACGAAGGCCGCGACCAATGGCAAAGAGGCCTTAGACGTTCTTGGGTCCATGGCCAAACCATGCTTGGTATTGCTCGACATGATGATGCCGATCATGAATGGTCGTCAGTTTCTGGACACAATTATGGCCGACACACTTCTTGCACCAATTCCAGTTTTAATTGTTTCTGCTGTCGCCGACAAAACGAACACTGAAGGTTCAATTGGATTTCTTAAAAAACCCATCGATATCGATGTGGTTCTCAACGTGGTTTCCCAATACTGTAAGTAATTACAGTTCGATCTGACCTTCTTTAAGATCGCTCAGATCAATTGGGAATGTCTTCTCACCACAACGTCTTTTAAGAGCTTCACCAATTTTTTTATAGTCGTTTTGAAATCCCACGTAAGGAACAAAAGTATACTTTCCACCTTCCACACGGAGAGCAGTATCTCCCTCGTGATAGGTCAGTTTCACAGTTTCTTGAGGATGGTTACTATCAATCAACTCCATCTCATATCCATTTGCGATCTCGTGCATGCGCAAAATCAAAAATGAATGAGACGTTAGTCCTTTGATTTGGGCCATGATCCATAGTGGGGCCGGCGTATATTTATAATAGGTATACACATCACGCATTCTTGCGAGCATTTGCTCACTCGGTAGTTCTGATTGTCCAGAAATT
This sequence comes from Peredibacter starrii, assembly GCF_034259205.1. GTDB lineage: Bacteria > Bdellovibrionota > Bacteriovoracia > Bacteriovoracales > Bacteriovoracaceae > Peredibacter > Peredibacter starrii. The sequence goes on along the minus strand of NZ_CP139487.1, from coordinate 1,870,250 downwards.
CCACGAATCCATTGAAAGTTGAAAAATCCATCAAGCTTTTGCCAACCATCCAGGATTTCCTGAATTTCTTTTTTGTAATCCTGGGAAAAAGTTAAAAAATCCTCATACCCAGGAATGACAACTGCCGAGTCCATATTGCGAAGAGAAAGAAGAATCTTTAACAATTCAGGACGTGATGGAGGCGGTAATGAAGGTTCGTAGCTTACTAAGTAAGCAGAAGAACGTTGCATTCTATTGTGCCACCAACATACACCTTGATTGAATAATCCCCCATCGTTCTTAAAAGAAATCCTGGAACTATTCTGATCCAAGAAAACCCTTAAATCCTGAGAACTTCTAGAACAGATGTCAGAAGCTTTAAGATTTTGAGAAAGAACGAGGAGAAAACCAAGTGTAAATAGTTTATTCATTCTAAAAGTATAGAAGAATAAAACATCTCTTGAAAAGTGCCTCTGTTTTACTTTCGCCAGCGGAAGTGAATCTTAATCTCCTTTTTTTTGAAGTTGACATATCCGTATCTTTTCCGTATTTTTTCTAACATGAGACTTAATCATCTTGCAAATAAAATTTTACTGAGTGATACAAAAAAATTGGCGAGCTCCGAAAGAGTGGTCATCACCAAACTACTTCATCACTTGAAAGAGATAGAGCGAAGAAAGCTTTATCACGAACTAAATTATTCTTCGCTGTTCGCTTATTGCGTTCGTGAACTTGGATATTCAGAAAGTGGCGCTCAAAGAAGAATTGTGGCAGCAAGGGCCTTGGCAGAAATGCCAGAAATAGAACCGAAAATCGAATCAGGCAAACTAACTCTTACAAATATTTCATTAGTGAATGATTTCATTGAAGATAAATCTCAAAGGCAAGAAGTTTTAAAAGAAGTGGAAGGTCTCACTAAAACTGAATGTGAAAAAAGACTCTTTGAGATCACAGGAAAAGAGAAAAAGCCGGGTAAGGCAAAAAGGATTTCAAAAGATAAAATCCAAGAAGTTTATGTTTTATCTGATGAAACAATGGCCACCGTAGAAAAGCTGAAAGATCTTCTTGGCAAAAATCTAAGCATGGATGAGCTCGTCCAATTTATGGCCAAAGAGGCCATGAAATCTCTGAAAAGGATGAAATCACTTCCGCCAGCGAAAGTAGATACGACTGTCACAATGAAGACTTCAAACGTATCAACTTCTCGCCAAAGAACTAGAACAATTAGTTTTAACCAGCGTTTAATTTAAAGAAGCCCGTTGATTCAAGACATTAATAGAGTCCATTCATGAGATAAATAAAACAATTCGGCAATGGATCAGGTGAAACTTTTCCTGGACGGTTTAAGCCGCCCGATTCTCTCCGATATTTCTGAGCTTATCGGCCAGACGAGGGGGCAACAAATTGATCACCATATCCACGGTGTTTTTCATGAATCCTTCTTTCTCGATCTTCGGTTTTAACTGCAAAAAGGCATCTGCCATACTCACAGCTTCTTCTTCTGTGAAAGCTTTTTGTGCCTCTGCGAAGATTTCATTTTCCTCGTCTTCAATGTGATGAAGAAACGATTCCTGAAGTTTTTTTGCAGTGGCCTTCCAATCAAGATTCATGCGATCCATGACTTGTAGTGTTCGGAGTAACGTTTCAGTTTCAAGGTGCTCTTGATATCCATGAAACACAATTTTTTTATCAGCGTTCACCGCTCGAAGCGTATTATAAAAAATTGATTCCTCAGCTCGCGAGTGCGGAACCAATACATTTCTAATTTCTTCGATGAGGACATAGCGGTAATCGTCATCGGCCCTCAACGAAACAAGTTCCTCAAGAACTATCTTCAATTCTTCATGGTCCTTTTTTAAAGCTTCATAAATATCCATAACCCTTCCTTGGTGAAAGTTATATACGGACTAGCTGCAAGACATAGACCAGGCCCAAGTATAAATTTGAAGCAGTTTAAGAATAATGAGACGGAATTTTTCCACATAACCGACTTAAGTGGAATAATGACTTTTTAAGCTCTCTTTTAGTTTTCAGCAACGTCTTCTCATGGTCCACTTGTGAGGTAAACCGAGGAGGATTTATGGCGATCAAGACTCTGACTCTGGTGGGTGGCATCAGTCGCAATTCTTTGAACAAGAAGTACTTCAGATCCATTCAGGAACTTTCTATCCCTCATTTTGAATTCGAAACATTCGATATTTCAAAACTTCCATTCTTCTCTCAGGATCTGGAAATGGATCCACCTGATATCGTCTCTGAGTTTAAAGACCTTATTCGTGAGGCGCAGGCGGTGCTCTTCATTTCTCCAGAATATAATCGCTCCTTCCCGGGTGTTTTAAAAAATGCCATCGATTGGGGTTCAAGACCTTATGGACAAAATTTATGGAACCGAAAACCGGCGGCACTTCTGGGTGCTTCTCCCGGTGCCATTGGTACTTTCGGCGCCCAACATCATCTTCGTCAGGTAATGGCCTACTTAAATATGAGTGTATTGGGACAACCTGAAATGTATTTCAATGCTTCTCATGCCTTTGATGAGCAGGACCGCTTGACCAATGAGAAGACCAAAGAATTACTTCTTCAGTACTTTGCGGCATTCGAAGAATGGATCAGACTGGTGGGAGAACGAACAGAGGACCGTGAAGATCTCTACCCTTCAGAAGGACTGGAAGATTCGCCCATGACTCATTAAGCGGCGTCTTTCTCTCGATCAGGGATTCGGGTTTTTGGTAACAGTACATCATTGGGTTTAATGGTAGCACCCTCTCCTACGACAACATCTCCAAATAGTGATGCCTTAAGCCCGATGGTCGCCTTGTCCTTGATCACTAATTTATCAATGATGAGAATTCCTTTCATTCCATAATGGGCCATCATGGTGGCAGAACCACCAATGGTCACATAATCACCAATCTCAATTAAGCAGGGATCAGAAACATTGGATGTATTGATCATGCTACCTTTCCCAATTTTCATTCCCATCATTTTAAAGAAAAGAATGTTAAGTGGAGTTGGAGTGATGAAATCCAAAAAAGTGTATCGCACAAGATAAGTGAGAGCATTGTGATAATACCAAGGGATAACACTTAAGCTAAACCAGCTGGCGCGAAGAGGAGCAACTTTAAGGGGAAGAAGTTTATTAACAGTTGGGACAATGAAGATGATCGAGAGCCCATACATCACCCACCCCAAGGCCATGGAAAACCCAAGAGAAATTCCTTTCAGGATTGTATGAGAATGTGCGGTCAACTCCTGCACCCATTGAAAAAGCATCACCCCAGGAGAGAAGGCCAGTCCCATGCAAAAAACATAAATCAATGCAATGGGAGAAAGCAGGAGAATGAAGCCCACCGTACGAAAGCGGCGAAGCAGAGATTCAACAACGCCACTCACCCCGGACTTTTCTGATTTAGTGGACAAGACATCGAAGCGCTCGTTATTTTTCATTCTTTAATTTTACCGCAAGAAGGCATTGGTCCATAACCGCCTGAAAGGGCATTTTCCCCCTCCTGACTAGTGACTCAGAATGTTGTCACCTTACGCGGCCACTCTTCCATTGATGAATCGCAGACCCGTATGCTGTCTTGGAAATCAACAGGAGATCGACATGAAGCCGATGTTCATATTGTTTATTATGTTAGCGGCCCTTACGTCTTCTATTTCACTCTCATTTGCCCAGGATTCTGGCTACATCAACGAGGACGAGATGCTAAGTGAGGAAGGAACTCCTTCTGAATACACTTTCCCTATGAACGAATCAGAGATGGAGAAGGCGGATTTAGAGCGCCAGGAAGAAATCATATCGCCGGATGCGGCCAATACTGATTGGAACATGGATGATGTCGCTCCGGAGACTGATTTTTAATCATTCGTAAGGATCGTAATCTTCAAAAATTTCTCCGCAGGCAATGGGAAAGGTCATACTGCTCGCGATGCCGTAGATAACGATGACTCTTTCTTGTAAGCGCAGTGGAGCCCCGGCAGGGACTGTGGCATATTGACGATCAGGTCTTCCACGGAGATTTATCATCATCTCCCTGAAGGAGGCGGCCCTGTAATAAATGTATTTCCCCTCTTCATTTCCTCGCGGAAAGCCCTCTTCACCACCTCTACGGGTCACTAAATTCCCATCTAAGGGGATCAATACTTTTCCCGAAGCGATGATCACTTCATTGAGATCAATCACACCGTCCTGATTAAGATCTGCGCCACTTCCTGGACACTTTGTTCCTTCATGAATGTATTGAAGATGCTGAACATGAGGCATGCGAGTGGAAACACTCACCCGCGCGTAGAATTGATTACCGCGTAACCATAAAATAGAATATCCGTGAACCTTCTTGGCCCACTTCTTATTGAGGGTCTTAAATTCGGCCCTGTAGTTTCCTTGTTCTTCCTCTAGCGTTATGACCTCTTTGTCATCGTAATTGGGAAATTCATTACGACCGCAGGAGCCAAGTACGACAAGGCCTACAAGAAGGAAGATGATGAACTTCATCTAGGAGGAAGAGTGCAAACTCGGGGCCTCTTATTATCTACTCTAAACAGTTATTACCGCCTGGATACCGTGGCAATTTGGGACGCTCTAGTTCATTCCCGTAATATTGTCCTCAACTAGTCCTTTGGACTTTCTGGGGGGTGATGAGTCGGCCACTGCGATCCTGAGTTCATTGAAGACGTCATCAACGCCCACAAGATTTTCAATCGCAGATTCGGCCTCCCTTTTTTGATTCCGATCTTTAACAGTCCCTTTCAATGTGACTCGTCCGTCTGCAACAAAGACCTCAATCTCAGACGCATCAACTTCACTATTTCGGTACAGTGCTTCGCTGACGTCTTCGCGGATGCTTTCATCGGATCGTCGATATCCACGAGGTCCTCTTCCTCGATAATCTGGGCGATTCATTGCCGGGGCACTGGCACGCGAACGCATGATTTCTCTTCCCCGAATAAGAGGAGAATCGAAGTTGTAATGCCTTTCAGTCAGGACCTCATCCTCATCAAAAGGAACACTACTATCACGAGAAAATTCTGACTCTCCTGTTAGGTCATACTTTCCATCAGTATTAAAATTTTCCTGAGTGTCACGATCTCGAGAATAATTTGAATTTGCCATAAACCTTCCTTTGCTAATGGCCCACCATGAAAAGAGCAAAAGCGATACCAACTACGTCTTTAGTCAAATGAGTTTTGGTCATTCTTAAGTACAGCATTTCTTTCATTGGAGTTCTCATTAAATCAACCAAGGAGTAAGTTATGAAAACTTTCATGGCCCTTCTTACATTGCTGACCCTGACTGGTATTTCCGGCTGTAACCGCGCCGGAGAGACCAAAAAGACCGATGACATGGACATTCAGCGAGAAGAAGAATTCAGCCGGGACGATATTCTTGAAAGAAGAAATATGCCGGCAGAAACTGGTTCTGATAACGAGATTCAGATTGATCGTAGAGTGATTGACGAAGATGAATTAGAACTGGATAGATAAAAGGCGGATTAAGAAAACCCGCCCTTATTTTTAATGAAGATCCTCTCCCTTTGCAGAGAGACTTAGAAGGTTTTGCACATCTCTTACGCCAGAAATGTTTTCCACTTCATATTCGGCCATTTTCTTCATCTGTCTGTCTTGGACCCTACCATTTAAATATACACAACCATCCTTGACCGATACCTCAATGTCCGTGGCATCAACATCTGCACTGCTGGAAAGCATATCGCACACATCCTGATAAATACTTTCATCACTTCTTTTGTAACCTTTGGGCCCTTTTCCGCGATGACCTGCGACGTCTCCTAAATCATGACCGATTTGACTTCCACCATGGCTTCTGAAGCCCCGGTCATAACTTCGATCATAATAGTTGTCCCAACCCTTGCGATGGTTCCAGGAACTCATCCTTCCATCTTCAAATGGACTGCTTTCCCAGTTATTTGATGTTCCCTCTGCTGATCTCCGACCACGATTTTCATTATACGGTCCACTTAATGAATTAGGGCTTCTGCGATAATATCCTTCTTCACGTCGCGGTTCCTGATCCAAATCAAAACGAGAATGTCTTAACCTGTCCATTTTTATTCCTGTTAGATCTCCATCATTAATTTTCCTTCTCATACCTACTCCTTAAGTAATTCCAAGGTCCTTCTGCGTGACACCTTCGGGCCCATCCATGCGAAGTTCTCCTCGAATGACCGACAATTCATTAGTGACTTCTTTAACACCGGAAATGTTCTCGGCGACTGATTCGGCCAATTTTTTGAGCCCACGACTCTCGATCTTTCCTGAGAGATATACCGTCCCGTCAGTCACTTTCACAATGATATGACTGGCATCGATCGCACGATGGCGCATAAGAGATTCGCAGACGTCTTCATAGATTTTTTCGTCCGAGCGCTTATATCCCTTAGGACCCACTCCTCTGAATCCCTTATCCGCAATTTCCTCTTCAGTTGCTCCTGAGATGCCTGAATTTTCAAGTCGCTCCTGATCGGTATTAAGATAATGCAAATTATCTTCCAAATGAACATCAGCGTAGTCCGGGGCCGCGTATCGAGAATAATCGTCGCTATCAAATTTATCGACGAGTCTTAAATTTCTTTTCCTTTCTTGTTTCTCTTTATCCATAAATCCCCCTCATAATCCGTATTGATCACGGCCCGCATAGCCCAATCCGGGAATCCAACCATCGGCACTGTGTTTTACCTTTAAACGGTTTTGCACATCGAGAACGCCGGAGATATTTTCAATCAACTCCTCGGCCATACGTTTATCACGTCGACTTACGACCTCACCTTCAAGTGTAATCACACGATCATTGACCTTAACTTCTATTTCACTGGCATCCACTTCAGGACTATCGAGAAGAATTTCACAGGCGTCTTCCATGATCCGTGTATCAGATCGCTGATAGCCTTTAGGACCTTTGCCATAGTGGTTCTCCCGTGAGGCCTCCGAACGTATGTCATCTGACCAGCGGTTTAATCTTCCACCATGTTCATAAGGATGTTTCATTCCATATTCATCCTCATATGTGGGGTCATAGTCATTTCTAAATTGGTCGTCCTGGTAAGAGTCGTGATGAATGCGCTGTTCTCCAAATCGGTTTACACCTCCAAAGCGACCACGCTTCTCGTGGAGGTCTCTTCCAAACTCTTTATCATCAAAGCTAAAATTAGAATGTGTAAAGGAGCCGTCAGTATCAAAGCGAGGCTCTTCAAAATAATCTGAGTCCCGAAAGCGTGAAAATCCGCGTTGATCGTTGCCAGACTGAATGCGGCCCATATCTCCTCCTTGAGAAAGTTAATCCATTTAAATGAGTGCAAGGCTCCTGCCGGGTCGAACTCCTTGGAACCATGAAGGAAAAGGGGCAATTTGTGACAAACCTCAGGCATCGTTTTTGGGCCGATGCCAAGAAATGTACGCAAAGCGAGCTAAAAGTGGTTTTTGCAGTGAGGTCATGAAGAGTTAAATATGAGAAAGTTCGTAAGAATTTTTGCGACGACGTTTTTCACTTATAATCAGCTCATCCCGGACATTCAAACTTGGATAAAGGAGGAACGTTTTTTATGAGATTATCCAAACTTTATGAGGTTCGTGCTTGGAAGTTTCACCGTCAAGACTTCAGTCCAGGCCACTAAACGTTTCTGACTAATATAAACATTGAAGAAGGCCACTCGAATGAGTGGCCTGTTTTTTTAGATAATACTTTTCTTAATCTCAGCAATAAATTCTCTCTCATCAAATGGCTTCAAAAGACATCTCTCACCATCGACATAACCATGACCCGTCATAAACATTACGGGGATATTGGAAATCTCATCGAGTTGTAATTGTTCGCGTCTAAATTCCAAACCACTTTTCACAGGCATCATCAAATCTACCAGGATTAGATCCGGTAGGTCAGGTTGATGGATCAAACTATTAAGTCCGGTCTCACCGTCCTTGGCCGTCGTAACGCTGAACCCCTCATCTACCAAAAGTTCACAAACCGATAATCTGAAATCCTGATCATCATCGATGACCATGATCTTTCTGCGCCTTTGCGGAAAGAGTTCCGATTGAAGATCTCTGAAAGAAGGATGATTATTCGAATCCTGATATTGATAATTTTCTAACATTGGGTCCTCCTTGCCATCCAAGCATGATGGACCATTGTCGCTTGGCCCGTACAGAAAAAATGAAATTTAGTCGTGAAATGAAGTGTTGAAATTCAAAGAAGTTAAAGCTCTTGCTCATCACTCTTTGTTATAACTTTATTACTTTATTTATAAGCAGCGTACCTAATGCAGGTGCAGTAAGTGTCTTAGCTTTGGTTAGGCTTTAGATGACAGGGATGCTTCTTTTCAGACAATATTGCTCCTGATTTTTCGCATAACCATGGGAGGTTTTATGCGCTTCTTGCTTCTCCTTCTCGTCCTTATATCGCTGCCCCTCATGGCCAATACTCAGTTATCAACTCAGATACATGATATCGATATGGGTGCTCAGGGCAATGAAGAACCCTTGATCTTCCTTGCTAGTGGTGACGTGGTGAGATTTAAGAACTTCGACAAAAACGTCCTGCTTCAACTTCGTGAAGCGATTAAAAAGAAGACCTGGTTTCGCGTCACCTTAAATGAAAAGAGAGAGATCCTAAAACTGGAAGAGATCGCCGCTCCCTTGCCCACTTCACATGAAAAGATGCTTCATTTCTCAGACGCGCCTTATAGACCTTCCTACTTAAAATCCATGGATCAAGCGCGTTCCATGTTTTATGAGGCCAGAACAAATCATAAAGAATCCCAATGTTTTAATCGCGCCCATGTCTGGGCCTATGACTGGAGAATCAAACACCAACTCTACTCTTCAAAAGTGTGGTTGTTCTTCACGCGTAAGTACATTCGTAAATTTAAATTTCAATGGTGGTTCCACGTGGCACCAATGGCCCACGTCAATATCAATGGCGAAATGAAAGAACGAGTAATGGATATTAAGTATGCCAGAGGCCCGATTAAGTTAAAGACTTGGACCGATATCTTCATGCGCGACTATGCCGATTGTCCGGTGGTTGAGAAATATTCTGATCACGCTAACTTTCCAGAGAGCGGAACATGTTTCGTGATGAAATCCAGCATGTACTATTATCAGCCGGTTGATCTTGAACAAAGGGACCTGACTGGAATTGAAAAATCTCACTGGATGGAACCGGAAGTTAAGCAGGCCTTCCTTGAGGCCATGGACATTACCCTTTAGGAGGAGCCATGAATCGTAAGGCAATCTCACATTTAATTCTTCTGACCTCACTTGTTTCTTGTAATGGCGGTGGTGGCGGCGGAGGAAGTGAAAGTAAACCAGTTGTGCAACCTCCTGTTCCTAATCCACTTGAAACAGAGATGATGGGGACCTATCAGGCACTTCTTCGACCGGTTAATCCCACTCTTTCAAAAGACGTAAATGGATCTTTAACACTCGTTAAAGATAAAAATGAATTCGTCGCCGACGTAAGATTCTCCGGTGGTCCGGCGGGTATACTTCACGTTCAAAATATTCACGTGGGTAAAAGATGTCCAACGATGGATGACGATCTTAACCGAGATGGTTATATCGATGCCATTGAAGGCGCTGAAGTCTATAAAGAAATTATTGTTCCGCTGGATGAGGATCTAAACTCCCAGCGCATGGGCTGGGGAACATTTCCAGTGGCCGATGATTATGGTTATTACTTCTACTCTCAGGTCGCAAACTTTGAGAAGCTCATGACTGACCTAAAAGAAGAAGACATTAATCTTCAGGATGATTTCGTTAAGTTAAATGCCAATGAGACGCTGCAACTTTCAGGAAATGTGATCATCATTACTGGAGTTTCAAAAGACGTTCCACTACCTGATACTGTCGCCCCTCGTGGAAGACTCACGAATTTCCAGGCCATTCCCATCGCATGTGGAGTGATTTCTAAAGTCACTTCAGTTCCAGGAAGAATTGATAACGATCAAACCGGAATCAAGTTTCCAGGTGGTGAGAGCATTGGGGGATCAAGTGGCGTGGACGACGGAGCTGACTTTGCTTCATCAACGACTACGACCTCTACGGGCGGAAACTATGGAGAGGACGATAACGAGATAGACCCTCCGGAGACTGGAAGTATCTAGCGCGTTGCCATTCCACCAACAATTGCCACACCAACAAACACCAGGCCCACACCAAGGGCCTGCATGGAATTGAATGGTTCCTTATCAACGAACACGCCAATCATAGTGCCCCAGACGAAAGTCAAAGCATAAACTGGAAAGGTCACTGAAATTCTTCCACCAAGACGGAAGGCCACCATAAATAGCCCCATCACAATGAGAAAGGAAAACATGCCACCTAAAAAAGGAAGGTTTTTATATATCGGTATCTCTTTAAGGTCTTTAGCGCCAAGCTTATAGAGCCACTGCCCTACCGCTCCCAACAAGGAAGCAATAAAGTTTAAAATGATGGGCCAGGTTTGATTGCTCATACTTCCTTTAAACGAAGAACTTCGTCTTGAATAAATGCCGTTAATTCCATCACAGGACGACTTCTCACCGAATCATCAATTGATGAAGTTCCGATTCTGATTTCGCATTCTGAAGGAATTGGAAGCCCACCCTTAGGCATGGCCTTGCCCATACCAATCATAAACACAGGAACCAGCTTCACATGAGGGTTTCTTTGCAATAAAACGGCAGCACCACATTTAAAGTCTACGATCTGCTCCGGTAGTCCACGAGTTCCCTCAGGGAAAAGAATAAGCGACTTACCACTCTTCACATGCATATCAAGTTCATCCAGAGGTTTTAGTACTTGTCCACCCTCGCCCTTTCTTCGTACAAAAACCGTATTGAGAAAGAACTCACATAGGGTCGCCATGACTTTATTGCGGGCAAAATAATCTGCGGCGGCCGCAGGATGAACATCTCCCAGGCGCTTCACTGGAAGCGAACACAATAGAGACACTGTATCCAAATGGGAATTGTGATTGGAAACCAGAATGAATTGTCCCTCAGGAAAAGCAGAGGCCTTGGGGAATTTCACTCCGATAATAAGAGAAAGAAATGGTCTAAGAATCAGACGATATAAAACAAATCGTGCAAAAATTCTCATAGATAACTCCAGTATCTGATTAAGTGAAAACAAATGAGAGCGTTGAAGGCCAATGAATCAATTCGGTCCATGATCCCACCATGACCCGGAATCGTTGACCCCATGTCTTTAATCCCTAGATCGCGTTTAATGGCAGAGATCGTTACGTCTCCCATGAAGCCAGAGAACGCGAGTAAGATTGATAGAATCATCGTTTTAGTTGAATCAATGGGTAGAAGAAAAGACAGTGAATATCCCAGTGCCACGGTAGAAATGAGGCCGCCCACAAAACCTTCAACCGTTTTATTTGGACTCACACTTGGAAGAATTTTGTGTTTTCCGAAGAGTTTTCCCCAAGTGAATTGGAAGATATCATTACATTCGGTGATTAGAACCAGCCACAAAATCATCCCACCGTTCCCGGCCGCATATCCTGCCTTCTCCGGAAGTGAAAGCATGTAAGCAAGATGAGAAAGTGAAAAGATCGTAAGCATTGCCGACCAGTGGATGATCCCCAGTGAGGCCGTGATACCCTTAACATCTCCATGGGCCACACTTCTCATGGCAAGACCCACGAACATAATCACCGGAATAAAGATAATGAACATTCCATACCACTCGATGTAAGCGGCGAAGAACTGAAACGGAATTGCGAGATAACACCAAAGAAGTGTTCTACGATCTGACATTCTTAAATTGAGACGACTTGTGAGTTCTCTGAAGGCCACAAAGGCAAGGAATGCAAGGGCGATGGTGGCGAACATTTTTGAGAAGAAAATGGTGACCGTAAAGCCCGTCAGGATCATCCACCACGAGAGAGTTCGCTCGATTAATTCTTTGATGAGTTTCGTTGGTCCTTTGATCGCTCGTGCCAGATAGAAAGCAGCGGTCACAACAATTAGAACCGCAAAAATTCCCCCCATGACCTGGGCCACAGGAGTAGTTAAATATTCTGCATAAGATTGAAGTGTTTCTAAGTTCATGTATTTTCCAAATCAACAGTAATGCGACTTAAACGACGGCCGCATGTTACGACCTGACCCACCACCATGATGATGAGTGCACCATAAAGGAGTGCGCCTCCGGGATAAATGGCCTCACCGATAAAAGCTGCCGTGAGAATGGCCATACGATGAGGCTTGGCCATTGGTCCAATATAGTAGTGAGGAGAGGCCAGGGATGCGCCCAGCACGCGAAGATAAGCTGTCATGACAGCGAGAGTTCCATTTGCCCAGGCGAGCTCAATGGCGAAAGGATATTGTTGTGACAAGTAACCTGCTCCCAAAATAATCGCCACATCCGCAAAGCGGTCAGGCACATCATTCCAGAGATCCCCGGTCTTGGATTTTTTTCCAAATTCAACCGCCACCATTCCATCCATGAGATTACAAATGAGCCTCATCTGAATAAAAAGGGCCGCCAAGATGGGATACATCCGCTCCCCGGTTTTAGCTCCAATAAGAGCCGACCCCAGAGAAAGTGCGGCGAACACCATACTCATAAAAGAAATCATATTAGGTGATATACCCGCCTGAGCGATCATTCGAGAGAGAGTTTTGGCCCATGCGGTTTGACGACTCTTAAGAGGACGTCTTGCTGTTTGTTTTTCCATGTCCGGAGTATGAACCATTCGAATTAAGCAATGATTAAAAAGAGAAAAAGCATGTGAAAATTTCCGGTGTCTAAACTTTTGACACCCTCATGAAAGATCTTCAACGGGGCTCCATCCCAATGAAGCTTTGGAACATAATGGGCCCATGAAAAAAACAAAAAAATTATTACCCCTAGTAGTACTTATTACTCTTTCCCAGGCAGCTTCGGCCCTCGAGCTACCGGTCGTCAGCAAATATTCTGAGGCCGAGCAAGCGCAAATCTGGGTAAAGGCCAAAGCAGATCAGGTTCCTGCTGCACTCATGGGCAACGAAGTAGTTGGCGATCCTACATATGCCTATTCAAAAACTTTCCCGAAAAGCTTCCTACAAGAAAGCATGTTCGTGGTTTGTTACCAGGACTGTAATAACAAAGACACCCTTAAACTTAAAAACGGCGAGATCTCAAATAAGGACGATTGGAACGTTATTGAACAGGCCAACGTTTATTTCTGGGTAAATCGCTACTTTGATTTTGTTGAATCAAAACTTAACTTCCGTCTGGATAAGCATCTGCGAGTGATGACTAACCGAGATGTACGTGAAGATGGTAAGAAGCTTACTAACAACGCTTTCTTTAATCCTCAGGACACAACACTTTCTTTCCTGCCAGCGAACAAGAACTTATTGTTTAAGCTTATGGCCGGAAAAATTAACCGAAGCGGTTTCGATCCATCGGTAATTGCTCACGAGGCCTCTCACTATTTGTTCCAGCACTTATATCCAAATGCAGTGAACGATGAGATCAGCGGTCTAAATGAAGGTTTCGCTGACTATATCGCCAACATCTTCCTTGATAACCCGAAAATCGGTATGGTGATGCTACAAGGTAAGCCTCTAAGAGACGCTTCAAGCATGGTGGCCAGTAACAGAACTCCGAAAGTTTACTCTCCAGGTATGGAAGTCCATGACCTAGGGGAACGAGTTTCATACGCTCTTTGGGAAACTCGTAAGCTGACACAAAATAAAGAAGAATACGATCGTCTGGTAATCGATGCGGTATTGGATCTTAATAAGAATCCATACAACGCAGTTCATGACTTCAAAGAAAAGATGCTTGCTCGTATTGAAACACTTCTGGATTCAAGTGCCATGTCCGAGGCCCGTGCGACCTGGAACCTGTCCCTTGAAGGAAAAGCAATTAAACTTGCTAACACAAATTTCCTATCAAGCTCAATTCCATCTCAGTCTTACATCGGTTTCAAAGTTCGTGAAACTCTGACTGAGGAAATGGCAAAGACTTATGGAGTGGCAAGAGTTCATGAAAATAACTTCAGTCTCCTAAAGACGGTGAAGATTTCTGATACTCAATTTGCGATCCTGGCAGCGAAAGAATCAGAAGATGTATCGACTCCATACTGGATTGCTCTTGATGCTGAACGTGGTAACTACCTTGGTTTTTACTCTTTAGATAAGAAGCTTGTAACAGACCATAAAGAAACAGAAGAAGTTTCTCGCCTTGCGAAGATGGCCGCTCAATCTTCTTCTCTGGCACAAGACTTCGTCTCGAAGCTCGTTAACTTTGTTCAGCTGAAAGATAACAAGGGCCAGCTTGCAATGGCCTACAAACTAAAATCTCTAACGGAGAAAGACGCTACTTTAACATTTAACGGCGAGCGCTTATCTGGTAAGGCAGTTGAGATGGAAGTTAAGCGTAAAATGCTGGTAGCAATTCTAGGTGTACCTGCAGTAGATAAGATCACTCTTTATACTGTTCCTACACTGATCGATAGTCTTCCTCAGCTCAATGGCCAGACTGTGATCGGTTATAAGCTTCAACTACCAGATGGTACTGAAACAGAGATGTCTCTGGATAAATACGTTTCTAAAAAGTAATTTTCTGCCAATGTCGGGTTGCAAAAACACTTTGCAGCCCGACTTTTTCTCTCCACTCCAATATACAATTTTTCCCTCTTGTGATGGCCCGCTCTGCCTCCGTCGCAGTTATAACCGATAAATTGCATTACCTAAAATTCCAGACACTTGTACTTGGCCTTGAACTTGCTTTTTATTCATCCGTCAATTTGTGCCGGAGCACATTTTTAATGAAAAGGAGTTCTACATGAAAAGAAAATCCAAGCTGGAAATGATCACGCCATTCGTACTAGGTACCTGTATGCTTACTTTCGTTGCCGCTTGCGGAAGTGACGACGATGACAGCAGTGATTCATCACAACAGCAGCAACAACAGCAAGAAGGATCGTATCGTGCGGTTCTGACTCCTGTTAACGCCACTGTTGCTGGTACTGTGGCAGGAACTGCTGATTTCACTATTGCTGGTGATGAATTAACAGCAACAGTACAAATGTCTGGCGCACCATCAGGCACACACTATCAGTTCATCACAACTGGTTCTGCTTGTCCTACGGCCGCAGCGGACGCTAACTCAGACACTTTCATTGATGCACCTGAGGCCCTGGCAGTTGCGGGTTCAGTGCTTGTTCCGCTTGATGCGGATCTTTCATCTCAGGCCGGTGGTTTCCCTAATTTCCCATCTGGTTCGAGCTACAATTACAATGAATCAACTTCTTATGCTCAGATGTTGGCGGATCTTCAACTTCCAGATGCGACAACAGATGACATCATTACAAAACTCCCAGCGGGTGAAGAGCTTAATCTAGAAGGTAAAGTGGTAATCATTCATGGTGTTCCTCGCGCGATTCCTCTTCCTTCAACTGTGGCCTCAGCGGACAATCTTCCAGTTAATACAACATTCCCAATTGCCTGTGGTGTGATTGAGCGTGTTGCTGATGGTGGTACAACTGGTGGAACTACAGGTGGTACAACTGGCGGAACTACAGGTGGCACAACTGGTGGAACCACAGGTGGAACTACAGGTGGAACTACAGGTGGAACTACAGGTGGCACAACTGGTGGAACTACAGGTGGCACAACTGGCGGAACTACAGGTGGTACAACTGGCGGAACGACTGGTGGTACAACTGGTGGAACTACGGGTGGTACAACTGGCGGAACGACTGGTGGTACAACTGGTACAACTGCTGGCTCACCAAATCCTTAATTTGAATTCAGGGTCAGTGCTAGCGCACTGGCCCTGTTCTTAGAATTGTTCGTGAATCATTTCTTCTCTCTTCACCTGCAAGTTCCAGATGAAAGAGTTCTTGTTCAAACCATCTCTTAGCCGAAATAGCTCCCGAAGAATCATTTTGAGAAAGACCCCATTCAGCATGTTCGAGCATAAGAGAAGAATTGTAAGTGCGAGAAAGGCCCATCGCAAGTGAGCGTGCTTTAGTATTAAGATCTTCTTCAGTGAGTTTTGCCGCGTTCACAAATACTTTTTGAATATCACCCAATGCCTTCAAGGTTTTTTCTTTCATGCCTTGAAGTTCAGGATGCTTCACTTGGCCCAAGCGCATTTCAATATCTTTTAAGAATGCGGGTGCTGCATTTTCTTTTTTGATCGCTCTTAAAGCGTCCAGTGAAAGCACATTCGTTGTTCCTTCCCAGATGGCAAGAACCTGAGCGTTTCTTAAAATTTGAGGAAGGCCCGTGTCTTCCACATAACCAGCGCCGCCGAAAGATTCGATGACCTCTGAACTAATAGCAACACCTTCTTTCGCAGTAAAAAGTTTCACCAATGGGATCAAAAGACGAAGTGTTCCGCTTTCGATTTCAGTCGCCTTTCCCATTTCTTCTTTTCCAAGCAGAACTGCCGCATGGAAAGTCATTTGCATGCAAGCTTCGAATCGAACATGAAGATCGGCCATGGTTTCAAGATGAAGACCATGATCAATAATGAATTTGCCGAAGGCCTTTCTTTTCTTGGCATAATCGAGCGAAAGAGCGATTCCCCGGTGCATGTAACCGACTGAGCAACAAGCATTGTAGAGACGAGTAATGTTAAAAAGAGTGGCAATGGTTTTCACTCCCTTTCCAGACTCTCCCACAAGCACCGCCGGTGTTCCTTCCAGAGTTAATTCGGCAGTCGGAAGGGCCTTTGTACCTAATTTATCTTTCAAACGATTAATCCGAATGTTTTGAAGTTCTCCCTTAGCGTTTCTAAGTTCGACATAAAACATGCTGAGTTTTTCTTCGCCTTCGATGCGAGCGAGTGTCATGGCCATCTGAGAAGTTGTGGCCGACGTAAACCACTTCACACCATGAAGTTCATAGTGATCCCCTACTTTTTTGGCCACGGTTGAAGTACCACTCACATCTGAACCACCTGTTCTTTCTGTCATCCACTGACCAGAGGTCCAGAAGGTCTTCGGATCTCGTGAAAGAAGATTGGCATAGGCCTTCTTCTTCATCTCCGGACTTCCAAAAAGTTCAATCACTCTGGCGGCACCGTCAGTCATGGCAAGAGGACAAGAGTAAATCGCAGAAGAAGGATGATAGAGATATAATTTTGCAAATTGATGAAGACGAGAATACTCTCCACTTTTTCTTTCATACCCCGTGGCCACGATGCCTTCTTCCGAAGCAATTTCGTGTAATCGATCCCAGGCCTTAGTAGTTTTGATTTCATCTACCCTCTTTCCCCAGGGATCATATGGTACGTGAATTGGTGGATTCGCTTCCGCCTCTTGGGCCAGGGGCTCCATTTCCTTCACTACTCTTTCACCAAATTTTTTTAACTCTGGTTCGATTTCCGCAAAAATGTTTGCAGGAAGATGACGTTTTAGAATTGATTGTAAAATATGATCTTCGGAATACTGATTACCGATACTTGGTGGAACTTGGTAAAAATCCATTTAAACCTCGTCAAAAAAGTATGACCTTATTATGTCCCTCTTTCTGAAAATTCACTAGCTTTTCAATCATTGTTAAAACGAAGTTAATACAATCCCTTTCGGAATATTCCTTAAGAATTCTTGCGATTGCGACGAAAAGTCCGCTGAGGATGTATGAAACTCTTAACTCTCGCATTACTGAGCTTTATAGTCTGGAACTCTCCAGTCTACGCTCTTCCTTTGTTGAGAAAGTCATTCTGTGAGAAGGTATTAAGTTCGGCCACTTCGAAGCAGGATTACAATGAAAATGAGAGTTGTTTTTTACTCTCACAAGATTATCCCGAATATTTAGGCACCTCATTACCCTTCATTTGTATGGACACTCGTATTCGTCTGGATTCTCCTAGAGACGCCAAGACGTATTGCGAGGGTGAACTTGCAAAGCTAAATAAGGTGGAAAAAAACGACGCTGGTGGTGACGTTCAAAATGCCATGAAAAGCGTCTATACAGGAGTGGCACCCACTCTGAGCGAACACGAGCCAAAAGATAAGAATGTTAGCAGTAAACAACTCGACCAATGTCAGAATAAAGAATTTTTGAGTAAGTATAACGAATGTAATGCCATCAACTCTCCCGTCATAATGTCCCTCGAATCGATCTCTGATATTTTAAATCATCCTTCAGTCGGAGGAGGAAGCGTTTTGGTAAATGCAGCTCCTGTCTACGGAGAAAATGACTGTAAGTGTCTCAATCAAAAAATCAAGAAAGACTATGCTCATCTAGGGAAGACAAGACTCGCAGAAGAAATGAAACTTGAGAGAGATCGAATTAATGGTCTTATCTACAATGCTGTCGGAAAGAAATTCTTGAATGCTTACGCTTCCAACATGGAAGACGTGAGGTATTACCTTACAAACAAATTCAATGCGCTTGGTACCTCTGAAGCTGAGGCCTCTGATCTTCAATGTAATGACGCCGCCGGATTTCAAGAGGCCATTGAATCAGCATGTGCGACTTCAAAAGTCCCTAAAGAAGTCTACGAAAAAAGAACCAAAGAGCTTCTAAGTTCCTTCGGTGATGACATGAGTAAGAGTCCTACTCTTGCTGGGAAGTTCGCCAAGATTGATGAATTCATCCTGAACATTAAACCTGATCAGGAAATGATGGATGTTGGACCTCAAAAGACATTTACCAGAACTGAATATGACATGATTCGAAATGGTGCTTCAAAGAAAGCGCCTGAAGTGACATTCATGAATACTGTCATCAATGGTGTTCTTAATGATCCGGTCCTCAAGATCGAATTTGAAAATAAACTCCGTGATGGACAGAGTCCGGGCCAGGCGTTGGGCCGCATTCTTCAGGAAGAAAAATCTAACGAAATTCAAAATTTCTGGGTAAGACTTATTCGCGAGAATAAGAATGAAACGATTTTCAAAGAACTCAATGGAACTCTCAGAACAAATAACACTGATGATTATCCCCAGTTCATCCGTGACACCTATAAAGTCGCAGTGGGAGCACATCCTGGTTTAAAAGCGATACTCACTGACAGGGCCCTATTTAATCAGCTGAATGTAAAACGTAAAAATTCCTACGACAAAAATCCTAATCTCATGTCGCTTCTGGAGAACGATTCTAAACTATTAAGCAATCACTTCTCCACTCGTTGTCAAAAACTCCGTGCCAATCTTGCCCAGGCGGTCTGTACCCCAGACGAAGATCACATCAAACGCGTGAAACGTGACGATATCAATAAGCTCATGACTCAGATCATTGGGAAGTCGAACCTTCCTCTTAAAGATCTGCTCCTGTGTCAAATGCCTGAGATTGAATCAAAGGGAGCGTTTAATAAACTCTCTTTTGGTATCAGTGATTGGTTAAATCGCTCCGATTACCTTAACCGGAAATTGAACCCTATCAGTAAACAGGACAACGGCTTCAGTGGTACCTACCGAGCTCTAAGCTCAAGTCCAAACGGTCGCATGAGAGAGGTCATTACAACACTGACCGGACTATCGAACGAAAAAAGAGATTCCTCTTCGGTCATCGCAAAAGAAATCTCTCGCGGTGAGAATTTCACCACCACTAAACTCGGACAAATTCTGAAACCTGAAAGTTCAGTCGCACGTAATGTGGCCGAGGCCATCTCTACCCCGACAGAGGCCTCAGTCCCGCATGAACAATTCTCAAGTGCGCCAACCATCTTGCCAACAACGCTGGCGGCCGCAGCACCAACGGTTGAATCCAAGGCCATGCGTGACCAATTGAAAGATTATCTATCTGACAAAGATAATGATAAAACGGTTGATAAATTAATTTCTAATACCAAGGACGAAGATGTTAAAGAACTCATTCGCCTGAAGAATGAACTCGCTAATGATAATGAGAAAATCATGAATCTCATGCGAGAAAATGACCGCTCTAAGATCAAATCTCTTGAAGAAAGTTATCAGGCCCTCGAGAAGCAGTATCAGGACGCTCTTAAAAAGAAATCTACTCCTGTTGAAGCGGTGGCCGAACTATCAGATGAGTCTTCCATCAATAGAGACTACTCTGGTGGAACTTCCACAGGAAGTTATACCGGTGGAACAGATGGTTCAAGTGCAGGACCCCACTACAGTGATTCATCTCGCTCAACTTCAACTGGTGGACAGAATGCCGGTCGTGCCATCGCCAGTGTTTCTGGAAGCAGAAGTAGCTCTATGGCCGGTGCCCCTCGTGAGGCAAATCGCGGTGAGATCATTGTCGAAACAAATATGATTCATTCTTCTGATAAACAAACTGAGGGTCAGGAAATTAACCAGGAGATCATTAGTTTTATGAATAAGAATGAAACAGATCTCACCACTCTTCAGAAGTTAAAAGAACAAGGCCTCACCCTTAAATTCAAAGTTCTCGAAAATGGTGTCGAGATTGAAAAAGAATTGAAGGTTAATTACGCCTCTATGTCCCTTGAGGCCCAACAAATTTTAGATAAGAAAATTGCCCATCAAAATATCCGATCGGATCAGTTCAAGAATCTCGAGCATGAGTATCTTAAGGCTCGTAGGGCCTATTCCTACTCGGCTTTAAAGATGATTCTGGGTATTCAGGCCCAGAAAACCAAATAGAAACTCTATACAAACATAAGGTGTTGAATTTAGAAGTTTTTGCCTAATTGTTTTAAACACGCACATATTTAAAGATTCTTCTAATAAAAACCGATTTATCTTTTATGAGCGTGTTGAAACAATACCTTATCCCGTGCACCTTAATAGCCATCACTGGTTTAAGCGGATATTTTTTTTTCACACGCAGGCCTCCGCCTAACGTAAGTAATAGCGAAGTTGAGTACGAGTATTCACTTAAGGTCGCTGGTCAAACCATCAAAACTTATCGCAGTCCCGCAGCTAAGAAACGCGAGCTAATAAATCCAGAAATCGCAAAAAGAAATTTCATTTCAAATCATGTTTCAAACTCTGAGCAAAGTCGTCGCAAAGATGAAGATGAGAAATTTGAGAAAGATGAAAAAGAACTCATAAAAGCACCTGGTGTGAGTATTTCAGATTCAGGCAGAAGCTACTCTGCTCCTTCTGTATCTCGGTCTTACTCGAACCCAGAAAAATCTGGAACGACATCAAACACTGATACATCAAAAACCACGACTGGTACAAGTATGCCAGGTATGTCGTTTTCAAATGTGGGCTACCCTGGTACCTCTCAAACAACTGGGACCACAACTGGTTCCTCTACTACGACAACTGAAACTTCTCCTACTTCCAGCAAAACAGTGACACCTTACTTAAAAGGTAAGGTCACCCCTTTGGTGGGAATTATCGCTTATCGATCACCTCTGGCCCTCATTGATGAGGCCTATGCCAATAACTGTACGAATCCAAGAGTTCTTCTTCTCGATCTAACAGATATGTCTGTTTTAAGAGACAGACCTGTGAAGGAAGCAAATCTTGGAGGTGCCACCACGTTTGATTTCGATCCAGTAGATTTAAATCTAGATCTTAAAACTCCAAACCGGTACATGCTTGAGACCAAGGGCTGTGAGATCAACTATCAGCGAATCATCTCTAGTTTTTATAAAGATCAAAACCTCGATCAGACCACGACTCTGGTATCGAAAGTTGTTAACACAAGAATTGCCGGTGCTCTTTCTAACACCACAGCTGACGCCATTGAAAATCTGTATAACGAAATCAGCAAACGCTCTCTTCCGGCAGATGACTTTGAACGAGTCTATGACATTATCTTTAACGAGAATGCCCTTAAGTCAGATTTCCAATCTACTTTTCAGGGTGGTGCTGTTAACGAATTAACTGAAGCAGCACCTGACGTGAATGAAATTTCACTTACGGCCAGCGTGACTGAAATGATTCCTGTCAATTATGGAGTTAAAACTTTCCACTGGAACACGCAATATACTGTCGCTTACGAGTGGCAAGTTGATGGTGAAGTTTTTGCGACGACTGCGGATTGGACGTATACACCTTCGGCCAACAGTCGCGCCAATCAGGAAATCACTTTAATTATCGGCTCGAAGAACTCAAGTGACGATCTCGTAGATCGTTCAATGCCTTATCATGAAGTGAAATTCAATGTGGCAGTGACTGATGGTCGTCCTTCACTTCCACCGGCACTTGCCTTGAATGCCGCCTCAAATAATCCATCTGATACACGTTCACTTGTTTTAAACATGAATACAGGTGCTTTGGTGGATTCAGTTTATTCGGCCTGTGAATCTTTCAGTAAACTCGCTATTACTGAAAATGATGTCCTGCCAGTTGATGGTGATTTCACATTAAGCTGTCAAAGTGGACCTGTTCAATTAGTGAACCACACTCTTACCACTGCGGCGGATGGACCAATTACGCTTAAGCTCTGGAGTAAGGACGCTGCCGATCGAGTATCTCCCGTTCCAAGTACACTCACAGTTGAACTGGATACTACTGCTCCAGTTATTGAATTCCTGGATATGCAACTAGGATTTATTTCAGACGAAGACTCGGAGTTTAAATGGACTCTGACTGAAAGAAACTCTGCAAGCTCTCAGTTCTTTAATATTCAGTTCTTTGATGGTTCAACTTGGGCAAACCTTCCGGCAGTGAATGTTTCTAATGGACCTCACGACGAAACTGAGTTCAGAACCAATTTTCATATTCCGAATATCAACACGAGTGCTGCCAAATTAAAAATCACTTATACAGATACACTTGGGCACCAAACGATTAAGGAGTCCCCTGCTTTTGAAATTCAACGCCCTATCCTTGGCTCTAATCCACTCAATATGGATATGGGGCAGGTGTTAAATAAGTCAGAGAGTACTGTGTTCATCCTTGAGTTTACCAACTCTGGTGCGGTTAATACCAAGCTTTGTGGACCAGTGACCATCGTTGGAACAAATGCTTCTGAGTTCATAATCACTGATGATAACTGTAATGGAACAACCATCGGAACTGCTGGATGTACAGTTGGTCTTAAGGCCAAACCGGCCCTAAAAGGAACAAGAACTGCAAGTGCCACCATCACTTGTGGTAATGATACTTTCTCTACACCACTGACTATGCAATCAACTAATAATCCTCCACAAGTGATTGCAACACAAACTAAAACCACGATGGAAGATACTCCGGTGCAAATTAACTTTGGACCGATTAGTGACCTTGATAGTGACTTCTTAACCTACTCGGTAGTGAGCTCTCCACTTCATGGGGTGATCTCGAATTGTCAGACAGTAACTTCGGACTACGTTTGTACTTATACCCCAACGACAAACTACGCGGGGAACGATACGTTCACTATCAAGTCTAATGATGCCACCGCCGACTCTAATATCGGAACTGTGAATGTTACAGTACTGGCGATTAACGATGCGCCAACACTCCCTGGTCCGCAAAGTATCAGTACGAATGAAGATACGGCCCTGACTTTTGCTCTTCTTGCAGGTTCTGATACCGAAAACGATGCTCTTACTTATAGTGTCGTCACGCCACCGGCCCACGGAACTTTAACATGTACTGGAACCAATACTTCTTGTACTTACACTCCAGCACTTAACTACAATGGTGCTGATTCTTTCACCTACAAGGCAAACGACGCCACTTTATCTTCAAACATTGAAACGGTTTCGATTACAGTTAATCCAGTAAACGATCCGCCGGTTCCCGCGGCCAACCAAACTTTGGCCACCAATGAAGATACCGTTCTTAATTTTACGATTAACTCCGGCTCTGATGTGGATGTTCCGGCCCAGACTCTGTCTTATAAACTCGTAACTGCTCCAACTAAAGGAGCTCTTTCCGGCTGTATTACGGCCGGAAGTTACAGCAATGATCTCACTTGCGTTTATACACCGACATTAAATGCCACGGGTACTGATAGTTTTACGTATAAGGTCTATGATTCAGTAACTGATTCCGTTTCAAATGGGACCATCACCATCAATATTGCGGCCGTTAACGATGCTCCAACACTGGCCGCGACTCAGAGTCTTTCAACTCCAGAAGATACTGCTCTTAACTTCAACCTGAATCCAGGTACAGACGTGGAAGGCAATCCCCTTACCTATATCATCGTCTCGCAACCTGCAGATGGAACACTTACTTGTACTGGTGGAACCAGCACGGCCTGTACTTTTACACCAGACCTAAACTTTGATGGTTCGACGACCTTCACCTATAAAGTGAATGATGGATCTCTTGATTCAACGATCGCAACTGTAACCATCACCGTCGCAGGCGATAACGATCCTCCAGTGATTGGCGCGAATCAGACCATTACAACCAATGAAGATACGGCCGCGAACTTTACGATCAATACCGCGACGGATGTGGACGTTCCGGCCCAGACTCTTGGTTACAAAATCATTTCAAACCCAACGAAAGGTACTCTATCTGGTTGTATTACAGATGCGGCCTATGGAACAGTGAGGAACTGTACTTATACTCCGAATCTCAATGCCAATGGCACTGACACCTTCACTTATCGCGCCAATGATGGTCTGGTGGACTCAACTGGCCTTGCGACAATTACCATTAATATTACTCCGGTAAACGATGCTCCAACTCTTGGTGCAACTCAATCAGTTTCAACCAATGAAGATACAGCACTTAGTATTACTCTCAATGCCGGCGCTGACGTCGAAGGAACGACACTCACTTATGTGAAACTTACTAATCCAACTGATGGAACTTTAACTTGTACTGGTGGAACAAGCCGCGCCTGTACCTATACCCCAAATGCAAACTTTAATGGCACCGATACATTTACATATAACGTAAGTGATGGAGCTCTTTCTTCAACGACTGCCACTGTTACTATTACTGTGACCCCTATTAACGATCCACCAGTTCCAGGTGCTAACCAATCTGTGGCAGTGACTGAAGATACTCCTGCTTCCTTCACTATCAACGCAGGTTCTGACATTGATGTTCCGGCCCAAACACTCTCGTATATTTTAATTACTGCTCCGACAAAAGGAACACTTTCAAATTGTATTGTCACGGGTTCTTATACAACTGATAGAGTTTGTGATTACACCCCGAATGCTAACGTGAACGGCACGGATACATTGACTTACAAGGTCTATGACTCACTATTAGAATCGACAACGACAGCGACAATCACATTTAATATTGCGGCCGTTAACGATGCACCAACCGTTGCCGCCACTCAAAGTGTGACAACCGCCGAGGACACAGCTCTTAATATTACTCTTAATGCCGGTACCGATATTGAGGGGAACACTCTTACTTATGTCAAACTCACAGATCCAGCAAACGGAACTTTGACCTGTACGGGCGGAACAAGTCGTGCCTGTACTTATACTCCGAACGCGAACTTCAATGGAACAGACACTTTCACTTATCGCGTGAATGATGGTTCAGCGAATTCAAATACTGCCACAGTGACCATTACGGTGACTCCAGTGAATGATCCACCAGTCATGGCGGCCAACCAAACTTTTACAACAAATGATAATACAAACCTGGCGATCACTCTTTCACCGGCCACAGATATTGATGGTGGTGCACTTACTTATAAAATTGTGACGGCTCCGGCCAACGGTACTCTTTCTGGCTGTATTACAACTGGTTCATACGGGACGGATCTGACTTGTAATTATATCTCGAACGCTAACTTCAATGGCACCGACAGCTTTACCTTCGTGGCCTACGACACTATCGCCAATGCGGTCACACCAGCGACAGTCACTATTACGGTCAACGATAAGACCGCTGCTCCTGCGCCTCTATTAACTCTTACCTCTCCTCAGTATACAAAAGTAACGGGAGTGACCTTCACCGCTACTTCGTGTACGGATACGCCTTCGCTTTTTGTGAATGAAGGCGCGGCCCCAACTGCGGGAGCGGCCGGATGGCAAACTTGTAGCACGACGGCCAATGCCATTACTTACACCATGGGAACAACTCAAGGTGCACACACTGTAAAAGTTTGGGCGAAGGATTCTTATGGTAACGTGTCTCTGACTTCAACTGATTTTACGATTTATTACGATACAGTTCTTCCAACCATGAGTTTAACTCTTCCTCCGACTCTTCAAGGTGGAGCGACATATTCTCTGGCGTGGACCGCAACCGAGACTTATACAACAGCGTCACTTAATTTTACGGTTGAGGCCTATAACGGAACTGCCTGGTCAACCGTAGGAACAACTGCATCCACTGCAGGTCCATCTTTAAGTGCCACTGCTTTTACCCGTTCATGGACGGTGCCATCGGTAACTACTGCTGCCGCTCAGTTCAGAGTGAGTTTCACTGACCGAGCTGGTAATACCAATACCGTGACTTCGACCGCTTTTGCGATCGACTCCACTCCTCCGGTTTTAACGATTACTGCTCCGGCCGTGAATTCTTATCATAAAACTCAGGCCACCATTACCGGTGCTTGTGAGACGGGCAGAAGCATTTCTTTCACTGGAAGTATTCAAGCTGATTTTAGTATCACATGTTCTGGTGGGACTTATTCTCAAACGGTGAACTTCTCAGATGGTGATGGTAACAAAACAATTACTGTATCTCAAACGGATGCAGTAGGAAACGTCACCACTGTTAGTCGCAACCTTATCCGTGATGAAGTTGCCCCGGTCATTACAAAAACAACTGGTAACTCACCTGACTTTACGAAAAACAACATACCAAACGCCTGGGGTGGTACTTGCGAAGGCAATTACACTATTTCAGTGTCAGGTTCGCAGACAACGACTTTTGCTTGTACCAGTGGTACATGGACCTGGACACCAGGTTCAAAAACAGTGGATGGCACATATTCTTATAACTTAGTTCAAACGGACGCTGCTGGTAACGTTTCGACTCCTCCACTAACACTTGCCTGGACTCGCGATGCGACTCCTCCAAACTTCACTACCACTAACCCAGTAGCGGCGAGCACTGGTCAAACGAAGGCACTCACTAATAACTTAAGTGCTCTTACTTTCACTGGGACCTGTGAAGGCACAAACCCAATCGTAATCACCGGTGCCGCCACTGATACCATTTCATGTTCGGCCTCAAGCTGGTCATGGACCACTCCAACTGTGACAACTGATGGCCTTCGCTCTTACACCATTAAACAAACCGATTCTGCCGGTAATACTGCTCAAATCATCTTTAACTGGACCCGCGATACCACCGGTCCAGCATTGAAGATTAATACTGCTCTTCTTAAAACAAATACCAATACTGTGACTTTCACTGGTACATGTGAAAATGGTTACACCATTAACGTCACCGGTGCTCAAACGACGACTGCTACTTGTACGGCCGGTAACTGGTCTTTCACGACAGCATCGAATGCAACTGACGCCACTCGTGCTTATACCTTTAAGCAGGCCTTCACAGTTTCTCCATTTAACTCAACCACTGTCGTGGGGACCTGGATTCGTGAAACAAATGCTCCAACTGTTAGTGCGTTCACAACGACGGCCGCGGATCCATCTCGTTCAAGTTATATTCCAGTCAACATCACCGCGACTTCTCAGAACGTGGATGTATATCTTTCTCATGTTTGTGTGAAATCAGATTTATCAATTCAACCAGCGGCAGATGATTCATGTTTCATCGCCATCAATGGTCCAGTTATTGGTAAAGTTCTGACCCAGACCTTGAGTCTTTCAAATTATTCAATCCTAATTGGATGGACACCAAAGACCTATGATATTTTTGTCTGGGTAAAAGATGAGGCCGGTAACATCTCTAATATCTCAAACTCAGGTGCGGGAACTGAATCAACAGATAAGATCAATCACTCTTATGATCCAGGAATTCCACCAACTGTTTGGGACGTGGCCGCCGCTAACATTGCAAACTCACCTATCCCTCCAACCAGAGCTCAGTCTGAAGTTCCGGCCGGTTCAGATGTTTTCATCCGTTGGAAAGCAACTGATAACATTACTCTTCCGGCCGGCGCGATATCACTTTCTTATACTCCGGATGAGATCAACTTCACTCAGTTCGTGTCTGGGTTAAACAACGCCAACTACGGTTGTACCGGAGTGACTCTTGGAGCAAATGAAGGCTGTTATAAATGGACAGGTGGATCTCCACTTAATACTTCATATAAAATCCGAGTGAAAGTAACTGATGCCGGTGACGTTTCAAATCAATTGATCTCTAACCCACTAAACGCCGGGTTAATCAAGATCATCGCCGGTAACTCTGAATCTGGTCTTGGTGGATCAGCACAGACTGCCATGTTCTTTACTCGTCGCTTGTCAGATTATACCGATCCAGGAACGATCGTTGTAACAGATGATGGTCAATTCTACTTTGCCGATTATAAGCGCGGAATTATCACCATTGATCAATCCGACGGTAAACAGAAGATCTTCATTCCAACAACTGGAACCAGCTCTGGTGACGGTGGTCCGGCAGTGAATGCCACGCTAAAATATCCGGTAAAAATCACTCTGGATTATCAGAACCGACTTCTTATCATGGACCGCGACCGCATCCGCCGTGTTGATCTGAATTTATCAACTCCAACAATTGAAACTATCATTGGTGGTGGTGCTGTTACCTCAGACACTGTTCCAAATCCAAGAGACGTGAGCATTTACTCTCACGCGACAAATGGTGATTGGTCGGCCTCGAGTATGGTGTTCTTTGCAACACCAAACGGTGACATCTACTTTAACTCTGAATTGGCCTATAAACCGAATACCACAGCAACTTATCGTATACGTATCTATAAGGCCGGTACCGGCCAGGTTATTTCTAAATACCTCACTGGTATTGGTGACTCTTATGTGAGCACCCAGGATCTTTCGCTCTGTCGAGTGCTTCATCCCGGTATCGCTTTTGATCCTTTGAATTCTCAACTCACAGGAGTAACAGCAACGACACTTCATGACCTCTCTTTCCCAGGTTGTAATCAGATTGATGATCGTTATGCCCGTGCCTATTACGACCCAATTACCTTTGAGGCCATCGCTCCCAAGGATGACCTTCACCGTTCATACACTTACATGAATTACACCGGTATGGACGGTATTGCTTACGTTTCAGGTGCCCGCTCATTTATTAACCGAATCAATTTCGACGGTACGTACACACGTATTCTCGGCCAGGGTACCAGAGGTGAATGTGCTGATGGAACCTTAGCAACGGCCTGTATGATTGATATTCAGAACTTCTTTGTTACTAGCACAGGAAAAATGTACTTCACCGACCGTGGAGTAATAAGGACCATTGATAGTGATGGAAAAGTGAAGTCCCTCTTTGGTCAGAGATTGACCTATGGTAACGCCGTCAATGCTCTGAATGCCCGCTTTAGTGAAGTGACCCGCGTGCACAGACTTAACAACGGAAAAATCATCGTCAACGATGTTGGTGGTTACTACGTGAAGGAATTCACGATCGAAGGCAATATTAATATTATTGCAGGTGACGGTGCCTCACGAGGCTCAAACACGGCGGTCGACGCTAACACTTATAGTGTTGTTGATACAAGCTGGATGGACGTAAACAGAGTCAACGGAGATGTTTATATATCTCAGGCAAGTTCAGGTTACGGTTTCACACTTAAACTTAACCGTGCAACAGGAAAGTTTGAAAACGTTATAGGTAGTACGACTGGTGTTCATTATGCATCGGCGGATAATGAGTTGGGCCTAAACGTTGCCGCTAACAACGGTAACTTCCTTAACCGTGGTCTCATTATGGGCTTTGGTAACAACCAACTCATGATGACCAGAATGAGAATTAATACGACCCTAAATCGTTATGAAGACTTTATGGTCAAGTCTTATGATGCAAACGATGGTTTCCGCCAGTCTCATATCGCCGGGGTCTTAGGTTTCCCTGCTGATAGTAACGATCGTCGCACATGTGATGCCACCACTTCGACCAGTGCTGCAAACTGTGAAATGCCATACTGGGACACATTCTTCCGCTTCCAATGGGACAGTGAAAATTTAAGATGGATCACGGCCATCGTGAATGGTGGTACTCAGAAAGATATCTATGAATTTACTCAAGCAGGAAATATCAAGAAGATCGGTTCGACCTCGAACAATATTGATGACAGTTTCGTGTATGTTAAGCTGGATGGAGTGGAAAATTTCTACTACTGTAACTCTGGACGAATCCGTCGCTATAACATCACAACCCAAACCGACATGGGCAATCTGGCGTGGAGTATGACCAACCTTAACTGTAAAGGTCGAAGCATGGACTTCAACCCTACTAATCGTTCAATCATCTTCGCGTTCGAACAAAACGGTCTAGGTGGTGTGGCGGAGTACTTTATCCCTTAGTGTGACTTCAAGACCAAGAAGACCGATCCAGGTTGAAACTGAAACCACAAGCACCAGAATCGTAAAAGTCTCCTGCGAGATAAGTCCACCCGCGACTGATGCCGAAGCGAAAGCAAATCCCGGAATTCCCCGAGGAACCATTCCCCATGAAATGACTTTAGGACTTAGGTCCTCTCTCTTTTTCATGAGATAATAGGTGCAAACGTATTTTGAAATCACCGCCACAACGACAAGTGACACCGACATAATAAGGGCACGGGAACTCGTGAGAATTTCCGGTGAAAGTTTCATACCGATGAAGATCATATAGAAAGGCAAAAGAGGTTTTAGCATTTTATCCAGTGGTTCTTCAGTGATATCCACTTTATCACCCAGGATGAAGGACAAGAAAAATCCTGCAAACAACCCACCCATCACCGCCGAAACATGATGACCTTCTAGAAATTTTGCGACACAGATTGAGAAGATCAAAAATAAAAGCGAAAGTCCCCAGCGATTCTTCACGAGATGAATAAACACAAAACTCACCACCGCGCCTGCAATCAGATAGAGTTCAATGCCAGAACCGCTGGTCGTCACAACCTCTGTCTTATTTTGAAATAATAAGTAAGTCATAAACATCGTGGCCGGAATATCATCCAAGGCCGAAACGAGAGTTAGAAATTGGCCGGCCCGCGAATGAAGCATGCCAAGATTTAAAAGAGTTTGAATGGTAACACCGGTGCCTGTTGTTGTGAGAACCACCGCTACCGTGAGAGACCCTAAGTGATCCAGGCCAAATCCCAGGCCCATGTAATAGAAAAACACCATGGGAACCAAAGTCGTCACTAGAACCAGAACGGCACAAAGTCCTAAGTCCTTGGCAAATTTCTTCAGGTGAATCTGAAGTCCCACCATCAAGAATAATCCGATGACCGTATAAGAACTCCACCCCAAAAGGCCTTCAAGCCCCCAAGATACTGGAGCAAACGCTTTCAAAAGAGCACCCATGATGAGTTGCAGGAGGGCCCCGCCAAGAATTTGTTTCATAGCCTCTATTATAATGCTAAGGTATGGCCATGGGAAAAAATTGTGGACATGAACATTTAACTGAAGCGGCCGCTAAGGATCTACTGACCGAGAAGGGTCTCAATAGGACCAAGGTGAAGATCAAGATCCTTCAGATTCTTTCTGAATCTCAGAAGCCCCTGTCCGTTCCAGAAATTCACGGGAAACTGGATGAGACCTGTGACGTTTCAACCGTTTTCCGCAGTATCACTCAGTACAAAGAAAAGCACTTGGTCCACGAAGTAAATTTAGACGAAGGTTTCTTTCGTTATGAATTGGTTCAGGACAAGCATGATCATCACGATCATCATCACCATCACCACCATCATGTTCGTTGCCGCGTTTGCGGGGACATTCAGTCCATCGAACACTGTGATCTGGGCCCCTTTGAGAAGGCCATTGCAAAACTGGGTTTCAAAGATATGGAACACCGGCTTGAGTTCACCGGTGTTTGTTCCAAATGTTCTAAGTCTTAGAATTGAAATTGAGCGCCTGCGATAAAGTTGCGTCCAGGAAGTGGAGCAATATCTTTAAGCGTTGAGACGTGGTTACGTGCTTCCACATCAAATAGGTTTCTTACGCGTGCGAAGAGATTAAGTGATGTCAGGTTTCCAACGATATTGTAGCTATAACCAATGTTTGTCAGCGTGTAATCAGCAGTTCTTGTTTCGTTTGGAGCTGTCTTAGTCTGTTCAGCAACGTACTGAACTTCCCCATCCACAGTCCACTTATCAGTCGCGTACTCAAGACCCGCAGTTACTCTTGGCGGAGAAATGCGTGGAAGGTTTGAACCATCATCCGTGTTCTTTGCACGAACGAAGTCAAACTTACCAATAAGGTTAATGGCACCTTTATCAGTCTTTTTAAGCTCGCTCTTGTTATCAAGATCAAGACCGTAGAACAAAGCATCTACTTGATCGTATTCAGAGATAAAAAGACCGCTATCTACATCCACTACACCGGTAGGATTTAAAGCAATGTAGTTTTTGAATACTTGAGAGTAAACACTGGCCGTGAATTGGTTTTTGTCCGTACGGCTTTTATAAGTCACTTCAACTGCTGTCGCCTTCTCTTTCGTTAACTGCGAATCCCCTTGTTCAAAAATCCCAGTCGCAAGGTGAGCACCACTAGCATAGAGTTCCTGGAAGTTTGGCGCTCTCTCAGTATATGAAAGAGACGTCTCAAGTGTATTTGACTTAGAGAAATCATAACAGTGACCTAGAGAAGCGTTCATTCCCAGATAGCTCTTCTCATCACTTGGGCCAAAGTTGTCAGACGCTTTTTTCTTGATATCAGAGTTTTCTAAACGAGCACCAAAACGAAGCGCGTTTTTCCCGTAATCAATTTCCTGGAAAGTGAAGAGAGAAAGCTTTGTATTGTCGGAAGTCGGAAGGAAAGCTTCCTCACCTTTAGCGCTGAAATTAAAGATTTGAGTTTGAATCCCTGAAACTCCACGAACATTCCCGTTTTTGTTAATACCTTCGAGGCGAGTTTCATTTCCGCGGTTACGGAACACGGTTCCTGTTTCAGAACCTTCAAGCTCTTTATGGAAATAATCAG
Organism: Peredibacter starrii; assembly: GCF_034259205.1. Taxonomy (GTDB): domain Bacteria; phylum Bdellovibrionota; class Bacteriovoracia; order Bacteriovoracales; family Bacteriovoracaceae; genus Peredibacter; species Peredibacter starrii. The sequence continues at coordinate 1,837,475 of NZ_CP139487.1, read as the reverse complement.
ACTGGGCCGACTTCAATTTAATCTTACGAATTGAAGAAGACTCCGGACGGTATTCACCGTGAAATTCAAAACGGTTTTGAGTCATATCAATACTTACTTCAGGATCAGCAACTGAACCGTAAAAAGTATTGAAGTGATTAAATGAAACACCTGCGTATCCGCGATCAAAAATCTTCGAAACACCAACGGCTATGTTGTCCTGTTGGTTAAAACTGTTAGGAAGTTTATCTTTCGCTTCGTTCGGTTGAGGATCCGTCTGACGAAGTTTACTTGAACGAGCGTATCCCGGAATTTCAGTGTCACCTAGATTTCTGGTTGAACCATCAACATGGAACATCCACTTATCTTTACCGTAGTTCAAATGAGCGGCCGAGCTTAGACCGTTATTAACAGTCTCGCCTTGAACAAGAAACTTCGAGAAGAAGCCCTCTTCATAATTATAGTGAATACGATTGGTCACGAGATTCACTACACCACCCACCGCTGAAGCTCCGTAAAGAAGACTCATTGGCCCGCGAACGATTTCCATCTGATCAATCGTCAAAACATCTACTGGAATAGCGTGATCTAAACTCTGAGTTGAAGCATCCAGAGTACCAAGGCTGTTTTGAAGAATACGAACGCGATCTCCATCAAGACCACGAATCACCGGACGGCTGGCGTTCGGTCCAAATTGTGTGCTTTGAATTCCTGCTTCACTTGAGAGAGTGTCACCAATACTTGGTTGACGTTTTTTTGTAAGTTCAGCACCAGTTAACTTCGTCACACTCGGTACGAAATCAACGAGACCTTGGGTCTCTTCGTGTTCGATAACTTCAATTTCTTCAAGTTTTGTTTCATGAGCAAGTGAGTAAGAGGCGTAAAGAGCGAGAGGTAAAATTACAGTAGCTTTCATCGGTATCCCTAATTTGCAAGTCATTTGCAATTATCCTATTCGCTTCCTATCTTATTGTAAAGACCCGATTTTTATAGCGGGTTGTGTTAAAAATACAGCGTAAGGCCCTTGAATTGCCTCTCATGGTAGAGTCCGGCCCATGCAAAAACTGGAACGCCTTCAAAATATCGTTATCAATCGTGGAATTATCATCGCTCTGGTGGTGGTTTCGCTTGCCCAATACTTCTGGACTCCAACCGGGGCCCTTTGGATTCTGGATGTCCTTTTTCGTGCTTACCTCCTTTTTTTATGTGGAGTAATGGGACACGAAGCTTCGCATGGAGTTTTAGGAGACACTAAACTTCAAAACATCTGGTGGGGGCGAATAAGCTTTATCCCTATCGCGGTTCCAAATGCTCAATTTCGAATCACTCATCGCTATCATCATTCATTTACTAATGAGGATGGAAAAGATCCGGATCTCTTATTAAAGATGGATCACTGGTGGCAGTTTCCGGGAAGGGCCCTTGCAATGCCTCACCACTGGATCATGTGGCTTAAAAACAATTCTTTGCTTTCTCAGTCGGTGATTTTAGAAATTCTTCTAAGCTACGTGGTCTACTTCGCTATTTTTGGAACTATTTCTTATTTCGTAGGATGGGAGCGCGTGCTCTTAGGACTCGTACCAGCGCAGATCCTGAATTCTTTTTTACTCTGGTACCCTTTCGCAGTTAAGACCCACGAAGGGCATGAAGTTGGACCACAGGAAGTACGCTCGCATGATTATCATGGAGCACTCATGTATTGGTTCACGCTCGGTCTTTCTATGCACCGAGCTCATCATATGAGGCCGCACTTGGGTTGGCTGCAGCTTCGTCCTTATATTAAAAAAGGACCGGTGTTTAAACGCGACATCATCCGATTATGAGATCGAGGCTTTTAAGTGATCTCATTGAGCTGGGTGCCGGTTCCATTCGCAGAATGGATTGTATCATTGCCATTGAGTTGACCACGATTCCCTCACAGAAATTAATCCTTGAGCGGATTCAGATCGCGCAGAAGCTTTATCCTGAGACGAATAAATTTCCGGTTTTCCTTAATACTTATCATTCTCTCGAAGAATTCTCACTTGTCCCTCTTCAGGATAAATTTCAACTTGAGTTGGGAATCATTCATGAGAAGACCCTCGCACTGAAGATGTCTCACTATCTGGGTGATGCTCTATCTATGCTCCTTTTTCTCGAGGTCCTGCTTACGGGCCATGGTATTGAAGGTGAAATTGCCTATCGAAAACTTCCGCCTAAAAAAGATTCGCCTTACAGAAATGTTCTTCCCACGAAGGGGTGGATGAATCATCTCGCAGTAACCGACAAACGGCAGTTTATTACTCTGACACTGACTCACCCGGAACTTCCGGAAGGGCTCGTCCTGAATGATATCTTGAGCCTCGCCCTACTTCGCAGCCTACCTCATCGTGCTAAGGCCCTTTGGATCCCAGTGAATGTCCGAAAGATTTTTTGGCAGGGATTTGGAAATGGATTATCACGCATGAGACTTTATCCAAGTCGAAAGAAGATAACACTTAGAGAAGAATTGAAGCACATCCGACGTCAGAAGATTGAGGCCTTCCATAGTGGTGAAGTTGCTCTTCCGCCTCTGACATTGAATCTCACTCCCCTCAATCAAAAACTTTTGAAACTTTGGCTTAACCGACCTTGGGCCGATTGGGGAACGATCTCTCTTTCTCATCTGGAAGATCGCCTGAATCGATTTAGGGGAATAAAGACCCTTTATGGCATTACAAACCTTCATGAAAAACATCATGGAGGTATTTTTGCTTTTACTAAAGATAATCAGACTTACGTGACACTGACCTTTGATGAAACGGTTGCAAGAAAAGATGCTCAGGAGCTTCTTGATAAATTTCAATCTGAGTTTCAGGAAATTCTCCATGAACTCGATTCGTAATGCTTTTCTAAGAGAACTCTTACGAATTGTTTTCTTTTTCTTGGCGAAAGTCATTCAGGTAGAAAATTGGCTCGTACGTAAGCGGAACAATCACTTCTCTTCCAATACTATGCCCTCTGGGTTTGAAAATCAAAAAGAGCGCCTCCAAAGAATGGCCCGCCAAAGCGGTGAGAAAATCTTTATTGCACAAACCTCCGGCACGAGAAATGTTCCGAAGACCGTTCCCTACACTGCCACTCGAATGAAACTCGTGCAGAAAACGTTTCTTAAAAGTATGATCACTTTGACTTCTCCTTATAGAGGACGAAAGACCTTCTTTGTCTTTTCCTCGGTAGACGATGATTCATCTCTTACCTCAGGTATGCTTCAAGACAAGGAACCAAATTTGGTGGAGCTCTTGCAGGCCCCTTACCGTTTTCTGACCACTCCCGCGGGCCATCAACTTCGTCGCGAAATTGGTCTTCTTTCAACCCGAGTGGCACTTATTGCGGTGACCTCTCCTCGATTTTTCTACGCCACCAATCCTTCAACTCTGACGCATTTTTTAGATGAAGTTCAAAATGAATGGCCCCTCATTCGAGAGAGCTTAAAGAAGTGTTTAAAGAATTCAGAACTCCTGCGTCTCACTGATGGTTCTCAGCGTTTAGAAAAACTCATCCAAGAAGAGAAATTTTCTCTTGAGGCGCTCGCTCCTGATCTCATAGGTATGATTACCTGGGACGGTGGTTACGTGGCCCCTTTTCTGGAAAGACTGCGAGAGAAATATCCGAAACTAGTTTTCATTCCGATGTATTCGATGAGCACAGAAACCATCGAGACTCTCCCTCATCGCGTGAAAGGGAAATTGCATTTTCTTCCGACGATGAAAGGTGTGGCGCCAGAGTTTTTAAAAGACGGAGAGATCGTTCGCGAATTGGAAGTAAATGAGACCTACACTCTTATTATCAGCGACATTTGGGGACTTGATCGATACGATACTCAGGATGAATTTGAAGTTGTTGGTTTTGTGAATGGGCTACCTGACCTTCGCTTCAAACGTCGAAGAAATGTCACGGCCTCAATGACAGGAGAGAAAATCTCTGAAGATCAGTGCCTTCTTCTCTATCAGAAACTACGAAAACGTTTTGGTCTGGAAGACCTTTACCTTTCATTATATGGCCGCATGCTTGGCGATCAGGCCCAATACGTTTTGAATTTAATTGGACCAAAGAAAGAGTTCCCCCAACTTGAAGTAGCTGCGAACGAAATTCTGTGTTCGATTAATTCGGAATACAGCTCTAAAATTCAGTCAGGTCGTTTGTTGCCACTGAAGGTTGAGGCCCTTAGTGTTTCTGCCTTTGCGGAACTCATGGGTCAAAAAGTAAAATGGGAATCACAGTTTAAGGTCATGCCACTTTATGAAAAGCCTCTCCGATAAATTAAAAGAGCTGAGTCTCTTTATCGAAGCTCACGAGATTCGTTCGGTATCCTTTGATATCGATGGAACACTTTATCCTTTGAAAACGGTGGAAGCTCGTTGGAGAAAAAACTTTTTCCGCTCACCAATTCGCTCTCTGCGCTTTCTTCAAATCAGAAAGAAATGGGAGAACCGCCGTAAAGGTCAGATGGTTGAGATTCTTCCTTCTGACGTTGCTGAATTTGAGACCTATCTCGAATCACTTTTGGATGAAACACTGGTCCCGCTTGAACTTCGTCTTTGGCTTCGTTCACTCCAGAAGGACGTCTACTTTCTAACCGATCACGGAGGTGCCGTGAAGCTCAGAAAACTGGGCCTAGAAGGTACTGTCATCGATTGCTTAAAAGAGACCCAGGAACTTAAACCTCACCCTAGGATTTCCGAGATTCTTAAAGGAAAGTACGGCATCGTACCGGAAAGACATCTGCACCTCGGAGACCGCTGGACAGATGAAGCCCAGGCGAAGCTTCTGGGTTCCTATTTTCAATACCTTAAACCATAAATATTTTCCAAACCGCAGGATTTTTTAGTTCAGAAAGTCTTCTCATTTTTGATAGAACGCCCATCTATGATGAAGTCTCTTTTTGTTTTGATCATGTTGGTCTCTGGACAAGTATTTGCCGAGGAAATTCCTGGCAGAGATCTCCTCACTTATTTTTCGGCCAACTGTCGCACACAAGGTGAATGGACTCGCGCTGCTCTTGCTGATTCAACTGCTCTGATTGAAGCGCTAAAGAGTATTTCTCAGGATCCAGATTGCCGAAGCGTTGGCGGGGCCGTGGCCCAACTGGGAATTCTTACTCAACAACTTCAGAACCTAGAGAAGACCAACGAAACGCAATCAAAAATCGCGGAACTAAATTCTCAAGAACAAGAACTTCTTCTGCAAATTTCTCAAACGTCTAATTCGACTACTCTCGCTGAAATCAACAAGACTCTTCGTGATCTTCAGGTCACTCGCGCGGGCCTTCTTGGCCGTGATAAGGCCCAGTATGAATTGCTTAGTCAGGACAAGGTCACCGCTCTAAGCAATGTGGTCCTCACTGCTAATGCAACATTCGCTCAAATTAGCGGCAACCAGAAATGTATCTCTAAGCACCCGACTGTTCTTAATACTGCGACTTCAGTTGTTTCTTCAATTGGTGCCACCGTATCAGTGGTTAACCCGGTTTTAGGAATTGGTCTTACCGCCGGTGCCGCTTTCATGGGTGAAACCATCGAAGGAGTGAGACGTTACCGCTCAAGCCGCGAAATCAGAAACATCTCGGATAACTCAATTGCGGTCGAGGCCTATAAGTGTGCTCTTGAAACAATGTCAGACCGCTGGTGCCAGATGCGAGACGCAGAGTCTTTCCTGGTATTCAAGGCCAACCAAAGACAATATCCCATCATTGGCTCAGGTCTTGGTGCGGCCATTCGTTTGAATGATCGCGAGATTCCAGTTCTGATCGAATGGTTAAACAAAATCAGAAGTGGTGTGACTCCAACAACCACCGCGGACGCCAGCCGCCAGAGTAACGTATTTACCCGCGAAAATTTCGTTCGATCACTTGAGGCCTACGGCCTTGGTCTCATCGAAGAAAACCGTAAGATCTATCAGGGCTATACTGATCTAAATGAACGCTGGAACTTCCTTCGCAGTATTATTAAGTCACTTATTCCCCCGACTGAAACCAGTTTTAGAAACCCATTCTATGACGTGCTCTCTTACGGCTACTCTCCCTATTTCTTAATCGGACTAGATGATAACCGCGATATCCGTGACACTGTTGGTGCCTACTACACTATCGACGCTTGGGTAAAACCTCCGGGTTTTAACCCGACCCTGGATGATGTTCTTAAAAACTACATTGAATGGATCGCTCGAGCGCGTAACCGTGTGAACCAGGAGCTTACACAAGTTCTTCAACCAGATGCTCTTCAAACTCTTTCAAGTGCCTATGACCGCACTGGAAACCGTTGGAAAATTTCTCCGATGGATTCTCTGAAGCGCTTAACTGAGTTTCTCGAAGCAAATCCTCCGCGTGAGCGTGACATTGCTTTTACGAAGCTCTACGCCAGCACACTTGAGAAGCTAAAAGAAATCTATACCATCACTGAAAACGCCATCATCATGAACGACAAGATTCATGGTAATTCTCCGGTTGAGGCGATCTATGACCTCGCTCAGTTGCAATACGGAACTGTGGTGATTCAATCCCGTATGGATATGATCGTGCGCCTCGCCCTTCTTGAGCTTTTAGAGAACAGTCCTCCAGAAGACCAAGTGGTCGTGGCCCAGCTCCTTGCTGCCGAACGCTTCACGGAAACCATCACTAAGATGAGCGGCACTGATAACCTCGCCCTGATCCGTGCGGACATTAACCGTGCTCAGCCCGTGACGATCAGTAACCTTAATTCATTCGCTGATATCTTCGGAAAGAACATCAATCGCATTCTGTCTAAACTCGAGTTCGAAGAGCGTACTTCAAAGGGCACAATTGCTCGCGCCAAACGCTATGCTCGTACTGAACTTTGCTTCCTCCTTTTATCGGTGCCGGACGCCCAAAACTATGTGAACACCAATCTGTGTGTTGGTATGAAACTCAATTCAATGGTCAATGGCGGACCGGAAAGCCTTACTATTTCTCAGGAGACTTTCAAGCTCGATCTCAATGACCGTGCTTGCGTTTACCGAGAATTCTTCCGTTCGAGCAAAATTTTCGAGACCTGGGGAATCAAATAGTCCAAAATAGATTCATGAAAAAATCTACTTGGCAGTTCCTCGAAAAAAACGACATCGTCGACATTATTGCTCCCGCTTCCAACTCTCCTTTGGAGAAAATGGACAATGGAATTGAGTGGGTCCGCTCTGTTGGACTTATTCCTCGCGTGCAACCTGGCATGATCAACACTGACGTGTTCTTCGCTGCTCCTTTAAAAACTCAACTTGAGCATTTAAAAAACGCCATCTACTCCGACTCCAAGGCCATTTGGTGCCTTCGCGGCGGTTACGGCAGTATGCGCCTGATCCCTCACCTCCTGAAGCTTCGTCCGCCAAAAAGACCAAAGCTCTTCGTAGGGTTCAGTGACATCACTTCCCTTCACATGTTTTTCAACAAGCAGTGGAACTGGCCCACCATTCATGGACGCACGATTAGCCAGCTCTCTCCTGAGAACAAAAATACCGTGGATCGCAAATTTTTGACCCAAATGATCTACGGCGAACGTCAGGAACGCGTGTTCAAAAATCTCAAACCATTGAACGATCTCGCCCGCGATACCAAACTCGTGAAGGGTTCAATCGTGGGCGGAAACCTGCGCATTATTCAGTCTTCCCTTGGTACCGCTTGGGAACTTGATGCTAAAGGAAAAATCCTTTTCATCGAGGACGTGGCGGAACGTGGCTACTCTATCGATCGCATGCTTGAACAAATGGTTCAGGCAAAACTCATCGATAAGGGCCTCAAGGCCGTGGTCTTTGGAGATTTCACAGAGGGATTGGAAAAAGACGGTCGTGATCTTTCACTCGTGGCAATGAAACGATTTGCTGCCCGCGTGCCTTACCCAGTGCTTAAGGGTCTGCCTTGTGGCCACGGACATAAACTCAATTATCCACTTCCATTCAACACCAACACAATTTTAAAACTGGGTGCTAAACCCGAATTAACGTGTTTTTACGGTGGCTCGCTCTGATTCCTGCCTCGAAAGCATGAACAGAATGAACATAAAGAATGAAGTAGCTCCTACGATTTGAAAAATCGTCAGGCTTTCAAAAGTATAAATCGCCGAAAAAATCATTCCAAACGCCGGGAAAGAAAGTTCAAAAATTGAAACTTTTCCGGCCGGAAGATTTTTAAGTCCTGAATAGTAAAAGTACATCGACGCAATTCCTGCAATCGCTCCAATAAATAAAAATCTAATTCCCACTTCCCACTGGAAAAGAATATCAAATGCCGGTCGCTCTTTTTCACCCAAAAGAATTATCACCGCAAAGATAAATGCAAATGCCCATCTCACGGCCACTAGTGCTTCTGGACTATGCTTTTGCAAAAGCTTTTTCGCAGCAATCGTACAAAGGCCCCAAATCAGCATGGTCGAAAGCGCAATCAGAAAATCACCAACAATCATTTCCTGGCTCGTAAACATAAGTTCCAGATCCTGAGAAAAAATCAGAACCGCACTTAGAAGCACCCAAATTCCCCAGTACAGATATTGATTATCTAGCTTTTCCTTCAGTAGAATTCCCGCCATAAAAATCACAAAGAATGGCTGAAAAATCTGAAAGAATGAAAATGTCCCCGGTGAGGCCTTTTGAATACAGGCAGTCGATAAATATCCCGCCACACTCATTCCAATACCACCCAAAAAGACCGCCAAAATCCAATCGTTCTTAGAAAATTTTGCGAGCTCTTTTCTACCATTTTTGATGAGCCACGGAGTAACGAGGAATAAACCAATAAAGCTCTCGATGAACACAATGCTCACGTAACCCATTTTAAGCGAGATGGGATAACGAACCAGCAGGTCCAATGCCCACAGCAAACAAGCTACCAAAATGTAGAGTGAACTCTTGCGTTCCAAATTCATGGACGCTGATATAGTTCAATTCTATTCAGATAGCTACTTACACCTCTGAAATTACATGGAGCCACTTTGTCCCCAGTAATAGGAAATCCTTTCTAACATATTGCTATCACCTGATGAGGCTTAAAGGTTTGCCATACTTTTTACTTTCGCTGGCGGAAGTGAAATTGAACCTCCTTTTTTTGCAGTTGACATATCCGTACAATTTCCGTATCTTTCTAGCATGAGACTAAAACATCTTGCAAATAAAATTTTACTGGGTGACACAAAAAAGTTAGTGAGCGCTGAAAGAAGTGCCACGACTAAACTTCTTCATCACTTGAAAGAAATAGAGAGAAGAAAGCTCTATTGCGACTTAAAATATTCGTCGCTTTTCGCTTATTGCGTACATGAATTAGGTTATTCAGAAGGCGCGGCCCAAAGACGAATCGTTGCCGCTCGAGCGTTGGCAGAAATGCCCGAGATTGAAGCAAAAATCGAAGATGGAAGCTTAAATCTCACGAATATTTCATTAGTGAATCAATTCATTGAAGATCCAAATGAACGTCGTGAGGTTTTGAAAGAAGTCGAGAATTTGACTAAGAACGAATGTGAGAAAAAGCTTTTTGAAATAACTGGCAAAGAAGACAAACCAAAAGATAAAAAGAAACGTGTTTCAAAAGATAAAATACAAGTCGCATTTGTTTTGACTGATGAAACGATGGCATATGTTGAAAAACTTAAAGACCTAATCGGCAAAGATCTCGACATGGATCAGCTCGTGCAATTTATGGCGAAAGAGGCCATCAAGGCTGTGGAGAAATCTAAATTCAAACAGACCAAACCGAGACAATCACTTTCGCCAGCGAAAGTAGGAAGAGCAATTCCAGCTTCCGTAAAAAGAGACGTGTACGCGCGAGATAAAAAATGCACCAACTGCGGTTCTGTTCGCAATTTACATTATGACCATATTCTTCCCTTTTCAATGGGAGGACCAAGTAGCAACGATAATCTGAGAATATTATGCTCACCCTGCAATCAGCGAGCAAGAATAAGGGCGGGATTGACCCGCCCTGAAACTAAGCACGAACTTCGCGGTTGAAATAACCTTCTCGAACGAGAGGTCTTCTAAAGTTGGCCACTGATCCCAGTGCCCCACCTAGAATTGAAGCAATTGCACCAAGTGCCACTAACAAGAATAGTGACCAGCCAGTTGATTTAAGAGCTGTGGCTGTACCCTCACGGGCATCAGTCATGGCCTTATCAACTTGGCTTTTCATGATAGCAATTCTTGAATCGGCCTCAGTTGGAGTGATGCCGGCTTCGCGAGCGAGGATGTTTTTAGCACCTTCGGTATCACCGCGAAGGAGACGTCCGCCAATGGACTGAGCAAGTTCAGTTGGATTTGAACGGAGATTCAAGTCGCCTAAAGCGTCTTGAGTGATCCCGCGTAGGGTTCCGGTTATGGCATCATTTTGAGAGGCCATTGAAGCACCTTGACCTAAAGCGCCCGCAGTTTTTCCGATGGCGGAGCCAGCAAGACTTCCGGCGGAGCTAATGGCGGCGACAGTTTGATAAAGGAAGAATCCTAGAAACAAGGCCGCAATGACGAGACCTTGAGCGGAGCCCACACGGCCCAAACGAAACTTAGAAACTCGAGCGGCAAAGTAACTGCCGACGAAAATGGAGATTAATGCAGAAACAATAAACCAAACACCAGTGAAGACTCCGGCGCTTTTAGCGGAAAATCCATCTTCAAGCCCAATGCCTCCAAAAGCGAGACCCAGGCCAAGAAGGCCGGTCATGGTGAAAAAGCTGATAACGAGGCCTGCGCCGATTGCGCGCAGACTGATTAAGGCGTGAGATGATTCAGAGTCAACTTCGAGCGGGGAATCACTTGAATAAAATTTGGCCATATCGTGCTCCTTTGCAAAGGTTTTTTGACGTATGACCACAATTGTAGAGACGCCGGCAGTGGGCCAGCAATGTGCAAGGTTTCTATCCGCACTAAATGAGAGGGATTAACGAAGACGTGTTCTGGTACGAGATTTTAGGAATGACCAATCTAGTTCCATAGAGATTTTTTTATCTCCGCGAACTTCGATTTCAGGGAGTTTCTTGATTTCTTTTTCTTCACGATCGTAATCACGACCACCTAAAACGTATGTGCGACCGAAAAAGTATTCGCTCATGTCAAAAGTGTGTGGTGTTTTAAATCGTTCTTTCATGCTCTCTCCGTGGCTGTGGAAGATAATGGTTAATATCGTCTTTTGCAAAGAGAAAATAAGACCATAAAAAAATAATTATGCCTGTCTTATGGCCCTTTCACCCAGGATTTTCATTGGGCGAATCTTGAGTTGAAAACGATCTGTGGCAATTGCCTGGATAAACTCTGCGGCCTCTAAAGGCGAGTCGGTAAAGAAAATCGTTTTGGTATCTTCTGGATTGATAGTTTTCGCCTCAACCAAACGCTCTTCAATGAGATTTCGAAGTGGCTTCCAGAATTCCGTACCGATTAATACTACTGGAAACCCCTCAATTTTCTTGGTCTGGATCAGAGTGAGAACGCCGAAAAGTTCATCCAAGGTTCCAAAACCTCCCGGCATGGCCACAAAGCCATAGGAGTATTTGGCCAGCATGAACTTTCTCACCATAAAATATTTAAACTCCATCCAGACGTCCAAATAGACGTTGGGACGCTGCTCTTTGGGCAAAGTAATGTTGCAGCCAACTGAGCAACCACCGAGTTTTTTGGCCCCCCGATTGGCCGCTTCCATGATTCCCGGTCCACCGCCGGTCATAACGGTAAAGCCTTTGCGGACCAGCTCCTCGCCCATTTCCATGGCAAGCTGATAATACTCATGCTTTTCATCAAACCGGGCAGAGCCAAAGACCGTCACACAAGGGCCCACGAATTGAAATGTGCGAAAGCCCTGGATCATTTCGGAGAACACCCGAAAGGCGTGGTAAAACTCATTTGAACGAGCTTTGGGCCCCTCTAAAAAGACCCGTTCTTCTTCGGTACGAGATGAGGTTCCCCAATCAGATCTGTTAGAAGCTTTGCTTTCTTCCCGCATCTGATCATTTTAAAATTTGGTTTGAATCAAAGAAAGGCAGAGGGCGCGCTTAACTGACTTAAGCGGATAAGCAAATTTCGACAAAAAAATTGCCACCTGTGCTTTCAAATGGCACGACAATGACCGGGCCTTTGGTGACCCCATGCAGAGAGTGATCTTTACCAGAGACGACAGAAGGAATAGCAGTTTTAATCCCGTAACCCTTCTCGTTCAGCACGACCTTCGCCTGACCGAAAATCATGTTGGTAATTTCACCGGCACCATCCAGAATGTCTTTGGTGATTTCAGTGTACTCTTCCCCCAGCATCCCGGACATGATCTTTAAAAAAGTCTGCTCAGGAAAACTAATCACCACTGAACCATTAAACGCATCACTCACAATACCAATCACACCAGAAACATCTCCATAAAAAGAATCCGTAGCTTTCTTTTTATAAATAGGTCCTGCCTTCGCAGTGATTTGTGCCTGCACATTTAGAACATGCAAAGTGGCGGTCAGAAATGGATTGATGAATTCAGTGTCGAGAGAACGTTTTTGGGGAGCTCCGGACTCATCCAAGGCGTCCTTCAGAGTTGGCGCGATTTTGAAGGTAGAATCGATCCCCTCACGTTTGAGGAGATTCATCAACCCCGGACTCACATGGATGAGCTTCAGAGATTTTTCATTACTTTTCAGATTGATCTGTAATCTAAGGAAGATTCTTATCCAGTCCTTAGAAAAAGACGTAAGATGCTCACAATTAATGAAGATGTGACCATCGGCATTGTTAGAGATTCCATCGATTTCTCCCTCGAAAGTCTTTGCGTGCGGAAACTCCAAGCTCCCCGAAAGCTTTACTACCGTATAGCCTTCGGCCTTTTCGATAAGAAAACCTGGAGTCGTCGCCATGCAAATTAAGCTGCTTTAGATTGGAACTTCTTATAAGCAAGCTCTAACTTGGCCTTAAGGCCTTCTTTAGAGAATGGTTTCACCACATATTGGTCAACACCACTCTTAATTGCTTCTGCTACCTGGTGACCTTCAGCTTCCGCTGTCACAAGTAGAAAAGGAGTTTTACCAAGTTTCTGATCAGCGCGTACACGCTTCAAGAAATCAAGACCTGTACAATTTGGCATGTTCCAGTCTGAGATGATCAGACCAACAGAACCGTCTTTTGTTTTTTCCCAAGCTTCAAGACCGTCGGCCGCTTCCACGATATCTGTGAAACCAAGCTCTCTTAGGATCTTTGTTACGATCTTTCTCATTGTAAGCATATCGTCGACTACTAGCACTTTTGTTTTTGGATCAAACATATATCCACCCCTTCTTGTGATGAATTCTTATCGGAGAACTAAGTAGAAGATTTAGAGATTTCTTAAGTATTTTTTACTAGGGAGCTTTGCAGGCGGCAGGATCTTTACGACAAATAATATTGAGTAGTTGCTTGTTCTGCTCTTCAAGAGTTTTCACGCGGCTTTCAAGTTCAACCTGTTTTTTCTCATAAGACGCGATCGAGCGTTTGGTGCCCTGGAATTCCTGATAAAAAGATTTGAAGGCCTCGATCAAAGGAGAAATTAAAGAAGCGTAGTCGACTTGCTTGTAACCAGTTTTCTTATCTGTTGTTACAGCAAGAGGAAATTCCTTCTCTACTTTCTGAGCGATCACACCCATACCAGGTTTGCCTGGAGTGTTTGCGTTTTTGTTCCAATCAAAGAACACACCTTCAAGATTTAAAAATTTTCGAAGGGCATCCGGGATCACACGAACATTATCTTTCAAGCGAGCATCAGAGGTACAGCTGGTCGATGCAACACCATTACCGATGGCACAAGTGGTGGCCGTGCCGTTTACCACTAAATCGTTTTTAAGAGATGAATGACCGATTTGAACTGCATTTCCCAGCTCGTTTGAGACTGTAAGTACGGTAGAACCAGCGGAAGGATATCCAATGTATCCAGAGCGAGTATTTGGGTTGTCTGTATCAACGAAGAACGTGATGTAACCATGGTCAGTTGTGCCAGCGGCCTGAAAGGCAGCAATCCCACCTGTTCCTTTAACATGTAATCCTGAGGCCAAGGATGGAGTCGTTCCAATACCTACTGTGCCTCCAAAATAGTTCGCGCCATCGGCAACGTAAACGCCCCATCTATTTGTGGCAACGGTACCGCTACCTCCAATATGTAGACCATAATAATTTGTCACCGTACCGGATGCATTACTAAGAGGATCAACTTGTAAACCATACGCATTGGTGATCGTCCCTGTACCACTGTTCTGAACTCCGAATGATCCACCTCGTGCGCTGGTGATTATTCCGGATGAAGAATTAATAACATTGTTTCTACTACCATTGGCCAATGTCACCGTTCCTGTAGATGTATTGGTAACCGCAGTATATTGACCATAAATATTAGCGATGGTTCCTGTATTGGCATTATCAATAATCACTCGGTCACCTTGGATATAACCGGTAAAATTCTGCGCGCCCATCGGCTTAGTGACGTTGTAGTGAGAATAATAATTGGCCGAACTCGCGGCAGTTGGGTTCAAGTTAAAGACGTTTACAGCTTGCGCGATCTGAGAAGCTGAAGAGGTATCTGTATTAGTAGTTTCTACTTGAAGTGGATAAGAAGGAGCATTAACTCCAATTCCGAAATTACCATTATCCATAATGGTCGCAAGCTCTGTTCCGGCAAAAGACAAGAAATGCAAAGGAGCATTGGTGTTTTTACCAATCCCTAAACTTCCGGTAAATCCCGCACCATAGAGGACGATCCCTCGTTTGGCCCCTCCAGACGCGGCAGTAGCAGTAGCATTGAATTCAGCAACAGGAGATCTTGCACCATCCGCAGTAACAGCAGTATCAGTTACAACGAGTTTTTTATCTGGAGTTGTGGTTCCAATCCCCACGTTCCCCGCACCAGTAATGCGCATTTTCTCAGTATAAGAACCATTATTACGAGTCCAAAATTGCAGGAACCCTGTCATTGATGTTGCAATGTCTGTTTCGGCCAATCCTTGTACTCGTGCCATTTCAACATAAGTATTTGGGGCCGCAGTCAAAGCGCGGAAACCTAAAAAGCCGAGTCGATCATTGGCCAGTGGCGGAGTTGGTGCCGCAGCTGTCCCACGAGCACGTCTGAGCATAATGGCAGATTCTGCAGTATCACTGAAGGAATCGATCATCAAATCATCATCTGCACTACCGGTGCCAATGGCGTGGAAAAATGTAGATGGACTATTGTTATTAAATCCCACGAATTTATTTGTATAAAGCGCCGAACCGTTTTTGTCCCACTGACCGAATGACTGCACATAATTTTGCACATACTGAACGTTGGTCGCTTCAGTCAGATCCGCGCCAGAAGCAGTGGTGGAAATTTTAAGCATTCCCGCCGGAGCAATCGTCATGGTTCCTGTGACCGAATCTGTTCCGGTTTTATTTAACGAGTTGGTAACTAGATTATTAATTTGTCCCTGAGTTTTATTCACCACTGTTTGTAATGAATCACCATTGGCAATCGCCGTGTTCAATGGGGTGACTGTCGCAAAAGTCGAAGCTAAAACATCCGTGATGAATGTGCCCCAGCTCTTGTCCCCTTTCAGATACTTGGTGACGTCTGAAGCACCTGCAAGTTTTGCGAGAGGAATATCACCATTGGCAAGATTTAATTTTGCGTAACTAACAGAACCATCCGCGATGGCACCTGATGATACTGTTGACCAAGAAAGATTTCCCGCACCATCAGTCACAAGGGCCTGTCCTGAAGATCCGGCAGTTCCCGGAAGATTGAAAGCAATTGTTCCAGCTAAACTTGCAGGCGCTCTTAGTTCAACGAAGTTGGTGTTATCTGATTTAAAACGAACTTTTCCATCAACAGCGATGTTACCAATCACATCCAACTTCTCAGTTGGATCTGTTTTATTTAAACCTAAGTTCCCTTCTAGATAGTGCTTCTTATGTGATCCACCAAAGAAGAGACCATAAAAGTTTGTGACTGTTCCACCAGGTGAACCAGGGTGAGCATAAATATCATAGAGATTCGTGATGGTCCCTTTCTTATAATATGGCGAAAGATAAAGACCGATGACTTCCGTCGTGCTCGGAGCCGATGCAGCTTCAGTATCGTAATGACCATACTGAAAATAAGCAGCACGGAGCGAAGCAAGTGTTCCGTTATCAATTGTTCCTGGAATATTATTTCTGAACCCCACACTCCATGAACCACTTACTGAGCCAGAGTTAGTCACCCCTGCATCTACAGTTGCCTGTGCCTTAAATACTCCCCCTAGAGCACTGAAGTTTCCGTTAGCGGATGAGTGCTGTCTTGTGTCTGCATTTAAAGCTCTTCCTACCGCGTTGGTTAAACGCTGTTCAATTTGAAGCTTCATGTCCGGATAGAAAGAAGCGACTCCCACACCGACTTGACCGGCACTATAGTTGATATCAGAACCAGTCTTGGCCCAATATGAGTTACTGCTTAATTGTGTATCGACATAATTTTTTGTAGCAGCATCTTGAAGCGCAGTTGGATCAGCAACACCAGTTACTTTATTTCCACCCATCGCAAGTGGCCCACTCATGGTGTCCCCTGCTTTCAAGACGTAGTTCCCTTGAGAAGCAGTCGCCAGACCAATATTGCCACTAAGTTTATTAATGGCAGATAAGATTGAATCGGCCGCAGTGATCGCTCCGGCAGAAGCAGAGTAACCCGTAAGTGTTGAACCAATCACGGCCGGATTTAAATTCTGCCAGGCCTTAGTTCCACTCCAGTATTGAGCAGCAGTTCCCGCAGTGATCTTCGGTTCTTTATTGCTTAAATCTGTTGTGAGATTGCTGATCTTCGATTGATCAATCGCCGCAGTCGCTGAGATATCAGCATTAACAATCGATCCATCCACAATTTTAGAAGAATCAACTGCACTGGTAGCAAGTTGAGTGTTAGTCACAGATCCCGCAGGAATTGAGACTGATGGTTGAGGAGCACTTTCCCATTTTAGAGCTCCGGCATTCCAAATAAGCATGTCCCCATCTTGAATGCCAGCGACATCAACATCGGCAATTTCCTGAAGCTTAGAACCAGTCAGTTTTCCGGCCGCCTTCGTCAGCATGCTCCACGAATAATCACCAGACAACGGAACCACAGCACCCGTTCTACCATTGAAGTTAGAAACAGTGTTTGTCCCAACTGCCACTTTACTCCAGTTCGTCCCATCGGAGATTACCCAGTCACCAACATCAAAGTTCATGATGCCGGAACCAAGATCCTGAGTGCCCGCAGTTGTTACAATATAGTAAGTTCCGGCCGCCGCTACTCCCGCCGAAAGATTGGGAGTATCAGTTGTCGCATTATAAGTCCCAACATAAACCTGATTAGTAGAAAGAGAAGCCGGTGCCCATGCTGAACCATTAAATTGTAAGAAGTCACCAGTTGAAGCATTCATATGATGAAGCTTAGAAGCAGTCACTTGCCCATTTTGTAATTCAAAAGTCAGAGGAAAAGTGGCTGATGCTTCCGAGTTTGAAACAACTAAATTTAAAGCGCTTCCCACTAAGAAACTCAATGCACTCTTAGCATTCAAAATAAGCTTATCTGATGTCTTTGATTCAATTTGAAAATCATGCGATCCAACTTTAGCAAGAACCACTCGATCGAGATTTTTTCCGCTGACTACGATTTGATCGTTCTGAACTTTTACTTGTTCAATGTAAGGTGGATGATCTTTGTCTTTAACATTAACCACAATGTTTCCACCAAAAATATTTCCTACGTTGTTACAACTAGTAACAAACATCAGGATTAAAATTGTTAGAAAGCTTGTCTTGATCATTTCCAAGTAACTCTTGAGATTTACTGACATATGTCCTATCGTCTTTATGAGTTGTTAAATTAGCCTTTAAAGTTTAAATGCCTAATTTTCCTCTCGGACTATTTTAATAAGGTTTTTCATATGAAAAAGAATATTGCCCTCATCGCTCACGACAACTTGAAAAACAATATGGTTAGCTGGGCCAAGCTTCACCAACTAGAACTAGAGAAATTTAATTTATTTGCCACAGGAACGACTGGAAAACGGGTTGAAGAGGCCACTGGCATGAGTGTGGTGAAATTCAAAAGCGGTCCTCTAGGTGGTGATCAGCAAATTGGTGCGGGAATTGCGGAAGGTAAAATCGATGCCGTGATTTTCTTCTGGGACCCTCTTGCTCCACATCCTCATGATGTGGATGTAAAAGCACTCCTGAGAATTGCAGTCGTGTATGACATCCCGATGGCCTGTAATCAAAAGACGGCGGACCTTCTTATACAAGGCCTGGCAAACTCTTAAGCGAGAGCTCCGGACAATACTCTCCTTTGTAGGTTCTCTTCCAAATGTTCTTCTCTCCACTTTCTGTGAAGTGGTATTGATAAAACTTGGCCCTCACCCACACCGGCGGATCATCTGGAAACGGATTGTGACGAAGTAATTTCAAAAGTCGCTTATCATTTCGTAGAAGCTTGAGCATAAAACGCACAAACCACAGATCATGTCCTTGGACATAAATGTCATCGTCCCCAACTAAAACTCCAAATGGTAAAAACCAAATCATCCAATCAAGTCGGAGATGATAAGGGGCCACAACTGGTGGCGTGCGATTAAGCTCTACTGGTTTTCCACGGAAACCATATTCTTTCCAAACAGTCTTTTCATCCGGAGAGATCTCATCAGTCCCTTCAATTACAATTTCATACCGCTCTTTCGTCACACTTCCAAAGGCCCCATACGCACCAACGAGATGCCAGCGGTTCCAGCAGTAATTCATATACTGACGCTTCTGGAAGAAATTTAAAAATGGACGGTAACTGAGAAAGATCGCGAGCACACCAATCCCTATCTGAATAATCTGAAACCACAAAGGGGCCGGAGTCGTTGCGATTCCTCCATCACTAAAAGCAAGAACACCTAAAACAATAGTGAGCCAGTTAAGCCACGAGTAATTTCCACTCACCACCAGAATCATTTGATGAAAGATCAAAAAGAATCCCGCCACAGCTGCAATGGGTTGTGGGAAAAATAAACCAAAGGGCGCCACCAACTGACAGAAGTGACTAAAGACCACTCCAAAGCGATGAAACCATTTTGGCAAATGATGAAAATAACGACTTAATGGATTTGGTAATGGCTGCGTCTCGTGATGATAATACAAACAAGTCAGATCCCTCCAACACTGGTCGCCGCGAAGTTTAATCAGCCCCGCACCCATCTCAGTTCGATAAAGCATCCAACGCAAAATAAGAATCGGTATCCAAGAAGGTGTTACCCAATAAGGACCCATGAAGGCCGCAAAGAATCCAGCTTCGAGAAGCATGGTCTCCCAACCAAAGCCATAGAAGTCTTGCCCCACACTCACTAGAGACAGATACAGTCCATAAAGAGTGAGCCACGAAAGCATATGAACAACAATTGGTGCATAATCAAAGGCGCCAAAAGTCAGAAGCAGTCCTAACAACATTCCCACCCCACACATGATTTTCAGCATGGAGTCCGAGTACTTCCAATGAAAGACCGTAGGAAATTGACGGAACTTCACTCGCTTCACAAAGTCCGGCACTGGCAGCAATCCATGCTCCCCTAAGAGTGCAGGAAACTGGTTATAGGCGCTTAAAAACGCAATAAAGTAGATCGCCCCCAAAGTACGGTCGAAGATCATACGGGCCATTACATAGTTATCTGCGGATAGGATATCCATGGCTTATCTTAGTCACCCAACCCCTCGAAACTCAATGAACCACTGGCCAAAAGACAGGCAGTGGCTAAGGCCTGACCAAACCTCCCCCTCAAAATCCACAACTTAGGGCCTTTTAGTTGGCATAAACCTTGCTCCTTAGTCAGGTATGAAAACACTATTTACACTTTTGATCCTTTCTTCAGGTATGACTTTCGCTTCTACTCTTCCTACTCGTGAAATTGCGAGTGTTCGTAGAGTGGAGCACGCTCGTGAACTTATGGGTGCAAGCTATAAGAAAAGTATCGTGTCTCGTTTTGAAACACGTAAAGACATTGAGAAGAACATCCACGAAGTGGTTAAAAAGCGTCTTCCAAATTCTTTCAAATACCGTGCTTACACTATTGCTAAAACGATTATCGAAGAATCTGCTAAGAACTCTCTAGATCCATACTTTGTAATGGCAGTAATTTCAGGTGAATCAAGCTTTAATCCACTAGCAGTGGGCCCGGTTGGTGAAATCGGTATGATGCAAATCCGTCCGACAACAGGCCAGTGGATGTCTGATATTTTAAAAACAAAATTTCACGGAGAAAGAACTCTTCGTGATCCAGTTGCCAATATTAAACTGGGTGTTGCTTACCTTTCTTGGTTACGTAACAAGTTCGAAGGTCATGGCCAGCTTTATCTAGCGGCCTACAATATGGGACCTAAGTCTGTTAAAAACGCCGTTTCTCGCAATGTTTATCCAAAGGACTATCCAATCCACGTTATGAAGCGCTACATCGCCTTCTACAAAGACATGGGGAAGAAAACAGGCAGATTATAAGCTTGCCGATCAAATTGAAACCTAGTTACCATTTTGGGTATGAAATACTTAATGCTCATGCCCTTAATGCTACTCATCTCTTGTGGAAAACAAGAAGCGACCAAACTCTATAAAGTTCAAGATTCGGCCCTGACAAAATTCGTGAATTCGAAAAATATGCCAAAGGACCCTAACCTCACTTTAGATAAGTCCATCGTGAACAATAGCTACCCGATTGAGATCGCTCTTTATGAGGACAATCGCTTTTATTACAACCTCCCTAATCTCGGCGACGGGAACGGTACCTGGAAGCTCAATAACGGCGTGATTGAACTTAAGGCGAAGCGCACTCTCTTTGATATGTTTATCGAAGTTAAAGGAAGCGATGAGGCGACGGAGAATCTTGCGATTCAATTTACCGATCGTTTCGGGCCTAACACTTTGAAAATGATGAACGTTAACATTTAACGCAAAATTTCGGACTTTTTTTCGTAAACGCTCCCTGATATAGAAGCGCCATGAATGATCGTCCTTGGCAGAACGGAAAATTCATTATTACGGCCGGGCTAAAGCCTCTCGAGGCAAGACCCATCTTCTTACCTGAGCCTGAGCTCACTCGCTACTTACAAAATAAAATCCAGGCCCGCACGGAAGGAATTGATAAGCACTATCCAGATTCTGTGGGCCTTACATTTTCTGAATTAGAACTCATCACGCACAAACTCAGAACTCTCATTCCTAAAACGCTTTACGAGGGCATCTTTAAGGACGAGATTGATTTTTTAATCTCACAAGTACCGGAAGACTTCTCGGTTTGGAAAATGGAAGACGGGAAAGAGTGGCTGGCGTTGATTCATCTCATGTCCCCTAATCACTGGGACGCTCATAAAAAAATCGGCAAAAGCTTCTTAGATTCTCATGCACCTATTCCTCATATTGATGCCATCTCAAAAGCGGCCCCTAAAATGTTTGAGCAGATACAAAAACGTGGAGCGATGGAGCGCTTTGCTT
This sequence comes from Peredibacter starrii, assembly GCF_034259205.1. Classification (GTDB taxonomy): domain Bacteria; phylum Bdellovibrionota; class Bacteriovoracia; order Bacteriovoracales; family Bacteriovoracaceae; genus Peredibacter; species Peredibacter starrii. The sequence continues at coordinate 1,816,051 of NZ_CP139487.1, read as the reverse complement.
GGGGAGTGGCCACTGATAATCGCTTGAATCACCATCCAATTCCTCCAATCGGTATGCCTATGGAAGAGTGGCAAGGGCGATCATTTGATCCGTTAAATCCCAAACTTTTTATTCGAATGGAAAGACAGACGCTTTTTCCTATTTCAGAAAAGCTCATCGGCTTCACCATCAAGACCACATTTACTGATGTAGAAACTCTTCCTGTAGAAGATCTGAAACTCATCAATCAATGTATTGAGAGCATGGATGAGGCGATATTAAAATATAAGGGCCTCATACAAGACAAAGACAATATTCTTGGCTGGCTTTCCTCACTTACTCAAGAATCAACGCTGGCCCTCTAGCGGCATCGACCTTGCACCTCATAAAGTGCCAGGAGGTGTTCATGAAAAAAATGATTTTATCGGTCGCGATGATTCTCTTTGCGGCCCAGGTTGGCGCCCAGACCACGGCGACGGGAATGCCAGGCTCGAGTAATATAGATACATCAAATAATCCTTCCGGAGTTGGTTTTGGCGGGGCAATGGGTGGGGCAAATTCAACCACTGCACCAACGAACATTCCAAGCAATACCATTCCTCGAGGAAATAATTTCGATCAAACATTGCAACAAGAACAAATGCAAGATACGACTAATCCAATGGGCGGAAGCGCATCAGGCGATATCCCCCGAGGATCTCTCGGAACCACACCTACTTCCAACTATGATACCGTGACTCCACGAGCTCCTGCTAATACTCCAAGCTCAGTTCCTGAAAGCAGACCTTTCGTTCCAGCAGCAACTGGTGTGGGTCCAAGTGCCCCAACCACATACTAAAAAATTAGGACCACCACTCGGTGGTTCCTAATTTTTACAAAGTTTATTTTCTTTCACGTCTTTCTTTTTACAAGCATCACCGATGATTTTCTTTTCGGCCTCGCCGACAAAGCTTGTGACGTTGTCTGATTTAAGAGTGGCAGTTTTCTTCTGACCTTCACGTAAGAACTCCACCTTCACCTGACGGGATTTATCACTGAATAAATGAATGAGTTGATAAACTCGATCAATACGTACTCCATTCGCCCTTAAAATAATATCACCTTCATCCAGAACATTATGGTTAGGTGAATCGGCGATGACCTTCTGTACCTGAAGGCCACCTTTTAAATCCTTCACTAAGTGCTTCATCTCATCCGCCGGCACTTCCCGAAACATGACCTTCGGTCGCCACACTTCCGCTTCACAAGTATAAAGCACGTCTATGTTGGGATAGACCAAAGTCTCATTCCAGGTATCAGTGGAGATGGTATTGAAACTGGCCCCCACTCCAAACGTCGAATATCGACTATAGTAGGGATACATACCGTAACCACCATAGTACGTCGGTCCAAAGGCACTGCCTGTGGTGCGAGTAATTTCTTTTGCCTCTGTGCGATCATAGATATCAAGAATATTGGCGGTTCTTCCGGCCTCGTTCTTACAATTTTCTATCGCATGGAATTCAGCATAGAGACGGGCATTGGCCACTTTCGTGTAAGAGTTCGCGCGGAAGTTTGAGATTCGAATGCCGTCTTCTTCACGGTCATCAAAGCCTCGACCTTTTTTTGCTTTTTGATAGGGAGTTGGATCATTACTTGAACAAGCAATGGCAGAAATCAGGATTAACCACTTCCAGTTCATGGGTAACCTCCAAAAATAAATGGCCATCTTACGATGGCCATTTCGTCCAAGATGTATTTCTACATTGTGCTTTTCAAATGATGCTTTTCAACTTCTCTTGAGTCACACTCCTGAACTTACTTTTAAGTTACACCCATGAGTTCTGAATGAAAAATAATGGATTCAAAATTTAAAATGAAGATGGCCGACTTTTGTACAACTTCAGCGGACGTAATGTTTATAAGGATTAAAATGATTTTAACCAAGGAGGATGGAATGAAATTATTTCTATCAAGCATTCTTACTCTATTAATTACTCCTACCGTCTTCGCCGTTGGAGAATATGTCCCGGATGAAAACCATATGACTCCGGATACTATCCAAAAAGAAGAGGCCGAAATAGAAGAGCAGGAAGAGGCCCTGGATGAAAGAAAAAAACAATTAGAGAAAGAAAAGAAACATCAAGATGTTCCGCTTTCTGATCCAAAGTTACTTCCGAATGAACGGAAAACAATGGATCAACCCTAATTAGTGGACTTCGGAAGTGCCACCTTATAAATTCTGAAAGTCATCTCATCCACTGGCTTCCCGGCAGGAGCGTCCTGAAGTAAAGAGTCAGTGAAGATGAGATTATTATGGGCATCAATGGTAAAAGTATCGGGCCATTTAATTCTTTCATCCTGAATCAGAATTTTCATCTCACCACTTGGTGTTCGATAGGCCACGGCATTTCGCTCGAGATCGGCCATATAGAGATTTCCATTCTTATCAAAAATCATTCCATCCGGAGCGGGTGTTACTCCTAACTTCTCTACTTTCTTAATCACCTGAGTCTCATCTTTTGCTGATGTAGCGAGAGCATCGACCGGTACGCGGTAAAGCGTATAACCAGTTAGAGCATGGTAGTAGAGTTTATTATCAACGGGAGATAAGGCGATTCCATCTGAATGGATCTGAGGTTTGGCACCATCTGCTTTTAGAAATTCTTTCTTCTCCACCGTTAAAGTCACGTTTTCAGATTTAGTTGAAGGATGCTTATCCAGAAAGCGGCGCGCTTCACCGGTTTTCATATCCAGAACAACAATGCCGCCGATCCCGGAATCAGTGATGAAAATTTTCTTGGTCTCATCATCCACTCGTAGGTCATTCAGATATGAGGTCTTAGGTGCCACCGTCTCATCAAATTCATAGGTGCGCTTTAATTTATTGGTCGCAAGATCAAATTCATAAAGCTTGGCCTTCCCTATAACTTCCTTCATTTCCGGGCTACTTGGATCTAAAACGTAGAGGGAGTTCCCATGAACCTGAACAGACTGAACACAAGTAAAGTGATTTTTTTCCGGTTTCCCATTCCACGTGTTCCAGGATTCATTAGGATATGGTCTGTGAGTTCCATCCGGCATGATTTCTACCACAGAGAAAGGAACGTCCGAGCGCCAACGAGGAAAACTCGCAAACATTCGTCCGTCTTTTGCGATGGCAATGCCTGTGACTTGTACTCCTCTGAACTGAGCGATCTCAAGAAGTTCAGGTTGAACTTCAGTGGGAAGAGTTCCTTCGACTTTTTTATCAAGCACCAATTGGTCTTTGTCCTTACTGGTAAAATCCTTCAGCTCTTTTTTTGAAGCGCAACCAACCATCACAAAACCAGTAAGCAATAAAGAAGCGACCTTTATCATAAGAATCCTCCAATGGTGGAGTTATCCTAGGAAAACGGTCGCGATTGTCCAATGTGCAGTGAGACTATTCGTAATGCAGCCAATTACGGAAATACAGAATTGGGTGATGCCAATCAAAATGACGCACAACCGGTCTTGCGCGCGTTTTGAATTCCGGCATCGAATACTGCTCGTGATGCTCTAAGCGAATGATTTGATCAGTGTTTTTATCAACTCGACTCACTGAAAGGAACATCCCAATGGGGAAGAGAATCCAGAAACTCATGGCGATGATTGTTAAGATGATTTCGAGAGTATTTCCCATAAACATCCTCCTGATAGTAATGATGCTAGCACTTCGACTACTCCCAGAAATCTTAATTACTCCTTGGGTAATGACAGACTTAGTGGGTCTTAGAATTTTGAGAGACATTAAAGTTTAATAACCTAAAGCGTATCGTTTAGAGTGAATAATGCTTAACCAAGGAGCGGTTTATGAAAACGTTAATGCTAATTATGTCTCTCATCTCTCTAATGGTGTTCTCTATCGGTTGTAACCGTAGCGAAAACAAAAGCACCACAGGAAGTGACATTCAAAGAGAGGAATCTCGTGCTGACCAAATCTCAGATGAAGCTAACGAAGACATCCGTGAAGAACAAGAGGATGTAAATGAGGAAATGCAGGACGTCCGTGATGAACAAAAAGACGTTGAGAAAGAAGAGCTTGATGTAAAACAAGAATATGACGATGCTAAAGGTAAAGTAAAAGACGAAATGAGAATGGAAGATTAAGATCTATCGGGCCTGGATTTAAGTCCAGGCCCTGTATTTTGGTTCCGTCTGGAAATAGTTCATTAAATCTAAATCCCCTTCAAAACCAAAATTTCCTAAGAAAATGCTACGGTGTTTTTGCAGAAAGTTTTTCTGTCCCGTTTTATAAAGTTCAACTGAGTGGTTGTAACAAAGTGGAAGCGTTTTCGAATTACCTTTCCCATCAAAAATTTGATCATGGGTAGTACATTCGGTCTGCTCTTGATGAAACTTACATACAAAACAACGATTATCTTTCATAAGAGTGGTATCGGGCCGAATATATTCCAACCTTAATTATTCAAGAAATCTTATAGGCCCCTTAAGGTTGTCTACAAGAAGTCGAAATAAAAGCTTTTAGTTAGGATGCCCATGAGATCCCAGTCCACTTCATATTCCTCAGGACGCTCGAAATGAATCGCCTCTTGAATCCCCGTCTCGAAATGCTCCGTTAGCTGCTCTGAGAGGTTTTTATCGAAGATTACCGCCACGTTCTCAGCATCAAAGCGAAGGGATCTGGGATGTAAGTTGAAACTTCCAATCATACTGATCTTTTTATCAACAATCATATACTTAGAGTGAAGGGTCTCATGACCTTTCTTGAGATAAATCAAGGCCCCCATATCGGCGGCACCTCGAGCACTGTGCATGATCGACATTCTCACCAGTCCCTCATCCACACTGGTCTTGGAATTGGTATAAATACGGACCTTAACACCTCTTTTAATGAGGTTCTCAAGTTCCTTTCTAATTACCGGATCCATGATGAAATAGGCATTTTCAATATCAACTGTTTCCTGAGCATCACGCAGAAGCTTCACCACTCCAGTATGGATGTTATGATAAGCGTTCTTGATGGCAGAGCCAGGATGCTGATCCACAAATGTGACAGGAACACGACCAGCAGGTCTGTCGGTATAGTCAGGTAACATATAATCAAGGTTTCTACGGAGCTTTTTGAACTCATCCAGCTGCTTGTTCCAGACATCGACAAAACGATTATCCGCTGACAGGCCTGAAGCGTCCCCTCTGATATAGAGATCAAGATCTCTCCACTCAGAGTCCTCGCCCATATGAGAATAGTTGTTTCCAATATTCATTCCACCCACAATCACATGTTTCTTATCCACGATCATGAGCTTTCTATGGTTTCCATTGGCGCGATATTTTTTACTTTTCCAGCGGATGACCTTAATTTTCCCTCTCGTGTTTTTCTCCATGCGCTTGAGCAGCTTCTTGCCTTTCATATTGGCAATATTCCCGTCCACGATTACACGAATGTCCATTTCAGGGTTTCTCTCAAGCGCACTATACAGAAGTTGCTCGAACTCTTTACCGGTTTCATCGTCATAAACCGCCCAGACCAGAACATGGATGCTCGACTGAGCATTATTAATCAGTTCCCGGCGAAGTTCAAAAGAGCGTTTATTTTCAAGGATCTCAAAGTGATCAGCAGAAGAGATGGCCGAATTCGTGATGAAAGTAAAATCTGTTTCATAATCACCACAGTCCACATTCTTACAAGAAGCGTTCTTTAAAGCATCATCGATTTCTTTAGCGATGGAGGTCCATGTAGAGACGTTAGGTTGAAATAAAGTATCAAAGGTAAGACCACGACTATCGAGACTTCCCTTTACCATTGAGTCGGCCAGCATCGTATAACGAGCGAACTTCTCCCAAAGGGTATCTTTATCTTCTGCTATAGCAGAAACGCTTAGTGAACCAAGAAGAAGTAAGGTAAAAAGATATTTCATGGGCCTCATTATAGATAAATAAGGATCAGTGAGTGGTAAGATTGAAGATTCTTCTAAGACTGTCAAAAAATTAGACACCCTAATCCCCTGATTACTATTAAAAATAAATAATCGTGTAAGTTTTTCTAAGCTTTCCGTCTTGACCCTAAATTTAGGTATGATCCCCGTGCTCAACAAAACATCGGAGTGTGTGTGAAGAAAATGAAATCGTCTCTTATTGCTGTCTCTGCGTTGGCCCTTCTAGCATCTGCCTGTAATGTAGACAGTGTTTTTCAAGCTAAGTCTAAAAAAAATAAATCAAATCGCGTAACTAATGATTCTCAAAACGTTAACCAGATTATTGGTGATGAAAACGTTGAACTTCAGGTCATTAACGAGGCCCAACTTAAAGAGATGGCCCTCAGTAAGTCGATCCTTTCCATCTCTAACCCAAAGACCCTTTCGGTCCTTAATAATCTTCCGGATGCTCCTAAGTCAGCTGACAGTATTCAGAAATCTCGCAAGATGATGAAAGTTGCTAACGAGAACACTCTTTATGTAGGTTTCCCGATCGGTATGATTGGTGAGCAGAATATTTTTGGTGGTGTCATCACAAAGGTCACTGATAAAGAAAATGAAAATCTTGGTGGGTTAAAGCTTACTGACCTTTCACCAATTCACGTTCGTACCCTTATCTCTCGCTTGCCTGATGGTAACCCGGCACTGACTCTAGTTGGTTGTTCGGCCAAGTGTACTGAAGACACTGAACCAAATGCACTTCTAAGCATTCCTATCGTTGGTTTTAACCAGGAAGCGGGCATGTTGATCCTGGATCTTTCGGCCATCGGTCGTGAGCTGGACCTGATCTCAATGCTTGATCCAACTGGTGAGTACACTGAGCTTAAGGCGATCTCTTCAGAAACAACTGAAGTTGATTATGATCTAAAGACCCTGGTGTTTGATATCAAAACAAAAATGATTCCGGTAAAAGCGGATCCATCAGATACATCGATTAAGACCACAGACTTCACGACTCGTTGGTATCTTAAACTTGGATCGGCCTTCAACCCTGCCTTCGTTTCTCGTTCGGCGGCAGAAGGTGTTGGTTTCTTCGGTACTTCAAGAAGTGCCAATGAAAAGATCACTCGTTTCTCGACGACATCAAACGGAACTGCGGCCGCTCCCGTTAAGTACTATATCAAGAACGTTCCAGCTGAATTTAAAGGAACATTCGCCCGAGCCATGGATTCATGGAACGTAGAATTTAGAAACACTATTGGTAAAGACCTCATTAGCTACGAGTTCATTGATAAGGATGACCCTCGCTCAGAGCAGCTGATCCCGGGTGACATTCGTTACAACATCATCGAGTGGGACCTTGAAAACAAAGCTGGTTACGGAGGGCTAGGGCCATCAATCGCGAACCAACACACTGGTGAAACTCTGTCAGCGAACGTTCTGGTACAAGGTCCAACGATTGTTGAACTTTACTCTAAGTGGTTTGCTGAATCGAAGAAGATCAATGCACTTCTTGCTCAAGGTGAAACTCGCAAGGCCAATGAACTTACAAAGGCCTTTAATGTGGCCGCTCAGAAAGAACTTAGTAAGCGCACTCAAACTCAGTTCAAATTGAAACTGGGTAAGGCCCTAGAGATGACTGTTCACTCACAACGCAGCCACCTTGAAGATCCTATCGTTAAAGGTCACTTCGAAGTTGTTCCGGCCGGCATGACATATGAGACCTATATGGAAGGTTATATGCTTGAGATCGTGGCCCACGAAGTTGGTCACAACCTAGGTCTTCGTCACAACTTTAAAGGTAACCTAGGCGCAGTTGAAAATGGTGAAGAAGGTTCAGTATCACGTTCAGTGATGGAATATCTAGGCCGTGGTTTCCGTTACCTCAACACAATTGGTTCATATGACCGCATGGCGATCGCTTATGGATATAAAGGTGTAACTCCTAAGCATAAAGATTGGTTCTGTACTGATGAAGACCAGGGTTACGATAAGCTTTCAATGCAGTTTAAGTCTCCTGAGTGTTCGAAGTCAGATGCTACAAGTGACCCGTTCTCTTTCTGGGAATCACGCATTAACCGCGTACTAGATCTTGTACTTGATACAAAATCAAACGCTGCTCCGGTTTGGAAAGTTGAAGAGGTTGCGGCCCAGCTTGATGAGGCGATCTCTGGAATGTATGCATATGCTCTAAGTGCAGAAAGAACGGCCGATAGTTGGACAAACTTCTTCGGTAAGTTTGACCGTCCTGAAACAAAAGAAGAAGTGAAGGCCTACGTTCTTACTCGCATTAAGAAACGTCTTTGTAGCACTAAACTTTCTGACCTGATTAACGCTAAAGAATCAGCGGAAGCTCAGAAACTTGCTCAGGACAACCTGGATGCGGTTCTTAAAGTAGTCGCAACAAAAGCTTCAAGCTTTGAGCTTTACACTGCTGAACAACTAAGCTGTAAATAGTAATCAAAATGAAAAGGCCACCCCATTGGGTGGCCTTTTTTTATGGAACAGAATTAAAGCTCGATCACTGAACCAATCTCAACTACTCGCTCACGCGGAAGTTGGAAGAAGCGAGTCGCAGGTTGAGCGTTTCTCGACATCACCGCGAAAAGTCTCTCACGCCAAAGCATCATTCCCTTTCTCTCAGTGGCAATCAAATGCTCACGACCCAGAAAATAGGTCGACTCAAACGGCTTTAGCGTCAGATTATGAGCAAGTACCAGATTCTGAAGATCATGGGGAACGTTTGGCAGATCCATGAAACCATACTCAATGGCAATTCGATAAATGTTCGGGCCAATGTCCTGAAGCTTCACACGGTTTGAAACCGGCACGTGAGGAATATCTGAAGTATGGACCGATAGGAACACCAAGTGCTCGTGAATGCAATTAAAGTGACGGTAGCTTTGATAAAGTGTCGGTGGCACGTATTGAGGATGCCCGGACATATAAATCGCGACTCCTGGGACACGTACCGGCCTCTTAGTACGAATCTCAGTTAAGAAATCCGGAAGCGGCATAATAAACTCGAGCATACGCTCGGCCAGAATCTGACGTCCGCGGTTCCACGTCGTCATCAGAGTATAAAGAATGATCCCCACAAGAAGCGGGAACCAACCACCGTGAAGGACCTTAAGTAAGTTCGCGCCAAAGAATGAGCCTTCAATCACAAGGAAGAAAGCACAAAGCGGCAATGCCACCAGTGGCGACCAGTTCCAGGCGTATCTGGCCACAAAGTAGAAAAGTATCGTGGTGATAACCATGGTGGTTGTTACGGCAATACCGTAGGCCGCAGCAAGGTTACTTGATGATTTAAAAGTTAACACCAGGACAATACAAGCAATCATGAGAAGGAAATTAACCGTTCTCACATAAATCTGACCAAACTCTTCTTCGGAAGTGTGATCAATCGTTACACGTGGGATGTACTGAAGTTGAACTGCCTGCATGGTTAGTGAAAAAACACCCGTAATAAGGGCCTGTGAGGCAATGCATGTAGAAAGAGTCGCCATGACCACAAGTGGAATCAGGGCCCATTCAGGGGCCATTAAATAGAAAGGGTTCTTCACTGCCTCTGGATTTTGAAGGATCAGAGCACCTTGTCCAAAGTAACAAAGAATCAAACAAGGAAGGACCACTGCGAACCAGGCAAGGCGAATGGGACCCTTACCAAAGTGACCTAGATCCGAATAGAGGGCCTCACCACCGGTCACACAGAGGAAGACCGATCCAAGTACAGTAAAACCTTTAAAGGCATTTACGTGAAAGAACTTTATCGCGTAATAGGGATTCACTGCTTGAAGAATCGAAGGGTCCTTGGTGATTTGATAAATCCCCAGGATACCAATGATAATGAACCAGGTAAGAGTCAGAGGACCAAAAATTTTACCGACGACGGCCGTACCATGCCGTTGAATCGAAAAGAGCGCAATCAGAATCACGATCGTTATTGGAATGATATAAGAATGCAGGGCCGGGGTAATGAACTCCAGACCTTCAACAGCGGAAAGTACTGAGATCGCCGGCGTAATCATCCCGTCACCATATAAAAGTGCCGTTCCAAAAATACCAAACAGAGTCAAAACCTTCAGAAGGTTTTTAGATTTAATCGAAAGATTTTGGAGCAGGGCCGTTAGTGCCAGAACTCCACCCTCTCCCTGGTTATCAGCACGAACAATAAACACCAGATACTTAATCGACACCACCGAGATGAGTGACCAAAAGATCAGGGAAAGAATCCCGTAAACGTTCGTGGTATTTACCAGAAGATCGTGAGTGTGGTGGAAAGATTCTTTGAACGCGTAAAGCGGACTGGTTCCGATGTCACCGTAAACAACGCCAAGGGCGGCCAGGCCCATGCCCAGTTTTAATTTCGAGTCTTCATTTGATTTCATAGTTTGCAGTTCTTGGTGATTCGGAATTCTTCAACTTCATCGATGCGTGGAAGATTAATATTACGGGCCTGGGCATATTGAATGAACAGCTCAAGACCATTGATGGATGGCTCTTGAACGTCATGTTGAAGGATCACTCCTCCGGCCGGAGGATTTTTTAACTGCACAGGGTTTTTTACATACACCCCGTTCACGCGTTTAAAATCAATATAAGTACCGCCCTCGTTATGGGCAATAATATTTTGAGCAACCTCTTGTCCCGTCATTCCTGGAACCCAATCACTTGTGTCCACGTCCCAGAAGGCCATGTGAATACAGTTTTCACCCATAAGTTCCTGAGAAACTTCTTTCAAAGCATTGATGTGGTGATAGTCACTGCGAGTGCCATAGTCCCCGTATGGGAAACGGTAATAAAACTTTGTGAATTCATGGCCCGCCAGCTTGTACCATTTGGCGAGATCCACGAATGATTGTTTCGTTTGTTTCTTCCATTCCTCTTTCTTTAGATCCGCCGATCGATCATGAGTCGGTCCATGAGAAGCAACGATATGACCCTCGTCCAGCATGCGCTTGATGAGCGGGAATGTTTCATTGTTTAGTTTTGAAGTAAGTACAAAAAATGTCGCCTTCACCTGGTACTTGTTTAGAACATCAAGAATTTGTTTTGTACGAGTGGGATGAGGGCCATCATCGAAAGTCAGAACAAATGTATTACTTTTATAAAGAGAAAGTGCACGATACGGCATCATTCCACGATCGGCAGAAGTATAGGTTCTATCTTCTGGATACTGGAATACCTCTTGAAGAGAAGCTTGAGCTTGAAGAGCAAATAACAATAAAAAGCAGAGGTATTTCATGCGCAAAACATACTACTTAGGCATACTTAAGTTAAGATTCAAGGCGTTAAGTTTGTACGATTTGTAACTTTTTCTGACAAGCTTGAATTATTGATTCAACCTGTTTATTTTCCGCTCCATGGAAAAAGTGTTAGATAAATTCTCAAATCCAAACTTGTTGTTGAAAGTTATCTTTCTAATTATGGGCGTTTTAGGCGTTCATATTAAGTTTCTTTCATCTTTCATGGGTAACCACTTAATCGCGCCCTAAGTCGCTTGGAAGAATTCCGCCATGGGTCTTCACGATAATTTCCGAAGTGACTTCACCCACCCCATGCACTAATTTGACGACCCCAATCGCATAGTCCCGTTCTTTTTGAGATTTCATTGTTCCACTTAACTTCACCTGAGAGTCATTGACGGTTACGGTAACGTCACTCGCATCCATTTTATTACTATTGTGAAGAAGTTCTTTAACCACTTGTTCGATTTCCTCATCTCGAATTGGTCGCGATATGTGTTCAGGAGTGTTTGCCTCTTCAGCAGAGAGATCAAGATCTTCTTCAGACTCGTCTTCAAAAATGCGCTCATCCTTCGTGTAATCTCGACGGTCCCATTTACCCTGATCGGTGTGAAAACTAGATTGATCTCTATTTGGCATCGATACCTCCTAGTAAGAAATCATAATTATCCAATTGAAAGAAAACCGAAAGGTCCTCCGTGTCCGACCAATAGGTCAGGATTTCTTTAATGCCAACGATTCCAAAAATACGAGAACGGTTGGCCACCAGAAATAATCGGTTAACATTTTTATGCGCTAAATCTGTCATGAGAAAATGCTGATCGTTTTTCTTGAGCAGAAGTCGGTGAACTTTTCGCTCACCAGTAATGCCATTAAAGAGATAAGTAAGTTTTATTGTTCCACCGGTTTCAAGAGAAAAACGTTCTACTCCTAAACGGACCGCTTCCATCCCATTTCGCTCTTCTAGTACGACTCCACCATTTAGAATTTCATCGGCCCAGATGATCCTGTCTTCCACAACTCTCCCCGGCGGGCGAGAGGTCACATAACGAATGCCTTCAATCATTTGACGTTCGTCCGTCATAAGATAGAAGGTCTTGATGTCCTCATCAAATTCAGAAGTAATCATCGCCATTTTTTGTTCACCGGCGAAGGCCATGGACGATAACAATAGAAATAAAAAGAAAATTTTCATGTTGAAGCGTTCCCTAGGTATATTGGTATTTCGACTCTAAAAGTTGATCCTCTGTTGACTTCACTTACGACTGAAATATTCCCCAAATGGGCCTCTACAATTTCTCGGGAAATATAGAGTCCAAGACCAAGGCCTGAAATATTACTGGCCTGAACTGCGCGCTCGAATCGATCAAAAACTTTACTTAACTTGTCCTGGGGTATCCCCATTCCTTGATCTTTAATTTCCAGTACGACTGAGTTGGACATTTTCTTCAAAGTCACTGTGACAGGTTTTTGCTCCCCATACTTTGCGGCGTTGGTGAGAAGATTAATAATGACCTGTTCAATTCTCATTCTATCGCCAAGGATAGTGAGCCCATCTTCTATCGAGCAGGTGAGTTCACAATGAAACGACTTCATATGTTCCCGGTAACGAGAGCAGACTTCTTTCAAAAGATGTGAAAAATCGAGCGGTAAAAACTTGTAAAATATCTTCCCCATCTCAATTCGCGAAACATCCAGAAGATCTTCAATCAAAGTCGTAAGACGATTGACCTGATCATTGGCCTGATCTAATACGTGAGCGAGTTTTTCTGCCGAAGGACCTGCACCAGTTGCCGGATTAACGGACTTTCTGGTCATTTGAAGGAGAAGCTTAATTGAGGTGACAGGTGTTTTAAGCTCATGAGAGGCAATTGATAAGAACTCATCACGGGCGGCAATCGCCTTTTGAGCAGTTCGGTAGAGAAGAGCATTCTCGATAGCGACCCCCGCCTTTCTTCCTACTTCCTCTGAAATCAGAAGAGTTTCCTGATCATAAGTTCGATCTTTATCTGCCAGGTTTAGTGAAATGGCGCCATAGATCTTGTCTCCATAGATGATCGGTATCGCCATGGCCGAATGAGTGCCCAACTCCCGCAGGATTTTCAAATGCTCTTCATCGAGCGCCAGACGATTCAATTCCTTATCTGTTACATCATTAAAAAAATAGGACTTCCCTGTCTTTAGGGTCTGCTGAAAAGTCGGAGAATTCAAAATGGTGCGACTTCCGGGATAATGGGAGAGCTTTTCTATGAGGTGTTGTTTTTTTAAGTCCCAATGATGGATGGCAATTCTTTCGATCGTTCCTTCCTCTTTTATAAACAAAATAGAGCACCAGTCTCCCAGGAAAGGAACTATGGTCTGAGCAAGTTTCTCCAGTGTGTCTCGAAAATCAAGTGACGAGGCCAGCACTGAACTCACACTTGCGAGGAAAGTGGCCTTTTGTTGAGCACGTTCTTTTTCTTTACTTAAAGTTTGCTCTCGGGCCATTTCTAATCGGAGATCTGCTGCGGTCTTCCAGTCTGTGATGTCTTCAGAGAACCCCAATAAATAAATGGGCTCCCCTTCTTCATTTAAGAGTGGAACTTTTTTTGTCCGGAGGTACTTCTTACCATGCTTGGTGCTGATTTCTTCTTCCGTGATTTGAACCAGTTTTTTCCCAGTGAGAACTTCTTTGTCTTTATTGGTAAAAAAATCCGCCTGCTCCTTAGGAAAAAAATCATAATCATTTTTACCTAAGAGATCATTCTTGCTATAGCCCAAAAGATCTTCGCCGGCCTTATTGAAGTGTACGAAGCGCAATTCCTTGGCGTCTTTCACAAACATCATATGAGGGACATTTTCGATAACGAGATTTAAGAACTCGCGGGATTTAACCAACTCACTCGAGGTCTCTTTGACCAGTTTTTCAAGTTCCTTTACCGCTTTCTTTTTTTCTGAAATATCTCGGGCGATGGAATAGACCAGATTAGTTCCAGGAATTGGATGACCCATCCACGAAAGCCAGATATAGGTGCCATCTTTTTTTCGATAACGGTTCTCAAAGTCCTTAATCGGATGACCCTCGTCCATCGCCTTCAGGGCCTTCTTAGTAATCTCGAGATCATCCGGATGAATCAGCTCCAGAAATTTACGGCTCAGTAGTTCCTGCTCGGTATAGCCAAGGGTCTTCTCAAAGGCGGGATTGATCTCTTTAAAAGTGCCGTCGACTCCTGCAATACAGATGAGATCAGTGGAAAATTGAAAGATCCCCCTGAGTTTATCGCCTTCCTCATCTACGGCCACACTAGTAAAACCAGTTTTCACTTCACTAATGTCCTGAGAGACACCGATGATCTCCTGACTTTCTGGACGGTAACTTAATTCAGTTTGAAACCAAACACTTTGTCCGGAAGGTCGAAAGAATCGATGTTGCATAACAACCTGATGCACTTCTTTGACTCGTCCAAAACATTTATTAACTTCTTCGTGATCGACCGAATGGATGTAATCGAGAATATTTTTTTTGGGGATGAGACCAAGGATTTGGTCCGCATTGGGACTGAAGCTTTTAATCAAAAGCCCGTCCTGATCAACAGACCATAGGATGGTATGCTCCATCCTTTTGAACAGGGCCTCAGAGTTTAGATCTGATTCAGACTTCTTCACTCAGCTTGTTTCGCATTCAGCGAGTGAAGAAGCACCTTAATTTGAATTGAATTGCTTTGCGCTAATTGACCCGGGCCATTGAAGCGCGACTCTTTCTTTTAAAAAGATAAAAGACTGGAACACCGGAAAGGATGAAGCCCAATCCGATTAAAGATTCACGAGGACTGGTCCAAACAGTGTTCACAAGAAGGAGCAGGGCCAGGATGATAAAGATGATCGGCACCACCGGATACCCAAGAGTTTTATAAGGACGGTGTGCATCAGGTTTACGTTTCCGAAGGACAAACACCACTCCTGTCACCATGGCATAAAAAATCCATGATGAGAAAACGACATAGTTCGTTAGCTGATCGAATGTTCCAGACAACGCGAGAAGCATTGAAACAATGCCTTGAATAATAATTGAAACCACCGGAACCAATGTCACGTCATTAACGTTGGCCAGCTGTTTAAAAAACAATCCATCTTTTGCCATGGCATATGGAACTCTTGCTCCCGCAAGGATTGAACCATTCATGGCCCCCATGGCCGAAAATACAAAGGCAGCGGAAAGAACTGTAATGCCGGAGGTTCCAAGGAAAGTCATGGCCGCTTTTGTGGCGACAGGATAGGCATCAGGAAAAGCATCTGAGTTGGAAGTTAGAACTTCAGTGAAAGGAAGCGCATAAAAGTAGGCCACATTTGCCACACAATAGATGGCAAGAATCACCAGCATTCCTAAACCAAGTGAAAGCGGAATATTTCTCTGCGGGTTTTTAATTTCCCCTGCCACCATAGGAAGGTTGTTCCAACCGTCATAGGCCCAGAGAGCGGCCAGGGTCGCAGCACCAAATGCCGACCAACCAGTGAAACCAGAAATTGCAGGCGTTGTTTCAGTTAAGTGAGAAAAACTTCCGCCATTTGAGAAAATAAAGATGCCAGCGGAAAGGCCAATGATGATGAGAATTTTAAGTCCTGTCATAATCGCTTGAACGCGACCACCGAAAGCAACACTGAGGCAATTAATCGAAGAGAAAACAATGATCACGATAACAGAGGCCGCGGCACGACCTCCAACGATTGAAAGATCCACTGCCCCACTTAGGAAAGTCATGCCACCAACCGCATAGGCAGCAATCGAGCCCGGTGAACCGATCCAAAATCTCATCCAACCATATAAGAAGGCCCAGATATCGCCATAACCTTCTTTAAGATAGACATACTCTCCACCAGCGTCCGGCATGAGAGTTCCAAGTTCAGAGTAGGCCAAAGCACCGGCGAGAGATAACAGACCTGCGACCACCCAAATGACCAATACCATTCCTGGACTACCTACCAGGCTCGACATGGTGGCGGTTTTTAAGAAAACACCGGTTCCAATAATACTTCCTACAACGATAGAGGCGGCATCAACGAGGGTCAGACCTCGAACCAGTTCTTTCGACATTTTTCTCTCTTTGTTTTTTTGGGCTACAGATAATTCTAGAAATTTATTTTGGCGATTGGCAAGAAAACCTGAGCATTAAACCTCTTTGTCAGAAAATTACACTTTTTTTGGACCTCGACACTGATCTCCGATGAAGGAGTCAGAGCATTTAATGGATCGCATGTGCTCATCTGCAAAACAGGCCATCAATTGAAAATTAAAACGATTCAAAGCTTTATTGCATATTTTCCAGATTTCTAAGGTCCGTCTTTGCGCCCATCTTTCGGAATCTAAAGAGAGAGCTTAAGTAGACAGGAAAAGGTCAACTTCACATGATACATGGGCTGTTCGTACGTAGAAAACAATGGAGGGTTCTATGCGTGTTTTCGGACTACTGTTTTGTTTCCTGAGCTTGCCTCTCTTCGCTGGTACTCAACTTACGACTCAAATTTACGACATCGACTACGGTAAAACTGCTCAAGATGAAATTCTGATCTTCCTTACGAGCGGGAATGTCGTGAAAGTTAAACGTGAAGATCAGGCCCTTTTAAAAAAATTTACGGCAGAAAAATCTGCCAGACGTTGGTTCACATTCACTATGGATGATGATCGGTTTGTGGTAAAAATGGATCCGAGTGAAACACCACCACTGCCTCCAGAAGAAGATGAGAAGTTCTTCACTCCCATGAACACGACCAGCGAGTATGTTCCTACCACTATCAAGGACATGGACACCGCCAAGAAATATTTCAAAGAGGCACGCTATAATCCAAAAGACTCTCAGTGTTTTAACCGTGCCATGGTTTGGAGTTATGAATGGTGGAGAAAGCACAGCTTAAAATCAAATAAGATCCTGATCTTCTTTACTCGTACCTATATCCGTCGTTACAACTTTGAATGGTGGTTCCACATTGCTCCTTACGTTCATATCAAGGACGGAGACAAAGTGGTTGAACGAGTAATGGACGTGAAATATTCCCGCGGCCCGATCGAATTCACAAAGTGGACCAATATTTTCATGCGTAACGATGCCCCTTGTCCGGTCATCACAAAGTACAGCGAATATGCTGACTTCCCTTATACAGGCGAGTGCTACATCATCCGCACACACATGTACACTTATCAACCGGCGGACCTACAGATGTACGACTCCTGGGGATATCAAAAAGATAAATTCAACATGGATGAAGTCAGAGGCGCGTACTTAGAGGCCTTCGACGAAAGAATTTAAGGAGAGAATGTCATGAAAAAAATTACCAAAAAGCTTCTCCCTGCCCTCGCTGTTCTCTCCCTTATGACTTCCTGTGGAGAAAAAGATTCTTCTTCCAGCAAGTCGCCCACTGAGGGAGACGTGGTAGAGCGACAAGAAGAAGCGGCGGTTGATGGATCCAATATTGATGGATTCTACCAGGCGACCTTTCAAACCATGAATGGTCACTTAGTGGGTACCATTCCCGGCTCGGCTTCTTTCACACGTAAAGAAGACAGACTCTTTGTTTATCTAAGATTGTTTGCCGGAGCTCCCAAGGCCTGGCACATGCAAGGTGTGTATACCGGAACGAGATGTCCGACCGCTGCCGATGATACAAACGGTGATGGATTCATTGATATCAATGAGGCCTATAATGTCGTAGGAAAACTTCTGATTCCTCTGGATTCAGATCCAAGTACTCAAGCTGGGGGCCGCGCCTTCTATCCACTGGGTGACCCTTCAGGAAGTTATCACTATGAACGTGTTGTGAGCTTCCGTCGCTTCCTGACCGATCTTCAAAGTGAAGACCGTGAACCGGGTGATCACATTGCAAAACTCGGTGCGGGCCAGGGCCTTGCTCTTGAAGGCAAAGTGGTCATGATCCAAGGTATTAGTGAAGAGACCGATCTTCCGGACACTGTTGGAACCTTCGGCAGATGGCGTGCCTTCCAAACTCTTCCGATCGTTTGCGGTATTTATAAAAAAATTGGCGAGACTCCAGGTAACCCATATGTGACAGATGAAATTCCAGGTCCAATTGCTGAAGTTGATGAAAACCAGGATCGTCCAGCACCTCCTGAAGCAGGTGAATCTGATCCATCAACCGGTACGACAACTGGTGGCGGAACTAATGAATCTGATGATGGCCAGGGTCCAGTATCAGATGGTCAGGATGGCACAGTCTCGGGCGGAACCAGTGGAGGCTCATCTACTGGCAGAACTTCTGGTGGAACATCAGGAGGCCGTGAAGAAAGTACTACTGGTGGAGGAACAACTTCAGGTGGAACATCTGGTGGCTCTTCCGGTGGCAGAACAAGTGGCTGGACAGGCGGAGGCTTTGTCGGGGGATTTGTGGGTGGATTCGTCGGAGGATCTTCAGGCGGTAGAACAAGTGGCGGAGGAAGTGGCTCTACGACAGGTGGTCGTGAGGGTGGTTCATCTTCTGATTCAACTTCATCATCGTCCTCATCAAGTGAAACAACAACTACCACTACTGGAAGTTCGTCCTCAGGTAGTGGAAGCTCTTCTTCCACCGGGACATCAACCGGAGACAGTTTAGATTCTAGCTCAGGAGTCTGAAACCGCTGGGAGCATGACCAAAATCATGCTCCCCTATTTCATTAAAACTTAGCAACAATAGATGTGGTCTGAGTGTAATCGTAGTTCTTAAATCCAAGAAACGCCGGACGATTATCATACATCCCTAGATAAGCGATCTTCAGAGAAAATACCGAATTAAGAATTGAAGTTAATGAGGCCTCTCCGTTGACCATATAGTCGCGAGAGTCTGTGAAGTTTGGAATGTATTCAAGCCAGAACTTGTATTGAACCGTGGCCGAGACCTTGTGGTTCCATTCGTTATAAAAACGACCTTTGTTATCGTAAGTGTTTTCAATCGGAGCATAACGATCTTCAATCGTATATCGGTAACCCAATTCAGAGAAGAAGGTCTTCATGTCCGTTTTGATGTAATAGTATTTGGCGCCAACGTCGGAGTTGTAACGAGTTTTGATGCCTGTGAATCTGTTTCCTTCAATCACTTCACCCAGAGTAAGAGACAAATGCTCACTTAAAGATTTTTCAACTCTTCCGTTTCCGTCCCAGTTTCTGGCAGAAACACCATTATTGGTTTCACCATAAATGTAGTGACCGCCGAAAGTGAATTTGTGAGATGGCCAGGTGTAGATGTTAACGGTTTTAGCATTGGCAGTTTGAACGTCAGAGTTACCACCAGTTTGAACGTAAGCAAGCTCAGATTCATTTGTAAGTTGCGCGAATGCCTGCGAGCTTAGCAGCAGCGCTAATAGAATGAAAAAACGCATAAATGTTCTCCTATGAGGAGCACAACGCTACAACATTTATGCTTAGAAGTACAGCATTAGACCCAGTCGATGCTCCGTGCGTCGCTTGTTGTAACCAAGTAAATTTTCACCATATCCTTCGAATCTTTGAAAATAAATGGAGGGATTAAAGTTATCACTTCCTACTCTATAGATGAGTCCAATTTGATAGGCCCCCTGATCAATGTCATAGATCTTCTTACCGGCATAGGCCCTGACTTCAAGGTCCAATCTTTGTTTCTCAATATGAACCAAGTCTGAAAGATAAAAGAGTGCGTCCCAGTATCCATAGTGATCGACAATATCTTCATTGGTCGCATCTTCATTATAAATATTGTAGATCATGATGACGGCACCAACATTATGACGACGAAATTTTGTGGCAATATTAGAACGAATAAAAACTCGGTCCAAAGAACGAGAATCCTCTTTATCCTGGCCATTGGAAGTGTGAAGCCATCCAATATCAAAACTCTGAAAGAATCCGGTTTTTGTTTCCAATAAACGGTAGAACAGTTCCGGTTTATAGTTCACATCTTCAAAGGGTCTCGACTCTTTCCAAATGTCCCAGAACATAACTTGTGAGTAAGCAAAATAAAGATCAAGAGACCTCGCCAGTCGATACTTAAAACTAAACTGAAGCTTCAAATCATCATCACCAAAAACAAAGTAGGTGGGTTGATGGAAGGAAAACTTTTTATTCTGATCGACCCCAAAAACCGACTCAATGTTTTTCTCAGTTTCTAACTCTTCAGGTTTGGGGGGCTCACCCTGGGCCCAAGCTCCAAGGGTCAATAGGGTTAAAAAAAGGGCCATTAATTTCATAGGCTTACTCTTTATAGGCTAAAGCTTTAAGGAAGATTATCCGACAAGAAAACTATGATTAAAATCCTGCTTTTTACCTTGTTCATGGCAACCAATGTCTCAGCGGAGACATCCTGGAAAACGCAGGTCCAAAAACTTTTACCATCTCCTTTAAGTCAGCTGCAACCACAGAAAACAACGCTTACCGATATTGAAAAGCTTTTGGGTAAAGCGCATCTGGTCGAAGGCAAAGATTATTACTGGGAACGAGAAGGATTTAAATACGCTCTCAAGCTAACTGTTAACGATAAAAAAATTCTAACGACTCTCCATTACACCTTCAGCGGCGAACGACCCTCGTTAGATAAATTAAAGACGAAACTTCCTCTCTCGGAAATGCGTCCCTATCCTACTCACGGTAAGGCCGCGGGGCGTTTCCTCATTTATAAAGAAAAGAACGCTGAACTTATTATTGATCCAGTATCAAAAACCATTCATTCGGTGCAATTACCATGAAAAAATTTTTGATCCTGTCTCTCATGTTGAATCTCTCGGCTTTTGCTCATGGCGATCCCAATTGTGTTCCAAACCATGGCCTTGACATAGCGGATATTCAAAAGCTTCTTGAGTGGAGTGGCGCTCAGGAAAGTCAGATTCGAAATGCTCCTTGTAAAACGAAAGCACCTTTGCCCGAAGAAGAGATGTTGAATTTCATCGCAAAAAAATCAACTGGTAAATCCCGAGGCTCGGTTCACGGAGTGCAATTTAGAAATGAAAGTCCTGCACTGATCGAGGCGTTTGAAGATTTCACCACTGCGATGGACGGTTTTGGATTTTATAAAGACTCAAAGAACCAGAAAAAAATTCAGAACGAGTATAAGATTAATCCGGAATGCGAAAAAGTTCTGTGTGCCATGGAAAAGATCTGGGGCAGAGAGAATGCCATCAAGATGCTTTATATAAAATTGAAGCACAATTACAACACTTCTGATCTCGCCTTCTCCAACTCTTCTCCTTTTACTCCAGAAGAAATGGGCCAGGTTTTAATCGGACTGGAAGATGTTCCGGAAAGACTTGTGCCAGTAGGTAAACCCAATCAACGTCTGACACATTTTAAACGTGGGTATACGCTTAAAGATTACAGTGAATACACTCTGGCAAATGCCGTGATTATGCTTTTCGATTCCTGGGGCAATCAGAGTGCGGATGAGATGCAATACACAATCTTCCATGAGGTGGCCCACAATCTCGCGTCTCGAAATAAAAATATGGATGAATCACCGGAATGGCTAAAACTTAGTGGTTGGATTAAAAAGGGTGATACCTGGAAGGCCCAGGACAACGCTTGCTTCATTTCAAACTACGGAACGACCAATCCTTGGGAAGACTTCTCAGAAGTTGTATCAGCTTATCGTTACAATGCTCAGGGACTTAAAAAGAGTTGTCCCGAAAAATATGCTTTTATTAAAGATCGAGTTTATCAGGGCATTGAGTATTTAGATTCAAAACTATGTTCCCCGATTTCAATGAATAAACTTGAGCAAGTTCAGAAAGACGTTGCTCGAGAGTTGGTGCAATCAATTGAGGACAAATCCTTCTCTCAAGAAGAAGTCACCGGAGCTTGCCGTGGAATGATTCAGCACTACCCAGTGGCCCGAAACGAAGTCGCATTTTGTGGAGTTAAGCTTCATGCAGAAAGCTCCAAGACGAAAGAGCTGATTAACCAGGCCTTAAAAAAGGTCGGGGCTGAACCTACCAGTGCAAATCGCAATATGGTTTTAGAAGGTCTGGTTGATGAACTTTTACTTAACGATCCCCTTCAGCAAGAGATCAGTCAGAAAATGACTAAATTGAATCAGACCGTATCACAAATTGTTGAGAAGTCTTTTGAAGACGCCAATGCTTTTACTCGTCCTTTGACTGCAACTGATTATAGTTGGCGCTTGGAATTTGAAAAATGCTCAGGAGCATTGTTTGAAGGTAAGGCCAAAGAGACCCTTGAATGTCAGGCAAAACAAATCATCGCCAAAGACCGAAGCATGCAAAAATGGAACGCTGGTCAGTTCCCTCAATATAAGCTTCCTGAGATCGTGGCGGAGTCTGCCAAAGGTCAATTTGCAAAGGCCCGTGAAGAGAAACTTCTGGAGTATGTGCTGAAGCAGCCATCCGCCCAGGAGGCCAAGGAGATCATGGTTAAAGATTTCCAGGAACAAATGCGGGGACACCGCTACGAAGTGAGTAGAAAAGTCTCTCAATTGAATGATTGGAAAAAGCTCACTCCGGAAGAATTCTGTGCTCAAACCTATGGGGCCGGAACTACTTTCACAGACTATTATGGTGTTAAATCCGGAGCTCCCATTTCAGGTTTTCAAAAAGTGTGCACTGAGGCCCAAAGTCAGAAATCCAGACGATTCGAATTTAAAGAAACCGAATGGAATGAACTGGTGAAGAAAACCTTCGACACACCATGACTTCAACCTATTGATATTAAAGAAACTTCAGAGTAGTACTCTCAATTCATCGCTCCGTCTTTATTCACGGCTTTCTATCTCGAGCAAAGGCATTTTAGAAGTTGTCTATCGCTGCTAAATGGCGATAATTTAATGCAATATTTGCTCTTCGTTTTATTCAAAAGGATCGAATTTATGTCAATGATGGAACTCTTTCACCAGGGCGGATTTATTATGTATCCCCTTCTGGTTTTCTCAATTCTTGCCTGGACAGTGGCAACTCATAAGATATTCTTCCTTCGCGCCTTCATCAGAGAATCTGAAAAGCTTAATCAAGAAATCAATCAGGCCATCGCAAGCAGACGCTTCGATGATCTTAAACATACTTTAAAAAGATTCCCTGAATCTATCAGCCGTCCTTATGAAGTGCTGATGGAAGAGACCCATACTTCTAAAGAAGACATGGCAGATAAGTTATCTCGCCGTCTCTCTGAGACAAATTCTAGCCTAAAAGAGAATCTTTGGATCCTTGGTACAATCGCCTCATCTGCTCCATTCGTGGGTCTATTTGGTACGGTTCTAGGTATCATGGCCTCATTCAAGGCCATCGGTGCAACTGGTAAGAGTGGATTTTCGGTAGTGGCAGCAGGTATTTCTGAATCATTGATCGCAACTGCCGCTGGTATTATCGTGGCGGTTATTGCCGTTCTTTTCTACAACTACTTCCAGACTAAAGTGAATAAAACTGCGCAGTCGTTCAGGCACCAGGTTGAAGACATTGCAGAACTAGTTCTTTTGGCCAGAAAGACAAAGTAGGTCATTATGGCTTTTAGTAACAAAAACGGAAACGACGAAGAGCAAATCGTTTCAGACATTAACATGA
Source organism: Peredibacter starrii (assembly GCF_034259205.1). GTDB lineage: Bacteria > Bdellovibrionota > Bacteriovoracia > Bacteriovoracales > Bacteriovoracaceae > Peredibacter > Peredibacter starrii. Next base: position 1,792,445 of record NZ_CP139487.1, on the reverse strand, counting down.
CTCCGCTGATTGATATCATGCTTGTGCTTCTCATCATTTTTATGGTGAGCTCATCGGCCGCGATTGAATCAGGATTGGATGTTGATCTCCCTGAAATGAATGCTGTAAGTGATAAAAACGGCGAAACACTGGTTGTTTCGCTATCTAAGAATGGCGGCATTGCCGTTCAAGGTGAAGAAGTTAAGTTAGAGGAACTTCAAGAGCGCATTAAAGCGAAACTTGTAAGCCTGAAGACTGAATCTGTGATCCTTGAGGGTGATGCAGAATCGCAACTTGATAAGGTCATGACGATTATGGACACAGCTCGTAGCGCCGGTGCCAAAAACTTCTCAATCGCTGCCCGTCTTAAAACCGCTCAATAATTTTTTTTAATCCTGCCTGAATCCAGGCAGGGTTTCTCTTCCAATAAATTAAACTTCCCTTAAGCTTGAACATTTTGATTTTGTCCTTCGGCCGTTTTAACTTTCCCTTCTTATCTTCTTAAACCCGGAGACAAAATGAAAACCATGCTTCTGATTTTAAGTTTTATAATTTCACAATCAATCTATGCACGCGGGATCGTTCCAATCAAAAAAGGTGATCTCAATTTGTCACAGGCCAAGGGTGAGATCATTTCAGTGAAAGAAATTTGTCCGAGAATTCCAGGACGCGCCACTTGTATGGCGATTGGTTCAGTCGTAGAAATTGAAATCGCACTTCAAGGGTGCCTGGATCGCCTGGGAGGATACTTCACTCACTTCGAAGTGGTGGATGGAAAAGGAAAGATCTTTCTCTCGGCAGTTAATATTTCAAATGAAGTTTCCAGACGTGTGATGTGTGTAAAAGCTCCATCGGAACAGATCACTCTTCAGGTGCCTTTTGAAGGAGAAATTGAACTGGTTAATACTAAGTTCAGTGGAAGCTCTCTAATTCAGTTGTAGCGCTTGCGTTGAGAGGCAGTGTGAAATAAAAAGCACTGCCTACTCCGACCTTACATTCTACCCAGACATAACCATCATGGGCATCAATGATCCCCTTCACGATCGCCAGTCCCAGGCCAGTTCCCTTGATGGCAGTTCGCTTAGACTGCCAATAACGATCAAAGACATGTTCAATTTCTTCCTCTGAAATTCCCGGGCCATTGTCCTTCACCATAAAAACGATCGACTCAATGTCCTTTTTAACCTGGACCTCAATTGAACCACCTTTCGGAGTGAACTTAATGGCATTACTCAGGAGATTTGAGAGGACCCGATTCACACACAAGTTATCACAATTCAGAATGGGAAGATTAGGTTCAACTGAAACTGTGAGTTTGATCTTTTTGTCCCAAGCGAGCGGTTCAAAAATCTGTGTCACTCCCTGAACAATATCAGAAACATTCTGAGGATTTTTATTCACAACGAAACACTTCGCCTCAAGCTTACTAAAATCTAGCAAATTCTGAATTAAGGATGTCATCTGGCCCGCGGCCTTTTGAAGTCCATGAATAATTTTTTCTAACTTTGGATCAGGGTCAGTTTGCTTATTGTTGAATTTTGTAAGTAAAGCAACATTTCCCACAATACTGGAAAGAGGATTTTTCAGATCATGAGAAACTGTTGCAATAATGTCCTCACGGGCATGAATGGACTCTGCCATTAATCTCTTGGTCTCACTGATATCTCTTATGATGGCAGTGATCCAAAGGCCCTCACGGGTAAGGAGTGGACTCAAGGTCACACTGATGGGAAATTCATGACCGTCCTTGTGAAGTCCACAAAGCTCGACTTGTCTTTCTCCTATATGTTTTGGAATGGGATTATCAAAGTACGTCAGTCTGAATGCGAGATGAGATTTTTTTAAACGTTCAGGAACCAAAAGTTCCACATCGCGATTCACAAGTTCTTCTTCAGTATAACCGAACTGATGAATGGTTTGATGATTTACAAATTTAATTTTCCCCCATTTATCCAGCACAACGATGGCGTCCTGAGCGGACTCAAAAAGACCTCGGTACTTTGCTTCTGCACTTCGAAGTTTTTCATTCACTTCCTGAATCTCGCGGGCACGAATATAAACTTCGGTTTCCATGCGCTCTAACTTTTCATTCACCTGTTTGGTGCGAATAAGTTCTGTAACATCTTCGCCTTGATTGATGACATATAAAATATTTCCAGCATCATCCAAAACCGGATAGTTAATGGGATTCCAATATCGCTCTTCAAAAATACCTTTCTCATTTTTTACGTCATAACGCTGAATGGCCATGGTATGAGGAGACTTTGTTTCCATCACGACCAAAAGAGAGCGTAATAGATTTTTAACTCCATTTGCTTCAGGATGATCGGGATTGTCCGGGAAAGCTTCAAACAGAGGTTTTCCAATCACCTCTTCCGGCCTTCTTTTAGTAATTCGAAACAAATCACTATTACAATCGACTATTGTAAAATGGGGAGCATCTGGAAGCATGACAATATACATACCTGGAAGACTCGCAACTAACTTGCGGTAATCAGACTGTGGATTGGAAGAATGTTGTTGCGCATTTAACATACTCTCTCCGATGTCTCATCTTATGACTTTCACTAACAAAAGTTATTTTAAATTCTCCTTAAAAAATTAGGCAAACTTGACATTAACGGATATGCCACCATCTTATGTTTTAAGAGTGAGGCACCAATGGAATATAAACTTACCAAAACTTTTCTTTCAAAAAAGCCCGCCTACAAGAGCTTTGTCATCGGTGCCATAAGCCTGGCCGTTCTAATGCTTTTCTTCGGAGCAGATCCGCAGAAATTCTCGGCCACAAAACGTCTGGTGTTCGAACAAGGAGAATACTGGCGTGCCTTCACAGCTGCCCTCCTCCATGCTGACCTCACTCACCTGGCACATAACGCTTTTTTCTTTGCAGGACTGGCGGCGCTATTAACAAATTATTTTGGATTTTGGGTCTTTCCGGTTCTCAGCATTATTGCAGGTGGATTAATTAATTTCGCGACCATATGGTTTTACGCTCCTGATGTTTCTTTAGTTGGTGTATCAGGAGTGGTTTATTTCATGGCCTCTTTTTGGCTCACACTTTATGTCTTGATTGAAAGACGACAAACTGTGACGACAAGACTTGTTCACGCCGTGGCAGTGTCTTTGATTTTCTTTTTCCCGGAGACCTTTCAACCTCAGACAAGTTATCTGGCACACGGACTAGGATTCGCCTTGGGTGTTCCTTTGGCGCTATTGTATTTTGCTTTAAATTTTAAAAAGATCCGGGCCTCAGAAGTTTGGGTCCCTATCGAGAAACATTTCGATGAGATGGAAAACATTATCCTTCTTGAAGAAAGCTCTTACCGTCAGGTGCCACTTGAAGAAGACGTGCCCGTTCAGCGCGCTTCGGGCTGCGTTCAATGCCAACAGCATTAAGCCCAACAAAGTTCGCCACTGCCATCATACTTCCTTCACCACAGAAGGGATGAACCACAGTTTTTGAATTGGTTTGCTTTAAAATGAATTTACTCGCCAGCAGCGAGGCCTCAAATCCCATGCCTCTTTCCCAGGTCTTTTCACCCAGATCAGGAATGACATCGGGAGTGGATTTTGAAACATCAACTCTGACATTTTTTGAAAAGCACAGCATGTGTGAATAGGCCGGACGACCAAAGGTAATCATTCCCGCTGGGGCCCGACAAAAGATCTTGTGCCAGAGTAGTTCCAGACCAACTTTCTCGGCCGCTTTCTGAACGATGTAGGCCTTATCCACCCAAGTGCCTTCAACTTTAATATCTGACTGAAAAAAGATCGCCACTCCATCATCGGGAGTTTTCGACATAACAAGCTCAGCAGTGGACTGAAACCATTCCTTCCACTGAGGAAGGGTGTATTGGGGAAACTCCGAAATATCGGGCATAGAGGCTATCAGTGAGCAGCCTTCAAGTGGTGGAGTTTGTCTTAGCCAAACAAGGGCATCATCACAGTGTACAATTCGAGTTGGTTCCATCTGGGAATTATCGCAGGAACAATTGCCCATTGTCATCCATCCGAGGTGGCACTTACAATATTTTCATGTGCCAATTATTAGGAATGAATTGTAACGTGCCAACGGACATCTGTTTCTCTTTCACGGGTTTTCAGGCCCGAGGAGGTATCACTGACCATCACACCGATGGTTGGGGAATCACTTTCTTTGAAGGTAAAGGAGTCAGACAATTTCTGGACCCCAAACCCTCCGCCCATTCTCCGGTTGCGGACTTCATTCGCACCTATCCCATTAAATCCACAAATGTGATCGCCCACATTCGTAAGGCCACTCAAGGTGACACGAAACTTGAAAACACTCATCCCTTTGTGCGTGAGATGTGGGGTCGCTATTGGTCTTTTGCGCATAATGGGGACCTGAAAAATTTCGAACCCGCATTTGATGGACGCTATCGTCCGGTGGGCAATACCGATAGCGAGAAGGCCTTTTGCTTTATTCTGCAAGAACTGCAAAAAACTTTTGGGGATGAGGCCCCTTCAATGGAAGCTTTAGGTAATAAACTTCATGAACTTACTCTGGCGCTGGCAACTTTTGGAGTTTTCAATTTCTTATTATCTAATGGTGAGTTCATGCTCGCTCATTGTTCGACTAAACTGGCTTCAATCATTCGTAAAGCGCCATTTAATGTGGCCCAACTTAAAGATCAGGACGTAAAAATTGATTTCAGTGCCGTGACCACTAATAAAGATCAGGTGGCGGTCATCGCAACGAATCCCCTGACTGATAACGAGGTCTGGAGTATTCATGAACCTGGAACTCTTCTTCTTTTCTCAGAAGGCGCTGTTGTGACTCAGTATAAAACGGTGCCTGGCCCCATTACTAATTGCATTTCAAACGCCTGAGGTCTCATGAAATACCTTTTGATACTGCTTCTTGTTTGTTCCTGTTCAAGTGCTAAGAAGAAGGCCATCGAATTGAGTGAAAAAGGGCTTCACGAAGAGGCCATCAATTATTGGGCCGAGGCAGTTAAAGGAGATCCAAGTGATGAGGAAGCGAAAAATGGGCTTCAGAGTTCCCTGGAAGTTGTATCAAACGATAAACTAACAAACATCCGAGATAAGCGCTTAGCAAACCAATACCAAATTGCCATTGATGAGCTTAAGAGCCTGACTGATCTTCAGAAGAAATTCCAGCTAAGACTAGACTTCAACTCCTCTAGCTTTCAAGGAAAAGAAATTCGCTCCCTCTGGCCCCATTATCAGGATCGTATCAGCACTAAAGTAAAATCAAATCTCCCCCTTTCCGCGGAAGCTGATCAGAGACACTATCAAGACGTGTTCTCGTCTATGCCTGAGTGGCATAAGGTCCAGGCAAAGGTCATCAAAAATGGCGTTAAGAGATGCGGGGAACTAAGAAAGACCGGTGAAGACAGGCCTTTCTTCAGAAGCTTCGTGACTCAGTTTTGTAAATACTGGGGACCTGAACGAGAACTCGGGCAAACAACCATTAGCTCTAAACTTTTTTCAAAGATTGAAGCAACTTCTGACATTAAGAATCTAGACAGTACAAGTGTGACGGCCCTGGAGAGCGCTCTGAATAATTCATTCCGTGAATCCCCTTGGTATCACCCGGAATCTCACCGCTCTATTAAGCTGAAACTCTCGGGCCAGTATAATTGGAATCCACTTTCTCGCATGGTTAGACAAGTACATAACTATAAAGTGAGTGTTCCCTACACTGATTATCAGATGGTGCAAAGAAGCCGTCAGATCCCGTATTCTGCAGTTGAAAACGGTGTCATGGTTACCAAGTACAGAACTGAGTATTATCAAAACCGCGAGCCGGTGACTCGTTATCGTACTGAGGCCCGGGTCTATGAATACATGGCGACTAAAAAGACCCAAACCCTTTCGCTTAATATGAAGGGCTCTGTTATCTTCGATAATAACAACGAAGCATTCACCTATATGAAGGAAGAAACGGAAGAGAAGTTTCTTCACGACATCAATATTCCTGACATTGGTCTTTACCCGCAGCAGGTCGATATAAGCTCGCCGCTTGCTAAGTTCCAAGGTTATTCACAGGATGCTGCCCAAAAATTTCGCTCTGATATGAATAATGTTTGGCAGAAGCTTTTCTGTACATTACCCAATGACCGCAGCATTGCTTCAGTCGGTGACCACGTCGTCCGTTGCCAAAGATTAGATTCCTATCCTCCAGAGTTTGTGAATACCTGGTTTAACAACTATTTTGGTGTCACAGCAATGAAGGCACGTGAGATCATTGGTCAGTTTTAAGAAATTTCTCAATCCATAAATAAATTGTTAACGTCTAGCTATTCCCTTTCAGCAGGTTTCGATGAAGAGCGTGTTACTTTTAGATGATGATAAAGATTTATGCGTACTGATGTGTTCGATTTTCGAGGAACTTGGACTGAGAGGCGTATGTGTGAATTCCTATAACGACCTTATTCAGATTAATCTGCCCAAAGAAAATTTTGATTTAATATTCCTGGACATTAATCTTGGCACAGGATCTAAAAACGGTATTGATGCATACGATTGGGTCAAGTCACAAAAGTATCAAAAGAAAATTGTCTTCTTCACCGGTCACGCTCGTAATTATCCTCTTCTTCAGGCCAAACTCAGTGAGCCCAATGTGACCGTATTGGAAAAACCTGCAGCACTCGAAATCATCGAAGAGATCCTAAGTAGCATATAGATACTCTTTAGTTGAATCGCCTTATTCGGGTTGCTACTCTTCCCCGATGGTTCATTACATTACAAGCAATAAACCTTATAACTCATCATCTCGGAACGTTGTTCTAACTCTGGCGGTCGTTGTTATCTTAGTTCAATCAATCGCCATATGGCGCTTCGAGAATATGGAGATCTTTCCACGACAAGTCAGAGAAAGGTCCATTCATCTGGTTTTCGCCATACTGATGCTCATTGCCCTGGTCTTTAAAAAAGAACTTTGGGACAGGAGAAAGTGTGTCTGGGCGTATCTCTCTTTGTTTCTCCCTTATGCATACTTCAACTGGACGCTTCAACAGGATTATCTTGCCAGTGGTGAAGAATGGATTCCGTTGGTCTCCGGCAAAATCCAAATTCTTCTTTTGGCCTTTTTAGTGCCCGGCCCTTATTGGGTAAATTTATTTCTCATGTTTTTGGTATGTGCTCAGAATATTTTTATTTGGTATTACCTGGATCTTCCTCACTCACCCAATGTGGTGCTCTCCAGTGAGCCCCAGGTGAGCTTCATCTATGTCTCAATCGCCATTGCTCTCATAACCTTCCGCTATCGTGATCAAAAACTGATCGAGAAACTGACCCGAGAAAAGGCGGTCTATGAGGTCCATGAAAAACTGGCCCAGATATTTCTCAGTATGAGAGATCGAACGAACAGTCCTCTTCAGTCACAAAAACTCGCCGTCGCCATCTTAAAAAGAGAATGTCCGGATAAGACTCATCTGGTGAGACCGCTGGAAAACTCTATAGAAACCATCGAGAGAATCAATAAGGTCCTTGGAAAATTAGAGACCCAGTTCCCGGTATTTTCTAAAGAACTCATGACAGAAGAAGAGACTCTCGCCTATCTGGAAAAAATTGAGAAGGCCCAGAGGAATTTTAACGGTTCAACTCATGAGTAAGCTTTTCCGTATCAAGCTCTTTTTCCCAACGTGAAATCACAATCGTCGCAACTCCATTACCGATGGTATTCGTAAGGGCACGTGCCTCTGACATAAATCGATCAATCCCAAAGATCAGGGCGAGCCCCCCCACAGGCACAGATGGAACAACCGCAAGAGTCGCGGCCAACGTAATAAAGCCCGCACCAGTTACCCCTGAGGCCCCTTGTGAAGTCACAGTCGCCACCAAGAGAAGACTTAACTGTTCTCCGATAGTGAGATCAATATTTAAGGCCTGAGCAACGAACACGGCCGCCATAGTGAGATAGATGTTAGTTCCATCTAAGTTGAATGAATATCCAGTAGGAATAACCAATCCTACAACTGACTTGGAACAGCCTAAACGCTCAGACTTCTCCATCATAGGGGCCAACACACTTTCTGATGATGAAGTTCCAAGTACAGTGAAGAGTTCTTCGCGGATGTACCTGATGTATTTTAAGATGCTAAAGCCACAGTATCGAGCGATTGGTCCCAAGACTACCAGGATAAACACGATGCAGGTGAGATAAAACACACCCATGAGTTTTGCCAATGGGGCCAGAGAATCAACTCCATACTTCCCAATCGTAAACGACATTGCCCCGAAAGCACCAATAGGCGCAAACAACATAAGAAAGTGAACAATCTTAAACAGGATCTGCGAGAGGCCTTCAAAAAATTCTCTCACGACCTTACCTTTGTCTCCTACATGTGTGAGACCATAACCAAAGAGTAATGCGATGAAGAGAATTTGGAGAACGTTACCCGAACTTGTGAAAGCGTCAGTGAAAGTCTTCGGGATGATGCTAAAAAGAAAGTCCCACATGGAAGTGCTTTCGGCCTTTTTAGCGTATTCAGCAATGGGACCCGAATCGAGTGTCGAAGGATCAACATTAAAACCTTTACCGGGTTTAAAGACATTGACTGCCACAAGTCCGAGCGCCAGAGCAATATTTGAAATGGTCTCAAAATAAAGCAGGGCCTTTCCACCCACTCGTCCTACTTTCTTCATGTCGCCGGAATGAGAAATCCCAAGAACGACGGTGGTGAAAATGATAGGTCCAATCAGCATTTTTAGAAGTGCAATGAAACTGTCACCCAAAATTTTCATTTTCACCGCGTGATCCGGAGAAACGAGTCCAAGCGTTATCCCTAGAGTAATCCCAACTAACACCTGAACATAAAGGCTTTTTAAGTATTTCATTAATAAATAATCCCAAAGTGCTCAACTTTTTACAACCATTGTTCGGAGCATGAATAAATATTAAGAAAGACGTCTTAAAATAGACCTTTGAATGCGAGGTGACGAATGCTGGAATCTCTCATCAGTGAACAGTCTCATCATTACCGAAAAGGCGAAACGATTTATCACGAAGGAACATCTTCTTTCGGGATTTATCTCATAAAGCAAGGTCATGTGAAGATCTTTACCAACGGAATTGAGGGGAAGGAACACATCTTAAGACTTGCCACGGGTGGCGATATCCTCGGCCACCGAAGTCTCTTCAAGTGCAAGATGAATTTAGAAAGTGCTAAGGCGCTGGAAGATACTGAATGCTATTTTGTGGAACATAAAACCATTGAGGATCTGTTCATCAAAAATCCTGAACTCGCGATTGATACACTTCTTCGCCTGTCCCATGAACTCGATGAGGCACTCAACCGAAATTCTGTTTTAGTCAAAAAGAACGTACGCGAAAGGATGGCGGAGTATTTTCTGACCATGGACAAACTTTATGGGGAGAACCATTGTATTCGTCTGCATTTATCACGGGAAGAAATCGCATCCATGATCGGGACCGCCAATGAAACCGCCATTCGGGTGATCAGTGATTTTAAAGAACAAGGTCTTATCACTGAAATTGATAAGACCTTTTATTTAAAAGATACTGAAAAGCTTAAACTGATTGCCGATCTTTCAGAATAAGAAGATTTCGCTCAGAGTGTTTCAGCATGTACTGGGCGAAGGAACTTTCAAAGATACCATGACGTTTTCTGGCCGCGAGAATGACCACATCTGCCTTGATTTCTTCCACCACTTCACAAAGTTTTTCTTTTTGATTTTCACTAAAAATACAATGAGTGTGGACCTTTACGTCCTTGGGAAGAACTTCCCGGCCAATTTTCTTTAGGGCATCATTGACAGACTTTTCGATCGCCAACCTATCATCGGCCAGAGGATAGGCCATACTGTAGGCATCGATGGCGAAATTAAAACCAATTTCCTGGAAGACATAGACCAGATGGACGTCTGATCCGGAAGAAAAATGAATCTCTTTCAATTCATCAAAACGGCCCCTTGCTTCCTTGGCAATGTCTACTGCGATGACAACTCTTTTACCAAATTCCATAAGCCTCTCCTGTTATAAATATCATGACAGAAATGGATAATATCTCCCCTGATATTGGTCATGTGGAGAAATGATGAATGTCATAAATTAACCTGAGAAAAATTAATGGTTCAGGGAAAACCGTTCGCGTCGAAGTTTTGCACTGTTCTCAATAGGGTTTTTATTCGAGGAAAATAAGACATGAAGTTAAAAAGTCGAGGACCCATGAAACTAAAAATTTTAAAAAACTTGTTAAGAGCCGCGAACTCAATTCTGAGTCGCTTTACGTCAGTGGTAAACCAACTTCCAGACAGAAACATCAAGGTGAGACATTCACCACTCTTTCAACAACCGCAGATGGCCTATGCTGTCGCAAGAAGACCGCAGGTAGATCGCTCTCACATCCATAATCATGCTAGAGATAGAAAACAAAAAGGACCGCGGCACTCTTCAACTAGAACATTTAATCATCCGAGGGGTGATATTCGTCGCGGTTAAGGACAAAGAAGCGGCTCCCACTTCTAAATTCAGTGGTGATGCCCATGTCCTTCATTCCCGTCTTCATGAGAACTTTTTGTGAAACAATATTATCTGGGTTTGTCGTTCCGCAGATTTCTTTCAGACCCAACTCATTGAAGCCATACTGAAGGAACCTATGAGTTAACTCTGTAGCATAACCTTTGCCCCATGAAGTTTGATTAAAGCGATAACCAACTTCATACCGCCCGCTTTCTGGTTTCATCTCGATATGAAATAAGACCCCGAGACCAATTTGATTTTGAGTCTCTTTCTCGAATACGGCCCAAACACCAAGTTTTGGGTGAAGTTTCATATAAGACAGATAATCGTTAAACTTTTTTCTCGCCTCATCTTTATCTTGTGAGGCCTTACGAATGTATTTCATCACTTCAGGATCACTTTCCTGACTGTAAAATACCTCAAAATGTTTTTCTTCCAGATGCTCGTAATAAAGTCTTTTTGATTCAAGTCGAAGCATATTTTATTCCACTGCAACCTTATTTACACCAATGAAAGGAGACTTCTGTCTGAACTTTGTAAGCCAATTTTCAGTGAGGCATGAGTAACCACCGGCGCCCCAACCTTTTCCCCAGCTATTGGCCACAACGATACAATAGTTGCCTTCAGTTGCTTTTAGCTTTTCCGGAAGCTCGATCACTCCTACTCCAACGAAAGCATGTCCCATAGAATGGGCATCGAGTTTCGCAACTCCCCCATGAGCATCGTTTAAAGTCACGAGACCTTGGTTCTTATAAAAGTTCTCTGAGAGTTTTGCCGCCATCACCACCGGGATATTTTTCTTAATGCTCTCAACCGTCTCTGCGAGGGTCTTAAGTTCCGAGTAGCTCACAACTTTAGTCACACCACTCTTACAAGTGGACTTAAGAGGAAGCTGGGTCTCATTATTTTCTACCGGCTGACCGTTATAGCCACACTCCGACTCTTGAGGAATGTCGACTGTTGTTTGTCCCTGTGAATGCTTATAAGCAGGAGTGATCCATGAACCTTTTTCTGAGCAAGGTGACATGTAACACTTGGGCTTACTTGCCCAATAAAGATACTGCTCTGAGAGATCGCGAGTGACTTTGTTTTGAGCGAGAAGAATTTCCAGCACTCGAACTCCTGCGAAGGCAGAACAAGTTGGACGATTCCACTGATCACGCACCGGTACTGCAAACGCCGAATGAACGATGTGCACATCGGGCAGAGTTTCTGCTGGCACCTTCTTCTCTACGATTTTTTCTTGTTTTACTGGCAGTTCGAAAGTGTTCTCTTTATAGACCTTAATTCGACCCAAAAAAATTTCCTGCTCGCGCTTCCAGGCGTTGAGTTGATCACGAGACTCTTTCTTCCAACCCTCAAGAGTTTTCTTTTCTTCGAGCTTCCATTTTTGAAGTTCCGTCATATCACGGTTCTTATCAACGGCTTCCTTCTCAGCTTTGGTCTGGGCCGCAATGATGGCGCGGTTACGGGCCTTCGCTTCTTCAACCGCCTGCTCTCCCTTAGACATGGTTTTGATGGGCGCAGGTGCTGTTTCTTCTTTCTTAGAGAAGTCACCAAACTCTTTGAGCTTAGTCATGATTGCCTGATATTCAGGAGCATTCTGGTAATCGTAATCAATATTTACGGGTTCGAGCGTGGCAGCGAATGAGGAAAAGGAAATGAGAACAAGAGGAATTATAATCTTCATAGGAATCTCCTACGAAGATTATAAGGGTTATCCAATAATTTTTAAAAGCTTTGCTTTATAAGAATCGAAGTACTCGTAGTAATCATCCAGATCTTTCACGATGGAATGAGCATGGTGCTTAGATGGCTCTACGAACTCGTCATGCATGGGCTTTACTTGTTTTAAGAACTGGGCCTGTACACCCTCAGGAGTGCGTCCACGCTCCTTTACGTCTCTTTCCAGGCGTCTGGCATAGCGAAGAGACTCCGGCGTATCAAAGAAGATCATTTCATCGAATTGCGCACGCAAATACTCAGGATGGAAAATAAGAATACCATCTACAATCACGATCTTTGCAGGTCCGACTTTTAATTGTTCTTGTTTACGGGAGTGAGTAACGAAATCATAGATGGGAATATTGGTAACAGATCCGGTTTTAAGTTCGCCCAAACATTGGGCCAGAAGCTTTAAGTCCAGACTCTCCGGATGATCGAAGTTTACCGATCCTCCATCGTGATCAAAGCGATGAGATTGATCGATGTAGAAATTGTCCTGGTAAACAATCGTCGCCTGTTCACCCAAAGCACGGTGTAGAGCTTTGGCGAAATAGGTTTTGCCGGAGCCTGAGCCGCCGGCAACACCTAGAATAAATGTTTTACTTTGTTTGGTAGAGTCGGTCACCCGCGTCTCCTAATCCTGGTACGAGATATCCATTTTCAGTCATTTCCTTCTCGACATTTAGGGCGAAGACTTTAACATCCGGATGAAAATGCTCAAGTCTTTTTAGAGCATGCTCAGATGTCAAAATTGAGAGCACTTTAATGGGCCCAACGTGATAACTTTTTAGACGATCGATGGCCGCAATCATGGTGTCCGCAGTGGCAATTAGAGGGTCACACAATAGAATTTCTCGACCCTTCACATCTGCTGGGAGTTTAAAGTAGTACTCTACAGTATTCTGGATGAACTTATCACGGTAGATCCCGATGAAGCCGGCCGAAGCGATAGGAATCATCGAAAGCACCCCATCCAGCATCCCATTACCAGCACGAAGAATCGCCACGGCAACCGGAGGATTGATAATGCGATCAACTTTTGTTGGAGCAATCGGAGTTTCCACACGAACCGCATCCATATCTTTCCAATCTCTCATGGCCTCATAAGCGAGAAGCTTAGACACTTCAGTCACAAGATTTCTGAATTCATTAGAGTACGTGGTTTTGTCACGTAGGTAGCCAAGTTTGTGCAAGAGTAGCGGATGATTCAATTCAATGAGATTCTTATGCATATTTATCCCCTAGAATACAGTTCCATCAGATTTAATATTAAGTGGAGGTGTACCGCCTGCGCGGTTTTGAGCGGCGATTTTTCTTCCGGCCCACCAAGTGCCTCCTTCAAGAACTTTCGCCAGTGGAAAGTCTTGTGGAGTTTTACCAAGGCGGTTCTGAACTTCCGCGCCGATTTTATCCAGTAAGAACACAGTCAGCGCTCGCCACTCGATAATGAGATCACTCTCAGGTCCCCAAGTTGCTTCACCGTCTTTGGTATTTTTGAAAGTGAGAACTCCGGTATCAAGAAGAAGACCACCGTTTCTGTACTCTGGAAGACCTGTTAGACCTTCAATGCCAGTTACAGTAATGCCGGCCTCAAGAAGTGGTTCAACCAGTGAGTAAGTCATCCATTGAGAAAGTTTGTGGAAGGCCACCAAACCATACTTAGTGTGTTTCCAAGCATCGCCAAGGTTCACACCATTAAGCGTCTCACGACCAGGCCAGATTGGACCCAGGCCATCCAGCACACCACGAAGAAGTGCTAAGGCCGGAATCGTTTTACCATGTTTTGCCACAAGATAATCAATGAGATTTCCTGGACGACCATCTTTAAAGAGAGCTTTGTTCTCAAGTGCGCGTCCAAGATTTTTAAGTAAGTTCGTTCTGCCTTCAACACCCACAAGTGGATTGTTCGGTGTCACTTGGAAATACTCTTCAATCAGTTTCGGAGTTACTTTTGAAAGTCCAGTCGCATCTGAACGAAGAGATTTTCCATCTGAAGAAAAAGCTCCCGACATAAATAAGTGATAACTCGCAACTCCCAGGCCCTCTGAACGAGCATAATCACGAGAGGTTTCTTTCTCATGATACTTCCACGCTGGACCAGCACCAGCATCAAGAAGAACAGATGGGATCACAAGGTCCCATTTAATTCTCGCCTGCTCCATCGGATCAAGGTCTTTAATTTTCGCCTTCAACCAAAGTGAACGATCAACGTTCCCCGGACGAAAGTGTCCCCAACGAGAGTGAAACGGAATGTTCATATCCGGATAGTTCTCGCGGATGGTTTGCATCACGAAATCAACTGTCGGTCCCATCTTCTCTTCATGATAATGAAAATGAGTGTTCCCTTTTAATGTCTCGTCAAAAATCTTTTTGGCCCCGTCACGAACACAAACTGGTGACAGGATATAATCTAAATCGCTCACGTAATCTCTCTCCCCTTAACTTTCTGTAGGTCTTCGCCTTTTTTCACTTCACCTTCCGTGAAGTAACCAGCGGCCTTCTTTGCTTCCATTTCGACGTTCGCATCCGCCGGAATAAGTTCCGCTGGAATTGAAATACGATTCACCACTTCGATACCCGAACCAACAATGGCGTTGTATTTCATGTTCGACATCGAGTGAAGATTATGAATTTTTGTGATCCCGAAAAGATGCAACACGTCCGGCATGAATTCCTGGAAGCGAGCATCTTCAACACCGGCCACACATTCAGTACGCTTAAAGTATGTTGCTGCTGAATCTCCGCCTTCTTGACGTTTACGAGCGTTGTACACGAGGAACTTTGTTACTTCCCCGAGAGCACGACCCTCTTTACGGTAGTAAGCGATGATACCTACTCCACCTTTCTGGGCAGTCTCGGCCGCGTGTTCAATTCCGTACATGAGGTAAGGTCTGCATGTACAAATATCAGAACCAAATACGTCTGAACCATTACACTCATCGTGAACACGACAAGAAAGTTCGATATTTGGATTTGATAGATCTTCCGGATTACCGAAGATATAAACCGTCGTTGAACCGATAGGTGGTAACCAGACTTTTAGATCGGGACGAGTGATAAGCTCTGGGTACATCCCTCCTGATTCCGTGAAAAGAATACGACGAAGAACACCCTCTTCTACGTTGAGACGTTTTGCCATTCCTGGGAGGAACCAAACTGGCTCAATGGCAACTTTGGTGATCTTGATGTCCATATTCTCTTTGATGATTTTTCCGTCCGGCTTCAGTCGACCGGCACGAATCGCATCGTGGATTTCAGGAATTTGTAAGTGAGCTTGAGTCACTGCAATTGAAGGACGAATGTCATAACCTTTTTCAAAGTGACCTTTGAAATGGTTCTGAGGATCCAGTCCCCATGGATCTAGTGAAACAATCTTTGTTTCATCAAACCACGATGGGAACGGCCCGATCTTCACTGGTGAGTGAGTATTGTGTAGGTCCGGCCTGTGGGCAGGAGAAAATTTTCCGCTCGCAATTGAGAGTGCGCGATAAACCGTGTAAGAACCCGAGTGAGTTCCAATGGCGTTTCTCGCTTTAGGATTTGTCTGAGATGCCACAACCGGGCCACGCTTCATGGGATCTTTATTCCCCCAATCAAGTGTCAGAGACTCCGGGTAACGGAGATTCGAGTGAGTAGCGAGTACAACGTGTTCCTTACGTACATCGTGATTCGTCGACATAAGACTCCTTATGACATCCAGTTATTGTCGTTTTGTTTTTCCCACTTAGTTGTCACTTTCTTCACATCTGACCAGAAGTTTAGAGAGTGTTCACCAGTGATATCTCCTGAACCAAATTTCGAAGCGGCGATACCGCCGAATGAAAATGGTTCACGTGGAACAGGAACACCAACGTTCACACCAACCATTCCTGCTTTTGCTTCACGAGTTACGCGATCAGCGAGAGCACCTGAGTTGGTGAAAACAGAACAGGCGTTTCCGTACTCACTTGAGTTTTGAATTTGCATAGCGTGGGTGATGTCCTTACAACGAACGACGGAAAGAACTGGTCCGAATAATTCAACAGTCGCGGCCTCTGAGCCCGGTTGAATATTATCGAGGATCGTTGGTCCAATCCAGTTCCCTTCTTCCATGCCGGCCGGAGCTTTTGCCGTTCGACCATCGAGCACCACTTTCGCTCCTGCTTTTTCCGCACGAGTGATGGCCTCAAGAAGGAAATCACGCTGAGCACGAGTAATAATCGCACCCATATCTGTACCAAGCTTTAACGACTCAGCACGATTTTTAATTTTAGTAATGTGTTGATCTACGTCACCCACGGCCAGAAGAACTGAGGCCGCCATACAACGCTGGCCCGCACATCCTGTGAATGAATCCGAAATACCAACACCGGCAATGTCCGGAGTCGCGTCCGGTAGAAGCACGATATGGTTCTTCGCCCCACCCATACAAAGAGCGCGTTTACCAAGTGAAGTTGCCTTGGTGTAAACAAGCTTTGCGATTTTTGTCGATCCTACGAAACCAACTGCTTTCACTTCAGGAGCTTCAATAATGGCATCAACTGTTTCTGCTCCACCATGAAGTACAGTGAATAAACCATTCGGAAGACCCGCTTCTTTAAGAGCGCTGGCGATCTTAATTGAAGTCAGCGGAGTTTTATCAGATGGTTTCCACACGTAAGCGTTCCCAAGCCCCAAGGCGATAGGGATCGTCCACATCGGAACCATGGCCGGAAAGTTAAACGGCGTAATGTTCGCCACCACTCCAAGAGCAGTACGACGGTATTCACACGAAACACCACGAGACACTTCCATACGCCCGCCCACATCCATGTTCTGGAGTGAAAGAGCATATTCAAGAACTTCAATCCCTTTCATAAGTCCGGCCATCCCTTCATTGAAGGTCTTGCCTGACTCTGCTGATTTTAAATGTGAGATTTCTTCTAAGTCTCTTAGAAGAATATTTCTAAAATTAAACAGCACACGTGCGCGTTCTTTGTGAGGAGTTCTTCCCCATTCAACTTGCGCATCGCTCGCGATCTTCATCGCATTTTTAATTTGGTTCAGAGATGGGATTGAAACCTCTCCGATTTTTTTTCCGTGATAAGGAGATGTAATGTTTTGAGTTCCAGCTTCGCCTTTTACCCATTCACCATTGATAAAATTCAAGCATTGAACCACTTCAAGTGGCATTTTAAGTGTCGTCATAGTTATTCCTCGTGAAAAACCTAAAGAATAACGCTAATACACTTTGAAGGGCCTAGGCTACTGTGCCAAGCTAAATTATGTCCGACTAAAGATATCGGTCTTAACGTAAAATAAGAGCTTTGCGTTACTTTTAAACACTCGTTAGGGAGTAAACATTACAAACCCCTCTCGAAGCCTTTAAGAGCTTATTCCGTTATGGTAGATAGCCTCTCCAATGAAACTCCTTCTTCTTACTTCGTTGTTCCTAGTTGCTTCTTGTCTCCCAGACAGAACTTCCCTTCGTTTTGATGATGCCAGCCCGCGACTGAATACTCAGACTCGCGAAACAGAAATCCCCGATGAAGTAGATTTCAAAGTTCTTTCAGAAGAAATCCTCGTTCCAAAATGTATCTCCTGCCACAAAGGCTTCACGGACGAGACCCGCATTTTAAAACACGTCAAAGAAAACGATCCAGAGATCAGCCCTCTCTTTCAAAGTGTTAAAACTGGTCGCATGCCGAAGAAGGCTCCGCCTCTAGAATCTCGCGAACTAGAAATCGTTCGCCGTTATGTGGAGAGCGTTCGCATTGAACGAGTTGTGACCTACGATGAACTTAAAGAAAAGATCCTCGTCCCAAAATGTATTGAATGTCACAAGAAGTCCGGCGAAGAGACCAACATCATGAGATGGATTGATCAAGAAAATCCGTCTGAATCTAAACTCATCAAGGCCACAGAGAGTGGTCGCATGCCGAAAAATAATCCTAAACTTTCGGCCTATGAGTTAAATCTCATTCGCAATTACCTGAACAACTTCAGAAAATAATTAAATCATACAGTTACCTCCAAATCACTTTCGCCAGCGGAAGTGATTTTGTATTGGCCGAATTTATCATTTGACAAATCCGTACCTTTTCCGTATTTTTATCGAAGTGATTTTTGATTGGCAAGAGATTTTTACTTCCGCCAGCGAAAGTGAAATGGCAAAAAAAAGGGGCCCGAAGGCCCCCTTTAGTAGGAGATTATTTGTTGAAAGCTTCTTCGAAACATAGGGCCATAAGTTCGCGGCCTTCTAGTTTTGATTTCTCACACTGAGAAAGACGTGAAGGAGCTTTTGGTCTCCACTGGATTTCAACACCAGTGTAGGCCTTACCAGAGATATCACGACCGAACTGAGGAATGATGAGGAAACCTGAACCATCAGCTCTTTCTGGATTAAGAACAGTTCTCATAAGGATCTTAGTTACTAAGTGAGCAGCAACTGCACCGGCAAGAACGTCTGAACCCCAGTGTTTATTGTCATGCATACGAGCATATACAGTAAGAGTTGCAAGACCGTAAGCGATGTAAGGAACAGCAGGTTTATCTTTATAAACTTCAGCGATTACTGTTGCTAGAGAGAAAGCACCGGCCGCGTGACCAGAGATAAATGAGTTGTTACCTTCTTCGAAGAAATCGTATGGAGAATCACCATCGTGAGGACGAACACGGTGGAACGTTTTCTTGAAGCCTTCAGCTACGATTTGTGAAGCGATACCGGCAGCAACTGTGAATAGACCAACTTGTTTAAGTTTGCCGTCTTTAAGAACAGCACCCATGAAGTAAGCACCAGCAGCAACTGGAAGAATGGCTTCGCGACCAAGGAGGTTACCTACTGTCGCAACTTGTTGACCGAACTCTGTTTTATTGTCTTGTACGAAATCCATGATTTCGCGATCGTTGGCGAAAACTACCGTACCAAGTGAAAGAGCACCGGCAAGGATAAGAAGATCTGATTTATTAACATCTAGTGGAATGAAGTATTGAGAACCACCTTCACCTACCAGGCGTTGGAATTCTTTTTTAGAAAGCTCTGGAGATCGAGCGTATTGAATTTGGCGCGTTGAACAGCTTTCAATGAGAGGATCACAGTTTTTTGCCTTATCCATATATTTATCTGTACTAGTACGAAGGTCAATCAACTGGCCGTTGTACTCCATACAAGTGTTATCGATAAGACAAGAAGGTGCGGCCTGTGCACCGGCGATGTAGAAGGCCGTAAGTAGCGCAAGTAGCTTGTGCATGTGATTCTCCCTTTAAAATTTTTTCATATTGTAGGGGGTATCCAAATTTAGCGCGCCGGCTTTGGTAAAAACGACAATGATGTCAAAAAGATAGACAGTGTTTTCCCTTCTATGATTGGATGGGGATATGAAGGCTAAACTCTTAATTTTAAAGCTAGTTTTACTCCTATCCCTCTCTGTAGAAGCGAAGGTTCTTGAGATCATCAAGATTGGGGATCCTATCCTTAGGGCCCAGGCCCAGGAGCTTTCTATGGCCGAAATTGAGTCTCCGGAGATTCAGACACTGGCCGATGATATGGCCCAAACAATGAAGATCGCCGGTGGGATTGGTTTAGCCGCCCCTCAAATAAATCGTTCGATCAGAATGTTTGTCATGGGGATGAAACCGAAGATTCCACTAACTGTTGTGATCAATCCGAAGATTGAATACCTCGAGCAATACGGCCAAACTCAATCCCAGGAAGGCTGTCTTTCAATTCCGGGCAAGACCATGGTGGTGAAACGTTATAAACGCATTCACATCAGTTACCTGGATCGTAAGGGCCAATACATCTCGAAAGAACTCTCCGGGATGGCGGCGATTATTGCGCAACATGAGTATGATCACTTAAATGGCGTGATGATTGTGGATCTAGTGGAAACGATGAAGAGCACCATTAATTTTGGCCAGTATGCCAAAGCACCGCTTCTTTAAGATAAGCATAATTTGCGCTGCCACTAAGTAGACAACAAAACCACTATTGTTAATGATGTCCTCCGCTAATGGAGGGACCATGAAATACCTACCTTTACTGCCTCTCGCTTTCCTTGCTTTTGCAACTTCCTGTGGGAAAAGTAATTCAGATGCCGGTATTCCACTCGATGCAGTCGGAGTAAGAGGACTGGCAGCAAGTACCAGTGGCCTCTTTATGGCCAATCTCACCACACTCAATCCAGACGTGAATGGAAGTGTTCCTGGCACGGCCGTCATTATCCGTGAGGGCGAAAAGTTTCAAGTCTTCGTAAAGGCAAGTGCCGGTGGAGCTGGAATTTGGCATCAGCAGAACATTCATCTGGGACGCCGTTGTCCGACGAAGGCCGATGATAAAAACGGTGACGGACTTATTGATATCGAAGAAGGTCAGCAAGCTTGGGGAAATGTCCTTATTCCTCTCGATGCTGATTTAAGTTCACAAGACGCTGGAAAGGGCCGCTACCCAATTGGTGATGAGACCGGAAATTATTTTTATGAACGTTTCACCAACTACGATGTTTTATACAGAGATCTAATCTCAGAAGATCGAAACACGGGTGATAATGTTTCAAAACTTGTGGGCCCTCTCAATCTCAATGGTCTAGTGGTCGTGATTCTTGGTGCTAACAAAGAAGCGACAATTCCTGGAACAGTGGCCGCGCGCTCGCCTCATTCAACTGAACAATCATTCCCGATCGCCTGCGGAGTCTTTAAGCAAGTCACTCAGATTCCGGGCGACATTGATAGTGGCAACTCCGGGCCAGTTCGTGGCGGAGATGGCAGTGTCCATGAACCAACACCCACTCCAGTACCAACTCCAACTCCGGAGCCAGAACCAGAAGTTGGTCCAACTCCTGAACCAAATCCAAACCCTACTCCAACACCAAATCCGGAACCACGCCCGGAAGATGATGATGAAGAAGACGATGATGATATTCTTGATCGAGTCTCTGATTGGTGGAGAAGACGTTGGGAAGACATTGGTGGACGTCGTCGCCCAGTTCGCTTAGGTCGCGGAGATGTTCATCACTAAAGATCAGTATACTTCTTAGAATTACCCCGTGCTTTGTCCACGGGGTATTTCTCAATATTCTTCTGCATTTTATTTAAAATCGCCTGCTCTAAATCCATGTCGGTCTTTCCAACGATCCTTAAAAGATAAATAAAAACATCCGCCACTTCATCCTCAATCTTGGTTTTAAGTTTCGGATCTAGATGCGCGCGATTAGATTCATCTTCCGTGAGCCACTGAAAGATCTCCATCAGTTCCGAACTCTCAACCGTCAGGGCCATCGAGAGATTTTTTACGGAATGGAATTTATCCCAGTCACGTTCTTCGGCAAACTGTTTCACGATTTGTTGGATTTTAGGCAGATCGATGGTTTTCATACCTTGATTATGGCCAATAAGATGCGAAGCGCCTACTCTAGATTTATGCATCCAAGAAACCGTCATCAGTCCCGCTATGATTTAGAGGCCTTAAAGAAGAGTCATCCTCCTCTGGCGCCTTTTATTATCAAAAATAAGTTTGGGGATGAGTCAGTGGACTTCGCAAATCCTGATGCGGTCAAGACCCTTAACCAGGCAATTCTCAAACACTTCTATCAAGTCGACTGGGACATTCCGAAAAATTTCCTGACTCCACCTATCCCAGGTCGCGCGGATTATATCCACTTCATGGCAGACGTGATCGGAACTGGACCAAAGAAGGTTCTGGATATTGGTGTTGGTGCCAACTGCGTTTATCCCATCATTGGAAACTCTGAGTATGGTTGGGAATTTGTAGGATCAGATATTAATCCAGAGGCATTGAAGGCCGCGCAGCAGATTCTTAACAAGAATCCAAATTTAAAAGTTGAACTGAGACTTCAAAAAACTTCAGGAATTTTTAAAGGCATTATCGGAGAGAAAGATTTTTTTAATCTCACCATCTGTAATCCTCCTTTTCATTCTTCAAAAGAAGAAGCGGAAGCAGGCACGACTCGCAAATGGAAAAATCTTGGCAAACATAAAGCACCGGTGCTGAACTTCGGTGGCACAAGTTCCGAGCTCTGGACCAAGGGCGGAGAAATCGCTTTCATTAAACAAATGATTCTCGAGAGTGCAGAGTTTAAATCTCAAGTTGAATGGTTTTCTACTCTGGTGTCTAAGAGCGAAAATCTACAGCAGATTTATCGGGCTTTAGAAAAAGTTAAAATCAAGAATGTTCAAACAATTGAAATGTCCCAAGGCCAGAAAAAAAGTCGGGCAGTCATGTGGCAGTTTTAACTCGTCACAAATGACATCACTCTAAGCGCACCCTTATAACTCCTGTAACAAGGAGTTCTTCATGAAAATCACAGAAATAAAAAGCGAACTGGAAAAAGTTTCGAAGGTTATTCCTGAGCTTCGTAAAGACCTGGATGAGGCCTACACTTTGGATGCAGGAAAAAAGAGTCGTATAAAACTCCTGTGGCGAGAATACGAAGACCGTTACAAAGAAATTCGTAATTCAAAAGTTTATAATACTCTCCAATAGGAGGACTTATGGATTTTACACTTTCTTCTACCTCTTTGACTCCTGGCCAATCAGTTCCAAAACACTTCATCTTCAATGGATTTGGTTGTCAGGGCGACAACATCTCCCCTGCTCTTAGTTGGGAAGGAGCACCGGTTGAGACAAAAAGTTTTGCGGTCACAGTGTTTGATCCAGATGCGCCCACTGATCACGGATGGTGGCATTGGGCAGTGGTGAATATTCCTTCTCATGTAAATTCTTTAGAAGAAGGTGCATCCAATAACCGCACTCTTCCTAAAGAGGCGATTGAAGTCATAACCGACTTCAATAAGACCGGTTATGGTGGGCCATGTCCTCCTAAGGGTGATAAGCCTCATCGTTATATCTTCACCGTGCATGCTCTAAGAAAAGAACTGGATGTGAGACCAAATACCAATGGTGTTTCGATTGAAAAAAAGATCGAGGCCAATAGTCTCGCAAGGGCAAGCTTCACAGTTCAATACGGAAGGTAATATGAAGTATTTTATTTTTATTCTCCTCACTTTCATGATGGTCGCATGTGACCGTCATGGAAGTGGCGATCGTGAAATCATGACCACTTCTGAGCGGGCGGAAGATATGTTTCGAAAACCCGCTTCAGAGGAACAAGGAAAGATTCCGAAAAAGTATCAACCCATAGATCACGAAATCAAAAAGGATGAACCATGAAATTCCTTCTTCTATTTCTGGTGAGTACTGAGGTCTTTGCGGCCCTTGATATGAAACCCGGACTATGGGCCGTGGATATGAAAGTCTATGATGACAACAAGACGGTCGACATCACCAAAGAAATGAAGAAGGACATGACGAAACTAAAAGATCAGATGGGTAAACATGCCTCGATTGGTGAGGATGGAAAACTTCGGGTGTGCTACTCCGAGAAACTTCTCAATAGTCCTGAAATCCTGACTAGCAGCCGGCAATCAAACTGCAAAACC
Organism: Peredibacter starrii; assembly: GCF_034259205.1. GTDB lineage: Bacteria > Bdellovibrionota > Bacteriovoracia > Bacteriovoracales > Bacteriovoracaceae > Peredibacter > Peredibacter starrii. The sequence goes on along the minus strand of NZ_CP139487.1, from coordinate 1,768,852 downwards.
GATGTGGTGAAGGACACTCCCACTCTGGTTTCGACCCGTTTTAAATGCAACGACGGCACCTCAGGTAACTCCAACTGGAGGGTTAAAAACGCCAAAAACTACTATGGGAAGCTCCATATGGTGACCCCAAATGGCGAACCTACTGATATTAAGTACACCGGAAGCTTCATTTCCTCCGACTGCGGTGAAATTAAACCACTCCTCTAGATGACGAAGACCCCTTCCTCATGGTAACAAGGTGCAATGAGGACCTCTTTTTATCAATACACTTTGCCGGAACTACAAGAGCTCTTTGCTCTTCAAGGCCTTCCTTCGTCGGGACCGGGCCTCATGTTCAATTGGCACTATAAAAAGAGAAAGACCGAACCCTGTGTGATTGATCTCGCTAAAAAAAGCATCGCTTATGTGGCCGAGAATTTTTCCTTCGACCTACCAACTCTTGATACGGTTCATGAATCACAGGACAAAACGGTAAAGTTTCTTTTCAAATTTAAAGACGATCTGAAAGTTGAAACCGTGCTCATTCCATTTAACGGGAAGTACACCATTTGTATTTCTTCTCAAGTCGGCTGTGCCATGAAATGCAGCTTCTGCCATACCGGTACCCAAGGGTTAAAGCGCAACCTTTCAACAGAAGAAATCATAGGTCAATTTTTAGAGGCCCAGCGTTGGCTCTCTGCCAATCGTCCGGAGGATGATCGTATTTTAAATATCGTTTTTATGGGCCAGGGTGAACCTCTCCATAACTTCGATGCAGTTAAAAAGGCCTGTGAGATTTTTCTCACACAACATGGTCTCTCTCTTGCTCCTCATAAAATCACGATTTCAACTGCGGGTTACCTTCCTGGACTTCAACGCTGGAAGGCCGAGATGCCTAAAGTAAATATCGCCGTCTCTCTTCACTCAGTCATTAAAGAGAAGCGGGATAAACTCATTCCGATCAATCAGCGATATCCAGTGGAAGACGTGATGAAGTTTGCGGAAGAGATTCCAGAAGGTCGCACACGTTTTGTGACTTATGAATATCTCATGATCAAAAACTTCAATGACTCGGATGAGGACGCTCACATCACCGGGCGAGCTCTTGCAGGAAAGAACGTCTACATCAGCCTCATTCCTTTTAACCCATTTCCAGGTACCGAGTACGAGCGACCTGAGATGCATGAGGTGGATCATTTTAAAACGATTCTCGACAGCTATAAGATTCCCACACTCATTAGAAAGACCAAGGGTGATGAGATTCTAGCAGCTTGCGGCCAGCTCCATTCGGGAAAGAATAAATAAAATAATTTTTAATTTTTTCCGAGCATTCGGTCGACAAGACCCCGTCCAAAATCGGGAGTCATCATGCAAAAAAGTAGTCTTAAAACCAGGCTTCTTACGGCCTTTCTAGGTGTTTCTTCTTTTCTTATTATCGTGTCAGGAGTTGGCCACTTTTCTTCCAAAAAAGTGTTCGAAGAATTTCATTACGTCAGTACTGATATCATGCAAACCGTGATTCTCGTCGCTAAAATGAACGAAGCGATGCTGACCGGTAACCGCAACTTATTTCGCGCCTATCTCGCGGCAGACCTTAATGGCATGAAGGAATCAAAAGAGGCCTACATGCATGAGAGCAGAATCGTGCATGAAAGTGTGAAGAAGTATCTGGAAAGTGATTTCATGGCGGGAGAAAAAGAGATCGTTCAGAAGTTTATGGATAACTTCAAAATCTATGATGAGAAATCTATCGCCTACTTAAACAAACTCGAAAACGGCTGGGACAATCAAACTGTTAAAGACGAGACCTATGTCACACTTTATATTGATCTTCCCAATTATCGCAAGGCCATGACCTTGGCACTCAAAGAGCTCATCCAGTTTAATGAGAATTTAGCGTCGACGAAGACCAAAGATGCTATTGCGGTTTATAAATCTTCAAGTGTCATCACAATTGTGATCTCGGTCATTGGAGTCATTGTTGCGACTTTCCTGGGTCTATTTATTTCTTCAAGAATCAGTCAGACCTTAAATGGTATCTCAAAAGAGATTTCAACTTCCTCTGATCAAACTTCACAGGCGAGTACTGAGCTTTCTTCCTCTTCTGCCCAACTCTCTCAAGGAGCAACTGAGTCCGCCGCCTCCTTGGAAGAAACCGTCTCTTCATTGGAAGAACTTTCAAGTATGGTGAAGCTCAATTCCGATCACGCTAAAGAGGCCAACACTTTATCTCAGCGCTCTCTTACTTCTGCCGAACAAGGGGACAAAGAAATCACTCGATTGATTAGTTCTATGGAAAGCATGGGAAAATCTTCTAAAAAAATTGAAGAGATCATTAATGTGATTGATGACATTGCTTTTCAAACGAATCTTCTTGCCTTAAACGCCGCAGTTGAAGCGGCCCGTGCGGGAGAACAAGGACGAGGATTTGCAGTCGTAGCAGATGCCGTGAGAAATCTCGCCGGTAGATCGGCCTCGGCCGCAAAAGATATCAACGTCCTTATCAAAGAGAACGTGGAAAAGACCCAAGAGAGTTCTAAAATTGCAGACGCATCGGGTGCCGCCCTTAAAGAAATCGTAAATTCCGCCAAGAAAGTGGCCGACCTTAACTCTGAAATTTCTGCGGCCTCACAAGAGCAGGCCAATGGCATTGAGCAAATTTCCAAGGCCATGCATCATCTTGATTCAGCGATTCAATCCAATGCATCTTCCTCGGAAGAAGTGGCAAGTTCCGCCGAAGAGATGTCTTCGCAAGCAAAATGCCTGTCTCAGCTGGTGCATGACCTTCAGACCTTCGTAGAGGGTGGAAATGCTCCGGTTAAAACCATTACTCCGGCCGCGCGAGCTCCTGAACGAAAATTGAAGCTTGTGAGTCACTACATTACCAGCAAAAAACCGGCAAAATCAGTTCTTCCTTTTGAAGAAGAAGCTCCCATCAAAAAAGCCGAAGGATTCTAATCAGACTGCTCTAGGTAAAGTCCAATGGTTCCTCCTGTGTCATGCTAGTTCATGATTCAGGAGGGCCTTTATGCATACTCAGGTCTTGATTGTTGGCGGTGGGCCCACGGGGCTTATGATGGGCTCTCTGCTTCGTCGCTGGAATGTGAATTGTCGTTTAATCGATGAAGGCGAAGAGATCACCCGCGAATCACGGGCCATTGGGATTCAGGCCCGTTCATTAGAACTCTTTCAAAATTTAGGCATCGTGGATCAGTTTCTGGAACGAGGTCAAATTGGTTCTGGAGCGAAGGTCTTTCTGAACGGCAAAGAAAGAGTCACCGTTAATTTTGGAGACATTGGCCGGGAAGACACGCCCTATCCCTTTGTGTTCTTCTTATCGCAAACTGAGACTGAAAAAATTCTGGTGGATGATCTTAAAAAGCATCACCTCAATGTGGAACGTCAGACCACTTTGGAAGACTTTTATCAGGACGATAAAAAAGTCACGGCCACCATTCGTAAACGAAATGGAAAAGAAGAAATCGTGACCGCCGATTATATTATTGGCTGCGATGGCTCTCACAGTAAGATTAGAAAAATCCTTGATCTCCCTTTTGAGGGCGCGTCCTATGAAAGTGAATTCATCATGGCCGATACTCAAGTGGATTGGGACCTTGATAATAATCGTCTGATGGTGTTTCTTGATCCGGGTAATATTGGAGTTCATTTTCCGCTCAAAGATCGAAGCCGGGTCCTTACTGTCCGCGAGAACCACGATATGCCTGAGACGACGGAAACAACATCCTATCCTGCTACACTGTCAGAGATTGAAGAGCATTTTAAAGAGGCGACCCACCGGGATGTGAAACTTCATGATGCTGAATGGGTGACCCGTTTTCATGTTCATCACCGGTGTGTAAGACAACTCAAAGTCAGACGAGCATTTCTGGTGGGAGATGCGGCCCATATTCATAGTCCGGTGGGAGCGCAGGGAATGAATACCGGGCTTCAGGACGCTGCTAATCTCGCCTGGAAACTTGCCCTGGTGATTAAGAAAAAGGCCAAGGAAGACATCTTAGAGACCTATCATTCGGAACGCTGGCCCGTGGCCCAAAAACTTCTGAAGTTTACTGACAGAATATTCAGTATCGTGACCACTAAAAATAAAGCGGCGATTGGACTTAGGACGATGTTTTTTCCTCTCTTCGCTAGGTTCATGATGATGGGAAAACGCGGGAGAGACTTTATGTTTGGATTTATTTCCCAGTTAAATATTCATTACTCTCCGAGCCTGGTCGTCAGTGCCGGTGCGGGACAGAGAATGCCTAACTTTGAAACCATCGGTGGCAAAGAAATCTTTGATCTCTTAAAAGGTTACAAATTCCATTTATTCGTCTTTGGTGAGCGTCCTTATAACGAGCGGCTCATCAATGTAGAAATCCACCATTTGCCTTCTAGTCGCTTTAAAACCAATGGTCTGGTACTGGTAAGACCGGACGGCCACATTGCTTTTCAGACCAACGATGTGAGTGAAAAATCAATTATCGATATGGAGAAGTATCTGGAAGTTTCAGGAATCGAGCACGAATTTTAAGCGGCCTTATTTTTTAACTTTTCGTAGGCCTGATTAATTTCTTTCGTGTTTTGATCGGCGAGCTTTTTAAAATCCGCTCCCATACTGGCGACTTTATCCGGATGATTCTGACGAAGAAGATCGTAATAGTTCTTTTTTAACTCAGCTTTGGTAAAACCCGGTTTCAAATTCAGAATTTCTTCCGGAGTTTTTGAAGGTGCAGGTCTCTTTGGAGGAGCTTCAGGGCGCTTCTGCTCCTGCTTAGGACGTTCTTGCTTTGTACTCTCTTGTTTAGGGCGCTCTTGCTTAGGCTGCTCTTTCTTTTTTGGCTCTTCCTTCTTCGGTTCCGGAGTTTTCAAAAGCTTCATCCGGCGCTGGAAGTCCTCATAGTTTTTTACTGAATAATCTTTTGGCAGAAGATCTGATGGAGGTTGATTATCAAACTCCTTCTTCGTGATATTCATATTTCTCAGTAGGAACAGGAAAGGCAGTTTAAAAAAGATGAAATACCCACCAATGAGGAACGCCAAAATAGGCCCCAGTTTGGTGGCAGCATTAATCAGGGTGGTTGTGTAATATTGGACGGGATCCATGGATAGCTTATCGCCATGATCGGCCAATTTCTTTAGAAGAAATTCCCTCGAATAATCTACTGGTTAGAGGCCTTCTTGAGTGATGATGAAGGTGCACGCTGGATCTCTTTTACGTCCTTAATGAGTCCTCGGCCCGAGTTATTGATGGCCCCTGAAAAATGCCCCAGTTTCTCTTCCAGATCCATAATACAACTTCTCATTTCCTCACAGGCCTTCACGATGACGGGCCACTGATCCTTTCCAGCATTACACAGACGGGTCTTCCCAAGATCAGTTTTAGCAGATTTTACGTCCTGTGAAGTGAGAGAATCAGAAAGCTGTAGTTCTTCACAGTGGCGATTCAGAGTTTGAGCCACATAATGAGAATGAGTCAGTGAAAGAGCAATCGCGGCCACCACTCCCCCCACCACGAGTAACTCTCCAACTGCGTGGGCCTCTGGAATCAGGAAACTCGTATAAGTGAAATTCTTCTCTCTCCAGATTTTTTCAAGTTCCTCATGGGCCTTAAAAAGTTTTCCTGGACCGAAATCAAGTTCCTTTCCTTGAAGCATGAGTTTGTATTCATCAACGGCCTTGCCGGTGAATCTTTTCCCACGTATGGTGAAACTAACTTGATCGTTGTTGAATGTGAGTTCCGGTAAATTCAATTTACCAACATCACCCAAGGTCTCTTCAAAATAGCGCTGATCTTCAACCGGTCTGAGATCCACCATCGCTTTAATTGAATACGGCCGGGCCGCCCAGACATTTGCTTGTACAAAAAATATAAGTGTGAAAACCAGGTACTTCATGTGACCTCCGGTCTATAGCAACTTATCGGCCCAGCGAAGAGAAATTTTTAATTTTCGCCTTCTGCACGAATCGTTGATTCCACGAGATCTTTTAGGCCTTCGTAGCCAAAGCGCTCAAGCGGTCTGCCGTTAACAAAAAATGTTGGTGTCGCCTGTACATTCAGGGCCCTACCATCAGCGATTTCCTGTTCAATCATTGATTGAATGGCAGGATCTTCCATATCTTTCTTAATCTGCTCTACGTTCACACCGGCTTCAGGGAGGTAGTTCCAAACGAGCTCTGGACGTGGGTGGTGGTGATTCCCCCACTCAGGCTGATAACGGAACAGAGTTTCAAGGGTTTCCCAGTAACGATTCTGCTTACGAGCGGCCTCTAGAATCTTAATGATAAAGATTGAGTTGCCATGAAAAGGAGCATAACGAACAACTAACTGAATTTTACCTTCGTACTCTTGTAAAAGCATTTTTACAGAAGAATAAAACTCCCGACAGCTTTCGCATTCAGGATCAAGAAACTCCACAACGTAAACTTTGGCGTCAGCTCGACCCAAGCGTGGTGAATAATCTCTTACAAATGTAGAGAAATCTGACTTCGCCATGAAACTCAAGCGCTCTTGCTCCTGACCTTTATAAAGTTTTGTTCCAACCATAAACACGATGGCCAGAGACATAAGAGCAATAAGAACGATCATGATTTTATTTTTCATGGGAGATCCTCTTCAATAAAAGTAGTGAAACAACAATAAACGAGAACGCCACAAACGACATAAATGGAATGGTCACAAAACCAAACCATTGAATCTGAACGGTTGTGCACGAGATACCTTGAACACAAGGGGCCGCGCTCTCTGGAAGAATATGATAGTAAAGAAGGTTGTGATAAAGAGCAATGAACCAGCCCACTATCGCCAGCGGAAGTGCAAATCTTGCGACCTTCTTCTCATAAGGAAATAGCCCCATAAAAAGAACCAGCACCAAGGGATACATACAGATGCGTTGGTACCAGCAAAGCACACAAGGCGGGAACTTCATGACCTCACTGAAGAATAAACTTCCCAGTGTGGCCACCGCCGACATAAACCAAGAAAGAAAAAGTATCGTCCAGCCCATCATACGTTAATGAAAACTAAGTAATAAACCACGGCCATGATCATGCGATAGATACCGCATACGATGAAGGTCTTGTGATTAAGGATTCTAAGGAAAAACTTCACACTTAAAAAGCCGAACACAAATGAAGTGAGTAGACCCAGAAGTAAGTAGATATATTCTGCCTGAACCATTTGCGTTTTCACTTTAAGAAGTGAATAGGCCGAAGCTGAAAGAATCGTTGGAATTGCGAGTAAGAAAGAAAACTTCACTGCTTCTTCACGGCTCGCTCCCAGCAGTCTCGCTGCAAGAATCGAAGAAGCAGATCGGGAGACCCCCGGAATGAAGGCCAGACACTGACCTGTACCGATTAGAAAATAATGGAAGAACGTAAGTTTCTTAGGCTGGATCTTTGCCGTGAGATTTTCTAAAAAGAGAAGAACAATACCGCCAATGAAAAGCGACGAACAAACCACCACTGGAGTGAAGAGATACTTTTTCACAATACCGTGAAGAAGAAGTCCCAGGATCGCAGTTGGAATGAAGGCCACACCGATTTTTAAAATGTAAGCGTGATCTTTTAAGAGATCTTTCCAATAAATATAAATCACCGCGAGAATCGCACCGGTTTGAATAACGATTTCAAAAACTTTTAAGAAGTCATCATTAGGTACTCCCAAAGCATTTGACGCAAGGATCAAATGTCCAGTCGATGACACAGGGAGAAACTCAGTGAGTCCTTCAACAATCCCTAGAATGAGCGAGGTAATGTAATTCATAAATAATAAGCCTTTAACGCAATCAAAGATTAAAAATTTTTATTAGTTTCACTTCATCTTAACATAAGTAGTAGTTGACCATCTAGATTAACCTTAACTACGATTTTTCAAACGAAAAACAAGAAGGTTTTATTTTGAAAACTCTAATCGCTCTTCTCGCTCTTAGCTTCACACTAGCAGCGCAAGCCAAAACTTCGTTCTCAGTGATGAACTACAATGCTGAGAACTTCTTCGATACCAAGCACGATGCTGGCACTGAAGACTACACGTACATCTCACTTCAGGAAAAAAGAAAAATCCCTGGGCATACAGAACTTTGCCAGCAACAGCGTTCTAATTTTGCAATCAAAGAATGTTTAAACCTTGACTGGAACGAAGCTCGTTTCATGAAAAAGGTTGAAAACGTCTCTCGTGTTGTTCGCTCATATGATAACACAGGTGCAGGTCCTGACATTCTAATTCTTCAAGAAGTTGAAAACTTAAATGTGCTAAATGCTCTTGCTGCAAAGGGCCTTCGTAATCTTGGATACACTTACCAAGTTTTGATCGAAGGCGATGATGCTCGCGGAATCGACGTTGGTATTATGTCGAAGTACCCGGTTATCAGAGCTCAGCACCACTCTATTTTTGTTAACGGCCAAAAACTTGATACTCGCGGTATCACAGAAGTGGCGATCAACGTTGAAGGCCGCACTGTTATCGTTTTCGGTAACCACTGGCCTTCTCAAAGCAATCCGGCAGAAGATCGTATCGCTGCAGCTCAACTACTTACAAATCTTGCAGCTTCAAGAAATGCAGATCTGATCATCGCTACTGGTGACTTCAACACAGTTGAAACAGATCGCCCTTACCCATTCAATTACCTGAATGGATTTATCAATGCAGAAACAGAGGCCCGTAAGGTTAACCGTAATCTTAATCCTGGTACTCACTTCTACAAAGGCAGTTGGACTTCTCTGGACAGAATGTGGATTCATCAAAGTTCTCGTCTCGCTCCAAACTTCGGCACTTTCCAAATCATGGTTCGTGACTTCCTCATGAAACGTGAAGGTCAGGCGATGGTTCCAATGCGTTTTAATCACGAATCGGCCACTGGCTTTTCTGACCATCTTGGTATCGGAATGGATTTCAAATTATAATCACTTTCGGGCGGGGCGCCTTTAGCCCCGCTCTTATTCTGCCTCTCTGATTACACTCCCTACATAAAAGTCTTATATTCTCGACTGAAGCTGGCCCACCCATTGAATATGGAATGATGTGGTCATAGTTTAAGTTATGAGTTGATCCACAATTAGTGCATTTTTTATCTCGTGCATAGACTGTGCGTTTTACTGACGCTGGAATTGCTCTTCCTACTTTCACTCCGTGCCTGCGGACCGCTGGCGAAAGTGATTGGCGCGGCTTTGTTTGTCTGAACTTCGTTTTTTCAATTGATTCAATGGCCTTCTTTGCCATGAACTGAACCAATTGATCCATCTCCATCTCTTTACCAAGCAGGTTTTTGAGTTGATCAACTAACTCCATCGTTTCATCAGATAGCACCACGGCCACTTGAATCTTATTTTTTGAAATTCGTTTATTTTTATCCGGTGTGATTTCTTTACCGGTGATCTCAAAAAGTTTTTGCTCACATTCTTTCTTAGTTAAATTTTCAACCTCCTTGAAGACCTCGCGCTTTTGAATGGGATCATCTATAAATTGATTCACTAATGAAATATTTGTGAGATTTAATTTCCCCTCTTCGATTTTCTTCTCAATTTCTGGCATCTCGGCCAGTGCTCGAGCGGCAACAATTCGTCTCTGGGCGGCTCCCTCAGAATACCCAAGCTCTTTTACACAATAGGAGAATAATGAGGAGTACTTTAAGTCGCTGTAAAGCTTTCTTCTCTCTATCTCTTTGAGATGATGAAGCAGTTTTACCGTCACTGCCCTTTCGGTCCCCGTGAGCTTTTTTGTATCACCAAGTAAAATTTTATTTGCAACATGATTTAGTCTCATGCTAGAAACAATACGGAAAAGATACGGAACTGTCAACTATTTAAAAATCACTTCCGCTGGCGAAAGTAATCGACGGATTCAGGAGGTGGACACTTATCTAAGGAGGTTTATAATGAAGGCATGAGTAAAATCATTAAAGCCAAGGTCATAGCTGGAAGATATTTGGGTGAAATTGTCCGAATTACGAATGTCAGTCAGGACGAGATGGGGCGCAAGAATGCGGCCTGTATGCTTGCCAATGGCACTCGCGCCAATATTCGGGCGAGCGATCTCGAAATTATTCAAGAAGCGCCGGAGCCAGAAATTGTAAAACCGAAAACTGCTTCAATGCCATTTATCAGTGGGTCAACCAGCAGTCGCACCATGACTCATACAAAGAACATGGCGAAAAACAAAGTTGAAGTGAAGAATCAGGTGCCTTCCGAGAAGTATACCGCCGCCATTTGCGAGACTTGTGGAGCTGAATACAATCTAGAAGATCGTAAGGGTCAGGCCGGAAAGATCACTCAATGTGAAAACTGTGCAGTTGAGACGGAACAAAAGATGGAAGGCCAAATGATCTTTTCACATAAGACCGGTGGCACAATTGAAATCAAAAAAGACGGAGAGCTTCGTCATGAGGCGCCGATTTTTGATCCTAAGAACAAGACTTAATGTAAAGCCTGTGAACTAGGTTAGACCACATGAAGTCTCTTAGATAGGTAAAGCCAACTTTCTCAATGACTTTAAGAGACGCTGGATTTTGATAAACAGCAAAAGCATGAACTTGTGGAAGTTTTAAATCTTTTAATAGGTAATCAAGGAGAGCGTTTGCGGATTCCGTGGCATAACCCTTGTTCCAATGATTTAGCATAAAGCGATAACCAAGTTCGTATTCTTGTTTTCCATCAAGATCAAATTTGTCGGCACCGCAGGTTCCGATGAATTCTCCTGTCTCTTTTAAGAAGATAGGAAACTTCCCTATTCCGGAATCGGTGAAGTTTTTTATGCGTAGGCGGACTTTTGTCAGGGCCTCACCTTCGTCTTTAACGAGATAGACTCCCGGTGGTGTAAAGCAGTTGTAGCCCACGTCCACAGACATTGCGAGATAGTGCTTAACGTCCTCATCTTTCCAGGGGCGAATGAGGAGCCGCGAAGTTTTAATCTCCATAAATGAGCTTCTCGAGTTCTTCCTCAGTGTAATGGCGAAGATTTAAGAGGGCCTCATAAGGATCATCTTTGAGATGAAGTCTTTGTGCAAAAGCAGGCTCGGTTTTTAGACCTTGAGAGCGAAGTTCTTTTAGGTCTTGGTAGAAAAGCTCACCGCCGAGTTTTAAAAGTTTTTCTTCCACTTGGAAATGGATTGAAGCCTTTTGTTTCACTGCCGGAATTGAATCGCAGTAAATTTCGAATGGGACACCCTCAAAAGTGAAACTAAGGACGTTTTCTGAAACAGTGGCCCCGGGAAAGAGTGCTTTAACTTCTTCTACTTTTGCAGGGATTAGAATATCCAGATCCGAATCTGTTCGATGTAGATTGAGAGGGAAAGTGCCGGTCACCAGAGGTTCATAGAATTTCAATTTCTCGAGCACCTGAGAGTTCATCAGTGCATGAAAGACCTTGGTGTTGGCCTCAAGATTCACCACGCTTTCTAGGGAGAGATGGTGAAATTTCACGGCACCGGACTTTAATTCCATTTCCAACTCTCGGTTAAAAAGTTTTGAAAGGCCGCCGCCAGCGAAAGTCTTGCCCTGATAGCGATTGATGATGTCAGCAAAAGGAACATCAATCACGACTTCAATATGCTCAAAGCCCTCTTTGGTCACCTTCCCTTTCTTGGGCGCAGGAAGTTCTACCAAATCGATAAACCAGTGCTTATAGCGGAAAGGTTCAAATAACTTGAATGTTGAAATCAAGCGGCCGTTTACCGGGCTTTCGATCAGAAGTCTTCCAAAGTCTACGAACAGTGATTTAAAGTGTTCATAACTCTCGTCCGAGCCCGTACGAAAACACAAGTGATCAATTGACCAATGTTTTTCAAATTGAATTTCTTCTTCACTGAATTCAGTGAATAGCTTTTCGAGAAACTCGTAACCACTCTGATAAAACTGCTCTTTATTCATTGTTCACTTTATCTAAAATTTCCGAAAACACTTCTACGGGCTGAGCACCAGATACACCATATTTTTTGTTAAAAACAAAAAATGGCACGCCTCGAATCCCAAGCTCTGTTGCAATTTCTTCATCTTCACGGACATCCGTCACAAAACGGTTTCCTGAGAAAAGCTCATCCAATTCTTTCTGATCAAGGCCTAATTCAATCCCTAATAGCTTAAGGACTTCAGTATCTCCAATGTCTTTGCCCTCAGTGAATTTGGCCTTAAGAAGACGCTCTTTCATTTGATCTTGAAGATGATTTTGTTTCGCCAGATGAATTAAGCGGTGAGCATTAAAGGAATTGGCCGGAACTTGTTTCTCCATATGGAAATCCAGTCCTGACTTTCTCGCCATGTCGGTGAGATTCTTATCCATCTCTTTTGCCCATGCCACATCTTTATTATATTTCTTCGCCAGAAGCTCGTGATGGTTAGCACCCTTAGGAGGATTGGCCATGGGATCAAGTTCAAAACTTTTCCATTCAACAACCACGTCACCCTTATCAGAAAATTTCTCCAGGGCGGCCTCAAGATGGCGCTTTCCAATATAACAAAATGGACAATTAATATCTGACCAAACTTCAATTTGAATCATAGGGACCTCCCTAGTTGAGTAAGTCCTGCAACACTGATTTGAATTCATCAAATCCGCCGTACACTCGAATCGACTTACTTTTGTATAGTTTCCAGATGCGGTCGAATTCACGATCATCGGCCAGCATGCGACGTGTGATAATAGTGAGCTCTGTTTCGCTCAACTTATACTCTTCTCTAATCATTTTTATAAATAAACTTACTTGGCCTGAATCCATGACCCCATTCTAGTCCGTCTTGCATGACTCATAAAGCCCTCATTAGCATTTATTAGAGCTAACAAGGAAGGAAACATGATTGATTTATATTATTGGACCACTCCCAATGGACACAAAATACGGATTTTCCTGGAAGAGTCTGGAACACCGTATCGTCTGCATACTGTGAACATTGGCAAGGGCGAGCAGTTTAAGCCTGAATTTCTCGCCATTTCACCCAATAATCGAATTCCAGCAATTGTGGATCAAGGGCCTGAAGATGCAAACGGCCCGCTTCCCATTTTTGAATCAGGAGCGATTCTCTGGTACCTGGCCGAAAAACGTCGTCAGTTTCTTCCTACCAGTGTGCGCGCAAAAGTTGAAGTGGCCCAGTGGTTGTATTGGCAAGTTGCGGGCCTGGGTCCCATGGCCGGACAGAACCACCACTTTCGAAACTATGCTCCCGAGAAAATACCCTATGCCATTGATAGATACGTAAAAGAAACCTCCCGCCTGTATGGCGTCTTGAATAAACACCTGGCAGACAGAGATTGGGTCGCGGCCAATCAATATACCATTGCCGATATGGCGATCTATCCCTGGATTGTACCCTATCAGCATCAAGGACAAAAACTAAGTGACTATCCTCATCTTGAACGATGGTTTCATAGAATCTTCGAACGTGAGGCGGTGAAAAAAGTCTACGAGATGGCAAAAGAGATAACGAATCCGGATGCCCCAATGACGGATGAAGCGAAGAAGATTCTCTTCGGCCAGGGACCACGTCCATAAAATATTTTAAGAACGCCATCATCGGTGCGGTGGTAGGAGGTATTGCAGCACTGGTGGTGGGCCACTCATACACTGGAACAATCAGAGGTGCTTTCAAGGCCTGGTTCATTGCTCTGGTGCTTTCCATCCTTGAAATATCTCTTTCCTTTGATAATGCCGTAGTGAACGCCCTCATCTTAAAAAAGATGACACATAAGTGGCAGCATCGTTTCCTGACTTGGGGGATTTTAATTGCGGTGTTCGGAATGCGTTTGGTTTTCCCTCTTATTCTTGTCGGTGTCCTGGGCCACATCAATCCCATAGAGGCCCTTAAACTTGCCCTCTTTTCTCCGGCCGACTATGCCCACATCATGATGAAGTCCCGAATCAGTATTGCGGCCTTCGGAGGAGCGTTCCTATTCTTAGTGGCGATGAAATATTTCTTTGAACATCGAAAAGAAGTCTATTGGATCCATTCCATTGAAAGACCATTGAGCGCCATGGGAAGACTCAATGCTGCTGAAATTGCCGTCACTCTCTTCACCCTCTATCTTTTTTCTCGTTTTCAAATGCCCTCTGAACAAATGAATTTTCTCGCCGCCGGTATTGGTGGAGTCATTACTTTCATTCTAGTTGATGGACTAAGTGAGTTTTTAAATTCGAGTGGCCAAGGCAAACATATTGACCTGAATCGCACGAGTATGAGTCTTTTTTTATATTTAGAAGTTTTAGATGCGTCCTTCTCTTTTGATGGAGTGGTCGGAGCCTTTGCGATCACCAATAATCTTTTTATTATTATGATAGGTCTTGGTGTGGGTGCCTTTTTTGTCCGATCTATCACGATTATGTTAGTCGAGAAAAACACCCTTCATCAGTATCGGTATCTGGAGCATGGGGCGTTTTATGCCATTGGCATTCTTGCCATGATTATGTTTGTCGGAACCATAAAAGAAATCCCGGAGGTCTTCACGGGACTGATTGGAATTATTGTTATAGGCGCCGCCATTATCTCCTCCATCCGTTACAATGCGAGGAACTCATGAAACCGTCAGAAAAAGATCTTCATAAGTATAGACTTAAATCCTTTATCAAAAATGAAAGCATGGCCCTCACCTCCCTGGCAGAAAAGACGGGAGATCGACCTAAAAGAAAAAGAGTCCATGATTTACGAGTATCCATTCGAAAGATGAGAAGCATTGTAGATAATGAGATCTTCAAAAAATTAGGCAAGACCTTGGGTAAAGTTCGCGATCTGGATGTGGCCATCAGAAACGCCAAGGCCTACAACCTGGACAATAAAAAACTCAAAAAAGAAAGAAAGCATCTTCGTAAAAAAGTAAAAAAATCCCTTAAACCTTCAAAGCTCCACAAGCTGAACATCAAAGTCAGATCAGCGACCAATGAAGTGAATCAAAATCCCAATGTACCGGCCAGAGCTCAGGAAATGATTAAGCGGCTTCATGAATGGGAGCACCCCCTTGATAATGATGATCTCCATTCATTTCGAAAAACCATTAAGGAAGTTCGTTATCTTTTAGAGGCAACAGGTCAGAAGACAGATTATTTAATAAACTTGCAGGACCATCTGGGAAAAGTTCATGACCTGGCAGTGTTTGCAAGAATTTATGAGAAAAATCCAACTATTGAAAAAGAAAGAGAAGTTCAGATTGAAGAGTCAAAAAAACTCGCTAATCCGGCGATCAAACGAGCACTGGCCGAGCTTCGTGCTTTGACTTAAAGATCAACTGTTCTAGCATGAAGTATGAAAACTTTTATTCTACTTCTTGCAGTCTCGACTTCCGCTCTTGCTAACAACGTTGCTCCTTTTATAGAGGGGCTTAAAGCAGATCTACTCCTTTCAAAAACATCCAGGGCGCAAGAACTTCATCATCATGTCAGGATCAGACCCTTTGGTCCTCTAGGGCAAGTGATGAGTCCGGATGCAGTGGCCACTTATAATGGAAATCTCAATCTCATCAATCTTGATAAAGCACTTTTAAATGGTTCAAGTATTAAAGATGCCTGTGAGATCAGAGGACCACAGTACGCGACTTACAAAAACTCAACCATCTTTCATGAGTTGGGTCATGCAGAAATTGATGTTTTCATAGAGGAAAAAGAAACAACCATCGATGAAGAGTTAGTAAGCTTCTATGAAAGTACTCTCAAACCTTTTTATAAAAAGAACTTTCCCGGCTTTAATCCCCATACGGTCTTCCATGAACACTTCTCTTACTACCGTTCCGACTTCGTGGACTTCTTTTACAATGAAGTTGATAAGATCTTCATGCTAAATGGTTACAACAAAATGAAGAACAGCTGCTTTCTGACGGCACAACTTAAAAAGCAATTGGCAGAGGGCGTGAGTCTGGAAGAATTTGTAGGACTATTAGGAAATGCGCAAGAAGCTTTTCAAACTGAAATCGCTCCTCAATATGTGTTTGTGAAAGGAAAAGATATTGATCTCTTCAAAGCTCCCAATCATGAGAGCATTTTAAAAGAAACCTATCGTCTCTTCTGGAACTATCACTTGAACTTCTATGGCCAGGCCTATAATCAAAAAGAACTTGTAAAAAGACTTTCTGGTACAACCGTGGCGAGAACCATTGAGGCCTGCCGCAAAAAGTTCTGGCAAGACTTCCACGTTAGTAATTAAGTCAGTAAATTGTCTTTTGTCCCAAGTGATGTTTCAATGGGGACATGATCACGGAAAACGTTGTTATCAAACGTCATTACTCCTGGATCGATATTGAACGACCGCTCAAGGTCGACTATGAATTCCTGAAAGAGGAATTTAAACTTCCTCAGCTATTGGTCCAAGACTGTATTAAACCCGGACATTTACCCAAGTATGAACATATGGAAGAAGGCCACTTCCTCCTGAGTCGCGCCTTTGATCCGGCTTCTGATATGGATGACATCACGGTTCCCGGACTCACAAATAAGCTGGGTATTTTCATCATGAAAGAGCGAATCATAACTGTGCATAATGTTGAGCTCAACTTCTTACGAAAATTTGCAGACCTCAATCGCGATAATTTTCCTGACACTCTTCCAGGCATGGCCCATCAGATGATGAGAGCGATTATTTTGACCTATGAAGAGCCGATCATGAAACTTCAGAACAACTATGAGGATTTTGAGCACGAGGTTTTATCGCGATCTACGGAATTTCTAAGTACTAACCGCGTGTATCATTTTCGGCGCCAGATATTCGTCTTAAAGAGTATGTTAAAACAGAATCAAATAGCCCTGTTCCATTGTAAGGAATTCTGGGGCACTCATAATTCCCTCTTACAAGATTTAAGAGAAGATATTGATCAAATGTATTTCCGTCTGGATGATCTTTCTCATAACTTCGATCAGCTCTTTGCTTTGTATCTATCAATTAATGAACAAAGAAGTAATGAGGTCATGAAGGTCCTCACGATCTTCGCGACAATTCTCCTGCCTTTGACTTTTATCTCATCTTTTTACGGAATGAACTTCGAGCATTTACCAGGAATTCATACCACATTCGGATTAGGTGCAACCATCCTTCTCATGGTCTTTTTCACTTTCATTGCCATTTGGTACTTCAACCGTCGAGGCTGGTTTAAGCCGAGAGCAAAATCTTACTGATACATTCTATTCTGCAGGTTTTCTTCTGACTCAACTTGCGGGAGTCGGATTTTAAAGGCGGTGTTTTCATCGTCCTTCACATAGTTAAATGTGCCCCCATGCTTTTCCACAATATCTTTGGCGAGAACTAACCTAATACCGCTATCAACATTTTCTTTGGTCGAGAGGAAGGGCAATGAAAGCATGTTCTCCACTTCTATATCTTCACCGGTACTTGAGTCTCGAATCACTATCTCTACTGAATTCCCTCGGCTGCGACAGTTGATATCGATCCACTTCTCATCCAGTTGGTCAATACTCTCCACCGAGTTATTGATAAGAGTAAGAAACACCTGCTCAAGTTGGATACGGTGACCTTTTACAAGCTTCCCTCCTAATCCGTTAGTAGTGACATTCACATTGTGGTTTTTTAATCGTTGCCCATAAAGCATTAAGACATGATCAATGACTTCTGAGACACTCAGGACCTCATCAAAATCATGGGGATAAATAAACTCACGAAGTCCACGCACACTTCGCGAAATCCGATTGGTTGAATTTAGGATCACCCGAAGACCTTTTTCATCATCGTCCGAGTGTTTTCTTCGAAGAAGTTGCTCGATCTTAGCGTTGATAATCGTGAGAGCATTATTGATTTCGTGGGTCACACCGGCCGAGAGAATTTTGTATTCAGAAAAAATCGAGTGACTAAATAACTGCTTGTTCCGAACATGGAGAACTTCCTCAAGAAACCTTTCCTGTTTCTCAAAAACAAGTTCCGCGTAGAGTGGGTACAATGAAACACTGAAAAGGAGCAGCAAGAAGCCATCGACCCAGACTCCAAGCTCTCTTACATCGGTATCCGTGACCCAAAGGGGAAAGGTCATTCGCGAAAGAAAATAGCCCAAAATTAACAGTGAGGTCCAATAATGAAGTAAACCGAAGTTAGATCGCTCAGGTCGAAGGTAGGCCTCTAAAATGAAAGAAATACCAATAAGACCGACCACAACCGCAAAGGGAGAGATGGCCACAGGTAATTCTGAGCCTAAGCTTCCTAAACCCAAAGATATGATGGCACCTGCACCAAGTGCTATGAGATGAAATCTTTTAAAACAATTGGTTCCCGTCATATCCGTCATGACAAGAGTCGCAGTTCGGACTGTCCACACCCAAGGAATCACACTGTAAACACCAAAGAAAAATGAGGCGCCAACCACTGATATCATGGAGGCGTAAAACTCTCCTAAATGTAGGAATTCATCTTTTTTGGTTTGATAGTATTTGATGAAGGCCAATCCCATAGAAAGGATGGAAGGGATCAGGGCAGTTAAAAACAAGAACGAGAGACTTGTTTTCATAGAATGATTTTAAAGGAAGTTGCCCTACTTGAAAATTAACTAAGAAGGTTGCTCCACAATGAGTTTATTTTCCACGCGCCAAACACCAGGCAGCATGGTGACGACCCGTTCTGCATTTTTTTTTGCTTCCTCTGAACGAACCTTTCCATTCAACTGAACATTGCCATTCAAAACGATTACAACGATAAGAGACGCATCGACACATTTATTCTCATATAGTTTTCTCATGATTTCCCAATGAAGTTCGTCATCTGGTTTTTTTAAACCATCTTCATGATCAAAGAGTGAATCTCGTCTTTCATAGCTCCAACTCGATCCAGGAAATGGGCTCCCAAGTGGAGTGTGAGTTTCGATGTTTTCATGAAGATATGAAAACCAATCCTGGTCCTCATTATCATCATAATCAATTTTATTTTTCTTCTTTGGGATGATCTCCATTCATTCATTTTATTGGCCAGGATCTGAGTGACAATAAACTGAGCAAATGGCCCATCAAATCTTTAGTTTAAGTTAAATGGTGGCACCGTGCACAGAGAGTTATGTTTGTTCGCACAACAAAAAACCAAACAAGTGGGGACAACGTGAAATTCTTTATCAGCACTCTTTTTGTTCTTTTTTCCATGAATAACCTTTATGCAGGCACAAATATGAAAGTTGAAGGAACGTGCACGGGACAACTAAAGAATGGTCAACCGGTTAGCATTTCATATTATTCTGACTTTGATGGTTGTAAGGCAAAAAGTAATGGGGCCATTAGCTTTAATGGAGAAGAGAATTCAGGTCTACGAACAGGAGAACGTTCTTTTAAAAATGATAAAGATTTATACGACTTTGATGATGTGAAACTAGTTTTTGCGAACTCAACCGGGAACACAACAGGTTCACTAACCTACTCAGATGAGAACAATCAAACTCAGCATGTAGAATTGCAATGTGAAGTTCGCGACTATGAATATATGGATTGTTAAAGCAGTTTTTCAGGCACAAAAATGGCGGAGAGGTTCGCCTTGAACCTCTTCCACCAGGTTGTTTCAGGCTCTTTATCGTATTTTATCTTTTTATCATCTTTTAAAGCTTCCCATCGTAAATCATCGCCTTTCAATATCACACGGTAGGCATCTTCTTTCACAATCGTTTTCACTTTTTGAGAAATGTCCCTGGCCATTTCAGGGCTATCCACCACAATTCCCATTTCGGTATTTAAATTCTTAGACCGGGGATCCAGGTTCATTGATCCTACGACGACTTTCTTCTGATCAAAGACAATCAGTTTCCCATGAAGCCCGGAAGTCGCACTTGACCCAATAGACGATTTGTCTTTTTCCTGTCGATTAGATCGAGGCATGAGTTCATAGAGATGGACGCCTTTTTTAATTAGAGGCCTTCGGTATTTCCGATATCCTGAGAAGACTGTCGTCACATCGTTTGAGGCCAAAGAATTTGTAAGGACCCAAGTATCAACTTCTTTCCTTCTAAGTTCTTTAAAGGTCTTCATCCCTTTTTTCCCAGGCACAAAATAAGGCGAAATAAGAATTAATTCTTTATTGGCCGCATTTAAATTAGTACGAAGATCATCGGCCAATAGCTTGGTCTTCTCATCAGGGTTTAATTTTTCCGGTGAATCATAAAATGCCCGGGCCTTGCCCCAATAGAGCTTAAAGTCTTTATCCAGAAACTTTTCGATGAGATGATGGGACAAAACACGTTCTGCATATTTATCGGTCTTGACCTTCTTTTGATCCAGGATCGATTTCTCATGAAACTTCTCCATATCCTCTTTCGTGATCTTTTCTTGTGAGAGCTGTGCCACGGGGAAGGCCACATCGCTGTTCCAATAGGTATCGAACTCTTCTGATAATTCTTTGACCAGTGGGCCAATCGACCACAGGTCAAAGTCCCCGAAGTTCATATCATCACTGGCCCCAAAATATTCATCCCCAATATTTCGACCACCAAAAATTCCAATTTGGTTATCTGCAATAAAGACCTTATTATGCATACGACGATTTACCTGACTAAAGCGGAAAGCTTCCATCACACGCGCTTTACGGTGAGCAAAGGGATTGGCCAGGCGGACTTCGATAAAAGGATGGGAATCCAGAATGAGGAGTCCTTTATCATGCTTACCTTCATTTAAATCATCTAATAACAACCGAACTCTCACACCGCGATCAGCGGCCGTGAGAATCTGCTTTAAGAGGGCCCGTCCAGTTTCATCATCGTGCCAGATATAATATTGAAGATCTAAAGTACGTTCCGCCTCCAACACCGCAGCAAGCCTTGCCGCCAATGCATCTTCGCCATCTCCCAAAGGATAAAAGCCATTGAGTTCAGGATGCGCGACAAGTTCTTTGTGAATGGATTGATAAATCTTGGTCTTAGGTGAACTATCAAAGCTATAAGTCAGCTCTTTCTTGGAAGGCTCCGGTAGCCTTGCACAGCAACTGATGAATAGGAGAAGCAGTGTTAATGTTCTCACGCTCGAAGTCTAACATTGACTGACAGTATTCTTGAAGGGTGCTGCGCCATCTGTTACGCTTTATGAATGAAAAAACTAATCACTCTCCTATTGTTTGTTTCATTTCAAGTTCATGCCAGTTTCACAGGAAGTTTCTCAGGAAGCGGAACAGCGGTTTTTGCCAGCGGACGCACCCATCATTGTCATGAAATCTATCTGCGCTTAGAAACGATACCGGAACTTTTTCGTTTAAGAGATGGCGGCTATAATTGTGGCGGTCTTTTAAATGCTTCGTTTGATCCCTTCAAGATGATTATTCGTAATGGTAAGCTCTTCAACCTTGATGAAGAACTAGGAACAATCAGTGACCGCGAGATCAAGTACCAGATCTTTGATCCGGCGGATGGCTCGACCTACTTTTTAACTCTCACAAAAACTCAACAGGGCGAGATCCTCTATCATGAACAATGGCATGATGGAGAAAAGATCGCTTTAACCATTAAAGGAACTCTCAAATGAAAACACTTCTTTTAACTGCTCTCTTCGTTAGCTCATCGGCATTTGCGATGGAACTTAAGTGCGAGGCCAAGCACAATGCTGAAACTGTTCTTTCAAACTCAATCTGCCTCAAAGACAAAGCTGTGATCGGTGAAGTGGAAGGCTTTCGTTTCATGGCCAATGCCAAATCACAGAATATAGTTGAGCTCGAAGCTTACAATTCCTATGAACCATCTCGTACATATGCGACAGGAAGTCTGGATAAGGCAGGTGCTTTTGTGGATCTGGCGATCTGGAAGCGTGAATTCTTAATGGAAGTTCGTTGTACACGTCTATAAAAAGAAGGCCCCGTTAGGGGCCTTCTTATCTGATCTATTTCTTTTCAAGATCGTTTAAACGTACTCTTTCGATATTAAACTTCAGAAGAAGACCTGATGTATCCAGAAGGTTCGCGCCCATTTTTTGAATTAGAGCTTCACCGTTATTGAAAATGGCTTCAATTCTAACTGTTGTACCGGCCTTAAGGTTACCAGCATCTACCGCTAGTTTAACTTTTTCTTTTTTCGAAAAACCTTCCATTGATTCAGTTTCACCTGTTACGTCATAAACGCTGGCATTGAACTGATGAACTTGTGGACGGTCTACACCAATGTTTTTGCGAATTTTACCTGACTGACAACCAATGCGAGCAATACCGTTTTCAAACACGCGGTAAACCTGGCAGTGTCTTACGTCATCTTTATCAAAGTTAACCAAAACGAAGTGACCAGTCTTAACACCATTTACTCCGGCGTCGATTTCACGACTAACTTCAGAAAGATTGATTTTTACTTTCTTATGAGTAACGTAGTCAAAATATGTTGCAGTTCCTTCCTGCTCGTTTACGTTATTGAGTTCAACCTGCATCCCAGATGGAATGTGTAGGTATCTCCAGCTGCGGCCAATAAGTTCAGCGTTTGCAGAAAATGAGAAAGCTTGAGCGAATACTAGAGACAGCATTACCAGTGACTTTTTCATGGGATCTCCTGTTGAGTATTTTTAACAAGAGTACCACTTGAAGTATGGAGCACAGTCAGCACGGGAAAGGATTACAAGGGGTGTATAAAGATTAGACAAGGCACTCGACCAATAACCTCACTGCAAGCAGTTTTCCTTTATCTTTCAGGGTCTTATCAGTGAAGAATTCTTCGGGGTTCTTTTATTCACGACCAGTTTCGGTAGGAAATTGCGACCATTAAGAGAAATGCATCTCAAATTTCTGCTTTATCTGCTTTAAGACATCGATCGTTTGGATTATTGCTTTTTATTAACAGGTACTGGTTTCGGGAAAAGCTTATCTCCATAAATCACCATCACCACACTCATCAAAATCAATCCGCCAGCAATTGCCACTTTTAATGTGAATGGTTCTTTTAACCACACTACACCGAATAAAATCGCAAGCATCGGATTCACCAGAGCATAGGTCGAAGTCAGTTCGGTACGAACATTACGAAGTAGGTAACTATAACAAGTATAGGCAAGAATAGTTCCCGCCAGGGCAAGGTAGGCAACACTCAAGATGCCACTGATCGGAAGACTGCCCCAATTCACACTTCTCTCTCCCACGACATTTGAAAGGAAAATAATGAACATCCCACCACTTAATGTCTGAATCGAAGCGCGCGGGAAATAAGGTGCTTTTGATGTTGAGGTTCTGAAGATAAGAGATCCTGTTACCCATGAACAGTTGGCCAGCATCAAGGCCACAATAACTTTCCAGTTACTGGCCTCAGCATCACCCAAAGAAATCAGTGTAATCCCTGTCAGACCAATGGCAAATGCTATGAGTGCACTAATTGTTGGTGCTTTTTTCTCAAATCCCAACCAGTTAAATAGAATAAACATAACCGGAATCGCACCTACAATCAGGGCCGCAATGCCTGAACTAATATATTGTTCCGCCCAGCACACACCAGCGTTACCAAGTGTTAGGAAAAATCCCACCAGCATTTCACGACGAATTTCTTTTCCCGTCATCTCTCTGATGCCTCTTCCCTTTGCAATTAAAAAAAACACCATCCCGGCCAGGGAGAATCTCATGCCAGATAATAAAAATGGTGGGAAAGCATCCAGTCCCCATTTAATGGCGGTAAAGGTCGAGCCCCAAATGATGTAAATTACAGCGAAAGACAGGATAATTCTAATGTTCATGCGACATCCTCTTGATCTTAATAATAAAGAAAATATAAGATCAGAACAGATACAGAATATTTGAATTTCAACCAGAACAGATTTTTTATGCTTTACCAGACAATAGTTGACTTCTTCGTTGAGAATATCGAAAAGGGCTCCATCCTACCGGGTGAAAAGCTTCCATCCCTGCGAAAGATCTCAGATCAGTTTGACGTTTCTCTTTCAACCGCAGTTGAGGCCTATCGAAAATTAGAACTCTTTGGTTATGTCTCCGCCAAAGACCGTAGTGGTTATTCTGCTCGTCTTCCCTCTCAAGGTGAGAATATTCTTAGACCTTCAGAGAAGTTTCGTTCAAAAATCAGTGAGATCGATCATATCGATGAAATCATCGAACTCATTAATCAAACCATGGATTCTGAAACGGCACCCTTTGGTGTAGGTACTCCCGCTCTAGAAAAGTTCCCAACTCGCATGGTGAATAAGTACATGGTTCAAACCATTAAGCACCAACCGCATTCAACTGGTGCTTACATTTTCGGCATGGGTCTTGAGGATCTTCGCCAGGAACTTTCCCGCTGGATGAGACCTTGGATTGGAGTGACTTCTCATAAAGACATTCTTGTCACTAATGGATGCCTTGAGGCGATAAACATCGCTCTTGCTTCAGAGTGTGACGCCGGAGACATCGTGGCAATTGAGTCCCCTTGTTATTTCGGACTTCTGCACGCCATTCACCACCATGGTCTCAAGGCTTTAGAAGTTAAAACTGATCCGACTGAAGGACTAGATCCAGAAGCGCTGGAAACGCTGGCCAAGAACAATAAAATCAAGGCCCTCATCTCGACTCCCAATGCTCAGAATCCTTTGGGT
Organism: Peredibacter starrii; assembly: GCF_034259205.1. Lineage (GTDB taxonomy): Bacteria > Bdellovibrionota > Bacteriovoracia > Bacteriovoracales > Bacteriovoracaceae > Peredibacter > Peredibacter starrii. The sequence goes on along the minus strand of NZ_CP139487.1, from coordinate 1,744,454 downwards.
TTCACCATGAGTGATGAAAGGAAGAAACAAATCCTCGCTATCTGTCACAAATATAAAATTCGACTGATTGAAGATGATCTATATGGAGAACTTTCATTTGAGAAGAAGCGTCCTAAGAGCTACAAATATTTTGATAAAGAAGGGATCGTTACCCACTGTTCATCATTTTCAAAGTTTTTGGGACCTGGACTTAGAATTGGTTGGTGTATTCCCGCGCAGAACTCTGATCGTTATATTCGCCAGAAACTTAGTCTTAATCTCTCCACCTCTACTCTCACTCAATATGTCGTCAGTAGCATTTTAAGAAATGAAGATCTTTTAAAAGTGGGACAGAATCTAGGTAACCATTACCAACAAAACATTCAAATCTATTCCAATGTCATCAATTCTCAACTAGGACAGAAGGCCTGTCTCTCGGATCCAACCGGTTCTTATTTCCTCTGGGTAAGAGTTGAAGGTTTAAATTCTCTGGAAGCTTTTCAAAAGGCCAAGCGTCAGAAAATTTCTTTCACCCCTGGCCCATTATTTTCGGCCACACGGCAGTATCAGAATTATCTTCGCGTGAATTGCGCGCATGAATTTAATGAAAAAAGAAATCAGGAATTAATTAGACTTTGTAAAATTCTTGGGGGATAAGCACCACCACAAAGGGTGGTGCTTTAAAGTGCTACTCTTCAACACTGCCTTCTTGCTGCTTGTTTCTGATTTTTTCTTTCTTACGTTCCTGACGTTCTTTAATCGAAAGTTTCTTTTTACCTTTGTCTTGTCCCTTTGACATAGAACACTCCTTTGTCGTTTTAGGGGTCGAAAAGTTATAACAAGAACCCGGATGAAAGACACATCCAGAAGCAATGGATGTTCCGCTCCAATTCTTGAAAAAGTATGGAATCAATTTTCACGATTTTTCTACCGTCTATAAGGCCAGGCGCATCTGTGAGATGATGCATTCACGAAACAACATGGAGAATGTTATGGAGAACGTTTTAATCGTAGCGGAAAACGAGGAATTAGCAGAAATCCTCGTTAATTATTTAAACTCGAATAATTTTAATGCTCATGCCGCTTCATGTTTGATAGATGCGCAAGAGAAATTAAGAGAGACTCAATACGATCTGGTCATCGCTGACCTGCCCTCAATGAAAACTCCGGATCTGGAGCTGTGCCATAGAATTCGTTCAGTGGATCAGAATTTGCCTTTGCTATTCATGTGCGACATTGAAGGGAACTTCTTCACCGGATTTCACCTGCAATTTGTTGAGTACATTATTAAACCATTCCGCAAGGACGAGTTTAATCGGAAAATTCGCACATTAATGGGTGATTCGATTAAGAAGCAGATCGTGGTACCTGCATAACAAAAAGCCCGTATTTGAAAGCACCTGTTCGATATCCCATGAGGATCCTCGGAACGGTCAGAGCAAAACGGCGCTCGCGATGATCACGATTGAAGAAATATTTTAGTCCTTTGGACTCTTTTAATAGTTTGAGAACTTCTTTGGAACTGATGAGCCAGGTTTTCCAAACCTTTTGGCTTAAGTCAGTATCTTCAAGAAGCTCCATGCCGCTATCTTGGATGAGCGTAAGAACTTCGGATCTGGAACAAAGTGATGGTAAGCGGCCTTCCTCGCAGATTGGCCCAAGGAGATGCCTTCTCTCCCAAACGGAAGGCTTTTCTCTCGAAAGCCAGGCAGTCATCACAAACTTCCCACCAGGTTTTAAGACTCGACGGACTTGTTCAAAATAGCGGCTCTTATCTTTGATGTGGGAAAAACACTCAATAGAATAGGCCCCGTTAAACTCTCCATCCTGAAAACGATTCTGAATAAAATCTCCCAGGAAAAACCGAGCACCTTCCTGAGGATGAGCGGCCGCATATTCAAATTGTTTGCGCGAAACGGTGATACCACTTACTTCACTGGCCCCCATAGCAAGGGACAATCTCGCGGTCTCTCCATAACCACAACCAATGTCCAAGAGTTTTGAGTGTGGTTCAAAGTAAGACAGCACCTTAAGTGATAATTCAATCACTGCCTCTTCTTTGGAAATCCCTTCCTTCTCCCAAAGACCATGATGAAGATGAACACCCCAATGGTCCCGATAGAACTCATCGAGTTCGTCGTAGTGATGGGAAACGGAACTGACCTGAATAGAAAAGTTCTCAATCATAGTGCCTGAGCTTCCTATGATCGAGAGACTCCCTCAAGACTGGGTGCTTTTAGAAATATTTTGCGAGTTTTAAAATCAGAAAATCACTGAGCTTTCTGATTTTTCGCGGAACTTCTTTTTGATGAGGAATAAGAATCTGAATCGGCACAGAATCAATTTTCCAGTCTTTGTAGACCTGAATTAACTCGCCTCGGTTGATGTGTTCAGTCACCAGAAATTTAGGAATTAAGGCCACTCCATGTCCGCCCAAGGCCATGGTTCTTAAAATAAAGTGGTTATTACTCATGAAGTTAGTACTTGGGATGAGCTCCTTCATTTCCTGGCCCTTGTGAATCTTCACATTTCCTTTAACTCCAGAAATGGCCGCAGATAAAAACGGGATCTTATCCAGTTCATTGATCTTTTTAAAAGGATGCTTGCGGAAGAGATCACTACTTACCACAAAGACTCTTTCCACTTCTCCTACTTTTCGAACGAGCATGGAACTATCTTTGATCTTCCCGATTCGAACTGCGAGATCAATCGCATCTTTCACGAGATCCACATACTGATTACTAGCGTGAATCATAAGTTGAACTTTTGGATGCTCTTGAGCGAACTCCAGACCAAAGCCACCGATGAGTTCAGAGCCAAGATCCTCTGGAACCGTGACCTTAATGAGACCACTTACTTCCTCAGAATCAACTCCAACTTCATCCAGAGAATTATAAAGCCCAGTGAGGGCCGGATTGGTCTTTTCAAAAAGGTCCTTCCCCGCTTCCGTGAGCTTGAACTGTCGAGTCGTACGATAAATGAGTTGCACACCTAAATCCCTCTCCAGGGCCAGAATATTCCGGCTCACACGAGATTTCGGCTGCTTCAAGAGTGCAGCCGCCTTCGAGAAGCTCCCGCTAGTCACGACTTTATTGAAGACTCTAAGCTGATTGAGATCGATATTTTCCATACTTCCTCACTGTCCTATTATTGCAACAAAGTTTCCGGGTTTTGTCTACTATTGAAACAGAGCGTTTTGGGCGAAACTGGTTTCAGAACAAAGCCGGGGGCGGTATGAAACAATTCATTTTAACAACATTCTTTAGTCTCATCCTTATGAACGGAGCTGTTGCCAGGAATTATTCTGCCGGCACTTACAAAATTGACTCCGAATCATCCAAAGTTGGCCTCGAAGTTACCCACCTTATGATTTCCACCGCTCACGGCAGTTTTACTCACATTGATGGAATCATTGATCTCAAAGAAAACTTTGAAGACTCAAAGGTATATGTCCTGATTGATTTTCTGGACGCGGAAAGAAACTCACAAATTGAATTCATAAGCACAAATATTTCTGGAACACTCGCTAGTTTCAACCTGACAGGCCTCCTGACCATTAAAGGAGTAACCCAAAAAGTAACATTTAAAAGCCACTACCTTGGTGTGGTGGCGGATGGTTACGGCAATGATAAGGCGGCCTTTATCGGGCAGACAAAAATTAAGCGCAGTGATTTTGGAGAAGAATCGGATGGGGATGATGAAGTGAAGATTGATCTCCGTATTCTTGCTAATCGTCCCAATAAAGAAACCGCCTCGGTCTTTAATGAAGTTCAGGAGATCATTCGATGAACACCTTCATTAAAATTTTAATCTTCATCGGGATTGTGGTCCTTATGAGTTGTGCGAATGCTCAGGACTTCAACTACGACAAGACCTACACCCATGACAATACTTTCTGTCGAGTAGATGGAAAGCGCATCGAGATCGAAGTTAAAAGCCTGTATCAATATACAGCTCTAGATGAGGCCGAATATGGTGAAGACCTATTTGTGATCGCTGATGGTAACAAGACCCAGCTTAAATTCAATTCAGACAACATTGGTCGCTATCGTCTTCTTAAAGGGACCAACGATTATTGTACCAAGGCGCTTTCCATTCGTTTAAATGAATCAGAACTCGCCTTGTTCTTTCTAAGAGACAATCGACCCTTTAATGATCAGCTCCTGTATATGGTTTATGACTTCAAAAAGAACATCGTCCTAAGAACTTCTGAGACGATCTTTTTGACTGAAAAGGCCCAAGTAAAGAACAATCGTCTCCATTTTCTTTCAAAACCTGAAGTGATTGAAAAAGACAGTGGCATTGTTCAGATTGAAGGAAAACCATATTACTTCTCGGAGAAGGCCTTCCTTCCTTGGGTGAATTTCAACGGAGTTGATTTTATTCTTGATCTGGAAAGAAGCTTTGAGGACTTTGAAGGAAAGAAGTTCTTCAAAGATCTGAATAGTTTTGTTCAGTTCTCAACTCTCAATCAATTAAAGCTGAATCAATTCACCACTTATAAAATTGCCGTGAATCATGAATTAAAACGCACTTGTATTAGCTTTGATGAAAATGTCTGGAAATGTAACTAAGGAATAAGGATCAGCTTCCCTACCGTCTTCCCAGATTCCAGATCTCGGTGCGCGTCCCCGACCTTCTCCAAAGCATAGGTCGTGACTTTGGGAACTCTGAGTTTCCCTTCCGCAAACCATTTCATAAGATCCGTGAAGGCCTCATTAAAGAGATCTTTCCGAGAAAACAAAAACGACAAATTAAACGCCAGAATACTTTTATTTTCAGAGGTCATATTGATGGGATTAAATCGAGGTGCCCGTAAATAATCCACAATGAGCTTCGGCCAGTTCACTTTGCCACCGGTCTTAGGCAACATAGTATGAGCACCGTAAGCAAAGAGCTTCCCGCAAGGAGCGAGATGATTATAACTCTCCTGAAGAGTTTCCAGGCCATTAGCATCAAAGGCCAGATCCACCCCATACGGAGCATACACCTCGACCTTCTTCCATAAATCCTCGCTGGATTTATCAATGATGTGATCACAACCCAGATCTTTTAACGTCTGAACTTTGTGAGAAGACCCAACTACTCCAATGGAAGTGATGCCCGCGATCTTACATAACTGCACTAACGAACTTCCCACTCCCCCAGCAGCGGAATGAATGAGTGCAATCATTCCCGGACGAATCACCACATTCTGAAAAAGAGCATGATAAGCAGTCATAAAAACCGCCGGGATAGCGGCCGCTTCCTCGAAGCTCATATTCTCTGGTAAATGAAACAGCTGATGCTCAGGAACTAATACTTCTGAGGCATAGGCATTAAAGAGAGTCACTCCAAAGACCTTATCCCCGGCCTTAAATTTCGTGATGTTCTGACCAGTGGCCTTAACTATCCCTGCGAACTCAAAACCCGGCGTAATGGGCCAGCCCACAAACTTCTTGGCCGATTCATACAAGCCCCAGCGGATGGCAATGTCGGCGTAGTTCACTCCGGATGCCCTGACTTCTACAAGAATGGAGTCAGCATTTATTATGAGGTCTGGATGGGTCTCAAACTTTAATTGGGAATAGTCCCCGGCCCTATGAATAACGATCTTTTTCATAGGGTTAGAATAGTTGCGCCTGTGTATTCAATCAAGCTGAGACGTATCAATCTTCATTGTCTAATTTATAAACATCAATAAATAAAAAATTCAAAGCACTTCAATGAGGGACTAAAAATTATTACGATCATAAAAATTTAACCACCCAAAAGGAAACTCATGAAAAAGATCATTGCGAGTTTAATTCTTCTATCTTCTTTACCTGCACTTGCCTGCCTTAATGACGGCAGAATGAAAATATGTCCAGGAGATATGGCCGTAGTGGATTATGCAGATGGTAAGGTTGTTGGAGTAAATCCAGCAAAGAAACAGGTGTCGGTTAACTTTAATTACGGCACAACCAATGTAAGAGGTATAGATACTTATAACATCGATAAAGTTACTGTCAAAAAAGGATGCTACCTCAGCTACTGTGTTGGAGATTCTGCAGTCGTTGACCATGCTGATGGAAAAGTAGTTGGAATTAATCCTGAAACCCAAAAAATTTCAGTTCAATTTGATTATGGAGTATCTGGAGTCAGAGGGATTGGAACTTATGATATTAGTCGTGTATCAATCGGGAAAGGCTGCCTTAATGGATATTGTGTAGGAGACATGGCAGTAGTGGAATATGCAGATGGAGAGATCATCGGTATCAATCCTTGGGCCAACAAAATTTCAATCAACTTCAATCAAGGTTCGACTGCGGTTAGAGGAGTAGATACTTACAATATCGCAAGAGTTTCAGTATCATCACTCTGTGCTGAAATTGATGGAGACAACTCTTTAAGATCTACCAAAGACCACACTGAATTCGTTATTAACTTCAGTAAACAATAATATTCTTATTTCACGTCGCCTAAGCACTCAAACTTAGGCGATGTGACTATCTTTTTGACGGCCCCGGTATCTCTTACAATCTGAATTCCCTCCCACTAAAACTGATATAAAATTTTATTTATGAAAAACCATAAACTAAAAATTCTGTGTCTTTCTACACTATCTCTGGCCGCATTGCTTTTCAGCTTAGGCTCACGTGCTGCTGAACAAGTTAAGATTCCTGAGAATCACTGCGCTCCACGCGTAGATTCAAAGCGCTATGTCGATACACATTTTAGCACGAGCTATCCCCGCACTGTGGTTTTCGAATGTACCTATGATTGTAAAGTAAACGGTCGTCTTATCGACGTTGTGGGAACTAAAAACGTCACTGTTAGAAATATGCAGGAAGATGCAACTGATACTGGCTGCCAAGGTGTTAAAGTAAAAAAAGTATCTTGGGGTTGGGACTTTGATGGTGTTGAGCCATTCTATGCTTATCAAACCCCCATGCCGGAGATGAAACGTTTTGCTTTTGAAAACATCTCCCAGAAAAACGCCACTGAAACAAAACTATTAATTGAATTGAAATCAAATCTTCAGCAAGTAACAGATGCTTATAGAAAAGTTGGTTGGGGTCAGTTTAAAGACGCTTCAGAGGCCATGGATAAAATCATTGCCCAATTACCAGCAAACACAACTCTGCTTGATAAGTACATTAAGCAAATCGTCGATAAGGGCGGTGATGTATCATTGGACGGGACAGGTCAATCCCTAGTGCTGGTGAATATAAAAAGTCAGGCGGCCTGGAGAATCCCAAGCCACCTATTCTAAGATTTTACGAATTTAAGACGGCGATAAACCAGCATTCGGTTATTGGCCGGCATCTCTTGATCCTCCAATAACTCAAAGCCATTTTTCTCCATGTTGTTATTCACATCTTCAAAAGAACGAATCCCACTTAGAGGGTCTCTCGCTTTCAAAGTCTGATCAAACTCGCGGTTACTCTCAGAAGTAAACTCTCCGTTATAGTTAAAGGGACCATAAATCATCGCAAGAGATCCCTCTCGCAAACGGTGCCCCAATAACTTCATGAATGACTTACACTCTTTCCAGTGCATGATATGAAACGTGTTGGCGGTATAAACTACATCAAACTTTAATTTTGGAAAATCATCCTTACCCACATCCAGTTTCACCGGAGGAAGGATGTTCTGAAGCTTGGCCTCTTTAAACCACTGGATCATGCCTGCATGATTCACTTTGAGATCCGAAGGATGCCATTCCATCCAGGGAAATTCACCGGCGAAATAAACCGCATGCTGGCCGGTTCCTGAACCAATCTCTAATAAACGCTTATGCTCATGAGTAATATGCTCTTTCAGGACCCCAAGAATGGGGCCCGCATTTCTTTCACAAGCAGCTGAAAATGGTTTTTCCATAATTACTTCTTAAACGGTAGTTCACCTAGGTAATCTTTCTTACCAACTTCAACACCATTGTGGCGAAGGATTGAGTAAGCAGTTGTTACGTGGAAGTAGATGTTTGGAACAGCATGATGAATCACATACTCTTCACCAGTCAAATACTTACCTTCCCAACGAGGTTGAGAGATGTGTTTTGTCGCAGCATCTTTAAAGTCTGCTGCCGTGATTGTTTTTAAGAATGAGATTGTTTCTGCAATTCTTGTTTTAAGTTCAGGAAGTGTTTTCTCTGAATCATTATGAGTCGGAGCTTCTTTACCAGATAAACGAGCGGCACAAAGCTTTGCCGTATCACAAGCAATCTGAACTTGTTTGATCAGATTGAATTGGTTGGGAGTAAGGCGAGAGTTAAGAAGTACATCCACTTCAAACTTTTTCTCGGTAGCAAGTTGAGCACCTTTATCCAAAATAAGGTCAAGGTTATGTAGCATCTTAATGAATTGCGGAACAGTCATATCAAATAGCATAAAAAGAACTCCTTTTAGTGATCCCTTAAATCTACTCCTGGCCCGAACTCGTGTCACTTTAAAACTCCAAGTGCCGCGGTGAGGTATTGATCATTTTTGCTCTCTATTCTCGAATTTTGTCTCCCCTGAGAATGAGGCATGCGCATTCTCTTCCTCCTTTTGCTTCTCATCTCTTGCGGAAAAAGTTCTTCTGGATCTTCTACCAGTTCTTCTCTTCCCTTGTTGATTGAATTCCAACTTCCCGGTCTTGGCCGCATGACGATTAGAAATGGAGTGACCCAGGAACTTAGTACCCTGGGAGTGAGAAAATATGGTGATCCATCCCCCCTTCTTCCCACGGATAAATTTCATCTAGGCTCTTGCACTAAGGCGATGACAGCGACCCTTGCCGCGATTTTAATCGAGGAAGGTAAGCTCAATTGGACCTCGCCTCTAAAAGAACTTCTTCCTGAGTTTAATCTACATGCTTCTTTTCAAAACATGACCTATGAAACCCTATTGGTTCACCGGGCAGGACTCTCAAGAGTTAAAGACGATTCCTTATTCAGAATGATTCAATCACCTTCTTATACCTCAACCAGTGCCCGAGAACTTATTACCCGCTCTGTCCTCGAAATTGCTCCTGTAACGACTCCGGGTTCGCGTTATGATTACAACAATACGAGCTACATCATCGCTGCCTATATTTTGGAAAAACTCACGGGAGAATCCTGGGAAACTCTCATGCGGGAAAAACTTTTTAATCCCCTTGATATGAAAAGTTGCGGCTTCGGTCCAACTTCACCAGAAAATACCTGGGCCCACAAAGGTCTCACACCTATTCATATTGACAACCCCGAAGGTTATGGGCCGGCAGCAAGAGTTCATTGCTCACTACCAGACTGGGGAAAATTTCTTCAGCAGCATGTTGATGGTTTCAATGGCAGCGACGGAATTGTACACGCTTCAACTTTTTTGAAACTTCACACTCGCGCTGGATCAGATCCTTATACTTATGGTGGATGGCTTCGCTATGAAAGATCCTGGGCCAATGGCCCCGCACTTACTCACGATGGATCTAATACGGTGAACTACGCCAAGGTTTGGCTCGCTCCAAAGCTTAAACTCATTATGGCGACAACTACTAACACAGGCGGAGCTGAAGCACAGAAAGCGACAGAATCAGTCATCTCAGACATGATAAATGGAATGCTGGCCTCCACATTGTTATAACAAATTCTTGTTACAACTTTGAATATGAGAACATCCATCCTTCTCCTCATATTCACTATGCTTCTGACCTCGTGCCAGAAATCCGATGGTCCGATTGAAGAGATCAACATCATTGATCTTGTGACCAGTTCAATATTCGCGGGCCAGGATAAAACCATTTTGACTTCTAAGACGACATTGGCGGCAGAGGCCACAGATATTCAAGCTTCGAGTTATAAGTGGACCAAGATCTCTGGAGGTCCTGCGAAGATTGAAAGGCCACATGCTCTCACAACAAAAATTACTGGGCTTCGTCCCGGCAAATATGTGTTCCGAATTACAAAAAAAGAAGAAGGCATGACTCTAACTGATGAAGTTTCCATCACCGTGCAAAGCAGAAGTTAACTGAGTTAATTAAAGAGGAATAAGTGAATCATGCCCTCGAAGCGTAATCTTGTTATGATCTCAAAATGGAAACTGAGAACAACAAGCGTTTCGTATTCAGTTATTACCACATCTTTCTAGGCATTCTAGCTTTCTTAATCGTAAGAAGTTGCCTGGAAGGCTCGCAGATGCAGCGAATTTCCTATAGCGAATTTAAACAGCATCTGGAGCGAGGTGACATCAAAAACGTCACTCTCCGGGGAGATAGTGCCACCGGTGAATTTGTAAAACCCATCAAAGGCAGAGTTGGTTATCAAACTAATATTGTCCCTCAGGATATCGCCAATCAATTAGATAAATATAAAGTGAGTTATGAAAGTTTAGGATCTTCTTCCTTCATGGGAAGTTTCATTCTTTTCTTTTTACCCACCATACTCTTCATTGGTTTTTGGTACTACATCCTGAAACGGGGACTTAAAGGTATGGGGGGCGGTGGCTCTTTCATGTCCATTGGAAAAAGTAAGGCAAAAATTTACGTCGAGACCGATACCAAAACCACATTCAAAGATGTGGCGGGTGCTGATGAGGCATTGGATGAACTCAGAGAAGTCATCGATTTCTTAAAAAACGCAGACAAAGTCAAAAGTCTTGGCGGAAAAATGCCTAAGGGAATTCTTCTTGTTGGTTCTCCAGGAACAGGGAAAACACTTATCGCAAAGGCCATCGCCGGAGAAGCAGGTGTTCCCTTCTTCTCTACGAACGGTGCTGAATTTGTAGAGATGTTTGTTGGTGTTGGGGCGGCCCGAGTAAGAGACCTTTTTGAACAAGCGAAGAAAACCGCGCCTTGTATCATCTTCATTGATGAGCTTGATGCTCTCGGAAAAACTCGTCACTCTAACATCATGGGTGGTAACGACGAAAAAGAACAAACACTGAACCAACTTTTAGTTGAGATGGACGGATTTGATACCCAAGGTGGAATCATTATTCTCGCGGCCACCAACCGTCCTGAAATGATTGATCCAGCATTACTGCGTGCCGGTCGTTTTGATCGTCAGGTGGTGGTGGACCGTCCTGATCGCAAAGGACGAGAAGACATCCTTAAAATTCATTCTAAGAAAGTAAAAATGGAACCGGATGTGAATCTTGATTCCATCGCAGGTCTTACTCCGGGATTTACTGGTGCGGATCTCGCGAACCTCGTGAACGAAGCGGCCCTCATAGCAACAAGAGAAAATGCCACCGCCATCAACATGAATCACTTCACTCTCGCTTTCGAGCGCTCCATTGCCGGAATTGAAAAGAAAAATAAAATTCTTAATGCCAAAGAAAAAGAGATCGTGGCCTTTCATGAAATGGGTCATACCCTCGTGGGTTATTGGATGAGTCACGATGATAAGATCCACAAGGTATCAATTATCCCGCATGGAATTGGTTCAATGGGTTACACCATTCAAAGACCAACTGAAGACCGCTACCTCATGACGAAAGAAGATCTCGAAAATAAAATGGCGGTCCTCATGGGTGGTCGAGCTGCTGAGATGCTTATCTTCGGTAAACTCAGCACTGGTGCCTCGGATGATTTAGGCAAGGCCACTAACATTGCCCGTGAAATGGTCATGAGATTTGGTATGACTGAAGAGCTGGGCTTTGTGACCTATGAAGAAGCGGCCTCACCTTTCCTGGATGTGAAAGATGGCTTCTCTCGCATTAGTTATGCTGATGATACCGCTAAAGAAATTGATGAATGCGTGAAACGAATTGTTATGAACTCCTATCTTCGGGCCTATGAATTCCTACGCAATCACCGGGAACTTCTGGAGTCCGCCGCCTCATCCCTTATGCTCCATGAGACCCTTTCTGAGGAAGAGCTGAAAGAGTTTTTCCGGGTCCTGGACGATGAACGGGCCCCTCATTCACCCGAAAATGAGACCCACGTTCACTAAAAGTCCGAACAATTGATTAAATCCTTATAAATTCCCTGCACTTAGGCCGTGTTGACTTGGCCAACACCCGCATGTAAAAACTTCAATCCCGCCCATGCAATTCGGGTATTTAGCTAAAATACCTGTGTGCAAAATGAACGAAGGATCTCTATGAAAAAGACTGCTGGACTACTTTTTACTCTTTTACTTGTTGGTTGTGGTGGCCCTCAAAAGCACAAAACAGAAAAGTTAAACCTATCTGAGCAAACCAAAGGCAACACTTCAGTTGTTGTTCTTGGTGCTGAAATCACCCCTGAATTTCAGGAAGAGATTCTCAAGGCCGGTATTAAGCTTGAAGGTCAAAATATTATCCGTCTGACTGGTGCAGCTTCAGACCTTAATCAATTAAATATCCCGGTTAAAGATAGTCTTGATTACCTACTCGATTCAGAAATCGAAGTATCTCGTGATGAAGCTAGTAAACCAGATGCTGATGCCATTTACGTAGCTAAAAAAGAATTCGGTATCCTGGATCTTTGGAAAACAAATCCTGAGGCCGATGGCCGTGGTGTTATCGTTGGTGTGATTGATGATGGTATCTCTCCTCATCAGGTGGGCTTCCAGAAAACAACTACTGGTGCTCGTAAGTTTCTTGCTAAAACATCTCAATCGACATTCTCAGTTTACCCATTGGTTGATGCTGAAGATGGCTTCACTGTTGAAGTAAAAGAAGGCATGACTTTCGGTGGTAAGCTGGATCTGAACCAAGATGGAACAATCAACAATTGGAAGGCCTCAGTTTCTCTTGATGGCTCTCGCGTTTGTCTTGATTTAAACGTTGATGACAAATTTGACGAGTCTGAATGTAAAGGTACGTTCGCCAAGACTGGTGACTACTACCTGCTTCCAAAGAAACCAACTCTTGCTGTTATGACAGAAGTAGATCTGGTTAAGAAAACTCTTCGCGTGCTTCAGCCAGAAAAAGACGATGACTCTCACGGTGAAGGTGTGGCGAGTGTTATGGCCGCTCACAATTCAATGGGTGGTGGAAACCTTGATGGTGTTGCCCCTGGTGCACAAATCGTAGACTACGATCTCTCTGAACTTACAAATAGGCCAGTTGAAAACGAATACACGCTGGGAACATTCCTTCTGGCGATTGACTGGTTAGGTTCTCAAGGTGCAGAAGTAGCAAACGTTAGTTATTCACTGTTCTTCACAAACACTGCCACTCAAGCATTTATGAGCAAGGCCCTTGCTCAAATCATCGAGAAGCACAATATCGTGATCAGCTTCTCTGCGGGCAACAATGGTCCGGGTCTAGGATCACTTAACCGTCGTCTGATGTACCCTTCTTCAACTCTTGTTGCCGGTGCCTACGTTCCAAAAGAACTAGATGAAAGAGTATGGGGAACAACTGGACTTCCTGAAGAAGGTCGCGTGGTTTATTACTCAAGCCGCGGTCCAGGTGCGGGTGGTGCTGGTCCAACACTTATTTCTCCACTTTCTAGCTTAACTCACTCTTCTCCAAATCTTGGTTACCGTGCTTTCAACGGAACAAGCTCTGCTTCACCGGCCCTGGCGGGAGCTGCGACAGTTCTGGTTTCGGCCATTAAGCAAGCTGGTATGAAGGTAAATGCAGCAACTGTTGTTGCGGCCCTTCGTCTTTCAGGTAAAAGAATCGCCAATGAACCATTCGTTGCTCAAGGTTATGGTCTGCCACAGATTCCAAAGGCGCTTGAAATTTATAAGACTCTTATCAATGGTCAGAATTTTCAGAATATTTCTCTCAGTGTGAACCGTGGTGGTCTAGACGGAACCGCCGCTCAAGGGATCTTCGTTAGAACTTCTCAATTAACAGATTCAATTGAAACTTACCGTGTGCTATTCACAGGTGAGCTTTCAGCTCTTGCTCCATCTGAAGCAACTACAAATCTTCTTACGCCAGTTGATATCGAGTACACTAAAGGCATCAAAGGTCCAAAAGAACTTTGGGTCGCTGTTTCTCAAAGTCGAATCGCAGTTGATGTGAACGCAGAAGAGATGCTGGGTGACGCGAATGAAGCTTTCGGTGAAATCCGTCTTTACTCTAAAGCGGACAAATCACTTCTCGCAGTGGTTCCAGTGACTGCGGTACGTGATCTTCGTCCTCGTACATTCCTTCGCCAGAGTCTGACTGTAGGTTCTCAGGAAGGAGCTCGTATTCACCTGAACATCCCAGAAGGTGTTAAAGGGGTAAAAGTAAGAGCGCGTGTGGTTGAAGGCGAATCAAGCTTCCTGAATCTTGGAACATTCACTCCAGACTATATTCGTGCCGAACAAATTGCTTTCACTCGTGAATTTGTCATGGCGACTCCTAAGCCAGGTCACTACCAGGTAACAATGCTTATGAACGGCGGAACTGAGCGTTCAGCAACAGTTGAGTTTGAGATGGAAGAAATTAATCTTAAACTAAACACGGATATCGCCGCTGCTGAAGGTGGAAGAATCAATATCAGTAACCTTGCTCAATCTTCACTTCAAGGTGAACTGGTCCTGGTTCGTGAAGTAACTCCGATTAAGTCTCAGATCTTCAACAATAAAAAAGACATCCCTGAAATCACGATGAATGTGGCCAAGGGTAACTATGCTGTGGATCTACTTCCAACTGCTCAATACGATATGAGCTACTTCTACGCTAACTGTAGCATCATGGTTCAGAACGATAAGGGCGAGTTCGAAGCAACTGATAAAGCGACTTACAAAAACGATACAGATAAAGAGGCCACTCTGAAGTTCCGTTGTGTGCCTTTCGACCTGGGCATTGCCGCTAACGATAATCTCTTCTGGAAACTTCAAATCTCTACGATTGAAGAAGAAGCGAAAGTAAGATTTGATCTGGGTGGACGTCTTAAGAAGGACTTTGTTCTTCCTAAGTTAGGGCCAGGCATCTACCGTGTCGAATACTCAACGGTGTTTGAGGCAAAACGCATCTCTCTTGGTAAAATTGAAGTCATCTAAAATAATAAGGCCCCTTAAGGGGCCTTTCTTTTTTAATCATCTTGTTTTGTTTCACGAAGTTTACCGGTCTTAGCATCCACTAAATATTCCATCGCCTTACCGTTTTCCATGCCTTCAAATTCATAGTGCCAGCCCTTCATCATACTGTCTTCAAGTGACCAGTCGCCCACTGGTGATTTGCCGGCCTTTTTCACGGCCGCCACAGCGTCTTTGAGTGAAAGAAGATTCTGTCCGGGTTCAAAAGTATCCTTATCAACGGCATGACCAGAGGCCTCTTCAAAATCACCATTACGCTTAAATTCAACTTCTACAATAGAGCCATCTTTGGTTTGAATTTTTACTTCTTTCTCTTTTTCCTGAACGACTTTTCCGCCTGGAACCATTTTTAGTGCTGAATCACTAAGGTTGGCAGCGAACGCAGGAATAGATAATGCTAATAGACCGAAAGTTAGAAATTTCATAGTTACTCCTTATGATAAAACAGCGGACTGATAGGCCGAAAGGGCCAGAGCTGTAATGATTGCCAGATGTAGAAAAGGTACTGCCAGGTATTTCATGCGTTTTCCCCTTGATGAGAAAATCTTAAAACATGGACCTTACCGTTATCTTACGCCTGCATTACAAAGCGGTAATGTAACTGTGAAACAAGACCCTTTCCCTATAGTACTAGAGACTTGAACCGAGCCTTGATGGACTTTAATGATGGCCTTAACGACACTTAACCCAATGCCCAGACCTGGAGTAGAACGACTCTTATCCACGCGGTAAAGGCGCTCCCAAATCTTCTCTAAATCCGACTCGGGAATTCCTTCCCCTTGGTCATTAATCGCAATTGAAACCTGATCATGCTGAGGAGTGACAACTAGTTTCACTTCAGTTCCAGCAGGAGAATATTTGATGGCATTATCCAGGAGATTTCCAAAGGCCTGATTTAGTCGGACTTCATCTCCCATAATGCACAGATCATCTGGAACACTGAAAGAGAGTTTAATCTCCTTGTCTTCTGCCACGTACTGATAAAGTTCAACCAGATTTTTAATGAAAATATCGAGATAGATTTCTTTCTTTTTGATCATCATCGTTCCGGTCTCTGCTTCAGACACATCCATGATGGCATGAAGTAGTTCCAGGATCTTTTCTGAGTTCTCTAACCCGTCTTCAAGAGCAAGTGCCATTTTCTTGGGATCATCCTGATGAAGAAGAGCGTCTTCTGCACTAATGCGAAATCTGGTCAAAGGCGTTCTTAAATCATGGGCCACATTGTCGATGGAGCTTTTTAGATTTGAGATCAAAATCTCATTCTTATCTAATAGATTATTAAACTCATGGGACAAAAGATCGACCTCATCCCCTGAATTTCGCACTAATGCTCGCTTTTGAGTTTTACCATTTTGAATATCATTGATAACAGCGGCGAGATTTTTAATAGGTTTTAAGATACTTCGGGACAAGAGATAACTTAAAAGAAAACCCACGAAGAGAAACGGGATCAGTACCATCAAAGCAATGTAACGAATGCTCGATAAATGCTCTTCACGCTCTTCCGAACTTTTCCCCACTTTCATCCATCGGTCATTTTTAAGCGGAGTCACAAAGACTTCAAATAAATCATTATCAATTATGGGAAGAAGCCCTAACCACTCTTTTTCCAGAAACATCACCCGTAACTGATACTCTAACTTCTCATACAGGTCCTTATCCTCCTCTCCCGAAAGAAGAAGAACAGTTTGAAGCCCTTTTTTAAGCGGCATTTGACTGACCTCAATCTGAAGCTGTCTGATTTCATCTTCATCTTCAAAGTCTCGGTCAATATATTTAGGAAGTGATGAAAAGATCTCTTTTCCCTCTTTATCTACGATGACGACCAAAATTTCCGGTGAGATGTCTTTTCTGAGTGAGTCCTCACCAAAAAGTTCGTAGTTCTGGGCATAGACCGCGGAAAGTCTTTCCAGGAGATCTTTGTCGCTCTTTCTTAGAGAGTTAGAAAGCAAGTAATAGATCGTGATCGAAACACTTAAGAGGGAAACGAGAAGAAGAAGGGTCGTTCCAAGAACCAGACGTGGCCCAATTTTTTTAACCGTCTTTGAGAACATACCCCACCCCTCTAATGGTGTGAATGGTCTTGTGATCAAAGTCCTTATCGATCTTATTTCTTAAACGGCAAACCAAAACATCCACAATATTGGTCTGGGTATCAAAATTGTAATGATAAACATTTTCAAGAATCATGGTTTTGGAAAGTACTCTTTCTGGATTTTTAAGAAAGTATTCAAGCAGTGAAAATTCTTTTGCCTGAAGATCTATGACTTTTCCCCCGCGAGTGACTTCACGCTTGAGAAGATCAATTTTAATTCCGAATTGTGCTAAGGAAGTCGGAAGACTTTTTTGTGGTTGATGACGACGGAGAAGGACTTGAATGCGCGCCAGAAGCTCAGAAAAGGCAAAAGGCTTCACTAAATAATCATCGGCCCCATGCTGTAGCCCCTCAACTTTCTCTTCCACCGAACGTTTGGCACTCAAAATAAGCACGGGAGTACTTAGCCCTTCAGCTCTCATCCCGGCAAGGACCTCGAGTCCACTTTTTCCAGGCAGCATAAGATCGAGAATCACCAAGTCATAGGATTTATCAACACCGAGATGATCGAGCGCTTCCTGACCATTGGCAAGGGCGACAGGCTCATAACCGGATTCTTTTAATCCCTTTTTGATAAATCCAGAAATTTTCGGATCGTCTTCAACGATAAGAATTTTCATCCGCTTATTATACGGTATTTTGAACCAGTAGATAAATTACATTTCTGTAATCTTACTCGCCACTGAGATACTCTCCTATGTCCCCCGTACCCGCTTCTTTGCCATTTAAGAATAATCTCCAATGGATAGACGCGGATCGGGCCATCATGGCGCTTATCCCACAATACTTGGTTTGGGCCAGGCGAATGGCCTGAAGGGCCAGGGCCTCTTCTACCTCACCTTCGATGTGATAAACCAGATCAATAAAGGAAAAGACAATTGGATAACCATCATTTGTCGATTTAACCTTGGTCTCAATCTCAAACTTTTTAATGTTCTGTTTATATTTGTGTAATAAACCAACTATGTCCATTCCAGTACATCCAGACAGGGAGGCCGCAAAAAGTTCTTTAGGCGTGGCACCTTTATCCTCACCCAATGGTTCAGAGGCATCCATTGAGATCAAATGATTACCAACCTTGGCCTTAAAGAGCATGTTTTCCTTCCACGAAGTTTTGAATTCCATAACTACTCCTATCTTCTTTAAAGTATCTCGCGGTTGAGACGGCCCATCCAACTTAATATTAACTCAACCTATTATTGATCGATTCTCTTTTCATTCGACAGAAGCAGTTGTTGGGATAAAACTCAGGGGTGAATTTATATTCACAGGAGGCCATCCCATGAATGGTTCAACCTTAAAAATTCCACCTAATGTCCACGACCACCGAATCGGTTCACTTCATGCTCCAGTCATTCTTATTGAATATGGAGACTTCCAATGTCCTCACTGTCAGATGACCGTGGCGACCATGGATACATTAGTTAAGGAATATGGACAGGATCTGTGTTTTATCTATCGCCATTTTCCCTTATCGACGATTCATACCGATGCAGGTGTTGCGGCAGTGGCCTCTGAAGCAGCAGATGTTCAAGGCCAGTTCTGGCAAATGCATCATCTCCTGTTTGAAAATCAAAATGACTTATCATCTGAAAATATTTTTGAGCTCGCTCGAGTCCTAAAACTCGATATGAAACAGTTCCTGGACGATCTGGAAAAAGAAGAATTTGCAGAAAAAGTTAGAGTCGACTTCAATAGCGGAGTCAGAAGCCAGGTGAACGGAACTCCCACTCTTTTTATTAACGGAATTCGTTTTGATGGAGCTCCGTCATTGGAGATTCTAAGAGACGTTATCAACAAGCTCATTTATGAAAACCGAGCGGCCATCTAAGGAGGTCATCATGACTTATACCCTAAAAGTACCTGCCACTAAAAATGATCACCGAAAAGGTCCCTTAGATGCACCAGTGGTATTGGTTGAATATGGTGACTATGAATGTCCCCATTGTGCCCGGGCCCAGCAACTCATTCAAAAACTTCTGAAAGAATTTGAAGGTGATATCTGTTACGTTTTTCGTCACTTCCCTATCACCGACATTCATCCCCATGCCGCCCTTGCTGCGATGGCCGCAGAAGCGGCCAATGAGCAGTCTCGTTTCTGGGACATGCATGATCTTCTTTATAAGAACATTTATAACCTTTCCGCCGAAAGCATTACGGTTCTGGCAGAAGCTCTGGAACTCGATATCTCTCGTTTTCTGGTAGATCTGGAAAGAGATGATCTCATTAACAAAGTACGCGCGGACATTGATAGCGGTGAAGAATCCGGAGTAACTGGAACTCCTACTTTCTTTTTGAATGGAATTATTTTTGAGGAAGATGCGACTTATCCAGCATTAAAAGAAAGCATCCTGGAACTTAAACGGGAGTATCAAGATTATGCATCATAAGCATATAAAAGGCATTGATAAGGCCAATGAAGAAATTAATCACGTCATCAATCTTCTTATGGAAAGTAAACTTTTTGAAAATGAACAGAAGGCCTTTGCCGTGCTCAAGGCCTGTCTAAAGGCCCTAAGGGAGCGCGTTGGAAGAGATGAGGCGATCCATCTGGGTTCTCAACTCTCAACCATTCTTCGAGGCATTTACTATGAAGGCTGGAGTCCTCACGCAGATGTCTCGAGGTCCAGAACCACCTTCGACTTTCTGGAAGATGTACGTCGTTATTTTCATGGTCATGACGAGATTGATCTCTCCCATGCAGTACCAGTCACCTTGGGAGTCATTTTTGATTTGATTGATCAGGGAGAGGCCAAACAAGTTTTAAAAAATTTACCTAAAAACATCCAGGATCTCTATCTGGATTAAGGAGGGAAAATGGAAAATCTAAACTCCGCGGATGCGGGTCTTAAAGATCGGGTCAATGAAGTATTGATTGATCTGGAGTGTGAAAACATAGAAGTCACGGTTGAGAAGGGAGAAGTAAGTCTATTAGGTGAAATCCCTAATGAAGAAATGAGAACGACCATTGAAGAAAAAGTAAAAGGAATTGAAGGAGTTCAAAGAGTCTTTAATGAACTCCATGAAAAATCCCTGCCTCAATAATAAAGGCCACCAAGGTGGCCTTTTAATTTTTTAATAGTTGCTACTGTCTTTCTTTTTAGAATCACTCCTTACGTCTTGCTTTACAGGTTCAACATCAATCACTTCTTCTTCTTGCATCATACCTTCAGGTCCGCGGTAACGACAAGATTCCACCATGGCGGTCGTGGTGGAGCCCACGACACAAGTTCTATACTCTTTCAAAGCATTCATCTTACGATCAATATCATCCGTTTTCTTTTTCTTTGCCCCAGACAGATCATCGGCCGAGAATGCGCTAACAGCAAAAAGTCCCACTGCTAAAAATGTTACAATTTTCATGATGACTCCTTTGTAGAGTCTCAGAGTATTCCTAGGTTAACCATTCTAAAATATGCAGTGAAAATGCAGCAAAGAGCTTCACTAGAACTTATAAGTTACCCATGTTGTAAAGTAATCGATGTCTTTGCCCGGAGTCGCTTCTTCCAGGAAACTGCCGGCGTAGAAATGCACATACTGAGCAAAGAGCAGCCAGTGTTTGCCTAACTTATACTGCCCACTAAGTGCCAGTTGGCTTCCAATATAGCGAGAATCTCCAGCGCTTCCAGGTACAATCGGATTTAGTGGAACATTATAAAGTCCATCTTCGATTGATTGCCTCCAGAGAAAGTCCCAGTCCACTTTAAACGTCATGACGTCCGATGGATCAATTGAAAATCCTGGATGAAGATCCATAAAGTTTGCTGGCCCCAAAATCGCGGCCTCGTTGAAGAAGGCCCCTTTCGGGAAAAGGGCATTGAAAGTTCCGAGCGTATCATCATTAGGATTATCATCACCACTTGCTGCCGAGGCCTTAAGCTCTAAGCGTGGTTTCCAAGGATGATTAAAGGTGTAGCCGGTATTGGTGGAAACTGTCCAGGCCTTGATACTTTTATTACCAAATTGACCGAACTGGTAAACACCTTCGTAGTCATAGTCCCAGTTCTTCCCTTTATTGTACCATCTTGTACCCACCGAATGTCGCATTTCATGATCAGTCCCAGAATCAAACTCCGCCTCTTGACGATCATATCCTAAATAATAAATATCGGCCTTGAGCTTAACGAAATTGGCATAGGCACCAAAAAGAGCTCGATCGGTTCCCGATTTGTCATCAAACTCTTCCGGATTAGTTTCAACCGGATGCGAGTACAATCCATCAATGTTTAGATTCTGATCTTTGTAATTTAATTTAACTGCATCAAATGATTGACGGACGTTTGGACCTTCTCGAACTGAAATGAGTCGACCACTTCCGTAGTTAATCTCCTGACGACCTACTCTCAAAAGAAAATGATCGAAATCACCATCAATAAACAACTGGTGAAGATCAAGTTTGTCTTTATCAATTCCACGAGGCGGAAGAGTCTTATCAAATACCAGGTTGCTCTTTAATTGCGTGAATAAACGAAACTTATCACTGATGTGAAGATCACCATGAACCATCACCCGAGATAAAATATAACCATCGCCCTCGTTTAATGGAGCTCCCCATAAAAAGTTACTAAAATACTCATACCTTTCTCTGACCTCACCGCCCAGAGTAAGAAAGTTACTTCTCTCTTCATTTAATGAAATAAACTTAATGCCGTCGAAATAATCAGATTTCTTAGAGGAATCACGAAGGTAACTGAAATCTTCGTCCTGACGTAAGAGTTTATAACCCGGCCACAGAACCTCAGCATGAGAAAGAATAGGCACTAAGACTAAGAGCAAAAACAATGCGCGCATAAGGATATTTAACCTCAACTATTATTAGGCCCGACTTCATTCACAAGATAGACAAAGGAGACGACCCTAAGGAGTTCTCGATCTAATTTATCTCAAAGGAGACAAATATGGCCAATCAATCTACTGAACAATACGAGTCCCATCCAGATAGTAAGACCCAAAAATTTTTGGACGCTCTCAATGCTTCTGGAGGAAAGCCAATGGAACAACTCTCTCCAGATGAAGCAAGAAAGGTCCTTGAAGGTGCACAGAAAAGTGTCAAAGTTAATTTAGGTGCGGCCGAAGTTTCAGATAAAGCAATTGAAGTCGATGGAAAAAAAATAAATCTCAAAATAGTAAGACCAGAAAATGCTTCAGAGAAACTTCCGGTTTTCATGTATTTTCATGGTGGCGGATGGGTCATTGGCGATTATCCGACTCATGAACGTCTGATTCGTGATCTTGTGGCAGAATCTGGCTGCTGTGCTGTTTATGTGGATTATACCCGTTCACCCGAGGCCCAGTATCCAATTTCAATCAATCAGGCCTATGCCGCAACTCAATGGGTGGCCGAGCATGGTGACGAAATTAACGTGGACGGCTCTCGTTTAGCGGTTGCAGGAAATAGTGCCGGCGGAAACATGGCAATTGCTGTTACATCAATGGCAAAAGATAAGGGTGGACCGGACATTCGCTTTCAACTTCTTTTATGGCCAGTGACGAATGCCTTCTTTGAAACTGAATCTTATAATCAATTTGCTGAAAATCATTTTCTGACTAAGAACATGATGAAGTGGTTCTGGGACAATTATGCACCTGATGAGAAAGACCGTCAGAACAAGTACGCCTCGCCACTACAGGCAACATCTTCTGATTTTAAAGACTTCCCACCAACTCTCGTGCAAACCGCAGAATGTGACGTACTTCGTGACGAAGGTGAGGCCTTTGCTCGCAAGTTAGATGAAGCGGGCGTCAGTGTGACGACCACTCGTTATGTGGGTATGATTCATGACTTTGGTCTCTTGAATCCTCTAGCGGAACTTCCGGAAGTAAGATCACACATTCTTCAGGCCTCGCAAGAGCTTAAAAAATACCTGCAACTTCACTAATCAAGGATGATTTTATGAAAATAGTATTCATGTTATTTAGTTTGATCATGATGCCACTGGCGCTGGCCCAAACTGCCACTGATAAAATCGATACAGTGGTCTTTGTTCATGGCGCATTCGCTGACGGTTCCAGCTGGAACAAAGTCATTACCTCTCTACAAAAATCAAAGATCAATGTGATCTCAGTTCAAAATCCCCTGACCTCTCTTGCCGATGATGCCGCTGCTGCAAAACGAGTGATAGAAGCTCAACCTGGAAAAGTTCTTCTGGTAGGACATTCATGGGGTGGTGCTGTGATTTCTGAAGCGGGAAATAATGAAAAGGTAGCGGGCCTGGTTTATGTGGCGGCATTCGCTCCCAATGATGGCCAATCAGCAAACGAGTCAGTCAAGGCCTTTCCAGCAGCACCTGGGATTCAAAAACTTTCACCGGATACAAATGGTTATATATCTCTTTCAAAAGAAATCATGGCGACTGATTTTGCCCAAGACTTAAAAAAGGATGAGACCAATCTCATGACAGCAACTCAGGGTCCAATTGCAGGGAAATGTTTTGATGATAAGGTCACCACTGCGGCCTGGAAAACAAAACCCAACTGGTACATTGTGACCTCTAAAGACCGTATGATTAATCCGGATGCTCAGAAAAATCTGGCAAAACAAATGAACGCGACGGTGACCACCATTGGCTCAAGTCACGTGCCTATGATTTCAAGACCTAAGGAAGTGGCGAAAGTCATTACTGATGCTCTTAAAAAGCTCAATAGCCAGGTTGAACAACCTAAGTCTGCGTCTAACTAGTCAATCCGTGAGACCGGTCTACTCGGCCGGTCTTTTTTTCAATTTTCTTGCCCATCTATCTACCCCCATTTATCATTGTTCTAATGGCCGCAGTAAATACTCAGTTTTCAATCGCAATTCACATCATGGTTTGTATTGGCAGTGCCAAGAAAGACATGACTTCAGCTACCCTCGCTAGCAGTGTGAATGCGTATCCAAGTTTTGTCAGAAGAATTCTTTCGAAGTTATCAAAAGCAGGGTTGGTTGAAACATCGACCGGGAAGACTGGCTCCTCAACTCTGGGTAAGAAACCAAAAGACATTACTCTTCTTGATATCTATCGTGCAGTGGAAGCTCCGAAGGCCTTCGCTATTCACAAATATCCAGAACAAAAAATTTGTGAAGTAAGTTGCGGTATTAAAGAGTGTATGGAAAAGGTCCTGGATAAGACCCAGAAAGCGATGGAGGATAGCCTTAAAAAGACCACCCTCGCAGATGTCATCAAAGATATGAAATAAAAAAGGCCAGCATATGCTGGCCTTATTTTTATTACATGGCGGTTGGGACCTCTTGAATATTCTCTTTGAATCCTTGAGGAACAAAATCCTCAGTTGCATCCAAATCAAGAGCAATTTTTAAAACTTCTGCTGCTGTTTCCACCAATTCAATCTTGAGCCCGTGACGAACTTCTTCTGGAACATCTTTCAAATCCTTCTGATTTCGTTTCGAAAGAATCACTTTCTCAATGCCTGCTCGGTGAGCAGCAATGAGTTTTTCTTTGATTCCTCCTACTGGCATTACAGCACCTCTGAGAGTCAGCTCACCAGTCATAGCAAGTTTAGGA
The DNA here is from genome assembly GCF_034259205.1 of Peredibacter starrii. GTDB lineage: Bacteria > Bdellovibrionota > Bacteriovoracia > Bacteriovoracales > Bacteriovoracaceae > Peredibacter > Peredibacter starrii. The sequence goes on along the minus strand of NZ_CP139487.1, from coordinate 1,719,988 downwards.
CTGATGCTTCGACCAGTTAAAAGTGAAGCAATGGTCGTAAGCATGGTGATACCCGCTGACGGACCATCCTTTGGAATTGCCCCCGCCGGAACGTGAACGTGAATGTCCTTTCGTTCAAACTCAAAGCCCGGAATAGCATGGGCCAGACGAGAACGAACCAAACTTAGAGCAATCTGAGTCGATTCTCTCATGACTTCACCCAATTGCCCGGTAAGGATCAAGCTTCCCTTACCCGGCATAAGATTCGCTTCAATGAAGAGAATCTCACCACCTTGTGGAGTCCAGGCAAGTCCAGTTGCCACTCCTGGAGGGTTCATGGTGTTGGCCACCTCATGAGTAAAGCGCTCGTTACCAAACACTTCCTCGATGTCAGCGAGTTCAATTCTTATTGGCAGAACCGAGTCTTTAGAAAGAACTTTTTCCGCCATCGCTCGACATAGAGTCACGATCTTTCTTTGCAGATCACGCACCCCTGCTTCACGAGTATACGAATTGATGAGCTTCAAAAGGGCCTCATCTGAAATCACTAACTGATCATCTGAGAGTCCGTGTTCAGTCCACTGCTTAGGAATCAAGTGATTCTTTGCGATGTGTAGTTTCTCGGCCGTTGTGTAACCCGAGAGATCAATGATCTCCATACGGTCAAGTAACGGGCATGGAATTGTATCGAGACTATTGGCAGTCGCAATAAAGAACACATTCGATAAATCAAATGGCACGTCTAAGTAATGATCTAAGAACGTAGCGTTCTGTTCAGGATCAAGAACTTCCAGAAGTGCGGCGGCCGGATCGCCTTGGAAACCACGGCCAAGTTTATCGATCTCATCCAGCATAAAGACCGGATTGTTTTCTCCTGCACGTTTAATTCCCTGAATGATTCGACCAGGCATTGCTCCGATATAAGTGCGACGGTGTCCGCGGATTTCGGCGTCGTCTCTTACTCCCCCTAAACTTCCGCGCACAAATTTTCGGCCCAATGCCTTCGCGATACTTTGACCTAACGAGGTCTTACCAACTCCGGGAGGTCCAACGAGAAGAAGGATTTGTCCTCGACTGGTTTTTTTAAGTTTCATGACCGCCAGATGTTGAAGCACACGTTTTTTGATCTTATCCAGACCATAGTGTTCAGCATCCAGGATCTCTCGGGCCTTTTCAAGATCCAGGTCAGCGATCTCTGATTCAGTCGCATTTTTCTTCCAAGGTAGTGCCACCAAAAGATCCAAGTAATTTCGAATCACATGAGATTCAGGAGAATTTGGCCCCATACTCTCCAGGCGTTTAAATTCATCCAGTGCGACCTTGAGGGTTTCTTCTGGCATTCCTGCATCAACAATTTTTTTGCGAAGATCGTCTTTCTCTTCACCTTTCTCGATATCACCTAACTCTTCCTGAATGGTTCTCAACTGTTCACGTAAAATTGTTTCACGCTGATGCTTACCGAGTTTGTGGCCAAGTTTATTTCTAATTTCAACCTGGACCTCTAGCTCATCTTTCATCTTCTGCATGGCCTCAAGGACCTTGAGCGAACGGTCTTTTAGACCCGCGGTCTCCAGAATCTCTTGTTTCTTCTGGGAGTCAATATCCAGATTCGCAGCGGTCAAATAAGTCAGATGAGAAAGATCATTCATCTCTTTCACAAGCTCTGACAGTAATCGGGTATCATTCGGAAGAAGCTGCAAGATTTTCTCTGACATGTTTTTCATCACATCAAGCATCGTTGCAAAAGTTGATGGATCACCATCCATCACGTCTTTCCACTCTTCAGCGGCGGCGGCAATATAACCGTCTTTCATGCTGAATTGGTTTACGCGGTAACGAGAAACTCCTCGAAGAAAAATTTGATAACCATCTTTGGCATTTCCACGAATGCGATCAATCTGGGCAAGAGTACCGATGGTTCTCAGGTCATCAATTTCCACATGGTCGTGATCATATCCACTCTTCTGGGACACGGCCAAAATCATGTTCCCATTTTTTTGAGCGGCCTCAACAGCTTCAATACTTTGTTTGCGTCCTACTCGTAACGGGAGGGCGCTGCCCGGTAAAATTACGCTTTCTCTCACAGATAAAACTGGCAGCAATTGCATAGGAAACTCCTTGTTTCACTTCGATAATTATCGAACTTAGAAATAAGATGGTAACGGTAAAAAAAATGTCAATGTTCAGTATAAAAGATGTTAGGATCATTCTATGAAGAAACCCGACAGACCTGCTCTAAAGAAAATTCAGATCTCAAGTATCTTTAATGCTCTAAGTGATCCTGCGAGGATTGAGATCATTCGAGAACTTTTAGAAAAGAATGAAATCAGTTGTGGAGAATGCAAAAGCACTCTTTCTAAGTCCACAATGTCCCATCACTTCAAGGTTTTAAGAGAGACAGGATTTATCGAAAAAAGAGAAGAAGGTAAGACCCACTATATTTCTCTCAGGGTCGATGAAATTGAAAAAAGAGTTCCGGGACTTATTGAGGTCTTACGCTCACTCAAGTCTCCCCTTTAAATCCCGGTTTCCCCCATTAAAGAGCGTCAATGCTCTTTAAAATAACATCTTTTGGTTGATTACCTACGAGAGTATTTACCACCTGACCATTCTTAAAGAGGATCATAGTTGGGATACCGCGGATACCATATTTCATAGCAAGGTCACGTGACTCATCAACGTTTAGTTTTACGATATTTGCTTTAGTTCCAATCTCTCCCGAGATTTCTTCCAGCACTGGACCCAGCACGCGACAAGGACCACACCATTCGGCCCAAAAATCCACGAGGACCGGTTTATCAGAATTTAAAACTGCTTGTTCGAAGTTTGAACTGTTCACTTGTTGTAGACTCATAACTTACTCCATTTCACTTAATTTACGATCAATAATTTGTTTAAAGGTCTCAAACGGATAAGCTCCTCTTACCGATACTCCGGCCACAATAAAGCCCGGCGTACCCTGAATAGAAAACTTCTCCGCTTCTTCCATATCTTTTCTGATGAGTGACTGCACCTTTTCAGAGGCCATCAGAGTTTTTACTTTTGCTAGATCCGCACCAACTTTTTTAACCACAGAGTCCAGATACTTTTCTCCGCCACCATTGAGTTGATCCTGGTGAGCAAAGATCTCGTGATAAAAGGCCCAAGCTTGATCTGGTTTCACAAGCATCAACGCTTCAAATCTTTCCGCTGCCGGCATCGCCATGGGATGATTTGAAAGAGGAAGATTCTTCACGACTAAGCGAACTTTATCTCCATAAGTCTTTCTCACTTGCTCCATGGTTTGGTAGCCTCGAGCGCAGAAAGGACACTGGAAATCTGTGTATTCCACAATCGTGATGGGAGCATTCACAACACCCAACGATTCTCTGGTTCCTAACTCTGGCTTCAGAGGATTTTTGAACTCAGCTTCAAACTTCGCCTCTTGTTCTTTCGCCGCTACTTCTTGCGCGTTTCGGGCCGATTCCTGGGCCGCCACTTGCAGGGCCGCCATGATCTTCTCAGGATTCTTTTTAATCGCATTCACCAGAATTTCTGGATTATCCTCCAGAGCTTTTTGAAGTTGAGCAGGACTCTGAGAGCAACCGCTTGCAAAATAAAGGAGAGAACCAATGGTGAGAATCGAGAGAGACTTGTTCATAACCACCCTTTTGTGAGGGCCACAGGCCCTAACCATATGATGGGTTCGACCTGTATTATTGTCAAGATTAAAGTAACAATTAAAGTCCAACCTATGGGAATGACAGAGGTTTAATTCGTCATTCCCGGTGGTTTATGCGCCTGCAATTGATAGATTGTGGAAGATTAATGGCACGCTAAAAAACGAATGGTCCCTAGATGCTTCAAGCCCTTCTCCTACAACATCAACGTTCATGAACATCTCCATGAGATTTCCAGAAAGAGTAATATTGCCGAAGGTCTTAGTTCTTTCACCGTATTCCCAAACGTAACCTTTGATGGCAACAGAGAAAGTCCCCTTCACACGATTGGCACCAGAATAAAGACCATCCATCTGAATAACTTCAAGATAGCGCTGAGGAAGTTCTTTTTTATTTTTACCCATGACCAGAAGATCATTTCCAGCGATGCCTAATGAACTACCTGCACTTCGAGAAGCGTGTCCAGTAGTTTTGGTCTTGAAATGATTAGCGGTCATTGAATTATGATAGAAACTTTGAAGCACACCATCTTTAACCAAGGTGAGTGGTTTTCTCTCCACTCCTTCACTGTCAAAAAGCGATGTCCTGAATGAATGCTCATAGGTCGGGTGATCAACAATCGTAATGTCCTTCGACATCACTTCTGCACCTAGCTTCTGATCCCAAGGATTCATTTTATCCATGGCCGACTTGCCGGAATAGAAGTTTGAAAAGCAATCCAGAAGCTGCTTCAAACAATCCTCTGTGAATTTCACTTCATACTTTCCACTTGGAAGAGTTTCTTCTTCTAAAAGATTCCGTGCATGGAAGAGTGATGTCTCAATGACCTTGTTCCATTGAAGTTCTTCAAAGGTCTTGGCTAGATTGAAATCATAAAATATCGCCTTCTTCCCTTTCTCATCTAAGAGGGCCGAGGAGCTAATGGAATAACTCTTGTCCAAATAAGAAGTCGAACGACCTCTAGAACTAAGATAAAGGGATTTGTATTCGTTTTCCGAAAAACCGTTATGTGGAACAGAAACAACTCTCTGATCCATCATCTTTACAACTGACTCTAGTTCCAATGCCTTTTTGGTTTTAAGAGCAATATCAACTTCCGGCTCAGGATGACTTTCCTCATCGGCAAGATGTCCCGTAAGCTCCATGATTCTCTCATTGGGATTCGGCTCACTGATCTCAGCATTTTGAAGAGCATGCTTAATCATAAATTGTAGCGACTCTTCATCCAGGGCCTCAGTATAAGAGATCCCCACGCGGCCATCTTTAATGACCCTTACTCCAAGAATTTCAGAACTAGATACTTTATAAGAAGAGATTTCACCATTCTGAGCACTCATTGAAAGTGCTTTTGAAGTAGAGTAAATCAGGTCCGCTTCTGCTTTATGATCCGTGATTTGGTTAATCACTCTTTCCATGATCTTTTTCATGCTTCACCTCCCACGAGAATTTCATCAACTTTGACTGGAGGTTGTCCGACAGTCGTTGGGATACTACCACTCACCGAACCGCACATTCCGGCCATGAGTTCCAGGTCTTTTCCGACCATCGAAATTTTCGCCATAATATCCGGGCCCGTTCCAATTAGCGTGGCCCCACGAACTGGAGTCGTAATTTTTCCGTCCTTAATGAGATAGGCCTCTTGAACCGCAAAGTTAAACTGACCAGTGGCCGGGTTCACCGAACCGCCACCCATTTTCTTAGCGTAGAGTCCATTAGGAACACTTCCGATGATGTCTGCTAATTCATGAGGACCTTGTTCAATATAAGTGTTTCTCATGCGAGAAGCGGGTGCAAACTTGTAAGACTGTCTACGAGCAGAACCTGTGCGCTTGTGGCCCGTTTTGATTTCGCCCATGCGGTCAGCAATGAAACGCTTTAAGACTCCATTTTCAATTAACTGGGTTTTCTGAGTCGGCATCCCTTCATCATCAATTGAAAGTGATCCCCATGCCCCAGCAATTGTCCCATCATCGACTGCCGATAAAGCGCTATGGGCGATCTGCTCTCCCATTTTGTCCCAGAACACACTCGCCTTCTTTTCAACTGATGTTGTCTCAAGCAAGTGTCCGCAGGCCTCGTGGAAAATAACTCCACCGAATCCATTATCGATCACCACTGGCATTTTTCCCGCGGGACAAGCACCAGCGTATAGAGTGGTATTGGCCTGTTTTAAAAGTGTGTCCACCACTTCTTCACGATTAAGTTTTTCCATGAATTCCCACCCGCCAATGGCGCCCGGACCGTGGAAGGCCTCAGTTTGAAGATTGCCATCTTTCATCACAAGCTGATGGAATAAACGGATATAGGGTCTTTCTTCCGAGGCATAAAGACCATCAGAGTTGTAGACCTCAATGAACTGTTTCTTTTTAATAAAGTTCAACATGACCTGAGCGACCTTCGGATCAGCTCTTAGAGCATCATCCGTTTTCTTCAAGTAAGCGAGCTTGTATTTAGCATCTACTTCCTGGTCCTGAATGGTAGGAATCTTCGGGTAATTGAGATTTTCAAAATTAACAGTTACTGACTTTCCGGCCTTATTAATTCTTGAGGCCAGAAGTTTGGTGATACGAAGAAGTTCTTCGCGATCAGTTGAATTTGTATAACCATAGAGGGCCTGCTGGCCATAAATCAAACGAATACCAATTCCAAAAAGAGTTCCCGACTGAGTGTCTTCAGCACGAGAATTTTTGAAGACCATATTTTCTGAATGGGTCCTCTCGATGAAGATATCAACGAAATCTGCACCGAGAGAAATACCATGAGCGATAATGTCTTGAGCAACTTGAGATTGTAGTAGTGGCATAAATTCCCCTTAAGGGGAAAATTATAACGGAGAAGTCTTTGAATGACATCCCCGTTAAAGTCCGCTTATTTTACTCCACTAGATTCAAAAGAATACTTACCTGCACCAAGAAGAATAATGGCCAGAGAGGAAACAATAAAAAATACATGAAGTTCAATCATCCAACCCCCGTATTGATTCAGGGTGAAGATATTTTCATGATACGCCAGTCCTACTGCCACCAGCATGGTGAAAATAATGAGGATTGCTGAATAGCGAGTTTTATAACCCACAATGAGTAAAAGTGGAGCAACTATCTCTCCCACTAAAACACCGTGCTGGATAAATTCCGGAAGGCCCGCTTGATTCAGCATCCCTCCCACATGACCATAACCATGAATCAGTTTATGCACTCCATGGAAAAGCATGAGCCCACCAACAACAAAACGTAAGAACAATTTCGCTAAATCTTCTTTTTGATTTGTTATCATTTTAGGGCCTTTAAATAATCTTGAAGAGTTGTGGGCGCCTTGCCTGTCAGCTCTCTCACAATATTATTTTTGATATTTAACTGCTGCTCTTTCACTGATTCTTCGTAAGTGGCAAAGAGATCAACCACAAACGGTGGAAGTCCCATTCCGGCATAGGCCTTTTCGATTTCGGCTTTGGATACATCGATGAACTTAATTTTAAGCATCTGTGCAATTTCCGGATAGCTGACGGTCTCTTCATTTGTCACATCTAGAATCGAGTGTTGGAAGTCGCCATTCATTAGGGCCGCAACTGCAACAGCCGCACAATCTTCACGGGAGATAAATCCCACTTTTCCCGCTCCGGTAGAAGTCACTAAGGAACCTGATTCCAAGGCATGTTTCAGACCCGCATCCAGGTTTTGCATGTACCAATTATTTCTTAGAATGGTGTACTCAAGGCCTGATGCCAGGATAGCGTCCTCGGATCCTTTATGATCTGGACCAAAAAAGATCTTAACCTTGTCCGGATTGTTTAAAGAAGTATAAACAATGTGCTTAACACCCGCTGCCTTGGCCGCTTTCACTGCTGCTAAATGCTGGCGCAATCTTTCACCAGGAACGGCCAGAGAATCGGTACTGATGATAAAAAGTTTATCAACATTTTCAAATGATTGCTCCAACTCCTCTGGTTGATTGAAATCGACCTTACGGACTTCGGCCCCCTGATTCTTAAACTTCTGTAGCTTCTCAACATGGCGTGAACCAGCAATGACTTTGCCTTTATACTTTGAAAGTAGTTCATCCAGAACCAACTGACCTAAATGGCCAGAGGCCCCCGTTACCATGATAGTTCCATTATATGCTTTCATATGGTCTCCTTGATGAATCCATAATCTCACTGATCCGTTGTTACAAAAAGTAGACATAATCGCATTACAGTGTTGCAATATATGCAACAAAGGTATGTTATGCTGGATGAGCTGGATTTAAATAAATTACGGATTTTCCGAGAGCTTGCAGTCGCAAAAAGTTTCACTAAGGCGGCACAAAATCTCAAACAACCTAAGTCCCGTATTAGCCGCACCATCTCCTCATTAGAAAAAGAAATGGGCGTGCAGCTTATTTATCGCACCACTCGCTCCTTTGAACTGACTCACTCAGGTCAGTTACTTTATAATCAACTCTCCCCATTATTAAATGAACTCAAGACCTCGCTAGAGATGGTGGTATCAGACACCAACGAAGTGGCAGGAATGATAAAAATCACAGCTCCTGAAGATGTGGCGGCCGAACTATTAGGTCCTATCTGCCAGGAGTTTTTGGAACTCTATCCAAAGACCCAAATTAAAATTCACGCCAGCAACGTCATCGTCGACATGGTAAAAGATCAGATCGATGTGGCGGTAAGAATTGGCAAGGCCAAAGATAGTACTCTCATCCAAAAAAAAATTGGTACGGTGGACATGGAATTAGTGATGTCACCAGAACTTTATCAGAAGCATCTGCCTCGTCGTCTGGAAGATCTGGAGAAGATGAATTTAATTACTTACGAAGATTTCAAACTTCCTCATTCCAGCGTTAAGGTCACAAAAGGAAAGGAAACCAAAACTCTTAAAGTAAAACCCCATCTCACTTCTAATAACTTTCTCCTCATTAAGCATATGGTCTTAAAAGGTGGAGGTTTCGCATTGATTCCTTCATTTTTAGTCAAAGATCATATTATGAAGGGAGAACTTATTACTGTTTTTAAAGAATGGAAATTGGAAGGTAAACCGCTTCAAATTCTAATCCCGCATCAAAAAGAAGTACCTATCAGAATCAGAAAGTTTCTGGACTTTTTGACACCTAGACTCACGCCATATTTTTAAAAAGTAATCTGCTCTTGATTCAAGACAGCTTTTCTCTCTCAGCAAAGCCGATTTAAATGAGCTGAGGAGAAAACTATATGGACAATACTTTCAATTATTTTTCATTCGATAAAAAAGAACTTGGTGCCCGCGGACCCTTTTTCGCAAGGCCCGATCTAATTGAAGATTTCAAAATCCATATTTCGGACGCAAGACTCGATGAAATCACCGCCCGAGTCATGAATGCCAAACTTCCTAAGCAAATGCCGCCTTCAGAAGAGGCCACATCCAACTGGGAAACCGGTGCGGACATCGCTTGGTTGGAGGAATTTCGGCATTACTGGCTGACGGAGTACGATTGGCGAGAAGAAGAGCAGCGTTTAAATGAGTATCCCCAGTATATGGCCCAGGTGGATGACTATCAGATTCATTTCTATTATGTGCAAGGTGAAGGTCCTAATCCTCTTCCCCTACTTCTTACTCATGCCTCACAAGGTTCGGTAGTGGAATTCATTGACTGCATTTCTTATCTGACTGAACCTTCAAAACATGGAGGAAAAGCAGAAGATTCCTTCACCGTGATCATTCCTTCGCTTCCGGGTTTTGGTTTTTCTTCTATGCCAAAAAAACCTATCCAGGCCAAAACAACGGCCAAGATTTTTAATAAGCTTGTGACTGAAATATTGGGGCATGAACATTATGTGGCCCAAGGTGGAGACATCGGCTCATTAGTTGCGGTTCAACTTGCTGAGCAGTTCCCAGAGAATGTAAAGGCGATCCACTTAAATCTTCCCCTTTGGTTTAACATACCAAGTACTGATCAAACCGAAGATGAAACCGCCTGGATCAAAGAATATGAAACATATTTAAACGGGCCTGCTTTTGATTTTCAAAGGATTCAAAGCAATCGTCCGATGATGGCCGCAGTGGCCTTAACTGATAGCCCTATAGGAACAGCGGCCTGGATTGCTGAAAAATTCTGGGCCTGGTCTGATCATGGCGGGAAGCTTGAGAACACCATTACGAAAGAAAGACTTCTCACCAATATCATGCTGTACCTGGTGAATGAGGGCGGGATTGCAGCGAGTTTTTGGTACTCTCGGGCCTTTCAAACAGAACTCAATTGGGAACTTCATCCAAAATATATAGAAGTACCAACTGCGATCGCGATTTATCCCAAGGAGCACATCTTTGGAAGACCAAGTATCGAAACTGCTCGCAGAGGTTACAACTTAGTTCACTATCAGGACATTCCACGTGGTGGGCATTTTGCGGCCATGGAGCAACCGGAATTGTTCTCTTCAAATATTCGTGATGCTTTTAGAAATTTCCATTAACCCAGACGCGTCTCAGATGATTTTTGGGCCACAAACACCCCTTCAAAAACGCAGGAGTTTTTAATATGGGCTTTCAAAGTGATTCTACCCAGACCTTTACGCCTGAAAGACTCTATGAATTTCTCAAATTGCGATTCATCCGGTGAAAGACAAACGGCCTTAAGATCCTCTTCAACTGGAAGAAGATAATCAGTCTTTCCTTCTTTGATGAGTACATGCGCACTGAATCCTGCTTGATCCAGGCGGTGAAATAGCCAGGTGTAACAAGACAAGATCAGCACTGCACTTAAACTTCCGCCAAAGGCCGTGCCCATGTGATTACGGTTCGGAGACAAAGGTCCAAAGACCTCGACCTCGGAATCTGTGGCCTTAATAATCTCGATATCCAGCGCTTTTGCTAGCGGGATTTGCTCGTGAAGGAAGGTTGTTAGTTCATTTGGCGTCATTGTAATTTTCTCAGAAAGAATTTTAACCGTTCAAGTCCATCATCAAAATCTTTTGGTATTAGTCCCGACTTTCGAAAAAGACTCGTACTGTCTAATCTTTCATTTTTCATGGCCTCAAAAATCCTGCGAGGCTTCTCGCCTAAATCGTTTTCAGGAATAGTAAATCCTTTGAGACGATCTAGTTCTTTGTAAACATCAAGCACTAAAAAATCAATGGGCGTCACAGGAACCGAGCTTTTCGTCTCTACCACTTTCTCAACCTTATCCGTCAGCAAGGAATCCATGGTCTTGTAGCGCTTTAATTCTTCGAGATAATCTTTCCGAAACATCAAATTGGAAACGCCTCCTGGATCAATGAGAACCTCTTCAAAGCTCCACAAAAGATCCGTGAGATAAGTGACCTGGATAGGATTACTTTCAAAATAAGGAAGATTTTCTAATACCAAGGAGCTTCGGCATGATTCAAAAAAGAGTCGCTGCTTTTCTTCCTGAGAAGGATAAGCATAAAAATCATCGAAGCTTAATTCATTGGAGATGGGTTGAACGTAGAGTGCAGCGATGGAATCAATCATCGTTTCATACTTCAAAAGTTCATCATCGCTGAAAGTATCTTCCAGGGCCTGGTCAAATTCGACCTGGTAGTCTTCAATCACGCGCTCTAATTCTTTCACCGAAAGGCGAAAGTAGAGATTAAGGGCACGGGACATTTTACTGGGCTTGTGCGCTTGATGTTTTTTTCTGATCAGCTTTTTGTGAACCAGACTTCTCTACGACACCTCTTTCCGAATTGTCGCGCGAGAAGAACTTAGCACGTTGTGCTTCACAAGCTTCTTTAGCAGCGAGATTTGCCGCTCTTTGAGCTACAGCATCACTGCCTTTGAATTCACTCTTAAAAGTCAGAACTTCAGACTTATTGATGGTTTCTTTATAGGAAGTTCCTTCCTTCTTTTTCAAAAGGAGGTTCTTTTTATAAACTTCTTTTTCAATCTGGCGCTCAATCACCAGAGTATAAATATCTACCGGGACTTCACCAACGGGGGAATGCCCACCCATGGCCATTGAAACTTCTTCCGCGTGACCTACACAATTTTGCGCACTCACCACTTGATCAGAAAGTAATTCTTCGCCTTCAAAGATTCCTGCAGTTGCTTGTAATGAAAGAACCATTGTCGAGAACAGGATGAATTTTTTCATGGTAAAACCCTCGTTTTCTTATCGGTTATTTACGGAAGATACTTAAATTTAGCTCTTTTGAGAGGTCCTGGAACACCCTCATTCCGCGAACGGAATGTCCGTGTTCGTTGATGGGTGGTGAATAGACCGCAATTCCCATCTTGCCCGGAATGACTCCAAAGATGGCGCCACTTACTCCACTCTTGGCCGGAATTCCAACCGAGTAGGCCCATTTCCCGGAAGTATCATACATGCCACAAGTAAACATGAGACTAAGAACGTCCCCAGTATAGTCTTCACTTAGGGCGCGAACTTTGGTCTTCGGATGAATTCCTTTATTCGCAAGAGTACTCGCCATCACTGCCAAATCCACGGTATTCACCATGAAAGAACACTGTTTAAAATAAAGATCCAATGATTCTTCAATCTTCCCATCAATCACACCAAAGTGACGAAGAAGATGAGCAATGGAACGATTTCGATGAGCAGTGGTTTTTTCTGATTCAAAGATCACATCATCAATTCTGAGATCATGGCCCGCGAACTGACTAAAGGCCTTAGTCATACTTTGAACTCGGCCTTCAAAGCTCTGACCCTTGATATAGCTACTGATGGCAATCGCACCAGAATTAATCATGGGGTTATAAGGTTTGTGCGTGTTTTTCTCTAATTCAACAATCGAGTTAAAGGCCTCTCCGGTGGGCTCCACTCCGACCTTTGACATCACGAAGTCTCGACCCATTTCTTGCAGAACCATGCCGTAAGAAAAAGGCTTTGAAGTTGATTGCATGCTGAACTCAACATCATGATCACCAACTTTAAAAATCTCACCATCGACAGTCGCAATAACAATGGCAAAGTTCTTAACATTTGCCTTCGCAAGTTCAGGAATATATGTGGCAGGATGTCCCTCAGTACAGGACAGATGTCTGTGATAGAGCTCTTCTAAGATTTTCATAGATAAAGGATAGCAAATTCATTACCATTTTAAGAATGATTATTGCAAAATCCCTGGTAAAAACTTTCGGTGATTTCACCGCTGTTAATGGCCTTGATCTTTCGATCAAACAAGGTGAATGTTTTGGACTACTTGGTCCGAATGGCGCCGGAAAATCCACTTTCATCAGCATGACTTATGGCACGGTTCAGCGAACTGGAGGAGAACTCTCAGTTTTTGGCCATGATCCTCGAACTAATAGTCGCGAAATAAAAAAACGCATGGGTGTTGTCACTCAGGACAACGCACTCGATGAAAGTTTAACCGTCATGGAAAACATGATGATTTACTGTGCCTTCATCGGGGTTCCTAGAAGTGAACGTCAAAAGCGCGTTTTAGATCTTCTTGAATACATGAATCTCACTCATAAAAAAGACACTAAGATTCTTACTCTCTCGGGCGGGATGAAAAGACGCTTGGTTTTTGTAAGAGCACTCTTAGGTCGTCCAGAACTGTTAATCCTGGATGAACCAACAACCGGTCTAGATCCGGCCGTGCGCCATCTTTTATGGGGAAAAGTTAAAGAACTTCATCAGCAAGGAACAACCATTGTTCTGACCACTCACTACATGCATGAGGCGGAAGTTCTTTGTAACCGCTTGGTGATTATGAATCATGGAAAAGTTTCTGCTGAAGGAACCCCTAAGGACATGATCCATAAATTCACACCGGGCTTTGTGGGAATTTTCAGTTTGGAAGATCGCATGAAACTCGCGGATCTTTCTCAGCAGAAATCATTTCATTTTAATGAAGATGCGTCGGGTGTTTATGTTCGTGCTAATGCTCTCAGTGATCTGACTTCCCTTCACTCCGATCATGGACTGAATCCCCTTCAAATTAGACCTAGTAACCTGGAAGACGTGTTCTTAAAATTAACAGGTCAGGAGCTATCCGCAGATGCTTGAATCACTTAAGCTTTGTTTTAATATTACTCTCCGTAACTGGACAGTTTATAAGAAAGATTTGATTTCTAATATTTCTCCAACCGTGGCGGATCCGGCCCTCATCATGGTTTCGCTGGGACTTGGACTTGGTGCCTATTTAACCAACGTCGAAGGCATGAGTTACATGCAATTTCTGGCCCCAGGTCTGACTGTGGCGACTGCTCTTTTTACTTCGTTCTTTGAAAGTAGTTACGGCTTCTACGTGCGAATGACTTATGAAAATGTTTTCAAAGCGATGCTCACAACTCCCATCGGAGTGCCTGAAGTTGTGATGGGAGAAATGCTTTGGGTCGCCCTTAAAGGAGCTGTCATGGCAGTGGGTGTTGCCATTGTTCTTGCTCTCTTTGGGATGATGGCCAATCCTTGGCTAATTCCTGCTCTCGCAATTGTAGGATTCTTAGTGGCGCTTCCATGTGGGGCAATGGGACTTCTGGCTACTGCACTCGTGAATAACATCAATCAGTTTCAAACTGTGTATTCTTTTATCATCGCTCCTCTGTATTTCTTATCGGGAATTTTCTTTCCGATCTCTCAGATGGCGGCACCGGTAAGGGTTGTGGCAGAATTTTTTCCCTTGATCCATGGAGTGAGGCTTGCGCAATCACTCTTCTGGAATCAAGGGATAGTAGATGCTTTATTATATAACGGCTCCATTCTCATTCTTCAAAGTGCAGTCCTCTGTGGACTGGCCTACTGGAGAATTAAAAAGAAGCTAGTGGTGTAGGAAGCTCCTGACCGTCAGTACCACCAGTTGTACCACCTGTAGTTCCACCGGTTGTACCACCAGTAGTTCCGCCAGTTGTGCCACCTGTAGTTCCGCCAGTTGTGCCACCTGTAGTTCCACCAGTTGTGCCACCTGTAGTTCCACCAGTTGTGCCACCTGTAGTACCTCCATCTGGCATTGGAGACACTGATTGCAATTCAAGTTTCTCTGTACCATCGGCCGACGTTCTTGAAATCGGACCTACGCCTTGAGCATAAAAAGTGTTTTGAATATCTTCAGGTGTAATGGCGTCCGTATCATTTGTTTTAACCACATTCGAAAAATTACCGGCCGGAACATTCAGAGTTTCGGTGATACTTAACACTTCACCTACTCCTTCAGATTCCTGAATCACATATTCCTGACGGTAAACATCATTAACTGCTGGAGTTGCTTTCATGATGATACCTGGCTTAGCACCTTCTTCTCCGGCAACAAATGAACCATCAATGCTAGTCACTTGATCGCCATCTAGTTCTTGATTGTTTCTTCCGAATAACCACACAGCCCCCTCAGTGTCCTGAGCATACCATTCAAGCGTTTCACGAGTTGTGTCTTCACCAACTTTTTCCGTTTCTTTCACCTCAGTACAAGTAACACCCATAATGTCTTTAGTTTCCTCTGAGATTTCTCTCGTCACCGTTACACTTCCGGCATCAGTTGTTCCGGAGTAAGTCCATACTGTCCCCGCAGTCAGTGGGAAATATGGATTCGAAACTGTTGAAGAGTAATTAGCTGGATCAATTTGTGGATCATAAACAGCTTCACCTAATTTACCACAGGCCGCTTTTTGGGCCGCATTCTGGGCCTCACACTGGACCTTTGCATTGGTCAAGTTCGTATCGGCCTCGGCACGACAAGTGTCTCTTTCTGTGGTGTTCTCACAGGCAGCATAAGCAGTCTCTTTGGCCGTATCAGCGGCCGAATTACATGCGACTAAACTTTGATCGGCAGTAGCAGAACACGCATTTGTTTCCTCTTGTGCGTATGCCGTACCTACGATCGTACTAAGCAAAATAAGATAAAATGTTTTCATGCATAACTTCCTTGTTAAGATGAGTATCTTCAAGGGAAGTTTAGAGGAATGATATTCTCTTGCTAACTGGAAAGAACATGAAGAATGACGAACCGACTATCTACTCTATGCTCGTTTTGCGTTTGGTAAAAAAATAGAAAATCAGACCAGTGAAAGCACCACCGAGATGGGCCCCATGGCCAATCGGAAGAATACTTGTTCCTCGCGCCTGCGATACCAATCCCCAAATATCCAGACCGACAAAGACCAGAGCTCCGAAGATCGCAGGTAATGGAATGATCCCTAACAGCAAGATTTTTTCTCTCGGAAATAAGAGCGAGAATAGAAGAATGAGTCCGGCGACAGCTCCGGAAGCACCCAAGGCGGGCAGATCGGGATCATGAATAATATAAGCACTCACCAAACTATGGGTCAGCGACGCGAGAATTCCCGCCAATAAATAGAAGCTCACAAATCGCTTTGTCCCCATGACCGATTCCATGGCCTGTCCGAATCCATAGAGCACATACATATTCACAAAGATGTGAAAGAAAGAGTTATGCGAAAAGACCGAAGTGATGAGGGTCCAAATTCTTCCTTCTGTAAGTCCGGTGTAACTCACAAGGAAGTTATAAAACATAAATTCAGTGGGCATCACATACCACAGACAAAAAACCAAAATATTTATGGCGACAATAACGTTCACCGCAGAGAGCTTTCTCATTCTTAGTTGATAAGCATGAAGGGTCAAGGCCCGGGCGTCAATGTGCAGAAAATAAAAAGGGCCCGAAAACGGGCCCCAATCACTATCTGAATTTGATCTTGATTAGTTTAGGTGTTTGCCTAGAAGACCAGTTAGTTCAAACATAGTAACTTCGTCTTTGCCGAAAACTTTGCTTAGTTTTGCGTCAGCAAGGATGTTTCTTTTGTTTGCTGGGTTTTGAAGATTGTTAGCTTTGATATAATCCCAAACTAGTTTAACAGCTTCAGTACGAGCGATAGGGTTTGCACCGATTACGTCAGCAAGTTCAGCTGAAGGAGTCATTGCCTTCATGAATGCAGCGTTTGGTTTACGGGCAGATTTTGTCTTCGTAGTTTCCATGTTTTCCATATAAAACCTCCATGTGTGTAATAGTAGTTTGATCAATTAATCACTTTAAATCAATCAAATAGCGGTTCCAAAGGCATATTTTTTGAATAAACTTATTCTATGAACGAATCAAACAATCGCATCCTATTAGTAGAAAACATCCACCCTATCGCCAAAGAGATGCTGGAAAGCCACGGTTATCAGGTGGATTTACTCTCTCATGCACCTACTGAAGACGAGCTCATCAAGCTAATTCCTCAGTACACAGCAGTTGGAATTCGTTCAAAAACTGAAATTACAGATAAAGTCCTGGAGCACAGTCAAAATACTGTCACTATTGGCTGTTTCTGTATTGGCACCAACCAAGTGAGACTCGAGCGCGCCCGTCAAAAAGGTGTCGCTGTTTTCAACGCTCCTCACTCCAATACGCGAAGTGTGGCGGAGCTAGTGATCGCAGAAATGATCGCACTCTCTCGTCAATTGGGTGACCGGAATACCAAGGCCCACTCGGGTGAATGGGTAAAGTCTGCGGAAGGTTCAAAAGAAGTGCGTGGAAAAACTCTGGGTATCGTGGGTTACGGCCACATCGGTAGTCAGGTGAGTATTCTTGCCGAGTCTATGGGTCTTCAGGTTGTCTTCTTCGATACCATCAAGAAACTTCCACTGGGTAATGCCCGTGCCATGACTTCACTGGATGATCTTCTCAAAGTTTCGGACTTCGTAACTCTTCACGTTCCGGAAATTCCAGAAACAATGAATATGATCGGTGAAAGAGAATTGTCATTAATGAAGAAAGGAAGTTTCTTAATCAATGCCAGCCGTGGAACGGTGGTAGTGATCGATGATCTCGTGTCGGCTTTGAAATCGAAACATATCGCCGGTTGTGCGATTGACGTATTTCCAATTGAGCCGGCCTCTAACAAAGAAAAATTTCAGTCCCCTCTTCAAGGTCTATCAAACGTGATTCTTACTCCGCATATCGGGGGAAGCACGGAAGAGGCCCAGAAGGCCATCGGTATTGAAGTGGCGGAAAGCTTCCGTCGTTATTTAAAGATTGGTTCCTCATCAGGTGCGGTAAACTTTCCGAATGTAGATCTACCAGTCAAAAAAGGTACGTCACGTATTCTGAATGTTCACAAAAACCAGCCTGGTGTACTTGGGGAAATCAACACCATTATTTCTAAGGCCGGTGCCAACATTGAAGGTCAGTATTTGTCTACGGATGATGAGATCGGATATCTGGTGATGGACGTTCATTCTGCCCACGCCAGTCAACTGGCGCAGGACATTGAAAAGCTCCCTCGCTCTTTGAGAACGAGAGTCGTTGGCTAGAACTCTGCTTCGTTAGTGATTTTTGAAGGCGTCTTACAGTCGTAAAGATTTACGATTACCAGACCAGATGAAAGATGAAACATCTTCTTCTGAAGATTGCTGTAATCATAAGCAGCAAGCACTTCTAATTCATCAAATGTTACTTTATTCGAACACTTTCCTTGAGAGACTAGTTTCTTAACTTCTTTATTCGTTCCCTTCTCAATCGAAGGTAATAGTCCCTGCACGTGAGAAACCATCGCCTCTTCTGTTTCAAATGTTGGAACCTGGAATGTTCCTCTGAAACTTTTCTGACTGTGGTTACCTACGTCAACTCCACCGCCTCCCCAAATTTGGAAAGAGACTAGGGCCAAAAAGATAAAAGCTAAATTCTTCATTGTTTCACCTCAGTGAGTGGGAAGAGTTGAATATTTAACTGGTAGACTTGATCAGTGCCTTCCATATTACTGGTAAGCTCATTGATCTCTTTTCTAAATGCACGAATCTTATCTTTGAGAACACTCAGCTTATCTTTGCTGATTTTCATCGTCACACCGTTAAACTCGCGTACATCCAGTGAATCATTTTTAAGCGAATCCAGGGCGAGTTCTAACATGTCTTGATGATATCGGTAAGCCCCTAATGATTTAATATCTTCATCAGTTGAAAGGGCACCCGAAGTCTGACGATATCCTTTGATGTCGTCTTTCTCGATTAACTTTAGTGTTTCAAGGGAATCCAGAGTTTCCCGCACCTGACGGGCCGTGACCTTCTTACGGAGCCGTTCAGAGATCCACTCTGGATCATCCTTAAAATCATAAAGATCAATCAGAACATATATGGCAACATGAAACCAATGGGCCAGTAGATCAAACTGATGCTTCTCCAGCATAGAAAGACCCTGTTTCCTCTTGAGGTTCATGATTTCGTTGAAATAAGTAATTTTTTGATCAGCATCACTTTCCTGATTGTAGTGAACCAAAAGCTCAAACAACTGTGTTTCCATCTTCTTCTTAAATCCGATGGCCTTAACATATTTAGGGATTGTGCTGAGAGTGAGGTTACGACTTCCGTCGATCACCATCTTTAAGTGAGAAGGAGAACCTAGTTCACCTTTATTAACAAAAACGCGATAAGAATAAGAAGCATTTACCTTCTTCTTAGAAAGATAAAAATCCTGAAGGAACTCTCGATAGTTCAGGTATTCAGCGATGTTTGGTAAATGATCTTCTTGCATCATACAAAAAAAAGGTCCCCGAAGGGACCTTCCTATTTAAACACTAAATCTTAGTGGTTAGATTCGAAACAGCGGTTGTGAGAAACGATAAGCATACCGCGGTAGTTAGGAACTAGTACACCATCAACAGTTGTGTAACGTTTCTTGATGAAAAGTTTACCAATTTTGATGTGACGTGGGTGAATTGGAGAACAAGCTTGGAACTCCATAGAACGTGTAAGTTCTTTATCTTCACCGGCCTGGATTGAAGGGATTGCAGCTTCAACTTTTTCAACTAGCTCAGCTTCAGTTGGAGCGTAGAAGATTTTGCTGAATGACTGAGTCACGTAACCAGCAGCGAATGATTGAGCAGAAGCGATTAGAGCAACGGCAACAATTAGAGCTTTCATGTATTAGTCCTTAAAATTAAAAGTTAAAAATTAACGAGCAAGAAATTTACAAACGTAACCAGTGAAGTTCCAACCAGCGTCAGAAACAACAGTCATAGTTTCGCCAGCGTAGATTACTGAGTTAACTGATTTTGTGAAAACTACTTCACGGTTCTTGCCAGCAAGACGCTCAAGTTGGAACTCAACGCGCTTGATATCAAGATCAGCACCAGTTTTGTTTGTAAGAGTACAAGCGTGCTTACCACCAACCATAGAAAGTTTTCCGTAGTGAGACTCAAGACCGAAAGCGAATGATTGAGCAGAAGCAAGTAGAGCAACTGAAAGAACTAGAGATTTCATATTATTATCCTTAAATTTAAAAAGTTTTAGTTATGGTTAAAAATTAACGACGAGCAAGGAACTTACAAACGTAAGCAGAAAGCTCGTGACCAGCGTCAGAAACAACAGTCATTGTTTCGCCAGCGTAGATTACAGAGTTAACAGTTTTAGTAACGATAACTTCTGAGTTTTCACCTGTACGACGGTCAAGAACGAATTCAACGCGCTTGATATCAAGGTCTTTGCCAGACTTGTTTGTAAGAGTACAAGCGTGACGGCCGTTAACCATAGAAGTCTTTCCGTAGTAAGACTCAAGGCCCCATGCGAATGAGTTAGCAGAAGCAACTAGAAGAGCAACAGTAAGAAGTGATTTCATTTTTTTTCCCTTTTTTTGGTTTGTTAAATATCGCTATCAAAAATCGTTAATGTCATTTGCCTTGGCGGAGTGGAAAGTATTCAAACGCGAAAAATGTGTAAAGAAAGTTTCAGGTAGGGGCATCACAAACCATTCACAATTGTGTACACTTGCCGGTTCCAAAATGGCCCCAAACTGATATAAACTACTAATAATACACGAGATGTTTTGTTGCGTTTAAGTGCTACAGGTACACGACGACGTGCTTTAAAGTGGTACGGCCGGTGGAAATTTCCACGCAAAACAAAGGATTGATGGTAATTTTACTTTTATGAATACAAATGAATTTTGCAAAAGCTGTCGTAAACCGAAAGCAATCTACAACTGTGGTATCTGCCACGAGAACACTTGTAAGTCCTGTACACAGTTTATGGGTGAAGATCACTTCTCATTCTTAAAGAAAGTTCCAAAAGAACTTACTCACCCTACTTATTGTCCAGTGTGCTTCGAAGATAAAGTGCGTGAGCCATTCGATGCCTATAACCACACAATGGAACAGGCGAAGGAAATTTTGTTCTTCACTAAAGAACAAAGTAAAATGACGAGCAAACTAAAAAGAAATGAAGAACCCTATCATGTTGAGAATTGCGAAGATCAGGACGAGGCCCTTATGAGAATGTCTTTCTTTGCGGTTCAAGGAAACTTCAACGCACTTATTGATGTTCAATTCAATTCGAAGAAGATCATCGTTGGATCACACAAGAAGACAGTATGGTCTGCAACTGCTGTCCCTGTTTCTGTCGATCCAAATTCAATTAAAGACTACAGTAGCCCTTAAGCGGCGATCTTAGGCGTTGCTCCAAGGTCAGCATGGGACTTTTTGATGATGTTAATCATCTTGCCCATGCGAACACTTTGAGCAAAGTTTTTGAACTTAAACTCAACCCCATATCCCTGCTTATTATGGCTATTGTGCTTGTGGATGATTTGCACAGGCACTTCCATAGTGTGCCCGAGAAAATTGAATTCCATTTCAAGCGTTTCCCCTACATTTATGTAAGGTGAATCCTGCACAAAGGCCCCGGTCTTAGAGATGTTGAGAATTTTTGATGGGAAAGTTAAAGAGCTGCTCTTTAACTTACAACTAATTTGTACTTTATAACGGGTCTTGGTCTCCCATAATCTCGCACGGCGATCAAAGAACGGTTCACGTGCTTTAGGAGAAAGGAAGTAAGCAAAGACCGCAAATGCACCAAGGGCCACAATGTAGTTATACATGAATGGTGTATCACTGTTATAGGGCCAGGTGTATTTCTCGTAAGTGAAGATGTTGTAAACGATATATGCAAGAATCGACATGAAAGCGTAGTAGGTCCACTTTCGAAGTCGCATGATGAGTAAACCTGCTAACGGAAACACGATCCAGAAGTCAAAGACCTCAACGAAAGAATTTCTCGCTTTAAGGTTGGCAAGAATCACCAGAAAATCAAATTGGGTGATTGCTCTGAAATAGAGCACCTTAATTGCTGGTTCAATGAAGCACAGTACAGATAATAATGTGAAGATGAAGGGTTTATTTTTCATGGCCCATATCGTAGCACTTCCAAAAAACTTCGCAATGGCGCCGTTTTGCGGAACTCATGGATTTCATTCAGTGCCAAAGCGATTTTGCACCTAAATTTTGGCCGTGCCAGAAGTTGGTGGCGGTGGAACTAGCTGTGTTTTCGATGATAAGGCTCTTCCAATTTATTCACATATTCATGAAGAAGATCCTGAGCACGATGTCGATAGTTCTCACAGGTGAAACCGAGATTTTTGAGCTTAATAATAATCCCGATAATGATCTGTACGGTCCAGAAGAGGAAGAAACAAACGAGGAAGTTGTAGCCTACATCGGAGCTCCATAAAATCATAAAGACTCCTTTTAACCTTATTATCTAACAGGAGAGAGAGGCAGGCGAATAACCTTCTCACTTGGTATAAAGATCAAGGCGCAAAGTGAACTCGCGAGTGCCAGCAGCGCAGATGAAATCATGACTGATTTAAAACTCTCAAGATAAGCCACACGAATAATTCCATCAACCTCTTTGGAATGTCCTTGAAGTCCGGCCAGATCTTGAGAACGACTGAGAAGCTCTTCTTTAAGTCCCACATTCATTGGCATGTTTACGAGGGCCATTTCCAGATAATGATGAAACCACATCACGATCATGGCCGTCATAATGGCTATTCCAACCAGTCCCGCCAAACGCGTGACCGCATTGTTAACACCAGAAGCGAGGCCTGAAAATTTATCCGGTACGGCCCCTAGAACTGCTGTGGTTAACGGAGCAATACAAAGAGACATGCCTAACCCAAATAAAATCAGCCCCGGAAGGAAGTCTTTCCAATAAGAAGCATCTAATCCTGGCATAAATCCTAGAGCAAGAAATCCAAGACCAGAAATAATGGAACCAACGGCAATGGGAAGCCTTGCTCCTACCTTGTCATAAAGACCTCCAGACCAGCGGGAAAATAAAAAAATGATAAAGATAAAAGGCAGATTGGCAGCACCTGCCTGGGTGGCGGAAAAACCTTGAACCTGAATTAAATTAAAAGGAAGAAAGTAGAACACAATACTTAAGGCCCCATAAAGAAGAAAGGTCGACATGTTGACCGCAGAGAAAACTCTGGATTTAAAAAAAGATAAAGGTACCAGGGGACTTTTTGAACGTGTTTCCATGAAGAGAAAAAGAATCATGAGCGCCACACCGATCATCATAATGAAGTAATTGCTTTCGATGAGACCAAAAACAATACTCCCTATTCCGGATGAGGAAACAACAACTCCTGGAAGATCGAGCGTCTCCTCACCTGTTTCACGACATTGAGTCGGGACAAAACTCCGGGTGAAAAAAATTGTCAAAAGCCCAATTGGAAGATTAATAAAAAAGACCCATCGCCAGGAAAGATTGTCACTTAGCCAACCACCCAATACCGGCCCAAAGGCCGTCGTAATGGAACTAAAAGCCGACCATGTACCGATTGCCTTACCTCGTTCGTTTTTAGGAAAGACACTATTAATAATGGCAAGACTTCCTGGAGTGAGAAGCGCACCTCCAACTCCCTGAAGAGAACGAAAGATCGTCATTTGCATGAGATTTTGAGAAAGACCACAACCAATTGAAGCAATGATAAAGATCACAGTGCCTATTTGAAAAACACGCTTCCTTCCAAAGTGATCTCCGATCGAACCGCCCACAAGAATCAGAGATGACAGAAATAGAAGATATGCCTCTACCACCCACTGAATCTGCACGGCAGTGGCATTAAACTCACGTTGCAGCTCAGGCATAATAACATTCACTACAGAGCCATCGATAAAGACCATGCTTGAGCCCAAGATGGTCGCAGTCAAAATCCCTACTTTATAATTAATGATAGGCCCCCTCGTTTAGCTCTTCAATGAAACGAATATTTCCCTGAGATCTAATGAAGGTATTGTCGTCTAAGGTCGCAAAAGTAAAGATTTTCCGGTTGATGAAGTCCTCAACATGAACGACCGTTGATTTGTCTTCATCTTGCCAGCTAACAATGAAAACCCCTGATCTGATCTTTTGCGCCTCATAATTTACAATGGCCGTTCGTTCATAACGACCTTCTTTAATTTCAAATTGGAGATGTGTAGAAGATAGAACAGAAATTTCCGCAGTGAATTCTGGAAATTCGAGCTCATAAACCGCATGAACAGGAAATGATTCCATAAGTGACTCCTTCACTCACATAAAGAGAAGCGCTCTTACGGTTAGTTTAGACCTGCCTTATAAGAAAGGAAGTGAACGAGCGGCAATTATACCTGAATAGAATGAGCTTCTTCTTCCTGCTGCTTTGCCCACATCGATGCATAGATGCCACCTTGACGGAGCAATTGACTATGCACACCTCTTTCCACGACCTTCCCGTTTTGCAGCACAATTATCTCATCTGCATGGGTAATCGTCGAAAGTCGATGGGCGATGATTAAGGTGGAGCGATCTCGTGAAATATCCTTAAGTGACTTTTGGATTTCTTTTTCTTTTTGTGAATCCAATGCCGAAGTCGCCTCATCAAACAAAAGGATCTCAGAGTTTTTAAGAATCGTTCTGGCGATGGCAACTCGTTGTTTTTCTCCGCCTGAAAGTTTCAATCCTCTCTCTCCAACCGGAGTTTCATATCTATCAGGTAGCTCATTGATAAATTCATCAATATGGGCCAGCTCAGCTGCCCTTTTTACTTCATCCATTGTCGCAGTTGGGCGACCGTATTGGATGTTGTAGCCAATGGTATCGTTAAATAGCACCGTGTCCTGTGGAACCATTCCAATATGTGATCGTAGGGAGTGCTGTTTTACCTTTCGAATATTTTGTCCATCGATGCTGATGACTCCACCAGTGACGTCGTAGAATCGATACAAAAGCCTGCCGATTGTCGATTTGCCTGATCCACTGGGACCCACAATGGCGAGGGTCTTTCCGGAGTCAATTCTGAAGCTAATACCTTTTAGGATTTCTCGGTCTGACTTATATCCAAATCGCACATCCTCAAATTCAATCACTGCCCTCGTGATAACTAAGGGTTCAGCGTTACTATCATCGGCCACAGATGCATGGACTTTTATAAGTTCAAACATCTTATCCATATCGACTAAGCTGTTTTTAATTTCTCGGTATACAAATCCCAAGAAGTTTAGGGGCAAATAAAGCTGAATAAGAAATGTATTGACCAGCACGAAATCACCCACTGTGATTTTTCCACTCACCACATCTCTCGCGGCCATCAACATGATAATGATAAGACCAAAGGAGATAATGCCTTTTTGAGTGAGATTCAAAAGAGACAGAGTATTTTGCCCCTTGATCGCCGCCGTCTCATACTGAGCAAGGGATTCATCGAAGCGATGAAACTCATGCTCCTCATTTCCAAAATACTTAACAGTCTCAAAATTAAGAAGACTATCAATCGCGCGGGTATTGGCCTTGGTCTCCGCGGTATTCATCGCCTTACGGTATTTAAGGCGCCACTCTGTTACCATCAGAGTCAGCACAATGTAGATGGCAATGGTTATGAAAATGACTGAAGCATAGGTCAAATTGAAGTGATAAACCAACACACCAGTCACAAGAATAATTTCAAGGATGGTCGGAATAATATTAAAGGTCATAAAGTCCAAAAGAAATTGAATCCCTCTGGTCCCTCTTTCAATCACTCTTGATAGGCCGCCGGTTTGTCTCGATAAATGAAAATCCAAAGACAAACCATGAAGGTGTCTAAATGTGTTCAAGGCGATGTTACGTAAGGCGTGCTGTTCAACTTTGGCAAAGATGAGATCTCTTAGTTCCTCAAAAATTCCTACCAGTAATCGAGCAAGACCATAGGCGATGATGAGACCCAGTGGAAGAACAAGAACTTTGTTCGTTTGAGACAGTTGATCAATGGAAGACTTTAAGAGAAACGGAACATAAACATTGAGGATCTTTCCTGCCGCGAGGAAAAACATGGCAAAAACAACTCTGACCTTTAAATCTTTTCTGTCCGCGGGCCACAGATAATGTCCCAGTGTCTTCAAGGTCTTCCAATGATTACGCTCAATGGTTTCGGATGTCGCACTGAAAGAAGTCGTGTCACTCATTCACGAATTGTATCACGAGAAAATATGGACCAGCCATTGTATTTCTTGTTTCAGCGCAATGGCGAGGTACGTTGTTAAGAATTGTTCTGCCCGGGATTAAGACCACATTGTTTATTCGCCGGGACGGCAACTTGTAGCTTTTTAGGATAGTCCAATTTAAGCTCTGCCATTATTTTAACGAAATCCGCTTCAGTATTCTCGAGTTTCAATCTAGGGTTGAGCTTTTTCTCATCACCAACTGTTGTTCGAGTAAATCCTTTATAATCATGTGCAGGATAAATATATGTTTCATCCGGAAAAGCAAAGATCTTGTCTCTTACACTATGAAAGAGTCTTTCTGATGAGCCTTCCTGAAAATCAGTTCGACCACATCCACGGATCAAAAGGGTATCACCGGTAAAGAGCATGTTATCCAGGTGATAAGTCATGCACCCATTTGTATGACCTGGTGTAGAAATCGAAGTAATACTATGAGAACCAAACCTGATTTGATCTCCTTCCTTAAGAGAAATGTCGGCACATCCTGAATCATTGGCAGCACCTAAAGCGATCTGTGCTCCGGTTCGGTTGCGAAGGATCCCCGACCCAGTCACATGGTCTGCATGAACATGGGTCTCAAGAATATATTTTAGTTTTAATCCAAGGTCGTTAATCAGCTTAATGTCTCTCTCGCTGGTCTCCATAACTGGGTCAATGATCACGGCCTCAGCTGTTTTAATGTCGCCCAGAAGATAGGTATAGGTTGAAGATTCTTTTTCAAAAAGCTGGTAGAAGATTAAACTATTTTGCATAAAGACCTCGCTTATTTAGACAGGACCTTATTATCAAACCATTGAAAGACTTTCATGCCAAGTAACATAAAGAGAACAAAAATAACGGCACGGGCGGACCCAGATGCAAGATTGACGATGGCCGGTCCTGGACAAATTCCTCCCCATCCCCAACCGATTCCAAAAATGATGGAACCGATGATGAGGCGTGAATCAACGCTGGTCTTGGTTGGAAGATAAAACTCCTTTTCTAAAATAGGAGACTTTCTTTTCATAATGAGTTGATACGCAATACTATGGACCAGGATTGCTCCAAACATGACTCCCATCAATGACCAATTCCATTCTCCCGTTATATCGAGAAAACCTTTAACAACATCTGGTCGGGTCATTCCGCTTAGACCGAGGCCCATGGCAAAAATAAGGCCCGATAGTAAGGCAACCACATTTTTCATAGGACACCTCGAAAAGTCTTAAAGACAAATAACGTTAACATGGCAGTGCCAATGAAAATGAGAACTGCAACCATTGAACGAACTGAAAAACGGGACAATCCACATACTCCGTGACCTGAAGTGCATCCACTCCCTAAAACAGTGCCAAACCCAACTAAAAAACCGGCAAGGGCGTAATCATAATTGAAGGCGCCGGAAATAATGGTCACTGCCTCCGGTCGAAAAAAACGTAGAAGAACTCCACCAATTATTAGTCCGGAAAGAAAAAAAATTCGCCAAGACTTGTCTGGTGTCTCTGATTTAATCACTCCTGAAGTAATGCCACTAATTCCAGTCACTCTTCCATCGAATAGAAGCAATATACTTGCGGCCAATCCTATAATGGCCCCACCTAATATTGGTAACATCGGTTTGTCCTTTTCAAGTTTACAATATTACAAAATCATAATATTATAAATCCACATTCAGATCAAGGAATAAAACATGCTCCTCTACATCATCATAGGACTGTTTGTGGGACTAATCATGGGGCTCACTGGCGCTGGCGGAGCACTGGCAGCGATTCCTCTTTTGATTGGTCTTTTATCACTGTCATTGAGGGATGCTACGACTCTTTCCCTAGTCATCGTCATTATGAGTACTCTGATAAACTTAATTGGTCTTAGGCCAAAATTAAACCTTCGGTTAGTTCTCACCCTTGTATCAGCAGGGGCCATTGGAAATGTTTTGTCAGTGAATAAAAAAAATGAAATTCCAGATTATGTAGTGGCCACACTAATCATCTCCATTGGAATCTATGGCTTATTGAGTGTTTGGAGAGAGCGTCGTGAATTGGGGGCCAAGCAAGAAAAGCAAGGGCCGATAAAATCGGTCATCATCGGTCTATTACTGGGAATTTTAACGACACTCACAGGTCTAGGGGGAGGTGTCGTTCTCATGCCGGTTCTAATGAATTTTTTTGGAATGAACTATCAAGAGGCCCTGGGAAATGGACTTGCCAGCATTCTTTTAATTTCAGTGATGTCTTTTATTTTTCAATGGGGAGAAGTAAGTTCACTGATTAGTCTTTCTGAGCTTGCATTAATTACCTTTGGCTCGTTCATATCTGTTTTGCTCATAAAAAAATTGCCTCCTGAAATGCTAAAGTTCAGGAAAATACTCTTTACACTTGTTGTGGTCTATTCCACAGTTAGTATCATGAGGTCAGTATGGATTTAAGTATTATGCAGGACAAATGTGATGAAGTGGCGGGACTTTTGAAGCAGTTTGCCCATCCACAGCGGTTGTTGATTCTGTGCTATCTTAGTGACGGCGAAAAGCAGGTTTCAGAAATTCAAAACGCAGTTGGTCTCTCTCAATCACATACGTCTCAATTCCTTAAGCGCATGCAAAATGAAGGTCTTCTGGGGCTAAGAAGAGAGAAAAATTTTTCTTTCTACTATATTGAAAATCCCCTGGTACTCAAGCTTCTCAAGGCAATGCAGAAGATATTCTGTCAGTAATCACATCTGCCTCGACTGGTTTCAGTTTGAAAGAGAACTCATCTCCTTCATTGAACTCATGGACCTCACCCTGAAATCCAATTTTACCAGGGACCAACCAGCTACGCTCAATTTTAATCTTGCATAGATCATCGGCGAACCGAATCTGAATGGAATGACCGCGAAAGCGAACTCTTAAATTTAAATGACGAATCTTACTTGGAATATGAGGAAGCAGCCAAATGACATCATCTCTGACCTCAATGCCTGTAAAACATCTCTGAACCAAGTCCACAGTTCCTGCCATCGCACCCAGATGAATTCCCTCTTCGGTCGTCCCTCCTTGAATATCCGATATATCACTCTCCAGAGCACGCAAGAACCAGTGCCAGGAAAGATCCAGATCATAACGAGAAAGAATCCAGGAATGAACGACACGACTTAAAGTCGATCCATTTGAGGAAAGTGCCAGATGATATTGAATATTTTTTAAAATGCTATCTTTGTCAAAGTGATAGCCCAGCCATTCATAATTTTTTTCTAGCTCATCTGGCAGAAAAAGATAATAGATCATCAACACATCACTCTGTTTATTCAATTTGTATTTGTTCGGATCATCACCTTCTGCCTCAAGAAGCCGATCAATGCGCTGAATGTTCCCATATTTCCGCTTATAATGGTCCCAATTAAGGTCCTCCAGTTTTTCAAAACCTTCAAACTGTTCAATGATTCCACCTTCGGCCATGGGGATGAATATCTTTCGACTTTTCTCAAGCCACATGTCTAATTCATCATTTTTAATTTGCAATATACTCAAAAGATCCCGTCGTCTATTAACAGGTAAACTACGAAAGAGTTCGACGGTAGTTTTTAGACACCATGAGACCATAAAATTTGTATAAGCATTATTATTTATGCCTAATTCATCCGAGTCGGGATAAGCGGTATGAAATTCATCCGGCCCCACAACGTTTTTAATATCGTAGCGATCGCGATCCAAATTATAAGTCATTTTGCTGGCCCAAAACCGACAGATTTCTAGCATCATCTCGGCACCAAAGAACGAAAGAAACTCCAGATCATTTGTGGCCTGATAATATTTCCAAATGTTGTAAACAATGATGCTATTGATATGACGTTGCAGATATGTCGAGTCCGGGATCCATTTCCCGGATACAGGATTCAAATGTGTTAACTGGCTTTCTTCTTCACCATTGCTTCCGCTTTGCCAGGGATACATGGCTCCTTCAAATCCACTCTCCCGAGCATTGATCCTTGCCTCATCAAGTCTTCGATATCGATACATTAAAAGAGATCGGGCTATCTCGGGAACGCGAATATTCAATAAGGGGAATATGTACACCTCGTCCCAAAAAATGTGTCCCCGGTAGGCCTCTCCGTGAAGTCCTCGAGAGGGAACTCCCGCATCCAGGTCGATGTTATGAAGAGATACTGTTTGGAGAAGATGAAAAATATGAAAACGTAAAAGTTTAGCTTCCCGGGGATTATCCAGGAGCTCAATGTCACAAAGATGCCAAAGATGTTCCCATTCACGTCGATGGGAGGCCAATATTTCCTCATAATTTCCAATTTTCATCAGGAGCCGCTTGGCCTCGTATAAAGGGTGGCTAAGGGCCCGGTCACGGGAATGAAAAAGGGCCATCACTTTTTCAATCGTGACCTCTTCTTGTTCATCCAAAGTGATTGAGAAAGTATGTCCAATTGAATCCTCTTTAATCCACTCATCAAATTTAAATTCAGATTTAGAAATTCTGTTTCGTATTGCTTGGGCCATAACGATTTGGGATTCATTAGTGGTGGTTTCGAGATAAAAACTTTCTCGATCAATATTTCCTGAACGTCTGACTGTGTGATGCTTTCGATTCAATTCACGATAACGATGAACGCCAGAATTATCCACGCCCCCATCAATCCAACTTTTAATTTCGATTGGACCCGACCAATTTAGGGGCCGCAAAGACCATTTTATACCGGCCACATGTTTATTGGACATACTTACAAATCGGTTCGTTTTTAATTCGGATTCTCGACCATATTTATCCCGAAGAGTTAAACACCGGCTTAAAACACCAGATCTTAAATCAAGCTCTTGTTGATAAGAAAGGACCTCCATCTTTGAGAGATCCAGCCATTCATCATTCACATGTCGGAAGCTGAGGCAGATCCAGTTGGGCCAATTTACCAGATCTTCATTTTGTATTTCTTCTCCCGCAATAATTGAGATGCTCCGATTGAAACCTCCTGCAAGATAGGTACCAGGATAATGAAAATCGCCTGTTGTACTTTCTTCTGCGGCACCTCTCGTCGCGAAGTATCCGTTCCCTAAAGTACAGAGGGCCTCTCTTAGTCGTTCTTCCTGAGGATCCCACTCATCGTAGGTTAAGCTCCACGTCTCCATTGTTTTTCCTGTTGAGTGAAGTTTTGTTCGATCTTATTTAAAAAAGTTGCGACCTCTGAAGGAGTTCGAAGTGAATAATCGGAACAAGTACCGGCCATACTTTCTATTCCGACCTTTATTCCAATCCCCCAAGAATGAAGTTCACAAAAAACGTCTTCATCCGTTAGATCATCGCCTATATAGACCGCGACGGTTTTTCCAGGGGCCATATCTAAAACTTCACAGAGTTTTTTTACTGCCTCACCTTTGTTCCATTTCAATTTTGGGGCAAGATCGAAAACCATTTTCCCTCTTCTAACCTCAAGCTTCTTAAAGCTTTTGACCAGATCATTAATTTCGTTTTTTAAGCTTTGATGAAGCGAGGAATCAACATTTCGGTAATGGATCGCCGTGAAATATTTTTTCCTTTCAATGGAAAGACCCGGGTATTTGTCCGCATGAGACTCGATTTGTTTAATCGCCTCGTTCATTTCTGAACTTGCCTCTTCTGCTTCTTCAATTTGAAAATGAAAACATCCAGGGCCGCTAATGTCATAACCATGGCAGCCGGCATAGAAAAGACCATCAATCCCTACCCGGGCCTTAACATCTTTTCGATCTCGACCGCTAATGATGGCGACCTTGATACTATCTGAAATTCGAGTTAGTACGGGGCGAATCTCTTCAACCATCTGAGCATCGTGATGATCCGGAACGATTTCACTCAAAGTTCCATCAAAATCCAGGAAGAGGGCCATCTCCTTCCCATCAATAAACTGAGCGAAGTTGCGCCAGCTTTTTATGATATTTGGTTTTAAGTCGAATATTTCTTCCAGTCCCGTCACCACAAAGTCCGCTCCCGCCTCACTGAGTTCTTTCCCACCTGTTTGGCCAGGACGAGCGACTCCGATGACAGAAGCAAAATTTCCGGCATTGCCCGCTTGAATGCCAGCGACTGCATCTTCGACGACAATACATTCGTCTGGTTTCTTATTTAAACGTTTGGCCGCCTCTAGGAAGAAATCCGCACTGGGTTTTCCTTCCAGATGCATCTCTTCTCCGATCAAGGCATTCATTTCTACCTCGAAATAATTTCTAATGCGTAATCGATCTAAGATTTTGGTGGTGTTTTTACTGGATGAAACGACGGCCAGAGGAACACCTTTGTCCCTCCACTTTCTTAATGCTCTCAAAGCATCAGAAAAAACCACGACTCCTTGATGATCCAATTCAGAGAGATATATTTCATTTTTCCTTTGCCCCAATTTCTGAAGCTCACTTGAAGTGATGGGAATTCCCCGAAAAATCAGGAAGTCCAGGATTCCCTGAGATCGAGGCTTACCATCGACATACTGCTCATATTCTTTTTGAGAGAATGGTCCTTGTCCGTAGTTCCTCAGATATTCATCAAAGGTCTGTTTCCAGGCATCGTAATGAAGATTACGAGTATCGGTAAGAACTCCGTCGAGGTCCAAGATGACCGCACTATATGACTCAGTTGTATTCATAAAACACCTCGAGCCTATTGTGAGAGAAAAAAATATAATGTCAGTGACCACGGTCATTGACGATGGGGCCAGTACTTGAATTAAATGGGTTTACCCTACGAGTTTGAGAGCGTTCTGACCTGACATATTGGCCTGGGCCATTACGGCCGTACCAGCAGAGGCCACAATTGAGTTACGAGCTTGCTGAGAAGTTTCCAGAGCAAAATCCGCATCTCGGATCTGGCTGTTAGCTTTACTCATATTCTCAGTATAGATTCCAAGATTATTGGAACTTGTGATCAATCGGTTCTGAATCGAACCCAAAAGAGAGCGGTGTCCGGAAATTTTGTTAATGGCATTATCAATGGTGGATAAACTTTGCTGAGCACTACTTTTCGATCTGATCGAAGCGTGGGCAACTCCCAAAAACTGAATCCCAGCATTGATTGATTTTGAATCATAACTAATATGATCATCGGCCGTGTTATCACCCACACCAACCTGGAAATCCAGGCGCGGGCCAGAACCATTCAGAAGTTTTTTACCGTTGAATTCAGTGGTCTGCGAAAGACGCTCTAATTCATCTTTGATCGATTCATATTCCATGCTGGACTTCATGCGATCACTGTCAGTCAACGTATCAGAAGCTGCCTGGATGGCAAGTTCACGCATACGAGTCAATAAACTTGATGATTCTTCCAATCCACCTTCTGCTACTTGAACAAGGGAGAGACCATCGTTGGCGTTACGATTGGCCTGACGAGAAGAACGAATTTCAGCTTTTAGTTTTTCAGAAATAGCGAGGCCGGCAGCATCGTCTGCTGCTTTTGTAATTCTCTGCCCGGAACTAAGCTTCACAGAAGACTCTTCAGTCTCCTTATTCACTTTGCTCATCGCTCTTTGAGAAGCGAGGGCGCTTACGTTTGTATTGACTCGAAAGCTCATACTACCTCGGTACACTTTTCGGAGTCAGAAAAAAGAAATGAAGAGAAGATAGCCTGACGCGTACACTCAGGATTATTTTGAGGAAATCGCCTCTAAAAATTGACAGTAAATTTCATAAACATGCTCGCCATACCCTCCGGCCATCACATAGGCCTGAGGAATGCCACGATCTTTGAGGAAATAATAAACGAGAAGGTCTCGCTCAAGCATTTGTTCTTTAGTTAACTTTAAGAAACTGGCACTTGGAAGACGATCTTTCTCGTAAGGATCACTCCCCTGAACCACAATCGCGAGATCAGGTTTTCCCATGGCCTCGAGTGTTTTAAGACCCTCTTCTAACCGCGGAAGATAGGTGCTTTCCTGATTGGCCTTAATGCCAATTTCGACATCACTAGGGATAAACCACGGACTATCAGGAGAACCGTTGTCTAATGGCCAGCTGTCGGCCATATGAATACTAAGAGTTTTAATAGAAGGGTCATGTTGAGTGAGTTCAGCAGTTCCGTCACCTTTGTGAGCGTCCACATCAATGACCCATACGGTTTTTACACCAAGATTTTTTTGGGCCCAACGAGAAGCGATTACCACATCATTGATAAGACAAAAACCGCGTCCTCCAAAACTCATGGCATGATGAAAACCACCGCCTAAAAAGAAGCAAGCACCGGTCTTCAGGGCCTCCTGAACCGCAAACATCGTTCCCTTTGTTTTTAAAAGAACTGAATCAAACAATTCTTCGAGCGGGGCCTTGGCAGCATTTGGATCGTAACGGTTATACTCTCCATTTTCATTGATGAGCTCATAGCATTTAATAATTTCGTGGCGAAGTTCTTCTTTGGTTCCGTAAAGTTTCGACATGAACTCTTCATTATGGACCCGAGCTATATCTTCTTTAGTCAGACTTACATTCTGAGTAAAGTTCATGGTGACAGGAATGCCTTTGTTATTTAGAAAATCATAGACCTTAAAATCGCGATCATCCGCTAGCGGAACCTGAATTCCGTATTTGGTAAGATGTAAGTTTGAATTAGGGTCATGGAGTATTTTCATATCGGTATTTTAGACCTACCATTTTGAAATGAAAATCCTCATCATCCTGGCGACCTGCTTTATATTCCCAATTTATGCTCAAACGGACATTCCTCACTCTTTGACCCGTTTGGCCGAAATTAAAGATAAAGAAAGTGAGGCCTATGTCTTCCTCGCCCACCAAGCCGCGATGGATGCTCGACTTGCGGCCAATAGTGCTTTAGAAGGAGAAAACTCTTCATTGGCGCTCAAAATTCTGGGACTCGCACTGGAATCCATGCCCCACCGAAATGATCTCAAAGATCTTCGTAATAAAACTCTCGACACCTACATCGGAATTACCAAAAAGCTGGAAGAAGACGTTGAGAAAAACTGCGAGCTTCTAAAAGATCGCTACAGCTTTTTAAATAGCTTTGCCCCTGATGCCATCACAAAAGTGGCCTATGACAAACGTTGTATCCGAACGGCCAAGACCAAAGACGCCTTTAAAATTCCCGAACCAAAACTTTTGAAAAATTTGGAATCTGAGTTCAAGGCAAATATTTCTCACAATACGGAGAATTTTCCTTACGTGGATGTTTTGAACAATACCTTTATGCTTTTTTCTTCTCTCCTTGGTGAAGATTTCAAGGTCACATGTCATCCTTTAAAAATCGTCGAAGGAAAAATTCACGGAACTTGTGTGGCGAATTCTCCAGAGAAAAACACCTATAAAGAGGCCTCTTTAAAATACTGTGCGTTTTTAAATGAACTTCTGATCGTTCCGACTGGTAAACATAGCGTGACTTGCACGATTGATGGCCGTAATCACATCTTCCAGACTTCAGATGATATCTATAACGTTTACGTGAAGGCAGTTGATAATGCCGCTTTCGATGATGATATTCCGGTTCTGGTTTCGATGGACATGTCTCTCGTGAAAAAAAATGAGACGACCATAGTTCCTGTGCTTCTTCGTATCAATCAAAAAGACATCAAGGCGGGTAAATTTCCGATTAGCACTTTAGAAAAGGCACCTGATGAAATTTTCTTCGAGTCCCTTCAACCTATGACAGTCTTTGATATTGCGGCCGATGAGGCCCAGGATCTTCAAGAAATCATTTTCAATATCGACCGCAAAAAGACTTATGAAAGTTACAAAAACCATTATGAGGCCTCAATTAAGCAGGATATTGAATGTCAGCAAATGGAGGCAAAATTGGACTCTTTAAAGCCTTCCCGTGAGAAGAAGGCCCTAAAGAAAAACTTTGCCGAAAAATGTCCGGCCGGTGGAAATCTAAAAACCAAACTCTTAAGGGATTAATGGATCTCCCATTATTCCTTTCTCGATATTAAAGCGAACCTTACGCTCTTTTAAGTAGCTCTGATAAATTGCCAGATCATCAATCGCACCATTGAAGTAGTTGCTGCTATTAAAGCCATTACCACCCACACTGAATGGGATCGAAGAAGCATTAACAATCGGATCAATGCCGATATTCACGACATTCTGAACATAGCCGTTTAAGTATAGATAAAGCGCGGCTCCTCTACGAGCAACTGTAATTTGTGTCCATGAACCGGCCGGAATACTCTGAACACTGGCGATACTACCCACAGCAGTGGTTTGATAATGGAAAGTTATAATACCCGCGGCCGACATGCTTAAGCGGAAGCTTTGCTGCACAGGAGTTGTCGTGTCCCATTTGTTCACAATATCACTGGCAACAAGAGTCGTAGGATTTACCCAGACTGACATGGTGAAATCAGCATTGAGGTTTAAGTTCGTTGGTGGAGTTTGAATCACATCAGATTCAGCGGCCACAAACGTCATGAAGTCATCAACCTGCCCACCCACTGTTGTAATCGTAGCACCTGAATTAAGAGTGAAATTGAGAACTCCGGTCTGATCAGTAAGTGCTGAACCAGTTTCAAATTTCCAATAGTGATCAGGAGAAACTGCCGGATCAATAGGGGCCGGTTCATTGAAGAGACGCTGATCTTTTAGACCTTTTGCATACACCACTCCACGCTGATCGTTTGTTAAGACCTGCGCCCACAGTGCCAATTCATCCAGCATACCTTCAGTGGCGAAAGTTCCTGAACCTCTTGCTTGAGCACCCACACGAAGACCAAGGGTTGAAGGAGCAAAGTCGGCCGAGTTGACTGTTTCAAATCCCGCTGAAGCATTATCAATATAGAACTGGATAGTGCCCCCATTACGAGTCACACCCACATGGTGCCAAGTTGCAAATGGAACCTTAGCACTCGAGCACACACGTTTATAGGAAAGCGTGTTCC
Organism: Peredibacter starrii; assembly: GCF_034259205.1. Classification (GTDB taxonomy): domain Bacteria; phylum Bdellovibrionota; class Bacteriovoracia; order Bacteriovoracales; family Bacteriovoracaceae; genus Peredibacter; species Peredibacter starrii. Next base: position 1,683,381 of record NZ_CP139487.1, on the reverse strand, counting down.
ATACACCCGATGAGGCGGTTGTTTGAAGATCAAGACATAAACGGCCAGTGTTATCGATACGAACCGCAAATGAGTCATTAGCGGCCGTTCCGTCCCATCGACCAATAAGATGAGAATCCATTCCAGGAGCAGAGACGTTTACCCAAGTAAAGAAACTCAGAGTATTGGTGAGAGTTAATTGACTATAGGCCATATCGTAGTAAGCATTGGTGGTGAAGTTCACCGCCTCATTTACCATCCCTACGCGACCAGCTGAAAGATTCGCTGGGTTCACACCTTTTGCTAGTTCGTTGGTGATCACTTCACGTTGAAAATTTGTGGCAGCAATAATCTGAGCATCATCCATCGTCATATGAAGAGCAGCAGTTGGAAGAGCTGGCTCGTTATAAGTCAGAGAATAATCCGTATTGCTGGTCATATTGTTGGCGGCATCTTTAAACCAGACACTGATATTATTTAATCCAGCAGTAAGGGCCTGAGATAGGATCGCTCCCGCAGAGGTCGTACAAGGTTGCCAGCCAGATTGGTGAGCAGTTGGAGTCGTTCCACTCTCACCTACGAAAACAGCTGCGATATCAGCACAAGACGTAATGGTGAAACGAGCAAATGATTCAGTCGTCGGATCAGAGTTAAGCATGACCATGATTGGAATTGCCGGAGGAGTTGTGTCCCCTGTCGCTTGAGTCACACCAACGTCATAGGTATAACTTGAGACCACGTTTCCAGTCATAAACCAGATTCTTAGATTATTTAATGAATCTCCCACCAGAACTGGAGAATCTAATTCCATGGCGTCTGAACATGCCACCCATCCTGGATATGTGGCGTCTCCTACCGAAGCATCAGTTGGGGCCGCGTCTCCTGCAAAACCAATCCATACATGAGAATAACCATTGCAGTCGTTAAGCTTAATTTTTGCACGGGCGGTATTAACCGTCGTGCTTCCATTCACACCAATGATCGTTCCCATTGGTTCAACTGGAATTGCAGTACCTGCATTACCCTTAAGACTTAGATCATAAATCTGACGTTGAGTCAGGGCCGAATCCCATACCGCAAGTTCATCAATGTAACCGTTGAAACCATACTCATCGATGGCGGCAGCGTTGGCAGTATTGATGTTGAGACCAAGATATTCATTTGTGACACCAGTTGAATGGGCCGTATTCAAGGTCAAGTGAGTATCATCAGTAATGCTTGCAATCGTGTAATTACTTAGACCGATTCTGACCGTATTCGTCGTACGTTTTGCAATTGTATCGTCAGTAGCACCGGCCACATGAGGTGTTGAGAGCGTCATGTTTAAGTTGTCCGTGACGGTCGCAATCTGATGATAAGTCCCGGCGATACGAACAAGATTACCGACTGCAAATTGTGTCAAGAACATGGTTCCGTTACCCACAACGGCCGTTGTTCCGGCACTCACAGTTACAGTACCTGTTTTTTGCTCAAACAGATCCGTCATAAATTGAGTTCCGGTACCTACGACGTTGGTCGATCCTGAAGCAACTGTCACAGTACCAGGTATATTATAATAACTATATAAACTTGAGTTACCTACGCGCAGACGAGTCATCTCTGGAACGTTCACAGGTGCAGAAGATATGAGAGTGGTTGAACTTGACTCTACTCCATTCACGAAAATCGTTAGAATTTTATCTTTTCTTCTCACCGTTAAATGTGTCCACGCGGTCTCAAACGAATCCAGGATATAGGTGACATTAGTACTTACAACTGATTCGATTGAGCCAATTTTCACTTTGAATTCATAGGCAGTACTTGAGGTAGGTGCCGATACCCCTCTTGTATATGTAAGAGAGAAAGCTCGATCTTCCGGATCATTACCCCACATATCAAAGACCGCCGTGCTATCAGTGTGGCCGGCCGAAGCACCGGTCGCATAATAACCACGAGGAGTTGGTTGTTTCACCCACATTGAAATTGTAAAATTTTGTCCGAGGGCCAGAGGGGCAGCGGAATCAGATTCTAAGTACTGTTGTTTACCAATGGTATTTGCTTCTCCACCATTAATCATATCTTCAAAGCGCTGGAAGAAGAAACCTTCTCCTACTTTAGAGTTCACCCCGCTCTGGTTAGAGGCGACAGCATTATACTTTTTAAGTGGTAGAGGATTCGTAACAGAATTTAAGTAAGGATCGGCAAAAGTTGAATTATCAAAGTTCCAATAATGCTGAGGAGTCGGAGCAACCACAAGATTAGGAACGACGACATCAATTGATTCGCTCTTCTCCCCATGGTAGTAAACGTAAGCAAGTTGAGCATCTGTCAGGGCCGAATCATAAAGAACGAGTTCATCATAGTAACCTTTTGAATCACCCATTTTCATTTTGCCCATATTGGCATCAAGATTTCCGGTTGAAATGAGGTGAGAAGAGTCGACGCGTCCGTTGATGTAAATTTTAAGAGAGTTATTCTTACGAATGACTCCAATGTGGTTCCACTTCTGAGGAGCAATACGGGCCACACTTCGTTTGACCCAGTTACCACCGGCCCGAGTTGTGACTTCAATGGTATCAGATATAGTTCTGGTAATTGTATATTGACCTTGATCAAGAAGGACTTCATCAGCAACAATCGCCTCAAACGGTCTATACCAAAAGGCAACTGAGTAGTCCTTCACAGAATCGTATTCTGCTCGATAAGTCCCCTCAATGGCGTTATAGTACATACCATCTGCCGGCAGGGCCTTACCAAAACCATCTCCAACTTTACCTGCTCTGACTGGATTATAGGCCGTGACCGTTGCACGGATATGCTTCGTACCCGCCTTGTCGTGGAAGTAATAGTTACCAGTTCTATCGGCCGCATTGAACGAATAGTAGGCCAGAGGATTGATCATTTCAGGTGGCTGATAAGTGTATGTGAATGAAGTTGAGCCAGAGATATCACCTTGTTCATCTCGGAAGTAAACATTCACAGTAGATGTACCACGATCAATTAATGATGAAACAATGTAGGCCGCATCTAAACTACAGAACTGCCAGCCTTCATCATCTTCATTCGGCGCCGGGCTTGGAGCAACGTTTACATAAATCGCATTGATTTCAATTCCATTCGCGCCGGTACAAGATGGCATTGTGAAATAGGCCCAAGGCATGGATGAAGTCGTTAAGCCGTTAGCAAGATAAATCCCTGGATCTGTCGGAGGAATTCCATCTTTAAGCACGTCTGGCAAGTGAGCACCACCGTACTCATATACATAATAAATTTGTTGTTCAGTTAGAGGTTTATGCCAGATTTGAACTTCATCAATCACGCCGTTAAAAAACGATCCTGGAGCACCAGCATTGTTAAGATCAGTTTCTGCTCCAACGGTCCAGTTACTGAAGTCATCATGATAAAGTTCGTAGCGTGCAGCATTGAAGAATGGAATCGCATATTGTTTAACAAACACACCATCAAGATATAATTTTAAATCCCGTCCATCATATGTTCCGGCCACATGGTGAAGACCAGAATTATAAATGTTGGTATCGATTCCCACGGTGTATGTTGGCTGAGTTGTACCCGTCCAGGCAGTCACGAAAAATTGTAATTGACCGTCCTTCACTCGAAGTCCAGATCCGGCACCAGTCGAAGTCGCAAAATACTGATTGTTACCTACGATATGGCGATACTGAGTTTCACCTTTTTTAAGTTCTACCCAGGCAGATATAGTCAGGTCATACATTGGGTTGGTAGCAGCGGTCGGATGGATTGAAATCATGTCCTGAACACCGTCGAAAATGAAACCACCTTCGATCGCCGACTTACTGCCTGACTTCTGACCTATTCTATAGGCAACATAGTTCGTGGCACCGGCCAGATGATTGGCCTTCATTTGCATGGTTGTATTATTAGTGATTGCCTTCACTTCCAGAGACTCATTGCCAATTTTAATTCGGTCACCGACCTCTAATTCACCCAAAAAAGAAGTTGAGTTACCAGAAACCATATCAGTGCCTGGAGCAATACTGAATGTTCCGGATAGTTGAGTTACCGTTGAAGTTGGGGTTCCAATCAAATCAAGAGCACCATCTGACCAAGATAATGAGTCACGAACTTCATTGCCGATGGTGTGTCCAGAGAAAGTAGAGTCCATGGTCCACGTGATCTTTGGACGAGGAATGTCAGTCACGAAATTAGACATCACAAATGTTTCACCATTTGCCGTTCCGGATCCCGCACTCACCTGTCCCGTGAAGGACTTCGCCCACACTCTAGGTGTCACAGTTGTATTGTAATTCATCGGAGCTGATGTGATACCGCCGGCCATTGTGTTACATGGTTGCCAGTTCTCATCGTTGGCCGCAGGAGCAGTTAGAGAATTATTCACCAGCACCATATTCATATCTGTACAATCGGAAACCGTTAGTTTTAGACGAGAACCGTAAGATTTTTTACCCGGTTCATAGATGGTAGTTCGAGAATTTGGAGGAGTAATAACCGCCAGACCCGGATTGTAGATACGAGTATTGGTCAAAATAAAGTTGTTATAGATGTCAGTGATATGGGCCTGATAAAGGGCGGTGTTATAAATCATCACCTCATCGATCACACCTCTGAAGTATCCACCCACTGGTTTTTCAAAATCACCTGCTCGTGCACCAATTGTCAGAGAGGTATTTTTTGAAGCGTTATAAGTAATCATCCCCTCATAACCCAGATCTTTCTTGCGAAGAAGATTTCCGTTCTTGTAGAGCTTCATATAACGACCGTCAAAGGTCGCGCTGATGAACATTGGTCCAGTACCAAGCTGGTTCTGAGGATAATCCAGTACGACGTCCTGACCATTTACATTCAAGATAAATTCGAAAAACTCATATCGATATAAATCAGTGGGAGGACATGCGGTCAGTGCAGTGGTCGCATCGAATAAAGTAGGAACGTTACATGACCAACGAATCTCATAACCTTCATGTCCTACACTTCGAGTACTTAAAATAGTTTTGGCCCCACGATCCGCAATCAGTGTGGGAACATTGATCCAGAAATTAATGGAAAGCTCATCTACTGGTTTAATGACCGGGTTATTCTCTACTTCAACATATTTTCTGAGACCATCAAACTGAATGGCGCGGCCTACTCCACCAGCAACATAGTCACTTGGAGTAATGGCATAGGTATGGGCCATTTGCCAGTTCACTGGCTCAAAGTTCTTCTCACCCACCATGGAGTCATCATCGAAGTTCCAGTACGCGACCGGATTTGGACGAGGAGGAACGGTGTAAACTACTTCTACCGGCTGGCCGGCAGAAACGTTTCCGTGAGCATCACGATAGTAGAAGTAAACAGTGTTTGAACCAGCATTCAGAGTCGGACTCTTCAGATAGGCCTCAAGTGTCGTACAGTTCTGCCAACCTTGGGCATCGAAGGCAGGAGGAGTGGCACTTAAGCTGATATAGATACCATTAATGTCTGAGCAGTTATCGATCGTAAAATATGGATTACTATTATCTGTTGGCCAGTTAGTACCAAAGGTCGAAGCAAAGACACTAATGCCACGGCCCTGGGCCGGTGGAGTCGTGTCACCCGGAGTGATGGCATCGCTATAACGACGATACCAGGCGATGATTTCTTTTTCTGTGATTGGACGGTCAAAGACCATGAATTCATCGACCTGCCCCACAATTCCCAGACCAACTTTAAATCCACCTATACCATCCATATCAACAATTCGTTTAATAGTTGGATTATAGTTTCTATCCCCTATGTTCTCAGCGGCCACTAAAGTGGAATCAAGATAAAGCTTCATATCAAAGCCATCATAAGTGGCAACGACAAAATGTTTACCCGTCGAGATTTGAGACGTAGGATAGCGCGCCTCAACTGTTTGAGTTGAGCGCATATAATCTGTCACAAGTGGAACATTCAATTTAAATTTTAGATATCCACCTTCGAGTAGAAGGCTTGTATCGTCCAGAACCGCCGAACCGTTGCGGGCAACGATTCTTCTAGTGGAAGAATCGTTTTGAGTCAGATCCACCCAAAGGCCAAAAGACAATCCATCTCGAAGATCATAAATTTTTGCCGTGTTCGTATCAACCGCCTGAGCGGCAGTTAATAAGAGTGCATCACCATCATTATTAGATTGTCTGACCGGAGTACCGGTACGAGTGCCGGCAGCATTAATGATAAAGTCACGCTCAACGGTCGTGAAATGTTCTTCGTTAAAAGATAAATAAGTAATTGGTAGAGTCAGATCATAATCATAGAGGACCGGAAGAATCTCTTTTCTTCCCGGAGCGCTTGATACAATACCATCAGAGTTTTTGGCATAAACATCTACATAGGTCGTATTAAGAGGCAATTTCGCCGAAATGATGGCACCCGGACCTGCCTGACAATTTCTCCAGTCCGGATCCGCCGGATGAGGAGCACCAGCATTCTGGGCGTTCACATAAACATAGGGAGTGTTCGTACAATCAAGAATGGTCATTCTCGCGCGAGAGCCAAAATTATCGTAGTGATAGATAAAAGCATTATCTACGTTATTTGGTGCAGGGAGAGCGGCATAAATATGAGAGTTACTGTTAGGAGCATTAACAACACTCGTAACTTGCGCAGGGGTCATGTCAAATCCCCAAAGGGCGATTTCATCCACCATGCCGTCAAAGAAAGAAATTGGATTCACATTGTTCTCTGACTCAGCTCCCACACGGAAGTCAGTCAGAATATCATAACGAATAAAGTCTCTCTCCGCCAAAAGACCACTCGTCCCTACTTGCACTCCATCTATATAGAGCTTCATTTCCCAACCAGTGAACACACCTACTACGTGGTGCCAGCCAGTGGTGATTGAGGCCATTGGAGCAGACATGGTGATCGTTCCAGCGATATCTAATTCAGTTGTTAAACGAAGTTGGCCACCAGTCATGTAGAGTTTGTAACCACTGCGGACTGTGGCCGAAGAATAAGTATGATGATCCACCAGTACTCTTGTCGTCGCATCACCTTGAGTAAGACTAAACCATCCCCCCACCGAAAAGTAGTTCACGGGACGAAGGAGCTTAGTTGAAGTCGCTGACATGAACGCACCGTTGGTGGTAGATGTCGCGGCCAGATCAATACCTTCATTCACCTTCCCCGTTACCGCATGAGCATCCGGGTTAAGTGGAGTATCGATATTTACCAGTAGTAAATCATGAACCTTGTTATCAATCACATCACGAGAGTATTTTGAAATCGTATGAGTCGCGTCCAATGGCCATACAGCGTTGGCAGAAGGAAGAAGGCCATCGATAAAATCCACCACTAGATCTGATGAAACCGGAGTGACGTTACCAGCAAGGTCTTTGAACCACACTGTAATGGTATGACCACCAGGAGTGAGATTTTCCAGACCAAACGATCCCAGACGAGTACGACATGATTCCCAACGCTCGTCTTGTTTATCCGGTCGTGTTCCTTCGTTAACCAGAACACCAGAGATAACGTTATTTAATGGGCCCGCAAGGTTACAAGAACTAAGTGAGAAGTAGGCCTTGTTCGAGAACATGTTAGGACGAGTATTTTCAAGTGTGAGAGATGCCAGAGTAGGAGGAACTGTATCAGAAGCATAAAGAATGTCCGCACCGTTGTGATAAAGCGACGACACTTCCAATTTACTTAAACTCTTTTCCCACACGATAATTTCATCAATTTTATTTTCGTAATAAGAGTTATTAAGAATGTTACCGGTATTGACCCCCGAGGCCGCTCCACAAACTAGTTCTGCTCTGTAAGTTTCCCAACGAGTCGGTAAATTAGTTAAAGAAGCTTGTGAGCCTACGAAGGTATTTACACCTGGTTCATAAAGAATTTGTCCGGGTGCCGGGAGTGAGAAGGACTTAACAAAAATACCATCCATGAACAGAGATGCTTTCTGACCATCATAGGTACCAACCACTAAGTGCCAGCCGGTGGCAATGTTTTTGGTCTCAAGATACGGCTCGACTGTTCCCTGATTCGTGATGACGGTGAAACGAAGACCCCTGTCATCTACGTTGGCGGCCTGAATTCTAAGTGCCCAGCCTTTACCGTTATAGAGGTTACTCACAATGTGTTTATCTTGAGAGGCAGTATTACCTACGATATAGACCCAAGCGGCCACGGAAAGTTTATTCAACGGTTTTAACTTAGAGTTACTCGGATGATTCGAACGAAGGATGGTTGGGTTCTTATAGGTATTCATGATACCAAACGTAAAGGCCTGATTAAGGACCCCTGCTTGGTTAGTTAATAAGGCACTATTATTCGGATCAATGCCCTGGAAGTGCTGACAAGCATCCCCAGAGGCCTTCATCAATGTTTCACTCTTTAAGTTAATCTGGCTCAGGCGATCGAAGGCAGTTTTTGTTCCCGCAACATAGTGAGCGTTATCAAAGGTCCAATGAACCACCGGACGAGAAATTGGTTTATCGTATGGAGTAGAAATAGGCACATATTCAAACGTTCTTGAAACGTTACCGTAATTGTCCTTGGTCCAAAGCTTCCCGAATGAATCAGATGTCTCTAGCTCTTTTGAAAGAAGACCACCCACAAGAGTGTTACAACGTTGCCAGTCAGGGTCGTTCTTATCAGGTGGGAACTCATCCTTGGTCACGATAATATAATCAAGGTCTGTACAACTGTTCACACTTAAGTTCGCTCGAGAAACGAGTGAGTTATAGTAAGTGATATTTAAGTTAATCGGAATTTCTGGAGGGGTCACATTATAGTAAACCTGGTCCCCTTCCATACCACGGTCATAGATTTCCGCAACGACTGTATCAGAAAGGGCCGTGTCCCAGAAGGCCACTTCATCCAGACCACCGGTTAAGAAGCTTCCACTGTTTCCGGTGGCGGCCGGAGCTCCTGCTCCCATCACTAGGGAGTTAGAGTTTGCGTATTCGATGTCTTTGTTTGTGGCGGCAGCGCTTACACTTGGAAGAATTTCAGCTCCATTTACAAACAGACGAAGCGTTCCGTTATCATAGATTCCCACTACGTGGTGCCAGGTATCTGTCGCAAGTCCGCCAGTTGAAGTTGTAATAACTTCAGTCGCCCCACCCACTCTCACTCTAAAATGAAGACCATTGTTCTGAAGAACAAGTGCGTAACCGCCATTATTAAAATTCCCAACGAGAACTCTTTCCGCCACTCCAAAACTTGGAACTTTAAACCATGCTGAAAGAGTGACTTGGTTCTGAGGTTGGAAAGAAGAATCAAAAGGCACTTCAATAAATTCATCCGCGCCAATAAAACTTCTACCTTCATCAACTTTACCGACCGTCTCAACTGCACCGGTGATGATACCGTTTTTAGCATTAACGACATCGAAGGCCACTGCACCATCAACGTTTACTTTATCCAGCGTCCAATACGAATTAGGATCTGGGATAGTAAAGTCATAGATAAAATTCATCGCCAGATCATAGCTAGTAAGTGATACGTTACCGGCCATGTCTTTAAACCAGACTTTTACATTGTTAACACCACTCTCCAGGAGCGGCGATCTGATCTTATCACCTGAAGTTGTACAGGCCTGCCAGTTGGCCACATCAGAAAGTGGAGCTGTATCGGTTAAGCTCACATAAACGGAAGCAATGTCATTACAATCTGAAACATTGAAGCGAGCAATTGGAATGCCCACATTGTAGTCATTATTTTTTGGAGTAACTGGCACTGGTTCAGGTGGAACAGTGTCTTGACCGTTGAAGAAGTCATAAATCGTTGAGGCCGTCAGGGCCGAGTCCCACACTACGATTTCATCCAGTACACCATCAAAATGAGTTCCTGCGACCGGGCCAGTATTACATGAGGAACCGGCACCAACCATGAAGGAGCCCAGACACTGATACTGAACTGAAGAAACACTTCCATAATCGTGAGTATCAACGACGTTACCATCGAGATAAAGTTTGACGACCTGACCATCATAGGTACCAATGATGTTATGGAAACCTGAAGTATAAGCACTGGTCAGAATCGCAGCATTTCTCACTCCGAAACCGGTACTTACTTTGAATCGTAATTCGTTTGAGGCCTGGTTAATTTCAATTCCATAACCATGGCCAGTTGAGAAAGTTCCTCCAAGGACCTGCTGACGGTTATCGTTCGCAGTGAGGTTGACCCAAATGGACATAGATACTTGCTCTTTTGGTTGAGCGTTGTATGCGTATTTTCTTTCTATAAAATCAGATGAAGCGCGGACAAAGCGATAACCTTCGTTCTGAATTGCGATCTGACTAGGATCGGCCCCCATTGAAAACGCTGTCTGACCAGAGAAGATATCAAACACATCAGCAATATGAGTTTGGTTATCATCCAGCGTGTAATAGAGAACACCAGGAGGTTGATAAGCAATACTGGTAATCGTAGTATTAAGTTTTAAGTAACCAGTTGAGATATTATCGTACTCATCCTTGGTCCAGATCTTTAATTCATGAGCACCTTGAGAAAGATTCTTATGAACGATTCCACCTTTAGTCGTATTACAAAGTTGCCACTCAGGACTATCAACTAAGGGTGGATGGGTCGTTTCATTGATGTAGATAAACTTAGCATCTCCACAATTTGGAATGGTGATAAGCGCATTCTGTAAGAACTCTCCATAGAATGTGGCCGAAGCAATATTGGCCGACGGAGTTGAATCCTGCCTTACTTTATAGTTGTTGAAAGCATCAATGTAGTGATCAAGTGCCATCTGATCAGTGAAGTATTGGTTCCACACCACGACTTCATCGATCTTCTCGTTAAAAAGCCCCGTATTAAGTGGATTTGGGGCAGATCCATTGGTGAGACCACCCACCACAAAGAGTTGTGAAGATCCGTAGACAAGGTTCGCAGGAGAACCTAAATCAACCGGTGTTCCAACTGGTTGTCCATCGATATAGAGTTTCACATAACGACCATCAGACGTACCGATAAGATGCCTCCAACCTGTCTCGTAAGTTGAAGTGGCCACTGACACCGCATTCCCTTCACCACTGGCAAAGAAATAGAGGTTTCCACCTTGAAGCTTCAAACCGTATGAACCGTTACCGGCCAGACCTTTTGTCCCTGCCTCATTCTTTGTGAGGTAGGCCCACATTGAAAGAGTTACAGAAACCGCTGGTTTAAGAGTCGTGGTATTTTCTGTAAAAAGATAACTATTAGTTCCGGAAAGTTTTAGGGCCTGTTTATTTCTCCCTACTACTTCCGTCACCTGAGCTGTGTCCCAGCGATAGAGGTGATTTGTTCCTTTAGCATCCACCACTCGATTTTTATTCAAGTGAGTTTTATCCATGGTCCAATAAGCGATCGGGTTTGGAAGATTACCAATGGCCGGATCGAAGATGAATGAAACATCTCTTGGTGTATCGTTGATGTTACCGGCAGCATCTTTAAACCAAACCGACACGGTATACGAACCGGCCAGATCTACATCATAAACTATTGAACCAATGGCCTCAGAACAGTTCTGCCATCCAGAAAGACCAATGCCAGGTTTTACATATGGATTCGGATAGGCCGAAGTCTCAATATAGACCTGATCCACATCAGTACAACTGGTAATGGTTAAGCGAGCTGGAGCTGTTGTGAGAGTTGGCGCTCCTTCTACAATCACTGGTGGACGCGGAGGCGGCGTTGTATCAGGACTACTGCTGATAATAACTTGTTTTGAAATGGATGAAGCACTTACGTTTCCTGCTCCGTCCTTAAACCAGGCATAGAGAGTATAAGTTCCATCGGTTAACGATGGAGTCTTCAAGGCCCCAGCGGTGTTATCACAGGCAAGCCAGTAAGGATCATTTTTATTAGGGGCCGTAGCTGACTGAGTGAGGATCATGCCCGAAATGGTATCTTCTGGATAAACCTTATTCGCGGTCACAGCTGCTGCACCGGCCGCGTGATTTAAGATGAGAGTTAAGCTTGTATCACTTTCAATGGATTTAATTTTAAGCGACTGAGCACCAATCTGAATGAAGTCGTTTGGAGCCAGCTGAGTGGTAAATTGTGTGCCAACGCCAGTCACGATTTTATCGGCCGCTGCCACACTTACAGTACCAGTCAAGGCCACTGAGGATTTTGGCTGACATGTATTGAGAGTGAAGATGGCACGTGAAGCATAGTTTTCAATTGTTTCAGTTACACCCGGAACTGAACCGTCTCCATCGCCGTTTACTAAGAATAGACTTAGTGGAACATCTGCCCCTTCACCGGCAGTGATGGGAGGTGAAGTCGTATCTGGAGCAGCGTAAGTAATGTCTACACGACTGAACCAAGGATTTAAGATGTAGCCATCTGCGAACTGAAACCACACATCATAGGTATGAGGTCCCTCACCTACAACCGCCGGAGGGGTGATCCCATTAAGCGCAGTCGAACAGTTTATACCACCTGAAGTAAAATCACCTGCAGTTGGTGGCAGGGCCGTGACATCATCTGTTTTAATAAAAATTTTCGGAATGCCGGCACAAGTGCTGATACTGAGTGGAGGTTGAACAGTGTTAACAATACTGCCACCAAAGATGTAGGCATATGGAGGCAAGAAATCCACAACCACTTGTGAGAAGTCACCAGAAACCACGCCACCGGTTTTGTACCAGAAGTTAACCGTCTGAGAGCCGGTTGTGCCTAAGAGATAAGAAACTCCTCCTGGATTAGTATTACAAGGCTGCCATCCCACGGCACCTGCCGCCGGAGCCGCACCTTGATTGACGAATACTTCATCAATCCCAATACAGCTTGCGAGTGTATAAGTTGTTTGCGGACGAATGGTGAGAGGCGATTCTACCCAGGCCACTTGTGGAAGATAGTTCACCGGCACGTTCACCGGATTCTCAGAGATAAAATTATCTGAATATTTAAAGTAGGCCTTGAGAGTATGGTTACCCGGAGAAAGTTGAGGTGACTTCAAGGCACCAATCGCAGTTGAACAATTCTGCCAGTTGGAATCCGATGCCAGAGGTTGTGCACCTGTTTCATTAAAAAGCACTTGAGTAATTTTAGTACCACCGCCACAAGCATTGATGGTGATATCTGCAATATCGGTAGAAATTGTCGGTCCACCAACTACCGAAAGAATAGGAGCATTGTAAGTAACGGCGTAAGCAAGGAAGGCCGAACTTACGTTATTGAATCTATCTTTAAGCCAAAATTGAAGATTGTTAACTCCATTAACAAGATTTCCATAAACAATGGATTGGTTAACACTATCACAGGCCTGCCATCCCGGGGCGTTTGGCGAAGGTGAACCCACCTCACCTTTTGTAACTTTGATACCACCGTAAGAAAGCATGCGTTTTGAAGCAGTAAGACCTGAACCAACAAGAGCAGCGTTGTTACCTGCAATCTCATTCAAAGTCATTTGTGTGTCAGATTGGATGCTCTTGATCTGAGTATAAACTCCATTGATCTCGGTATAGTCATAAGGTTGAAACTCGGTAGTGAACGTGGTTCCCGTACCCAGAACCGTCAAGTTGTTCGCACTAACTGAAACAGTTCCAGCAATATTAGTTTGAATCGCCGGAATTGAAGATGGATCAAGACAGATGGGCGAAAGTCTAAATGAGCCCTGCGAATAACCAGTCAAAATATTTGTACCAATGATCTCAAGATCACGGTTGCTTCCAATATTACCTAAATCAAGTCCTGATAAAGAAGGAGCTGTATAGTCGTAAGGAAGCGCCAGAGGGACTGATGACGTTGAAACGGTCGCTACCGGAGTCGAACCATCAAGGTCCATCCCTTCTGATTTGACCCAAAGTCTTGTGTTATAAACACCAACTCCCACTTGTGGTGGGAAAGTAAAGTTATAGCCATTCGTTAAGACGTCACTACAACTTCTCCAAGCTGGATCCGAAGCACCTGGTTGCGAGTTCGCCACCGCAATGAAGACATTATTATCGGCGGCCTCATATGAGAAAGCACCCACGGAACAAGCTCGCTGCTTACAAGCATCAATTCTCACGTTGGAAGAGCCAGCACTCAAAGGACCGGCAGTCGACATTGAGAGAACCGCTGGAAGAAGTGGGTTTGCAGTTTTAGTAATCGTAAAACCAGATCGCGTGATTGTGGTTGTATTGCCAGTTAAATCCGCTGATTCAATTTTAAATGTTCCGTTCGGATGTGTTTTATTTGGAACACAAAAATTAATTGTTTGAGGAGTCCCTCCAACAATTGTTCCTAATTCAACATAGGGATAATCACCAAGGTCACCAGAGTCAGGTGAGTAGAAAATTTTTGAAGTCCCTAGACCTGCGGTCGCATCAGAAAGATTGAAGCTTAAAGCAAAATCACTATGACTGTTCATGGCAGTTGCGACAGTGACAAAATTTGCATCCGGAGGAGTTCCATCACGGAAGATCGTGATGGCGGTTGAAGTATCAGATACATTTACGATGGGAGTTGTACCGTCAGTATCAGTGTCTTCAGTTTTAACCCAAACATTGTAGGTAAAGTCTCCGTCTCCAGTGAAAGGCGGAAGATCATATCCATCATCCAGTACATCTTCACAAGAAATCCAGGCCGGATCTCCTGCTCCTGGTTGTGTCCCCCCGATGGCAATAAAAGTTTCATTGGTCGGCTCTTCGTAATAAAGAGCTCCATTAGTACAAGAAGTCGGGCGACACATATCAATTAATAATTTTGTGTTCCCCGAATTGGTAGAAAGACCATTACTTGAAGTAACTGTTGGAAGTGCTGGTTCAGTTGGAGTGAGGGTAAAATTCTGGCCCGCCACATCTCCTAGATTTAGTTCAGAGATGTTTTTATTTTTATCTTCTGCGATGATTTTAAAAGTTGGTTTTGAATGAGTCTTGTTTGGTGGACAAAAATTGATCGTGCGGTGACCACCATCGAATGTTCCAATCTCTTTGAACACCACTCCGTCTGGAGCATACTGGAGCGACACTGACTTTACTCCTGAGCCACCAGGATTATCATTCACTTCAAATTCCAAAGGGAAATCTTGAGCGCCACTTAAAGCGGCCGGAGCAGTCGTAACGTAAGTGATAGTCGGTTTTACTTTATCAGGATTAACAATGTTCGAGACTTCAATACGAGCTAACTTATCGCAGGCAGCGAATAAAATTAGTTGAGGAAGAATGAAATGCCAGTGCAATTTTTTATTGAGCATCAATCTCTCGTAAATTGTTTCTCTATGGTAAGGTCGCTCCAACACTTCGCTGGAAACTATTAATAAAAGTTTCACAAAGCTCCTAACCTATTAAAACTTAAGAAAAATTTCGGCAGCCTCTTCCCTACGTATTAATACTTAATTCATAAGTTTAAGATTTCTTTGACAATTAATTTAGTCCAGTACCTTTTAAAAATTTTCTAACTATCTTGAAAGACGAGCCGATAAGGAGGGCATGATTGATCCAAAAATTTTGAGCAAAAAAGTCTTAATCCTAGATGACATGAGTACCATTCGTGATGCTCTCATCGCCGCCCTCAAATCCCTCGGCTTTACGAACATCGCCCAGGCCGTTGATGGAAAACAGGGTTACGAGAAAGCCAACGAATGTGCGGGAAGTGCTCCTTTCGAGCTCGTCTTCTCCGACATCAACATGCCAAATTGTAACGGGATTGAATTTCTAAGACAGTTTCGAGGAATTGCGGCCTATAAGACAATTCCGGTGATTATGGTGACATCAGAAAATGAATTGCACACCATTCTTGAAGCAGTCGAGGCCGGCGCCAGCAGCTATGTGCTGAAGCCGTTCACCCCGAAAACGATTGAAGCAAAGATTGTGGAAGTCTTTAATAAGAAATCGGCAGGTCAAAAATAAATTTGGTTCCCTTGCCTACTTCTGATTCCAATTTAATCTGACCATTCATACGATCAACGATGTCTTTGATCGCGCTCATTCCTACACCACGGCCTGAGATAGTAGTGACCTGCTCGGCCGTAGAAAAGTCCTGATCAAAAATATGGTAGATGATGTCCTGGTCAGTTTCATCTGTGTAAGACTTGTCTGGATTGTTTTCTTGAAGTTTCTTACGAACTCTTGCTGGATCGATACCATTACCATCGTCCTCAACCACAAGTTTAAGACGCGATCCCTCACCTTCAACACCCACGTGAACCTGGATATTTCCTTCCATAGTTTTGTTGCGCTCTTCACGAACATGAGGCGCTTCAATTCCGTGGTCGGCACAGTTACGGAACAAGTGTACCAGAAGCGAAAAGAACTCACGGTATGAATCCGGATCAACACGGAGGTCACCATTATGAACAACCAATGGAGCGAACTCTTTACCAAGTTTAGGTCCAAGTGATTCAAGAAGCTTCTTATAAGGAACGAAGAACTCTTCAACCGGAACCTTCATGATCTTCTCATTGAAGACATGCTTAAGTTCACGGTTATCAGTTTGTTGAACAAGGTCATTGATATAAAGAAGGATGGCCTGATCAATTTCAACCGTATTCGAGTTAAAGCCAAGAGTATCAAATGTCTCTTGCTTGAAGCGATGATAGCTTTCTTTGAAGGCGTTTTTTTGATCAATAAGAAGTTGGTGATCAAGAACACCCTTTTTCTTCATATCAACCACGGTCTGTTCACACTTACGTGCCTCAGTCACGAGGGCATCCACTGCGTACATACCAAAACCACCGTTAAACGAGTGGTAAATTAACATCGCGTGATCATAACTCGGTTGAGGCGCCTCAATCACTTCATCCAGCGACTTCACATAACTATCAACTTCGCCAATGAACTCGATGAATTGTTTCTTGGTAGCAAGGATCTTGAAGATCATCTCTACATAACGCTCTTTCTTTCTGGTCTCTTCGATGGCGCGCATTTCGTCGGTTTTATCTGTTGCTACCACCACTACGTTTGAGATTTTTTCTTCTTCATCTCTCATCGGATGATAGTGAAGTTTTAACATTGAGTAATCATCACTCTCAATGCTTTCGCCATAAACTTTTTCATTCACACCCAGAGTCGCCGCCGATTCAAACGGAAGCTTCTCAGAGAACATGATGTTTGCCCATTTCTCAATACGTGCGTTTTGATCAGCAGGAACATCCAGCACTTCGTTATAAGTCAGACCAGCAGGTGACTTTCTAAATAGGTTTTCACAGGCCTTAGTATATACAGGAGAACATTTAAGGTCCGGACCGAATACGAATAGACCTTGGTCAAGGGAGTCGATCATCGCCTGAATGAAGTCGTTAGCAGACTTCAATTCACGCGTTCTCTCTTCTACTTTCTTCTCTAGGTTTTTAAAGTAGTCTTCAATTTTGATGTTTGCTTCTTTCAACTCATCAATGATGATTTCTTTTTCACCCAAGAGGTCTTTGATTTTCCCGCTCATGAAATTGAAACGACCACCCAGGACCGCAAGTTCATCATGGGTCCTTACTTCCACTTCATGGTCGAAGTTTCCTTCTGCCACGAAGTTTGCCCCTTCCATCAAGGCCTCAATTGGACCTGTCAGGCGTTTAGCGAACCATAGACCAAGAATAAGAGATACGCCCAAAAGAACGAGACCAAATGAAATGGTCTTCACACTCAAATCACCTACTACTGCGTAGGCCTTAGCAGTTGAGATATAACTGATAACGTAGATACCAAGCTTCGGAAGACTTGATACGGCCACCAGGTATTTACCTTCATTAATAGTCACTTCTTTTGAAGTAGAAGCACCACTGGCCTGAATTAATTCTTCATAAGGAAAGTCATTCAGGTTCTCTCCAGAAGTCCACAATGGCTTTCTGTTTTTATCAACCACGGTATAAGAGAATACTGAGTCGTTTGAAATCTGGGTCCAAACATTGTCCATATTAATAAGGAGGCCCAGATGTTTTTGATCGTCACGGTAGTTAAGCTCAAAAGTGTTCTTACTTGGGATCTTTTTAACTGAAACTCCCAGAACATTTGTTGGCTTCGCGTCTTCAATCCAATTGGAAACAAAGTCAAAGTAGCTTTCAGAGTTTCTAGGGAAAGTTGACTTCATTAACGTCTTGCGATTGGAATCGCCTGTGAAGCTAAAATAGAGGCCGTCTACGAGCTCCTGACGGTCCATTAACTCCTTAAGGTTCTGATTCTCATTTTGCGATAACATCGCCAATGATTCGGCCTGAAAGAGTGAGTTCGAGATGTTCTCATTGATGAGGTTTCTCACCTTCTCTGCGTTCGAGAGAACGTTCTCGAAAACGTAGGCCTTCTTATCGTTGATTAATAAGAGGTTGGTGAAGATAAGAATCCCTGCGATCGCCACCAGAAGCAAAGCCGACAGACCCAGTAGGGTTTTAGCTTTAAGACCAATGCCTTTCATTTTTGTTGCCTGCAAATTTTCGCCCATAGTTTCTAATCTCAATTTGATATAGAATATTAATTAATGATTAATACACATTATAATATCACTGATGAAGATCAACAGGGGAAATCTTTTTTCTCCTTCGATAGGTTTACTCTAGTTTTGGGTTCGTCACTCATCGTAGGTGGCGTAGTGCTGTTTAAGTACAACCCATTTCAAGTCCCTCCTCTAAGGCAACTTGAACCAGTCGCCAAAATTCAGGGTCTAGAGTTTGAATCGAAGAGAAAGATTCCCGGAACTCTTACCTGGATTGATACTATTAAAGGAGACACTCTCTTTAATGGTGATCAAATCCTGACTGATGAGAAGGCCTCTGCGACGGTGGAGTTTGAATCAGGTTCTAAACTCATCATCGGTCCGCAATCTCTCATTCGTATTGAAGTCTTAAATAATGAATATCAAATTCAACTTGTAAAAGGTCAACTTAAGGTTGAAGGTGATGCTCCAGCGAAGATCATTGATGTTGAAACTGGTAAGTCAGTTCAGGTGAAGTCTGGTGAGGAAATCGTAAGTTCGAAGACCGGCATCGTGGCCAAGTCTGAAATTCAAAACATTTTGAATGATCCGAAGCAAGGTTCGGTTATTGATCCTCATGTTACAAAAGAAATCGACTTCACATTAAAAAGAAACGATTCAGGTACTGCGACTCTTATCGATGCAAACGGTAATAGAGTTGCTTCACAAAGCTTTAATGGACCCATCACTATTAAAACGCCAAACCCTGGTCGCTACACTCTTGAACTTACGGGTTCAAGTGGTCAATCTTTAGGTCGAAGCAGCTTCCGAGTTTCTCCTTATAATAAACCTCAGCTTCAAAGTGTTGCTACAAACCGCACTTATGTTCGTGGTGAAGTTCTGCCTATCGCCTGGGCCGGTTCAGAAACTGCTGATTATCGTGTGATCCTTAAAACTCCGACTGGTGAACAATCAGTCATGGTTAAAGGTAATAAGTTCTCATTCCCACTGAATGACGAAGGTATCTATGGTGTTCAGGTCGCCTTGATTCAACGTGGACAAGAATATCCAAGCGACGAAATGAAACTCGACATCAAACTTGAAGAAGCACTTTCCATTCCCGCCGAGCAGTTGAAACAATCTGTGCCTGTGAAATCTCCTGCTGACTATGCCGTGAAGAACAAGCTTAATAACTCTCCGGTTGTATTTGAAGTAAGTCCTGAGCAAGACTTCTCTACTATTGTGAAGAAAGTTCCGGCCGAACAAGGTAAGAAGGCCATCGTGATGGAAAAGCCGGGCGTGTACTACGTGCGTGCCAAGAGTTCGGACAACCCTCCTCTTGTTTCTCCTCCCGCCAAAATGGTTGTGACAACTCCGGTCGCTCAAGTTTCTAAGAACTATGAGAAACGCCAGGAAATCTCAACTGAAGGTAAGCAGGCGACTCTTTCCTGGATCAAGCCTCAGGGTGTAAGAGAAGTAAAAGTTCAGGTCGCAAAAGACCCGAATTTCCAGAAACTAATTGTCGAAAAGAACACTCCGGCCAACGCTGAAATTTTTAATCTTCCGAATGTGGGTAACTACTTCTGGCGAGTTCTTCCTAAAGAAGATTCTGCTGAGTTCCTCACTCCATCTGCTTCAGTTCCACTTGAAGTAACACTTCCTAAGGTGACTTCGCCTGAAATTATCGCCCAACAGATCATTGAATATGAGGAAGTAAACGGTAAGCCTAATCACGTGATTAAGCTTGTTCCTTATAAAAATGCCAAGAACTACACTCTTGAAGTGTTTTCTGATGCTGCTTTAAAGAAACCTGTTTTCAAGCAAGCAGTGAAAGGCACGACAGTGAACTGGATCAGTAACCGCTCTGGTAAATACTACTATCGCGTGAAAGTTCAGGATGTTTGGGGTCAAGAATCAGAATATTCTCAAACGGGAGAGCTAATCTTCCCTATTTCTCCAATGGTGGATCTATGAAGCAGTTCTTGTTGTTAACGTTCGCGCTCTTGCTTTCGACCCTCGCTATCGGTCAGGAAGAACAAGCAAAAAAAATGTACAAGCTCAGGTACCTCGTTGAACAAAACGATACGCTGGCCAAAATCTACAAACGCTTTGTTTATCCTAACAGTATCATCACCAAACAGACTCCCATGACTCAAAGAACCTTCAAGGGAAATCCAGAAGTAAAAGACTGGAACAAACTTGAACCGGGGTCGATGATTGATCTTTATATTCAGTATGAATACCTGGATATGTCGAAGTACCAGGCGTACATCGATAGTATGAAAGCAAACCTAAAAAAGGCCGCATCTCAGAACGAAACAGAGAACTCTGGCCCGGGTTTCCTTCCTGAAGGTCTCAAAGCTTCTATCTTCTACATGGCCTCTTATGGTAAGTTCACTCAAAAAGATCCTGCCACTGCTGAAGTAGAGTTCTACCAAAACAGCCCGATCACGCTTGGTCTTTCAGGTTCATACTATCCAAAACAATCTCTATGGTCATTTCAGGCAAGTGCTTATGCTTCTTACCTACTCGCATCTGCCAACAACCTCGATGATAAAAACGTAAAAGTTGATCCTGAACTAGGTCTTACGTT
This sequence comes from Peredibacter starrii, assembly GCF_034259205.1. Taxonomy (GTDB): domain Bacteria; phylum Bdellovibrionota; class Bacteriovoracia; order Bacteriovoracales; family Bacteriovoracaceae; genus Peredibacter; species Peredibacter starrii. The sequence continues at coordinate 1,662,560 of NZ_CP139487.1, read as the reverse complement.
TTATCCTGAATACCGTTTCGTAAAACAGAATTTTACTGGTTACTTCGGGATTGATTATGAGCGTTTCTCGACATTCAATATGGGTGGAATTCAGCAGGACCGTACGATCCTATTAGATTCAAACACTGTGCTTTACGGAACAGTAGGTTTCTCAAAGCTAATACATGTGTTCAAGACCCCGTTCTTCACGAAGCTTTCTTTCTCACACAGTATTATGTCTAAGAACGACCCTAACTCTAAAGGGATTGAGAACAAAGAGGACTATACGGGCTATAAGATTCTTTGGTATGTGAACAAAAAGTTTACTGAAAGGCTCTACCTTCACACACTCTTTAAATATCACGTGATGGACGGTCCTTCTGAGCTTAAGGCCCTGAGATTAGGTATCGGTTTCGGTTACATTCTTTTCTAATTCCTGAAAAATTCAACTTTTACGGGCCAGCTTCCGATAAGCCAAAAAAAGGCGGAGTTGGCCCATGAAATCTAAACTTTCACTTTTATTTTTAATGTCATTTTTCTGCTCGTGTGCGGTCTTTAAACCAGCACCTAAAGTCGTCAGTACGAATGTAGAAAACGATGGAACTCAAATCATTGAGCTTGAGAGCCCTATTCAAAAAGAGCTTGATAGACAGATCGCTCAGACCAGTGGAATGAGTGCTCATACAGTTTATGATAATGAGAAAAAAATCGAAGCGCTGAATGAGAACAAGAAGAGCAAGTTTCTTCAAACTCTTGCCGGTCCTTATAAGTTTCACACTGTGAAAAACAAAGAAAGCCTTGGTGCTATCGCCACAAAGATTTATGGTGATAAACGCATGTGGAAATACCTTAAAGGCTGGAACCAGGAAGTACTGGATAATGGTCTTTCAGTAGGTATGAAAATCAAATATCTTCCAAAAGAGCATAAATACTTTTCGAAATTTAAGTTTAATAACGATCAACCAACTCGTATGCCGGCATCAACAAAATGAAAATTGCATTCTTAGTAGACACTGCACCTGAACTGACTGAATCGATCAAGGAAAAAATCGAACGTTTTGACTATGCGTCGATCCCTACTCTTAACGCTGAAGAGATCGATCAAGCAGGAAAACAAATGGGCCAAGTCATGATCTGTTTTACAGACTCAAAGAAGGCCTATAGCTTCCTCAAGACTAATAAATGGCCATTCAAGACATTGAACGTCCTTTTCCTCAAGGGAAAGCCGATTATTTCTGACGATGCAGCAAAAAAAATTAGGGAAGTTAATCTTGATCTTGTGGTGCTTAAAGACGAAAATCAACTTAAAGAAGTTTTAACTCGATTTGAAAGTGCCAAAGATGACTTGGAAGATATCGAGTTTACATTTAAGGGATAGTAATGAAGGCTCTTTCGCCTGAAATAAGTAATCTACAATTTTTAATCGTCGATGACTTTCCTAGCATTCGTGTGATGCTATCTGCCTCATTGAAAAAACTTGGTGTGACTAAGATCATTCAGGCCCCAGGTGGGAATGAAGGATTCAAAATCATCCAGGAAAACTTCGCGAAGCCAAATCAAATTCAATTCGTGATCACAGACTTTAATATGCCTACTGGTAAGGGCATTGATCTTATCCGCCAAGTGCGTGATGTTGACGGCTTTGCCAAACTTCCAATTATGCTTCTCACTTCACAAGACGAACTAGAAGTAGTGCTGGAATGCGTTCAGGCCGGTGCCAATGACTACATGATCAAACCCTGGAAAGACGAAGAACTGGCCAAGAAAATCACTGATATTTGGACGCGAAACAAGTAGTCCCTCACCGCTTTAATATTTTCTGACTGCATCCTGAATCATTCTTAAGACTCTCCTTAAGTGGACAAAGAATTTTTACATTTTATTATGAGTTGTTTTTTTGTACTCAACCTTTTAGCGAGGAACAAAATGAACTCATTCTTAAAATCTACCCTGTCCATTGCGTCCCTTTGTCTTCTTGCCTCTTGTGGCAGTTCTGATTCCGGCCCATCCAACACGGAAGCGGGATTCACACAGAATGAAACCATTCAGGCCGACGGCTCTAACATTAACGGCGCCTACGTCGCAGAGATGTATCCTTTAAACTACAATCTTCATTTTAAACAAGTCGGTAAGGCCGCCTTAGTCAGAGACGGAGATTCTTTCAAAGCGATGGTGGGCCTAAAATACGGGCCAAAAAACGTTGAACACGCTCAGGCCGTTTATACCGGTCGACGCTGCCCTAATGTGAATGATGATTTGAATAAAGACGCTTATATCGATATGCGTGAGGCCATGATTGCCATTGGACAGATTTCGATTCCACTAGATGGAAGCCTGGACTCTCAAACTGGTGGTAGTGGTCAGTACCCAACCGGTGACGCCACCAAGGGAATGTACTACTATGAACAGTCAGCAAGCTTTGAGCGCATGTTTGCTGATCTTAAAGCACCAGACACAGACCCTACTGACAATATCATTAAGCTTGGAGAGAACGATGGTCTTACCTTTCCAGGTCGCGTAGTTTTAATTCAAGGGGTCCACAAAGATTTAAAACTTCCGGCAACAGTGATGGGACTTGAGGGTGACAGCAGCGTTCACGAATCACTTCCAATAGCATGTGGTATCCTCTGGAAAGTTCCTGAATTGCCTACAGACATTGCTCCAGGAACCGAAACCACAAACACTGTCCCAACTCGTACTCGCACACGTAATTAAAAAAAATGGCACTTCATAACTCATATCGAGTTATGAAGTGCTGATAGATTAGTTATTGAAAGAAACCAGAATATAGCGCGTGCCGGTCTTAACCGGATAGGCCTCATGATAGTGAGTGATACGTCCAGGGTGCATGATCAAATGCCCTTTTAGATTTCCAATACATTCAATGTTCTTGTGAATGAAGTTACATCCACCACCAGTATAGTCTTTACCATATGTATTCAATGCAATGTTCGTTGTATAAGCAGAAGCATCGTGGTGCGGATCTAGTTTCGTTTGTCCGTCCTCACTGTATTTCACCATGAAAGCGATATTGTAACCTTTGGTCTGATACTTATACAGATATGAAAGAACGGATTTAAAATAAGTGTTAACAACCTTATTGAGCCAGAAATCATGAAGACCAAGTTGTTTCATGTGAATATCTTGAGTCGGGTGATTTTCAACCGCCCCAATACGTTCATCAATTTGACCTTTTTTAGTATAGGCACCGGCCGACCATTCATTCTTCTTCTCGGCCATGGCAATCAAGTGGTCACAGAACTCTTCCGTGAAAATTGGAAATTGCCAGATATCTGGACCAAGAGATTTAAAGATACCGGTCTTGGCACTTGTGCCCTCTTTCTGGAAGGCCTGAAGGAAGGCCAGAAAATCTTTGTGAAGCGCGGTCTCTTCAGTAAATGGCGCAAGCGGAAGATAGTCTTTCGTGATGTTTGTTTCTTCGATGTATCCGAACAAGTCAGTGTTCACGATATACATCTTCTCGTTATTATCGCGAAGATTGTGACAAAGGTTCATGTCCGTGTCGTAGTCATGATATTCGCGCATCAAATCTGGATTACGCTTAAAGGCCTCGGCCTTGAAAAGAATATTGCCGGTCACATAAGGAACACTGAAGACACCTTTCTTTTCACGATTAACGATGTCCAGGTAATCGTCTGAACGCTCATACCAACCAGTGCTTGAAAGTTTTCCCCAGAAATTTGAAAAGACTGAAGAAGGTTTCACTAAAAGCCCTGATACGATATCTTTTTGCGCCTTCAGAAGCTCGTTCAATACCGAGCGGTTCTGTATGATATAGTCTGCATTGATGGTCCAGATATAATCGCCCGTACTTTCAATCTGAATGTGGTTATAGGCCTCTTTTTCAGAGGTTTTAATGTGCTTAAAGTTGTGAGTAATTTCCCGATCACTGTAGACAGTTATGTTCAAAAGCTCTTTTGGATAATCCAGGGTCTCAAGAAACTTCATACAACGGTCAGAGCGATTGTTGTAAATGAAAAAACAGATGTCTACTTTCGGATTTGTACCCATAAATACCCCAGTTAATTTTCTCTAATTTTAAAATATGGCCGAAAAAAAGAAATAGGCATTTTTCGTTCGGGTAAATCTTAAGAATGAAATCTGACTTAAGTCATAAAAAAAAGGCCCCGCTTAAAGCAGGGCCATAAGATTATTTAACTTCTTTGATGAATTGGACATCCAGACCGATTGTAATCTCGTCCCCTACCAGAACTCCACCTGCCTCCAGGGCCGCGTTCCAGCTGAGACCAAAGTCTTTACGGTTGACCTTGGTTCTGGCCGATAGACCAATACGAAGATTTCCCCATGGGTCTTTATGCTCACCTGATTGCTCATCCACAATCAGTGTCACCTTCTTCGTCACATCACGAATTGTCAGGTCACCTGTTACTAAAAGATTGTTATTTCCATCTTGCTTAAACTCAGTCGACTTGAAGGTCATCAGAGGATATTTTTCCACTTCAAAGAAATCAGCACTTCTTAAGTGAGCATCTCTTTGAGCATCGCGAGTGTTAATGGAAGCAACTTCGATCGCCGCTTCAACTGAACTCTCATTTAGATTCTGAGGGTCGTAAGCAAATTTTCCTGAGATTTTCTCAAAACCCCCATGAACTTTTGCAATCATCATGTGCTTCACAGAGAAGTTTGCCGAACTGTGAGATGGATCAATGTTATAAAGACTTTTCATAAATACTCCTTGTGCCTGTTCTATTCAATATGGACCTTGTGGCCCTTTGTTGAATATGAATATAGACCCGAAAGAGATGAATTAAGAGGGGCCAGTAACGGGAATCATTGATCCATATTTAGAACAATATCCACCGCAACAACCCAATTTTGCACTAAAGCAGCATTCCGCCTGAGGCCTCCACTCTCTGAGCATTAATCCAACCGGCATCTTCAGAAAGAAGCAGTGACATTGCTCGTCCGATATCGTCTGGAAGTCCAGCTCTTCCAAGAGCAGTTTGAGAAGCGACCCAAGCATTCATATCTTTATTGTCTCTTACTTTACCGCCACCAAAGTCAGTCTCAATCGCACCTGGAGCGATGACATTCACAGCAATTCTTCGTGGGCCGAGTTCTTTTGCCATATATCGAGTCAAGACTTCAATCGCGCCTTTTAAAGCTCCATAAACCGAGTAACCAGGAAGAGCAAAACGAGCAAGCCCTGAAGAAACGTTCAGAATTCTTCCCCCATCATTCATCATAGGAAGAAGTTTTTGTGTAAGAAAGAAAACGCCTTTCAAATGAATATTCATGAGAGAGTCAAACTGCTCTTCAGTTGTCTCCATAATCGGAGCATTGATCCCAATTCCTGCGTTATTCAAAAGGTAATCAAACTTATCCGTCTGCCAGTTGGTTTTAAGCGCATCTTTGACCTCAGAAGCAAAATCTCCAAAGGTGTTCGTTTTCGAAGTATCAAGTTGCAAGGCCACTGCCTTTCTTCCCAAACTTTTAATCTGGGCCACTACTTCCTGGGCCTCCCCTTCCTGACTACGATAAGTAAGAATGACATCAGTTCCTCTTTCAGCAAGTTTGATAGCGGCATTACGTCCCAAACCTCGACTTCCACCAGTTACAATTGCGATTTTCATATAGATCTCCTTGTTTTCTTAAGCTCATTTTATTGCAATGACAAAAACAGATAAATACCGATAAAATGCATTCACTGTTCATGATTTACGAACAATTCTAGAGGTAACAGATGAACAAGCTGGATATGATGAAGATCTTTGTCAGAGTGGCAGAAACAGAAAGTTTCACCAAAGCGGCCGAGTCTCTCAACATGCCAAAGGCAAGCATTTCTACTTATGTTCAACGTCTTGAGACTCTCCTGGGAACTCAACTACTTCATCGCACTACCCGCAAAGTTACAGTCACACAGGACGGGATGACTTTCTATGAGCGCTGCAAAGATTTGTTGTCCGACATGGATGATGTAGAAACGATGTTTCAATCTGGCGAGGTAAGTGTTTCAGGAAGAATCCGGATTGATATGCCAACCAGCCTCGCTAAAAACGTGGTTGTTCCGAAACTGCCTGAGTTTTTTAAACTTCACCCTGATATTGAAATTGAACTAAGTAGTACTGATAGAAAAGTCGATCTTATTCGTGAGGGGTTTGACTGTGTCGTAAGGGTCGGAACATTAACTGACTCGGGACTCGTAGCAAAACGGCTCGGAAACTACTCCATGATTAATTGTGTCTCACCTGCCTATATAAAAAAGTATGGCATACCTAAAAAGTTAGAAGATCTGAATAAGCATCTTTTGGTTCACTACGTTTCAAACTTCGGTAGTCGCCCGGATGGATTTGAGTACTTTAACGGCGAGAAATATACTTCCCTCAAAATGAAGGGTGTCATCACCGTCAATAGCATTGATGCCTACACCTCTGCTTGTCTGGCAGGTCTTGGGATTATTCAGGTTCCACTCGTCGGTGCAGCGATGTATTTGAAGGACAAGTCACTGGTCGAGGTTCTGCCCAAACTCAAGGCCGAACCCATGCCAATATCGCTCATCTACCCTCAAAGAAGAAACATGGCCCGAAGAGTGCGAGTCTTTATGGAATGGCTTGAAGAAATTTTAAAAAGTTATATCAAGTAATCAATCGATACATCACGATGAAATGCAGGACCGCTCCTACTACCGTGAAAGCATGAAAGAGCTCATGATGTCCAAACACGTCCGGAAAAAAATTAGGACGCTTGAAAGCATAAAAAGCAGCACCAATCGAATAGACAATACAACCCAGCCAGATAAGGACCATGTTGAAAAGGCCCAGACCCTGATTGAATTCTTTTAGATACGGAACGAACAAGAACAAGACACAACCGTAAAGAATGCATGAAAGCCACTTAGGAGCATTTGTCCAAAAGATACATTTCACAATTCCAAATAAGACCGCCACATAAACAATGGCAAGAAGCTTTAGACCAACAGACTCCGGCAAGGCCAAAAGACAGACCGGAGTAAAGCATCCAGCAATCAGAAGAAAGATCGCCGAGTGATCAATCCGACGCAGAAGCGCACGTCTTCTTTCATCCCAGTTCGGACGATGATAAAGAGCACTAATACCAAAGAGAGCGATCAAGCAACCTGAATAGGCCAGACTCGCGATGAGTGAATTTGAATTTGATGCTTTTGCCACCAACATGGAACAAGCGCCCAGTGAGCAGAAGAAAGATTCCTGATGTATATGTCCACGTAGAAGAGGTTTTTTTAGGCCGGTACTCATATCGAATATCTTACTATTAGAGTTCATTTTGAGCAAAAAAAATCACAAAACCTGTCATGACTTTTCTCTTCCTGGAAAGTGAATCATGATGACTTATGTTTAAATTTTTTTTTATCTTCTTCCTTTCCGCTTGGGCCTTCGGGGCCACCCATATATTGCCAGATTTAAGTTCCATTAGTTGCAAAGCTCCTGAAACCAAACGTGTTTCTTTTTGGTTTGATCTCATGGCCAATCGAATCGACGGCCTTGTCCTTGCTTCTCACGTATCAGGTCTTGAAAAAGACATTCTCAAAAATCAGCTGGTTACTTTGAGCTATATGGAACTCTTCAAAACCAGTCAAGACTCCTCAACCACTCTTATGAGTTACGTTTATGGTAATGCCTCTCATCACTTAGGACGGCTTGTGAGGTATCACTACTGGGAAAACCACCCGGGGTAGAATTAGGGGTTTTGGATCGATCGCTTATTTCCGGGGAGCTTCTGGGGTCAGCAGTTAGGACCTTCCCAATTACTCTTTCACGAAGACTTATGTCTCATAGCCTTGATCTTTATAAAGTTCTTTCTTGGAGCCTTGCCGCCCGTTCGCATTGCGGACCAACTTACGTCAACGAACTCCTTAAGGACGAAGAGAATTACCGGTTTCCCGGTCTCATCTCTTTTCGTTATGATCAGCTCGTTCGCCTTTTAAAATCAGCTCATCAAGAAGCATCACCGTCGGCGTTCATGAAAAAGTTTGTGTCTTATGAACAAACTTACCTTCAATACACCATGTATGCCATGCCGGACATTCGAGTACCGACAGCAATTGGCGTACTAGATAAAATGCGTTTCATTCCGTTTAACGGTGAAAAGCAAATGTCATTTTATGAATGGTGTAATGAAAAAAACTGCGCCTCGACCTCACTTGATCTCAAGAATCGCGTTTATTTTGATCGATACTCAATCACTCCAGAGATTCAATTGATGTCTGAGTCAAGAATTCACAATTCCGGTATCGGAGAGGTCTCAAATTTTATTCTGAATGATTACTGTGAACAAAATAAATTGCCCTTAAACTTATGCATCTAATTCAAAACATGCAGGACATTTAGGTGTATTTGTTTTAGAGAAATTGAGTTCAAGCTTCGAGAGAAGCTCCTCTGACTCGTTCGAAATAAAATATTTCTCTCCACACCATTCACATTGAATCAACTCTGATATGAGATCACAATTCCAACATTTTCCATTAGATTGACCATAGATTCCCGGATTTAATTTCTCGTAAAGAAATCCCTCAGGTTCCTTGCAATTAGGACATTCACAATATGAACCTACAAAATCCAAAAGCTCGAATCCACAAAGATGACAATCGTAAGAATCATTTCCAGAATTTGCCACCACGGTTTGTTGAGAACAAAAAGCACATGAGGTCAAAGAGTCCTCATTATCCAAAGATTCTTGAATCTTTTCTTTATAGACCTCAAAATTAATCAGTTTCAAGAACAGGTCTTCACCAAGAAACTTCTTGAGGATTGATGGACGGGAATCAGACTGGTGATTGTGATACTTCAAGACACTGGAAAATCCATAAATCAGCAGCAGACATGTATTGGCCACGAGATCAGGAATCTGAGAATTAAGTGAGTTCCCTTCATGAAGGATTTTATTTCGAAGCTTATGCAATGAAGAAAAGACAAGTTCATGAGACTGGGTATCACCATGGTCTTTTAATATTTCATCTCGGAGTTCTTTCAGACTGCCTTTTAAGATTGCGTCCTTTTTTGTGTTTGAGATACCAGGTCCTGACTTATTCAAATGCTGATTACGAACTAAAAGCTCAAATGAAGTTTGGAGAAATACAACTGCACAATACAAATGATCTGAATTTACATCTGAATTAAGTAGATATTTGGTGCCTTCTTTACAAAACAATTGGGCAAAGTGCATTTGCCTTTGTAACTCGTCCATTTCTATTTCCATTCCGGATAAACTTTTAATGATAATTCTTTTGAATCAATAGAATTATCTATCAAATCAATGATTTTCTCCAAATTAAATCCCAGGAATAATGATCCCTCTTTTTCCATGACCATGGAGAGCAATTCCTTGGCCCTCAGTAGATGATCAATCGCACTCGCCTTCTGATTAATTTTTACTTTCACCCCGGCAGCTCCCAGTTTGATAAGACCCTTTAAGAAGTCCGCGACACTTCCCACTCTGCCATGAGCATTCCAGAGGGCCTCGAGATAAACATGGCTCTCCCAAAAGTATTGAGCATTGTAGAGATCAAGTGAGTAGCGCAAGAACTCGCTTTGTTCTGGATGGTCGAGATCAATGGGACGGGCCACGGGATCACCCTGGCCTTCCATATGACCGCCGGATTTTTTAGGATGAGGGTTCTCGCCAGGAACAAAAATATATGGAGGAAATGGCCAATCAGGAATGAGTCGCTTCATAGGACAAGTTTACACTGGCCCGTTAGTTTGGACACTCGACTTTTTTAAAGGTCGAGATATCGCCCACCACCTGGACCAGGGATCCTTCCTCAACAGGATTTGTGGCGAACATGTACTCCTTGTCCTCATCGTCTTCACGAATGAGTTTCCAGATGTCCATGCCCTCGCCAATCACACAGTCCCCCACCTCTAAATTAATGGGTCTTAATCGTTCACATGAGAAGAGAAGTAAAAGTAGTAAGAATCTCATAGGGCCCCCTCAGAAGAGGATAAAAACCCTGTAATAATTAGTCTATGCACGGGATATTTTCCAAGAATCTTTAGTTTCTGTTAAAAATGGGGAAACCTTAATTGGGAGTAGCGGATGAAAGTTAAAATGTTGGCCATACTCAGCCTTTTCGCACTGGCCACTCAAGTCCTGGCAGCAGCAAACTACCCTGTTCGTCCAGACCGTCGCCTTACTCCGGGTAAATTCTGTGAACCACAACTCGCCACAGAGTACCGTTACCAAGAACAAATTCCTTATTGTGCTCGCGATGTATCTTCAGAACTTAAAGACGAAATATTTCAATCTTACCGCCGTCTTGGTTTTTCACTCAATTCAGTCCAGAGATCAGATTATAAAATCGACCACTATATTCCACTTTGTTTAGGTGGAAGTAATGATAAGGCCAATCTATGGCCTCAGCACGTATCGGTTTACAGTATTACAGACTCAATTGAGGCGCTTAGCTGCGAAAAATTACAGCAAAACAGAATCAGCCGTCGTGATGCGGTGACAGTATTGCTGACTGTTAAGAACGACCTGTCAAAAGCAAAAGAAGCAATGAAATATCTAAGATCCCTTTGATGCTTGATGAATAAATTCATCGAGCAGGTTTCGAAGTTGGATGGCCTTTGGCACATCCACTGATTCATAAACCATGCTTGCGTCGTTTTCTATCTCAAGCAGGATTTTTTCCTCTTCTTCCTCTTCAGCTGAAGTCAATAACTCAAAGTTCAGCTCGCCGATTTTCACTAACATTCTATTCATTCTCATAGGCCGACATGATCATGATGGCCAATGCTGCAAAGAGTGCGAATACAACTGGGTACATCATAAAGCCTCCTCTGCATCGTATTTTACCACGAACTATAATGCTCAGGTTGCTGTGTGTATTTTTCTTAAAGAACAATTGAGAATCAATTTCTCAAACAACAGTTTAAGTTAGTTTTCCTAATGGAGGACTTATGAAAAAGATGTTGTTTCCACTTGCCCTGTTGATGCTTTCATCTTCCGTCTTCGCTGAACGCTATTACGGAACTGTTCATTCATTTGATCAAGGTAAAAAAGGAGAAGATCACCTTCTCTTTCTGAACAGTGGTCGCGTTATCATTGTTAAAAAGAATGGTCGTTTTTCTTTTTCACGTCTGGATTTTAGGCCGGGTGTGAACATCGCTGTGGATGTGGATGAGAACAACGAACTTGAGGCCATCAGCTCAATGCCAGATGAATCTATGCCGTCTGAAGAAGAGCCGATGCCAACGGAAGTGATGCCAGATGCAACAGTACTGCCGGACTTCTCGACCGCCTCGAAAATTTTCTCAGGCATGAATCGCAGCTGGAAATCAAACACAGAATGTACCGACCGCGCACACGTATGGACCTATGAAGAGTGGAAGAAATACGGACTGATTTCTCGTAAGGTCTTTATGTTTTTCACAAACACTTACATCAGAAGATACAACTACCATTGGTGGTTCCACGTATCACCATACGTTCTGGTTCAAAGTGGCGAAGGTGTTGTTGAACGCGTTCTAGACCGTCGCTACACAAGTGGCATCAGAACCATGAAATCATGGTCAGACATCTTCATTGCTTCAAAGAAGAGCTGTCCGGTAACAACCTACGCTTACTATCGTGCAAACAAAAACTCGCCTGAGCATTGCTTCCATGTAAAGAGCAATATGTATAACAGATTGCCACTACATGTGCGTAACCAGGAGAACACTGGTCGCGTTCAGACTCGCTTCAATACAAGTGAAGTAAATTTCTCTTATCGCGCATTTACTCGCCGAGGGGCGAAATAGAAAAGGGGGCGAAGGCCCCCTCTTTTTTACTGATAAATCTGATTGAGAGTTTCTTGAGTGACTTTGGGATTCTGAGCATTACTTACTAGTTCTTTTGAACTTACAATTCCCACTAAGCGCTTATCGCGATTAACAACTGGGATACGATGAATTTGCGCTGATTTCATCTTGTCTGCAATTCCTTCCACATCCTCATCATCAAAGCAGTAGGTAATTTTCTCAGTCATGCAGTCATACACTTTGGTTTTAGAAGGATCTTTTCTTTCAGCGACAACTCGAATGGTAATGTCACGGTCCGTAATCATACCAATCATTTTATCGTCTCTTTCAACCGGTAAAGAACCGTAATCACCACGGGCCATCATTTGGGCCGCATCGAATACGCTCTTTTCACAGTTAATAACTTCCACATTCGAATTCATAATATCTTTTACTAACATAAACCCTCCTTGGTTTTGAATTTGTCGTGCAAGAGAGAGACCTTGGAGGTTGAGCGAAGTTATTTGATTGATTCCCCTACGCCGTACTTTTGGGGAGCTTGCGAATAAACCGCCTCCGCCTCTGGTAACCAGGTAGAAAGATTTTTGCGACGAGTTTCATCCGAAGGGTGAGTTGACATGAATTCTGGTGGGGCCTTTCCTTGGTTGGCCGCACCCATGCGTTCCCAGACTTTAACTGCCTCTGCTGGATCGTAACCGGCCTTGGCCATAAAATCCTGTCCTACTTTATCTGCTTCGGTTTCATCACCTCGAGAGAACTTACGGTCAAAGAATGCCACCGCAAATCCCGCGGCCGCACCACCCAGCCCGGTGATCATTCGACATGACTCTGATTTACAAAAAATCTGCCCACCGATTACCGTTGCCGTTCCAATGACAACACCTGCGATATTTCCTTTCATCGCACGAGCATATTGTTTTTTACCGTGTCTTTTAGTGGCGTGGGCGACCTCATGACCCAGAACCGCGGCCAAGGCCCCTTCCGTCTGTAAAACCGGCATAATGCCCGTATAAACGGCGATCTTACCACCTGGCATACACCAGGCGTTTACTTCGGGACTGTCGATCAGCATCCACTCCCATTGAAAATTTTCACCTGAGGCTTTGGCAATTCGCGAGGCCACTCGATTGACCATGGCGGTCCAATCAGCATTGTTAGAGATTTTCGCTTTGGATTTTACTTCCTCATAAGACTTCAAGGCCATGGCATTGATCTCGCTATCATCGGGAGTTTTTACCGATGAACAACTTTGAAGATTAAGCCCGAATAAAATGAGGAAACAAAGAAACAGAACTGTTCTCATAGCGACCTCCCAAAACTTCTGCCTATGTTAGACAGAAGTTATTAGGAAGGGTATTCGCTATGCTTTAATTAATGCTTGTAGGTAACTGTTGCGCGCACTCCGCAATCTTTTTTGTTATTCACAGTGCACTGTCCGCCCAGTGATGCGCTCCATCCCTTCTTGTTGCCGTATGAAGCTTCTAAGAAATAGTTATTTTGCGAACCAGGAATAAAGACCGGAGCACTTCCGGCGACCTGACCTTGATGGCCAACAATAAACGACATGCGCGAACTTTCTGATTGCTTCACGATCCCTAATTCTTGACGTGATTGAACACCAAATTCTGGACGAGCGGTCACCGCCACGCCCCCGTAGCCTTCAAGGTGAGATGAAATTCTGTGAGTTACAGCAAGAGTACCCGTTACATCGCGAAGATCCGGAGTATAGTTCGTACCTTCATCACGAACATCCGATTTTGCTAAATCACCTGTGGCAGCAAGAGTCGCTCTCACTTTAGTGTTCTCATTTTTAGTCTTGTAGTTAATTTCTGTTCCAGTACTCAACAGCATGGCCCCGTATGAGCTAAGTTCACCATCAGTGAGTCCATCTGCTTTTGAATAGGTCACATTATACTGAGAATTAATTTTCCCATAGACCTGCATTGAAACTTCGCCTTTATCTGATTTAATTTTCAGCGGACGGGTCTGAACTTTTTGTTCCACTTCAAAATAAGCGCCGTTAGCATCCAGTTGACCATAATTATTAGTGTCTTTTCTATTGTTATAAAGAACAACTCCGGCCTTAGAAGGAGCAATCTCATGCCCACTTTCATAGACCCCACTCAGTGCCATGACCTGATCACCATCAGGCGTGATACCAGCATTTAGTGAAGCACTTGCTCCACTCTTATGTCCTAGGACCACTGAACCGAGACTATTTTCGCTTCTGAGCATTGGATCAAGATCACTCGCCTTTCCTCCCGCCATTTCGTGCAAAAGAACACCTAAATGTGTAGGCAAAGATGTTAGATGCTTCCCATCGGCGTCGTAGATTTGCATATTCGTTCCAACACTTGGAAGAGTGCTGTTCTGATTCAGATGGCTGAGTGTTGAGGCAGATTCATTCGATGTCGTGTAATTGTAATTGATGTTATAGGTTTTATTTTTATTGTCAGGGTCCTGAACAAGAACTGTGGCGTGTCCACCAACTGCTGATTGGTACCCAACTACGTAAGCATCTTTGACTCCCATGGCCTTTAGTGTATGGGCCATGGCCATCGACATATCTCGACAAACACCCGCAAAACTTCCCTTCTGACGGGCCTCAATCATATCTCTTAGAGTAACCACTCCTTCCGAGTTCAAGCCTGCATCGGCCCGATCATAATCATAACCTTCCAGGAGCATGCCACCCAGTTGCGCCGCAAATTCAATTTTTTGTTCGAAGTTTAATTTAGGCCCTAACTCTTCAACGATGTTTTTTACTTCATCATCATTTTTAGAATTAAAAATCTTATCCATACCAATTCTCATAGCAATGAGATCAGTGGGAACGTCAAAGTTACAGTCTTTCAAATAGGCCCGGAAGGCCTCTGCTTCCTGCCAAACACCATAAGTAATGTTCTGGTCTTTTTTATTGTTAAAGGCGCGGTAATAGTAACTGTAGTTATAACCAGTCATCGTATTTAAACGATTGAAGTTCGCTTCCCCTTTACTCTCGAAGGCCTTTTCATGGGCAATCGACCCTGTAGTTGTCACCGTCAGGTTCCAATCCTTATCCAGGGCGTCTGCAAAAACCAAAGAAGGCACGAGCATTAACAAAGGAAAAATTTTTAGCATAATGACTCCGTTATGGCGGAGAATGATGCATGAGGGATGCCAACAGAAGTCCCAATAGAATACAAGGGTTAGTCAGCAGTGAGTGTCTAAACTTTAGACATGTCTGTAATTTATTTAAGCGGTACCGGAATTGAGTTCATGGCGTCCAGGATGATTGATTCCTGCATCCCTTGAGCTAATTCAGTGTCCAGACAGGCCAGAACCGACTCATAACTCTGATACTCCGATCCTTCATTGATGTTGTATGACCCAATGATGGTCCAGGCATTATCGGCCATAAGAGTTTTAGCATGCATGTATTGTGGATAAGACCACCAGTGGAAATTATCAGTTTTCACTTTGTTACCAAGATTTGCATGCATCTTGGCCATGTCCTTGTGAGGATCGGTCGTAATGATATTTTGTAACTCAAGAATAAGCTGAGTCATGAGATTTCGATTCGCGGCCATGCCTTCAGGAAGTTCAACCTGAAATGGATTCTTCCAGCCATTGGTCAGCATATCAACACGGATCTCTTTTCTGAAATTCACGCGCTCAAGAACCGCATCAATGAACTTCTCGCCTACATCTTTTCTCGCAGGATCACGATACTTCGGATCAATGTAGTTAAAGAACAAGTATGAATTCACGTTGCGAGCTGTGTGGAGATAAAGATTTAAAATCTGCTGCTGATTTTTTCCCGGAGATTTTGTCACAAGACGACAAAGACCTTGGTCTCTCATCCTTGCAATATTGTTACTCAAGAAGGCCTTGCTAGCATAAGGACGAATAAAGGCATTTTGCTTAAGGTATTGCTCTTTAATTTCAGGGGCGATCTTCTGGCCTTGAGATTCCCAGAGATCAATAAAATGAGATCCGATTTTTGTCACAATCGGTCCGGCGGCAAGAACCGCAACATCGTTAAAGAGATTGTTTGTTCCGTTACTTAAAGTTCCGGCAGCAATAAGGTTTTGACCATCCACCATGGCATACTGGCCATCAAATACATACATTTTCTCGTGGAAAATCGTTCCAAGTTTAGTCTTGAATAAAACAACCTTTGCCCCTAGTTGTTCTAATCTTTTTGAACAGGCCGGATCAGACTTAGCACCGAAAGCATCATACATAACGTAGATCTTGGCGGTTCTGGCCTTACGGCCAATGGCACTGACTAAACTCTCCGTCCCCTTGTCGCAGTTAAAAAGGAAGCTTGAAATGAATGCATGGCTTTTGACCATTTCAACTCTTGCTAGAATTTCAGCATAAGAGGCAGGAGTTTTTAAAACTCTCAATTCATTTCCGGCCACAGCTTCTGTTCCTGTCAAAGCATCCAGCTCATCTTGGAACTTAGAACTATTGATTCCAACCGTTCTATTTAATCGCTTACTGAAATGACTGATCCACTGCTCAGGATTAGAGCGTGGAATTGATTTAATAAATGGATAAGGCAGGTACTCCCAAGTTGGATGAATCGCAAACGGGTATTCGTACATTGATTTCTGAGAATTGAATGGAATGCCACGATATAGCTCTGAAACGCGATCAAGAGTATCAACCGGAAAATCCAACAAGATTTTCTGCACATCTAAATCAGAGTTTTTAACCTCTGCAGAAATCGTAAACGGATATTTAAAAGGAGGCGTCTGAGGAAAGAAGCTCGAATTCTGAGAAGGAGTATCTTTTTGGTATTGAGCAAAAGGATTCGTGGCACCCCAGATAGAAGGCGCGAATAGTGCGACAGTCAATAAACCTAAAAAATATCCTGAACTCATGGCCCGGAATATATGTCTGAACTCTCACGGATAGGAAACTTTATTAAAAACTAAGAATTTTTTTCGTAGCAGCGGGCTGGACAAGCACCCCATGTTTTATGGAGTTTGGCCCGGTAAACTCCTAAGACCTTAAGGAGACCTGCCATGCTTGAAAATGTAAGCACTAATCCGAAATTCAACTTCAGTCTAGTTCTACCCGTCCCCATTGATATGGTATATGCGGCCTGGACTGATCCGGCCCAATTGGCGGTCTGGTGGGGCCCTCATGGTTTTACAAATCCTGTGTGCCAGATAGAAGATCGCCCGGGAGGAAAGATTTTAATTCACATGCAGGACAGCTTCGGAACCATTCATCCGATGGATGGAACTTTTCATGAGGTGGAAGAGAGAAAGCGCCTGATTTTCACCAGCCAGGCCCTGAATCAGGCCGGTCGACCTATTCTTCAGGTCTTAAATACAGTGATCTTTGAGGAAGTTAATGAGGGCACAAGACTCACGGTTCTGGCGGATGTCGAACGCGTGAGCCTTTCAGCAAAAACATATTTGGATGGCATGGAAGACGGATGGTCCGAAAGCCTTGATCGACTCAAAAACTTTTTGATTCGAAAAATGTCTTAAGCGAACATCATTGAACGCATGGACAGTGAAGCGTTCTGCATTCCTTCGAAGATGTATTTAACTTTTTCCGGAGAATCTGCCGCCCCATAGGCATAGAGAATCGGAAGATAGTGTTCAACTGAAGGATGGGCCATATTCCAAAGACTCTGATACTTCCCTGTTTTTCCCAGCAGAAAATCTTCATCACGTTTTAAAATAGCGTTCTTTAAAAGTTCATCGAACTCCAGCGCCCAATCAGTGGCCGGCGCATCTTCGGTCCAGGAAATACGTCGAAGGTTGTGAGTGACGTTACCACTTCCCACAATCAAAACTCCCTCATTTCGAAGAACAGATAACTCCCTGGCAAGATTCAGGTGATCTTTGAAAGTCATGTTGCGATTAAGACTCAACTGTAGAACCGGAACATCTGCTTTGGGATAGAGAAACTTCAAGACCGCCCAGGTTCCGTGATCCAGTCCCCAAGTCGAATCCGTCTCAATCAATGGAGATAATTTGCTAATTCGATCGGCCAGGGCCAGGTCCCCGGGTGCTGGATATTGAATTTGATAAAGCGGCTCAGGGAATCCTCCAAAATCATGAATCGTTCTTGGCCTCTCAAGTTTTAACACCTTGGTCCCCATGGTTTCCCAGTGGGCGGAGATGACGAGAAGTGCTTTTGGAGTCGGTAGCTCCTTCCCCGTTTGCTCTAAAAATTGAGTAAAGGAATTATGAGCAATGGCATTCATGGGCGAACCATGGGCCAGAAAAAGGGTCGGCATACGAGTGGAAGATTCACCCTTTAAATTTTTAAATAATGCTGTTCCCACTGCCCCTCCAATTAACGTCCCCATAAATAATCGACGATTCATACAATACTCCCAGGGGTCTATTACATCACCCTTCTCATGAGGACGGTAGGAGACAGAATGAAAAAATACTGTCCTGAATTAGGAACAATCCACCTCTTAAGTATTTAGAAATATTTAATAAATTTTTCCTTATATTTTTTGGTGAATTGTCCCGATATAAGAATTCGACCATTCACCTGACAGGAAGTTCTATGGATCAGACTCTTCGTCCCATCAACGAAAAAGATATTCCCAGCATTATTGAGAAGGCCGTTCTCTTCGGAGGAAAAATCACTCAATCAAATCCAAACTCAATGGTTGAGATGGCGATTAAACGCGTGGATGTTGACGTTTATGGAACGATGACGATCAAACTTACGGAAGCTCCTCCGATTGAGAAGAAGCGTCCTATCTCGATTACCTTCAACTATCGCAGTTTGTTTTTTTATCTCGATCCAACTCAATACGTATTGAAAGACGACACCATCGTGGCCGACCTCCCAAAAGGTGCGAAGGCGATTGCCATCCGTAATGATGATCGTTATGTCATGCCTCACAATACTGAGATCAAAACAACCATCCATCGAATTGAAAAGCGTCTGGAGTCTTGTCCTCTGGAAGTGAAGATCGTGGATGTTTCACAAAATGGGCTGGGTCTTTTGATTTCGAATCACGGTGACCGTGCCCTTCTTCCTAACGATCACATCTGGGTCAAGGCCCTTTGTGATATGGCCCTAAAAAAGCCGATCTTCGGTCGAATCGTTTATACCATCATCAAAAAGTATAAGGACAACTCGCTTGATTTAAGAGTGGGAGTATCTTTGGATGAGGCGATTCCGGAAGAAGTCTTTAGCGAGCTTCAGAAGAAATCCAATCTGATTCTTTCAGCTTAATTACTTTCTAAAAAAATACATGATGAGTGACAAGAGTGCGCTTAGGAGCAAGCTTGTCGTAATGGGAATGAAGACCTTCGTGTTCTCACCTTCAATTCGAATGTCCCCAGGTAAACGCCCTAGTGGGATCTTTCCACCTGAAAAATGCCACAATAGTCCTGAAACAATCAATACAACGCCAATGATGATAAGGGTCTTACTGATGGGGTTCATAGCTTCTCCCTGAGATCAGAAAGCGCCACCCTCTCGCGAGAATGGTTCCCGGCATCGACCTTCTCTAATTGAGAAAGAATCATATTCAAAAGATCTAAATTCAGAACTTCTTTTTCAGAAAGCTCATCCAGCATGTCTTCATTCAAAGGACAGATGTCCAGATATTCATCTGCTCCGTCTTTGAACTTCATGGCAAGCCCTTGAGTGCGGCAAATAAGAGGTCGCGCTTCGTAAATCGTGCAGGCCTCTTCATGAAGGAACACACATGACTTTGCTTCTACTCCATGAAAGGTCTGAGTAGTATTTAAGGGGGTCTTCCATTTCTCGCGAATAGCACTTTGTTTTTCAATGGGAAGAGAACGAAACCAGTTTTCGATATTATGAGACTCTACTTGAAACACAGAAAGATCAACGTAACAGCAGCGTGAGCATCCCTTTTGGCAATGAGACAACGCCTGGGCCTCAGGACCCACCGTAAATTCCGACACTTTTTGATAGAGATCTAAAACCCTCATGAACGAAGAGTAACGGGGACTTAACTTCTAGTCAAATCCCCTGCACTTCTTTCAGGATATTGGTGGTTTTCATGACATGGTCAGAGAGAACATCCCCGAGTTTCTTGCCTGCCTCAATATCACTTGGATGATGAACTCCTCCGAGGATACGATGATGAGCGGCCTCATCGGCACGTTTCATAAAAGCTTCGGCACGATCAGGATAAATTCGAGAAAGAATACGAGCAAAAACTCGAGCAACCGTTGTATGACCGCTTGGATATGCGTAAGAGTTTTCAAGTCCAATACAAGGAATGATATCCGCACGGGTTTTATAAGGGCGAGGACGTTTATAAACACCCTTGGCGATATAAATATTAATACCTGCTTCAGCGTAGGCCTTGAAAAGTTTTACCGACAAGATGTTCGCTTCACGCTTGGTGAGGGGACCATTGTTTCGATAGAAAATATTTTTTAAAGTTCCAGTTTCCTGAGTGGCCGCATCCGCGCATTGCTCAGGTGTACGAGTGGCCTGAAGATCAAGCATGGCCTCAAAGTCCCTAGCCTCTTCTTCAGAACCAGGGGCCGGGTAAGGGCCAATGATTGAACGAATGGTAGATTTAGATAAAACTTTAAAAAAAGCAGCTTGGGCCTCTTGCCCGGATGTTAAGAGAAACGCACATAACATCAGTCTAAGAATCATCCTAATTCTCCTCCTGAACTGTAATATCAAGGACCATTGGTTTATGGTCACTGCCTCGGGCGAACCCCAGGACTTCAGCATTTTTTACATCGAGACCACGAACGAAGCCGTGATCTAAAACATTGTTTGTGAACTTTGCCACCATTCTTTGGTGAGCATTTTTAAACTTCACTTCTGTGAGTTTATGCTTTTGCATGAGATCAAATAAATAGCGCATACGAGCTTTCGTACGAGTATTGAAGTCTCCTGCTACGAGTACTGGACCCTCGTGTTTTGAAATCTCTTCCTCGGCCTGGAACATATTTCTTTTAAATGATCCAAATGTCGTGAAGTTAATACCATGGACATTGATCACCAGGAGTTCCTTACTTGAACCTTTGAGTGGGTATTTTCCCAGAGTCATTGCCTTCGGAGTGTCCGTGGCAGGTTCCCTATCTACCGTATGCTTGATAACCAGTTCAGTTGGTTCTACTCGCGAACCAATCATGGTGCCGGTGGGAAGATTGCCAAAGAGTTGATATCGAAAACTAATTCCCATGTCCCAGCGGAATTCCGGAAATGATTCCAGTGTTTTCGTGAAGAGTTCATTCGGATAAGCTTCTTGAAGAAGAAAGAGCTCACGGCCCTGACTAAAAGTTTTAAATTCTTTTTCCCAGGCGGCCTCTTGGGTCTTCTTTATGTTCCAAACCAAAACCTTAACACTCTCCGGGAGTTCTCGCTCAGAGGAAGTTCCAGTAATAGTATGGGCCTCGCTTAAAGGGACCTTATTGAAGTACCTTGAAATTAATCCGGCCGAAGCATCTAAATTGATAAAAAGAATAAGTGAAAGAGCAAAGACAATTCTATCCATGAACTGATCTCCTCTAAAGATCATCTCACAAATTAGAATTTCCATAGGGGCAAAAGGCGTGTCTTTTTTGATGCACACCAAAGTGCTAATAACTACTTAGCTAATAAGAAAATCTTGTCACTTAGAGGAGAAAATATTGCCGCTTAATTGAACTTGGCCCCGAAGTAATAGGTCCTACTTCCAAGTTGAGCACCGTTTTTGCTGAGGAAAACGGCGAAGGCCTTAGAGGCAGGAATTTCCTGTGAGGCCTTAAGTCTGAATGTTTTTGGAGAAAGTTCCTGAACCAAAATACCATTGGGAAGTTTCCACACGACTCTATCCACCTGGGCCTCTCGAGCAAATTTAAACTCGATACCAATGATCTCATTTGGTTTTAAACGATAGCGATTAAGTTTTGATTTCTCAATTCCAGTTACAACATCATCCACTTCTTCTTTTTGAGGAGGTGCGGAGAATAAACGAAGAGCATTTCTTAGAGAAGTACGAGATTGAATAAAAGAACTTGCGTAAGCGTTTCCGCGCTCATGGTCCCCTTGGACCAGACCTGCTCTCAAGGCCGTGCGGTATTCACGAATGTAACCAAAACCTTGATAAAAATTTTCTCCGAAATAAGCATCAGGATTGATGAGATAGGCAAAGTAATCGGCCAGACCTTCATGGACATCGACTCGCATATTATTACCACAAAGGTTTCGCGAGTAATTGCAAAGAAAGGCATGAAACATTTCGTGATAAATCACATCTACTGAATCAAGACCGTAGTTAATTACCTTTTCGTTTGAACAGAACACAACTTGGTTGCTAACAAAATTGAAACCGGTTCGTACACAGTCCCTTGGAGCGATGGCAATGGTCAGAGGAACATTTAATGGACCAATTTCCCGCGTGAATAAGTCATGAGCAATTTTGTAATGATGATTTAATTCAGCGGCATTGATACGAATGTTATTTGGATTTTGAATCACTAGACCAGGAGCACTCCAAAGAGTTCCCATTGAAATTAGTCCCAGAAAGAACAAAACAACTTTAAGCTTATTCATTCGAACTAATGGTACTGGTAGACCGGACTCAGGTCAAAGGCCCTCCCGGTTTTTACATACCAGTCCCTAGAAGTTTTGTGAGGTCAAAAGCACTCATTTCACGAGCTAAGCCTGCGGATTGACCTGACCACAGAGGCATGAAGTCCCCTGATCCATGAGGTTCAGTCTTTGCCTTAAGAGGTGCCAAGGCATTAACCGCCGTAGGGAATTCAGGAGCATCCGTAGAAATGGGTCCCACTTCACGCATGATTCGGTTCATGAAGCCTCTTGCAGGTCTACCTGTGAAGACGTTGGTAAGTGCCGTTTCATGAGTCTTCGCCTCATTTAGGATCTTTCTATGAACTGGCGAGACCTTCGCTTCTGGAGTAAATAAATAGGCCGTGCCCACTTGAACCATTGAAGCTCCAAGAACAAAGGCGGCCTTCACTCCCCTGATATCAGAAATCCCACCGCTTGCTATCACTGGAATTTTTACCGAGTCCACGATTAATGGAACGAGAGACATGGTACCAACTTGAGTCGAAAGATCATTGTGAAGAAAGATTCCACGATGCCCGCCGGCCTCAAAGCCTTGAGCGATAATCGCGTCACAACCATGGGCCTCAAGCCAAAGAGCTTCAGGAAGTGTGGTGGCAGAAGAAAGAACCTTTGCTCCAATGGCCTTAACTCTTTTAACCAGATCTTCATGAGGAAGTCCGAAGTGAAAGCTCACCACTGCCGGTTTAATTTCTTCAACTAGCCTGCACATTTCCTCATCAAAAGCTTTCCTAGGAGGTACTGGGATAGTTTGATTGAGATCAATAGCAAATTCTTGATAATAATCCGCCAAACGTTTTTTCCAATTTACTTCTTGTTCCGGATTATTGCCCGGAGGATGATGACAAAAGAAATTGAGGTTAAACGGTTTATCAGTGGCAGCACGAATTCTGGCGACCTCACTTCGGATCTGGTCAGAACTTAAATTGGCGCAAGGAAGAGAGCCAAGCCCCCCTGCCTTACAAACTTCAATGACCATTGCCGAATCATTGGCCCCGGCCATGGGTGCCTGAATGATAGGAAGTTCAGTGCCGAGAAAATTCATAATAACTCCAATTCGTCTTTTGAAAATAAAACTGGAACCACCGGAGACTCAGAAGCACCCTCAATTGGTAAAGGGAAAGCAGACATGAAGTAAGAACCTTCGGGAACATTTTTGAGTTCGAGGTTCTCTAGGATGAGTGCCTGCTTGAAAAGAGTATTGTGGATAGGACGCTCAGGTTTACCCGGGTTAAAGTCAGAAGATTTCCAGGACGTTCCATAGAGGTGAAATTCTTCATGTGAAACGAGGAAGTCAGCACTTTCCTGAGAAAGGGTCAGAACATAGTTCGGATCATGATAACCTTGTTTGTTCTGAGGATACACTTCAGTTGTAATAAGAAGCTTCTTTGGGAATTGTGAGACCTTCAAAGCATCCAATCGTGCTTCAATTTCAGCTTTTGAAATGACCCAATGATAAACTCCATTCCCCTTATCAACATAGTTATTCCCAGTCAGGCGAATCACCAGGGTCTGTCCATAGAAGTTTTGAGGTTTTTTATAATAAACATCCAATCGCTTTCCATCTTTGATGGTATGGGCCGGAGTTTCTATGTGAGTTAAGCTGTGGGAACGAAGAACATGTTCATCATATTGAACCGGCGGCATCTTACCTGATTCGATTGAATAAATGTTCTTATTTTCATAAGCGAGACCCTCGCCCCACATTCCGGGAGAATCACTGGTAATCATCGGCGAAAGGATAAAAGGCATATTAATTCTCCGAAGAATCTTAAATTATTTTACAATTATGCGCTCAGCTTTGACCAAAAGAAAGCATCCTCGCTACAATTTTCTCCTAATAAAGGACGACGTATGCTTGGAGTACAATCTTATCTGATCTTCAATGGTAGCTGTGAAGATGCCATGAAACTTTACTGCGATGTTTTCGGCGGAGATATTCAATATGTTATGAGGTACAAAGACGCTCCTCAAAACGCAGGAATGGACACCCCTGCGAACTGGAAAGAAAAAGTAATGCATGCCAACTTCATCATTCGTGGCGTTCAACTCATGGCTTCAGACTCTCATCCAGGTTCAGAAATCAAAATTGGAAATAATGTTCACCTTTGTGTGAACTACCAAAAAGACGAGAAGATGGATGATGCTTTTAATAAGCTCTCTCAAGGAGGCAAAGTCTTAATGCCTCTTCAAAACACCTTTTGGGATGCTCGTTTTGGGATGATTCAAGATCGTTTTGGGAATAGCTGGATGTTTAGCCAGCAATTAGAGACGAAATAAAAAAAGGGGCGACCATGTCGCCCCTTTCTTTTTTAATGACCCAACATTGGAAATTGTTTTTGGTGCCAATAAGGGTAAATGGGCTTCGTATCTGATACAGCATCGAGCTTGGCGATTTGTTCAGGTGAAAGCTTCCATCCAATTGCTCCGAAGTTTTGTTTTAACTGCTCTTCGTTACGTGCACCAATAATGATGCTTGCAACTGTAGGACGTGAAAGAACCCAGTTAAGAACCACTTGAGGAACGGTCTTTCCTACTTCACTTGCGACTTCATGAAGAACATCCACCACATTATAAAGATGATCTGATTTCGCCGACACCACGAAATCCATTTTCGCCGAACGAGAATCGGCAGCAGGTGGAGTTTTACGTGTGATCTTTCCAGAAAGAGCGCCACCGGCCATCGGACTCCAAACAACAGTTGAAACCTGCTGATCTTTTGCCAAAGGCATAAGCTCCCACTCAAATTCACGCCCTACTAGTGAATAATAGGCCTGATGGGCAACATACTTTGACCATCCATATCTTTCAGATACAGAAAGTGATTTCATTAAGTGCCAGCCAGAAAAATTTGAGCAACCGATGTAGCGAATCTTACCGGCGCGTACGAGATCATCCAATGCTCTGAGAGTTTCCTCAACATTTGTATTGGCATCAAATCCATGCATGTAATAGAGGTCAATATAGTCAGTGCCCATGCGGCGAAGGCTATCGTCACACTCTTTGATGATTGACCAGCGAGATGAACCATAATCGTTGGGACCACTTCCCATGGGAAAGGTTGATTTTGTCGAAATAAGAAGCTTATTTCGTTTGCCCTTAATTGCGGCCCCAAGAATTTCTTCCGACATACCTGCCGAGTATCCATTGGCCGTATCAAAAAAATTCACCCCATGATCCATACAAAGATCGATAAGACGAGTTGCCTCTTTCACATCGGTGCTTCCCCATGCTTTAAAGAACTCGTTACCCCCACCAAAAGTGGCCGTTCCAAAACTTAGAACCGGAACATTAAAGCCAGACCCACCTAATTTTCTATATTCCATAACTCGAACCTCAATTGATGTTTTTAAAGTAACAATTAGAACGCAGGTCCATGGATTTAACCAGCCGCGGAGAGACAAAATAAAAAGTGTAAAGATTTTAGAGGCCGTCAAAAGTTTAGACAGTCTATCCTCTGGGAAAAGCAGTCATAAAGTTGGTCCTATATTTGCTTAATAGATTCCCATGAAAAAATTAATCTTTGCTATTCTCCTTTTAAGCGCACAAGTTTACGCGGCCCCTGGTTTTTTTAATCCTAATGACCCCAAGCTTCCGCCAAAACTTAAAACAGCGGCCGAATCGGTCTATCAGGTGAGAACGGCCTTTTTTGAAGATTATGAAAACTACTCTGACTTAGAGGCCATTGACCTTACCAAAACTGATATTAAAGAAGTCTTTGCGTTCATCGATAATACGACTATCGATAAACAAGATAAAGAAATCCAAAAGGCCTTCTTAAAGAGATGTAAAACTCAGGAAGAAAAAGAAAACTGTATCATACCTGGTAAGATCTCCATCGGCAGTGGGTTTATCACTGGTTCAGGAAGTAAGCTTTGGACCAATGCCCATGTTCTTGAGCGTATGCTTAAAACAAAAGCTGCCACGAATGAAAAAACGATTCAAGATCTTTTAAAATCAAAAAACAAAATGCCACTTTTTATTTTCGATAAAAACGGCAATATGGTTTTTAATGGTCTGGAAGAAGAAGTGACTTTTGCCGCTGTTCCACACCAGACTCAACTGACTCAAAGGGGTGGAACCTTCTACGGAATCGACTCTGATTATTTGGCGATTCAACTCCCAAAAAATATCGGAAAACCACTTAAAGTGGCCAAGCAATTAACGAGTGATGATGTGGCCTCAATTGGATATCCGGCCTGTACAGGTTGCGAAACACCTGAAGGTGAAGATCCAATGGATTACATTGATCGGGCTCCTTATCAAAATGCAGAAAATTGTCTGGAAAAAGTCACTGGCGGAAAGCTCATTACACCGGAGACCTTTGGACAATTACTCCAAATCAATCAGCAACTAATGAATTCTGTGGATAAAAGAACATTCGTGGCCCATACCGCAGATTCTCAACACGGTATGAGCGGTGGACCAATTCTTAACTTCAATGGAGAGGTCGTTGGAATCAATGCTGGTGGAAAAACAATTCAATCCCAGAATGGAATTCAAAGAATTTCACGAGGCGTAAGACCACCGGAATTATTTAAAGAGCCATAGGATGAAAAGCTTTTAATAACTGAGGTGTTTTTTCATACTCACGAGAAGAAACTATTTAAAAAATTAAATTGAACTAGAGTTAACCAGAACCAATACAAGCGGGACTTATGAAATTTTTGTTACCAATGCTGTTTATGATGTCTTCTCTTTCTTACGCCAAAACGTTCAAGCTCATGCAGTACAACGTTGAGAATCTCTTCGACACCCGCCACGACCAAAACAAGGAAGACTATGTTTACTTGCCCCTCAATGTGAAGAATCGCATTCCGGGGATGAATGAGTATTGCGCTAAACAGGGCTCACCATTTAATGTGAACCAATGTTTAAACCTGGATTGGACGGAACCAAAACTTCAAAGGAAGCTTCAAAACATCGCGCAGGTAATTCGCTCCTACGACAATAGCGGACAAGGTCCTGACGTAGTTGTTATCGAGGAAATCGAAAATAGAAATGTTCTAAATCAACTTGCGACTCAAGGTCTAAGAGGTCTTTACCGCTTCCAGGTTCTTCTGGAAGGTGAAGACGAACGCGGAATCGATATTGGGATTCTTTCTAAATATCCGGTTATTTCTGC
The DNA here is from genome assembly GCF_034259205.1 of Peredibacter starrii. Classification (GTDB taxonomy): domain Bacteria; phylum Bdellovibrionota; class Bacteriovoracia; order Bacteriovoracales; family Bacteriovoracaceae; genus Peredibacter; species Peredibacter starrii. Next base: position 1,635,149 of record NZ_CP139487.1, on the reverse strand, counting down.
TCAACGCTACCCTCTTGTGATCAATGGTCAGAGAGTTGGAACTCGCGGTATCACTGGTGTTGCTCTTAATGTTGAAGGAAAGACCGTTGCCGTGTTCGGTAACCACTGGCCAAGCCAAAGTAACCCAGTTCAATTTCGCGAGGCCTCTGCTCGTATGTTAAATGAACTAGCAAAACAAAGTCGTGCTGATCTGATTGTTGCTGCCGGTGACTTTAATACTCTACCGACTGATGTACCTTCACCTTTTAATCACCTGGTGGATTTCGTAGACGCTGAAAGAGAGGCCAGAAAAGTGAATCGAAACCTTCACCCTGGAACTCACTTCTTTAAGGGAGAATGGTCTTCTCTGGATCATATTTTCATTCACAAGAGCTCAAAGATGAAACCGCGCTTTGACCGCTTTCAGATTATGAATCGACCGTTCATCATGAAGCGTGATGAAAGAGGATCTGGGCAAATGATTCCAAATCGCTTTGACTTTGACAATGCGACCGGGTACTCAGACCACCTTCCTATGACAATGGAATTTGAATACTAAAGAGATAGGTCAAGGGTCATTGGTTTATGATCACTACCCTTGGCCCCACCTAGAACTTCTGCGTTCGTTACTTTAAGACCACGAACAAAAGCATAATCCAAATAGTAAGTAGAGAATTTCGCCACCATTCTCTGGTTGGCGTTTTTGAAACTGACCTCTTCCATCTTAAGCGCCTTCATCACCTTGTACATGTATTCAGTGCGCTCTCTATTGCGAGTATTGAAATCTCCAGCGATTAAAACCGGACCTTCATGATTCTCGATCTCTTCTTTTGCCTGATTGATTTGTCTCTGGAAAGAATAGAAATCTGTGAAGTTGATTCCGTGAATATTAATCACGAGAAAATCATCTTTTCTATCGGTTAGCGGATAACGGGCCAAAGTCATGGCCTTTGGTGTTTCCGTCATCGGCTCAAGATCAGGAGTGTGCTTGATGATGACCTCAATTGGCTCGACCTTCGAACCAATCATAGTTCCAGTGGGAAGGTCATTCATGAGGACATAACGAAAACTGATGCCCATGTCCCAACGAAATTTACTAAGAACACCTAGTGTATTTTTAAAAAGTTCATTCGGATAAACTTCCTGAAGAAGGAACAATTCGCGACCACGACCAAATGAAAGAAACTCAGTTTGCCAGGCCGGCTCCTGGGTCTTTTTAATGTTCCAAACAAGAACCTTAATCGATTTAGGATTGAAGCTTGAAAGTGAAGTCTCACCACCAAAAACATGGGCCTCTTCAAGAGGAACTTTCTTAAAGTAATCTGAGACCAGCTCTTGCTGGGCCTTGACATCAACATTGAAAAACAGCACCAGTGCCAGTGCTGAAAGGACGTGTTTCTTCATTGGGGGATTCTCCTACAGAAATGATCCCCATGAATAGACGTTTTGAATACTTTATAAACCTTACATCTCCCTATAAGCTCTTTTAATTTTGAACACTTAGGCGCTCTTTATAGACAGGTTTTACTGGAGGAAACAGAAAATGCAGGGTCAGGATCACACAAGTAGCAAGTCCCAACCATTCATTGATCAGCGAAAGGATGAGTGCCAGGACATAAACCACAGTGGACCATGAGTATAGACGGGTCAGTTTCCCAATGAACTCAGCACTCAAATTGTGGTCAATTAAGCGGTATTCCTTGCTCCCATAGATCCAGTTTGCAGTCCATGCAATGGCCGGAAGAAGAAGACCAAAAGTATAAAAAGTTACTGCCGAGAAACGATGAACATCATCATCTAGATACTCAGCAAGAACCGCAGTCGGAAAAGGTAGAAAAGAAATCGACATCAAGAAGAAGAGATTCAGAATTCCAAAAGTATGATTCACGCGTTTAAAAAGTTGGAAAATGTAGTGATGATTTAACCAGTAAATACCAATGATGATAAAACTGAATACATAGGCAAAGTAAGAGGGCCAAAGGTCTTTGAGAGCGATCATCAGATCTCTTTTGTCTTGAATGACAGTGACAACCGGCACCTTCAGTTCAAGAATGAGAAGAGTGATAGCAATGGCAAATACTCCATCACTAAAGGCCTCAATACGAGAGGTAGAGTTAACAACAAACGATTCGTTTTTCATGATGCATTCCTATCAAGACAGCCAGAGATGCCTATAAGTATAATGGCCCTTAACAAAAGGTAAACTATGCAAACAATCACATTTCATAATAATCACACAATGCCTCAACTGGGTTTCGGTATGTGGCAGGTGACCGGTGAAGAGGCCGTTAAATCCGTCAAAGAAGCTTTCAAGGTTGGATACCGTTCAATCGATAGCGCTCAAATTTATCAAAATGAATCTGAGCTGGGTCTTGCGATTAAGGAAAGCGGAATTAAGCGCGATGAACTTTTCATCACAACCAAGGTTTGGAACGAGCAGCACGGGTATGATACTGCCCTTCGTTCATTTGACGAGAGTATGAAGAAGCTTGGTCTCGAGAAACTCGATCTCATCCTCATTCACTGGCCAGCGCCCAAGAAGAATCTTTACGTGGACACCTGGAAGGCCTTGATCCGGCTCTATAAAGACAAACGTGTGACAAATATTGGGGTTTCAAACTTCACCCCGGCTTGTCTAGATCAAATTATTGATACAACTGGAGTTGTTCCAGTTCTAAATCAAATTGAACTTCATCCTCACTTTCAACAAAAAGAGCTGCGTGCTTATCACGACAAACATAACATTAAGACAGAATCATGGAGTCCACTTGGTCGAGGCCAGGTCATTCAGGATCCTGTCATTGGGCAAATTGCGGCCAAGCATAAAAAAACTCCGGCACAAGTGATTCTTCGCTGGCACTTAGATAATGGTCTAATCGTAATTCCGAAATCAGTGACCCCATCTCGCATTGCCGAGAACTTCCAGATTTTTAATTTCAAGTTGGACGATGCTGATCTTAAAGCAATTGAAAAGCTCGATCAGGCAGAAGGACGAATTGGACCGAATCCAGATACGGCGGAGTTCTAATTTGAGGCCTCAGGGCCGGATATCTTGTCCAGAAATGAGTTTAAGTTTCAATAATTCTGAGGTGAGATCATATTGAGCATTGATGTATTTATGAATTGCTATGTGGTAGGAGTCGATTGCATCAAGATATTCAATCAATGAAATACTCCTGGTACCAAATTGCCTTAGAGCAGAATCACGAACAGTTTTGGCATTTCCCAGTTGATGAGTTTGATAACGATTTAAATTGCTGTTGGTTAATTCAATTTTTCGAATTGAAGTCTCAATATCTTTAGCAAGGACGTCCCCCATGAGTCGCTCCTTCACCAAAACCTGATTTCTTTGAATCTTACTTTGAAGAACCTTCCCCTGATTGCGATCAAAAATAGGGATGGGAAATACGACCCCAACCATCCAGGACAAAGCACTCGGTAATTGAGAGCTTCCCACTTGTCCAGGCCTCGCCCCTACTTCGTTCTGTCGAGAGGCCCCGACTTGAAGTGAGAGCTCGTCCCAAATTTCGCGTTTATTTAAATCCATTTCATGTTCTACTTGCTGTCCAAAAAGATCAAGCGCAATAAAATCAGGGCGGTTTTCTTTGGCAAACTTCACGAGTTCAGCAGGATTAATCTTTTCAGAATACTGAGTCTTGAAAATAATATTGGGAGTAATTTCTTCAGAGGTCTCCATCAAAAGATAAGTCCTCAGTTTGTTCTTTTCTTCATGCTGATCCATAAGATTAGATTGCACTTCAACTTTAGAGTCTTCCAAGGCAAGTCTTGCGCGGCCCTGAAGAAGTGTTTGATTTGAAGCACTACCTATTCGTTTCTCTAGCGTAATAATAAGTTTATCCAGAAGTTGAACTTTCTCCTGAAGGAGCTCATGCTCTCTTTCCAATCGTTGAACTTTATACAAACTATCCATCATCCCATAAAGCCCTTCGCGCAACGCTGATTGAAACCGGGCCTCAGAGCCTTTGGTCGCAAATTTGGCGATTTTAACTTTTCTTTTGATGATTCCGTTAACATCCAGGGGAATCGTAACGATGACGTCTTGCTGAGCTGGTCCCCCAGTATTCTTTTGGTTCCAGTTTTCTCCGAAGGAATTTAATTGTGAGTCGAGTAACACATTGGGGTTGGGCCAGAGACTGGCGGTGAGTTCTGCCGCTTGTGAGATTTCTATGTCATAGCGTGCGGCCACCAAGCTAAGGTTCTTTTCCAGAAATATGGATATCGCCCTACTCTCAGTAAGCTCCATTGCATAAGAAGATACGTTCATGAAAATAAGAATAAAAACGAGACTCGCTTTCATGGTCCTACTTTTTCTGCGTGCTCCAAAAGGCTAGCAATTGAATCCGGTAAATAAGCGATAGGCAAAAGGATTATTTCTTAACTTTGAGACCATTTGTGTAAGCGGCCAGTGTCAAGCAAGCCGCATATTGAATTGACTCTTTGAGCACGAGACCATCGGCACCAATAAAGGAGTCCGAATGAAAATTTTGCTTTTTGCGCTTTGTCTTCTTCCTACCCTTACCTTCGCTACTCGTTATAGAACTGATCCTGATCACACTCGCATTGGCTTCAGGGTGATGCATATGATGATCAATCAAGTTAACGGACAATTTAATAATTTCATTGGGACATTTGATTTTGATCCAAAAGCAGGAACGTTGAAAGACACGAGCTTTGTGGTGAAAACCACAAGCATCGATACCGGTGTTCAAAAGCGCGATGATCATCTTCGCTCAAAAGAATTCTTCAACGTTGAAAAGTTTCCTGAGATGACCATCACAAATAGCAAAATTACCAAGAAGAAAAACAATGATTATAAATGGACCGGAGACCTCACTCTTCTTGGAGTCACTAAACCCGTCACATTTGATCTCACCTATAACGGAAGTAGAAAAGATATGGAAGGTAAAACCAAGGTGGGTTTTACAGCCAAGGGGAAAATAAATCGTAAAGACTTCGGCATGCCTTTCGATGCTCCAGTAAGTGGCGGAGGTCTACTCGTAGGAAATGATGTAGATATTTTGCTGGATATAGAGGCCTTCGAAGAAAAATAGAAAAGCCTAAGGAGGCTTATATGAAGAAAACATCTCTATGGGACTCGTCGCAAGTGGCCCTGATCCTGATTGATTATCAAGAAGAAATGTTCGCCAAGATTCGATCTAGTGATCCCAATGAAGTGGACCTCAACGTGAAACTTCTTCTTAAAGCGGCCAGCGCCTTAAAAATACCTACGATCTTAAGTACTGTAGGCGTTCAAATGGGTGTGAACCAATCAACTCGTAAATCAATCAGAGACTTGGTACCGAATTCAACTGAGATTGATCGATCAAGTATGAATGCTTGGGAAGATGAAGCTTTCAAAGCAGCAGTGAAAGCGACTGGTAAGAAGCATTTGATCTTCTGTGCTTTATGGACAGAAATTTGTCTCGCTTTTCCGGTGGTGGATGCACTCAGGGACGATTATGAAGTGATGATTCCAGTTGATGCTGTCGGTGGACTAAGTCATGTTTCTCACGACACAGCAATTGATCGCATGGTTCAAGCAGGAGCAATTCCTAATACTTCGCTAGCACTCATGACTGAGTTCTTCCGAGATTGGAAAGACCAACGTGCGACACTTCTACGTCCACTTATGGTTCAGTATTTTAAAGACGAGAAACAACTTCTCGCTCGTTCAACGAGTGGTGAATCGCAGGTATACAATTAAGATTGTTGAATAAGTTTCAGAAGTCCTGGGTATTCCTTATCCAGGGCTTCATTCAACGATAAGAATTTACGAGTTCCATCTTCACGACGTGAAATAACTCCAGCATCTAAAAGAATTTTAATGTGATGAGAGAATGTGGCCTTTGTAAGTGAGTGCTCAAAGGTACCACAGGCCATTTCTTCGCCAGCGTCTAGTAGTTGTTTAACTACAGAGATCCTAACCGGATCACCCAGGGCCTTCATTACTTGATCTATGGAAACAGATTTTATTCTTTTAGTCATTGTTAGATAAATATCTAACAATTTTCTTGATTCCTCGCAACTAAAGATTTAGATTGTTCGAAGTTTATCTAACTTTCCACAGGTCTCTAATGAACTCTACAAATTCCCTTTCTAAAAGCATGGTTTTGGTCCTCGCTACTGCAGTAGGTGTGATCGTTGCCAATAACTATTATGCCCAACCGCTGATCTCTATGATCAGCAAGGCCCTTGGACTTGCTCCTGAACTTGCAGGTCTGGTGGTAACACTCACTCAGGCCGGTTACGGTATTGGTGTACTTCTCATCGTTCCACTAGGTGATATTTATGAAAGCAGAAAACTGACTCTGATCATGATTGGAGTTGGAATTGTCAGCCTACTCGGTCTCGCATTTGCAACCAGTGTTGTACCTTATTTCCTCGCGGCCTTTGCTACAGGTGTAGGAGCTTCTACTGTACAAATTCTTGTGCCACTTGCTGCTTCAATGGTTCCTGAAACGAAGAGAGGCCAAGTGATTGGTAATCTCATGAGCGGACTCATGGTTGGTATTATGCTTTCGCGTCCGACTGCAAGTGTACTTTCAGACTTATTTCATTGGCACGCGGTCTTCGTTCTTTCGGCCATTCTAATGGCCCTGATTGGTCTTCTTCTCTATAAAGTTCTTCCTGAAAAACAACCAACGAACCCTGATTTGAAATATTCTCAACTTCTTAAATCGATGTATGAGCTTTTCAAGACAACGCCAGTTTTAAGATATCGTGCTTTTTATCAAGCATGTCTCTTTGGAGCCTTCTGTTTATTCTGGACCGCAAGCCCTCTTCTTCTCCTTGGACCAGAATTTAAACTTTCACAATCTGCCGTGGCCCTCTTCGCACTTGTAGGTGTGGCAGGCGCAGTCTCAGCTCCTTTCGCTGGTAAGGCCGCTGATAAAGGTTGGACTAAAGCTGCAACTTACGTGGCGATGATTTCGTGTTCGCTTTCATTCCTTGTAAGTCACTTCTTCCCTGCTGGATCATTTGTCGCTCTGATGTCGTTAGTATTTGCGGCGATTCTTCTTGATGCTGGTGTAACCGCTAACCTGGTTCTTGGACAAAGAGCTGTGTTCGAGCTTCCTGCCGAATTCAGAAGCCGCCTTAATGGTCTTTATATCGCCCTCATCTTTATCGGTGGAGCGACTGGTTCAGCCCTTGGTGCCTGGGCCTATGCTCGCGGTGGTTGGGAACTGACTTCGTGGGTGGGTTTTGCGATGCCGGTGGTGGCTTTACTGACATATATCACAGAAAAGAAAACAAACTAGTTTCATCACATTCATTATGTTAAGCTCATGGTCTATTCAATCGGAGTAACCATGAGCCTTTTAAACACTCTAATGAGTCGTGCCCATTCAAATTGCGAGCTTTGCGGAAGCTCTAATAATGTTTCTCTTTACGAGATTCCACCTACCGCAAAGGCCGATGAAAATACCGCTTTGATTGTTTGCGATACTTGTAAAACTCAAATTGAAAATCCAACAAACCTTGATGCTAATCACTGGCGCTGCTTAAATGACAGCATGTGGAGCGAACATCAAGCAGTTCAAGTCATGGCATGGAGAATGCTTACTCTTCTAAAAGAAGAAGCTTGGGCCCGTGAACTTCTTGAACAGCTTTATCTTGATGAAGCGGTTGTGGAATTTGCGAAGTCTGGTCTTCCGGAAGAAGAAGAAGTGGATTCTTCAGCACCAACTCTTGATAGCAATGGCACTCGCCTTGCCGATGGTGATTCCGTGACTTTGATCAAAGATCTTGATGTGAAAGGTGCTGGCTTTACGGCAAAACGTGGGACGCTGGTCAAAAACATTAGTTTAACTAATAATCCAAAACACATTGAAGGCCGCGTAAACGGCATCCAAATCGTACTGGTTGCAGCCTATCTCAAAAAGGCCTGATTACACTCTGCAAGATTTCCCATTTCATCTGAAAAGGGCTATAAAGTGGCCCTCTTTTAGATCAACTCAGGAGAAATCATGAAAAAACTTATCATCGCAGCTCTCGCCCTTGTAGCTTCAGTTGCTCAAGCTGAAACAGTTCAGATTCTTAACGTTAACCTTCCTATGTCTCGTTCTTTCTCAACTCGTGCGTTCACACGTTTCTACATGGACACACAAACTGGAGAAGGCTTCGCTAAAGTAACAGCGACTGAAGAGCGCTATACAGATATGGGCGGCGGTCACTATGGTCCAGGTGGTGTTTACTTCCCACGTGCTCCACAAACTTTCCCAGTAGTGATTTTCGAAGACACAATCAAAATTGATAACCTAATGCTTATGGATGGTCAGATCATTTATCACGGTGAAAACGGTGACGTGAACTGCGGTAAGATGGGTGTAAGCCGTGTATTCAAGAGACCAACAATTTTCCTTTCAGGAAAGTGTGATCTTGATGCCGATCTTCGCGGTACAAACTTAAAAGTTAACTTCATTACGAAGTAACAAAAAAGGCCCCGATAAGGGGCCTTATTTTTTAATTACATGTTTCGGTAATCGTCTTCCATCTCCACTCTTCTCTATCATAGGCGTCTTTCACTTTTACAAATCCAGAACACTCAACAGACTTTCCATAAACTGCTTCTGAAGAACAAGCAGCATAGTAACCTGTGTGTGCAACACCAGATCCATAAGTCGTGCAGGTCTTTTGTCCAACAACAACTCTCTCACCGAAAGCATCAAGCTTGTGACAAAAAGTTTTTGCCTTACAGACATAAAAATTTTGAGTTTTTTGAGCGAACGAGAAACTAGAAAATAAAACAGCTGAAATAAGAATGATTGATTTCATAGAAACTCCCCATTGAATGAGGAAGTAAATAGAAGAGTTCATCGAGGACGACCACTCAAGATATCCTTAAAGCTTTTTTGAGTGTGTTTTCAATTGTTATTACATTAAAGTTTAGTCATTCTTAAGGCTTTAATTAACAATTCTTAATCATCATTCCTTAAGGGTATAGTGATCTTCCTTCTGTCCCCATCAATCTTCACATCTAGATCGATGTCATAGTTGTGCTTTTGACTGTATTTCGTGTGCACAATTCCTTCGATATAGTCAGTGCGACGGATGAAATCGATTCCGTAATTGGCCTTGGTATTATCAGGATCAAGAATACCCTTTTTGATTTCAACCATGTTGATATTGATCGGCTTCATTTCCATATCGTAGAAGTAAAACTTTAGACGACGGCTCGACGAATCTTTTACTTCAATAATGTACTTAGACATCTTGAATACGTGATCGCTGCCTTGAGGACCTTCACCCGGAATTTCTTTTAGGGTCTTCGTGGTGGAACACCCAACAAGAACAGCCGCGACTATAATCAAACAGAATTTTGAAAACATTCTAATTTCCTCTTTTACGCCAACTCATAAAGGCAGTTGGAAGTAGGAATAATGTTAAGAAAGTCGAACTCATGAGTCCACCAATAACAACAGTGGCAAGCGGCCTTTGTACCTCTGCACCAATCCCTGTATTCAAGGCCATAGGTAAAAAACCAAGTCCCGCAACAAGGGCCGTCATTAAAACCGGGCGAAGACGGGACAAAGTTCCCTTTTTAACTCTTTCTTCTACACTCAAATCAGACTGATCCGTCAAAAGCACATTCATCAGCACCAGGGAATTCAGAAGAGCGATACCGATAAGAGCAATAAACCCTACTCCGGCCGAAACACTTAGGTGAAGGCCTCGAATGTAAAGGGCGAGAATTCCTCCTACCGCCGCAAAAGGAACTGAGGCGAATACAATAAGAGTTGGAGCTAGTTTTCCAAACACTTTCCAGAGGATCAGGAACACGCCTAATAAGGTAAGCGGAACAATGATCATGAGACGTTTGTTTGCGCGTTCCATGTTCTTAAACTGTCCACCCCAACTAAGAGTGTATCCCTCTTTCAAGTTTAATTTTTCTTTGATTTTATCCTGGGCCTCTTTCACTAGACTTCCCAAATCACGTCCAGAAACGTTGATGGAAACTGCGGAGTATCTGTTACCCCAATGGCGGGCAATCGTAGTGATCTGTTCGTCTTGAGTAATCGTCGCGATATCGCTTAACGGAATTGTTCCACCCAATGGAAGTTCAATTGGAATGCGAGAGATTTCTTTTGGATCATCTCGAAGACTTTCATCCATATGAGTAACAATCGGAAAGCGAATATTGTCAGAGATAAAACTCCCCACTTCTCGTCCTGCGAGCGCAATTTCTACTGATTCGTTTAGTTCAAGTAATGTAATCCCGTAGGCAGCCATCTTTTCAAACTTAGGCTTAATATCAAGAACTGGTCCTCGTCTAAGGGCAGTTAGAGGATCTTGCTCGATACTCTCCACTCCTTGAATAGGAAGAATAATTTCTTGCGCCTTCTCGCCATAATCAAATAGCTCTTTTAAATCAGGTCCTAGAATTCTTAAACTGATGTCCGCACGAGAACCTTCAAGCATTTCGTTGAAACGCATACCAATCGGTTGAGTCGCCGAGACCTCCGTAGTTGGATCATGCTTTTCAATGTCTTTCATTAAAGCTTCGATTAATTCATCTTTAGTTTTAAAGCGCCACTTCTTTCGATCTTTTTGAAGAATGATGAATGTGTCAGCAAGGTTTACACCCATTGGATCTGTCGCAGACTCTGGAGTACCTAGACGGGCAAAAACTTTTTCCACTTCAGGATAAGTCATGATGAGCTTTTCAACTTTCTCCTGTTCACTTACTGAAGCATCAATACCAATACGAGCATTTCGAGTTAGGCCTAGAACCAAGTCACCTTCATCAAGCTCAGGAATAAAATCTGAACCAAGACGAGTAAGAAGGAAAATTGAAACCAGAAATAAGACGAGTGCACTTCCATAGGCCTTCACAGGGTGACGAAGAACCTTATCAAAAAGAGGAATAAAAATTTTCTTCGCCTTCTTAAAGAACCATGTGTCGTGATCTTCACCGATATGAGCGTTCTTTAAAAAGAAATCAGACAGAACAGGCATCACAAACATTGCAATTAGAAGAGAAGCACCCAATGCAAGAAGAACTGTAATGGCCATTGGACGGAACATCTTCCCTTCTACCCCTTCAAGAGTCAGAATCGGAATATACACCGCCATAATAAGTAAAAGACCAGAAACTACCGGTCCCATTACATCTGTCGCCGCTTCTTTTAGAACTTCAGACTTATCTCGTGTATGTTCAATCGCAAGATGCGCAAGAATTGCTTCGATGATAACAACTGACCCATCGACCAAGAGACCAAAGTCAATCGCCCCCAAACTCATAAGGTTTCCGGTAACGCCAAAGAAGTTCATCCCTCGGATCGCCACCAGCATAGAGAGCGGAATGGCGAGTGCCACAATGATCGCGGCCTTGATATTTCCAAGAAGAATAAGAAGGATCAAAACTACCAGCACTGCGCCTTCTACAAGCGATGTGGAAACAGTTTTGATGGTGTTATCTACCAGAAACTTTCTAGTATAGAGACGCTCAATATGAACACCCTGAGGAAGCTTAAGTGTTGTCAGGGCCTCTTCTACTCCCTCCACCACATTGCGACCGTTTGCCCCAATACGCATAAGCACAGTACCAAGAACACTTTCTTTCCCAGCGTAAGTAGCGGCCCCCACTCGAAGTGAGTGATCTTCTCTCACCTCCGCCACGTCTGAAATCTTAATCGGAATGCCGAGTGCATTGATCCCTAGGCTTAAATTAGAAATAGTTTCCAGGTCCGGCATGCGAGGGAAAGTACGAACAATGATCTGTTCTTTTGAAAACTGAATGTAACCCCCACCCGCATTCACGCCGAGGGATTCCAGTTTTGCTAATAGCTGTTTAATCGTCAGACCAAACTTATCCATTTTTTTAGGAAGAAAGTTAATGTGAATTTCTTTAACAAACCCACCATTGGAATCCACATCGGCCACACCCTTGACTCGTTTCAAGTGCGGTTTAATGGTGTAATCCTGAATTGTCCGGAGTTCCTTTAGCTGCTCTTCCTCAGAAAGTGAATACAACTTAGAAGTTGCATCGACTTTCAAAGTATACATAAAAACCTCACCCAGGCCGGTGGTTATGGGTGCAAGCTCTGGAATAACTTCGTTGGGAAGTCGTATTGAGTTCATCCGCTCAGAAACTTGCTGTCTGGCCCAGTAAATGTCTGTGCCATCTTCAAAAATAAGTGTGACTTGCGCCAAACCAAATTTCGAAATGGAACGCATATCATGAAGATTTGGAATCCCCGAGAAATCAATCTCCATGGGACGAGTCACTTGAAGTTCAATGTTCTCCGGATCAAGGGCACCGGTCTTTACGTTCACTTGTACCTGAACGTTTGTGATATCAGGAACAGCATCAATGGCCATATCCGGAATACTGAAGGCACAAAAAAGAGTGATTACTCCTGTAACAAGCAAAACACCCAGCTTATTCCTTAATGAGAAATCAACAATCGACTTTAACACTTACTTCTCCTCCAGATAATGACCAACTAATTGCTCCAGACGAGAAACAGCGGTGAGATACTCAAGTCTTGATGTGTAGATGAGATCAATATTTTCGTGAACCTGAGTATCACTCTGAAGAAAAGTCATCACATCGATTTGACCTTTGCGAAAAGCATCCTCAGCTCTTTGGAACCGGACTTCAGATTTACGTCTTAGATTCATTGGAAAAAGAGAAACCCCATTTTTCGCGGCCAGAAGGGACTCATATGAATAGGCAAGTTCCGTATTGGTTTCCTGAAGGGCCAGTTTCATCGAGGCCTCTTCACGTCTGAGCTGTGCTCTTGCCGTTTGAACTGAATGTTGTCCACGGTCAACGATAGGAATTACTACCGCCACTTGTCCGTGATAGAAGTGGTTTGTTGGGGCCACATTCTCCTGACGATAGTTCACGCCCACCATGATGTCTGGTCTTGCTTGAAGACGGGCTTCTTCAATTCTGTTTTCACTGAGCTTCACACTCTGATCAATTTTCTTCAGTCTCCACCCCTCTCCAATATTTGAGGCGTAGAAATCTCGAGGATGAGCATTCGGTAGTTTTTCCCAATCAACATTGATCTCCAGATCATCCAGACCAGTGAGAAGTCGAAGCTCCTCACGAAGACCATTCTTTCTTGCGGTCACTTGGTTCATCAGTTTCTCAACCAGACGAATCTGAGATTCAATGATGTCTCTATCCAGTTGCTGTTTAGGCGAGGCCAACGGACGACTCGACAGATATTTCGCGATCAGCGAGAAGCGCTCTTTTCGTTCCTTATTGTGTTTTTCAATCTCAACCTCTGAAGCGAGTTCATAAGCAAGAATATAAACTCGGTGACCCAAAGAGAGCTTTGCCTCCGCCACATCCATTTGAGAAATGCGACTTAAAAACTCGTGGGACTTAATCAAAGCAGAACGCTTCCCTGGCCACGGCACTGGTTGCATTAAAGTGAGATCAGTCACCTGACCACTTTGAGTTCCACTTTTAAGACGACCACCCTGATAAGTCAGAATCGGATTCGCGAGGATGTGAGACTGCTTTAACTGACTTTGCCCCATGCTTTCCTGCTCTAAAAAAATTTTGATGAGAGGTGCACGTTCCTGGGCAAGATCTGCAAGCTCACGAGGATTAACGCTTTTGGCGGATAGGAAATTTACTGACAACAATAGAAGAATAAAGAATTTCATCCCGGCATTTTTGAATAAAAAACGCCATTGAACATCAGTCATATGCCATATTTAGACAAAATTTGTAGCGAAAATGCCCGTAGGTGAAATGTCCTATGCCTTGGAAGGGCTTAATAATTCTTCTAAAAAGAACGCAGAGAGTTCTGCTCGCCCGGGAAGCTTGGATTTTTGATAAATAATGAGTGCCTGCTGGCGGGTTGTCTTTTCTGAGGTCGATCTGATTTCAGCAATCTCTTTAAACGAAAGACCTTTTAACAACAACAAGGCCACTTCTTGTTCTGCTGGAGTTAAGCCCCACTGCAGCATCTGATGATGAATGGACTGTGAAAGTCCTTCGATCAATTTCAAATTCTGGTCTTTCCAATCCTGAGCTTCTTGGGTCAGCGTTTCAATATGACTTTGCATTGCAGTAAGCTTTTTGCTCTTTTTTAAGTTCTCCTGCCACAAATGGATCGACCAAATGAGCGCAAGGATCGCCACCGCGAGCTCAAAACCCAGGTGTGAAAACTCCTCTCCGGAATAGTATTCGCGAACTACATCGGCCATGGCCCAAATCGCAAATAAAGTAATCAGCCCAAGGGAGAGCTTTTTACTTTGACCAATTTTTGTAAGGAGTTTCATGGGAGCAGGATATAACTCGTGACCTATTTCTTCCACTGAAAAACTTTAAGATCGACCACATCTCCTTCGCCAAATTCAATGCCCTCTTTTAACAGTAAGGCCTTTTGACGAAGTTGTTGTTCCGACATTTCTGGAAAGGAGATTTTCCCTTTGGCATTGATCACGCGGAACCATGGAAGATCATTATTGGCCGAACTTGAATGAAGTATCCAAACCACGCCGCGTACACCTTGTGGTTTACCGGCAAGTTTTGCAATTTGTGCATAAGTCGCAACTTTCCCTTTTGGGATCTTCTTAATTGTCGCGATTACTTTTTTTGTAAATTCTGTTTGGGCCATAATTAAATAGATAACGGTGCTAAAACCACCACGCTTAAACCAATACCTAAAACCTTACCACTATTCACGTAGGTGTGCGATACCTGCCCCGGAAATGCGAGAGTATCTCCTTTCTTAACCACGTATTCCGCTCCTGACATTTTCACCGTCACTTCACCTTGGACGCAGTGGAAGTATTCTTTTGTGCCGGGAGCATGAGGAATTCCTTTCATCGAAAATCCTGGTTCAATTTCCATTCGGTCAATTTCCATGCTTGGAAGTTTATCCGGAAGTAGTTTGAACACTTTCACATGACCTTGTGATCTTTCTTGAATAGGAGTTTCACTCGCTTTAATGAGAGTTGCCGAAGTTCTTTGTGGAGTTAGAAGTTGATCAATGGAAGTTTGAAGAGCACTGGACAAGCGAGCGAGATTTGCCAGAGACGGATTTCCTGTTCCTGATTCAAGGTTTGCAATGGTTGAACGAGGAAGATCTACTAATTTAGCTAAAGCACTTTGAGTAAGATTTCTTCTCTGACGAAGTTCCACCAGGTTATTAGCAAGGTGATGAGAGAGAAGCTCCATATTCGTGTCCATATATTGTCCTTTTTGTTCTTATATTAACAATATGACAATTTACGGACAAATTGAACATTTGGCGCGTCACTTCATCTAAATTAGATGATAGTCAAAGGAGACTTTTATATGGATATCGCACTATTTACCCAAGATGGATTGATGATGATCCTTCGTTGGATTCACTTCTTCGCAGGTGTTGCCTGGATCGGCCACTTGTACTACTTCAACTTCGTTCAAGGCTCATTCATGGCCGAAGTAGAAGCTCCGGTTAAGAACCAAGCTTTCTCGAAACTAGTACCAAAAGCTCTTTGGTGGTTCAGATACGGCGCCCTTTTCACATTCCTGTCAGGAGCAGCGATGCTTTCGATCGTAGCAAGTGAACTAGGACCTGAGTTTATGAGATCTTCATACGGGATTTTCATCTATACAGGTGCCCTTATGGGAACAATTATGTTCTTAAACGTATGGCTTATCATCTGGCCTAAGCAGCAAATTCTTATTGCAAACGCCAACACAGTAATTGCTGGTGGAGCCGCAAATCCTGAAGCAGCGAAAGCTGGTCCGGTTGCCCTACTTGCTTCTCGTACAAACGTGTTGTTCTCAATCCCTCTTCTGTTCTTCATGGGGGCTTCTCGTCACCTAAACCTTTCAATTCCTGAGAACTTCTCTGGTGCGGGTGTTTTTTCGGCCGTAACTGTAGTGATTTTGCTTTTGGAATTGAATGCAATTAAGGGTAAACTAGGACCAATGACAACAGTAAAAGGTGTGATCCATTGTGGACTTGCCCTTCTGGTGTTCCTCTACGCTTTAATTGAGATCGTTGTATGATAATAAAAATTGCGGGAGTCCTTATGGGCTCCCTTCTTCTCTCTCAAATGGCATTTGCTCAAGTAGATATCAACAAGGGTAAACGCATTTGGCTTTCAACCTGTATTCAATGTCACAACCGTGATCCGAATATGAAGGGTTCTCTTGGTCCTGAAGTGACTGATGCTCCTCTGGATGTCATGACTTATAAAGTTAAGACAGGAAGATATCCTGATAAACTTCCAGCTGGATTTGTTCCGAAACGTAAAACAAAAGCGATGAGACCTCTACCTCAGTTTGAGAAAGATGTGCCTTCTATCCACGCTTATGTTCAGTCGATGAAGAAGAAGTAATATAAGACTCTAAATGTTTTGCGAGCCCGCGTGCAAGCGTTGGGCTCTCGAGATTGATATACAACTGAGGGTGAACCCAAACGTCCTCATCCAGCCAGTTCCCCGTCCCAAGTGCAATTTCCTTACGATCCACAATAATATATTTCGAGTGCGAGAAGGTATATAGCGGTCCCCAATGGAGATCAGTAATGCCGGCCGCTTCTAATCGTTTGACCGTCGCGCGATTGGCACGAATGTAGGAAAGAGCAAAACTCGCATGTTGATGAATGTAGCCTGTGATTTCCACCCCTCTTTCATGAGCTTCAATTAAAGCGTTCTCGATATCTCGCTGATTAAAGAAGTAAATTGAGAACTCAATCTTCTTTTTCGCACCTTCAATCATATCAATAATGACTTCTTTGAATGCACCGTCGGCCAGGAATGGAGGACGAAGAACAATCCCTCCATGTTCTCCACCTTTCCAAAGATGGTTAAAATAGCGAAGAAATTCTTTGGCCATTTTTGCATCATCAATAAGAAGGTTCGCCTCATTGTTCTTCATGATGGATTGATTAGTGAGGTTGGTTGAACCAAAAAGCACGTAACGGCCATCGATACAAAAACCTTTGGCGTGTGTGGAACCGTAAACAATTTCAGCTCCGGCCTCTTCCAATAAATCAGCGGTAACTTTATTACGATGAACAGTTTCACGAAGACCTTCCGTGAAAAAGCGAATACGGAGTTTGTCTCCACGTTCTTCTTTAATTTCTTTGAGCTTCATCGCGATTTCATAAGGAGCACTCTTTTTATTGTGCTTACCTGATGCACTTCCAATCGCGAATGAATAAGAAAGAATATCTACCGACTTCTTGGCCTTCGAGAGAAGGTCTAATAGGGTCGGCAGATATTCTTGATCCGTGACTAACTGAATATTCATTTTTTAGAAGATTTTTTCTTAGAGGCCTTTTTCTTCTTAGGCACTTTAATACCTTTTTGACGGGCCTTAGAGAGTCCGATTGCAACTGCTTGCTTCTTACTCATCTTCCCTTTCTTCTTCTTACGGGCGTGCATTTCTTCCTTCACATACTTGCCTGCTCGCGTGGTGGCCTTTTTACGAGTTTTCTTTCGAGTAGCTTTCTTTTTCGCCATGATGTCCTCCTCGTTCAGACATATGACTACTGCGATTATGAAAAATCATCAAACTGCAAAGCATTCAACGCAATGACCTTTTGATCCTCACCTTTCAGAGATCGCATAACAATGTTCCCACTCTCCATCTCCTTCTTACCGATGATTATGAGACTATGAATCAATTCGTCATGGGCCCTTCTGATTTTTTCTTTCAATGGTCTATCACTGAGGTCGAGCTCAACTTTAAAACCTTTGTTACGTAACACGGAGGCCACTCTCAAGGAGTACTCACGAGACTCCTCAGCAATATTCAAAATCTTGTACTGAACCGGATGAAACCAGAAAGGAAGATCCTTTCCATAATTTTCCAGAAGAATCCCAATGAATCTTTCCAATGAACCATAGATTGCTCGGTGAAGCATGTATGGCACTTGGCGTTCTCCCTTCTCGTCAAAGTAGTGAACGTTGAATCTTTTTGGGAGATTGAAGTCTAGCTGGACCGAAGAACACTGCCATGATCGTCCATGAACATCCTTCAGATGAAGATCGAGTGAAGGTCCGTAAAACTTGGCCTCGCCCGGATTCTTCTTCACACTATAATTCAGGTCCCGCAGTGCCTCTTCTAGCTTTCCTTCGGCCATGGCCCAATCCTCATCAGAACCTAGGTACTCCTTCTCACCGCCACGAAGTGAAAGCTCAAAGTGATAATCTTTCAGTCCACACTGATTCATAATCTTCTCAATTAACCTGATCACGTCTTTAATTTCTTGAAGCAGTTGGTTTCGATTACAGAAGATATGAGCATCATCTTGAACGAATGAGCGCACTCGCATGAGTCCATGCAGAGACCCAGAGTTCTCATGACGGTGAACGTGTCCTAATTCACAAATTCTTAGAGGAAGTTCTGCATGCGAGCGCTTCTTCTGATTAAACACCAGAATAGCTCCCGGACAGTTCATGGGTTTAATGGCGAAGTCTCTTTTATCAACGGATGAGAAGTACATATTCTCCTCAAAGTAATCACAGTGCCCTGACCTCTTCCAAAGTTCTTTATCGAGCATTATGGGAGACTGAATCTCCACGTAACCGCTCTCAGCATGGAGTTTTCGCCAAAATTCAATAAGTGCATTTTTAATTCGTAGCCCTTTTTCATGCCACACCGGAAAACCAGGACCTTCTTCAAAGAAAGAAAAAAGGTCGTACTTCGCCCCGAGAACTCGGTGATCGAATTCATTCATCATATAAATTTCTCCCGACAATAAGAGATCAATAAGCTCTTACGCCATAAAAGTTAAAAATATAAAAATACTAAATGTAGTGTGTCGCCCGTTCGGGCAAACGATGAATGTGTCCCCTTACGGGGTGGTTGTGGTAGAGGCCTGAATGAAGATAAGAGAAAGTTTCTTCATAAAATGCATCTTACTCTAATTTGAAATGGATTTCAATCACATCTATAAATGCCGAGTTTCATGGGGAGGAACTTCGAATTGATCATGGAGACCATCTTCATAAATTACAGGAGCATGAATGATTTCTTCGGGAGTCATATCATCTAGTGTTGCAATGTTTATACAGTAGAACCAACCATTGAAAGGTGCTTGCTGAAGATATCCTTTGGAAAAACATCGTACCCCGCAGCTCTTACAAAAATAATGATGGATTTTTCCCGGAGGCCAATTGGATTCAGGACCACGATAGTCACAAAGTTCAAATTCATTAGTGAGAAGTCTGAACTTATCATAATCAGCGAACACTTTTTGCATCTTGGTTTTATAACAGAATGTACAGTTACACTTTCGAATCCCTTGTGAGAGATCAAGACTCACCTGATATTGAACGGATTTACAGTGACAGCTTCCTTTATACTTTTTAAGCATATGATGACCTCGTTGACCTATGGTCACGCTGTTAATGAAAATCGGCTTCTTAATTTGTCCTCAGAATTAGATAGGTGAGAAAGTGAGGCTGAGTTTTTCAAACGATTGTTATTGATTTACATGTAATTTCAAACACTTTTTGTTTTAATGTCAGACTTTGTAATCCCCTTTAACCTGACAAAAAGCCTCTCCTGATAGACCATTTTCAGACACACACACTTACTATATTTTCGGGAGCTATCGTGGAAATCAGAAAGCTAAATGAGCTTAAGGCAACCAATCCGTATTTGCGTCTAGGAACGGACGTTTCGGAGCTAGAAAAATCAATCTCTACTCTGGGCCTTATCGCCCCACTCGTTATTTCTCCAGACAACGTTATCCTGGCCGGCGCTCGTCGCTACCAAGCGATGCTTAACCTTGGTTTCACTGAGGCCCCAGTTATGGTGGTTGATAGAAACGAACTAGAGCGCGAACTCGTATCAATCGATGAGAACCTTGTTCGTAAAGACCTTACAAAAATCGAAGTTGAGTCTCATCTTCGTCGTGCTAAGGAAATCTACCAGGCGCTTAATCCTCACGAGGAAGCTGAAGCTCCTGTAGTAGAAGCAGCTCCAGTTGAAGTAACTGAAGATGCCCCTAAAGCTAAAAAAGTTCAGGTTCTTCCTGCAGAAAAATTCTTGAATATGGTTTCTGAGAAGACTGGTCTTTCTCCGAAGCAAATTCACGAGGCCATCAATCGTGATGAAATGGCGGCATCAGTAGTTAAAGAAGCTCGTAAAAATGGTGAGCTTTCTCTTTCTCAAACAAACGAGATCGTGAAACTTAATAAAGAAGAGCAAGAAGAGGCCATCGAGCACGTTAAAGAACTTCCAGTTCGCGAGATCAAGAAGTTCGTGAAGATCGCCAAGGCTCAAGGTATTGAGAAGGCCATCGCTGCAACTCCGAATGATCCAAATCAAAGAGAGTTCCAGGAAATCGATCAGGCCCTGAAGAAGATCATCAAGAAGTTCAAGCAGCTTCAGATTGAAGGTATTGAAGTTTCAGATTTCCCTGAAGAAACACAGGACCTTTATAATGAGCTGGTTGGATTCGCGAATGAGTCTTACTCACCAGTAGGTCGTGATTCAATGGAAATGGATTCGATTCACCAGTAATTTATCCCATTTCATCATAGGGAAAATTCATCGATCCAGTCCAAGTCATCTTCTCAATTGGAATTTGGGCGCTTCTGCCAGTCAGACGCTCAAATTCCTCAACGTCATGAGAACAGAAGATTTCAATCTTATCACTATGATCTCTTTTTAATTCTCGTAGCCGCTGCTGATTCCAAACTCTCAACTTATGATTCTTATCCATCATCCGCTGATAAAAAGCCAGCCCTGAAGTACATCTAGGTTCTGCGGGATGCATTTCTTCATGAAAGAAATAAGCGTCACCCGTTAAAAGATACCATCCATTCTCTACTTTAATCGCAACTCCTGCATGACCGAATGTATGGCCAATCAGAGGAACAAGTAGAATCTCAGGAGGAAGACCCTCTAATTTTCTGACTAGATTAAAACCAAACCATCCTTCACCTTCGTCTGGTTCATATCCTATCCAGTTATTTCGGGTGCTCCATTGTTCCGGTCTAAATCGCTGACGATCAAGCCATGTCTTCTGGAGAAAGGCATATTCTTTTTCAGCATTCAAGAGATGGACTTTTGCCCATGGAAAATCATCAAGCCCGCCTGCATGATCAAAATCAAGATGGGTGAGAATGATGTGCCTTACGTCTTTTGGATTGAGACCAAGTTGTTCTACTTGTCGGTACGCTGTCATTTCTTCTCGAAAATCAGGTTTCACTAAATTTAAGAAGAAGTGACTTAAGCGTGAGGACGGGTCTTTGACATCGTTCAAACCAAAACCGGTGTCTACCAGTACCAGACTCTCAGAAGTTTCTATTAATAAGCAGTGATTAGTTAGGTGGCCTCTATGAAGGATTGATTCGACACCATCATCCATCAATCTTCCACCCAAGGGGCAAGAAGAAATACAATTCAAATGATGTATGCGCATAATACCTCCACGACTTGGAGGCAAACTGCCCCGCTCGTCTTTGGAGACCCTTACAAAAGATCTCCCTGGTTCAAGGAGATCTTTTGCAAGTCATAGACCATTATTTCTTTTTAGCTGATTTTGCGAGTTCAGATGTTTTACTAAGTAGTTCAGGGCCACCTACAGGGCCATGTCCAGGAATGATGATGGAAGCATCTAGTGCTTGAATCTTCTCAACTGATTTAGGCCAAGCTCTAATATCTGCATCGGCAATGTTACCTAGAGAATCACCCGGTCTGATCATACAAGTTCCGTATAGAACCTTTCTCTCAGGAAAATAAGCAACCATATTGTCTTTAGTGTGAGCGGGACCTGGATAAATGAGTTGAACTTTTTCTTCACCGAAAGTGAAGGTCTTTCCTGCTTTCTCATAAAAGACGTAATCGGCCTGAACCATCTTTCGCTCATTCAAACGCTTCAGAAGTTCAGGTTTATCTGCAAAGTTAGTCGCTTCAAACTTACGTGCGCTTTCTGCATTCTCCTGCTGTAGCTTGCTTGTCAGAGTACTTGCCCACGTTTCAATTCCTGCTTCTTTGAAGGCCTCATTCCCACCTGTACCGTCGGCATGGAAGTGAGTGTTAACTGCCACAATCTTTTTGGGTTCCAACTTGGCCTTGATCCAGCCAATGAGCTCTCTTGTTCCTACTGTTTCAAATGGCGATGAAGCGATGAAGACAGTTCCATCTTTCATCTTAGCGACAAGGATATTGGAATCAAAAAATGTTTTATCAGTGACCACATATGTATCAGGAGCAATCTCTTTAACTGCGAATTCTTGGTCAAATTTTGTTGAATCCCATTTTGGTTTTGAAGCACATGACATAAACGAGATTAAAATGCACAGATAATAAATATTTTTCATAAACCCTCTAAGCAATAGAACTTACTATCTATAATGCACTGATTTGCTGTGAGAATAAATGTATTTTTGTCATGTCTTTAGCTTTTGGCAAAAAGTCTGTCTTCACTTAATTTGTGGGCAATGAAATTCTACTTTCTTTTAATATTCACTCTCCTGGCCGGAGCACCTTCTCTCTACGCTCAATCTCATCAAGACCGTAGGACCGAAATTGAAACGCTATTACAGGTTCACAATTCGACTATTCGCCAGAGATATCAATGGCTCGAACATGAGGGAAGTAAACTCTCATTCAGCTCTCAAAATCAGTCTCCGGGATACCTTGGAGGTGAGTATAAGCAGGGAATGTCTTTAAACATTAATTACAAAATGAAAAAGGACCGCTCTCTTTCAATGAATATGGCCCTGGATCAGTCAGTACAATCTGAGAATCCTCGCAAGTACATGTTGAACTTTACTCATCATCAAAAGTTGACTGAGAAGCTCTCTGCTCTCATGAACGTTTACAGCGATAAATATGAGACTCAACCATGGGAACCGCATTCAAATTTTAACAGTACTCTTCAATATCAATTAACTCCTCGGTTTGGAGTATCTATTAGTTCATTTGCGGGACTTCAGAAAGATTCGCCCTTGGTTTTGAGTCAGATGGTAGGGGCGACTATTAATTTCTAAGAGTTCATAAGAGGCATTCAAAACTTCCTTCACAGTCAGCTCACTTAAGAGCGAACTTTCATGCTTACAAGTCTCCATACAACAATTTTTTCCACATATTGAGCACTGGCTTTGCCATGAAATAACTAAGCGAGTGTTCTCGGCCTTAAGTGGAGCATAATTCATAACGTTCCGATGCCAGAACAAAGCAACCGTTGGAACTTCAAGGGCCATCGATAAATGCATAGTCCCTGTATCGTTAGAGATGACCAAATCACAATTACTAAGAACTGCCACAAGTTTATTGAGAGAAGGTTGAATGATTATTACTTCCGGACAAATCTTCTTTATCTCTTCTGATATCTTCTCTTCACCCGGTCCAGTGTTGATAAGAACTGTAAACTTCCTTGAAAGCTCCCGGGCGACTGCTGCAAATTTCTCCCATGGCCATCTTCTTTTAGGATCGGTTGCACCTGGATTAAGGAGCACGATTTTCCGAACCGAAGATCCAGAAATACTTTGTAATACCTTTCTGCCCTCCTCTCTTTCATTATCATAAACAGAAATTCTGGGCGCAAACGAACTGCTCTTTGCTCCTAAGAGTTCAACAATCTCCAGTTCTCGAAGAACCTCATGTTGAAATTGAGTATAGGGCCGATATTTATTTAAGGGTTGAGCATCTGAGGTTTTGGCACCAACAGAAATAATGGGCCTGAGCATATTGATGAAGGCATTTGAGTATCGACCTCCTCCATGGAGCTGAACTAAAACATCAAACTTTTCTTCCTTAATATTATCAACAATCTTTTGATCTTCTTCGTTAAGCTCGATGGGTCGATCAAAACGAATGGACGGAGGAAGAACGATCACACGATCGACCGGTTTTCTTCCCCGTAAAAGTTCTGAATGGCTTTTTCTTCCTATTAGGACTAGTTCAGCATCTGGGTATGAGGCCTTAATGGCTTCGAGTGCGGGAAGACTGACGATAAGATCACCTAGAGCATTGGCACGCAATACTCCAATCTTTCTAATGGCCATGAGGACCTCTTAATAAGATCCCACTATTGGGTGACCGGCCGCTCTTTCTGAGCTGCTTTGAACGGGAAAATATTCATTAGCTTGCCTGACAACCGAATCTAGATCTCCTCTTTTATAAGCTTTATAAAGAGCAAATCCTCCCAAAACTCCGAGAGCTGTGTAGGGACCTAAAAATCTAAAGGCCATACGCTGAGGCCCTGCAGCAGGCAAATATCTCAAGGCAGTCGAGCTAAATAATCTTATTAGTGCATTCATAACGACCTCACTTGATAAAACCTTCTCACTCGTAGTGGTGCTTATCAAATGACTTAATGAGAATTTAAGGTATTAAAACCTTCGCACCTAATTGCTTATCCTCTTTGCGCTTTAATTTCTGTCCATGATCAAGAATAGTTATTTCCATAGTGCCCTTTCCTACCGTGGCATCTAATATATGACCGCCATAGGCCATAAAATCTTCTCCTGAGACGACCCCATGAGCATGAATGGAAGGCTCTTTGCCTTCCCAGGCAATTGTTCCCGTGAAACTTGCGAGTTCCATGGGCGGCATCTCGCGCTCATCGTATTTTTTCTCTTCCGCTTTAAAATAACCAAACTTTACTTTTACAAAGCCCGTCCCAAACATGGTGGCGCCTTGAATTTCTTGTTTCTTCACAAACTCTTCGACCGTTTTGAAAACGTTATCTCCTTCCTTGAGAACCAGAATGTATCCAGTTTTGGTTCTATTCATCGTGCTACAAGAGACCAGAAGCAAAAGAAGAAAGAGAATTCTCATGCACCCCTCCGGATTAAGAATAAAAAAGTTTAACAATCCAGTTTGACGTGATCAAATTAAGGGAAACTTAAAAGGGAACTGTTCATGACGTCATCGAAACTTAGCTTTCAAGATATGCGCACTCTAGGCCTTGCGGCATTGGGTGGAGCACTGGAGTTTTACGACTTCGTCATTTTCGTTTTCTTCACGAAAACTCTCAGCACACTTTTTTTCCCGGCCGACATGCCGGCCTGGCTTGCCCAGCTTCAGGTCTATGGAATCTTTGCCTCTGGTTATGTGGCACGCCCGATTGGTGGTGTGATCATGGCCCACTTCGGTGATCTACTGGGTCGCAAGAAAATGTTCACGCTGAGTGTTCTTTTGATGGCCCTTCCAACTCTTTGCATTGGTCTTCTTCCAACTTATGCGCAGCTCGGTCTTCTTGCCCCGATTCTGCTTTTAATCCTTCGCGTGGTTCAAGGTATCGCCATTGGTGGCGAAGTTCCTGCGGCATGGGTCTTCGTTGCCGAACACGTTCCCCAGAACCGCGTGGGCTTTGCATGCGCGAGCTTAACTTCAGGCCTTACTTTGGGAATTCTTCTGGGTTCTTTGATGGGAACAACTATTTATACTCAACTTTCTCCTGAGGCCGTTCTTAGTTACGGCTGGAGGATTGCTTTCTTGGTGGGGGGCGCTTTCGGGATCTTTGCGGTTTGGCTTCGTGGATGGTTAAAAGAGACTCCGGTATTTGAGGCTATGAAAGAGAGAAAAGAACTTAACCGTGATATTCCTCTAAAAACTGTTCTTCAAAAACATCGCCGAAGTGTTGTGCTCTCAATGCTCATCACTTGGATGCTAACTGCTGCGATCCTCGTGATTATTCTCATGACTCCGACTTTAATTCAATCTCAGTTCCAAATCAGTGCGGCCGATGCTTTCCGCGGAAATAACTGGGCCTCATTTGCCCTGGTACTAGGTTGTCTTGCCGGAGGAGTTTCTGCAGACAAGATTGGATACGCCAAAGCTCTTTTCTTTGGTTCCATCATACTTCTCATCGCAAACTATGCTCTTTATATCGACCTCACCAAAGGTGCGGAGAACTTCATTCTTCTTTATACAATTGCCGGCTTCACTGTAGGGGTCGTGGGAATTGTTCCATCAGTGATGGTGGCGGCCTTCCCACCAGTCATTCGTTTCTCAGGTCTATCATTCTCGTACAATATTTCTTACGCGATTTTTGGGGCCATCACTCCACCATTCATCTCATACCTGAGTTCTCACTTCGGCGGACTTGCTCCGGCCCACTATGTGGCGCTTGCAACAACAGTCACGATCGTGATCTCAATCATACTGTTAAGATCTCGTTCCAATTCGTTGTATAACGTTTAGTGATGTAATCGGCCCGGAGTTTCCAGGCGTGATTAATGCCACAGGCAGCACTTTTAATGGTACGGGGCCCGTAACGATTATTGATAAGATCAATTACATTACTTAGTTTTTCATTATCACTTGGGTCCTGATTAAAAAGATTCAGCTGATTTTCGTTCTTAGAGACGATGTGATTTAAAATCACTCCGCCCTTCTTGTAACCAAAGCCCGGCCTGTAAATTTGATCCAGGACATGCCAAGCGGCCTTAATGATTTTGATCGTGTCGCTAGTGCCACTGCCAAAAACAAAACTTCCTGATCCGTAGTACTGCTCAATTTCTTTAAAAGCATTGGTGTGAACAAAAACACTGAGCCCATAACAAACGCTGTCTTGGTAACGAAGCTTTTCCGCGCACTTGGTGGCAAAAGTGGCAATCGCTTCCTGGAGTTCTCGCTTACTGTAAGTGTCCTTACCAAAGCTTCGAGTGTTGGCGATATTGACCTTCGCCTCCACTTCTTCCATCTCAAGACACCGAACACCACGAAGCTCTTCTTGCACTTCTCGTCCGGTCTTGGTGAGCATTTTCTGAATGAGATTTTCATTCTTATACATCTTAAATTCATAGGCAGTGGTGATGCCTAAGAGATTAAGCTTTCTGGCACTGGCCGAACCAATGCCCCAGATGTCTCTTACGGGATAATTTTTCAGGGCCTCATCGATTTCTTTATCTGTATTCATCACCCAAACGCCTTTCGATTTTTTCGAAAGTTTATTGGCGATCTTTGAAAGGACCTTCGTTTTAGAAATTCCCACCCCCACAGGGATGCCTGTGATCTTTAAAATGTCTTTTCGAATTTTTTTACCATACTCAACCAAATCAAAATGGTCATAACCGTCGAGGGAAAGGAAGGCCTCGTCCACTGAATACACCTCCAGCTCCGGCGTGTAGTTTTTTAGAAGTGTCATTACTCGCTTCGACATATCATCGTAGAGTGTATAGTTGGATGAAAAAACCACGACCTTGTGTTTTTTAATTCTTTCTTCGGTCTCAAAGAAGGGCTCACACATTTGTCCAAATCCAATCGCCTTCGCCTCACGGGAAAAAGCAATCGCGCAACCATCGTTATTTGAAAGCACGATGATCGGACGACCGCGGGTCTCTGGTTTAAAGACCCGCTCGCAGGAACAATAAAAAGAATTGCAGTCCACTAATCCAATGGTCATGAGCGAAACTTCCTATGTTGAGATGAAATGACTCCCCAGATGAAATCTTCTTCCGCTTCCACATCTCCGACCTTTTTGTTAAAAGGCATGAGATATCCTTCGCCATTTTGAGCAATTGTGAAGCGAGCGATCTTAAATTCATTACTGATCACGGCGATAACCAGCTCCCCTGGTTTAGGATCGAGCGAACGGTCGATAATAAGGTGATCACCCTTTTTAAGGTCAAAAAGCTTACTGTCGCTTGAGACCCTGAGTGGATACATGGCCGGCGGATTAGTCAGGAATCTCTCGTCCAGGGACAATCGATCCTCCGCATATTCGGCGCAAGGGCTTTGAAAACCGGTCATTTCTTGAATTTCAGGCATGGGAACCTCCATAAAAGCGAGTATACGTAAATTTTCCGTATACGCAAGGGAGGCAATATTTGTTATACTGCCACACACAGAGCGCAGTGTGCTCAGTCGAAAAGGAATAATGTCGGATATCGTTCTCCCACCTAAGTACTACCTCGATCACTTCGAAGAATTTATTCGCGAAGTGAAGAAACACCACTCTCCTTTAATGGAAGAGCGTCATCATTTGTATCTGGCCGATTACGACAAACTGGTGAACGATTCCAAGTGCCTGCTTATTCGCATGATCAATCGTTCAGGAAAGATCTTCGATAAGTCCTCACTTATTTATGAAGAGATTGAAGCTTATAATTGGGAAGAACTCCGAGAACTTAATCTCGTTCGCAGTTTAGAAGAACAAGACCTATTAGATTATCTGAACTGGCTTAAGAAGGATGATTTCAAAAAGATTCTTTTAAACGCCAACATCCCATTTAAGAAATCCGCTTCTCGCGAGGAGCTCCTTACTCTGGCGCTCAATTTGAATTACTCACTAAGCGATTTGGGAGGCCTCGATCACATGGTGGTGCTCAATCGCCATGAAGAAATTGATTATCTTCTCTTTCTGTATTTTGGGAAGCTTCAGAATAAACTGATCCTTCCTACCCTTCGTGATCTTGGGATCAGGCAATCCAATAAGAAAGGAAAGTTTGTCGCCAAATTTCAGAATAAGGAAGAAGCATTCACTCAATACTTCTACGCTCATTTAAAGCAGCAAAAGCGGGTCTTTACTCTGGAAGAAATTGAGACCTGGCCCACGGCCCACTTAGTTGAGACTAAATCATTAAGAGAAGAACTCTTACTAAAGTCGGCCCAGAAAACTGAAGACCCAAATATCGCTCTCTCGATTCTAAAACTTTGCCAGGATTATCCGGCCACCACCCATCGCGCTCGTCTTCTTCATCAACTGGGATTTGTTGATGAATGCCTATTAGAACTTGAGCGTATGATGGACGATCCTAATAATGATGAAGAGCTTCTTTTTGCCGAGGACTTTCTCCAGCGAAAGTACCAGAAGAAGCGCTTGAGCCTTCTCACTGAAACTCTCCGAAACGCCGAGTCTCTTTCTATTGATGAGTCTTTTTATCGCCATCCGGAATTTGGCGTTCTTGCTCATTATGAAAATGGTCATTTTGCCGAAAACTATCTCTGGAACACATTGTTCTGGACCTTCTTTCAGGAACAACTTGAGGACAGCGCTCATTCGGAATTTGATTATGCTCCTCCTGAACTAGTGGAGAAAACTTTCTTTGCTAAGCATGAAGAGACCATCTTTCATAAATTTAAAACGACCTCGAAAGAAGATTTAAAGGCCCTCTTCGCTGAAGACGAAATCCTTTTAGACTTCATCGAGTTCACTGACCTGGATAAGATATTTCAAATGCTCGCCTATATGGCACAGGACTTTTATGGCCGAAGCTCTGGCTTTCCAGACCTCTTTATTATCGAAAACAATGAAGTGAGTTTCATTGAAGTTAAGGCCGAAGGAGATTCTTTAAGGCCTTCTCAGATTAAGCAGATGAGGCAACTTGAGAAAGTGGGCTTTAAGGTTAAAGTCCTTCAGGTGAACTACAAGTTAAATCCTCAGCAGACTTATGTGGTGGTGGATTTAGAGACCACCGGTAGTCTTTCAAGCTGGAACCGGGTAACGGAAATTGGTGCGGTTAAAATCCAAAACGGACAGGTCATCGATACCTTTCAGACCCTCATTAATCCAGAAAGATCTATTCCTCAAAGCATCCAGGAACTCACCGGCATCACCAATGAAATGGTCAAGGACGCTCCGACCTTCTCAGGGATCGTGGAAAAATTTCTCGATTTTATGGATGGAAGTATCTTCGTCGCCCACAATGCGGGCTTTGATTATGGCTTCATTCAAAATGAATTTGCCCGCTTAGAAGAACGTTTTGTGATGCCTTATATCTGCACCAAGGCCTGGATGCGTAAATACTATCCGGGACTTCCCTCTTATGGGCTCAAAAACCTGTGCCAGACCTTCAATATTAGTTTAGAGAGCCATCACCGAGCCCTTTGCGACGCGACCGCCGCCGCTCATCTATTAAATCTCATTAATCAAAAACGTAGCTGAAGTTTTTACACTCCCACTTTTCGTTTGCTACAGATTGTTGCTATAAGTGCGCCATCAAACAACACAGTTCAGGAGACATTATGAAAAAGACTTTGATCGCTGCTCTAGTTCTTGCTACATCAATCGCAAACGCTGCTGAAGTTACAGTTCTTAAAACAACAGTTCCTACAACTGCTCGTGCTTATAACCAAACTGCTTACGCTAAATTCGCAATCGATTTCGATACAAAAGAAACTGCTGCTAAAATTCTTGTTACTGAAGAAATTTTCAATGAGTGGGACGGAACTCCTGGTCACTACCCATTCCCAAATGGTCCATGGTCACCAAATCGTCCAATGCCTTCTACAATGACTGTTTTCAGCGATTCAGTGAAAATCGATAACCTTAACCTAGTTGACGATAAGCTTATTTATCTTGGTGCTGAAGGTGAAGTTGAATGTGGAACTATGGGTGTAACTCGTATTTTCAAGAAGCCAACTCTGCTTCTTAACGGTAACTGTAAACTAGAAGCTAACGTTTCTCGCAAAGGCGAATTAACAGTTACTTTCATTACGAAGTAATTGTATCTACATATAAAAAGTGCGGGCCCAAAACCCGCACTTCTTTTTTCTCTAGCCTTCGGACCCAAGTCTTCTCGTCGATTCAAATAAATACCAGTTTCTTTCTTCCGCTTCATCAATCCAATTCTCTAATAAGCTCGCAGTTGAAAAGTCGCGATACTCATCACAGATATCATGGATCTCTCGCATGTAAGACGCCAGCTGACGGTTATCTTCGGCCAGCTCAGAAAGCATGTCTTGCGGAGTAACGAAATCGGCGTCGTTATCTTTGATTCTTTGTTTCTTGGCGATCTCACCAATTGAACGAAGAGTTCGGCCGCCAACTTTTCGAACTCGTTCAGCAATATCATCAGTCATGGCGAAGATTTCTTCCGATTGGTCGTCCAACATATGGTGAAAGTCACGGAAGTGTGGCCCACTCACGTGCCAATGGAAGTTTTTCGTTTTCATATAAAGAGCAAATACGTCTGACAGCAATCCATTAAGAGATGCGGTGATGTTCTTTCTTGCATCATCACCAAGGTCAGAGGGAGTACGTAGTTCTTTGCGTGAATCGACTGGCATAAAGTCCTCCTGGAACAGTTTTACACTGCAAGGATTATAGCTTTTTCATTCAAGGCCAACTAAGCTCCCGGCGTTGTTTAAAAACTCATTTACTTTGTCGAGCTTTCATTAATTCGACCATTTGGTCAAATGCAATGCCCCAGCCCTGCTCAAATCCCATTTCCTGATGTTGTTTTTTTGTCTCAACACTTCCGTGACGAGCGATGGCGGTGTATTTCGTTTTACCGTTTAGCTCTTCCATCATAATGATGCCAGTGAAGAATGGTTTTGTTGATGGACGATAGTCTGTTGTCAGAGCATCGGTCCAAACAAATCTCTTATTGGGAATCACTTCAAGAATACAGCCAGCACCACTAAACTCTTCGCCTTCAGGACCTTTCATCGTTGTCGCGAACACACCACCTGGACGAAGATCAATCGTACACGCAGTTGTCTTCCAGGGACGAGGACAGAACCATTCTTTAATAAGTTCCGGATTAGTCCAGGCCTCCCAAATAGCAGAAGCTGGAAGATCCGTCATACGTTCAAGAATCAAATCGAGTTCAGGATTAAGATCAAGTTTCATATTTTCTTCCTATTGGATTGGGACAAGAATTTCTGTCACAAGTTTATCTGCTGGAGTCGTCGCTGGATCATTCACATAATTCTCAATGAAGAAAGCATCACGAAGATTCATATGATCACGCTTGATGATTTCGAATACTTTTCCACTGGCCTCGGGAAGATTTTCATATGCACCAATAAGAGTGAACTTAGCATATTTCCCACCTTCAAACTTCACATGGGCCAAACCGGCCGGAACTTGATCTGGTTTCACGGCAACCATAGCACCCGCACGATAAACCATTTTAGGTTCTACTTTATAAAGACTCATGAAGCCCTTCACTGATTTAATGTTCGGAACATTTTTATGAAGTGATTCCCAAGCAGGTTGTGCTGTTTCTTGGAACGGGCCGGTCTTCTCTACGAATACATAATGAGTTTCAGGCCAGGTAACGATCTCTGGTTTTTCGGTAAGATTCATATTTTTACCCTCCACAACACTTTTGAGGTTTGAAATCCCTTTCAAGAATTGATCTCCGATCATCTTTTCGCAGTCCATGAAGACATTCATAAGTTTACCCATGAAGCCGCCATCTCCCGACATGATCCACGTAAAACGTGTTCCATTTTGTTCAGGAGTCAGTTTGTACTGCACCAAATTTTCTGCATGGAATGGTTTTAACATTGTGAGCTTAATATCGACTGATTGATTTGGAACCGTGTTGAGAAGTTCTAGTCTCCCTGATCCAGCATCTTTGTTGCCTTCGAATTCCATTACATTTCCAGTGAAGGTCTTTTTCATGTTGGGATCGACTTGTTCAAATGGCGACCACTCACCACCTAATTTGAAATCACTTAAATAAGGGAAGTTCTTTTCCGGAGTAGCATTGATCACTCCACTTCTCTCATATCGAAACTTCCCTTCACGGGTTGAAACATAACCAGGAAATCCGATTAACACTGCTACAACACCCAATCCAATCTTCATCAGCATGGGACCCCCCTTATTTGATAAATGGAGCTTAACATACTAACTAGTATGTTGCCAAGTAGGGGAAATTTTGCTAGGATTTACCTATGAAAAAGACCAGAGACCTGGAAAGAACCAGGAAAGAAATATTAGATGCCGCCTTTATGGAAGTTTTTAGCCGAGGCTTTCAGGGAGTGAGTATTGATGACATCGTTAAGAAAACGACTCTTACGAAAGGGGCCTTCTATCATATCTTCCCAACTAAATTAGATCTTGGTTACGCCCTGGTTGATGATGTGATTAAACCGATGATCATTGAACGTTGGATTAATCCATTAAACGAATATGAAAATCCTCTCGAAGGAATCTTAAAACAGTTAAAGACTTTGATTGGAAAAGCCCCGGCCGAAGAACTAAAACTCGGGTGTCCCCTTAATAATCTCGTTCAAGAAATGGCCCCAGTGGATGAGGGTTTTCATGAGCGCCTACAGATGGCTTTGAATCTTTGGATCTCAGAAATGGATAAGCAGTTAAAGCGTGCTCAAAAAGAGGGCTTTATCAAAAAAGACGTGAATACCCGCCAGGTCGCCCACTTCGTGGTGATGGCCCATGAGGGATTCTATGGGATGCTCAAAGGGCTCAACGACAAGAGGGCCTTCGATGCGCTCTACGATTCCCTACGTAGTTATTTTCAGGGTATTCAAGAGCAGTAAGGACTTTTTAAGTAGAGTCACTCCAGGCTCCGTTTTGTGCCAAGTGGAGACACCACTTGGATGAGGAAGTGGCACTACAATGACTTTCTCGCCATGATATTCAACTTCAAACTTTTTACCAATGACGTCTGTAAGTTTAGTCGATTTTTTAATTCCCAAGACTTCACTAATCGCGAGCTTTCCAACTGCAATAATGAGTTTTGGTTTTAAGACCTGAACTTCTGCTTCAAGGAACACGCGACAATTCTCAATTTCAACAGGTGTTGGTTCTCGATCTCCACCACTGCTCGCCTTTCCCGGAAAACATCTCGCCACCGCCGCAAAATAAATACGCTCGCGGAGCTCTTCTTCCTCCAACCCTGTCACAGAATTAAGCCAGCCAAAAAGAGTTTTACCTGCAGTATACGCAAAAGGTTTTCCGCGATTCGCTTCGTGCGGACCAGGAGCTTGCCCAATAAGCATGATATCAGTCATGTTCGCTTTCCCATGCACAGGTGTTCCGCACATATTGGGACAGGCGCGACATTTTTGAAGTTTCTGATGAATAGACTTGAGACTTGGCATGATTCATTGAATCCTACCAAATCTCAGTCAAATCTCAAATTTGATATTCGATCGTCGATGTTTCCGGCGAAATCTTCTTGTAGTTATCCGAGAACAATTGTTTCAGATTCTGCGCCATCACATCGTATTTCCTACCATCACTCCACAACGCTCGGGCATTCAGGAATTTACTCTCCACTCCCGGAATTGATTCTGGAATGCTGAGACCAAAAACAGCTTCTCGGGAAAAGCGCGTATTATCCGGAAGACCCTTCTGAATTCCTCGGATGATACTTCTGGTTATAGAAAGATCATAACGAGTGCCTTCGCCATAAGGACCCGCATACCAACCTGTGTTTACTAACCAGACATTCACTTTGTGAGACTCGAGATATTTTTTTAATAACTCGGCATAGTGCTGAGGATGTCTCATCATGAACGGTGCCCCAAAGCAGTGAGAGAATGCGGCCTTGATTCCAGCGAGACCAACTTCTGTCCCCGCGAGTTTCGCCGTATAACCAGAAAGGAAATAGTACATCGCTTGCTCACTATCGAGTTTTGCAATCGCTGGTAAAACTCCCATCGCATCCGCACTTAAAAAGAAAATATTGGAAGGAAAAGGTCCAAGGCCCGTCTCGGAAGCATCACTAATGAAAGTCAAAGGATATGAACCTCGCCCATTTTCAGTGATCGATTTATCATCGAACTTGGGACGTTTGTTTTCATCTAAGACCACATTTTCAAGAATGGCACCGTAACTGTTTACCGCATGATAAACCTGAGGTTCCCCTTTCTCGGTTAAGTTGTAGGTCTTGGCGTAACAACCACCCTCGATATTAAAAATTCCGGCCGGTGAAATTCCATGTTCATCATCACCAATGAGATACTTCCCTTCATCCGTAGAAAGAGTTGTTTTCCCAGTGCCAGAAAGCCCGAAGAAAACCGTGACTTTATTATTTTCATCGATATTTGAACCTGCATGCATCGGAAGTACACCACGGTCAGGAAGAAGAACGTTCATCACCGAGAAGATCGCCTTTTTCACTTCACCGGCGTAGGCCGTCCCTCCAATCAGGATTTCCCCTCGCTCAAAATTAATGGCGATTACAGTTGGACTCCGGAGTCCGAAAGTTTTCGGGTCCAAGACAATATTCGGGTTATGGAAAATGGTAAAAAAGCCCATTTCCGGATTTTTGATGGAGTCCCGAAACATGTGGCGGGCAAACAGTGCGTGGGTCGCATGTGTAGTCATTAATCTCACACCCAATGAATAGTTTTCATCGGCCCCCACCGAGCGCTCCATCATGTACAGAGAGCGGGGTTCTCGGTTGAAATCTCTAATAAATTCGGTTTTTAGCTTTTCGAAAGCGTCCGGCTTCATGGCCTTGACCCCTTCCCAATGAATTCGAGAATCGGAGTAGTTATCCCTTACCACATACTTGTCATCCGCGGCCCGGCCTGTAAAACTGCCGGTTTGGACCACTAAGGCCCCATCCGCACTCAGGATTCCCTCCTTGTTTTTTAAGGCCTCCTTAACCAGAGCATCCATATCTAGGTTTTGGATGCAATTCACTTTGTCCGAAACACATTCATTCCACCAAGAGATCATAATTCACCTCTCTGTTTATCTATGTGAATTATCAAGGTAATTAAAAACTAGTCATGACCCATTAATCAAAAATAGTTGAGCTTTAATATATTCAAATTTTTCTTACTTCACGCTCTGAAACATAATGACTAGAATAGGGGCCTAATAACAAGGATCTGATATGCGTAGTTTATTTTGGTATGCCTCGGCGATGGCATTAGTGTTTCACGCCATTACATTCTTCATTTCTCCATACCTGTTACTACTCTGCCTGTTAACACTCCCGCTCTTCGTGATCGGGATCATTGATATGAAGCAGACAAAGCACTCAATCCGTAGAAACTTTCCGGTTATTGGTCACATGCGCTACTTGCTCGAGATGATCCGTCCGGAAATCAATCAGTACTTCATCGAATCAAATACTGACGGAACTCCGTTCTCACGCGAAGAGCGTTCGGTGGTTTACCAGCGTTCTAAAAAAGTAACGGATACAATTCCTTTCGGAACTCAAAGAAACGTTTATGAAGAAGGTTACGAATACGTACCTCATTCAATGTCACCAGTTCATGTAGATCCAAAGAGTCTGCGTGTTTCAATTGGCGGTAAGGAATGTAAAAAACCTTATCTCGCTTCGATCTTCAATATTTCGGCCATGAGTTACGGGTCACTAAGTAAGAACTCAGTTCTTGCTCTTAACGGTGGTGCCAAAGATGGTGCTTTCGCTCATAACACTGGTGAAGGTGGTATCTCTCCTTATCACTTAGAAAATGGCGGAGACCTTATCTGGCAAATCGGTACAGGATATTTTGGTTGTCGTGATGACCAAGGGAATTTCAATCCTGCGCTT
Organism: Peredibacter starrii; assembly: GCF_034259205.1. Classification (GTDB taxonomy): domain Bacteria; phylum Bdellovibrionota; class Bacteriovoracia; order Bacteriovoracales; family Bacteriovoracaceae; genus Peredibacter; species Peredibacter starrii. The sequence goes on along the minus strand of NZ_CP139487.1, from coordinate 1,599,056 downwards.
TTTGCAGAAAGAGCTTCAGATGATCGCGTGAAAATGATTGAGATCAAACTCTCTCAAGGTGCTAAGCCTGGTCACGGTGGTATTCTTCCGAAAGAAAAACTTACCGAAGAAATTTCAAAGATTCGTAGTGTACCAATGGGGAAAGACGTTATCTCTCCTCCGGGTCACTCGGCCTTCAATACACCAAAAGAACTTTGTCTTTTTATCAAGAAGCTTCGTGATTTCTCTGGTGGAAAACCAATTGGTATTAAACTAAGTATTGGTCGCGAATGTGAGTTCTTCGCTTTCTGTAAGGCGATGCTTGAAACAGGTATTACTCCTGATTACATCTCAATCGATGGTTCAGAAGGTGGTACTGGTGCTGCTCCGTTAGAGTTCTCTAACTCAGTTGGTATGCCAGGACAGGACGCGATTCTTTTCGTGGTAAATACTCTTCGTGGTCTTAACCTTAAAAAAGACATCAAGGTACTTGCTTCAGGTAAGCTAACTTCAGCGTTTGGCATTATTCGCCTTCTCTCTATGGGTGTAGACGTTTGTTATGCTGCTCGTCCGTTCATGCTTTCTCTAGGCTGTATTCAGGCCCTTCGCTGTAATACCAACGATTGTCCGACAGGTGTTGCGACTCAAGATCCTCACCTCGTTGGTGGTCTGGTTGTGACTAATAAGAGAAAACGTGTGAAGAACTTCCACGAACAAACAATTAAAGGTGTGGCCGAAATTCTAGGCGCCATGGGTGTTTCAGATCACCACGATCTAACTCCTCATCACCTACGTCGTCGTGTTTCTCAACTGGATGTACGTCCACTTTCAGACATGATTCCATGGGTAGAAGAAGGTTCTTACTTAAAAGGTGAGATTCCCGCTAACTGGAAATATGCTTTTGAGGCAGCAAGCTCTGAGAGCTTCCGCTTGGATAAAGCGAAAACCCTTTCTCTTCAATTATCTTAGACTTCATTAGGGCAACTCTAAAAGGTTGCCCTATTCATTAAATACGACTGCCATAAGGATAAGTTTCAGGCATTTTGTCCGGTTGAAATTTTACTTCCAATGGAGTTAGGGCCTCGGATCTGTTAATAAAAAATAAAGCATCGTACCTTTTCCCGGGAATTGTCGGTACATAATTCCCTCTTCTTTCCCTTTCTGGATCATAAACCACTCCAATGGCACGGTGAGAAGTCAGATTATAAAATTCGGAATTAATATTAAGATCAGAGAAGTCGAGATAAAAATTCTCATTTTCCATCAGGCCAACACAACTATGAAGATAACTCTCTAAACTTTCGGCCTTTGCGCTGGGAACATTCATCACTTCTGTGGGGCCGTCCCAAGCGTGAGAAGCAATGACCTCACCTTGGTAGGTGGTAAATCCAACCAGTGCAACTTTATCTCCCCCATACTCTTGTCGAGCAAGACCTCCAATATTTATCTGTCCATAATTCACCATGTCTGTCGCCCGATAATCTCCTATATGAGTATTATGCGCCCATACAATCGCTTTAGACTGAGCTCCATAATAATTTAACAACATGCTTAAGGTCTCCATCATATGACGATCTCTGACGTTCCAGGAGTCTTCTTCCATGGACATCATGACATGGTAGTAGTGTTCTCCATTTTGTATAATGCGTGCATTTTGGACTGCATTCATTACTTTACTACCATCAGATAATTTTTTTTCTAATATCTTTTGAAGGGCCGTCGCGACCTCTTGTTTACAACCAGGGTTGTGATGAACTAATGATCTGGCATAGGCCTTTTCATCATGTCTGTATGGATCAAAACAAGTATAGTAAGCCTTGATTTCTTCTCCAAATTTAGGATCGAGGGTCCTAAGAATAGATAAAACCTCATCAAGAGATTCATAAAGGGAATAAACATCCAACCCATGAAACCCCACTGAGAATTCGGAATGCTCGTTCCAATCTCTAAGATCGTCCATTAAGTTAAGTATCTCAGTATTGGCCCACATCCAGGTCGGCCAACGAGAGAAGGAATTAATGGTGGTCATAGTATCTGTCTTTGAACCTTCCTGGATAAATTTATTGATTCTTTCGCAAGCGGGCCAATCCCCCTCCACCGCGATAAAATTAAATCCAAACTTGGTAATTAGTTCATGAGAAATTATTCTTCTCCATCTATAAAAGTCTTCAGTCCCATGACTTGATTCTCCAAGCATGACAATTTTCTTATCTTTGATTTTTTCAATCAATGGACCCAAGTCATCTATATTGTTAACAGGGTTACCGATCGCGAGTACCTCGTCCTGAAATTGATTGATATCCATAATGACCTCTCAATGAAATCGTTTAAGAATTTGAATGACTTCTTCGTCTTTGGTTTGATCAAACCTGTCATACCAGAGTCCCACGGCCCTGAGATTGTCTAGTGAATGCAAACAGATGATCTCATCGTAGTTCTCCAGGACGTCTCTGGAAACTTGAGATGGCCCAACGGGGACGGCAAGGATGAGTTCCTCTGGTTTTTGATTGCGTAGATATTTACCGGCCGCGGCCGCTGTTACACCAGTGGCCAAACCATCATCCACTACAATGACGGTTCTATCAGTCAGGTCAGGTAGATCATTTCCGTCTCTATAGAGTTCAATTCGCCGATGGAGTTCTTCAATTTCTTCATCAACTACTCTTTGGATCTCAGGATGATCAGGCCTGAAGTATGCAGAAGTTTCTTTATTAAAAAGCGGGATTTCATCTTCAGATAATGCTCCAATGCCAAATTCCAGATGTCCCGGGGCCCCGATTTTTCTGGCAATAACAACATCAAATGGTGCGTGAAGTTCTTCGGCCACTTCTGCTCCAACCACTACACCGCCACGGGGTAGTGCGAGCACTATGGGGTTCTTAAAATGAAATTGTCGCAAATACTTATAAAGTTTATGTCCGGCATCTTTTCTGTCTTTAAATAAAAAGTCCATCACTGCTCCTTGCTGGTAACTTCGTTTCCAGCCATTCACCTATGACTTTAACGACTTCATCAAGAGTACCTGGCTCTTCAAACAAGTGAGTCGCTCCTGGAATAAGTACAAGCTTGGCATCAGCAAGATTATTCATCGCCAATTGGTTCAAATCAATCACCTGATGGTCCTTATCACCCACGATCAATAGAACTGGTACTTTTACATTTTTAAGATCATTGATACCTGCGAGGTCGGGACGACCACCTCGACTTATTACGGTGAATAAAGGGACAAAAGGAGAATGATGTGCGGCCGCAGTCAACGCGGCCCCTGCGCCTGTGCTTGCTCCAAAATAGGCCAAGGGCTGACCTCTGTAGTATTCACTCTTCATCAACCAATTAGTCGCAATTAAAAGTCTCTCGGCCAGCAAGGAAATATCAAATCTATTTTTATAATTTAGATCCTCATCCTCGGTCAAAAGATCAAATAATATGGTAGCAAAACCCATTTCATTCAACCGGTCCGCCACCCAATTATTTCGAGAGCTAAGTCTAGAACTCCCGCTCCCATGCGCGAAGATGATCCAGCATCTGGAATCATCATCGAAATTAATATGCCCACGAAGGCCAATATCATTGTATTGAATAACGATTTCTTTTTTCATAGGAACCACCTTTAAAAGGTCAGTTCATTGCGGACATCAATGACTCCTGCAATGTTCTCAATCACTTCTTCAGTTAGTCGTTTAATAGGACGGCTTTCTACTTTCCCTCTTAAGAAGACCAAGCCATCAGTGACTTCTATTTCGATTTCAGAGGCATTAATCTCTCGACTTAAATAAAGCGCTTCATTGACCTCATCGCGGATACGGTCATCAGATCTTTTGTAGCCCTTGGGTCCTTTTCCGAAATAGTCTTCTTGAAGGCGCAGAGCTGGCCTTCTTTGATGGACCATTCCCGCTTTATCAACTTCTCGTTCTAACGCTTCATCAACAAAGACCCTTCCATTTCGGCCGGCTCCCAGGCGATCGAGATCTCTGCGATACAAACTATAATCATCATTCGGAGCATATCTTCCACTTGTTCCTAGATTTCTCTCAATATTTAATCGAGTGGAATTATCACGATGTTTTCCAGGCATAAAGAACCTCCTGTTCATTCTTTAAGTCATTCTATCGACAACTTTCCTTCACAGTCATGCTCGAAGAAAAAACGTAAATTACTTTCATGGCACTCCTATTGCATCCTTCATTCTGGGCCAATAAAACAAGGATGGTTTTTATGGATAATGCTAAAGATCAAAAAACTAAACCAACAAACGATAGTAATAAATCAGTGGGAACAGGTAGTGGCCAATCAGGAGGAGCTGGAGGTGTAAAACGATCTTCAGGACCTCAGGACACTCCAGATACAAAATAAATAGGAGGTTTTATGTTGGTATCAGAAGTTATGCATGAGGGAGTTACTGTTGCACAAGTAACTGACTCAATTAAGACTGTCGCTCAACTGATGAGGGACAATGATATTGGTGCAGTACCAATCTATGACAATGAAAAACCGGCGGGCTTTGTTACAGACAGAGACATTGTCATTTCGTGTGTCGCTGATGGGGCCTCGCTAGACGGCGCCATTTCTGAGGCCATGTCTCCAGAATTTATTGCCATTGCAAAAGATAAAGATGTTACAGAAGCGGCAAGAATTATGGAGGACAAGCAAATTTCAAGACTTTTAGTCGTTGATGGTAATAAGCCTGTTGGCATTGTCTCGTTACAAGACCTTGCTCAAGGTACGGAGAACCCCGAATTGAAATCAGAAGTTCTTCAAGAAATTAAACACTAAGTTTCATCAGGCTCCGGCAAAACAGTCGGGGCCTCTCTATCGTTGATGTCTTTTCCTTCCTCATCATCCTTAATCAATAAAGAACCTATGAGAGTTGAAAGTAGACTCAGTTGATGATTATTCATATTTAGGAACTTCCTTATTTGATTTATACTGTGTGCAGATTATAGAACCTTAAGTTAACTTGAGGTCAAAGGATATTTATGGCCAAATTTGATCAGGAAATTCTCAAAGCTGAGCTAAGTGTTGGAGAAGTCGCAGAACGCTCAGGCGTCGCTGTATCCGCCATACACTTTTATGAAGAAAAAGGTCTTATCAGTAGCCGTAGAAACAAAGGAAATCAACGTCGCTTTAAACGAGATGTTTTAAGGATCATCTCTCTCATCAAAGTTGCACAAGGGTTGGGCATTCCTCTTGAGGCCATCAAAAATGCTTTGGATACAATGCCAAAGAATCGTCAGCCCACTGGTGAGGATTGGCAGAAGCTTTCAAAAAAGTGGAAAGAAGATCTCAATGAAAGAATTGCGAAAATGACTCTAATGAGAGATCAACTCAATCATTGCATCGGATGTGGATGCCTTTCACTTAAAGAGTGCCCTCTAAGAAATCCGCTCGATAAACTTTCCAAGAAAGGTACAGGTGCCGTTTTATTAGAATAAGCGGGCGCCGTTGGGAACAGCTTTATCTGGTGAGAACAAGATCACTTCCCCATTCTCATTTGGAAAACCTAAAGTTAAGACCTCTGACATAAACTTTCCAATTTGCCTTGGTGGAAAATTCACAACGGCCGCTATTTGTCTTCCTACCAATTCATCCAAAGAATACTGAGTTGTGATTTGAGCACTGGATTTCTTCTTACCAATAGTTCCACCAAAATCAATCAGGAGTTGATAGGCCGGTTTCCTGGCCTCAGGAAATGGATTGGCAGAAATGATGGTTCCGATCCTAATATCAACCTTTAAGAAGTCCTCGAAAGTGATATTGGGAGAAGCAGGTGCAGTAGAATCATGTGTTACGTGCATAGCGTATTCCTTCTTAGTTTCAGCATAACATAAAGTTTCAGAATGAAAGATCGTTTTCATAAATTCGCCTCTAAAGTCTCATTAATCTGCGGTTCCCCTTACACATTCGGTGTGGCCCTCCTCACTATTATTACCTGGATTTTTTCGGGTCCATTCTTTGGTTACTCAGACACCTGGCAACTCATCATCAATACGGGTACTACCATCATTACTTTCCTAATGGTCTTCCTGATTCAAAATACACAAAATCGTGATGCTCGCGCGATTCACCTGAAACTTGATGAACTCATACGGGCAAATAAACATGCTAGAAATCAAATGATCGAACTGGAGGCACTAAGTGACGAAGAGTTAGACAAGGTCCACAAGGAATTGCTTGCGTATCATAAAAAGACAGAGAAAAGAATTGAGGATGTACAGGTCCATCGTTCAAAAAGGAAGAAATAGCTTTTTAAGCTGCTTGTTCAGGATAAGTAATAATTTTGCCATGAACTTCTGCAAATGATGTTAAATTATGAGGTCGAACAATTTTGTCGCTTAAGATATCCAACACAAGAAAGCGATAGCTCAGTAAAGCGTCTCCAATCATAGAACGGTGGCATCTCCAGGGAACTGCTTCAGAGCACATAATGGCGACTTTCGATTTTGAGGCGAGATTCATGAGTTCTTTCAATCCCTCTTTGAATTCCTGTGTCTGCATGTAATCGGCATATCCTCGAAACTGAGGACTTCTCCATCCCACATTGAGCTCGGATTCCTTATCCACTCTCCTTCTTCCGCCTAAAGCCAGTAAGTGCTTATACTGGATTCCATTTCTTTCGAGATTCTTTCTTAAGCGAGCTTTTCCGAATTGTGGACAGTGCCGAGATCCTGGATAGTGCCTTACGTCTACTAAGAGCTCGATGCCGTAGCTCTTCAGAATCTTCATGAACTCGCGAGTGGGATGTGTAGAATGACCGATGGTATAGATAGTCTTTCTTGCCATAAGAAATGATAGCTCACTGTTTTAAGTTAAGCTCATCAATTTAGGCGCAAGAGTTCCGACTCAAAAACTCTATCTTCTTTTCTTCTTATTGTTTTTCATACCAGGATGCACTCGTTTAGACCCATCACTTTGAAGTGTTTGGCGCTTTGAGTGATCAAGCCAAGCGTTCTTTTCCTGACTTTTTCCGGGAGTTGGCGCTGTGGTTTTCTTGGCCACTGCTTTGACTTTATAGCCTTCACCGCCGCCGCCATGGAATTTCTCAGTCTTGAACTTAATGGCCGAAAGTTTTTGGATTTTCTCCAGGCTCGGCTTTTCTTCTTCATCACAAAATGAAATGGCGATCCCGGCCTTACCAGCACGAGCGGTTCTTCCAATACGGTGAACGTAACTTTCTGGATCGATAGGAATATCAAAATTAATAACGTGGCTCACACCATCGATATCAATTCCACGTGAGGCAATATCTGTTGCCACAAGAATCTTAACGACCTTTTCTTTAAAGTGAAGAATTGCTCGTTCACGCTCTTCCTGTGTTTTATCACCATGAATGGCACGTGCTGCCCTTCGGTTTTGGGCAAGATACTCAACGATGTTATCAACGATGTTTTTGGTTTTCGCAAAAACGAGAACCAATTCAATTTCTTCTTCCTTCAGAATCTTTTTGAGTAACTGAAACTTTTCTGTTTTTTTACAGAAGATGACCTTCTGCTCGATGTTCTTTGCGACTGATGAAACTGGAGTTACCTCTACCGTCTTAGGATCGCGAAGAATTGTTGAAGCGAGTTTCTGAATTTCAGCAGGCATGGTCGCAGAGAAAAGCATCGTCTGCTTTCGCTCGGTCAGTTTCTCGAGGATAAAGTTAATATCATCAATGAAACCCATATCGAGCATACGATCTGCTTCATCCAGAACGAATGATTCAACCTTTGCCAGACGGAGCAACTTCTGCTCTACCAAATCAAGTAAGCGTCCCGGAGTAGCAACAACAATCTGCACTCCTTCTTGTAAGCGCTTCACTTGTCCTTCTTGCTCCACTCCACCAAAGATCGCACAACTTTTTAATGAGAGATTTTTGGCATAGGCCTGAATGGACTCATCAATCTGAATACATAGCTCGCGAGTTGGCGCGAGGATCAACACCAAGGGCTCAGCTTTTCTGACTTCACAATTGTTTGTTTGCTGAATAATTGGAAGTAAAAAGGCCGCAGATTTTCCCGTTCCAGTTTGGGCAATTCCCAAAAGATCATGACCTTTAAGTATTAAAGGAATGGCCTCAGATTGAATCGGAGTTGGAGATACATATTTTAGCTCCGCTAAATTTTGCGCAAGCTCATTACTTAAACCAAGATTTTTAAAGTCGGACACATTTACTCCGGTAACTAAACGTCGATTCCCATTTTCTTCAAGAGACCATCGACGTTAATGATTGCCTGATCAGCATTGGCCCCTTTGGTCAGGGAAACAATCTGCTGAGCGAGCCAAATCAAACGCTTTTGTAACATAGGGGCAAATGAGCGAGTGACCTCTTCTACCTTCTCTGCTGTCTCAATGTTGTTGCAAAGCTCTTCCAGCATGTCCAGTGTATCCGCCCAAAAGGCCGAAAATATTGGAATTAGTTGAAGATGATTCAGGGTAGATGCTTTGTAACCTGTGGCCTTACAAAGCTCACAGAACTTCCCGATCTGAAAAAATACCTTGTGCCCCGGACACATGGCCTCGAAAGTTTTCGCTGTTCCCATTAGACGATCGGTCTTATTGGCGAATTCCTCCAGAAGGGTCTTAGGAAATACATCACCCGAGTCTTCGATTTGTTCGACCACTACTTTGAGCTCTTTAAGAAGTTCATTTGCTTCACTCTGAAAAGCCTCTATAATTTCCTTATCGAGTTGCTCCAAGAGAATCTCCAATGCTTGATGACTTTTTTCCAGTCCGGTTAAATACTATTCGTCCAGACGAGGCGATAACTTTTGATTTATATCTAAAATTAACCACTCGGTACGTTCATTATATTCATTGTAACGAAGAACTTGAAGGAGAACGTCAGAAAAAGCTTAAATCTCATGGTGTGAGAAAGGTTTTTATCAAGACGGCCGACGAAGATGCCTACCTTTCTTATCTGGAAAGCGGACTTTCAGTTCTTAAAAACAGCAATCTCGATATCGCTTCGAAAGGCTCCATTGCTCACGACTCTCTTATCACAGCCGCTGAAAACGCTGAGCGAATTCTTGAAACTGAATCTGGCTTCAATAAGCAGAAAAAACAATTCGAAAAAGTGAGCGAGTTCTTATCCACGGAGAAAGGTGCTTTAAAGAGCATTCTCGCCTCTGCTGGAGTATCGATGGATAATAACCATCATGCTGCTACCGTCAGTAGTCTTTGCCTGGCAGTGGCTGCAAAAGCGGGTCTCGAAGATAAGACGGAAATTTTTGAACTTGGTATTGCCGCTCTTCTTCATGATATTGGAAAGAATCGTCTGAAGTTCAATTACATGAAACCATGGGCAGAATTCACTCCCGCCGAGCAAAAACAATACAAGAACCATCCTCAGGATGGTGCTGATATGCTGGCCGGTAAACCTTATATCAATCCGAGAATTCTAGGTCTGATTGCTGCTCACGAAGAAAAAGGTGAAGGCCGCGGCTATCCAGAGAAAGTAAATCTCTTCAAGAAGCCACTCACCTATCAGATCCTAAGTATGGTGAATGCTTTTGATCACTTTTGTTTTGAAGAAAATCTTTTGGCCGCACAGGCGATTGATCCATTTTTTGAAAAGAACGGTCAGTTCTATGATGAGAGTTTGATTTCAGTATTAGCGACAGTTTTAACTTAAACTAATAAAGAACAACGAAGTTCCCGCCACAATAATCCAAAGAACCACACCTTGAATAAATGGCTTGATTCCCACATTGCGAATGGTTTCGCGATTTAATCCGGACCCAATAAAAAACAGTGTCAGAACCATCAGCTTTCTTGATAGACCTTCAACAAAGTGACCAACAGGTTTTAATTCAGGAAAGAAAGTCACAAGACTTGCGGCAATAATGAAGCCCAGAATAAACCAAGGACGCTTGGCCTTTTGTTTCTCACCGTTTTCTTCTTTATTCGTCTTAGAACCCCAAAGGCTCACCATCATCGCAACCGGTATGATCCAAAGAGCTCGAGTGAGTTTTACGGTTGTTCCAATTGACAGGGCCTCAGCTCCAAATTGCAGTGTAGAGCCTACAACCGAACTCGTGTCGTGAATTGCAAGTGCACTCCAGACGCCAAACTGCCATTGTGTTAAATGAAAGTAGTGCCCTACTGCTGGAAAAATAAATAAAGCAGCAGCATTCAATAAGAACACAATTCCAAGAGAAACCGTGACCTCATGATGCTTGGCCCGAATAACGGGGGCGACAGCAGCGATGGCACTGCCACCACAAATGGCAGTACCGACTGTAACTAATAATGAAGTATCTTTTTCTGTTTTAAGAAGTTTTCCGAGAATCATTCCAACGATAAATGTGCCTGAGATGCTGATGACTGTGAAAGCGAATCCATCCTTTGTTGCTTTTGCAATTACTCCGAGATCCATTCCTGCCCCTAGTCCGATTACTGAGATGGCAAGGAGTTTATGGGTCCAGTTTTTTATTTTTAAAATGTAAGGATTGCCGATGGAAAGAGCAATCACAAGTCCCATAACAAGAGCGACACCAGATGAAATCCAAGGAGTTAAACTAAGAAGTGCAGCAATCGGTATGATGAAATGTGCAAGTGTCACAAAGAAAATATAATCCTACGATTGTGGGACGGCAACAACAGGAGTAGGATGTGAGCATGAAAAGTTCCTCATCAGACAGGACACTTCTCTGGCTCGTGGCCATCGGTTTCTTTATGGAAACCCTCGACTCAACTATCGTTAACACGGCCCTTTCATCAATGGCACGAGACCTGGGGAAAAGTCCTTTCTCTATGCAGCTCGTGATCATCAGCTACGCTCTTACTCTTGCAGTATTAATTCCTTTATCTGGTTGGCTCACTGATCGCTTTGGAACAAAACGTGTTTATCTCGGCGCCATCATTACATTTACATTGAGTTCTTTAATGTGTGCCATGGCACCAACGCTTAATTGGTTAGTGTTCGCGCGTGTCCTTCAGGGCGCGGGTGGCTCGATGTTGTTACCGGTTGGTCGCCTTGCCGTACTTCGCGCTTTTCCTGGCGACAAATATCTTCCGGCCCTAAGTTTTGTGACCATGCCAGCGTTGATTGGACCACTCATTGGCCCAACTCTTGGTGGATGGATCGTTCAATATTTTTCGTGGCATTGGATCTTCCTTATTAACATTCCAATTGGGATCATTGGCTGCTTTGCTACTTACAAGGCCATGCCTCAGGATGATTTCATTATTAAGAGGAAGTTCGACATCCTCGGTTTTTTACAACTCGCCATCTTCATGGTGTGTGTGTCTGTGGCCTTCGATGCAATTTCTGAGAAACAATATTCTAATGGGGTGATCCTCTTTTTATTTATCTTTGGCCTCGCTTCACTCGTGTCCTATGGCTTGAAAGCGGCCAAAAATCACGACTCTCTTCTTTCTCTGGAATTGTTCAAAACTAGAACTTACAGCATTGGTATTTTGGGAAATCTCTTCGCGCGAATTGGTACAGGGTGTATGCCTTTCCTATTGCCACTGTTCTTGCAAACAAGTCTTGGCTACTCTCCGATGGAATCCGGCATGGCCATGCTTCCACTTGCCTTTGCAGCGATCCTGGCGAAAAAAGTTGTACTGCCTTTGGTGAACCGATTCGGTTATCGCAAGTTCCTTATGGGCAACACCATTCTCGTTGGTATTGGTATTGCAAGTTTCTACTTCACGAGTAATTTTGGTAATGAGTATCTTCGCATGCTCCAGTTCTTTATCTTCGGTGCCTTCAACTCTATGCAGTTCACGGCCATGAATACTCTTACGATGAAAGACTTGGAGAAACGTCTTTCGAGTCACGGCAATACAATGTTCTCAATGGTTCAAATGCTCAGTATGAGTTTCTCAGTCGCTGCCGCCAGTTCTCTTCTTTCAACTTTTCTTGCTAACCATGAAATGCTTCGAGCATTCCATATGACCTTTTTCTGTATGGGTGCACTTACCTGTACTTCTGCCTGGATTTTTGGCCAGCTGAATTTGGCCGAAGTTGCTGAGAAAGAAGTCCCTGTGGTTTCTGAAGACTAGTAAAAGTGAGCACTTGGAGCATTTTTTAAGCTTTCTTGTGTTCCCCTAATTTAGAGATGCCTTGATAATATTTAATATCAGGAGCATGCATGAAAGTTGTATTTGAGTTGGACAAGCTCGAGCCGGATTTTAAAAGACGTCGTATTCAAGATTCTATTGTTAAAGCAATGGGCACTAAGATTATCGTTCGAGGAAATACCATCCATACAGAAGTCGACTTTGAAAGCACTGTCGAAGATCTTCTCATCAGATCAGGTTTAAAGTTCAAGAAACTTGAGGCCGCTGCCGCAAATTCATAAAGACGATCGCTTCGGAAGTTTCAATACAAAACGAGTGTGTTCTGTGGCCGCAAGTTCTATGCTGCCTAAATGATTTTCCATAATAGATTTTGAAATAGAAAGACCGAGCCCGGTACCTTTCCCCACTTCTTTAGTAGTAAAGAAAGGATTAAAAATCTTAGGAACAATGCTTTCAGGGATGCGTTTTCCGCTATTTTCTACCTGAATATAGTCGTGAGTAAGATTATCTACAAAACCGACGTGGATCCATGCACCCTTATCCCCTTCAATGGCATCAAAGGCATTGTTGAGTAGGTTCAAAAGGACTTGAGAGATTTGGATCCTATCACAATAGATGACATGCTTAAGCATTGATGGCGGTATGGTTAATCTTAAATCAACACTATTGTGCTTAAACTTCTCAGCACAAAGAGCAAAAACATCATTGATAATATCCATTAAAAAAACATCTTCCTTATGGAAGTTAGGACTTTCTCTGGAGATGGTTCTCATCACCGTGATGATTTTAGAAATTCTTGCCACCGTGGACTCAATCACATTCACCATATTGATGATGGATGGATTGTTAATATTGTTTCGCTTGATCTGCTTCTTAAGACTTTCAGTTGCCACATCAATCACGGCAAGGGGGTTATTAATTTCGTGGGCAACTCCTGCGGCCATTTCCCCAAGGGAAGCAAGCTTCGATGACTGAAGGATCTTCGCTTCTTGGTTTTTAATCACTCGGTCCTGCATGTACTTTTCAGTATTGTCTTGGATGTAAAGGATATATTGATGAAGATCGCGGCTAGAGACCGAACACATATAACTGACTTCCCTGCCATTAATTTCGGTGAAGAAGTCAAAAAGTACAACTTCATGGTTCTTATCTATTCTATTAACATGACTCTTAACAATCTCACTTAATTCCTCACCAACGACTTCTCCCAGTACAAGTCCATGCTTGGGAATAAAACTGGTTTCAAGCAAAGTATCAAAGGAACTATCAACGTGGAAATTCTTGTTGAAGATGATGATACTACCTGGAAGAGTTTGAATGATACCTGAGAGTTTGTTCTTCTCATGTTTCAAGGCAAGAGTCAGTTCTTCTAATTCAATGGTTCTTTCTTTGACCTGTGAGGCCAGATTGACGTTTTTCTCAAACAAAGAAAACGGACCTTTCCCCGAAGAGAGTCTACCTTCCACTCGGTCCATTAGGGCTGAGTTAACTTTTTTAAGTCGCTCAATTTCTTTTAAGAGTTGTTCGACTTTCTCAGACTCTTCTTTTTCCAAACGCCACTCCAGTTAAGGTTTGATTAACGTGAACTCCTCCAAACTGCTCTCCAAAAGTATGAAACCCCAGGGCATTATTTTTTCTGTATAACTCAGTTATGCGATCCCGTTCCTCTTGTGACATCTCCATAATTTCTAAACGACGTAGGATACACTCAAAGAATATACAGGTCTTGAAACCACCCAGATTATTGGCCAGGTCCATAAAGAAATCACTCGTTGTTTCATGCAGGGATTTTAATGATCCAAGTCTTAGCACCAGACCACTGTCAATTGCACAGTAGAAGGTCAAACTAAGATCGGGATTCATCTTTTGGATGCTTCGAACATAATAGTCGTCGCCCATTTTGAGCATAACAGGATTCTTTGAAAAAACAGTCGGGCTCAAATCAGAAAGCTGTACACCTAAAAGATCTGCATAAAACTGTCCCGCAGGATAACCTTCAATTTCATGAACAGTACGCGTCTTAGGATCGGCATTTGTAATGACAAACCGTTTATCCGTTTCCATAAAGTGCTGAACTTTGAATATCTCGAATGGGATGGTGGTTGTAATGATCGCCAAAGTTGCTGTGTTTTCCTGAAGGACACCATTTGAATAAACGAGGGTCGATTTGAACTCAAGTTTATCACTGGCAGAACCACCGATCAGTGGCACTCCTTTCAGGATGTCATCAATAATAGAGACATACTCTTCTTCCTGTACAGAAAGACCGTCAATTAAGAGTACGGCAAAAGTCTTACCTGTTTTTAGAGACTTCTCGTGGCGTGCCTGAATGGCATGGAATTGCTTTTTTAGATCAATGATAGCTTCTTCATTTTCATCGTTAAGATCGGGAATCGAAATTAAATCAGATTCAAACTCATCTCCATGAAAGGAAATGCCCACAATGCTATCGTCTGAGAACCCCTCAGGAGAAATTTCTCCAGCAGTGGTACTACCTATCGTCGAGGCATTAAAGTGCTTATTGAACGCAGCAGACATTTTTGCCGGATCATAAGAACGGGAACAAAAAAGGAAGTTTAACTTCGCATCTTTTCCATGCAGTTTCTGAGAGAGCTCTTCGCATGCCTTGTCCTCATCTTGATTATTCGAATAGGCCGTTAAAATTGATTCCATAAAACCCAGTTATTAGTGGTTGGCCTTATATTTTACAAAGGCCACTGCTTTATAAGAACAGAAGGACCTCTCTCTGAAGATAAAATTAAGTTTTCGACTCCTGTATTCTTGCGACTACATCTACTTAGATGAATAATATTCGATATGGAAAAAAGTATTATTGAGTCATTAAAAGAAGTTAAGCGGTCAATTCCACCATGCTTGCCACCTTTATGGGCCAGAACTGGGCATCTTCAAACTATTCTGGGTTATCTTTTACCTTCTGAGAAAGTGACCGAGGATGGAATTCACATCAATGTGACCTTAGAGAAAGAGACTGAAAGAATTCATTCGACTTATCTAAAAGGCTCGTCTCAAACAGTCGTTTACCTTTTCCATGGACTTGGTGGAAGTGCAGATTCAGCATACGTTCAAAGAGCAGCGATACTCGCCAGGAAAATGGGCCATCACGTTTTTATAAATAACCATCGAGGTTGTGGATTGGGTGCCGGTCTTGCGGTTGAGCCGTATCACTCAGGACGTTCTGAGGATTTGTCCAAGGTAATCGCTTACGGGCGAGAGATGCTGCCAAATCATAAACATATTGCTATCGGATTTAGTCTAAGTGCGAATGCTCTACTTCTCCTCGCTGCCAGTGTTCGCGGAGAAGTACAACCGGATTTCGCTATAGCAGTTAATGGTCCGATTAATCTTGATCGTGCTTCGATTAAGTTGGGGAAAGGTCTGAATAAGATCTATGATAAGCGCTTCACCAATGACCTTGAAAGATACATGAAAGTTAATCGTCCGCAGGATGTGGGTGACTTTTCATTGGTCAAAGACCTTCGCGATTTTGATGAACGTTATACGGCACCATTGGGTGGATTCAAAAATCGAGCTGATTATTATGAGACCTGTTCGGCCAAGCAGTATCTGCCAAAGATTAATATCCCAACCGTGATTATTACGGCCGAGGATGATCCATTTATTGGGATCGAAGATTATCGGGAAGCTCAGTACTCTCCAACAACTGTGGTTCATATTGAAAAGCATGGTGGCCATGTGGGGTATGTGGCGAGGGATGGATTGGGTTATAAGAGATGGCTGGATTTGGCGATTGGGAAGTATCTTGGTGTCATATGACCATTCCGAACCACTTAGAAATGGCCCCCAATAAAACAAAAGAGAACACTGTCATTTTCATTAACAGCAAATAATATTTTTGAAATGACTCAGGTTCACCTTTTCTTAATTTCAATTTTGATAGTGGAATACTTACGTACAAGGTTCCCAAAAATAGAAATGAGACAGAGGCAGGAAATGGAAGAAACGTATCAAATAAAAAAATTACCCAAACCTCTACTAAAAAGACTAACAAAATTTTATCTTGAGTGCATGTGAACTCCACTAAATGATCACAGTACGGGCAATGTATCTCTTCCTTCCAATCATCATAAGGCTCAAAGCTTAACTTTTGAGAGCAATGAGGACATTTCTTGGTAAATGAGAACATCATGGTGTCCTTTTCGACCCAACCAGTCCCCTTTCTTAACCAAGAATTCTTAAGCACCAGTCCCATTTTGAATCTACCTATATAAGCCCCTTTCTAAATAGCTGATTTCCAGTCACAAAAACTTGGCACAGAACCTGCTTATAGGGATTCCAACAGAGCACACCAGGATGGTGACTCGAACAACGGCAGGGAGGCCTCGAATGGAAAAGGAATTTTATGGAAATGGCGGTTTTAATGGGAATGATAGCGATGCTTCCGGTAAGCCTTTTCCTACAACATTCAACTCACAGGAAGATCAGCAGATAAAAGAGGGCCAAGAATCTAGTCCTGGCCCCGAATACACAACAGCAAAAGGGAAAATCGAAAAATACTTTCTTCACTTCAGTTCATGGCTTTAAAACTCAAACATAACTTCTCTTGGCCCCTTATTTAGCTCTTCAACCATGACATAGACGCGATAACTTTTCTTACGATCAATGTTCATAGGGGCCCAAAAACAATTCCTTTGTCTTTCAAAACGTAAGGTGTAATTTGATTTAGAACGAATAGGGCTATAGAAGCCATTTCGGATTTCGCCCTCATCCTGAGGACAAATCTTCAATCCCCCATTAATTAAAATCACATCAATGCGATGGTCGCCACGAGCATACGTGGTTAAAGGCCCCGCCATTGTCACTGCCTGATACTTTGAATTACTCGCGCAACTCACTAGTAAAAGTGTCAAAGTTAAAAAGAGATTATTTATCATCTGCATGATTTTTCTCCCTGTAAAAATAGTAATAAAGCGACGGAAGAACAAACAAAGCGAGAACAAGTTTCGTAACCAGTCCCCCGACAATTACTGTCGCTAATGGTCTTTGAATGTCAGAACCCACTCCTTGTGCCATAGTTGCCGGGATAAGTCCAAGTGCTGCTAAAAGAATGGTCATGAGCCGTGGCTTAAACTGAGTTATTGCTCCAGTTAAAACAGCTGTTTTTAAATCCATCTTCTCTTTTAGATCTTTCAGGCGAGAAACGAAAAGAACCCCTGACATGGTGGCAATCCCGAAGAGAGAAATAAATCCAACCCCCGAAGATACGTTGAAGTTGTAACCTCTCAGTAAAAGAGCGATTATCCCTCCAATTAAGGCAAACGGAATACAGCTCATGGCAATGAGTGATTCACGATTGTTACGGTAATGAAGGAAGAGAGCTCCATAAATAAGAAGAATTGTGAGTGGAATTACGACAATAAGCTTCTTACTCGCTCGTTCTAAGTTTTCATACTGTCCGCCCCACTCCATTTTGTAACCGTGAGGAAGTTCAATCGCTTCTTTCACCTTTTCCTTCGCCTCTTTCACGAAGCCACCTTGATCGCGGCCTTGAATATTGATACGAATAGAAATTTGGCGAAGACCGTTTTGTCTTTGAATAATGGTCTGACCAGGACTGAATTTGATATTCGCCACTTGAGAGAGAGGAATTTTGGCGGTTCCTTTCTCTGGAATCACCACTAAGTTCTTCACTTGTTGAATATCTCGGCGGTAAGCACCTGAATAACGAGTAACAATTGGAAATCGCTCTCCAGTTTCAGCGTAGAGAGTACTCACTGGTTTTGCACCAATGGCCGTTTCAATCAGAGTCTGAATATCATCGACACTCACGCCGTATCGAGCAGCTGCTTCACGATCGATGGAAATTTGTAACTGATCCTGAGGAGGCTCTTGCTCAACACCCACTTGAGTCGCACCAGGAATTTTCTCAATCACAGCAATTGTCTTCTTGGCGATTTCACGCATCAGCGTAAGATCTTGCCCATTAATGAGAACCGCGAGATCCGACACACTTCCTGTCACCGCTTCCGTCACGTTATCCATGATGGGTTGCGAGTAGAGAAACGTGAGTCCCGGATACTTAGCACTTAACTCTTCTTTGAGACTTCCAAGGAACTCTTTCTTCGAGACCTTCTTCTTCCAATCCTTATAGTCTTTAAGCACCACAAGAATCTCTAGACGATTTGGCCCGTAAGGATCAGTACCATCATCGTTTCGTCCGAGCTGAGTGATGGCGAGTTGAACTTCATCATGCTGAATAAGAGTGTCTTTAATTTTTGGAACTAGCTTATTGGCGCCTTGAAGAGAGTATCCCACTGGGAAGAAACAACGAATGTTAATCGCCCCTTCATCCAATTCCGGTAAGAACTCCGTTCCGAGCTGACTCCAACCAACTAAGGTCACTGCAAGAACTAACGTACTTCCCCAGACCAAGGTTTTTTTAGAACGATCAACCAGAAACCTAATGGAGTTCTCATAAAGCTTTTCAAGCTTGTGATAGATCTTGTTGTCCTCTTCCAGCAGTGACCTGTCCTTAGTCTCAGCGAATTTTCTATAAAAGAAAGTCATGAGAACCGGAATCACTGTCAGGGCAAACAACATCGAACCACAAATTGCAAAAGAAAGTGTCGTTGCCATAGGACGGAAAAGCCTTCCTTCCACGCGCTCGAAACTAAAAATCGGGATATAGGCCATAACGATAATAAGAATTGAGAAGAAAATCTCACTTCCCACTTCTTTAGCGGCATCAAAAGTCAGCGGAATTATCCCTCGCTCAAGTTCTTCATCTGAGGCAGACTTGTATCGCCGGATGATGTTCTCCACCATCACGACCGCACCATCGACAATGATACCGAAATCAATCGCCCCCAATGAAAGAAGGTTTGCCGGAATATTGGAGATCTTCATCATGAAGAAGGCAAAAAGCATCGAGAGCGGGATGGTAACTGCTACCACCAGAGACGAGCGCACACTTCCTAGGAAGAAATATAGAACGATCGCCACAATCGATACACCTTCAAAAAGTGTATGGGTAACGGTTCTGATGGTGTAATCAACAAGTTCACCACGATCATAAGTAACTTTGATCTTCACACCTGGAGGTAGTTCACTGGCATTAATATCATCAATTCGGGTCTTTAACTTCTCAAGAATGGAAGACGCATTCTCGCCCCTTCGCATGGCCACAAGACCCTGAACCGCTTGATCCTCGGTCTCAATTTTTCCTTTGTCATCTTTAAGTGCAAATCCAAGAATCCCCGCCTGAAAAGCCGCGGCTTCTTCGACCTTCGCAACGTGCTTAACCATGACGGGAATACCATCATGAGCACTCACTAGAGTATTCTCAATGTCTTTAATCGTACGAATGGCACCCATGCCACGAACGGCAAAGCCCTGATCTCCTTGTCTTAAAATATTACCGCCAGTGTTGACGTTGTTCTCCTGAATGACCTTGATGATGTCAGCAAGAGACATATTCACCGAGAAAAGTTTCTCAGGTGTCGTCACAACGTGGTACTGCTTTGAGAAACCACCGAAGTTCAAAACATCAGCAACACCTGACACCTCTAGAAGTTTGGGAATGACTACCCAGTCCTGAATCGTTCTAAGCTCCATCGCCGAGTGACCTTGCGTACTCTCAAGCACGTAACGATAAATCTCACCGGTTGGACCTGTTAAAGGAGCAAGCTCAGGTTCTACTCCTTCAGGAAGATCGGCCGTGGCAATTTTTTCTAAAACTCGTTGGCGGGCCCAGTAATCGTCGACTCCATCTTCAAACGTGATCTGAATCACTGAGAGACCGAAAATGGTTTTCGAACGTCTAACAATCTTCTTTGGAACCGAATTGAGCTCTCGCTCAAGTGGTCTCGTGACCAGTTGTTCAACTTCTTCGGCCGCTCTTCCTGGATAAGTCGTGATGATAGTTACCTGAGTATCACCGACATCCGGATAAGCTTCTTTTTGTAGATAGACCCAAGAAATCCAACCCATCACACAAATGATTAGCCCTATTATAAGTGTCGGTATCCGCCACTTAAGGGAGTAATCAATTAATTTATTGATCATACTTCCCCCTTAGTGTCCGAAGATGATTCTTTTCAGTAAAAGAACCCCCTCGCTCACGACCATCTCGCCTTCTTTAAGTCCACTGTAGATGCCAACCGTCTGATCACCATAAAACGAAGGTGTCACTTCTCTTAGAGCAAATGAATGATCATTCACTGCTACGAAGACAAAGTTTTTTCCATCAACAGTAAAAAGAGATGTCAGCGGTAAACTCAGCGCCTCCGAGTTAAAGTCACCAAATTCAATCTTGGCATACATTCCCGGACGGAATTTCCCATTGAGATTTGGAAGGGAGGTCACAATCTTCAAGGTTCTCGAGACAGGATCAATCACCTCGCCGATATGAATGACCTTCCCAGAAAACTTATCCTGAGGATAAGAGTTAAAATACACATCAACGTTTTCTTCCATTTCTACGTGATTGATCTGAATTTCAGGGATATCTGAAACCAGAATCACTGTATCTGACTTATTTGAGAGGAACTTTGGATCAAAACCTTGAGCACGAACCTTGTTCTGAAACTCAATCTCAGAATAACGAGAGTTCAACAGATCTCTCTCACCGTCTCTTAGTTCTTTAACGGTCGCTGCCTGCTGTTTGTGCATCTCTTGCAGACGTTCATAGTTTCTTTCATAGTTCTTACGATTCTGAGTCGCTTGAGCATAGTTATAGTAAATTTCGTTCAGCTCAGAGTTCTCGAACACCACTTTAGGGTCTTGTCCCTTACGAGGAAAAATGGCAGCGATCACTCGGCTGGGAGCAATCACAGAGATAAACTCGCCTTTCTTCCCGACTGCAACTCGGGTGAATTGTTTTAAGCCCTGAGCTTTCTCCGGGAAGATAATGGTTTTCTTGTCAGCTGAAAGTTCAGGACGGTTGTTCTCTACTGAATATGTATTATCCGGCGTCTCCTTAGAGCATGCCGTAATGATAAGTAATAAAAAAATGAACTTCTTCATATTAATCTTCCTTAGGTGCGTGACTTAGTGACACAATTTCTTTCCCAACCGCGAAGTTGAAATTCTCTAAACTCTCCAGTCTCTCTGCTTTTAAGAGAAGGTATTGAGTCACTGAGTTTCTTAGGGCCTCAAAGGAATCGGAAAATTCAAGAACACTAATGTATTTCTTTTGATAGTTAGAATTTAGAATGGCCGTGAGCTTCTCAAAGCCGTCACGGAAACGTCCCTTGTACTTCTTCAAGAGAAGGATATTTTCCGTTGCCCGTGTATGGGCCATACGAATTTCTCTTTCAAGCTCAAGTTGAAGTTGTTTTTCCTGGGCCTCAAAAGACTTAAGACGGGCCGAAGAGACCGCAATGTTCCCTTGGTTTCGATCAAAGATTGGAATCTCAAAACTTACCAAGAGCCCATAGTAGTCTTTAATGTAGTTAGATGCGCGATCGTAAGTTCCACCGAGCCTCAGGTTTGGAATGGCACGTGCCTTCTCTAGTGTGAGGTTGTATTTTTCGGCCTTCCTTAAAAAAGCAATCGACCTTAGATCCGGCCTTGAATCATAGGCCTTATTCATTGAAGAATCGACGGTTCCGATGTCAGGACGATAATCGTGAACCTCATAAGACTCAGCAATCTCGGTTTGGAAATCTCCATCATGTCCTCCGAGGAGAACTTTTAGATCTTCCAGATGCTTCTTCACTTCAAGCACCAGAGTTTTTCTCTCTGACTCAATTGAAAAGACCATACTGCGGATACGCATGACTTCGGTCAAAGTAATGTAACCTGCCGAGAAGTTCTTCTCCGCCGTCTCAAGTGTCTTTTCTAAGTGGTCTAAACTTTCAGCATAGAACTCCAAAATTTTCGTTTTGTAGTGATACTGAAAGTAGTTGGAGCGAAGTTCAAGTTTAAGTCTTCGGATTAAATCATAAAGGTCCTCTTCCTTTGACTTCGCTTTGAAAGTCGCGACCTCACCGGCCTTCCCCTTTTGGCCCACAAGATAGATTAGTTGAGTAATCGATACCTGGCTCTGTCCTGTGGCCGTTGTATCAAAGTACTTCTTAGTGGATTTATTATAGATGTTTTGATCCACCGACAATTCAGGATTGTCCCAAAGCTTTTCCTGAATGATTAATGCCTTCTCAATCTCTACCCCGTAGTTTTGAGCAATGAGATTAAAGTTATTCTTAGTAAATAGTGCTTCGGCTTCTGCCAAAGTTAAAACGGAACCTGCCGCGAACGAGACGCTCGCGTAAAGCCATGCCGTCACCACGCATGCGATGACACGCATACCGAATGGGTACAACACAACAACCCCCTGTCGTGAGTTTAATAAATTTTAGAACTGGAAAATAAGGGGATTAAACGAAAATGGGTGGTTTAAAAATAGAGAGGACGAATAGAGAGTAGAAATTAGAATCAGACTTCACTGGAATACGATATTTTTCTGAAACGACGAATGAAACAGGAACAATATGAGCAGCAGTTGGAAGAATATTAAGTTGAGCAACCTTCAACGCTTCAGGAGCTTGAGACTGATCTCTTTCCTTCTCACCATCGCGGTCATAGTCGCGACTTTTCTTCGCCAGGTTTTCGTTGTTTAGATAAGACTCAGTATTATAGAAATGAACACAGACACTTACGAAGAGTAAGGCAATTAGGGAAAGGATCGTAAATGAACGAGCTTTGTTCATGTCCGTATTTTACCTAAACATCACTCTCATGATCAAGGTAAAATTATTTGCCTTTCCCTAATATCTTTTACTTACCTAATCCCACTTCGGAGAAAATTCCGGTTGAGCTAAACGCTCATTTCGATCGAGACTTTGAATTTTAATGGCATCCTGACTTGTGAGGAATTTAACTCTCGTTTTCAGATTGTTCTCGAGGTTACTTCTTTTTGTAGAAGACGGAATGACCGTGAATCCCTGATCCAATAACCACGACATTGAAACTGTCGCCGGACTTGCGTCGTGAATGCCTCCGACTGATTTAAGAGTTTCATCCGTCATGACTTTTCCATAAGCGAGCGGCATATACGCTGTAACTCGGATGCCCTTCTCATTTAAAAAGTTCACAAGCTTCTTATTTTGTAAGAAAGGATGAATCTCAATTTGATTGGTGTAGATGTTATTTGCACCGATGAGATCAATCGCCTCTTGAGTTTCTTTGATCGGAAAATTTGAGATTCCGATTTCTTTCGTTAGACCCTGTGCCTTGGCCTTCATTAACTCATCGAGTGTTTCTTTAAGAGCGAATTCTTTTGATGGCCAGTGGATGAGAAGTAGATCAACGTATGAGGTTTGAAGCTTACGAAGACTCTCCATGAGTGATGGGATGAGATTCTCCTTCCCTAAATTTGAGTTCCAAATTTTAGTGGTAACGAAAACTTCCGCTCGAGGTAATCCACTATCCGTGAGTGCCTTCCCTACTTCTTCTTCATTATCGTAAATTTGGGCCGTATCGATATGACGGTAACCAACTTCGAGTCCTGTCTTGACCGAATTGTAAGCATCGTCACCTTTTAAACGAAATGTTCCTAATCCTATTTGTGGCATTTGCATAAAAGCTCCTTTGAAAGCTGAGTCCAATCTATCACTGGATTACCCTCTGATTTAGACCCTAATCCGCAATTAACATTTGATTAGAAATCAAGAATCAATTGATTTCAACGCCTTATAAAACAAGAGTTTCTTGACCTAAAACGCCCTGAGCGATAAAACCTTCCCCCAGTGGAGAACCCTATGAAATCATTAATTATTTGTGCTCTTATGTTGTCTCAAACCGCCCTCGCTTATATCGAGTATCCGGTTGCTAAAAAGATCCCTCAGGTTGAAACTCGTTTTGGTGTTTTGATCGAAGATCACTACAAGTGGATGGAGAATCCATCTGATCCTGATTTGTGGAGCTGGATTGAAGAACAGAAAGCCGTTACAAATAATTACTTGGATGCAAATCTATCGGACGCTTTCGCTGCTCGCACGCTTGAGTTTCGCAAACTAAAAGTTGAACAGACAAAACTTACAGATGCGGCCGAGCCTAAATTCGCTCTTCCTATTCCGTTTGATGAAAATATGACCCAGAAGCGTTTCATTAAGTGGGAAACAAAAAGCTCAAACTTTAAATCAAATGAACCTAAAACTGAAAGCGCTACTTATGCAGTAAAAACTCAAACTGTAGGTAACGGTGACCTTTCTCGCGTCATCATCACGCAGAAGTCTGATAATAAACTGGTTGATATCCTGATGGTAAAATTCTATCAGTTCATCACATGGGCCGATGATAATAGCTTCTACTACGTTTCGGACATGGACCAAAACATTGGTGGCGGTCGCCCTGCTCTTTTCAAGCACACGGTTGGAGAAATCCAAAGTGAAGATAAACTTCTTCTTTCAGGAAGATCGGCGAGTTCGGATCTTACGATCCATCAGGTTGGTAAAAACTTCTACGCTCAGGTTGATGAGTTCATTGGTTCACTTCAGCTTTCAACTGGTAAACTAACAAACCGTCACATCGTTGATGGTGAGATTATTGAAATGCAAGGCGATCTAGAGGCCGAAGCAACCATTCGCTCTTTCAAGAACGCTAACTACGGCGAGCTATATAAACTTCGCCTTCGTGATGGTTCACGTCGTCTTTTCGTTAAAGAACAGGACTTCGTAGCTGAGTCAGCAAAGACTCTTGATCTAGCTTCAACTTTCATCATCGGTCTTAAAGATGGTGCTCATGTTGCCGGTATCTACAATTCAATTACAGAATCGATGAAGATGATTGATCTTCAAGATGGAACAATTGATCTCGTGAGTGCTAAAGACGGTGTGCTTAAACTTGGCTTTGAGACTTATACTCAGCCTCGTAAAGTTTATTCATATGATCTTAAGACACTAGACCTTAAAGTTCTGGCCGCCCAATCTTATCCAATCGAACTTGATCTTGATAAAGTTTACTACACGGCCTCTAATGGCGAGCGCGCTTCAATGTGGGTGGTTCGTAAGAAAGGTGTTAAGCTCACTTCTAAGACACCGACCATCCTTTACGGCTACGGTGGTTTCAAATCAGCGATCACTCCGGCCTTCGGTATGTATGAATCACTTTCTTGGATGGAGAAAGGTGGGTCATTCGTCGTTGTGACACTTCCAGGTTCACTTGACCTTGGTAACTCTTGGTTCCAGGTTGCTCGTGTGGGTGGCAGAATTCACTCTTGGGATTCATTTGCTCTAGCTGCGAAGGAACTTTTCCGCCTTGGTTGGACTTCAGCTGATAACATCGGAATGATGGGTGCTTCTAACGGTGGTACTTTGACTGCCGGAACTCTTCAGCGTCACTCGGATACATTCAAGGCCGCGATTCCCATCGTTGGTGTAATGGATCTATTAAACTTCACGCTATTCACGGCCGGTAAATACTGGACTGAAGACTATGGTAATCCTTTTGTTGAGAAAGACTTCCGTGCGATCTTCCCGCTATCTCCGTATCACAATATTGAGCGCCGCCCATATCCAGCGACAATGGTTATGACGGCGGAGTTTGATGACCGTGTAGTTCCAATGCACTCGTATAAGTATCTAGCTCGTCTTCAAGAGTATAATACTTCGGACGCTCCAATCCTTCTTTATAATAAAGAATGGGGTGGTCACGGACGTGCCAGTGGTTCAGCTCGTGAAAGCTCTAAGTACGTAGCTGCCTTCTATACGTTCTTTGCTCAACAACTGGGCCTTTAATGAATATTCAAATGCTGAAAGACATCGTCTCTGGTTCTTTGAACAAGACGTTGTCTTTTCCGCAGATTGTAAAACTTCTTCATGAAGACGGTATCGAGTCTTATCACGTCGATATCGTCATGAGTGAAACTCGCTACTACCACAAAAGTGGTGAGACCTTTACTGCGAAGTTCCCTCACCCATTTGATAAACCCGCGGTTGAGTTTTCGGCCGAGAAAATAAGAGAGGCCATCTCAAAATCGCAGGCGGGACGGATCACATATCGTCAGTTCATGCATGAGATTACTGTGGCCGGATGTGTGTATTACATTGTTTATTTGGATGGCAGAAAAGTGGATTACTTAGGACGTAAGGGTGAGAGTCATGTTGAGCCGATGCCTTAGTTAAAAAGCTTCTGAATAACGTATTTCGCATTATGTGCCGCCGATTCAGTAGATTCAAAGTTCAGCGCCTCTCCCACAAAATAAATTCCGTCTTTACCCTGGAGCCCCTTAATGGCCTCCGAAACCTCAGGACTATATCCGTTTACATCAATGTGATGAAAGTAAGACCACTCCACACGAGTTAAAACTTCAAATCCATTTACTCCGAGAGTCTCATTCAGATCCTTTAAAAGAATTTCCTTTGCCTCTTCCCAGGTGATTTCATTATCCAGAGTCTGATAAGTCACATAGAGCTTGGAATTGTCCCAGAAGTTAACCATCGATTGGATATGGTTGATGTATTTCAAACTCATATGCTTATAGAAGAAGTAGGACCGATGGGCACTTTTGGGAAGGTCATAAGTTTTAATGGCCGTCACAAGGAAGCGATGCTTTTTCAAATTAGAGGCGAAAGTTTCTAGCTCGGTAGTAGGTTTATCAATAAATAACCGTGCTGATTGAGGATTTACCGAAACCACAACTCGATCAAAGGAGTAAATTCCTTTAGAAGTTTCAATCTGTCCTTTTCGAACAGAGATCACCTCCTCCTCTAATCGCACATCCAAATCTTTCGCAACATTCTCCCAAAGCTGAGTAAAGCCCCCTTTAAAATAGCGAAGTCCATTAATGTATGGTGAGCTGAAAGGAAGAACAGTATCCACATAGGCCTCAATCCCAACAGGTGCAATTGTCTTGAAAAGTTTCAGGGCATAGTAGGCCGGCACGATTTCAGGGAATAGATAACCTGAAGCACTTAAGCTCATCACAAAAGGTGGAAGGACTTCGTAGAAGCCATACTTCCGGGCAAAATCTGTAAGTGGCATAAAGAGATCAGGATGAATATCTGAAACGAGATGAGGTGTATTGAGTTCAGGAAACCTTTTAAAAGATCGCATCAACCTCTTGTACTGAATGAAAGTCCTTACTGGTCCAAGAGCCGAATAACCTTTGAAATTTCTCCATTGATTTTTCTTATTCAAAAACTGAATCTTTGAAGGGAGGACTCGAGGCCTCGGACCATAGATTTTAATCAATTCATTTATCGTAACAAAACCGGGAGTCACGAGCAGGCCACCAAGCTCAATCGTTGTTGCATCAAGATTTGTTGTGTAGACCTTTCCACCTACTCTATTGTTCTTCTCGAACACCGTTACTTTGTGGCCCTGCTTAGCAAGATAATGAGCAGCAGTAAGGCCAGAAGCTCCTGCGCCAATGACTGCAACATCAAGGGCAAAAGCTTTAAAGGAGATGAAAAAAATGAATATAAAAATGAAGTTTAACTTTTTCATTGATTGGGAACACTAGCACAACAAACATTCCGCTTCCTTTATCGACTCTAAAATTATGAGGGTGGGCTTGTTAATGATCATGGCCCATGGGAGAAAGGATAAAAATGGAGGTAACTATGAAATTAGTTCTCGTGACCTTACTCAGCATTTGGACCGTAAGCGCATTCAGCGTTGACCACGTTATGAAAATGCCATCAGACATTCAATGGGGTGAAGCTCCGCCGTTTCTAATGCCGGGAGCGAAATTAGCAGTGATGAGTGGAGATCCACACAAGAAGGGACTCTATACTCTTCGCCTTCAACTACCGGCCAATTACAGAATCATGCCTCACTGGCACCCAACGGATGAGCACGTTACAGTCGTTCAGGGTACTCTTAATATGGGAACGACTGATATCATCAATGAGAAGACTTCTCATGCACTCCCAACTGGAAGCTATGCTCTAATGCCTGCAAAGTTTCATCACTATGCCTATGCAGGTCCTGAAGGTGCAATTGTTCAAGTTCATGGCATGGGACCTTTCGAGATTACTTACATCAATCCATCGGATGATCCGCGCAAAAAGAAATAACTTTGACCATAGAGTGAATTGGCCCTTATAATTCACTCTATGCTTGAATCAAAATTCTATCCTCGCTTTAAAGATACAGATGCTCTCGGCCACATTAATAACGCAAGCTACTCAACCTGGTTTGAGGAAGCACGACGTCCTATTTTTAAGTTCTTCGTCCCGGACTTAGATCCTAAGAAATGGTCACTTATTATTGCCCGAATCGAGGTTGATTTCCTGGCCCAAGGTCATTATCAGAAAGAAACGACAGTTAAAACTTGGGTTGAGAAAGTGGGAAATTCTTCGTTTGTACTAGTCCAGGAAGCCTATCAAGAAAACGTGGTCGTTGCCCGCGGGAAGTCTTTCCTGGTGCATTTCGATTATTCGACCAATAAGTCGGTGAAGATCCCAGATGAGATCAGGAAAAATCTTGAGGCGCTTATTGTGAAAGGTAATTGATGTTATCAAGGTTCATATGAATCTTGTCTTCATCCATCCAGATCTTACCATTCTCAATCTCATAAGATTTATTATCTAAGTTCCAGTTTGGTCCCCAGGAATTTTGCGAAAGATACTCAATGCGATTATTCTTACAACGGTATCCAATAACGGTGATGGCATGAAAACCATGGAGACCTGTGCTCTTACAAGTGCTTGATCGGGTTTTTGGATCTTCTTTATTAAAATCGTAGCTATCGTCTTTCCAGAACTTCGTACAAATA
Organism: Peredibacter starrii; assembly: GCF_034259205.1. Classification (GTDB taxonomy): domain Bacteria; phylum Bdellovibrionota; class Bacteriovoracia; order Bacteriovoracales; family Bacteriovoracaceae; genus Peredibacter; species Peredibacter starrii. The sequence goes on along the minus strand of NZ_CP139487.1, from coordinate 1,570,372 downwards.
TCAATACCCGTTCCAATCCCCTTCTTTAGACCTTCAAACATTTTTGTTCTATTTTCCAAGATGACCTTAGTCGCATCTTTCGAAGGAACTGATCCGGCAAAGTCTTGGGTATCGTAACTCATTCTGACACTTTCGCATCTAAGTGTGGCAGGAACCTTGATTCGCTTCTCAGGAGGGCAATCGCTGGCAATGAGGGCAAGCATCGCATCGTCGTAATTCAGTCCTGCCTTGGCCGTAATGAAGTCAAGGAAAGAAGACATGTTGGTAAATGCGCCTTGTGGAAGAACGCCGGCAAGATCAGAGGTTCCTTCCAGGATGTCCATATAGTTACAAAGTATTGAGTCCTGCTTTGCCTTTTCAAGGAACTCTTGTTTGTCCTTAAAAAAGCTTAGCATATTGTCGGTCTTACATTTATCAATTTGTCCCAAGGCCACTTGTTTGTAACTGTCTTCAAGTTTGCCATTATGCTCAGGTGAAAGGCTTGTCATCATGAGATCAACAAAAGAGTCTTTCTGAGATTGGTTCCCGGCCGCAAATGAACGATAAAACTCACGAAGTTTGTTCAGCATGTCTCCATAGCCGCCTTTACTTTGATAGAAAGTGGACATGTCCTTTTTAATTTTTTCCTTCACATCAGCATTCAAGTAAGCAGTAACTTTACTGTTCTTTTTGTCATTCAGAAGAAGGATTCCGACTTTTTTGAAGCTCTTACAAACCTGATCTCTTGTATTATCAGGAATGAACATTTGAGGCGAAAAACAATCGATTTTTTTGGCAGCGGCCCTGATAAGTGAATCCTGAACTGCATTTATAAGAATGGCAGGATCTTTATTAACACATTTCTTTTCGAAGTAATCGTCACTCTGCCCTTTTACAAAGTTTCTTAGAGCAAGTGAGAATTTGTCGGCTTCTTCACGCTTCTCCTGAATTTTTTTGTCTTTCTCAAATGCATAACCAAAAACCTTTTGATAGGCATTCATAAAACGAGAGGCCTGAAGCATGGATTTATCTTGAATGAACCCCGGATCCTGATAATTGCCTTGCTGATCAAAGAAATTATGCTCGAGTGCTACATCTTGCGTTCTACAGAGAGAACCAATGCCGGTCTTCTTCTGACGTTCAACGGCGTTATTAATCGCTCGACATCCAGACCCGGCATCGATGGCCGTGGAACCATCTTCTACAACAGTGTTGTCTGCCTTCTTTTCAGGAACAGTGTACTTCTTGTTTCCCTTTTCTCTTTGATTAGGGAGATTGACGTCATTTGCGTAAAACACACCAAGACTTAAGTAAGAAATGTTCGGATTACCCGGAAGGGTAGACTGGAGCATCAATGAAGCTTGGTTAACATAACAACTACCAATCCCGTCCTGATCTTGAACTGCGGCCTTCGCAAGAGTTCCGTTTCCTTGATCGAGCCTAACCACCGTTCCTTCGGGAATATTGCCACACTCTAAAGCGAGAGCATTGAAAGATAAGAAAAGCAGGATCCACCCAAGTTTCATGCATTACTCCTTGAGTAGGGATTGAAGGTTAATAGCTGATATCATAGAACCGTCTTCAAAAACGCAGAAAGAATTTTCATCGTCTTTGTGATTCTTTAAAATTCGAATTTCTTTTTTTAGAAGATCCTTACATACAATGGCGCCAGGATTTTTTCCTCCAACATTTGTCTTAGGAGATTGCAAAGAATGTTTTTTCTTAAGCGCTTTAGCGGCATCACACTTCAATTTATCCAGAGGAATACAACTCTCAGAGATGAGAATGTTTGTTGATGCTTGATAGGAGAATAGAAAGTACTCTTCACCCTTCATCCAGATTTGTTTTTGATGATCCTCGGCATGAGCGGCCAAGCAGAAAATAACGGACAAAATTGCTAATAATCTCATACATACCTCAATAAAATTATAAGAGTGAAGTCGTTTAAGAGTTAGAAGGTAATTATCTCCCCTGTTTCTCGATGCATGGAAAGCCCTATAGATTAAGTTGGTAAGTCTTAAATATCTTTGGCAATCCGAGTCTTGGTTTATAATAAAGACTCTCGCTTCCCTTCCTATACATTCTTTTAGACTAAGGACTGATCATGAAAAAACAGGATGATTTTTTGATCGCTCACGTTGAACTAGCAAAGGCCCGCTTCGCTGGCAGTGGGGAAATTGGCTTCGAGTTTAGGAACGAAATCGATGCATGGAAAAAGATGGAAACACATTTCAAACACCAAATGCAGAATCCCCGCAACCGTGGATTGAAAAGTAAACAAGACTTGATTCCTCTGGTGTATTCGTTCAGACAAAGACTTGAGTAAATGAGAAGGCCCTCTTTTTGAGGGCCTTTTTATTTAAGGGCGCCCGCCCTTGGCATTAGAGTTTCTCCGACTAAAATTGCAGAGATATTTAAATCAACAAGGAGTCATCACATGATGAAGCTTACTGTTTTAATTTCGTCTCTATTAATTAGTGGTTTTACCCTGGCAGCGGCACCCAAGAATGATGCCGAAATCATGAACATGCTCATGACGGTCAACACAGAAGAAATGAATCTAAGTACTGTGGGGAAGACAAAATCAACAAATGAAAAAGTGAAGTCTTTCTCAGAAAAAATGTTCAATGCCCACACAAATAATAATGAGCGTGCCATGTCTTTGCAGAAGAAAGAAAATCTCAAGCTTGCTGAAAGTAAGCCTTCTGTAAAAACCAAAACGAAAGCTGAGAATACAATTGAAAACCTAAAAGGAATGGACGCTAAGAATTTCGACAAAGCTTATATGAATGCTCAAATTCAAATGCATCAGGACACTCTCAAGAAGCTTGATACAGAACTTATCCCTAATGCTAAAAATGATCAGTTGAAGACCATGTTACAAACAACTAAAGGTCACGTTCAGGATCATTTGAAAGAAGCCCAGCAACTTCAAACGACTCTTTAAAAAGATAAGGCCCTCAATCGAGGGCCTTTTTCTTAGACAACTTTTAATGTTCGTCCTTCAAACCTCTGTGCTTCTGCCAGAAGTCCCCTCACCTCTAATTCTGAAATACCATCAATTAAGGCCGCATGAATGATGTTCTGAACTTTAATTGAAAGAATATTCATATCGATGTGCAATTTGTGGTCAATCTCACTCTCCAGAATCGCCTCACGGATCAGCTCCCTATATTGAGACAAAAGAGAGTCGTGGAAATAATCAAAGGGCCTTGAGCTCATATACACTCCTGAGTTAGTAGGCCATGAATTCTTGATGTGGTTTAGTATTCTGAGAGAGGGAAAAAAGAAATCAAGATTTATGGCCTCGAGTTCATATATCCATTCTGCTCCCGGCCTTAGCGAAACGTAAGGAAAAAATTATTAATTTTCGTTTACGTAAATACATTCCGGGAGATAGGAAAACGAAGTTAAATTCAATTAATGGTCACTGAGTGATACGATTATGAATGAAGGAGATGTTATGAAACTTATACTACTAGGACTTTCATTCTTCTCATTTGCTGCTCTTGCCGATCAATACGTTGATCCTTACACACAATCAGATGGTACCTTTGTGCAAGGTCATTATAAAACAGATCCCAATGAAACACGTAACGACAACTACAGTACACGAGGAAATGTAAATCCATACACTGGACAGCCAGGCACTCAACCAAGAGATGAGGACTTCATTCAAAAAGAAGAGGAAGCGCCTTACAACACGAATATCTATAATTCGAGTCCGAGAATGAGAGGCTTCTAGTTTTCAGGATACTTTTGTGTACACCATAATCCCAAGAGTTAGGATAAATGTATTAACAACTGTTCCCAGAAGAATCATTTGAAAGGCCGGGATAAAAGGTCGATAGGCCTTCTCTTCACCTTTAATCAGACGTGAAAGAGGGATACTTGTGAAAATAGCGCTACAGAACAGAAGAATCGCAAGAGTTGTAAGTACTAGCGGATAATTTTTAAGTAAGAAGAAAGAGACCACAATCCAAAAACAAGTACTGAAGCCATAGAAATAGATGTTTCGCGAGCAGTGAAATCCAAGCTCTTGATTGCAATGAGTACAAACAATCATTTTTTTGTAGTTGTCACCGACTCTGAATTTCAGACTCTGACTACAGTGGGGACAAGCTTTCTTAAATGAGAAATTCATAGAAGTATCTCCGACACATAAATTCTAGCTCAAGATTTCATGATTATGATTAAAAATTTACAATTCCGCGGAATCACCATCAAAAAGTGTACCTCCGGCCGCCAGACATTGTTCTCAAAGAATGATTAAAAGTAAGACTATTAAGATTTCTCTAATGCGCTGTCTCGTATAGCATTGATAAATATAAGGAATTAATAGACAGGAGGCTTCGTGGTATCAGGTCAGATTGCGCTCATTATGCTCTTAATGGCAGTAGGTCTAATTGTCATTCTAACTGGAAAATATAAGGTAAACGCCTTTCTTGTCCTGATTGGTGTGGCCATTGCCTATGGAGTTGCTATCGGTCTTCCACCTCTGGAAGTAATCAAGCTGGTAAAAGAAGGCTTCGGGGGAACGCTTACAAATATTGGTATCGTGATCGTTGCCGGAACTATCATGGGTCTCACCTTGGAGAAAACAGGTGCTGCTTTATCAATGACTCGGTCTATTTTGAAGATCGTTGGAAAAGAGCGCTCATCTCTTGCTATGAATGCGGCCGGTGTTGTGGTTTCTATTCCTGTTTTCTGTGATTCGGGCTTTGTTATTATGAACCCGCTTAATCAGGCATTAGCAAAGGAATCATCAACTTCAATGGTGGTTATGGCAGTAGCATTGGCAACTGGTCTTTATGCTACTCACACGATGGTTCCACCTACTCCGGGTCCTTTGGCCGCTTCAGGTGCTTTAAATGCTGACATTGGAATGGTTATTCTCTTCGGAACGATGGCCGCAATTCCGGCCGCACTTGCGGCCTGGTTCTTTGCTACTAAGATTGGTAATCGTTTTCCGGCACCAGTCCCAGCGTCTGAATCTTATCAAACACTCATTGATCGTTATGGAAAACTTCCTTCTCCATGGCTTTCGTTTCTTCCGATCATTGGACCAATTATTTTAATCGTTGGTAAATCTGTGGCCGATCTTCCTTCAAAGCCATTTGGTGATGGGGCATTAACTTCTGTTGCTCAGTTCATTGGAGATCCAGTTGTGGCCTTGATCATCGGGATGTTTCTTTCGTTTACTCTTCTTCAGTCTAAGAAAGAATGGACTGAAGCACTTTCGACTTGGACCAGTGAAGGGATCAAGGACGCGGCCCTGATTCTTGTGATTACAGGTGCTGGTGGATCGCTTGGTAAGATTCTGAGTGTTTCACCACTTAAGGATTATGTAAGTACAGTTCTGGCCGATCCGAAACTTGGACTTGGTTTATTCTTACCGTTTATGATTTCGGCGGCACTTAAAACTGCTCAGGGTTCATCGACAGTTGCGATCATTACGACTTCAACTATTATGGCACCACTCATGGCAACACTTGGACTTCACCCTGCGCTTACGGTTGTAGTGATTGGTGCAGGTGCGATGGTAGTTTCACACGCAAATGATTCTTATTTTTGGGTAGTTTCTCAGTTTTCTAATTTAGAAGTGGGAACGGCATACCGAGTATTTTCAACGGCAACGTTCGTTGAAGGAACAGTGGCCTTCCTTGTTGCATGGTTATTGAGTTTCTTCGTATGAATAAAGCTGCTCAAGATGCTGAAAAGATTTTTAGGGCCGGGCTCAATCGAGTCGATTCAAGGAGTATGCTTGGGCAGACTTTGAAGTTAGATGGTGAAGTTCTTACTGTTCAGGGTAAAAGTTTTGATCTGAAAGCTTACAAGAGAATCTTCGTATTTGGAGTCGGCAAGGCCTCGTCAAGAATGGCTTTAGGACTTATCGATGTTCTTGGAAAGCGGATTGATGCCGGACTTATAATTACGAAAGATGGTCACAGTGAATCACTTCCCTCTCATTTTTTTCAGCTTGAATCTTCTCATCCGGTTCCGGATGAGCGAAGTGTTGAAGCTGGTAGGAAATTGTATGAGTTTTGTGAAAAAGCAAAAGCTGATGATTTAGTTATTGGTCTTATCTCTGGTGGAGCATCGGCATTGGCCGCACTTCCGATTGATGGAGTGACATTGGCCCAGAAGCAAGCAAAGACCAAAGAGTTACTTGCAACTGGGGCCACGATTCAAGAGATCAATAAAGTTAGAAAGAGTCTCTCTAAGATTAAAGGTGGGAAGCTCGCGAAAGTCATTGCGTCTGCTACTTCGTTGAATTTAATTTTGTCAGATGTGTTGGGTGATGATCTTCATACGATTGCTTCAGGGATTACGGTTCCTGAGCCGGGTGAAGTTGGTCCTGCTAATTTGCATAATTTAGTTATTGGATCTAATCGACTTGCGCTGGCGGCGGCAGAAGCAGAGGCCAAAAGACTTGGGTATAAGACAGTCATCTTATCTGAACGGCTAACAGGTGAAGCCAAAGATGCGGCACACTTATTTGCCTCAGTCGTAGATAAACTTGAAAAAGGCGTATGTTATCTCGCCGGTGGAGAAACCACTGTAACACTTAAAGGAAACGGTAAAGGCGGACGTAATCAAGAGATGGCCTTGGCGTTTCTATCAGAAATGGAAAAACGTGAGAGCTGGCCTTCCGGAGTGGCTTTCTTAGCTGCTTCAACTGATGGAACCGATGGTCCAACGGATGCGGCAGGAGCGTATGCAACCGAGGAGATTTACAATAAGGCCGAAGCTGAAGTTAGTGAGTATCTGGAAAGGAACGATTCTTATCATTTTTTCCAGAAGGTCCAAGGACTTTTGAAGACTGGACCTACTGGAACGAACGTTTGTGATTTGCAGGTGCTAGTACAAAGCTAGGTCATTAGCTTGTCTTGCGTGATCCTAATGAAGAATTTTAGAATTATGATTACAGGTCTTAGTAGCTCAACCTGAACTGGTTCATATGATTTGTTCCCATGAAACATATTGCATCTAACACTATAAAGTAATAACGCTAAACCATTTGCTTTATGCTTAATGTTTTCCGAACTAAGCCATTTCAATAACTCCATGTCTTTGTCTCTTCGAACAGATCCATCTCTCATATCTAAAACAATATGAAACCTTTCACTTTCAATCAAGGACTTGATTGTTTCAATTGCAGCGGCGGTTTCGGCATCAAGTCTCTGCTGGATATATTCAGGAGTTAGAAATGTAATGATGTATTTAAGGCCTGCATTCGTATCCGGAAAAGCTTCGCGGCTTTCGATATCAATCTGCCCTAGTCGAGACAAGTGGAAGGTAGCCTCAGCATAAAGCCTATTATAAACTACAAACAAGGTAAAAAACTTATCATAACAGCCAGAAACATTTTCTTCAGAATAAGCTTCAGCTTTAGTAAGCCAAGATTGAGTAAATCTTACAATTTCAGGATTCAACATAGTTTGGACCTATAGAAATTCTTCCATAATAGAGAAAGAGATTTGAGTTACTGGTTGTTCAACTTCAAGTAATGGTTGGATGTCTTCCTTGAAAAGTTTTTTACAGTCTTTGAGATCTGAATCTGTATAGATCAAAGAGAATATCCCATGTCGTTTGAAGAAATTTTTGTGTTTTGTCATTTCATATTCAAAATTGTCCAAAGCCATTTCATTTATTTCTTTCTGAGTTAAATCTCCAATCTTGCTCAAATAACCATGGGTAGACCAGGGTGAAAGCTCTATTCCAACTCTTTCCAACGTATACGGATTCGTGATCATAAAATCTAAACGATATTTATGTTTTTTCTCAATTCCCAAATATCGAAATTCTGGAATCATAAAAGGAATGTTCAGTGGATTATCACTATTTTTAACAAATTCAGCATACTGATCTGCAATGTCATATTCATATTGTGATCCTGAATTTCGAACAAGAGTTTCAGTAAAAAATATAAGAAGTTGATCAAGGTCCTTGAACTCAATTTTCTTATTTTTATTTGGTATAACCAATCCAGTACTCAACACATGACCAATTGTCCAATAGCCATAAGAGAATGCACGAATCTCACTTTTATCGTTCTCCCATTTCCCATCTTTAAATCTTGGAGTTACAAATAATCCGTAGTTGGCGTTTTCCTGTCCAATCCAAATCTCAGACTTATCTAGGGACGGTCGTTTTTTTGATAATTCATCGAAGTGAATAAGGAAGGACCTTTTAAGGTAAAGCATTAGATAGTTTTTGAAAAAGTTATTTGCTCGCAGGAGTGAAACTAACCTTATTGCGGCATCATCCCCTAATTGAGACATCTTTTTCAGTCCCGACAGCCATTTGTTTATGAATTCTGCGTCCGAGTTAATGACATCATTTTTCAAATCGAGATATTCATCATTTTTGCTACCTATAATAGCATTAAGAGATAATTCACTTCGAATTCCCGTTGTCCTTAAAACATCAGGCTGTAGAGCCTTTAATCTTTCTTTTAGATCTTTAATTATTCTATTTCTTGCACTTTTATCGGGGTCTCGCTTTTTAGCCATTTTACACCTAAATATCTAACAACCGAACAACTGACCAGCAATCCCGCAATTTTTCTTTTTCGTTTCACTAGCAACATCTCTAGAACCAAAGTGAGCCGCTTCACGATCAGTTAGAACAGGCTCCCCATCTTGAAATGGACGAAATTTAAGTTGCTCAGGGCCACATGCCCCAACTCTGTTATATTCAACTACGACAGATTTTTTGACTGTAAATACATGATTACAAGATTGATCTTGAACAACTGTATTACACTTACCGCCCCAGCGAATATCTCCACAAGTTGTTTCACCTGAGCGCGCTTCATTTTTAAAAGAAAACATTTTTGTACCAGTACTAGTTACTCGCTCTTGCACAGGCATTGTTGAAAAATGCGGATGAGTAAGCACATCGTCTTCACTTCTATCAATCCACGTCACTCTATTGGCGTCCATTTGGAATGTAGGTTGGTGAGCACAGGCAAATACAAGTAGAAGTGGTAATAGCTTAAGCATGAGATCCTCCGTTTAGATGATTATCGGAGGATGGCCCAATGAACTTGGCCAAAGAATTATTATTCTGAAAGGGCCTTAAAGTCCGCGTCCCCAATACTGTCTCTGACCCTATTTGGACTCATGGGATGTCCATGAAACTCTCCAGTGGGCCCAATTTCAACCCTCATAAAGTATGTGGGCTTACCTAGGTCATAGCCAACGGGACTTTCAAACTTAACAAATTTGAATAGTGTCCCCTGGTTCTCACGAAGAACTCCAGGAGTATCCATACGAAGAGCCCGGCGCTCAAGTCGTTCGCGAACAATCCCCGGCATATACTGAGCATGCTTCTTAGACATCTCAGCCGCTTCGGCCGGATTTCTCGCCTTGGTATGCTTCTCATAGACAGCTGGCCTGGCCTGCTCAACGAAAGCACGGACTCGCTTATCGAAAGCACGGTCACCTTGCCCGACCAGAAGTTTATGTTGTTTACTCTTATCAAAACCTGCTCGATCAAAAACATTAGTCATGCATTCTCTCATCCTGAGCGACATCGGCTCAAGTTCAGCGAAAACCGAGAATGATAGAAGCAAGGTCATCACATATAACATGCGACCACCTTCACGCTAAAATCCTTATCAAAAGTCGTTAGACCATCAAGATGCTTCAAATCTCCTTCTGGAATTTTATTATGCATAAGTTTTTCCATGAAGTTTTTCATCTTGTCGGCCGACATGCCGAGCTTGGCCCTTGCCGCTACAGATAATTTTGAAAGTAGTCCCATGGTCTTGGCCACGGCTGAGAATCGCTTCGCCAATAAACCTAAACTGACGGCAATTTTCCCACTGGCAGCTCCGGCCGTGAATAATGCAATCGCCGCGTCCACGCCAAGAGAACCAATGAATGAACAGATAAATTGAATCTTCATGTCCGTCGACATGTTTGTCACAACATCCACCATGTCATCCCAAGCACCACCAACCTTCGCTCCCATTTTGGTGAGAGTTCCGCGAGGATCGTTGATGAGACCTTTTGTGAAGTTCGCAACACCGACAGTGAAGTTCTCCACTGCGTTTCCAACTTTATCGATAGTATCAATTGGATGCTTAACTGCTTCCCAGAGACTTGAAATCCCACTCGCAATAGCGCCACCACTTGCGGCCCATGCGCCTTCACCTAGTCCACTCACACAGTTCTTAGCGAAGTTCCAAACCATGGTGCCAGAGAGGTTTGCGAAGTCAGTCATCTGCTGAACCAGAACAGGACTTCCACAGTCGACCTGTGCGCGTGCCTCAGGAATGAAGATGGATTTTACTGATGGAAGTGAATACTTAGAAATTTTATCCTGCATGCGAAGCAGAGTTAGTTTCACTGCTTCCTGATTGATCCCACGAAAATAGATAAAGAACCTATTATCTCCAACCTTATCATGAACCAAGTAGCCTTCTGCTGTTTCAATAATCTGCTTTAAAGGAAACTCACCTTCAATGCCATACTTCACCATCACAAACTTGCCAGCGTCCGCAAAATAAACCTGATTGATTCCGAGTGAAGGAATTCCAAACTGAGAATCGGCCAAGGGAATGAACCCCTCGTCTTTAAAAAATTCGTTTAGCTTATGAGCATGTTCAAGTGGCGCCCCTTTGAAAGTGGCGTTGGTGTATGTGACTTCCTGGGCCCACAATGAGAGCGAAAATAAGAGTGAGAGAATGGCCAAAACCAAAGTCATATTAGGGTTATCGGATAATTTTTGAGGATATAAAGTGAAGTTTGAAAAGGAGGGCCAACTATCGAGAAATTGGAATAAAAAAGGGCCCCTTGCGAGGCCCTGATTTAATCTTAGTAACCTGTTGTTGTTGTACCAGTCACTGTACCACCGGCCGTTCCGCCTGCAGTTCCACCAGTCACTGTACCACCAGCTGTTCCACCTGCAGTACCGCCAGCTGTGCCACCTACTGTACCACCAGCTGTGCCGCCTGCTGTACCACCAACTGTTCCACCAGCTGTACCGCCAGCAGTGCCGCCTACTGTACTACCAGTAGTTCCGCCTGTTGTGCCCCCAGTTGTTCCACCTGTTGTGCCACCAGTAGTTCCGCCTGTTGTACCACCAGTTGTACCGCCTGTTGTGCCACCTGTAGTTCCACCTGTTGATAGAGCTAAAGTACCACATGCGATTGGGAAGTCAGCTTTTGAACCTTGAACAGTTGATGGTAATGTAGTGTCTTCAGGCACACCATGAATATTTACCACAAGGCCTTCTAGGTTAAGTGTTGCAAGATTTAGATTAGTCAGCATTTCAGAAAGTGATGCACTTTCATCGTAGTTATAATCTGCACCAGATGGGAAGTTACCAGTTGTTGCCGCTAGATCATCATCTAGAGGAATAATTGCCGGACCATATACTGCAGTTGCTTCTGTTGCATCGATCACACCATCACCGTTAGTATCATCGGCCGCAGTCGGACAACGTGTACCCTGGTGAATGTGCTGAGCGTGAGTTGTATCAAGAGCATTCATTACTTGAATTTTAGGATTGAAGTTATCACCCTGAACAAGAATTTCAGCTGTTCCTGTAGGAGATGTTACACTTGGATTTTCAGGCGTTAGAGTGGCCGTGAATGTCCCCTCTTGATTCTGCTGTTGTTGAGGAGTAGAGCTACTACTGTCATCGTCATCGCTACCACATGAAACAACCGACATTAACAGTAATGCACTAAGTGCCATCGGCGCTACATGCTGCAACTTATTCTTCTTTTTCATTTAAAACTCCTTTTTAAAGTGTGCTTAGGCACATAAAAATGACTTTCGATAAAAAAGCAAAATGGCGGCCACATGTAAGTTGGTGAGATTTGAATTTTACGACTGTGTCGTGATGGGGAAAGTTAATCAGACTCAAGAGGTAGATAATGCCTCCATAATCATTTAAGGTTCATGATTTTAGATGATGTCATGAAGTATTTAGTTATTTGTGTCTTCCTGTTTGTAACTGAAGCGGCTGCTTCTCACAAAATAGTAAGAGATAACAAGATCACAAAAACCGAGGCACTTACTCTTGCTGAGAGGGCACAGAAGAACACCAAGTTTCCCATTGTGGTCAATGATCAGGTTTTAAAACAATTGAATCGTCTACTCGGCAAACCTTCTGGCCGAAAACATATGCAGGTCTGCTTTAAAAGAATGAAGACCTTCAAACCACTCATTAGTAAAAAGATCGCACGACACAAACTTCCTCAAGAGCTTCTCGCGGTTCCGTTGGTTGAATCAGGCTATCAAAATATTCATTCTGAACGAGGATGGGGATCAGGGCTTTGGATGTTCGTCAAACCAACCGCCAAGAGTTTTGGATTAAAAGTTAATGATCGAACAGATCAGCGTCTCAATGTGAAGCTTTCAACGGAAGCTGCTCTGAAGTATCTTAAGTCCAATCACAAGATGTTCAAGGACTGGCAGCTTGCCCTTCTCGCCTACAACATGGGTGAATATAGAACGAAGGCTGCGATAAAAAGTACAAAAACTCGCGATGCTTGGAAACTTATTAGAAAAGGTCATCACGGAGATAAGGAGTATCTCGCGAAGGTCATGGCTGTGGTGATTATTATGAAGAATCAGAATGTCTTAAATTAATTACAGTGATCTGGCTTCACCATAAACTCGCCCAGCGATTGCCCCTTCACATTCTCATAGCTGTAAACGATATTGGCCGAATAGTTTTTAAGAATCGCCTTCTGGCGCGAGTTCTTACAGATATTACTTAAAATCTGAGAACGAACCTTCGGTAGGGCCCAGTTATATTCTTTCTGATCAGCATTGATGAGAAACTGATATTTAAAATTATTATTTTCTACACTCGTGCGCATGAGCTTCGTCATATGATCATAGATCTCAGGTAGCTCCTTATTCATTTCCTTGGAAACTTCCTCCAACGTGGGTCGAGATTGTCCAAAAGAAGCCGTGCTCAATAATGCCATAGTGAGAAATAGTATTTTCATTTCATTGATATTACTCCTCCTCTAACTCTTCGCCAACTGGCCCGGCTCTTGCTCATTATTTTCCAGGAGAATACTTATGAATCAGACTAAAGTGATCATTATTGGAGCAGGTGCAGCAGGTCTAATGGCCGCCAGAGTTTTGAAAGAGCAAAGGGTTGATTTCATCATCCTCGAATCAACTCATCGCTTGGGTGGTAGAGCGAATACTTTGAAGAGTCATCCTCATATTGAGTATGGACCCGAATATCTCCATGGCGATACTCCCCTCACCGATAAACTGGTCGAACGCTTTGGTCTCACAACCTATGACGTGAAGTTTGATTATCATTACTTCAAAGATGGTGAAATGAGAGCGACTCCAGACTTTTGGGAGCGGCTTACTCACGTGATTGAGGATATTGATCTCAAGAACGATATTTCATTCTCAGATTACCTTCGTATGTATGATCAAAACTCCAAAATTGATCAAGATATGGCAAAAATCTTTGTTGAAGGGTTTGATGCTGCGGATTTGGATACGATTAGCTCTAAAGAGCTTCATGATATGAAAGATCAGGTCGCGGATCCAAAAGTAAGACGTCTCCGTAGGCTTTTAAATGGCTACGGTGAACTGATTGAAAATCTCGCTCAGGATCTTCTGCCTCACATCTATTTCTCCCACATCGTGGAAGAAATTGTCTGGAACCGGGACAAAGTCACTGTTCGAGGGGCCATTAAGGAAGAAGACATTCCCTTTGAGTTCTTTGGTGAGAAAGTGATTAACACAATGTCTGTGGGAGTTTTGAGAAACGTCTTCATTAGTCCGATGCCAGACCTCTTAAATCATTTCCTAGATCAAGTTGAAATGGGACAGGTGGTGAAGATGATCGGAGAATTTCACCCGGCGTTCTTCTATGCTTTTGAGGATCATTCCTTTCCATTCGTCGCCTCACCTGATTTAAACTTCAGTGCCTGGTGGTCGGCCTCTCCTCTTCACTTACCAATTGTAACAGCTTGGTGTGGAGGTGCGAGAGCGAGAAAATTGACTGCGATGACAGAGGATGAACGAAAAGAAGTTTACATTCAGGAACTTGCCAAGATCTCATCACTTTCTCCAGAGGAAGTGCGATGCCAGATTATTAATATTCATCACCACAACTGGGATGAAGATCCATCTTTCTTAGGTGCTTACTCTTATCCAAGAGTAAACTATAGAAGAATGGCAGAGATGGTAACGAGCTTTGAGAACACTCTCTACTTTGCGGGAGAGGCCTTCCATGAAGAGATGAGTGGAACCGTCGAAGGTGCTCTTCAATCAGGTAAGGAAGCGGCCGAAGAAATTGCGACCGCTTATGAAATGCAGAATTTAAGATTTGAGCAGAGCTTGTAATTTGTCCGGATTTCTTTGAGTAAAGATTCGGGCGATCTTCCCGTTTTCTACTTCCATCGTCATGATGGTTTCAAATCTCCATACCCCATCTTCATGTCGACGAGAAATCACGAGACCCGGTTTCTCGTTCACTATCTTTAGCTCCTGGCGAATGTTTTCGTTCTTAAAGATCGGAGCCGACCAGACCGCAGAGATAAATTTCGAAATGAACTGCGGATCGTAAACCACGACTTTCGAGGCCACAGAAACTTTACCGCCACCATCTGACCAGAACTCAGAATCAGAAGACAGCATGGCCATAAGCCCTTCTTTGTCTCCACGATTAGCGAGATCAAAGAACTTAGAAACCACAGATTCGTCTTCCTTGGTGTATGAACGATAGCGCTTCTCATTCTCCAGTGCCTTACGAGCGCGCTGGGCCGACTTCTTACAAGCGTCTTCTGACTTATTCATAAACTCAGCAATCTCTGAAAAAGAATAATCAAAGACCTCATTTAAAATGTAGATCATCCTCTCTTCAGGACTAAGCTTTTGAAGCAAGAGAAGAAACGAGGTTGACAGACTTTCGGTATAAAGAAGCTTTTTATCCGGGGCAACTCCATCGATAAGATTTCCCCAATACTGAAAACTATCAGGAACCGCATCCGGTAACCACGTGCCGTGATAAATTTCACGCTTTTTATACGCGACCTTCATATAGTCGAGTGACTTATTCGAAGTAATCTTCGTGAGCCACGACTTAGGATTATTCAATTCTTTTGGATTGATCGAAGCGCACTGAATGAAAGTATCTTGTACGATATCTTCCGATTCAGACAGGCTTCCCGTCATTCTGAAAGCGAACGAAATTAAATACGGTCTATATTGAATAAATAGACCTTCCCACTCTTTAAGATAGTTATTTGTATGTGCCATAAATCTAAGACGATTCTAGGCCCAAAAAAGGGACAAGTCCCTGCCAAATACCTGAATTTTGTTGGTACTCTGCAGGATAATATAATAGGAGCATGGCTATTAAAGTTGGAACCGGTGATTCAGGTGGATACTCTCCAGGCGCTTATTACAAGGCCTCCAAGCCCGCTGTGATCGATCCTAATGACAAGATCGCATTCGCGAATTGGTGTAATGTATTGGGTCTTACCGAGCGTGAACTTACTGAAGCGATTCGTGAGTTTGGGCCTCGGGTAAGAGACATTCGTCGAGGGCTTCGTGCTGATAAAGGCGAAGCGGCCTAATCGCCTTGTCCCTTTTTCAAATCTTATTTCGTCTTGTTGTTGAAAGCGGATGATTACCATCGCTCAAAACCAAAGGACGAATATATGTCACGTTTAAACTTCACAGCTGAAAGCCTTGATCTTGTAAAAAAACTAGCCGAGCTAGGACAAACTAAAACTTCAATTGATCCTACTATCAAAGCACTTATTGAGATCCGTGCTTCTCAAATGAATGGATGTACTTTCTGTGTTGATATGCACGTAAAAGAGGCCAAGATTCATGGAGAAAGAGAACTTCGTCTACATCACGTAGCTGTATGGCGTGAATCAAAACTCTTCACAGATAAAGAGCGTGCGGCGCTTGAGTGGACAGAACTTGTTACAAGACTTGCTCCTGGTGGAATTTCGGATCAGGATTATGAGAGAGCACTCACTCACCTATCAAAGAAAGAACTTTCAGACCTTACTTTCATGATTGGTACAATCAATGTGTGGAATCGTATTAACGTTGCTTTCCACGGCGTACCGGGAACTCTAGATAAAATGTATGGGCTAGAAAAAGCTGGTTTGAACTAAAACAAGAAGGCCCCTATGGGGCCTTACTTTATTTAAGACAATTCGTTAATTCAGCATCAAGACTTTGTCGAATAGATAACTGTTCTGCCAACCATGCATCTTTTGACCTTCCAGAGAAATAAAAGTGAGCACCACCATTCATAGCATCTGATGAGGCCTCTTCTGGAAACACACGTCCATTTTGGATGACTTGATTAAGAATAACAGCAAAGTCATTGTAGCGATGTCTTGCATAGTGACCGCTATCGACGACTTCTCTAAGTGAAGCGAAAGTCATATAAGCATGATCTTCAACTCTGCTGAAGGCAGAGCTACAAGACGGTCTTATGCCCTTAATACAGTCACCTAGAGATATTAAATTCGACTGAAGATTCGAGGCGTGATTTGAGGATTGAGCATAAAGACCTAATACCATTTCGTCGAAAGATTTCGCGTCCTGGGCCACGGCAATTCCTACCTCCGCTGGTACTTGGCCTCTAAAATAAGTCATTCGGAGAGAACCAATATATTTAACAAGCACATCACCGCGTGGGGTTTGTTTCACAGTCTCAGAATAAATCCCAGTGAACTTAGACCACAGGGCTTGAGACGCGGAATTCTCTGAAGGACAAACTGCTGCAAAAGACGAGAGACTTGATAGAGCTAGAATAAATACAACAATTAGTCTTTTCATTAGTTGCTCGAGTTCAAGCAATTATTCAGTGATTGGCTCAAATTGCTTCTTACTTTGGCATCTGCATCCACTTGATTCAAATATGAGTTGCGCAACGAGAATAAGTTTTGGGCCTTTTCAATTGTCATTTGAAAGTCTGACATCTGGGCCGATGCTCCTGAACGACTTAGTTTATTCAACTTTTCCCCAAGGGCGGCAAAATCATTTTTCAAATCCATACCGGAATGATGAATCGAATTAGCTTCCGTTAACTTATTTGTATCGTAGTTAATGAGTTCCATAGCGCTATCATGACAGTTTGTATTATTAGATCTATTTAGACATCCCAACATTTCAAAATTTGTATCAACAAGCTTTCTTCTAAGAGCAAGATTCTCATCAAGTTTATATTGAATTTCTCTTTCCAGTTGATTTGCTTGCTCGAGGACCACATTTCCATAGCCTTCAGGAACTGGCGCTTTGGTTGTTGCTTCACGGATCGCCAGAGAGATTTGAAGAACTCTATCAGCAGAACTTATTGTATTAAGGGCCATAGGCACTGATCTTCCATTGTACTCTGAGTAATTGCTTTCAATTCGAGTGGCCTCGACACCACAGATTCCTGCGAAAGTATTAGCACTTAAAGATAGTAGAGCGATCGAAGTGAATACGAGCGTTTTCATGGAGCTTCCTTTTTGTAGATGAAGAATATTTAGTCTGAAAAGCTACGTAATTCAATGATTTGAAGGCTAGATTGAAAAAGTTTCAGCTAGGATCTTAAGGTCCAAAAGGTAAGTAAGCCTTTTGGACCAAAATCATATTGTTTAAACCTGTCCAAACCCACCATCGGCCATAATCTCAGCACCAGCAAGATAACTTGAATCATCACTCGCTAAGAACAACGCCACTCTCGCCATTTCTTCCGGACGACCAAGTCTCTTAATCGGCAGACCAGCGGCCATTCCAGCTTTGTGTTCATCTGGCATTCCCATTTTACCGAAGATCGGAGTTTCAATTGGTCCAGGTGAAAGAACATTGAAACGAACTTGATCTACTGGAATTTCTGCTGTCCATGTACGAGCGAAGTTTCTCACAGCGGCTTTAGTTGCTGAGTAAACGCTCGAACCAACAAAGCCTTTGCTCGCTACCACAGAAGCGTTAAGTACAACTGTACTTCCCTTCGCTAAAATCGGTAGCGCCCTAGCGACAGTAAAGAAAACACCTTTCACGTTTGTATTGAACTGATTATCGAAAAAGTCTGGAGTGACTTCAGCAGTTGGAGCTGTTTGCGCGATACCGGCATTAGCAAAGATCACATCCAGCTTGCCATATTTTGATTTGATATGAGCATAAAGACGGTCCAGATCCTCAACCTTACTTACGTCGGTTTGAACCACATCAAAAACATTCCCGTATTCCTTTTTGGCCTTCTCGAACGTCTCATTTGAACGGGCCGTAATGATCACCTGAGCGCCCTCGTCCTTGTAGAGCTTGGCAGTCGCCAAACCAATCCCTGAGTTTCCACCTGTTACTAGAGCGACTTTGTTACTTAACTTAGACATATGTAAATCCTTTGAGTTGAGGTTCTCTTTTTCTGAACCGATTGGTTCAAAATATACACCTACCCTAATCCTTTGCAACTAAAATATTGAACCGAACGGTTTTTTATGTTATTTTAAGCACATGGGACGCACAAAACAATTCGACCGTACTGAAGTTCTAAAAGAGGCCATCCAGTTGTTCTGGAAAAAGGGCTACGCTGACACAAGTCTCTCCGACCTGGAGAAGGCCACTGGTGTTAACAAGTCTGGGCTGTATTCGGAGTTTAAGGATAAGGACGATATCTTTCTTGAGGCATTGAAGCTGTATCGTGAGACGCATCCTGGATACGCGGTTCTTGAGAATGAACCATTCGGTTGGCACAACATCGAAAATTTCTTTAAGGCCAATATGACCTGCAAAGGCCAGAAAGGTTGTTTCCTTTCAAATACGACTCGTGAGTATTCGATCATTCCTCAGAAGGTTAAGAATCTCATGGAGGAGAATTCTGTTCATATCTATGAACTACTGCTTAAAAATATCAAAGCGACTGGGACGAAGAAAGATCCCGATCTACTTGCAAAGATGATTATGACTTATGCAGGTGGAGCAAGTTTAAAACTCAATGCTATGAAACCAGAGGCGTTGGAAGCTGAAACGAAGGCGTTTTTGGAGATGCTGAAGAATTAACTACTATGGACCAAAATTACGTAACAGAACTTTTAAAATTAAAAAGTAATGGGAACGCAAAATTTTCAGATGTTTTCGTAAATCAAATTGAAGATTTTCTATGGGGACGCAAATTTAATATATTTCAGATAACAGACGTTATTGAGCGTATTGAGAATGGTAAGCTCAAATCAATAAAAGGCATCAGGCAATTCAAGAAAGAGCCATTAAAAGGATATTCTTACGCTCACTGGACGGATGCTAGATTTATTGCCCAGAACTTACTTAATCACTGGTCGAAAAATGATCTGAAAGAAAAGATTAAAAAGGTATGCGAGGACAATGGATTAAAGCCAGGTGATCCTATTTCACCTAAACTCCTGAATCCGCTAACCTATATGGCTGTACAAGAGGCCTATTTTGATCGGAGTAATGCTAATGAAATGACTGGCGAATGGATTATCTTCGAAAATAGAGGTGGAGTGAATCATTATCTAACAATCGCATTCCATACAGAACGGGACCACGTCATAAAAGAAAGAATTGATTTAGCGAAATTCGATCATTAGATATTAAATCTGGTAAGAAGGTATTACTTCCCAGCTTCTAAGATATTCTTATGACGAAGATCTTTGATCTCAATATGAACTTGATTAGTTCTTTGAGAATTCACACGCCATGTTTCTCTTTGCTCAGGCGTAAGTCCGCCTTTGTTTTTAGCAAAGTCTTTGTGTTCGGCCTTAAGCACTTCCAGCTCTTTCTTTAGAGCTTCCATCTTTGCCTTATCTTCTTTACTTAAATATTTAGCGTCTTCCATAGGTGGTCCTTTTTCCGGGATACTACACAGATTTCCGCTTAATGGCCTGAATTATTCGATCTAAAGACCCTAGAAATGCCGATCGATCCCTCTTCTCAAAAGGAGGAGGCCCGCCTTTCATCTCGCCAAGCTCCCGTAAATGCTTCATGAGTTCCCGGGTGGCCATGGCATCACCAATCATGTCCTCGGTGAACTCCTCTCCTCGGACGTTCAGTGCCTTGGCAGACTTCTTCAGGCATCTGTCGGCCAACGGAATGTCAGCGGTAATACAGATATCGTTTGCCTGGATATTTTCAGCAATCCAATTGTCTGCCTCGTCAGGTCCTTGAGACACGACTTGCATAGAGACTAAAGGGTGCAAGGGAATATTGATGGCTTTGTTCGCCACCACGATAACTGGGATTTGATAGCGGAAGGCTACCTTGTAGGTTTCTTCTTTAACAGGGCAGCCGTCACCGTCGATATAGATTTTTATAAATACCATTTTAAGAGTTTACTCCACAAAATCGAGAAGTTGAATGAACTTCCAGACAGTTAAAGACTCTATAATCATATTCAGCTTTAATCTGATATATCGTTACCATGAAATATTTTGAGAATATCATATTTAAATTTAGATAATGGTTTTGTATAGAAACGATTTTTATCTAGAACTGTATCGTGAACTATCTCTAAGGCTTCCCTTTTACTAAATATTCTATCTAAGCTCTTGAAATAGTCTTCCGGATTCTCTTGAATCTTAAGTAAAAGATTATTTAAATTAGATTTATTTTTGGAATAGTTCCCTTTTAAATCCAGCACCTTTTCATTAACAGTCATTGAACCTTGAACTGTAAGAAGAATTTCAAGTGATGATAAATCTCCTGCAACTCCACTAAAACTAAAATTCGATAAATCACATAAATCAATTGAGCAATGTGGAGATGCATCTAGAGACTTCATATGTTTTATTAGATTGCAAGAAGAACATGCTGGCACTAAATTGAAAAATGAAAGTGCAAAAAATGGATACTTATCTTTGTCAAAAAAATGGTCTAGTTGAGATGAGCGTGCCCTAATATTTTGTCGATTTTCAATTTGAGTTTTATTGCAGTAAGGACAAGTTAATTCCTCAATCCTACCAACGAATTCAAAGGCTGTAATTCTATCTTTCTTGGAAGAATCGCCAATCCCCCCACGACTTTTAGCAAATTTAAGATAAGTCTCTTTAATATCGACGATATAATCTGGAACTGATTTTTTATTTGAATCCCATGCATTCTTTATTCTCAGGAGTTCTTCATGACTACATACTAAAATTTCTTCAAAACTCTTTTGAAAGTTTTTATTAGTCCATGTATTTATTAGACTCCAAAGATTTGAATTCCCCCAAAGATATCTATCATACTCTTTTTTAATGTACTCTAAATACCAATCAATATTTACATTTTGGTTAGGGATTTTCAGATTAATCACTGAATCTGATCCATCTTGTTTTCTACTAACCCTTGTAACCCTTTCTGGATAACAGGATCTCCAATCTTTGAAATTAACTGCTGAAAATATTGAACATTATCAGTGCTGAGAATTTCGTTTAAGTCCCTAACTATCTTCTTGATAGCGAGACTCGCCAGCTCTCCTTTTGGATTAGTGGTTACAAATTCTTCACGGTATAGCTGATATATATTAGCACCAAAGGTATGTTTACGAGCAGATTTCACTTTATAAGGTTTTACGCTATCATCAATTAGATATACATCCTCCTTGAATAAGTCAGAGATCATAAGCGGTGAATGAGTCGTCAGAATTAAGGAGATCAGCTTCAGATGAGGATGTTGTTTTTTGAACACCATAAAGAATATCGACAATTCGTGCAGAAAGGTTCTTTGCCATTCGGGATGTAAATAGATATCAGCTTCATCTAAAAGTAATAGCAAACTTTCCCATTGAGAATCACCTATTGCATTGTAGATTCTTGAATATAAATTCATCTTAGCGACTTGCCCACTACTTACACCTTGCCATCCAATCTCGAATCCATACTTCATCAAATTTGATCTCCGTATGTTTGAAATTATCTCTAATGCTTGTGTCGACTTAGAAGGCGGATAAAATAATGGGAATTGAGGACTCTTAACATTAACTGAATCTAAAATTTGATGTAAGACATCGCAGTCTTTTGCTATTGTGCGATCTCTGTATGATCTATTGTCGATACTTTTTGAAAATTTTAATACCTTAAGTGCCCATCTCCTAAAGTTATCAGTATCCATAAGTTCAAAAAACATATCAATTGTGGTTAATTGCTTATCTGCAACCGCTTCATAAGGATGTGTCTCCTTGAGGAAGAAATTTGATGTTAGAAACCTCATGGCCAATGACAGACTCGATTGATCATAAAAATCACTCTGATGATAATATGAATGCATAGCTTCAGCTTTATCTATAAAGACTGTATCCAACGCAGAACGAACTTTATAAATATCTCTTTCTTTAATTTGATCCTCTATTAAATCCAAAATCAAAGAATCATCATTAGCCATTTCACTTAGTTTTCTAAAAAAGTACTGGCGAGTATCCTGATCTCTAAGGAAATCCGGTTCGAGCATCACTCTAAGAATTCTTCTTTTAAGGACTTGTATGTCTGGCAATTTAAGGTCCACTTTTAAATACTTATCGAAACCCAAAATTTCTCGAGCGAACTTCCCCATTCCATCGAAAAAATTAAATTGTTTCTGAAAGTCAATCTCTCTATTTTTCTCTCTCTTAAATGAGTATTCCCTGTCATTTGAGATGTTCTTAAAAAACTTTTTTTTCGGATTAAGAGAAAATGAATGTGGATTATAAACGGGTGAGTAATAAATTACCCCAGCTCCTCGAAAAATATCAATTTCTTTAAATCTATTAATCTTTTTCCCACCGAAATAAAAATCCTTCCGGCCTAATCCTACTGAGAAAAATTCACCGTGATTTTGTACGACTAAAACACCATCAACTAGATCTTCATTTCCACACAAGATTGCAGAAACAGCTTCCATAACTGAAGTTTTGCCTGCACCATTTTTGCCTACAAATGCAGTAATATCTTGAAACTCACCATAAACGTGAAATTCAGACTCTCTTTCTTTGATTACACAATCATTGGTGACGCTGTATCTGGAAGAAAACGTAATTAGAGATTTTTCTAGAGTTTTATATTTGTTAATCCATAAACATATTGGTCTTAACATAAATCCTTCCTTGGCTTTAGATAAGTTTAAGAAAATAATTCAGAAGAATCGACTCAAGAAATCTTATTAAAAAATGTAAAGCCACCCAAAGGTAGTTCGGAATTTTTAAACCTAATCGACTTGTACCCCTTCCACACTTGGAAAGTACGTCCCCTTCTGCCCAATCACATGCCCGGCTGGAATCCCCGTCCCCAACTCATCCACTGACCAAACAGTCTCTGGAAGGTTCAAGCTCACGCGAACTCTTTCCATCGTCTGAGGCGCAAACGGGTACAACATAATCATAAGGTTCTTCAGAATATAGAAGCTTGTATAAAGCCCATCTTTACGGCCCTCAAGGTCTGCACGATCATCATGCGGCTTATACTGAACAAAGAACGAGTTAATCAAACGAGCGTAGTTCTCGATCTGGCCCAGAAGTGTGAGGTGTTCACCCTTCTCCATGTTCTTAAGATAAAGCTGAACGATCTTCATCGTTTCTTTTTCGGCTTTCTCAAGAAGTTTCCCATCAGGAACTTTACCATCAAAGCGCGAATGAACAGCCGAAATTGGCTTCTCAATCGCCGCATTCATTGGTCCAGCCAAGAACTTGTTTCTCTCTTTAAACGTTTCAAATTCAAAGTTAGACGGCTTCTCAGCAATACCAAGAGTCGATAGGAAGTAACGAACTTGATCTGGGTCAAACCCCATTTCATTCGTTAGTTGATCGGCCGAATAGAAGTTACCACGCGACTTACTCATCTTCTCTCCATCCACCATAAGGTGGAACACTGAGAAGATATCAGTCAGCTGATACTCTCCAAGAACAGGCTGCCTATTTGGATCAGCTTGCGTACCAAACCACATTGCCCCTTGCATAAGAACGTAGAAGTAAACGTTATCTTGTCCAAGGAACTGGAACACACGCGAATCAGACTCAGTCCAGAAGCGTTTCCACTCATCAGGGCCTTTGCCTTTATTTTTTAGAGCAACTTTTGAGAATGAAATCGGAGCAATCAAAGAATCCGGCCACACGTAAAGTGTTTTGCCTTCCATCTCTGGATCAATCTCTTTCGGCACAGGAATACCCCAAACCACATCACGAGTAATCGATCTGTGGGCCCAGCCATCCATCACTTCAACCGGAATCTCCTGCACGGTCATCATGTTCATGCCATTGATGAAGTCTTCCTTGTTCTCAAACTGAACAACAACTTTCTTCCCTGGAGCATAACGAGACTTATGCTTCGGAAGATTCGCTTTCATTTCTTTGTAAGCTGGCTCATGAATATTATCAAATTGGAACGCAGGCAATACTGTGTCCATCACTTGATTGATAACACCCTTTCTCCACTTGTTCTGCTTCGACTTAAGCCACTCAACCAATTGGTCTTGAACCTTCGTCATATCCATCCACAAGTGAGCCGTAGGTTTAAGCTCTGGAGTTGCACCACTAAGCGCCGACTTAGGATTCAAAAGTTGTGACGGATCATACTCCATGCCACACACTTCACAGTTATCAGAATAAGCACTTTCATTTGTACAATTTGGATTCGGACACTTTCCTGTCACGTTACGATCTTGAAGGAAGCGATTGATCTTTGGATCGTACCACTGATTCGTCGTCTTCTTTTCAAGCAGACCGTTCTTCCACATCTTGCGCATGAAATCCTGAGAAGTCTCTGCGTGAATCGGATAACAATCTGGTTGAGAAGTTCCTGAGAAAATATCGTAAGAGATACCGTAACGAGTGATCGTTTGAACTTGCTTGTCGTGAATCTCATCGATGAATTCACGAACACCTTTACCGGCCTTCACTGCAGATGATTCAGAAGTTGAACCGTGATCATCGTTCCCTGATACGAAAAGCACATTGTCTTTGCCAATAAGCATTCTCATATAACGGGCCATGATATCCGGTGGAACAATCGCACCGGCCAAGTGACCTAGGTGAAGAGGACCGTTCGCATATGGCATACCTCCTGTGATGACCGCAGTTTTTGGGCGGCTAGCACGTTCGAGGACTTCTTTAACATTCTGAGGGGGAGTAAATGGTTTATTCATGGGGTCTATTGTAAACAATTCGAAACAGGCAGACATCAAAAAACCGGTTAATGCAGAGTGATTCGCCGAGTAAACCAGTCAAGCAGTGCATACTTTGATATTCAACAAGTACCGCCATTCTACCGATAGGGTAAGTAAATGAAATTCATGTTGTTTTTACTACCTCTAATTCTTGTCTGGTCACTGGATTACGCTACGAAATCCTGGGCGCTCTCACTCGTAAAGTCTTTTGAATTGGGCCTCGTAAAATTTGAATTGGTCTATAACCACGGAATCATTCTTGGTTGGCTTTCGGACGTTCCACTCACCATCAAGAAAACTGTCCTCACAACATTTGCGGCCCTCATTGTGAGTGCCTACGTTCTGATACTAGTTATTGTTCCAATGAAATCGAAGAACCTTCAAGTGGGTCTCTCGATTTTAGTTGGAGGCATTCTAGGAAACGTGACGGATCGATTGTTTGGTTTTGCAGTCGTTGATTTTTTCTCATTTAACTTCGGGAGTTTCCAAACACCATTCTATAACGTCGCCGATCTTTGTCAGTGGATTGGTTATGCACTCATCGCTCTTGGGCTCTATCAAGATTCACAATTCTATTGGCCCACTAAGGATTATCGAAATAATTATCTCGTGAATCCGAGTTTTCAAGCTCGCTGTGGCCTCCTCCTGGGACTTCTGAACCTTATTGTGGGCTCAATCTTCCTGGTCTTCGGTCTGACCTTCTTCATTGAGCATTCATTCAGAGTTCACTACCTCGTATGTGGCGCTCTCATTCTTCTTCTCGTGACCATTGTTGGTTTTGTAACAGGCATTATTTTGTCTCACCGGATCGCGGGCCCAATATATGCCTTACAAAAAAACATCAATGAAAGTCTTTTGGGCAAGAAGGCCCCCCTCAAGCTTAGAAAAAACGATGAGTTAAAAGAGCTAGAAGAAATCCATCATAAAATTTACGACCGCCTCTAGACCCCGCCCTTTTTTTGCCTTATATTTAACTTATTGGTTAATTAACCGAAAGGTTTAATATGCAAGATGAATTAAGTTCAACATTCGCCGCTCTCGCTGATCCCACTCGCAGGGCCATGTTGGCACAGCTCTCAAAGGGCGAGGCGAACGTATCAGATTTAGCAAAACCATTCTTAAAAGACATGAGTCTTCCGGCCGTCACCAAGCACCTAAAAGTTTTGGAAAAGGCAGGACTTGTAACCAAGACCAAGGACGCTCAATACCGCTCTTGTAAGATCAACCCCACTCCGCTGAAAGACGCCACAGATTGGATTGAAGAATTCCGTGCCGCTTGGGAAGAGAGTTTTGATCGTCTCGATGAATACTTAAAAGAAATTCAAGGTAAGAATAAAACCAAAGGAAAATCCCATGGCCGCAAAACCAAATGAACTAGAAATTGTTCGCGTTTACGATGCTCCTGTAAAACTTGTTTGGGAAGCATTCACTGATCTCAAGCATCAGGTGAACTGGTGGGGACCTCGTGGTTTTACCATTACGACAAAGAGTAAAGATCTTCGCCCAGGTGGAAAATGGATTTATACCATGCACGGACCAGATGGCGTGGATTATCCGAATATTGCTACTTATCACGAAGTCGTTCCTTACGAGCGTCTCGTTTATGATCATGGTGGAAATGAAGAGCGCCAAAAACTCTTCACGGTAACAGTTACTTTTAAAGAAGAGCTGGGAAAAACCATTATGGTGATGCTCATGGCCCTTGATACTCCAGAGGCCGCGAAAGAGATCAAGAAATTTATTAAGATTGCTAACGGCAACTCTACTTGGGACCGACTTGGCGAATACCTTGAACATGAAATCACTGGTAAAGATCCATTCATTATCAACCGCACCTTCGATGCACCTCAGGCAAAAGTTTTTGAGATGTGGACAGATGTGAAACATCTTTCGAAATGGCTTCCGCCTAAGGGCTTTAATATGGAGCTTATCAGCGGAGATATCAAAACTGGTAAGACGGCTTTCTATTCAATGTCGAATGGTGAGTTTACGATGTATGGAAAGTCTCACTATCTGGATATTAATCCCATCACTCGCATTATGTTCACGCAAGAGTTCGCGGATAAAGATGGTAATCCGGCCAAACATCCAGGTGCTCCAACTTGGCCTTCTCAAATGATCAGCACTGTTGAGTTCGCGACTGAAGGTCCGAACTTAACACGCGTAACTCTTAAGACAGAAGTTCATGGCCAGGCGACGGCTGAAGAAAGAAAAGCCTTCCATGATGAGAAGTCAGGCATGATGATGGGCTGGACAGGATCGTTTGATAAATTAGAAGAGCTAATCTAAAAATAAAAGAAGGGAGCCAAGCAGGCTCCCTCTTTTTTTATCTAAGTCTTAAAATCTCTTCTTCAGTTAAAGGTGTCGGATGTTTTGAGGCCCCATTTGTAACTCCAGACTCTGAAATCGTCGCACTCTTAAGTGCAATCTCTGCAGAATTCCCTGTCACGTAACGCTCTTGAAACGCAGTAAGATCCATCCCTGTTTTACTCTCCAGAAACATCCAGAAAAGTTCATTCGTGATCACACTGTGTTTGTAGTTTGCATGAAGAGCTTTCAGCACAGGCTTAAGTCCACCAATGTTCGCAAACTGACGATCAAGTTCAGCATAAAGCGCTCGACCATCTACGTACACGTTTGATGGCGTACTCTTACGAAACACTGAATAGTTCGCGAGATTCGTTGCCGTACGATTTAGTGTCGAAGAAGCACGCGTATAACCGTAGTCTCTCCATGAAGCAGTCGCCTCATCGATCCAACCACTTCTTCCATCGGCAGGAATCATACTTCTAGCAAACCAAGAGTGAAGAAGTTCGTGGTCAATCGAAGCCACACTTGTGATCGTTGCCGCCACATACTCCATTCCCCCACTTCGATCATTCATGTAGGCCAGGAATTTTGTATGCGGATAAGGTCCATAATCCCCTTCCAGTTCTTTGAAGAGTCCAGGAAGTTGCGCCGCCGCTGTATCAACCAGAGATTGAGTTACACCGTACACTTCGATTGGGATATCTCTTTCTAGTCCTTTGTATGTAAGTGTCTTCGAAGGAAGAGACTGGTTTGTTAAGTGCACATAGAAAGAGGACTTGCTGTAATAATCCGGGAAAACAATTTTCCAGGCCGATTGCTCGGAAGAAGTGATTTCTCCATTGGTTCTAAGTTTATGGGAAGAAGTACTATTAGTGACTTTGAGATTCAGAGTCATTGCAAACTGATCTTCTTCAAAACCAGTTGGTCCCCAGTACTCAAAGAACTTTCCGTTAAGGTCCGTCATATCAGTTAGGAAGCGAACACCGCCGCCAGTGAAAGTCACACGACCTGTAGGAAGAGTGTAATCAAATTCCACCACGTGATTGGCATCACTCGATACAGATTCATTCACTGATTTATAAGTCTGACTCTGGCCATCTGGATCTGTAATGTTCGTTACATCAGATGAAGCACCGTCGATTTTTACATTCGTTACAGTTCCTTGAAGTTCAAAATAAGGACGTCCTTCTTTTTTCGTATTGAAGTTGATCACGCTGTGCCCTTTAACCGTCTGAGCTACTGGATCAAAAGTCATGGTTAATTCTTGCGAGATGAGATTCATCGGAACGTGAGTCACACTACTTTTAGTAATGACTTTATCATCAAACCCTTGAGGGAATTCATCTGGTGTCGTTGGTGTTACTGCTGGATTGTCACTATTAGTCGCTTGTTCTGCCGAAGAAGAGCCGCCGCCGCCTCCGCCACAGCTCACGAGACTTAGTAACAAAAATGATAGAGGTAAAAGTTTAGTCATTCTGTCGTTTCTCATTGATAGTGGTTGATATTGGAGTAGGTAAAATATGCCTTAGATGTTGAGAGATTGTGGAAATTCATATTCCTAAACGATTTATTCACGTCTAAAATCATTTATATGAAAAAAATTTTTACCATCCTGACACTGCTGACTGCTACTTCATTCTCTTTCGCGAAAGATTGCTCCTTTCGTAAAGTCGATCTTACAAAGCGAGAAGGAACGACAGGCATTTATAAAATCAGCGACAAAATCGCTCTCGAGTTACTTGAAGAAGTGGAAGGTCCAGTCTGGGTCGTCTTGAATGGGACGAGGAAGTGCAAAATCGATGGCGGAAATTTTTCGGGATTCTATCTCTCAGATTCAAAAAAATACGTCATGACTTCTGAATATAGTGGTTCTTGCGGTGAAAATCGAATCTTCGACATTAATACCTGTAAGATTCACTCCGTGAAGGCCGATTATTGTGGAAGTGCTGAGGTTATTGGAAGCAAGGTCATAATTAAACCCGCCTGCGAACCAACGGAAAAAGGAAAGGCCTTTTGTTCTTCCGCCAAGGTCTACACCATTACAGGTGCTGACTGCATTCTGAAGTTAGATGAAAAAGCCTCTAAAGCTCTGACAAAGAAAGAACTAGGCGTTGAACTTCCTTTTGATAAAGGGATGACCGTTACTTATCCGAGGAAATAGTCTAGTCACACACACCGGTAAAGGTATCGGTCATGTCTCCAGAATACCAGGAAGAGTAAACTCCAAGATTGTTATCTCTAACTCGGACATTGAAGTTCACAGATTCAAAACTACACATATAAGTAGTAAACGTTAACCAGTTATTTCCTCCACCACCTGAAACAGTTCCACCGTTTTGGGCCGTGATCGACCACTCGTAAGAATAGTTGCTTCCTGATCCACCTGCAGGCGTCGCTACAGTTGTCATACTATATGTATCCCAATAACCATAGCCGCCAGCTCTTGATCCTGAAAAACTGATAGTCACTGCGGGATAATTTGTACATGCGGTTTGAACGTAACTGCCGCTCAGAACTCCATCGTTACAAGTTCTCACTTGAGAAGCACAGGTACTTGGAGCGACGGCAAAGGTCGCATTGTAACCTGTTGCAGTTGCTCCATGTGCAATAGTTCCCCATGGAGTTCCAGTACAGCTATACCCTGCTCTCGTTTGAACACTCCAGGAACTGGAAGTCGTCGCACCTAAAGTGGCAGAAGCGTTTACTGTGCCTAAGAATGTGCCAGATGAAATTAATCTCAGTGCGATTGTGTCCCCAGGCATAACACCAGTTACGCTCGTACCTCCCCATGATCCATTTCTTGCAATGGCCGCGCAACCTGAACATGTCACAGTTAAAGGGCCATCGAATCCTGAAACTGTGACCGCATTGGAATCAACCCATCCCGAAGGATTTACTCCGGTTGTGTTCGTGAAAGAGAAAGCATTAGGAGTATTGTCTAAACAGACAGCACCACTTGGAATAAATCCGGCCGCACATGATGTAACACTCGCTACTGGACAGCTATTTGTTCCACTTCCCATTCCGGAATAAGTTACTGCTGTGGCGTTCGCAGGAAAATTGGTACAGGCATAGCGATTGTCATTATTGATTGGAGAATAATAACCAGTTCCAACTGACACACAGGCCGAACTGTTCCAATATTGATCGACTCCACACATTGCTCTACATGCGGCCCCATTTGGAGCATAGTTAACAGCACACGTACTTACACTTGCAACTGGACAATTATTTACTCCTGCTCCGGAACCAGAATAGGTCACAGAAGTCGCATTGGCCGGAAGATTTGAACATGAATAACGACTATCATCGTTCACTGGAGAATAGTAACCATTTCCAACCGCCACACAGGCAGAGCCATTCCAGTATTGATCAAGTCCACAAGTGAGACGACAAGTCGCTCCGTTTGGAACATAGTTCGTATCACAGGTCACACTCG
Source organism: Peredibacter starrii (assembly GCF_034259205.1). Classification (GTDB taxonomy): domain Bacteria; phylum Bdellovibrionota; class Bacteriovoracia; order Bacteriovoracales; family Bacteriovoracaceae; genus Peredibacter; species Peredibacter starrii. The sequence goes on along the minus strand of NZ_CP139487.1, from coordinate 1,539,559 downwards.
AGATTGGACAGTTATTTGCTCCACCACCAACGCCAGAATAGATCACTGAGGTCGCATTAGGGGTGGTATTGGTACACGTATATCGATTGTCGTCATTAACTGGTGAATAATAACCGGCCCCCACAGTCACGCAGGCCGATCCATTCCAATATTGATCTACTGGACACAACTGACGACAACTCAGACCATTCGGAACATAGTTTGAATTACAAGTTAGACTTGATAAAGGACAATTATTCGTTCCAGAGCCCGAACCAGAATAAGTCACAGTTGCTGCGTTTGCGGGCATATTAGTACAAGTGTATCGAGTATCATCGTTGGCCGGTGAATAGAAACCATTGCCAACTCCAATACATGCAGACCCGGTCCAGTACTGATCGAGTGGACATAATAAACGGCAGCTCATTCCTTCAATTGTGTAATTCGTATTACAACCAGTCACACTTGCAACTGGACAGTTATTTGTTCCTCCACCCATTCCGAAATAAGTTACGGTACTGGCGTTGGCCGGCATATTGGTACAAGAATAGCGAGTGTCATCATTTGCAGGAGAATAGTAACCCATTCCAACTGAAACGCAGGCAGAGCCATTCCAATATTGATCGAGCGGACACATTAAGCGACAAGTGGCCCCATCAGGAGCGTAATTCGAATTACAGCTTGTCACAATGGCAATTGGACAGTTGTTTGTTCCGCCACCCATACCAGAGTAAGCGGCAGCTGTGGCATTCGCTGGCAGATTAGAACAAGAATAACGAGTATCATCGTTTATTGGTGAATAGTAACCAACTCCAACCGCGCCACAAGAAGCTCCTAACCAATACTCATCAAGTCCACACATGAGACGACAAGAACCGCCATCTGGAGCATACGTCAGTGCACAGGTTGAAACACTCGCAATCGGACAAGTGTTCGTGGTGAGCCCTGTACTCACGTCATAGATAACATCAACGGCGTTTGCAGGTTTATTGGTACAAGAACTCAGAGCTATTGCCCCACTTCCTGAGACGAAAGTTCCTTGAGGAGCGGCCAGACAAGTTACTGAGAGATTACTTGTTGGTTGATAATGTCCTGGAGTACAAGGCACACAGTTTGTACCATCATAAGAATTCCCGGCAGGACATTGTATAGTGAAAGTCTGACTTCCCGAAGGTGACCAGTTCCCCACTTCATCTCTTTCTTGAACATAGAGAATATGCGGACCGTAAGAAAGATCAGTTGTTGGGGTAAAAAAATTGGAAGTTGTTTCAAGAGCACCGAACGATAAATCAGTATCATCTAATTTATAACGATAAGTTCCTTCGCCCGCTCCTCCAGAAATCCATGACCAAGTCGGAGTGAGATCAATAGTAGTAGCATCTGCCGCCATAATGGGCATTGCCGGAAGGGCCGTATCTACTGTTACGCGAATACTTTCAACTTCAGAGTATGGTTCATCACTAGATGAATTAACCGTACGAACCTCAATCAGATACTCTTGAGCAGGATCGCCACTAAGCCCCGGTAGATCAAGCGACCACTCTCCATTCACACAACTTGTTAGATCCGATCTCCAAACTCCACCATCAACTCTTACTTCCATTCCATCGGTCGTATCTGAGTTACAAGTTCCTTCAAGGATGGGAGATGTAATGTTGGTAGAAAAATCTGTATTGTTATTTGATGTAATAGTCGGATTGGGTGTGGCCGGTCTTTGATAGTTCACATCATAAGTTATAGACGGCGTTTGAGCGCTAATTGATTCGGCCACAATATAAGACAGCAAACGATCATTATTTGGGTCTGTAACAGGTATTCTTGTTACAAAGGTTCGTGTGAGGACATCACAAGGTGAGTTTGTAATCAGGCCCTCATATTCAACATCCACACTAGATGCGGCCCCCGGACATTTACCACGAAGTTCAACTTCAACAGTCACTAGATTTACAGCTTCAATTTGATGGCCAGTAATTAAAGGTGATGAAGGTGCAGTCTCTTTAACAATAACTTTTATATTACCAGATAGAATGCCAACATCCTGACACGAGCAAAGGAATAGTGTGAATAGTGAGAGGAGAAAAAATTTCTTCACATATCAAATATCGACTATAAATATTGGAATATTCAGTTAATTATTAAGAAATTACCGACTGTTACAAGGCCTTTTTGTTACAGTTATTTATTTCTTTTTCTTAAAGAGAAGTAAGAATTTTTTGCCTTAATGAATGTTCAGTTTGCGTGGACTTCTTGTGAAGATCAAATTTTTGGGTCTTTTTATGTTATTTCAATTCCATGAACAACATTCCTTTTTACTCTCATGTCCTCAAAAAAGGACTAACACAAAAGCAAGCGTTGAACCCAAAGTACTCTCTCAGGGCCTATGCCAAGGAACTCAATATTCATCCATCTGTATTGAGCCTGGCAATCAAAGGCGAACGAGCTTTGACGGAAAGAGATACACAGGCAGTGCTTAGCAAACTGAATCTTGCACAAAACGAAGAAGTAAAATTTCGAAAAAGTTTTAAAGATGTTCAGCCACCGGGGAACAAAAAGGTCTTTCTTCTCGAATCAGATTTTCATCAACCCATAATCACCGACTGGGAATACTTCGCCTGCTTAGAGCTTTTTGACATTGCTGATTTTACAGTAGATGCAGAAAATGTGAGTAAAAAGCTGAATCTAAGTATTGAAAGATCTCAGCAGATTTTGAATATACTCCTCGAAAAAGAACTTATCCGAAGAGATGAAAACCTGGTCTATCAAAAAGTGCACCATAGTCTTGCAACTACTGACAATGTTCCTTCTAACATCATCCGCGAGTCTCATCATCGAGGTCTGGAGATGGCCAGAGAAAAACTTGAAACGACCCCTATGGAGTTAAGGGATTACTCTGCTGTGACTCTCGCCATTGATCCGGCCAAATTAGATGCGGCCAAGGCCATGATAAGTGCCTTTCGCCAGAAGATGATTAAATTCATGAGCACAGGAAATAAGAAAGAGGTTTACCGCTTTTCGTTTCAAGTCTTCCCCTTGTCGAACTTGGAAGATAAATCGAAGAAAGATTAATCTTTGCACTTACTCTTAGAAATGGTGTTCTGCTCTTTCGGGCCAATCGCCAGATTGTACTTTGATTTCACCCACTGCCAGTCTTTGATGTATTTGCAGGCGTAATCGTGATTCACTGGAAGCCATTCATCAATCCCTTTCGCCCCTTTCTTACGATTATAGGACCTGAAAGTAATCACGAGATTCTCCGGATCATTAGCAAAGGCTTCTTTCTGCTCCTTACTCCAACCAGCTCCTCCATGTTCATGAGCATGCTTTAGTGGAACAAGGTGATCAACATCAACGTTCTTAGCGTCTGTGTGAACTTGTGGGTAATAGTAATCTTTCCAGCGCCCGCTGATGACTGTGCATCCTTTTTTATTGAGCTTCACATCCGTATATGAACGATTAATGAGAATTTCCTGACGGGTATTCTGACAGTCACGATCTTCATCCACCCAATGCTTCCATTCCTTACGGTCATATTTGGTAGTTGGTAATTGAAAAGATTGGTGAGAACAAGAGGCCAACAGGAGAAGCAATAACATTTTTTTCATGCAAGTGAGTGTAACATAATTTCTTAGAAACAGTTACTGTATGGGTACCTCTAAATTAAGTTGATGAATGAATCCTGTTTAATAGTTAATAAATAAATGGATCATTCATTTGAAATAGTCATCAAAGAAAACATACACAGTATGTTCATTGGAATTTCCGGATTAATACGGAAAGAAGATTTACATCAATTCGAGTCCACACTCTTAAAGATTGAGGCGGTCAAAGAAATAAGTACTTTTATTTTTGACCTGACCTTACTTGAAGAAGCTCCCCTACTCGTCACAAGTGTCCTCATGCTGATGCAAATGGAGGCGAGAAAGAAAGGACGGGTTTACTGCATGCCCCCTCTGAATCATTTAAAAATGGAACTTTCAAAGTTCGGAGTCATTAGAGATTCTGAAACTATGCCGATTGAGGTTCCTATTTTTTCTCCAACATAGCTTCGATCTTTGCCAACCTGGCCTTCATTTCGGCATTTTCTTTTTTCAATCTTTCCAACTCTTCACGCTGTCCTGTGAACTCAGAATAGAACTCTTGAATCGCTTTCGTTAAGAGGGATGTTAATGAGCTGTACTTGACACCCGAGAGTTTGCCCTTCGAATACTCCGCCATGAGAGGATCTACTTTCTCAATTTCCTCAGCGATGAAACCAAGATCTTCCTGATTGTTATTTTTCCACACGAAAGAGACCGGACGCATTTTTAAAACGGTATTTAGACCTAGATTTAAATCTTTTATATCTTTCTTAGTCGAACGAAGTGATGTGCAATAACCCCAGAACCCCCATGCACCATTATAGCAAGCAGTTGAGTTACTTCCTGATGAGTCGACCCGTCCATTCGTTCCATTAGCAATGCCACTGGAAGTTTGATAAACCGTTCCTGCTGTACTAATCGCTCCTGAATAAATACCTCCATTTACGTGAAGAGTTGCAATAGGACTCGTGGTACCAATTCCAACGTTACCAGAGCTGGATATGCTCAGGCCCGAAGTTCCACCATTCCCAACGAGCTTGTAAATGCCAAGATTCAAATTTTGCGTGGCCAGGTGATTACCTAGATTATCTGATCCAGCTTGCCCACCGGCCCCTCCCATGCGAGCTCCTGAGAAGTTCCAAACTTGATTCGCAGTGTTCGCTGATGCGACTACGCTCGAAGCATCACTTGATATGCCAAATGCACGTACCCGCACGACCTGACCAGCGGATAATCGAAGTATGGTAGAACCATTGAGTGCACCCTCGTTCGCTCCTGTGGTGATGACTTCGGAAGATCGGGCCTTCACTACACCATCCACCCATAGTTCTGAATTTCTTGTATGTAACTTTCCCACATTTGAGAGATAAATGGCCCATGAGAAATAATACGTCCCATCCTCAGGCACTGTGTAGGTTCCATTTGTTACATTGTACGAATTAGAAACGTCATATTCTTCATTCGTATAGATGACATCAGTCGCAGTTCCGCTTGGGAATGTCGCTGCGGCAGAAACCTGAGTTGCTCTAAACTCATGAGTCGATCCCCCACCTGTCTCCAAACAGTTGCCTGATACACGAACAGAGATTTTATATCAGTATCGAAAACCATAAGACCATTGGCCGGCGAAGGAATGGCGTTCCTTTGTGCCGTGGTCATTCGTGGTAATAAGAAACCACTTGAGGTAGAAGTCACATCCAGTGCCGCCGAAGCATCAGGTGTTGTTGTACCTATTCCTACGTTACCAGAAGAATCAATAAGAAGGCGATCAACCGCCACGACTCCTGTACGAAAACTCATTTTATCAGTGCCATGATCGTACATCACTGCACCAGAATAACCGGCACCTGACGAGCTATCAGGATCTGCAAAAAGAATAGAGGTTGATCTTGTATTCCCGGAAATTAGCTGAATATTAACGTTACCATTGGATGTAGTACCCTCGATAACGAGAGGTGAATTTGCATTTGTCGACGGCGATAATGAAGCTCCACTGACGAGATGTAGTTTCGAAGCAGGAGACGCGGTTCCAATTCCAACTCTCCCAGTATCGTAATAAATATCTGATCCAGAAGTGGTCCACTGAGTGGATCCAGCTCCAATCGCTGCCACCTTATCATCAACATATTTTTTGTTTGCAGCATCCGAATTTCCAGAAGGATCTCCAAGATTGGTAATGAGCTTACCACCGAGTTGAAGATTTCCGGTCATAACACTGGAGCCATCAAGAGGAACATAACTTGCTTGAGAGGTAATGATAGTAGCATCTTTCGCCTCTAATTTTCCGAGTGCCTGGTTAATTGTATCCAGTGGTGTAATCGGAATCGCAGTTCCCATTCCATAACCAGTCAGGACCGTATTTAAGAAGCTCGAACTAAATGAGCCAAGGGTCTTGTCCCCTCTCACATAATCATTCACTGTCCCTGTGGGAATAGTCGGTTCTTTGTCATTGAGGGCCGTTGTAAGTCCAGCAATCTTTGATTGAGCAATCGCGGCCGTTGCAGAAATATCCGCGTTCACAATACTTCCATCAATGATTTTGTCCGAATCGATGGCACTATCAGCAATCTGAGTTGTCGTAATGGAACCATTGGTAATAGTTGGTGACGGCGCAGGAACTGCTTCCCATTTCGAATCAGCAGCATTCCACTGAATAACATCACCATCTTGAATACCGGTCACATCAACATCCGCAATTTCTGAAAGCTTTGAACCGTTAAGTTTTCCTGCGGCCTTAGTGAGCATACTCCAAGAGTAGTCTCCACTTAATGGAACCACTGCACCGGTTCTTCCATTAAAGCCGGTCACTCCGCCCGTTGCCTGGGCCTCAAGTTTGATCCAACTCGAGCCATTAAAAATCACCCAATCGCCAACTCCATAAGTTTCTGGACCTGCTCCCAGATCCTGAATTCCAGCAACGGTCACGATATAATAAGAGCCAGCAGTTCCCCCAAGCGCGACGATGTCGGGAGAATCTGTAGAAGCATCATAGGAGCCAGCAAATATTTGAGTATTTGTGATCGAGGCCGGGACCCAGTTCGTTCCATTGAAACGAAGGTATTGCCCAGCTGCTGCTCCCATTGATGGAAGCTCGACAGTTATTGGAAATGTGGCCGAAGCAGAAGCATTTGAGACGATAAGATTGAATGTTCCACCGACCAGCAAAGTGAGAGCATTTTTGGCATTTAGAACCAATTTCTCCTCAGTCTTAGATTCAATCTGAAAGTTATGATTGGTACCACCTTGAATCTTTGCGACCGAAACCCCTTTGAGGTTCTTTCCGGTAACGATTAATTGATTATGCTCAATTCTCACTCCGTATATTTTCGGAGGTGCCGAATAGGAATCTTTAATATTTACATTTATCTTACCCATAATCATAGAAGTGTCCTGGCAACCACCAGAGACTAACAATAATAAACTAAGAGTGAAGACCTTCATAACGTGCTCCAGAAAGACCCTATTACTAGGATAAGGGCTATCAGGACCAGATTTTCATGATGAGCAAGATCCGCTCCCAAAAGTGTAACGACTTACCAGTTACAATCATTTATTGGAGAATCATTAAGTTAAGAACCTGATCCAAGGAAAGAACTGCCTACGTTGTAATCAAGTGTAACAAATACTTTTGTAACAATATGTAGCAGTTAAGATTTGTGAAGATCTTTAAATAATAACGATTTTTTTAGTTTTATATGTTAACTGAAATCTATGAACAACATTCCTTTTTATTCTCGCACCCTCAAAGAAGGGCTAAAACAAAAGCAATCGTTGAATCCAAAATATTCACTTAGGGCCTATGCCAGGGATCTTAACATTCATCCTTCTATTTTAAGCTTGGCGATAAAAGGTGAAAGGACCCTAACTGAAAAAGACGCTCAACTCGTTCTTAATAAACTTCAATTGACTCCAGAAAACGAAATCCTTTTCCGTAATAGCATGAAGTCTGATCCGTCAGTCATAGATAAAGTTAAAATTAATCGCCATTACCAAAGACAGGTTTTCATACTTGAGTCTGACTTTCATGAGCCCATAATCACCGACTGGGAATTTATGGCATGTCTGGAGCTTTTTGATTTTAAAGACTTTGAAGTGACTATCGACAATGTCAGTAAAAAACTCAATATCTCAATGGTCAGGGCAAAAGAGGTGTTGGACATTTTGGTCGAAAAGAAACTTATCATGCTAGACGAAGAGCTTCGTTATCAAAAAATCCACGTGAATGTTTCCACGACTGCTGATGTGCCTTCACAGGCCATTCGTCAGTCTCATTACAATGCTCTAGAAATGGCGAAAGAAAAGCTTAAAACCACTCCGATGGAGCTTAGAGACTATTCAACAATTACTCTCGCGATTGATCCGAACAAGTTGGTTGAAGTAAAATCTATGATACGAGATTTCAGGCAGAAAATTATTTCTCTCATGAACGAAACCGATCGAAGTGAAGTCTACCGTTTCTCTTTTCAGGTCTTCCCACTTTCAGCGGTTGAAGACAAAGAAGAAGTTAAAGATTAAACATCTCAATCAGACCTGAACGAATCAACATCACTCCAATCGCAGCAATAAGTAGCGAGAAGATCTTTGTGACCGCATCACTAACGTCTTCTCCAAGCTTATTAACGATCCAACCCGCACGGGCAAACATCACCCACACGATCGCGAGGTTAATTAATAAACTGAGAATCGTAATAATAAGACCGTATTGTTCAGTCCCTACCATTAGAGTTGTCAAGGCCGCTGGACCCATCATAAGTGGAACAGCAATAGGAACAATTCCAACTCTGGTTGGGGCCGCGGCACCCTGGTGACTTGAAGAATCCAGAAGATCACGGATAGCGAACACAAGAAGAAGTAAACCACCGGCCACGCGGAAGTCACTCTCAGTAATACCTAGGAAATTAAAGATCGCGCGACCACCAAAAATGAAAATCAATCCAATCAATAAGGCAGAACCAGTGGCGCGGTAAATAAGGCTTTTACGGTCTTCTTCCGAAAGTTTCTTAGTGAGACCCACCAGGAAAGGTAGAGCACCTAGAGCATCGATAGCAACGAAGAGAGATATGAAGGCCTTAAAAAATTGATTTTCCATGCCTTATTGTAAGGCTAAGGCTTCACAAACTTCAAGGTCATTCGGTCACTTTCGCCAATGTCTTCGTACTTATCCTTGTCCTGCTCTCCTAGACGATAAGTCGGAGGAAGAGTCCAGACACCCGTTGGATAATCGGCAGTGTCTTTGGGGTTGGCGTTTATTTCAGAGCGCCCAACAAGTTTGAAGCCCGCTTTAGTGGCGAAGAAAATAACTTCCTTCTCATAAAGGTAACCACTTTTTGGCACTCGCTTTTTACCATCATGAATTCTGTGCTGAACGATCCCTAGTGTCCCGCCGGGCTTCAAAACATCAAAGAAGAATTGAAACGAGGCATGAGCAGATCTTTTTGCTACCCAATTGTGAACGCTATTAAAACTCACAACTGCATCAGCGAAATTTTTTGGAATCTTGTTTCGCTTATCCACCGGCTCAAATGGAATGATCTTAGTGTGATTCTGAACTTCATGGTTTCTCAGAAGAATGTCTTGAAGTTTTTTCTCGTTTTCTTTCAGAACTGGAGAAGGTCTTGGTGGCATACGAGGAACGGCGAGATACAACTGACCTTGTTTCGCCAGATAGGGAGCGAGAATTTCTGTGAAATAACCGGCACCAGGCGAGATTTCAACCACGGTCATATTTGGTTTAATGCCAAAGAAATCGAGTGTTTCTTTCGGATGCTGATATTCATCACGTTCTTCGTTCTCAGGAGTACGAAAATTCGACGTGACCGCTTCTTCCATGTTTTCTGGTAAAGGAGATTTTGGATCAGGGTACTTATGAGAACAAGAAACTAAAACTAATGCAGCTGTAAGGAATAAAACTTTCATTGTCACCTCAAAGAATACCGTATAACGATTCTTTCTTCTTATCAATCTCATGTTCCCAGATTCTTATCACTTTCACTCCCATGCCGCGATAGTACTTATTATTGCGTCGATCTCTTTTCCTATTAGATTCCACTTTAGTGTTCCAGAAGGCCTTATTTGTTTTAGTTCCCTTAAAACATTTCGGGCACCCGTGCCAAAAACAACCGTCCACAAATAGGACCAACTTCTTTTTCGGAAAATAGAAATCGGGTCTCCCCGGGAGATCTTTTCTCTGCATCTCCCAGCCGGAAATGCCCATACGAACCAGATGCATTCTGATTTTTAGTTCAGTGGATCTATTTCCATTACTTTTAATTTTGGACATGATCCGAGATCGCTCCAGTGAAACGATCTTCGGAACATGTTCTTTTAAATTCTTTTCCATAATCAGCTAAGATCAATGATCCCTGTGAGGTCCAAATTCTCTAAAAATACATGGTCATGGGAGACCACAATCAAAGCACCGTTAAATTCAAGAAGTAGACTCTCCAAGAATTCGATATTCGGCATATCCAAATTGTTCGTGGGTTCATCCATAATCAAAACTTGTGGAACAGGTTCACTCAAAAGGACTTTCGCCAGAGATGCACGGAGCTTCTCTCCACCACTTAGCTCTGAGACTTTTTGAGAAACTCGTTCACCCTGAAAGAGAAACATGGCGAGTGCGTTTCTGAGGTCCTTGTCACTCATTTGAGTTACCGACCTTACATTATCAAATACACTTTCATCATGATTGAGAACCGAATAGTGTTGGTCAATAAGTCCAACTTCCACTGATCCAAAGCCCAGTGACCCTCTTTTCTCTCCTGGAAGATTTTTACCTAAAAATAGTTGAAGCAATGTGGATTTACCTGAACCATTTGCCCCGGTAATGGCCAATCTTGCTGGCCCATGAAAAGTAAAACTCAAATCATTGGACCAAAGATCCTCTTGGCCATCAAAATGAAAATTAAAATCACGTGCCTCTACAATAAGCTTCCCTTGAGGGATCTCAACCTGAGGAAGATTGGCAAACATCACGGGATCAACTTTTAGTTTTTGAAAAGCGTCCCAAGCATCATTTACCGCCTCATTGAGTCTTTCCATCGTGTTCTTATCGATGTCTCCCATGGTTTGTTGGGCCCTTCTCTTTCTTCCACCAGCTAGAATTCGCGGCAAACTTCCACTGTTACCCATCTTCTTTCCCTGGGCCAGTCGCTTTTGTTGTTTCTCAACTTTCTCTTGTCGCTCTTCAATGCTAGCGGCCTTTCTTTTCTTTGCTTCCTCAAGATCGTGTCCAAGTTTGTCCCGTTCTCGTTCGCGCCAGATGGAATACTCGCCCCAGCCTCCTGAGAATAAAGAGAGACCTTGATTAGAAAGTTCAATGATCTTATCTACTCTTTCCAGAATTTCTCGATCATGGGAAATGATGAGAACTCCACCATTGAAGAAATTCAAGAACTCCTGAATCACATCTCGCCCTTCCCGGTCCATGTGATTGGTTGGTTCATCGAGGATAATAAAAGAGGCACCAGATGCGGCCGTCTTCACAAGCCTCACCCGCGCCCATTCACCACCACTTAAACTTGAACAAGTTTGCTCCAAAGAAAGATTCTTCAAGAAAGAGAGTAAAAGAGATTCTTCAAAAGCATTGGTCTCCATCAGATATTCAGAAAGAGAAATTTCTGGTGGAGTTTCTTTTTGATGAAAAATGTGTACGACTTCGGAACCTTTCGAAATAGTTCCCGATGTCGGATCAAGATCACCCAACAAGAGATTGGCAAGCGTGGTCTTCCCCACACCATTAGGTCCAATCAATCCGTAGATTTTGGTCTCGAGTGAAAAATTGATACTCTTAAATATTTGCTGACCGTCCGGCCATTCAAAGCCGACGTTATTGAATACTATTGTCATAACACCACTCCACACCTCGAAAGGTGCGCTCTAAATTAGTAAATAGATCGATTTAGAATGGTTTATGCTCTCATATAGTCCGGGTTTGGGCCCGGACCGCTATCATAACACAATTTGGCCCGATCTGGGCAAGACTCAATGATTAAAAAGGTTTGTAGACCGCTAAGTAAATGGCCCCAACGAGTAAGAGACCAGTTATCCCGGAAAAAGACTTGCCCAATTGAGGCTTAAATTTTGATGTGAGTGCCAGGGCACCCATGATGATCCAAAGACCAAACTTAGCATCTGCCCATTTTGGAAAATTTTCATGAAGACCTAAAGTGGAAACTAAACCAAATGAAGAGGCCAAGACGAGAATCCAAAGTAGACCAAACAACCAGTACGACTTTTTAGAAAGGCTAAGAACCATCGCTCCGATACTTGCGAAATGAATCACCTTGAAAAAGGAATAATCCATAAAACTCCCCCTTGAATATGAATAAGGGGGCCATTTTAGTACCTCAAGTTAGGTTGAGGTCAAATGTGAAATTTCTCTGGAGCTGGTTTTGAAAGTTCCATCACAAGATTGTTTTGGTTAACAGTCAGGTGACCGTGATTTCGTTCAAGGATTTCACTGAATTGCTTGTGGCTGATCTTATCACCAATATCTCCACTGGAATCCATGTAATAGATATTCAGACCGCCCTGCTCATCGGCAGCAATCAGTTGCACCCATTTTTCTGGAAGATCAGAAAGTCTCTCAACAGATTGATTTAAGAGATTGGTCAAAAGCTGCTCGAGTTGACTGATACGTCCTCGGACGAATTTATTTTCAACTCCTCGAAGGCGCAGTTCAATTCCGTGATTACGAAGTCGCTGACCAGTAAGCTTCATCACATCTTCAATGAGCTTACCAAGATCAATATAAGTCTCAACCTCTCTTGTATCAGGGTAAATGAACTGACGAAGTCCTTTAACACTTGTTACAATTCGGTCGCAGCCCTTCTTAATGCTATTGAAGATTTTTTCTTGTTGAGGATCATCGTTTTTTCGCGCCAGTTGATCAGCACGTCCTATTACAATAGTAACAGCGTTATTAATCTCGTGAGTAACACCGGCCGCCAGCATTCGGAGTTCATTAAACTCAGTTTCCTTCATCCGAAGTGCTTCATCTTTTTTACGAATTTCTTTTTTCAGACTGGATCGCATCCAAAGAGAAGCGATAAAGAGTCCGATTGCGAGGGCCAGAATAAAGTATGAGGTTAGGTGTGATCCCGTTTCCATTCAACTATCTTAGCTGGCACATGGCAAAGGTCAGAATGGATTTAAACTTAAGAACACCGGACTGAATTAAAGGCCTATTCTCTAACTATACGATTATGTTTTGTTGCTGAATAATAATGGCTATGAATACCGGTCAATGGACCTATGCAGGATTAAATTTCAACGGACTCTCTCTCGCGGGTGTTAGAACCAGTATAGCCATTCCCGAACTCTCCCTCGCCTTTGATCTCGCACAGGGACTGCCTCATGCGATTGGAATGAATCATTTTCTTATTACTCACGGACATATGGATCATTCAGCGGGCATTCCTTATGTGATCTCTCAAAAGGCGATGCATTCCCACAAGACTCCTCACTTCTACATGCCCGAGAGTATGGTTGAACCCATGAAAGAGATTATGAATCAGTGGAGCCTCATCGAAGGACACCAGTACGATTTTCAATTTACAGGTCTAAAAACAAATGAGGCCTTCACCCTCTCCAGTAGGTATTTGGTCAAAACTTTTGAAACTGTTCATCGAATTCCTTCTCTGGGTTATTCGATTTATAGACGATTCCGAAAACTCAGGAAGGACTTGGAAGGAAAGGCCTCTGAGGAAATAGCAGCGTTTAGACAGCGTGGCGAAGACCCCACAGAAGAAAGAACTGAACTCGTTGTAAGCTTCACAGGTGATACTCAAATTGAATTCTTGGATAAAGCACCGGAAGTGGCCAACTCCAAAATCCTTTTGATGGAGGCCACGTACTTAAATGAAAAGAAAACTGTGGCAAGTGCCAAGGAATGGGGTCACACTCATTTGGATGAACTCATTCCTAGGCTACCAAGTATTAAGAGTGAAAAGATTGTTCTTATTCACTCTAGTGCTCGTTATAGTTTTGAAGAGGCACAAAGTATTCTCATGAAACGATTGCCAAAGACTGATATCGACCGAGTCGTTTTATTTCCCGGCCGTTAGCTCTTCGTACATCTTACGCGAGAATGCCTCTAATTCCTTAGGAGATCTCTCCCACATTTCATACATACCTCTTCCGATCTTGTCCGGGATAATGTCTTCCACTTCTTTTTCGACTTCGTTCAAAATACTAAAGGCCACTTCCGTTGGAGAAGTCATATCCATGGTGCTGCCCTTATTCATGTCTGTATCAATTGCACCTGGATTTACAGCATGAACAGCAATGCCTTTAGATCTCAATTCTATTCGGGCCGCTTGAGTAGCGGAATAAAGTGCGGCCTTTGAGGCCGAATACCCAGCGATGAAAGGAAAATTCACATAGCTTGCAATGGAAGCGATATTAATAATTCTGGCCTCAGGATTCTGTTCTAAAACAGGAACGAAGGCCTTCATCATTTGGATCGTTGAAAAATAATTGATCTCCATATCCCGCTTGAGATCACAATCAAAAAGACCACCAGGGCTAATAACTCCTGCATTGTTGATGAGGATCTGCGTGTCCCGAGCATTTCTTGTGGCATTTTGAATTTGCGTACTATCCGAAATATCAAGTTGAATTAGGACCACGCGAGAATCTCCGAAGTCCGGAACATTTTTAATGTCCCTAGAACAAGCGTATACCTTTTTTACATTCTTCTTTAATAGTGCTTCGACCAAGGCCTTACCAATTCCTCGATTGGCCCCAGTGACAAGTACGGTTTTGTTATCAAAATTCATAGTTACCTCTCTTTAAAGAAAGGTTAACTCTATCTTATAGACCTTGCTGGCGGGATACGGACCTGATCGTTAGTATTGAATCTCTACAACAGCATTCCCCTCTTTATCGATTTCCTTCATTGAAATGCTCAGACCATTCACAGATTCAGTAAAAGTCATGCCAGGAAGAAGAAATGAATCGAGATTATCGTAGAGAGAATAAGAAAGAACTTCGTTGTTCTGTGGATTACGGTAATGAAGTGACTCAGGTGTGACATCCAGGTTATATGAGGTCATACATTTATCGTTTTTATAAAAACCACCACGAAGCTGGATGCCGTTGGTCTTAATTTCTTTTGAGGCCTGATAGAACTCCGGTGACATGACAATCTGGTTATAATAGCGAGAACTCTCAAGCGGAAGCTTCGAGATGTTCTCATCAAATCCACGAGCAGTTCGGTATTCAAGGAACAATGATTGGATTGCAACCGTACAATTATTTGGGTTCACACAGGGAACTGGTAACGGGCCTTCGAGATTAATTCGAACTGAGACATTCTTTCCTACTGTCGTAAAAGGACGAAGTTTAATTCGGCGAGAGCTGCCTTCTTTATTAAGTACGATCAAGCTCTCATCTTTCGTTCCAATCCAGCCGAGTTCTTCCTTGTGGCAGGCAGAAAAATGAAGTGAAGGTCTGTAGAAGCCTTCCCCTCCCATGAGGGTGAACATGTCCGCAATGGCAGACTGAGTACACTTCGAGCGATCAAAGCTCACAACATCTTTTCCACAATCCAAAATATTTGAGTGTCCAGTAGCTCCAAATGAATGACCAAGTTCATGAGCAATCACCGATGAAGTGATATTCGTAAGAGATTGAACTGGAAGCTTCGGCAGAACAAAACGATTTGTGGCACTGAACTGGGCGAGACTCAATTTAACTTCACCAATTGAAGTGCTGTAAGTTTCCTTCCCGTGGGTCGAAAATCCAAAACTATTGTTCTTTGCACACTCACCAGTGTGATTCATGTGATTAAAAACCAACAGTCGATCAACTTTAGTCAGATCCAGAAGTTTATTTTGAATGATGGACTCCAGGACCTCATTACTTGAAAGGTAACAAGTTTTCCCAAGACCTTTAAGTCGTAACCACGGATAAGTCTTTCCCACCAGCCAGGCCTTTTGATGAGAGACCTCTTTTACGTAATTATTTACTGACTTTGATTCGTTAAAGATCGCTTTTTGAAACAGCTCAATGGAAGGTTCTTTACCATCTTCCAGGAGATCAAAGAACACAACTGCAGTTCGCTGCTCCCCGACAGAATCTTGTGAGAAGACAGAAAAAGACAAAAATACGATGGATAAAATAAGGTATTTCATCCTTATTTTATCTCTTGAAAGCCTCAACTCTTGCAAGCTTAACCAACTTGAAATTACCCTAAAACTCGGTTTATACCATTGGCGGGGTGCATTTCACTATAATGTGAGCATGAACACGCGGGTCCCTCTTCAAAATATAAAATTTGAATATGTCCTGGCAGCCTTACTTACGCTCATTGTAGTGATCTTCATTTATGGAAGACAGTTAGTATTTCACGAGATGGACGTTAATCACCGCGAGTCTGTTGATGATATGGAGTATCACTTCGATCGTATTTCAAGCGGGCAGTACTTAAGGAATCTGTCACACCTTATTAACATCCAGTCAGTCAATTATGTCATTAGGGAAGATGAGAAAGATAAACAAGCCCTGGATGAAACGATGAGGTTTTATCAGCAGACAGTTCAAAAGCTCAAAACAAAAGAAGACGAGAAACTTCTTGAGAACATTCTGAAAGGCCAAGAGGAAAAAATCCATTACATCATGTCACT
Organism: Peredibacter starrii; assembly: GCF_034259205.1. Lineage (GTDB taxonomy): Bacteria > Bdellovibrionota > Bacteriovoracia > Bacteriovoracales > Bacteriovoracaceae > Peredibacter > Peredibacter starrii. Next base: position 1,523,373 of record NZ_CP139487.1, on the reverse strand, counting down.
CCTTCCACTTTCAAAAGGGGAAAAGGTTAAAGAACTTTCACGGCCAAAACTTCGCAGGCTTAATGCCAGACTTAGAGAAGATGAAGTGGGTCTAATTGACCTGGAAAGACAGAGATATCAAGAAGAAAGTGAGCAAGTTGATGAAGCAAGAAGAAAGATGGTAAAAGAGATCACTCTCACCTCCACCATTCTTCTCTTCCTAACGATTGGCCTTTCGGGACTTATTATTTATTTTGGGAAAAGAATCAGACTTCAGAGTCAGGGTCGTCTCGAGGCGATTCGTTCAAGAGACGATGTCCTGTCAGTTGTTTCTCATGATTTAAAAAATCCACTGGGGACCATCAAGCTCAATTGTCAGATGGCCATGAGAAATATCACTGGTGAATTTCCAAATCCGGAAAAGATCGTTAAAAATCTTGATGGCATTCAAAAAGCGGTCTTTATCATGCAGACCCTGATTCAAGACTTACTCGAAATGAGAAAGATTGAATCTGGTAAGATGGAGTTAGAGGTCAAGGAAGAAAATTTGAATGAACTGGTGGTTGAAGCTGAGTCACTGCTTAACCCAATGGCAGAAAAGAAATCCATCGCAATTACTAATACTCTCCCCTCAAATCCACTGATTATTAAATGTGATAAAATTAGGGTTCTCCAGATTCTTTCAAATTTAATTTCGAATGCTCTCAAATTCTCCAAAGAAGGCGGAAAGGTGGAAGTTCGAGTTTTAAATGAAGGCGAAGCAGTCCATTTAGCAGTGGCCGATCAAGGGCCCGGTATTTCAGAGAAAGACATCCCCCATCTTTTTGATCGTTTCTGGCAGGCCAAAGCAACGGCAAAGCAAGGAACGGGACTCGGACTCTCCATTGCTCAAGGTCTAGTACATGCCCATGGGGGGAGAATCTGGGTCGAAAGTAGAGTCAACCGCGGAACGACTTTCCACTTCACTTTGCCTGTGTAGCTTTGAAATTGTAAAATTTCGAATCCGATTCTTCCTTGTACCCAATGTCCTGATAAATTTTATTTGAAGTTGGATTTGCGAGATCAGTGTAAAGTACGCAAAACTTTTTTCCAGAGTCGAGCATCTTTTGACTTAGGCGAGCCACTGCATGTGAAGCATATCCCTTTTTTCGATATTCAACAGGAGTATAAACTCCGTTAATAGTGATACCATTTAAAGTGGGACGACTAATACAGGCAAGTGCAACAGGTACATCATTTACGACCCAACAATGGGCAAATTGATTGCTGATGGTCTTTTCGGCAAATTCCTTCCAATAACTCTCGTCATGCCTCTCTGCCGGAGGTAAAGATTCAGCGGCGAAACCCAGCATCCATTTCGTAACAAGATCAACTTCAGAAGGCATAATTGTTCTGAGTGAGCCTGAGACTTGAGTCGGGTGAATGACTTGCTCTAATTTATAGAGTTTTTGATACATTCCAAATTCAATATTTTGATTTGCTAGAATTGACCAACTCTTTGCAAAGAATTCAACTTCCTTCGAAGGACCAACCACACCAGGAATACTCGCACCGAGCTGGTGGAGGAACTGACTCAGTTCCTCCATGCCTTCTAATGTGCCATTCGAAAGAATTAAATTTGAAGGTCGATTTTGAATTGCCGCAGAGATCGTTTGCCCATTATCCAAAACTCTTAGGAGAAGCGGAGGAATTTTGGGTGCAGATCGAAGCATGCCTTCTGCAACTCCGAGGATGAGACTATTCGTCGGCTCATTTTGATATAACAAAGGGCCGGCCTCATCGAGGAAAGTATTAACTGACTCGTCTCTTACTACTTCAATCATGCCTGTCCCTTCTTAATATGATCAATAAAAGCACGAAGCTTCGGAAGAACTTGCGCCTGTTTAGGATAGTATAAATAATATCCCGTACTCGTCGCCTTGTATTTTTCGAGAACAATCTCTAACTCACCCGACTCGACCTTCTTCCTAATTGAATCCTCTGAAGAATAAAGAATCCCGTGTCCACTCACGGCCGCATCAATAATCTGAGAAGAATCATTCATAATGAGTGCACCCTTCACTTGCACTTGAAACTCTTCGCCCTTATGCTCAAACTCCCAACGATCATAGAGTCTGTCTCCTAAGCGAATCGGAAAGCATTTATGCGAGAGAAGATCCTTCGGGTGTTTCGGTCTGCCCATTTTATCAAAGTACGCTGGAGAGCCAGCAGTCACAAAATGTACGGGCCCAAAAAGTTTTACTGCGACCATGTCTTTGGCGAGAATGTCTGAAAGTCTGATACCGGCATCAAAGCCGTTCCCTACAACATCCGACTTTCCATCTTCAAGACACAGCTCAACTGTGACCTCTGGATATTTTTCGATGAAGCTGTAAACAATGGGTGCGAGATAAGATTGATAAACAACTCTCGGAAGGTTAATTCGCAAAAGACCGGTAGGTTTTTTCGAGTAATCACCCACATGTTCAAACGCATGAAGAATTTGATCAATCGCCGGACCAGTTTGAGTAAGAAACTGACTTCCAGCTTCTGTAAGGCTGATGCTTCTAGTGGTCCTTGATAATAACGCCACCCCAGCACGCTGCTCTAGCTGCTTGATAATTTGGCTGATTGCCGAGGGAGTTACGCCTAAAGTCTTTGCTGCTGCGGTGAAGCTTTGTTTCTCGGCAACGGTCTTTAAGGCAATGATTCCGCTGAGTTGGTCATTTTGCATAGGATAATCGATTATTAAGTTTTACTAACAAGTTCATAAAGATTTCTCTCATTTCGCAGATCATTCGACCAGCTTAAAATCTTAGAAAACTGGGCCCATCCCAAACCAAGGAATTCCAATGATTAAAGCTAAAGGCATGGCGGCCTTCAATGCCAAAGAACCACTTAAACCATGGTCATTCGTTCGTCGTGAGGCGAAGGATTATGACGTAATTATCGATATTAAATTTTGTGGAATTTGCCACTCTGACATTCACACTGTGAGAAGTGAATGGGGTGAAGCGAATTATCCGGTTGTTCCGGGACACGAGATCGCAGGCGTTGTTCGCGCGGTTGGACCGAAAGTAACGAAGTATGAAGTTGGTGATCATGTTGGTGTAGGTTGTTTCGTTGATTCATGTCGTGAATGTGCTCACTGTAAAGCAGACCTTGAGCAATACTGTGATGTAGGAATGAACGCTACTTACAACAGCATGGAAAAAGATGGTGTTACTCCGACTCAAGGTGGTTACTCGGATGTGATCGTAGTTGATGAAAACTACGTTCTCAGAATTCCAAAGAATCTTCCTCTTGATAAAGCGGCCCCTCTTCTTTGTGCTGGTATCACTCTCTACTCGCCTCTGAATCACTGGAATGCCGGTCCTGGTAAGAAAGTTGGTATTCTGGGTATGGGTGGTCTTGGTCACATGGGTGTGAAGATTGCTGCTGCTCTTGGAGCTGAAGTTACGGTGATCAGTCACTCTGACAAAAAACGCGAAGATGCGATGAAGTTTGGTGCTCACAATTTTATCTCAACTAAGAATCCAGAAGTGTTCGAACAGAATGCTTCGAAGTTTGACTTGATCATCAATACGGTCTCAGCTGAGATCAACATGAATGATTACTTCAACCTTTTGAAGACTGATGGATCACTGGTAGTCGTAGGTCTTCCGGAGAAGCCACTTTCAATTCATCCGTTTCCTCTTGTGATGAAACGCAGAAGCTACGCTGGTTCTCTTATTGGTTCAATCAAAGAAACTCAAGAAATGCTCGACTTCTGTTCTAAGCACAACATCACTCCAGAAATTGAAGTGATTAGGCCTTCTCAAGTGAATGAAGCTTATGAGAGAGTCATTAAGAGCGATGTTCGTTATCGCTTTGTTATGGATATGTCGAAAATCTAGTCTCGGAGTTTTATATGGACAGTCACATTGCCCCGGTTGAGTTAAAAAAGGCCTTCCGCTTGATTAACCACGGTCCTACCATTCTTGTTTCTGCTCGCTTTGGCGGCACAGATAATGTGATGGCCGCGGCCTGGGCATGTGCTCTGGACTTTGATCCTCCTAAACTTACCGTTGTGCTGGATAAGTCGACCAAGACTCGCGATCTAGTTGAGAAAAGTGGAATGTTTGTGATTCAGGTTCCCACTGTTGCTCAATTAAAACTTACTCAAGCAGTTGGTAGCAGTACTCTTCATAATGATCCAAATAAACTTCAAAAGGCCGGCGTTGAACTGCTTAAGTTCGAAGGTTTTGATTTACCATTCGTAAAAGGCTGCTCAGCTTGGCTCGCTTGCAAACTTATTCCAGAACCGCATAATCAAGAGACCTATGATTTGTTCATCGGGGAAGTTGTGGGTGCTTGGTCTGATACTCGGGTATTTAGTAATGGTCATTGGCACTTCGAAAATGCTGATCCTTCAATGAGAAGCATTCATCATGTTGCTGGTGGGAATTATTATGCGATTGGGGAGCCGTTTAGTACAAAATAAAAATGGCCTTCTTTCGAAGACCATTTTTCGTTCGTTTTCCGTCTTCCGATTTTACTCTTCCGACTTCCTTCGAACTAAAATCAGGATACGCCTTTGAAAGAAAAGTGTGAATCCCTTTATCCTGAATTCTCCCGCAAGTGCAAACAGTAAGACTCAGTTTACTGACAAAAACTTATTACGTTTCTACTATGAGACCCATCATAACCATGGAGGTTTTATGTACGTAGAAGGATTTATTTCAGCAGTACCGAAGGCCAACAAACAGCTCTACAGTGAACACGCTAAAAAGTTCGCAGAGATTCTGAAAGAGCATGGTGCCACTCGTGTGGTGGAATGCTGGCAAAGTGATGTTCCTCATGGAAAAACGACAGACTTCTTTGGCGCTGTTAAGGCAAAAGAAGACGAAGAGATCATCTTTAGCTGGATCGAGTATCCGTCGAAAGAAATTCGGGATAAAGCGGATAAATACATGATGGAAGCTCCTGAAATGAAGGAGATGGGCAAGAACATGCCGTTTGATGGCTCAAGAATGATATATGGTGGATTTGAGTCCATTCTGGATTCATGAAAAAAAGAATGAATCATATGAATTTTTGACGATTGTTTAGGTCTTCTGGATTTGCAATAACTCTCCCGCAAACCCAGGAGGCCTTTATGAAAACTCTCGCACTAGGAACTCTTACTCTCATTTCTGCTACTCTCGCTCACGCCAATACTTCCCCTCTCTTACTAGACGCCGCTTGCAGTTACAGCTGCACTTACACTGTCGAAAGATGTTATGACGGTTGTTATGAAATGGAGTCGTCTAAGAAAAAGTACGTCGATTATCGTGGACTCTCACTAGAAGCGATCGAAAGTGTTAGGTACTCAGATGAACTCAGAAAAGAGTGTCTTAAAACTCTTCCTGAAATGACCCAATGGGATGCTGATGCAAAGTTCAGCAAAATTGAAAATTTCAAGTGTGAGTATTTCAAACACTAAGAGTCTTTAGCAACACAACGGACCGAGGCGCCATCTTTGAGATCGCCGACGTCCGTTTTTTGTTCTGAGCCGTCCCACAAATACACACTCGCAGGCACTGCACGTCTGCGGTATTTTCTTCTCGTTTTAACTGGAGTTGAAGACCAGAACCAGTGATTCATATTTGGTAGGGCCTCTTTCATACCATTGGCCGCTGCGGTTTCATACTCCCGAATAGAGGGAAGTCTCCATTTCAAAGAACCCAATACTTCGTAACCTGATACTTCATCATCACAGGCCTTCTGAGACCCATAATGGTTAAAATCAGTAGGGATACGGCTCCCCCAAATGAGTTTGGTCTTTGTATCTTGATAAAATTCAACTCCTTTATCAGTCGCTGAAACTAAAACGAAATTACCCTTTGATTGGTTACAGTCCTTAATACGATCTTCCACTGTGCCTTGAAGGCCACACGGTTTAGCAAAAGCAGTTGAAATAAAAAAGAATGGAATTAGGTATAGGTATCTCATAGACGTTGTATCGGACGACTCCAGAAAACATTGAGAACCTGACACTCTAACTCCAGAATATTATTCTCGGCTATGTTCTACTTTGTTACCAAAATTATAAATTTTGGTTCCTAGTTTAGCGGCACCCATTTTTGTTACAATTTCACCTACTCTTTCAATAGCATCGCCTACTGTATGCATGAAAGAACCTTTTGATGTTGTATTTTTCATAAGGCCTCCTTAGGCTTTTCTTCTCTTGAAATATTGTATCTCACGTTCATGCTGAAGGGCCTCCTCTTTAGAGCTAAAAGTTCCGAGATTTCTTCTGTGACCGGTCTGAGGATTTACCTTCCTTGAATAGATTCGGTATTCACCTGATTTTAGCTTGCGAATCATAAAAACCTCCTCTGAAAACAGATGCAAAACTTAGACCGTTTCTTGGCTTATTAAGTGAGATAATGTAGTATAAAACATGCAAATTTCTGACGTTCTTTTGCTCTTTTCTATCTCCTTCGGGGCCAGTGCGCTTGGAGGAATTTTAGGAATGGCGAGTGGGATCTTCATCGTTCCCCTTCTCACTCTTTTCTGCAATCTAGACATTCATACGGCCATTACAGCGAGTCTCATTTCTGTAATTGCCTGTTCATGTGCCGGGGCCGGTGCTTATCTCAAGGCCAAGCTTACAAATTTTCGTTTAGCGATGGTTTTGGAGATCTCCACGACCCTGGGTGCCCTAACTGGAGTTCTGCTCATGGGGACGATTTCTGACACGTTTCTGTCGATACTCTTCTCGGCCACTTTATTTCTTTCCGCGTTTCAGATGTATCTCAAACGAAAAGATCCTGCGGGAAATTTAGAAGTTGATGAAAAAAGCTGGGGCGCTCGTTTAGGACTTGGCGGAGAATATGTGGACTCGCACCAAGGTACGGTTCGCTACTCGGTTCATAATCTTCCTCTAGGTATGTTTCTCATGTATTTAGCAGGCGTACTGTCCGCCCTTTTAGGAATCGGCAGTGGTGTTCTTAAAATTCCGGCCATGGATTCTGCCCTCAAACTCCCAATCAAGGTCTCATCAGCGACTTCTAATTTCATGATCGGCGTTACCGCGGCCGCCAGTGCTGGTGCTTACTTTATTCGTGGGAATATCGTTCCTGAAGTGACTGGCCCAGTGGTAGTTGGATCAGTCGTAGGAGCTCTAATAGGCGCAAAGATTTTAATCTCCTCTTCAAGTGAGAAACTTAGAACTGCTTTTGTATTCATTCTGGTTATATTCGGAAGTCAGATGCTTTATAAAACTTTGAAGGAACTTTAATGGCACAAGTAGAAAAGCGCTTAGAGAACCTTCTTCAATATGGAACCTGGACGGCGACGGCCACCACGACGATTGGAGTTCTATTTAATTCTATGACGACGATTAATTGTGGAATTGGATTGTTCATTCTTATTCCAGTTGGCCGTGTGCTGGGACTTCTTTTGAGCTTCATCAAAGAGAAAGACTTGAAGATGGCCTCTGCAGGTTTTATCGTGATGAGTATTATTGTCCTAAGCTTCCTAATGGGAGTAACGCATTAGTCTCATCGAGTCTACCTAAGGCCCACTTCCCTAAGTTCCTCCAATCAATTTTCTCTATCGCTTATTAGATTATTTCGATTTGAATGGATCACCGTTCACTTTTATAGTCTTTCGATATTGGAGGACCTATGACTAACATCTCGGATCAAAAGAAAGAGCAAATCATTAAGCGCCGCAGATCTAACAAAGATTGGTGGCCCGATCAACTAAGTATCAACGTACTTCATCAACACACTCCCAAATCAAATCCTCTAGGTCCTTCCTTTAAATACGCAGAAGAGTTTAAGAAGCTCGATCTCGATGCGGTAAAAAATGATATCAAAGTTTTGATGAAGACCTCACAAGATTGGTGGCCCGCCGATTATGGTCACTACGGTCCACTCTTTATTCGTATGGCATGGCATAGTGCTGGTACCTACAGAACAGGCGATGGTCGTGGAGGCTCAGGCTCTGGTAGTCAACGCTTTCCTCCTCTGAATAGTTGGCCCGACAATGCCAACCTCGATAAGGCCCGACAACTTCTGTGGCCCATCAAACAAAAATACGGAAATAAACTTTCATGGGCCGATCTCATGGTTCTCACAGGTAACTGTGCACTTGAATCGATGGGCCTTGGAACATTTGGATTTGGTGGTGGACGAGAAGACGTGTTCGAACCAGAAGAAGATATTTATTGGGGCTCAGAAGATAAATGGCTCGGAGATGAGCGCTATGAAGGAGATCGTCAACTGGATGATCCACTCGCTGCAGTTCAGATGGGTCTCATTTATGTAAACCCAGAAGGCCCAAATGGAAATCCAGATCCAGTTGGATCAGCAAAAGATATCCGAGAAACTTTCGCCCGAATGGCAATGAATGATGAAGAGACTGTGGCCCTTGTTGCCGGTGGACATACGTTTGGTAAGGCCCATGGTGCAGGAGATGCTAAGCATGTTGGTCGAGAACCAGCAGGCGGAAACATTGTAGATCAAGGTCTAGGTTGGAAAAACGCTTTCAATACCGGTCACGGCGTGGACGCTATTACGAGTGGTATTGAAGGGGCCTGGAAACCAAATCCAACGAAGTGGGACCAAGGTTATCTTGATATGCTTCTGAATAACGAGTGGGAGCTTACAAAATCTCCGGCCGGTGCTCACCAATGGAGACCAAAGGATCGCAAATCCGATACATGGGTTGAAGACGCACATGATCCGAAGAAACGTCACGCCCCAATGATGACGACGGCAGATATGGCACTCAAGATGGATCCAGCTTATGAAAAGATTGCTCGCCGTTATCATGCTGATCCAAAACTTTTCGCAGAAAACTTCAGACGTGCTTGGTTTAAACTTACTCACCGAGATATGGGACCGAAGGTGCGCTACCTTGGTAAAGAAGTACCAAAAGAAGATCTTATCTGGCAGGACCCGATTCCAGCACTAAATCATAAACTCATCGATGAGAATGATATCAAATTGCTGAAGGAAAAGATCCTGGCCTCAGGAATTTCTGTTCCAAGACTCGTCTCAATTGCCTGGGCCTCGGCCTCAACTTTCCGTGGTTCAGATAAGCGTGGTGGTGCTAACGGAGCACGAATTCGTTTTGCTCCTCAGAATAAATGGGAAGTGAATCGTCCTGAACTTTTAAAAGAAGAATTGGCCGCTCTAGAAAATGTGAGAAAAGACTTCGGTAAAACAGTATCGATGGCGGACATGATTGTTCTTGCAGGTTCGGCCGCAATTGAAAAGGCCGCTGCAGATGGTGGCCATAAAATCACGGTCCCTTTCCGACCAGGTCGTATGGATGCCCTTGAAGAACAAACGGATGCTCATTCCTTTGAAGTTCTCGAGCCTCTTGCCGATGGATTCAGAAACTATCTCAAAAAAGTATATCGCTTAACTGCTGAAGAACTCCTCATTGATAAGGCACAACTTCTTACTCTTTCTGCCCCTGAAATGACAGTACTCTTAGGTGGGATGAGAGTCCTTGGAACGAATGCGGAAGGATCAAAGAATGGTGTATTCACCACTCGTCCAGGAGTTTTGACGAACGACTTCTTTTTAAACCTTCTCAATATGGACTATCAGTGGACATCGAAAGATAAATCAGATCAGTTGTTTGAAGGTAAAGTTCGAAAAACTGGGGAACTAAAATGGACAGCGACTCGCGTGGATCTTATCTTCGGCTCGCATGCTCAGCTACGTGCTATAGCCGAAATTTATGCCTCGGTTGACTCTCAGGAAAAGTTTGTGAATGACTTCGTAAAAGCATGGGTAAAAGTTATGGAATTAGATCGATTTGACTTAGATCCCGCATATCAATAAGTAGCTCAAGCGAGGTCACTGTTGCGGTGGCCTCGCTATAATAAGTTCAGGTCACTCTTCACGTCCTCTATTTCAGATTCAAGATCATCAATTCTAGACTCAAGATCAGATTTACTTTCTTGTAACTCAACCACTCCATCTTCAGCATAAAGTGCGCTTTCTCTTATTTCACTTATTTCTGACTCAAGTGCCGCGATCGCCTGAGAAGAACTTTGCAATTCACCTTCAGGTCTAAAATAAATGACTGAAGCTGTAAGGATGGCAAGCCACAAAAATATAATCCCGTCCCAACTTCTTGAGGTGGGATCTTTGTCTTTAACCTGAGGTTTACCAAAAGGGAAAAGAGTTCGCTCATTATTGGTCCGTTCCATAAAAACCTCTCTTGAGTCTATTTTCATTAACACGGACCGGAAGTTGTACTTAATTTATAAATGATGAATCAAGTCAGACAGAGTTGTGTCATCCCAATTTCCATTCAATAAAGTAATCTTAATCGCTGGAGAAGAATGTGAAAGATATCAGTGCAGTACAGTTTAAACAAATCGCAGAGGCCATCCCGCATATCGTGTGGACAGCTGACACCAATGGAGACATTGATTATGTCTCAAAGCAGGCCATTGATTATTCAGGAACAAGCCGAGAAGAACAGCTTGGTATGAAATGGCTTCAATTCGTACATCCAGACGATAAAGAGAAAGCTTTATCAACCTGGATGAAGGCGGTTCATAGTGGACAAATGTTTGATATGGAATATCGTCTGAGAAGACACGATAATAAGTATTTCTGGATGAAGGCCTGTGCAGTACCGATCCATGATCCCGATGGAAAAATTACCAAATGGTTTGGAACTTGTACTGACATCAATGATTCGAAGCTAGCGCAAATTCGTTACGAGAGAAACATCGATATTACTCCTGCCCTCTTATGGGCAACAAATCAAGATGGGTCGAATATCTATCTAAACCAACAATGGCTGGATTTCACAGGTCAGACGCCAGAAGAAGGTCATGGAAAAGGATGGCTTAACACAATTCACCCAGATGATCGGGAGAGAATAAGTAAACTCGTTCAAGAGGCCCAAGCAAAGCGAGAGAAATTTCGTTTTGAATACCGTATCAAACATAAAGATGGAGTCTACCGTTGGGCCGTTGATTCAGGGAATCCGAGGTATGACCAGGATGGAAACTATCAAGGTTACTCTGGAGTCGTCTTTGATATTCAAGATCAAAAAGACGTAAGAGAACTACTCGAAAACTTCTGGAACCTACCCGGCAATATGCTCGCCATCTCTGATACAAAGACCAGTCACTTTATTGAGCTTAGCCCGGCCTGGGAAGTTACTTTGGGTTACACAGTTGAGGAAATTAAGGGCCGCACCTGGATGAGTTTCGTTCATCCTGACGATATGAAAGATACAATGAAACAAGGGGCCAAACTTTTAGATGGCGAAAGATTAATTGGCTTTGAGAATCGCTATCGCACAAAGAATGGCGATTGGGTTTGGTTATCATGGACGGTCCACCCTGTAGGAGAAAAACTTTATTGTCGTGTAACGGATGTAACAGAAAGAAAGCTGGCCTTGCAGCGGCTTGAAGAAAGTGAGAAGCGATTTAGATTTTATACCGAGGCGATGCCACAAATGTTTTTTATCGCGGATCCAAAAGGAAATATTACTTTCTTTAATAAGCGTCACTATGAATATTTCGGCATAAATCCAGAGGATGACGAAGGATGGAAATGGACCGAACAACAAATTCATCATCCTGATGATTTGAACCGCACCATTGTGACCTGGCAGAAATCACTTAGAACTGGAGTTCCATACCAGATTGAGTATCGTCTTCGAAGACACGACGGAGTTTATCGATGGCATTTGGGTCTTGCTATTCCGATCAGAGATGAAAATGGGAATATCAGGGAGTGGCTTGGGACAAATACAGATATTCATGATGCTAAAACTGCCACTGAAGAACTAAAAGATTTAACAAAGAAGCTTCAAGCAGCTCTCCAAAGTAGAGATGAATTTATATCAATTGCCAGTCACGAGTTAAAAACTCCAATTACTTCTATCAAATTGAAAAATCAGATGCAGCTTCGTGCTCTGGCCCAAAAATCCGCCTCCGCACTAGACCCAGAAAAAGTTGAAAATCTTGCTCATGAAACAGATGTCCAGATCTCCCGGCTTGCTCGCCTTGTGAATGACATGCTGGATGTCTCTAAAATTCGTCTGGGTCAGTTTACTTTAAATAAAGAACGAGTCCTGATGTCGGAACTTGTGAAGCATGTGATTCAGTACATGACGCCCGAGTTTCACGAAAACAAATGTCCAGTTCCTGAAGTCAGAATCATTAAAGATGCCCAAGGCGATTGGGACAGAATTAGGATTGAACAAATTATTCAAAACATACTCTCCAATGGAATTAAATACTCAGACTGCGATAGCCTGAGAATCACCATTGATCTTAAAGGCGATTTCATTTGTGTTGCCATTAAAGACCAAGGTCCCGGAATCTCGGAAGAACTACAAGAGAGAATCTTCGAAAGATTTGAACGTGGAGTAAAGGCCAGCGAGATAAGTGGGATGGGACTTGGACTATTTATTTCTCAACAAATTGCCCTCGCCCATCATGGAAAAATCACGGTTAAAAGTAAGCTCGGTGAAGGTTGCACATTTACCCTGGCCCTTCCAATTTCAAAATAGTATCTCTTTCAAAAAGTCCAGCGACGCTCGCTCAGCTCTCTTATGGGCCCTTTCATTGTACTTAATACCTAATTCTGGAATATCGGCCCCTTGAAGAGTAAAAGCATGCATTGCATGTCCATAGCAATGAATCTGCCAATCGGCTCCAGCTTGTGTCATCTCAGTTGAAAAATCCAAAATACTCGTTGGATTTACCATCGGATCTTCCCAACCATGAAGAACAAGCACGCTTGAATCAATTTTTGAATTCGACTCTGATCTAGGCGCATGAAGAAGACCGTGGATACTGATTGCTCCTTTTAATCCTTCAGGATTTGCTCGGGCCAAATCAAGTGCACACAATCCACCAAAACAGTGGCCCATAACTGCTATTCTATCAGAAATGACTAAAGGATTTTTTTGAGCTTCCCTCAGTGCGGCCAATAATCTCCTCCGTAATAACATTCTGTCCTCTAAAAGAGGATTCATGAGATGACTATTGTCTCCGTCAACTTTGCCTCTGACACCTTTGCCATAAACATCGAATGCAAATCCAATAAAGCCTTCTTTGGAGAGAGCTTCGGCAATGATATTAAAATGCTCACTTGGACCGCTCCAGGCATGGCCAATAAGAACGCACGGTCGTTTCGTCTTATTGTCACCATTAGTGGCCAAATAGCCTTCAAAAATTGTTTCTCCATCAGTGTAGTCAAAGTAACTCATAATTTTTCTCCTTTTCGTTGATTATAAGTAAATACGCATTTACTATTAAAAAATTATGAGCCGTACCAAAAAGATGAGTGATTCAGATTTGTTAGAGATTGCCTTCGACGTCATTGCCCGAGAAGGTTTTACTTCATTTACTTTTGAGCAAGTTGGAAAGGCAGTTAAACTTTCGCCAGCGGCATTGGTTAAAAGATTTAAAACAAAAAAACAACTAGCCCTCCTAGCGCGAAATCAGAAATGGGAGCGAAACATTGGAGAAATCGAATCGCAAAAGTTTAAGGAGCTTGAAGGCCTAAACGGTATTTTTGATTTTCTGACAGTCATTGCCAATAGTGTGAACTCAAAGCGATTAAACGAACATGTTATCTGGCTCGGAACTGAAGCAGGTAATCCACGGTCAAGAAAAAAGGTCGCTGCTTATTTTGAAACAACAAGAAACGTATTTCAAAAACTGCTCAAAGAGGCGATTGAGCGTGGAGAGCTTTCCAAAAAGATTGATCCGAAACCATTCTCTAAGACTCTAGAGGCATTAGTACAAGGTGCTATTTTCCAGTTTGCTTTTTTGGATGAGAGAGATATTGAATTTCATCTCAAAGTTCATTTTAAAACAGTTCTTGCCCCTTACATACTCAAAGAGGTCACTTAACAAGTGTTACTTCGTAGTCACCGGTAAATTCCTACAGGCCTCGGTCTTTTCATTCCAACAGCTCTGACACTTATCCAGATCTGACCCTTTAATGGCATTCGTTTTAACCGCCATAGTGGAGTTGAGAGTCACTTCACTCGCCTCGGTCTTAATCTCAAGCTCCCAAATCTTTTTACAATCCTCGAGCTTAATCACGGCCGTATATTCGAGCTTGTCCCGAAAGGCGTCCACAAATAGAAGGTCATAGTCTTTGAATTTCTTGATCGACCTCACGTTGGGATACTCAATCTCACACTCGGTCTTTTTCTTGGTATTGATGATTTTGTTAGGGACATCCTCCCCGTTCCAAACCACATAGTCCCCTAGTCGGGCCCAATCGTAGTTGAATTCGACTACCTCAACCTTAACTTTCTTCTTATAGACGCCTGGCCGATCAAATTTGATCTCCTCCATGGTCTTGCAGGTAAGCTCCGGATCCTTAGGAACGGGCTTAGTGACAATAACAGTTGAGGCGAGAAGAAGAGTTGTGATCATTCCCAAATTATAACAGCAAATTTCGTTTTATAACTGACAATTCTGGACGGTTTATGTATATAAAAATAATCATTTAGGAATTTTTAAGAGCGTCCGATAAAAGCCACATGAACACAAATACTCAATCTTTAAAAAAATCAGCTTGGTTAACTTCTAAACGTCCATGTCCCGTGATCACAACTGCAGTAGTAGTTGCTCCGAAGAAAGCAGGACTCACTCTTCTTTTCATGAAATTGATTTCGAATTTCTAAATCACGATCTCGAAAAAAACTTTTTGATCTTTTCCAGTAACCCAATCTTCTTCACTACTGGAGTTTCTTTCGGAATCGATTGAGTCATCGGAGCTATTGGACTCGGCTGTTGAACCTTTGCTGGCTGAGTTCTCTGTCTTTCTGGACGTGGCCCTCTATTATTTCTAGGACCTCTATTATCTCTCGGACCGCGATCATTTCTCTGTCCAGAACCTGGTTTCGGTGGAGCTGCTTTGCCGCGAAGCTTGGAAATGGCCTCGATTGCTTTATCGTCTTTCCCTGGAATAGCAAAAGTTGAAGCGTGACCAGTTTGACCACGTCGACCAGTTCGCCCAATGCGGTGGATGTAGTCGGCAGCTTCTTTGGGAACGTCATAGTTAACTACGTGGGCAACATCATCAACATCAATCCCGCGCCCCATTACATCAGTCGCAATAATGATACGAAACTTGCCAGATTTAAAATCAGATACGGCCAGTTCACGGTGTTCTTGCTGAAGATCTGAGTGGATGTAGGTAACATCTGTCACTCCTTTATTGATCAGTAAGCGTGACAACTGAAAAGTCTTTTCTTTGGAGTTAACAAAGACAAAAACTGTGCCTTTCTCTCTTTCAAGAATTCGGAGTAGCTGTCCAAGTTTTCGCTCTTCCGGAATCCAAAAAAGTTCTTGATCAATTTTAGGGGCAGTTTGTTTGGTTTTCTCAATCACTACTTGTTCAGGATTGTTCATCGCTCGACGAGCAAGCTTCTCAACTGCGGGAGCAAAGGTGGCAGAAAGCATGAGTGTCTGTCTTTCTTTTGGAATCTGCTCAGTAATGAGGTCGATTTGTTTAGCAAAACCCATTTCAAGCATACGATCTGCTTCATCAAAGATCAGGCATTGAATGAAATCTAGCCAGATATTTCCACGCTCGAGGTGATCACAAAGTCTTCCAGGAGTCGCCACAATGATATGGGGAGAAGTCGCAAGTGCTTCTTTTTCATCATTCATATTGGCACCGCCAATACAAACTGCAACTTTCATTCCGAAGGGTTTTGCGAAACTGGCAAAGACCTCACCGGTTTGTTGCGCGATTTCTCTCGTAGGAGACAGTGCTAAAATATATGTGCCGTTTTTCTCTTTAAATCGGTCAACACTTGGGATGACAAAACTCGCCGTCTTCCCACTTCCGGTCTGAGATGAAACAAGAACATCCAGGCCCTTGAGTGCGAAAGGAATGGTTTTTTCCTGAACCGGAGAAGGATGCTTATAGCCTGCCTCCGCTATGAGTTCGAGCATTTTTTCAGAAAGTCCGAGATCAGACCAATTTGTATTGATATTTGTATCCATAGATAGATATTAGCTTCTATTTGGATTCATGACAAATATCTTAGTCTGCTTATCTGAGTGATAGGTAAGAAAGATGAAGTCGTCACTTATGAGATCGGGATGGGTGACTTTCCCCGTTCTCACGGCCTCTTCGATCTTCACTGCCTCTGCTTCCGTTGAGCAAAAGATCAAATACTTTCTATTTTTCTCAACCGGCACCGGAAAGAGATAAATCTTTCCTTCGATTTTTCCCTGTCTTAGCTCACGCATTTTTCAAATAATCCAATCCACCCTTAATCGCTGCCACTTGAGCATCATTACAAATGGCATCAGTGACTTTTGGACTATCAGGATAAACTTCAGTCGTTGTCGTGAACTTCGCGTTTGAGAACCCCGCACAAAGTGAAAGTGACTTCACAGGATAGTTAATCACGCCCTCTTGTTCGAGTGGTTCACCAATGATGTTTCCATTTTCATCTGCCGGAGCAATGTGCGTGACCTTTCTAACTGAATCAATGATCGCCTTCTGGAAATCAAAACATGGATTCTCAGTATCACCTACTCCGTAGAAACCATCTGGAATCTCCGACCAAGGATCTGGTTCTTTACCGTCTCTCGCTGCTTTTGCCGGACGGAAAACTGAGTTATCTGTGTCCGTAGTTTCATGTAGATCAAAATGAGCGTAGATATCATTGATGAATGGTTCCATTGCTTTCAAGAACAGAACACATTCTTCGGCCGGGCTATTTTCAATGAACGAACGATTTGGATCAATTGCTAGATTGTTCCAACGATTAATCGTTTCATATCCCCACGGACTGATACAAGGAGTGCAAAGGATATTAAAAGTATCGGTGTAGTTCTTTGCTTCTTTTTCCATGAAAGCGAGAGCGCCATGAACACCACTTGTTTCATAACCGTGAACACCACCGGTGATAAGAATCGTTTTCTTATTTTTATCGAAGTTACGAGTCTTAATAAGAAAGACCGGATAAAGCGAAGGATTAATTGAAAGAGCACCGTATTGAGTCACGTCCATTGTGCTTTTAAGCTTTTCAATCTTCGTGATCACTTCGTCCTTGTAAGAACGCTTAATTGTTTGTTCTTTGAGCCAATTTGCTTTTTCTGCGGCTCCCCAAGGGACTAAATGTTGCTTATTCATAGTTCTCCCAAATAAAATGATTATATGAATTCAAAAGTCGAAAAGTACATTAGTTCAGCAAAAAAATGGCAGCCAGAAATGGAGGCCCTGCGTGAAATTCTCCTCACCTGTCCTCTGGAAGAAGAAATTAAATGGGGCAAACCTAGCTATTCAGCTGAGGGTGGCAACATTGTTCTCATTCAAGATTTCAAGAACTACCTCGCCCTGTTGTTTTTCAAGGGCGGAATCATGAAGGACCCCAAGGGTGTTCTGGTTAAAATGGGAGAGAATACTCAAGTTGGGCGTCAAATGCGATTTGCTGACGTAAAAGAAGTTCAAAAACTCAAAACGATTATTAAGTCTTACGTCAAAGAGGCCATCGCGATTGAAAAGTCCGGTGAAAAAGTTGAAGTAAAACCGGCGAAGGTTAAAGTTGCGACAGAACTTCAAGATGCATTTGAGAAGAAGCCAGCCTTAAAGAAGGCGTTCGACTCTCTTACTCCAGGTCGCCAGAAGGCCTACAACATTTATTTCTCATCCGCCAAACAAGCGGCCACTCGCATTTCGCGAATCGAAAAATGTACTAAACAGATTCTTGCGGGGAAGGGATTAAACGATTGATCCCTTCGCTCCCTGAAGCCAACTCCAAATCAGATCCTTCGCGATCTTATTCTTTTTAGCTCGATACCCCTTCGATGGATAAACCAGATACAGTGGGTGGGTCGCAATTGAATAGTCTTTATAAAGAAGTGTGAGCTTTTTGTCTTGAAGATCATTCTCAACCAGGTAGTACGGAAGTCTTGCCACTCCTAGCCCTGAGAGACAAAGCCAGCGATTGGTCTGATAACTTGAACTTGCATAGTTTCCATGCACATCAATTGAGAAGTCCTTATTCCCCTTCTGGAACTTCCATGTGTTCCAGCTCTTGCGAAGTGAGGCCATAAGCACAGGGATATCTTTTAATTCAGAGGGATCAATTCCCTTGATCTTATTTTTCTTCACGTAATCAGGAGTCGCTACGATAACATCCTTGATGTGACCAATATAACGGGCCACCAGCTCGGGATCGGTCTCAACAATCGCCCTTAAAGCGAAATCATATCCCTCAGCAATGAGATCACGTTTCACATTACTGGCCTCGATTTCAACTTTGAGGTTCGGTAGCTTTTCATTGAACATTTTAATCAATGGTGGTGCCAACGAATCGGCCAGAGAACTTGGTGCCGTAATACGAATGAGTCCGCCCTCTTCGTCTACTAGCTCTTTCATGGATTCGGCCGCATCGTGGGAAAGCTTCACAATAGATTCAGCATACTGAAGGAGATGCTTTCCTTCTTCCGTAAGGTTGATCTTTCTAGTGGTTCTAAAAAAGAGTTGTGCTCTTAATATGGTTTCAAGTCGCGCCACTTGTTTTGATAACTGAGCTTTAGACAAATTCATCTTCTCGGCCGCTTGAGTGAATCCACCACATTTCGCGACTTCGTAAAAGGCCAGGACATCAGGTAAGTAAGCATTTAGAGACATTGTTTCCATATGTGAACAGTATGTCTCTAATTGTGTATTTTTGCAATTCGGGTTGTGTCGTAATCTGCTTTTAACAGAAGGAGGTCTTTATGAAGATCGTTATCGTTGGAGCAACAGGTACTATTGGTAAAAGAGTTACAGAGTTTTTGTCTGAGGGTCATGAAGTTATAACTGTAGGTAAGACTTCGGGCCAGTTTCAGGTTGATATTGCCGATCCTAAATCGATCCGTGCCCTTTTTGAGAAAATTGGAAAGTTCGATGCCTTGGTTTCAACCACTGGAGATGTAGCATTCGTTCCATTAAAAGACCTAACAAACGATCACTGGGAAGTGGGAATTCGTAATAAGTTTTTAGGGCAAGTTAACCTTGTTCAGATCGGGAAAGAATATATCAATGAAGGGGGATCATTCACTCTCACTTCGGGGATTCTTTCTCAAACATTTATCGCGGCCGGGACATCGGCCACAAGTATTAACCGTGCGGTTGAAGGATTTGCTCAAGCGGCAGCTGCTGAAATCGGACGTGGAATCAGGATTAATGTCGTTTCGCCAGATCTATTGGAAGACTCGAAGGCCGCTTTTGGTTCATTCTTTCCGGGTCACTATGGTGTGATAGGTTGTAGAGTTGCTCAGGCGTATATGAAATCAGTTTTAGGAATTGAGACAGGGAGAATCTATAAAGCACTTAATAACGATTATGTGAGTTAAAGATCTATTGGGGTGGATGGACCTTTGAACGTCTTTCCATCCCAGCTTTCTAGAAGGTTTAAACTGATAAAAGACTTATCCTTGGCGAACACACATCTTAGAACTGAATAAGAAATCTTCTCAACAGTCACTTCTTCAACAGTGCCCTTCAAATTCTTACAAATCTCCATTCCCGGTCTTTCATCTGGTGAATGAGACAATTTCAGACCTTTAAGTTCTTTCATAAATCTACAACTAAGGTCCTGGCAATTGGCCGAAATAAAGTATGTCTCCTCTCTAAGAGTACATATTTTTACTTCTTGAGACGCTTTCAGATTCTGACTCTTTACCAAAAGAACTTTGCACGATAGATCCGATTCTGCCGCAAGGGCCGAACTCATGACGAAAATTAGACCTAATGCGAGTTTAATCAATCGTCGTTGTGCCATAAACATGTTCCATTAATTGTTTTTCGGAAACGATGAAGTAACCAGGATGTTCGCTTGAGCTCTTGGCCTTAAGACCACTTGGCACTTTCCAATCCGGTCCCCAGCTATTTTTCACAGTGTAGTAACAGCCAGCTTCTTGAATGACTTTTCCACCTTCACGCTTTTCTTCCAGCCAAGCTCTTCCACCTACTACACCTGCATGATAACCGTGGCTTTGTTTTTTAGGAGGCTGAACCAGACCACCAGTCACATAGGCAATACCGGTTGGTTTTCCTTTATCGAGTGACTTGTTAATCATATCCAACAAAGAAGCTCTATCCTCTTCGATATAAGAATTAGAACAGCTTTCAATGATTCTGTTATAGATTGAAGAAATGTCGGCAGGAGTTTTCCCTTTCGGAACATCTTTGACGATCTTCCCTTGGCAGGCATCATCGTTTAGACGTTTAACAAATTCGTCCAGATTCTTGCTCGTATCAGCGATTTCTTTGATTCGTTCGGCCGAAAGAGTTGGATACATTCGCTGAACTTCATCTTTCACTTCATCACTCACAAAGCGGCTTTCGCTTTCAACTGATTGAGAAAGTAGATTTCTAAAATCAGAACTTAGAACTTCGTTTTTCTCTTTATCATCACAAATTAAATTAGGCCCCTCTTCCGCATAATACTCAAGAAGCTTTTTGTAATCCTTCTTAAGGACTCCATCAGTTGCTGGAACTAGTGATTCAGGACAAAGACCCTTCTCCATACCCAGTTTAACGGCAGCACTAATCGTTCCACCCTTTAGACCACCGACATCACTGTAGATACTTTTCTTCGGAGGTTCTGATGATTCTGTACATTGAATGGGATTCTCTGGAGGCGCTTTGTATTCTTTTAGAGCAGCTAGATAAAGTGCAGAGTATCTTGTGTCTGCATCGAAGTTCAAAAGATCCAGGGCCACATACGCGTAACAAGTTCCACCGGTCTGATTGTGAACTGGACCAAGCTTAGGAGCGAGATCAACTTTGCCACAAGTCTCTTTGGTCATTCTAGGTGGCAAACTATCAAATGGGGTATCGCCATTTTTAAACTCTTTGCGTGTTTGTGAAAAGGCACTGCAGACAGCGAGCGATTGAAGAATGAATATGAGCAGTTTCTTTTTCACGCTTATGTATCGGGAAAATGGAGAAAAAGCTTAGCTTTTTCGAGTCTTTTGGTAAGATATTATTCATGAAAGAAGCAGTCATGATTGTCCTAGAAAAGGACGGCAAATTTCTATTGGGAAAACGAAGCGCTTGGAAGGCCAAGGCCCCAGGCTTTTGGTGCCCAATTTCGGGCCACATTGAGCCTAATGAGACCGAGGAAGCAGCAGTCATTCGTGAGGCCCAGGAAGAACTGGGAATTGTCGTTCGCCCTACTCAAAAAATCACTTCTACTCCGACCCACGATGGCAGAGTGATGCTCCATTGGTGGAAAGCTGAGATCGTTTCAGGCACACCAGTTATTAATAATAATGAAAATGAAGTGATTCACTGGTTCTCTCGCGCAGAACTCAAGACATTAGAGCCTACTTTCAAAGAAGATATCGCGATCTTAATTTCGTAGACCGCAAATGAGTGAAAATCTATCCCCGCCTCTAACATCTATTGTGAGAGAGACTTTATCAGATAGATCTGTCAGTTTGAAGGATTCCAATCGCCCATCGAAGTGAAGACTTTCAAAGTCATTATCAAGAGACACACTTGGAATTTCTTTTGAAGTTTTAAGTGGACCAACAAATTCTTTGGCAATTGTTCTGTCCGAAATATTCAGAACAACTTTTGAAGCTACTATGTCTTGGTTGGGATTACCTTGAATTGAGATATCTGCTAGGAGCTCATCACCACCCTTCGAGAGACCTAAACAGTTATAGTTCATTTCGCCCGCAAATGATGAAAGCGAAAAGCCCAAAACTAAACATGTTCCGATGATGATTCTAGAGCACTTCATACCTATCTCCCTGGTGATGCTCATTTAGATGCAAGAGCGTGCCAGAGAGATAGGAATCAATAACTAATGAGAAAGAGATTCGGAAGGTGTCTAAGTTTTAGACACCTGATTTTTTAGTCTTCAACCAGCGTTCTGCCTCTGAGTTCAGGGAGACGAGGCATAGTTTGAGCTGGGAAAGGCCCAGTCAGTGTATTGAGGAAGGCCACAATATCTTCAACCTGATTGCTAGTTAGATCCACATCCAGTTGAAGTTTCCCCATGACTCTCACCGCTTCTTCAAGGGTCTTAACAGATCCGTTATGGAAATAAGGAGCAGTTAGAGCAACGTTTCTCCAAGTTGGAACTCGGTAAACGTTTTTATCCTCTTCCTTCTTTGTCACTTCATAGCGACCAAGATCTTCACTAAGATTATATTTTTTCACGATCTCAGGATTTGGGTTCTGTGGAAACTTCTGATAGTTACCTTCTTTCTCTGGCGGAAGTGGTCCAGAAAAGTTTGGCCCAAAGTGACAAGCGGTACAGCCAACAGTTTCTACGGTTTTCATACCGCGTATCTCTTGAGCGTTCATCGCCTTCTTATTACCTTTCATATATTGATCAAACTTACTTCCCGGAGTAATAAGAGTTCGCTCGTAAGCAGCGATCGCATTCACGGCATTTTGGATATTCATTGGCGACTTATCCTTCGGGAAAGCTGCCTCGAAGTATTTTTTATAACCAGGAATTTGTCTGATTCTCTCAAGGGCCACATCATGAGACTTCATTCCCATTTCAATTGGATTTGTGATTGGACCTCTTGCCTGGTCTTCTAGATCAGGTGAACGACCATCCCAGAATTGAACAGTAAGGAATGCCGAGTTCCAAACCGTCGGTGCACTTCGCTTCCCTTTCTGACCGCCGTGACCAATGGAGGTCGCACGAGCATCATCTCCTCCGGCCATAACGTTGTGACAGCTATTACATGAGATCGTGCCGGACTCCGAAATTCGTGGATCGAAGAATAGAATTTTACCAAGTTCAATTTTCTCTTTGGTCATTGGATTATTTTTTGGCACGGGAGCCTTATCAGGAAGCGCCATAAAAGTATCCTGAGCAATGGCCCAGCTACTCATGGCCAGGAAAGTGAGGAAGATTGAGGTTTTCATCATTTTCGACTCCAATTTTTAGGTAAAAATCCAGTTACAAATTTAACTTTTGAGTCACACGAGAACAAAAGAGTTTGATTATCAAAACTTGAAAATTTAGTTTAATTCAAGTCAGGTAATGGTTTTACGCGCGTAAAAGTTCATTTCGCATTCTTCCATATTGCCGCAAGAATCTGTTGTTAACTTGGTCTTAACCAGGAGGGTACAAATGAGAGCAGCGATTAATTTTGTCTCGTGGGGCGTGTTTTTAATGCTCGTTTTTCACATGACTGAGAACAAACAAGTAACTGAGACGAAAGAATTACCAGTAGTGAGATATGTTTATTCGGAGGGGTGATGCCCCTCCAATCCTCCAGGTTGGCCAAGCAGACGTGGCCAACCTGGAATTTTACACTCCATGTAATGAATACAAAGTGCTCCAACCTAGATGGTACATTTAGACTGGTTGATAAGTCTTTGTTAGTTTCCGGCCATGCTAAAACTATTTTTTGTCTCTGTTCTTGCTATTCTCACAAACCACGCCTCTGCTCAATCCATTCCTCAGTTTAACCCTGAGTTTTGGTATGACTATGACGTCCTTACCACAAACAATTGTTACAACTACGCCACAAATAGGGCCGAAGGAAGCTGGGCACAACCAGGAGAGGCCAGTGGAGAGAAATACAAATCCATGACTTGCAAGGACATCTACAAGGCAGCTTCAAAAGACTGGGGACTTATCCCGACCTCATACTTCCCATTAAGCGCGAACCAGAAAGAAACTTTGATTGCACTAGTAGTTAATCCTGGAATTGATTTTCACTGGTACCGACGTGGGAGTAATAACATCTGGTCACATAAGTTAAACTTTCAAGTTCTGGAGACAGACAGCTCGGACAGATTGATTACCGATCCAGTCACAGCAGACAGAGGCAGATATAGCGAGTTCTGTGGCTACTTTAAGGTGAAGAATTATTTGGCCCATCCTATGGAACAAAACGCTGGATATGTTCGAATTGGGAAAATGAGGGACTGGCCTCAGTATTCGAACTTTAAGATGAGACAGGCGCGAGAATCGATTGTCATTGTTCAAAAATATTCAGGAAGAAAGAATCCAACTTACTTGCTTAGAGAGATGTTGAAAGATCCAGCTTTTGCTGAAGCCGTGAATGAGGTTGCTCAAATAATTCAAAATGAGTCGGGGAAAAGTTTTAAAATAGATGATCCAAATTTTGGTTCAAACTCTTTGGTGATTGCCGATTATGAAGGGATTGTTCTCCCAAGAAATACGGTCATCTCGATTCAAAATGGCATACTGAGAACCATTTCTCCTTGAA
Source organism: Peredibacter starrii (assembly GCF_034259205.1). Classification (GTDB taxonomy): domain Bacteria; phylum Bdellovibrionota; class Bacteriovoracia; order Bacteriovoracales; family Bacteriovoracaceae; genus Peredibacter; species Peredibacter starrii. The sequence continues at coordinate 1,499,210 of NZ_CP139487.1, read as the reverse complement.
GTGAAAAGGAGCACTCTACCTAAAACTCAATGTCGTCTTACCTTGGTCGGCCACATTCAAGTCCACTGTTCTATGCTTAGTCTTATCCTTCAAACTCGCAAGACCACGCTCAGTATGAACGTTCTCAAAATACTTCTTCAAAGCGGCCTGGCATTTATATTTATCCGAACCTAGCTTCTCACCAGGTAGAACAATGTTACTGGTCTTCCCATAGTTATTAACCACGCTTACAACAAACCCCACATCAGAGTTTTGTGCGCAATCAAAACGCATCTCTTTAATATCCGTTCCCTTGCCAAGTGCACGAAATCCAAACTCTCCCCAAGGCTTAACCATTTCGATTTTAAATTTTCCATGGCCATTGAAAGCATGAGCTTTCTGACCAAGTAATGGAAGTACGAATAGCAAGCTGAGTAAGCCTAGAACTTTCATGGGATTCTCCTATTTCGCTAGATATAAGCAACTCACGTACCAGAAATAGGATTTTAAAATCGCCTAGATAGCCTTAGAATTAGTTACAGATTCTAGCCACTGTCTAAAAGTTGGTCATTTTATGAACTTCAAGCTTCTCGCCTTATTGCTCCTTTGTATCAGCTGCAACAAGACCTATGACCTCGAGGCCTGCAATGATCTTTCCATGAAGAAGTTCAAAGGCTTCACAGACGCCAAGAAGAAGTTCGAAGAAAACTGCAAGTCTTTCAAAATCACATATACTGAAGAGGTCTGTCAGAATGCTTTAAACGAGCTGATTCTCTTGAACAACCTAAAGGCCGTTAAAGAGAAGTATGGCAATCCGATCGAAACTTGCTTTAACCCACAAGACATTAAGAAATATGACAAAAACTAAAACCTTCATCATCGCTGGCGACCGTATTGTAGATAACAAAGGCTCTCATAATGAGACTGAGAAGATTCTTGCGCTCGCGCAGAAGAAAGAACTTCATATCACGACTCTAGAAATCGTGAACCTCGCTAAACGCTGGGAAGATAAACTTCAGCCATTACAATTTAAAAGTGGTGCTTCAGCAAACGCTGCGGTTGATAAGGCCCGCAAACTTCTCGCTTCAAAGAAAGCCGACGTCGTTGTAATCAAGGGTACTGATTACCTTAAAACTGGTTACGAGAAAGGGGCCCGCGAAGGCTTCATGAAGCTCTATAATAAGAAGTTCACTCCGCTTGAAGGTTACAATGATCTCGTTCCCCTCTTTCTTCGTTACCACAAACTAAGCGAGAAAGATTTTTTCGAAATCCGCGATGCTCTCTTTAATAACTACGCGAAGACCTGGAAGAAAATTAATCCTGAAGGTCACCTTCCTGATGAGCGTTGGTTTCAACCTCTCACAAAGTATTTTAGAGGTGTGGACTGCGCTAATCCAAACGTCGATTACTCAGGTCAGATCGTTCTTACCAATGAGAAGACCGCTGATAAACTCAAAGTTCCTAAGAAGAAACGCGTTCAGATCATCGGTAACGCCTTCACGAAACTCTCCGTCGATGGAATGGAATCACTTCCGAAAATCGCCCCTTATCTTCATTTGAAACGAACCATCGATAAGGCCCTCAAAGAATCAAAGACCAACTTCGCGTCTGAGTTTTTAAAAGGTCGCGCTCTTCTCGATGCCTATACTTGTTACCCAGTCGTTCCAATGGGACTTATTTATAGACTCGGACTCGTGAAAAACATGAATGAGATGAAGGAGCTTTTAACTAAACACGAAGTGACTATTACCGGTGGACTAAATCTTGGAAAAGCCGCTTGGAATCTCACATCTTTGAACTCACTTATCGTGATGAGAGAAAGACTGATGACTTCGAAAAAAGCACACCTCGGTCTCGTACATGGAAATGGTTCTCTTGGGAACCAGCAAGGAATTACACTTCTACTTTACAAATAATAAATCGGGGCGTAATTTTGCCCCTCAAGTCCTGATATAAGTTCATAATACGGTTGAACGTCTCTACCAACTGCCCTAAAGAGTTGACTATTGGAACTCCAAACTAAACTGGAAGTTTTTAATGGCAACTCACGCGTATCAAGCTGAATCGAATTCTCTTAACCAAAATCTTACCTCAGGTATCCTTTTTATTTTGATTGGATCCTCTAGTTACGGAATGCTTTCTACATTCGTAAAACTAGCTTACAAGCAAAGTTTCACGACGGCGGAAGTGACTGCTTCTCAATTTATTTGGGGCGCACTTATCCTCACGGTTCTGGATTTTTTCCTCTCAAAGGGTGCTCAAAAAGCTTCTGCGACCGACATCAAGAAACTCATGATCGCGGGTATTCCGATGGCCCTTACGAGTGTGCTTTATTATCTATCAGTTCAATACATCGACGCTTCAGTTGGTGTGGTACTTTTGATGCAATCAGTTTGGATGGGAATCATCGTTGAAGCTTTTCAAACAAAACGTATCCCGAGCATGGAAAAGATCGCAGCAGTTGCTTTCATCATCTTTGGAACACTTCTCGCGACGAAAGTTCTGGGTTCTTCAAACCTAACAATTGATATCCGCGGACTGGTACTGGGAATTCTCACGGCCATGTCTTTCAGCTGGACCCTTTACTCTACAAATAGTGTCGCTTCTCACTTGGCCCCGGTTAAGCGCAGTAAGATCATGCTTTATGGTGGACTGATTGTGGTGCTTCTTTTCACATTGCTTACCCAAATTGGCCCCCATTACCTGAATCTCAACCTCGTGGGCGAAGAATTCATCCGTAATAAGCCATTTGATCCGCGAATTTTCCTGACTTACGGTCTTATCGTGGCGATTTTTGGAACTGTGATCCCGCCGATCATGCTCAACAAAGGCTTTCCAATCGTGGGAGTCGGCCTCGGAAGCATTCTTTCGTCGGTGGAATTGCCGGTTGCTATGTGTATCGCTTTCACATTTTTGGGTGAAGTCGTGAGTCCAATCCAGTGGCTTGGGGTATTCATGATCCTGGCGGCGATCGTACTCATGAATTATAAGACTTTTTCTAAAACATAATTTTTATTTATCATGGGTGAATTCTTGTCACTGGCACGCTCCAGTTGCTATGATTTGCCCTATGAAATACATCGTTTTCGCCCTCTTCTTTTCGAGCTTTTTGCACGCCCAGACTTTGTTTGAAACAAAGGTCGCGAGCATCTTCGTTTCTGAGGCCTTTGTTAATGAACAACTGGCGGGCCACTTATCAAAGTCGGACCTCGTTCAGAACCTCAAAATGAAACTCGAACCGGTAACAGGAAAGATGCTCCTTCAGGGAGACTTCCAGCTTCCACTGGATGATATGCGTGCGATTGGGATTGAGCGTGATCTTGCTCGTTTTAAGTTCCAGCTTTCAATTCTTCCGAAAATTAGTCAGCACAAACACCTGATCTTAGAGTTCCCGCTTTCTGAAACTTATTTCTATCAGGCAAATTCTAAGAATCCAAAACGTGATCGCGTAGTGATTCCGGTTCAGCTTCTCTCTCTTGGACTTGCGGCCACTCGTGGATATCTCGCCGCCCTATCTGGTGACTTCTCTACCTTTGATCGTAAGATCGCCAAGTATAAAGCACTTCTCAAAGTTGCGAACAAATCGATTGTGACTGAAAAGAACCCTGATGCATTGGAAGTATTAAAAAGTGGTAAGAAGTCTCTTGAACTTCAGATTGCTTCAGTGGAACTTGAGCGTGATAACTTCAAGCGCACTTCAAAAGCTCTTAATAGCATTTTCGCTTTCTCAAGTGAGAAGGATTTCAACCTTAACAACGAGATCCAAGCAAACGGCAACACTCTCATGCTAAAGCTTAAACTCAGTAAGCTCGTGCCTTACCTAAAAGACATTGAGCTTGGTGGTATCCGCGTGGGTAACAATAACCCAGATAACAGCGGAGAGAACTTTTTGATCTTCGACATCAACACAATGGTGACGGAAGCTCCACCGGCAGTGAAGAAGACAGCGAGAAAACCCATCAATTACAAAATACCTCCATCTCTCATGATTCGTCTGAGCCAAGACCTGTTCACAAGTAAGCTCATGCTCGAAAAAGAAAAAGAGAAGATCGGTGATTCGATCAAAGACTTCAAAATCCGTTTCAAGAACGGCGGGATTCATATTAGTGGCAAAGTAAGTAAGCTATTCTGGGACGTGCCTTTTGAAGGTCTGGTTGATTTCATCTCGACTGGGCCCGATGTATTTGAAGTTCGTCTTCGCCAACTTGAAGTCATGAACCTTGATTTGAAGTTTCTTACTCCAGTTGTTCTGACTGCAGTGAAGAGTCGTTTGAAGAAAGGTCTAAGCGGTATTGCAACTTACAAGTATCTTGGAAACAAAGACCATAGTCGTGTTCTTCAAGTAACAATCGAACCAAAAAAACTTATCCCGGCATTTCCGGACTTCCACCTTGTTGGTGTAGATGTTCGTGATCGTAATTTCATGCTGAAACTTGGCCGCATTCAATAGAGAGAAATATGAACAAAGCTTATCGTAGAAGTCTTGATACACTGATGGAATACTTTGACCTGGGTCCAACTGTGGCCCTGACGATTATTCTCGTATCGGCCACTATCATCTTCACTGGTGTGATCTTCTTCGTGAGAAGCGCCCCTCCTACTGAGCTCACTTTTATTTCAGGCCCAGAAGGAAGTATCTTTCACGGTATCGCTGTTAAATATCAAAAGGCGCTGGGAAAGAATGGAATCAAAGTAAACATTCTCACATCTAATGGCTCTCTCGATAACTTGAATCGTATCTATGAGAAAGATACTAAAGTCGATCTGGCACTCGTTCAAAGCGGTTCAGAGGAAGAGGGTAAAAAGTATCGTCGTCTCGTTTCACTTGGTGGAATTAGCCACCAGCCTCTGTTCTTTTTCTATCGTGGGAAACCGATTGAGCGCATGTATGAGATGAAGGGCAAGACGATTGCGATCAGCTCTGAGGGTTCTGGTGCTCGTAAACTTGCTCTTAAAATTCTAAAGCTTAATGGAATTACTGAAGGTCCAAATCTCGTAACACTGGAAGGCGAAGAAGTAAGCAAGGCCCTTCTTGAGAAAAAAATCGATGGTGCTTTCCTCATGGGTGAAGATGCTTCCCTTGATGTTCTGAGAAAGCTTTTGAACTCTGACGACATCAGACTTATGAACTTCAAGAACGCTAATGCCTATATCCGTAAGATTGATATACTTCACAAACTTGAAGTTCCAGAGGGTGTTCTAAATTTTGAAAAGAACATCCCTTCAGAGAACATTACTCTCATTGGACCGATGGTAGAACTTATTGCCACGAAGGATCTTCACCCTGCTCTGTCTGATATGGTGTTAGATGCGGCGATGGATATCCATGGAAATGCCGGTGTATTTAAGAAACGTAATGAGTTCCCTGTTGCGGCCGAAAATAAGATTCGACTCAGTGACGATGCTGAGCGCTTCTATAAGTCTGGTAAGAGCTTCCTCTATCGTTACCTTCCTTTCTGGATGGCGAGCCTATTGAACCGAATCCTTATCTCTTTCCTACCAATGCTAATTTTACTCGTTCCTGCAGTTCGTAGTATTCCGGCCATCTTCCGTTGGTTTGGTAAACTTCGCATTCGTAGACGTTACCGTGCTCTTCTTAAACTTGAAGAGAAGTTCATGTATGAGAACGACATGGAGAAACTTAAAGATCTTTTTGCTCAGTTTGAAAGCATTGAGAAGGATGTTCAACGCATGAGAATTAAGGCAATTCTGGCCGATCAATTTTATATGCTCAGATCTCATATTGAGTATGTAAGAAGGTTGATGGTTTCGAAGATGAGTGCGTAATTCAGAATAGATGGGAACAAGGCCATGAAAGCTTATTTTGAAATTTTTAAATCTCAGGGTTTTTGGAGTTCGAAGCCTGAAGATATAGATCGCATTCTCCTATCAAAATCAGATGATCAAATACAAGAACTCGTAGGAGCAATCCAAAAATACTACATTTCAAATGATGTGGAGCCTATTAATGCAGATCATGCTCTCATTACACAAGATATAGACATCTTAAATTGTGACGGTTTTTTGAAGAGAGCATTACTGCTTTATGAAACCATTGTTATACAAGACCCCATTCCTTCATTTGATCCTAGTCTTAAATCTAAAATAGAAATTCGTTCCAATGAAGAAAATCCTCAATATATCAGAAATAAAATCACTTTGTGCCTTAAATGGCTCGTAACGAACGAAAAACTAGTTACAAGCAAGATAATTGTTTTGTCCCCTGAGAAATACATCTCAAAAAATAATGAAGCTGTTCGTTCGTCTCTGATTTACATGGAACAGTTATTACCGGAAGGGCCTACTGACTTGGTAATTAACTCCAACCAGGATTTCCTAAAGTTTTGTTTGGAAAATGCTGATGTTTTCCCCATTACTTTTGAGCCAGATGGTGGCAAGAAACGCCATTGGGATAAATTCGATGTTCCCCACAATATTATATCGATCGATTTCAAAAACGATCCACGTTATGTCCCATCCTCCATTTACCAATTGTTCGAAATAAATAATGTTCCAAAAGATGGAAACAATACCTTTGATATTTTCCTGCCTATGCAAGACCCAGGATTAGTTGAACGCTCTAAGTATGAAAGATGGAGAAACGACTCAATATTAAAAGTGGGGCTTAAAAGAGTTAAATCTTTGGAATATGGATTAAGACTTGCGGAGTTTCAAAATGGTATTCTTTTTACTGAGTCCACATTCGAATGGGGTCTCCTAAATAATTTCATGGCCCATCCTAAGAAAGAAGAAGCAAAATTAGCAAATATCATTTCCAATATGAACCTTCCTTTTTTAGGTAATGTTAAATTTCAAAACATTGTAAAACTCCGCTCAAATGAAGAATCGTTTTTCAACTTTAGAAGTATGATGAAGCAGGCGTGTAAATCGGTTGAATTAACTAAGCCTTCTGACTTTGTCCAAGTAGCCCATGATATTGAGAAGGATCTTATAAGGCCTGAATTTGCGAGAATCAAAGCCGAATATAAATCCATACAAAAAAAGTACTTAAGCTTGGCCACAATTGAAATGGCCACGTTCTATCTTTCAGCAAGTACTGGAGGCTTAAGTTTAATCGCGAGTTTACTGGCCGCGGGAAAAATGGTTCCGGACATAATGAATGATATAAGAGATTATCAGAGAAACAATGTTTATATGTTATGGAAATTAAAAGAGGAAAATTCCAAAGCACATACAGCTTCCAACATTCTTCTATAAGTGCTATTGGCCTAAAGAGGTCTTGCATCTATTAAACTGAGTCAGGATCTGATAAACTTCTTTAAATGAAAATCCTCCTAGCCCTCTCCCCATTGACTCAATTCAATACTCCGTACCCATCTACGGCGTATCTAACGTCTTATCTTGAAAAGCTAGGACATGAGGTCAATCAGGTTGATATAGGGCTTGAACTTATCCTTAAAATCTTCTCTAAGGATGGCCTCAAAGAAATTACAAAGATCATTAGAAAATCCAAGGTCAAAGATCAGCTGTTAGACTTTTATCTCGATGCTCATCAGGAATACGAAAACAACATTGATGCTGTAATCTCATTCCTTCAGAAAGATGAGTCCCCTCTCATTCAAACCATTATTGAGCGTCAGACGATTCCTGAGGGCCCTCGTTTCATGCCACTAGATGACAACCAGGGTGGCGTTCTCGACCTTTATAACGAACTAAACGATAAAGATAAGGCCAAGCACATTTGCAGCCTTTTTATGGATGACCTCGCAGATATCATCCGCATCGGTGTAGATGAGGATTTCGGATTCTCTCGTTATGCCGAGAAAATCGCGCTATCTCTTAATTCATACTCTCCGATTGTTAAGCGTCTTAAAAAGAAAACGATCATTGATGAATGGATTACCGAACTCACGAAGGCAAATCTCGAGAAGTTCCAACCAGACGTCATAGGAGTCTCAGTTCCTTTCCCCGGCAACCTTCTTGGAGCTCTAAGAATTGCTGAGACAACCAAGCAAGTATCTCCAAACGTAAAAGTTCTTCTTGGCGGCGGCTACGTTAATACCGAGCTTCGCTCCCTGGAAGACCCAAGAATTTTTGATGTGATCGATTACATCACTTTCGACGATGGTGAAAAACCTCTAGAACATTTATTGAAATTCATCGAAGCGGGCGATGGTCCTTTACTTCGCACCATGTACCGCAAAGATAACAAAGTTACTTTTGTCTCTTCACCTGAACTCTTCGATATCAAGTTCAAGAACCTTGATGCTCCAAGCTTCAAAGGTCTTGAGATGAATCGCTACGTCTCAATGATGGACAACATGAATCCAACCCAGAGACTTTGGACTGATGGTCGTTGGAATAAAATGATCCTGGCCCACGGATGCTATTGGAAGAAATGTACTTTCTGTGACGTGAGTCTTGATTATATTGGCCGCTACGAGCCAGATACCGCCATAGGCGTGGTTGATAAAATGGAAAAGATCATCCAGGAAACTGGTGTGAACGGTTTCCATTTCGTAGACGAAGCCGCTCCTCCGACACTTCTAAAGGCCATGAGCGAAGAGATCCTCAAAAGAAATCTCAAAGTAACATGGTGGGGTAATATCCGTTTTGATCCATACTTCTCGGCAGAAGTGACTGAGCTCATGAAGAAAGCTGGTTGTATTGCAGTGACGGGTGGTATTGAAGTTGCTTCAGAGCGAGTTTTAAAACTCATCGATAAAGGTATCTCAATCGAGAAGGTCGCGAAGGTCACAAAGAACTTCAAAGACGCTGGCATTTTCGTTCACGCCTATCTTATGTACGGCTTCCCGACTCAAACCATGCAGGAAACCATCGACAGCCTTGAAGTCGTTCGTCAGCTTTTTAAAAAGCACTATCTAAGCTCTGCCTACTGGCATCGCTTTGCACTTACTGCCCACTCTCCAGTGGGACTGAATCCGGGCAAATTCAATGTGAAGATTGTTCCGCAGAAAAAACCTGAACACGGCCTGTTTGCGAACAACGAACTCCCCTTCACTGAAGAGAAGTTCGTCGATCACGATATGCTTGGAGTAGGACTGAGACGAGCGCTTTACAACTACATGTTAGGACAGGGCCTCGACATGGACCTTCGCGATTGGTTTGACGAAAGGGTGCCGAGGCCCAAAGTTGAAATCAACTTCTAATTAATCTTCTTAAGTACGCCGCAAACTACAGGTAAAGAGATATGCGGTTGCTCACCTGGGTGAGCGGCCAGACTAGTTGGAAATGAACTTTGAGGAGCAGTTCCATGAGCGAGAACCACTCTTCCTTCAAAACCAATTCCCTGCCCGTTTGAGAGCTTCATCACATTATCAGAAGGATCTTCATCTGCTTTCCAAAGATCAGCATTGACCTTAGAAAGAGAAACAACCTTCTTATAAGTCATCGCACGGCCTCTAGGATAAAGATCCTTTCCTCCCAATTGCGAATTTAAGTCATCATCAAGTGGCATAAGTGCTGAGCCAACAACTTTCATGGCCTCTTCATAGTCAACAAAGCCGTCTCCGTTTGAATCATCTGCCTGAGTCGGACAACGAGTTCCGATGTGCAGAGTTTGTCTGTGCGGAACTGCCTGATCGTCATCCATTGACGTGCTTACAGAAAGCTGATCCCCCTGCAAGGTAAACATCGCTGACCCATATGGAATGAAACCATTTGAATAAATGTTCACTGGTCTAAGAATGGCGTAGTACGAACCAGGAGCGGCCTCTACCATTTCACGAGCAGCGGCCTGTGTGACACTTCCTCCACCACTACCTGAGCCTCCGCCGTCTTTACCACAGGCCACAAGTCCAAAAAGCGCCATCATGAAAATAATATTTTTTGATTTCATTTATAGACTCCCTTGAAAGAAAGCTCTTGAGCGGGCTGCATTTACACCTGAAACACTCCAACCAGTAATCTGTCTACCATTCTCAAACGCACCGATGTCTTGAGGAATGTAGTAATACATTGGTTCATGCTTAGTGTAGCAATCCTGAGTTTGATCCGCGCCTGCATCGTAGTCATTGAATTTGAAATCAGTCACACATTCACGCTTACTGAACACAAGGTGATTTTTCCACTCAGTGAATGTCACCGGACGATCAAGGAATTGAAAATCCATAACGATCTTCTTACCTGAAGCAGTGGTGTACATAGGAGCTACGTGGAACCACCACTTGTAGCGAGTACGTTTAATATAAGTATCAGTCAGCATAAGAAATGCTTTTTGTGACTTAATACCACTTTTCTGAAACTCATCATACGCCCAGACATGAGCACGGTCCGAACATTCAGACTTTCTTTTAATATACGGATTCATTCTATTAAAGATTTCAGGAATCTGAGCATCAGGAACTACAGTTGGTTCATAGCTCGCACCCGGCTCAACTTGAAATTTATTTTGGACATTTGAAGAAAGTGATTTGGCGGTCATAAGCTTCTTCTCAAAAACGGCCAGCTTATGCCCTTCATTCTGCTCAATGAATTTTACCTCACCTGAATTCATCTTAACTAAATGAGGTTCACCGTCTGTTCCCCTGACGATGGAGTGAACACCATCTCCCATTGTCTCAGCTCTGACTCCCTGGCCGAGAACAAAAAATGCAATGAGCATAAAACTCTTCATGATTACTCCCTAAGTTTAGTGTCATTCGTTAGATCACAACTTCAAACGAAGAGATTTATATCTTAGGGGTAATCATGATCTCAAGATGCCAAAGTGGCACCTTCTAATAGTTTTTCATTGACCGCTTAAATGGTTGAAAAAGAGAAGGTTGGCTTAAGATTTTTTGGAGCGCAAAAAATTGGCCGCACATGTCTAGACTATGTTTTTAATCAACGTACTGTACTTATAACAAGCGAGGTCTCAATGAAGGTTTCCGAATTCATGACAAAGGACGTAATTTATTTAACACCTAAGCACACTGTTGAAGATGCTGCAAAATTAATGCTCGAAAAAAATATAAGTGTCGTACCAATTGTCGATTCGGCCGCCCACTTAATTGGCATCATAACGGAATCTGATTTTGTAGGAAAAGATGCCAACATTCCTCATGCACTTGTGGCCCTTAAAAGATTATTTGGACAAATTTTCTATTCTAATGGAGTGGAAGATATTTTTCAAAAATCGAAGAACGTGCCCCTGGAAAATGTAATGACTAAAAATCCCAAAACGGTCGAACTGGATTACACCCTTGATGATGTCATCAATATGATGATCCACTATAAAATAAAACGACTTCCGGTGATTCAAAACGGTAAGTTGAAAGGAATGGTTACACGCCACGACGTTTTACGAGCATTTACTTTATTGAAGCCCCAACTCGATAGTCATGCGTGAGTCATTGCTGCAATTTGGAATTTCGGCCCTCGTCATCGTTATTGCCGGAACTTTTCTTGTAAAATTTGCCGATAAAATTTCAGAAGTTACTAATCTTGGCCGTTTATTTGTTGGCAGCATCCTGCTAGCGGGTGCGACCTCTCTTCCAGAGTTCCTGGTTGACGTTAGTGCTGTCAGACATCATATGCCTGATATTGCAGTTGGAGATCTGTTTGGAAGTAGTATTTTCAATCTTCTTATTCTTGCAATTGCCGATCTTATCCATAAAGGAACATCGCCCATATTTTCCAGAGCTTCTTCTAAGCATGCCCTCTTGGGTGCTATCAGTATCGGAATTGCTTCAATTGCTGGTCTGGCCATCTTTTTAGAATCTAAATTAGTTATTCCAACTTTTGCAGGAATTGGAATGGGTCCAATTCTTCTCACTATTGCCTATTTTCTGGGTTCTCGCATACTTTACTATGATCAAAAAATTTATGAGGCCAAAGTAGAACATCAACCTAAGATTCAAGACAAAAAGTACCCGGCCATTAAGGCATTTACCGGTTACTTTCTGTCTGCCTTTGTCATTCTCATCGCGGCCCCCTACCTTTCTGAAGCAGCAGGGGAAATAGCCACTCTGAGTGGGCTCGGGAAAACATTTATTGGAACTACGTTAGTTGCTTTTTCAACTTCTCTGCCTGAACTGGTTTCAACAATTGTGGCCATCAGAAATCGGGCCTACGATCTGGCGGTCGGAAACATTTTCGGAAGTAACACCTTAAACATAGTGATCTTGATTCCCTTGGACTTTTTTCATCACGGATCACTTCTTGCTTCCGTATCGCCAAATCACCTCTTAACTTGTATTGCGACCATTCTAATTACTTCAGTGGCCATCGTGGGGCAGCTCTATCAAGTCGAAAAACGAAAACTTCTTATCGAACCGGATGCATTAACCATCATCCTTTTAGTCATACTCACAAATGTTTCACTCTATTTTCTTGGGCAAACTCACTAAATGAGAAAGGAACATACACTTGGAACCATCGACTCTGCTCCCTGACCATGGAACTTCGGCCTGGCATAACATGAATGAAGCCACCTTATTTGATGCTCATCGGAGCGACCTTAAATCTGGGCTATCTTCAGAGGTTGCTAATCAGCGACTTAAGGAATTTGGCAGTAATGAATTGCCTGAACCAAAACATAGAAGTTTGTTTGCTGTATTTATAAAACAATTTCAAAGTCCCCTCATTTATCTCCTTCTCATAGCGGCCTCTATTGCATTTTTTCTGAATAAGATAAGTGATGCTGCCGTCATTCTAACTGTTGTTATGTTGAATTCTTTAATAGGTTCCCTCCAGGAGTCTAAAGCTGAAAGAAGTCTTGAGTCCCTACGAAAACTTGCCAAACTCATGGTAACCGTGCGCCGGGACGGTCAGGAAGTAAGAATCGAAGCACGGGAATTAGTCCCAGGTGATATATTCTTACTAAATGCTGGTGACGCAGTTGGGGCCGACGGAAGGATTATCGAGGCCAGAGATCTATCAGTTGCCGAGTCGGCATTAACCGGAGAATCGTTACCAGTACGAAAGAGCATTTCAGACATACCTGTAGATACCATTCTTGCAGAAAGAACGAATATGGTTTACTCAGGAACCTTTGTCACATCTGGGAGAGGAACGGTCATCGTCGTTGCCACTGGTCAAAACACCGAAGTCGGCAAAATCGCCAAGCTCACCAATGAGAAACAGAACTTACTAACTCCTTTGGAAAATAAAATTTCGCATTTTGGAAGAACAATTATTTATCTTGCTGCAGTTGTATTTTTTCTCATCGTAGGGATTGGAATTCTAAGAGGCCTAGAGCTTTCTGAAATTTTCATGATAGGAGTCAGCCAGATTGTGTCAATGATTCCAGAGGGTCTTCCTGTAGCCATAACAGTCGCTCTGGCAGTTGGAGTCAGAAGGATGGCGGGTAAAAAGGCCATCGTTAGAAAACTGTCTGCGGTGGAAACCTTGGGCTCAACTGACATTATCTGCACAGACAAAACCGGAACACTGACCAAAAATGAGATGACGGTAGAAGCGCTTTATCTTCCATCCGGTATTTCAGTAGATGTGACTGGAGTGGGATATTCACCTTCAGGAGAATTTATAGTCAAAGGAAACTCTCAAAACGAAACTGATAAAGACATAGACCAATTACTTACCGCAGGTGTTTTATGTAATGATGCTAGACTCATTCAAGACGATAAAAATTTATGGAAAATTCTCGGTGACCCTACTGAGGGTGCTCTTCTGACGGTTGCTGCCAAACGAGGTATGCATAAGGAAGAATTTGAAAAAAAATTTCCAAGAAAAGATGAAATACCTTTTGATTCTTCACTCAAATTAATGGCCACAGAACACCAGATAGATGGCAAAATCATCACCTGGATTAAAGGAGCTCCAGAAAAAATTCTGCATATATGTGGCACTGACGAAAGGGCACATTTAGCATCGGAGAAGATGGCCCAGCGAGCCCTTCGGGTTCTGGCCTTTGCAAAAATTGAAGGTCCCATCACCGAAGAAATAAGAGAAGCAACATACAATAAGAACATCGTTTTCCTTGGCCTTGTAGGTCAAATGGATCCTCCAAGACAGGAAGTCCGTGCTGCGATTGAGGAATGTTTAAATGCAGGAATCAGACCGGTTATGGTCACCGGAGATCATAAACATACGGGCCAGGCCATCGGAAAAGTTCTTGGTATAATGAAAAGTGGCGATCAAGCAATAGATGGCGCAGAGTTGGAAATGATGAGCGACGATGAACTGGAAAAACGCATTAATCACATTTCTGTATTCGCTCGAGTACATCCCGATCAAAAACTTAGAATCATCAAGACTTTTCAGAATAAAAAGAACGTTGTTGCGATGACAGGAGACGGGGTGAATGATTCACCAGCTCTGGTAAGAGCGGATGTTGGTGTGGCGATGGGAATTACAGGAACAGATACGGCCAAAGAATCAGCAAAAATTATTATCACCGATGATAATTTTTCCACCATTGTCGAAGCGGTCAAGCAAGGTAGACTCGTTTATCGCAATGTAAAGAAGCTCATCATCTACTTCTTTACCACCAGTATATCCGAATTATTGGTTCTCTTTACTGCTATATTACTTGGTTATCCACCACCTTTAGCGGCGGTACAAATCCTGTGGATTAATCTTGTAACAGATGGCGCCCTCACAGTAACACTCATAATGGAGCCAGAGGAAGGAGATGAAATGAAACAGCGCCCAGTTCCACGAGAAGAACCTTTGATTGACCGACATTTTTTACGTCGAATGTCTCTGTTATCACCAACCATCGCCTTAACGACCTTAGGATATTTTTTCTATTCCTTAGAAATGGGATTTCCATTTGTGGAAGTACAATCTCAGACGTTTACACTTCTCGCTGTAGCACAATGGTTTAATGCGCTCAATTGCCGTTCAGATAAGCATTCAGTTTTCCGAATGAGTCTTCTAAGCAACAAATGGTTAATTGGGGGACTTCTGACAGGATTTTTGTTACAAGCCCTAGTGATTTATGCACCGTTCATGAATAAACTTTTTTATACAACACCCATTGCTTTTAGAGACGTCCTAACTATTGGAGTTATCGGAAGTTTGGTTCTCTGGGTAGAGGAGATAAGAAAACTTGTACTGAGACGAAAGGCCGGCCCCGCTAAGATTCTACAATCCTAAGTCGAATGGCAATTGGCCCCTTAGGCCCTTCGCTAATTTGAAAAGCAACGGTATCACCTTCCTGAGGAATACCTTCAGCACATGCAGTCTTATGAAAGAACAGGTCTTCCATCTCTTCATCAGGTTGAATAAAACCAAAACCTTTCTCTGAGTTGAAGAATTTCACCACACCCATGAAGAAGTCACCTTGGTCTTGCTTTACTTGAGCTTCACCCCAGATGATTTCATGAATTTTAACGACTTTCTCCCCTTTATGAATGCGCTCGAGTTGAGTAATGACCGCCTTCTCTGAATGATTATCAACCAGCATGTCCTTACGCTTACGATTGGTCGTTTTGGTCATGTCGTACTTAACGAATTCAACTTTTACTTTGCTCATTATGGGTCCCTGTCGATTTTTGTTTAAAGATACCATCAAATGTCTGAGATGGCCTCAAGACAGGGAGAAAAATTTGAAAATCTGAGCCCTCGCCAGGAGTGCTCTTCACTTGGATCTTCCCATCATGGAGATGGATGATCTCACGGGAAATAAAAAGGCCAAGACCAAGCCCTTTGGCGTCCCCCTCATTCTTCGCTCTTTCAAACTTATCAAAGATCTTCTCGGCAAATTCAGGGGGAATTCCCTTACCGTGATCACGAATACTCACCATCGCCATGTCCTCATATTCGCGGATACTGACCTCAATCGGTTTTCCAGGTGCGTATTTAGCGGCATTGATAAGAATATTAGTGAAGACCTGCTCTAATCTGAATCTGTCCCAATTGCCTTCATATTCTTCCATGAAATGATAAAAAACCGGACATCCGGCCGATTCCAGCATTGGAAGAAGTCTTTCAATCACTTCACTCAGGATGGTTGATAGTTCAGCGTTCTCTTTTTGAAGAGTTAATTTGCCAGAATCCATTCGTGAGACATCAAGCATGTCATCCACTAGCCTATTGATCCTTTCTACATTCTTTCCGGTTCGTGAAAGCATGCCTTCCATCTTATTCAAATCAACGTCCTGCTTTTTGATCGATCTCATGATGAGATCATTTTGAAGTTTTATGGAAGTAAGTGGCGCTTTGAGTTCATGGCTTGCCAAAGAAACAAAGTGATCACGGATTCTGATTGATGACTCCAGAGTTTCGTTTTCCTTTTGCTTTGTCATAATGGCGAGCTCAAGATTTGTTCCAGTAATCGCAAAACCAAGTATAAGAATGGTGGCAATGATAACAGATCCGGCCAAGCCATCGGCAGCTAGTAAGTGAGTCGGATTTACAATGACATGAGACTGAACTTTATGAAGATACATCGCCGCCATGGCCGTGTAGTGCATTCCTGCGATTGCAATTCCAAGAATAATCCCGGCCATTACCCGATAGATAAAACCTTTAAAGGAATAATCCCTCTTCAAGAGAAAAGCAAAATGAAGTCCTAGGCCAGATGCCAGGATCGATATGACAATGGAAAGAATAACGAGAAAATAGTTCCAAGTGATTCCAGCCTCCATCTTCATCGCCTTAATTGCTATGAAATGCATGCTCGAAATCGCCGCACCCATCACACAACTACCGACGAGATAACTTTGAATAGTCGGTTTCCCGGTACTGACAATAAGAAGGGATAACAATGAGCCAAAGACAGACGCGGCCATAGAAAGACCTAAAAGTGGAACATCATAGTAGAAAGTAAGTCCTTCGACTTTAAAGGCAAGCATAGCAACAAAGTGCATACTCCAGATGCCAACCCCCATCGCAAATGAACCACCAGCAAGCCAAAACCAGCGGATTCGTCCTTTCACGGTAGAAACAGCGTTAGAGAGATCGAGCGCAGTATAAGAAGCAAACATCGCGATAATTACTGAAAGGACCATCAAGAATATGTCATGCTCATGATGCAAGTGTGACATAACAAAAATTATAGAAAAGACATACTGCAAATGCATGTTAAGATATTTGAAATGATTTTGATCACATTGGTTTTATTCCTACTGTCGCCTCTCTATGCCAGTTTGCATCCCGTGCAATCAAATAAGCCATTATATGAATTCGGAGTTATTGGTGGTTCAGCATTTGTTCCTGACTATCCGGCCTCTGATCAAGGTCGTCTGAGATATCTTGCTGTTCCTCAAGTGAGATACAGAGGGCTCAGACTTCGTTCCGACGAAGAAGATAGTATGAAGGCAAGAATTCTCCATAATACCGTTTACGGATTTGATCTGAGCGGTGGTGGTGCATTTTCAGCGAATTCAGATAAGAACGACGCTCGAAAAGGCATGAATGATCTCGATTGGGTGGGAGAACTGGGCCCGAGGTTTTATATCTTTCTGGTTCGCACGGAAAGACTATGGGTAAGACTGTTTTTCCCAGTTCGGATTGCGGCCTCAACAGATTTGAGTAGCGTCACTTATCAAGGCCTGGTCTTTGCACCATCATTCAATACCCGTTACTACTTTGACGACAGTAAGTTCAATTCAATCATTTTGAGTCTGACAAGAACACATACAACTCATCAGATGCAGGAGTTTTATTTTGAAGTTGATCGAAAATACGCAACTGCTGAGAGACCAGAGTATGATGCAGGATCAGGCTATATGTCTTCATCCGCGGCCCTTGCCTACATCTATGAAAAAGACCAAATTGGAATCTATGGTGGTTTTGGACTAAATAGCTTTAAGGGCAATGCGAATGCCGGTTCTCCACTCTATAAAGCTGATTATACCTATTCGGCCTTCGTCGGCTTCAGTTATCTCTTCTACCAATCAAAGGAACGAGGGTATCAGTAAACATCGGCCTTACGCTCTTTAAGAATGTCTCTCAAAATTGATCTATGACATCGCTCTTCATTCTCACAATAGCATCCCACTGAGAAATTTGTTTCATGAGACATGGCGGCCAGAAGATCGAGGACATGGGAAGCATCGGGCCTTTTCATCTGGGCACGATAATTCCTTTCAAAAGACCTCCATTCTTTCGGAGTAACCGCATGCAGACCTTTCTTCACCAATTCAGGTGATGGTGAAAGGATTGGCATCCATACATCATAGAAGTTTCTTCTGGAAAATTCGGATTTAGGCACTCCTCGGGGAGGTCTTCGAACCGTTCCCAGTCGAAGACCTTCTTTTTTGGCGCGAGGTGATCCAAGTTGAACAATACGGATCATGCTTAAGGAGAAAGTGAATGAGAAGGTGCCTGCTTAGGTATTTTCCCCGCTTGCAGAATATTTAAAAACTTCTCTTTAAGTTCCAGGAAGTTCTCACCCATCTCAACCGCTAGTTCAGAATCGAACGACTTCTGAGCTTTCTTAAACATGTTCTCTTCTTCTTCCTTAATGTGATGTTCAACAACTTCTTTAAGAACTGACATCAAGGCGGTCCAACGCTTATCACTAGGTTCAGTCTTATCAAGCTCCTTAATCAGGCGATCGGCCACGCCGTGCTCTTCATAGCCTTCATAGGCAAGATCATCGGCCTCTTTGACTTCAGAAAGTTTCAAAGACTCATAAAAGATTTTCTCCTCTGCACGAGTGTGAGGAATCAGAGCTTCTTTAAGTTTAGTAAATAAAGTCGTTCTTTCTTTTTGAGAGCGCTCTGTCGTATCCTCAAGTTTCTTTAAAAGAGTTTTGACAGTTTTGTGGTCGTCTTTAAGAAGTTGGTAAATTTCCATCTGAACCTCCTCATTTGATAAAAATTATTTTAGAGGATTCTTCAGCGTCATTTACCTTGAGTTTTCCTGAAAAGCGCCCCGACAGACTAAGTCTGTCAGGGCAACCATTTATTTAATATCCATTAACGTCTGAACCAACAAAACTACATACACCTGTTTTACCAACAAGATATCCAGTGCTCGATGGAGTACAGATTCCGAACAGGTTTGTCGGATCAACGATTCTCTGAACCGCGAGATTTTGCGGTCCACCAACTTCACCTGAACCAACTGAGAGATAACCATACTGTAAAAGAACGGGAGGAATGTCCGCATCGTTCTCATCCACACACTCAACAGAGGCAACTTGGGAAACTTCCTGAATGACATCGCTAAAGAGGTTGAAACCAACAGGGTTACAGTTGTTTTCATCCATACAGGAAGAAATATTTGGATAGGCCACCTTACCAGTCACATCATCAAAGTATGTAATGAAGTTAATACTATTTGTAGGTAGCGAAGAAGCAAAAGGCACACTCGTCACGTAAGCATTACTTTGACCACTACAGAAACCTTGTGAATGAGTACCCGGATATTCTGACGACATCACAGACAATAGAGTCTTATCATTACTAAAAATCATGCTCACATCAGTCGCGCCATTGGTGTCCCACTTACCAAGGTGAATCGCTGCCCCTGGTTTTCCCATCACAATTTTTACTGCCGGTGCAGTGGTTACTTCGCCAGTATCAGCATTAATGATCACTCCATTAAGCATATCCATTAAAAAGCTGATCTGAAGTTTAATAGGTGCGCCCATTCCCAGGTCTAATTCTCCAGTGTTGATATTGATCTTACCTTCAGATGAGTAAATATCGTCACCGATCTCACATGTATTCGTACCTGGACCGACTACACACAAGGGCTTTTTAAAATAAGTCGAGGTACACCACTGTGATTGGCCACCCATGATTAATTGAATGGGATGAACTGCACCTGGATTGACCGTGCTAACGGTCCCATTTGCTTGACCATAAATCAAATCTCCCTGATCTATATTAGTTCCATCGCGACCGTTATATTTCTCGCCATTGAAAGTCATCGACACTGTAGTTGAAAAGCAAAGACTAATAGACTTATAGCGACCAAAACCTACAGTCACATCATTGATCTCGGCGTTTCCAAAATCGGGATCGGATTTTCTAAACGTATGTTGAATTGGATCTCGAAACAATCCATAGTTATCATCATTAAACATAGTCAACTGAGCTGAATTGAAAGTGTATGTAACTGAAGTTGGAGTTACGGGCCCCTTCTCCTGGGCCAGTGCAGTCATTGAAGTAAAAACGAGTAATGCCAAAAATTTATTCATGTAATTTCCTCCTTAAAATTTACTTGCTTTAACTTTTACGGCGATTCCCGCCGGGGCACTGCTGCTCTTCTTCTTCTCTTCCTTGACACAAGAGACGGTGAAACTAAGAAGTGTAACGATGATCAAAAACATTCCCATTTTTAAGAAAATCGAATTCAAAATTGGCCTCCTCATGAGGGTTAATAGAGTTTGGCCGAATCAGACAAGCGCACGCACGACTACCTCACAGTGGTTTAATTGCTCCTTGGAAATAAATAGAATTGGGAGTGTGAGAGAAGTGAATGACGACCTGGAAATTCGGTCGAAGACCATTGAGCAAGTGGAATGCCAAACTGTAGATCAGTAAATCAGGGTCTTATTAAGAAAAATTTGTCTAATTCTTGTACACTGTAAAAGAAACTTTAAAAAACTATAATGAGAGCACCATTATGAGCAAAGATTCATGGGCCCCCAATCAATACGAAAAGTTTAAAGATCAACGTTCAGAACCGTTCTATGATCTCATGTCACTACTAAACAAAGTCGATTCTCCAAGCATCGTTGATCTAGGATGTGGCACAGGGGAACTAACTGCTGAACTTCATAAAAAGATGAATGCTAAACAAACGTTTGGAATAGATTCATCTGAAAAGATGTTGGAGAAAGCGCGAGCATTCCAGACTGACTATTTAAAGTTTGAACTTGGCAATATCGCATCTTGGAATCCTGGTAAGCAATTTGACATTATTTTCTCAAACGCGGCCCTGCAGTGGTGTGGAGATCATCCTGCTCTTTTTCAAAATATTTCCAAGAATATCTCACAAGGTGGTCAGCTAGCAGTTCAGATGCCCATGAATCACGACTATCCTACTCACACGATTGCTGATGAACTCAGCCGAGAGTTAGGTTATGAATCAAGAGAACATCCACTACTCTTAGTTGAAGATTATGCTAGCTTATTATTCAAACTTGGATTCAAAGAACAGAAAGTTCAGTTGCGAGTTTATGGACATATACTGAATTCCCGCGAAGAAGTTATTGAATGGGTAAAAGGCAGTATGCTGACTTATTACCAAAGTCGCCTGAAAGAAGATCAATTCAAAAATTTTATGACTGAATATAGAGAGCGATTGTTCAAGGTATTGCCTGATGACAAACCTTACTTCTATCCCTTCAAAAGAATTTTCATCTGGGGTCGAAAGTAATTATTTGTTTTTTACTTCCTTGTATTCAGCATCCGTGACCTTCTCCATCCATTCCACGACTTTTCCATCAAGGCTTTCTTGAATCGCGAGATGAGTCATGCTTGAACGTTGGCCAGCACCATGCCAGTGCTTCACTCCTGGAGGAGTCCACACCACATCTCCTTTTTTAATTCTATGTACTTTACCATCCTTCTCTTGAACATAACCTTCTCCATCTGTAACAATCAAAGTCTGACCAAGAGGATGAGAATGCCAAGCCGTCCTCGCACCAGCTTCAAACTTCACTGAGGCTCCTTGTGTCCGTGCAGGCACAGGAGAAGTAAATAAAGGTTTAATAGTGGCCTTTCCTGTGAAGTAGGCCTCGGGACCTTTTTGTTCCTCGCGAGATTTTTCTTTCGTGATCGATATGTCTTCTGCATAAGAAAGATTTAATGTCAGACAAACAGCAACCGCTAAAATTTGGTATGCTTTCATAACGTCACCTCATAGAGATTTTAAACTACCCGCTGCAAGAAGCGAGGGTCTGAGCAGCAGAAGACCTATTGCAGCTAACGCGCTTACCACGATACAATTGGCCCATGAAAAAAATATTTATAACTGGCTCTACGACAGGTCTCGGATTTCTTGCAGGCAACTCTCTTCTTGAGAAAGGCCACCAGGTGGTTCTTCATGCCCGCAGTGAGAAATCAGCGCAAGAAGCAAAAAAGAAAATTGGAAAAGATGTTCCGTTTGTGATCGGAGATGTTTCAACTCTTGATGAAATAAAGTCTGTCGCCAAACAGGCCAATGCTTTAGGTCCATTCGATGCCATCATTCATAACGTTGGTATCTATGAAACGAATGCTGAAGTTGTAACAAGAGACGGCCTTCGTACTATGTTCGCGGTGAACGTTCTCACTCCATTTGTTCTTAGCACTCTTTTAGCGCGACCAGAACGAATGGTGTTTCTTTCCTCAGGTATGCACCAAAGTGGTGAATTCAATATGACAGATCCTCAATGGGAAAAACGACTTTGGAACTATACTCAGGCCTATAGCGATTCAAAACTTTATGATCTCATGCTCACTAAATACTTTGCTCGAAACTGGCCAGGTACTTATGTTAATGCTGTAGATCCTGGTTGGGTCCCTACAAGAATGGGAGGGGCTGGTGCTCCAGATAATTTGATGAAAGGAGCAGAAACTCAGATTTGGCTAGCAATCAGTAATGATCCTGAGGCCTTAGTAACTGGTAAGTACTTCCATCACAAGGAACAACGTAAATCAAATTCATTGGCGGACTCTGAAAGAAATCAAGACGAGTTGGTTTCTTACCTGCGAAAAATTTCATAAGATAGCCTCATCGATTTTATAGTCTAAAAGGCGGATATATGACTTTCTCCACTCGCCCGGTAAAGATCCCTTACTACGGCACAAATCTTTTAGAGATGTCTCTTTTAAATAAGGGCACTGGATTCACTGAACAAGAACGCCATGATCTTAAACTCCATGGTCTCGTTCCTTCTGCATTTGAAACAATTGAAGAACAAGAAGTAAGAATTGCAGCTCAATATGCTCTTTTAAAAGAAGACCTTGAAAGACATATCTTTCTAAGAAACTTGCAAGATACTAACGAGACACTTTTTTATCACTTCGTGAAAAAGCACCTTGCTGAAATGCTTCCGATCATCTACACCCCAACAGTTGGTGAGGCCTGTCAGCATTTCTCAAATATCTATCGCGCTTCTCGCGGTATTTTCATTTCGTATCCGAACAAAGATCGCATCGACGAGATGCTGAGCAATGTGACCAAACAAAAAGTGAAAGTCATTGTGGTTACTGATGGTGAACGTATTCTGGGTCTTGGGGACCAAGGTATCGGTGGCATGGGCATTTCTATCGGTAAACTTTCCCTCTACACTTCATGCGGTGGGATTAGCCCGGCCTACACTCTTCCGATCGTCCTTGATGTTGGTACGAATAACGATCAACTTCTGAAAGATCCTCTTTATATGGGTTGGAGGCATCAACGTGTGACTGGTTCAGAGTATGAATCCTTCATCGATGCTTTCATTAAGGCGGTTAAACGTCGCTGGCCAAATGTTCTTCTTCAATTTGAAGACTTCGCTCAGCACAACGCTCTTCCAATCTTAAAGAAATATCGCAAAAAACTTTGCTGTTTCAATGACGATATTCAAGGGACCGCTGCTGTGACACTCGGTTGTCTAATGGCCGCTTGTCGCGCCGTTGGAGATCAACTCAAAGATCAGCGAATTGTTTTCCTAGGTGCTGGTTCCGCTGGAGCTGGTATTGCGGAGAAAATTATCTCTCGTATGAAAGTTGAAGGTCTTAGTGATGAAGAGGCCCGCGCACGAGTCTACATGGTAGATCGTTACGGTCTTATCACAGATACAATGCCTAACCTTCTTGATTTCCAACAAGCACTTGCTCAGAAGAGCGAGGGCCATGTATGGATTAAAGATCAGGCGAATATTTCTCTTCTTGATACGGTTAAGAACGTGAGGCCTACAATCTTAATCGGTGTTTCTGGTCAGCCTGGATTATTCACTGAAGAGATCATCAAGACGATGCATGCTCATTGCTCTCGACCAATCATTATGCCTCTCTCGAATCCGACATCTCGAGTTGAAGCTCAGCCGGTAAATATCATTGAATGGACAAATGGCTCAGCACTTGTGGCGACGGGTAGTCCGTTCATGCCAGTTGAATTCAATGGAAGAACTTATCCAATTGCTCAATGTAATAACTCTTATATCTTCCCAGGTATTGGACTTGGAGTTCTTGCCAGTGGAGCAAAAGAAGTGACGGATGAAATGCTCATGGCCGCATCTGAAGCGCTTTCTGAGATGTCACCATTAGGTAACAAGACTGGAAATAATCTTCTTCCAGTTGTTGAAGATATTCAGAAAGTATCTCGCGCGATTGCTCTTAAAGTTGGATTGGCTGCCAAGACTAAGAGTGAGAAGGACCTACTTAAGGCCATCGACGACAACTTCTGGATGCCGGTCTATAGAACGTTCGAACCGAAAGTCATTCCTTAAAGTTGGATTTGATATCGTTAAGGGAAATAAGTCCGCAGTAATTACCATTACGATCTACAACAGGTGCCGATTCTACATTGTTATGCTCAAGGACAGTTAAGCAATCCTCCAACTCCATTTGAGCATTAATGATGACCGGCACCTTATGCATACAATCAATGACATCTATTTGCGATGGGTCAGCTCCACTACCACACTTCGAAAAGATATCACGTCCCGAAACGGCACCTATTAACTTTTTATTCTTATCAACGATGAAAATTTCTGAGCAATTATTCTCTGCAAGGATATTACAAACATCTTTCAAAGATTCTGCAGATGAACAACATGGGTAACTATTTGTCATGAATTCTTCGACTGTTTCCATAGGAAAATTATATTAAGAACTTTGCCTCAATGGGGCCTAATTTATAGTTAAGAAGCTTTTTAATCAGTATGCAGGAAACGGGATGGATGTGACTATTTATGCGGTTATGCTTCGAAGGAGAAACTGTATGAAAACTCAAAAGAAAGCAAAAAAATCAAAGAGAAAAGGCAAGGCCCATTCAGAGACGAGAACATTTAATCGCCCTCGCAGATGAGGAACTTGAATGAAAATCGCTTTTTTCGATACTCATGCTTTTGAAAGACCATTCTTTGAAAGGGTCAATGCGACTTTCAACCATTCTATCTCATTTTTTGAACCACGTCTGACTTATCAAACTGCTTCACTTGCTCAGGGTTATGACTGCATATGCTCGTTTGTAAATGACAGACTCACTAAAGAAACAATTCAATACTTGCATGAACTTGGTATTCAACTATTGGCCCTGAGGTCCGCGGGCTTTAATCATGTAGATCTTGTGGCCGCATCCGATTTCGGGATAAAGGTCGTGAGAGTTCCGGAATACTCACCTTTTGCAGTAGCCGAATATGCAACTGGTCTAATATTGACCCTCAACCGCAAAATTCACCGTGCCAACACGCGAGTCCACGAAGGAAATTTTTCACTCAATGGTTTGATGGGATTTGATCTCCATAATAAAATCATTGGGATTATTGGAACGGGAAAAATTGGAACCATCATGTGTCGGATAATGAATGGTTTCGGCTGTCAGGTTCTTGCATATGATACTAAATACTCCGTTGGTACGGAAAAAAACTTCTGCCGATATGTCTCTTTAGAAGAACTCATTTCAAAATCAGACATTATTTCATTACACGTTCCTCTCACACCCGAAACACATCATATGATCAATGAGAAATCGATCTCTCAGATGAAAAGATGTGTGATGTTAATCAATACCGGACGAGGCGCCCTAATTGATACGAAGGCCCTCATTAACGCCCTTAAAAGCGGTCAAATCGGTTACGCTGGTCTCGATGTGTATGAGGAGGAAGAAGGTATCTTCTTCGAAGATCTTTCAGAACAAGTCATTCAGGATGATACACTTGCTCGTCTCCTGACCTTTCCTAATGTTGTCCTCACTTCGCATCAGGCTTTTTTAACAAAAGAGGCCATTAGCAATATTGCACAAACCACTCTTCAAAACATATCGGACTTTGAAAAGGGAAAAGAACTTAAAAATGAGGTTTGCTCATATGTTCACGTCAGAAAGAAAGAAGGAGATTGATTATGGTAAGGGCCAAAGATTTGATGTCCAAAAAAATAGTATCAATTGGCCCAAACAGTTCAATGCTAGAGGTCAGTCAAATAATGACCAATCGAAATTTAAAACATCTCGTGGTTCAGGAGAATGGTAAATTGGTCGGTATCCTTAGCGACAGAGATCTATGGAAGTCCATCAGAAGCGATCTTGTCGATTCTCAACATATGGAGCTAAGCCTTAACTCCACTCAAAAGGTCCACGATTACATGAATTGGCCAGTTTATGTCGTCAGTGAATCGACCTCCGTACAAAAAGTTATTGAAGAATTTCTTGCTCAAAGAGTGTCGGCCTTCGTTGTCGAAAACAAAAAAGGTGAAATGAAGGGAATAATCACAATAGACGACATATTAGAATATTTTCTTGGTCTCATCCAAGATGATGAAAAAACCTATCATCATGAAAGCCTCTACTGATCAAACCTTAGCTGGTATTTCACACTCAGAAAGTCTCAGTCGATTAGAGAGATTCGGTCATAATGAGCTCAGCTCCGATCGTCCCCGTGGACTTGGGAGAATCATTATAGGGGCCATCAAAGAGCCCATGGTGCTTCTTCTCATAGGCATTGGAATTATCTATATCATCTTAGGTGAGGCGGCTGAAATTTATAGCCTCCTCGCCTTTCTGCTTCTTATTTTAGCGATCACCATTTACCAGGAAAACAAGACCGAAAAAACCTTAAGCGCTTTAAAAAAACTTTCAAGCCCTCGAGCAGTCGTTATTCGCGAAGGGAAACAAATGAGAATTCCGGGCAGGGAAATTGTGCCAGGTGATATCGTCATTTTAAATGAGGGAGATAGGGTTCCGGCAGACATCGAATTATTAAAAGGTGGGCCCATCTCCATAGACGAATCCATCATTACAGGCGAATCCTTCTCAGTTGAAAAATCACCATTAACTCTACCCAACCTCGTTTTATCTGGAACTCTTGTTCTGAGGGGCCAGGCCCTTGGAAAAGTCTTGAGAACAGGAATGAATACTGAACTGGGGAAGATTGGTTCAAGTCTTTATAGTGTTAAAGATGAAGGAACTACTCTTCAAAAAAAAACCAGGAGGATCGTAAACAAACTAACCGTTTTAGTTGCGGCCCTGACCATCTTTATTATTTTGTATTATTGGTACTCAACAAGTGATCTTTTAGATGGAATTCTTATGGGTCTTACTCTCGCCATGGCCCTTCTTCCAAATGAACTCCCCGCCGTTCTTCTGATTTTTCTTGCTGCAGGTGCCTGGAGAATATCAAAAAGAAATGTATTAACCAGAAAGGTTCCTTCGATAGAGGCCCTAGGGTCCATCTCATATCTTTGTGTGGATAAAACAGGAACACTTACTCAAAACAAAATGGTCCTAAAAAAACTTTGGAATGGGAAAGAACAGATTAATCTCAATGACCAAAGTCAGACCTTACCGGAATCTTTTCATGAAATTATGGAATTTGGAATTCTGGCCACCCCAATTGATCCTTTTGATCCCATGGAGAAGGCCATAAAAGAAACAGGCATTCATTTATTAGAACAAACAGAGCATCTTCATCCAGACTGGAAAATCTCAAGAGAATATCAAATCAGCGACAAACTACTTGCTGTCTCTTATGCATGGAAGAGAAAAACTCAAAATAATTATGTGATAGGAGCAAAGGGAGCAGTTGAAGCGATTATTGACCTTTGTCATCTTCCTCCTGAAAGGGCCAGGATCATCGAAGATGAAATGATTACTCTGGCCTCTATGGGACTGAGGGTTCTGGGTGTCGCAAGCTCATCTTCGCCTACTCTCCCCGAGAAACAACATGATTTCAATTTCGAGTTTCTGGGCCTTATCGGCTTTGAGGATCCTGTCAGAGACGACGCCAAGTCCTCCGTTGAAGAATGCCAAGGGGCCGGAATAAAAGTATTAATGATAACAGGTGATCATCCAGCGACAGCAAAAAGCATAGCCAAGCAGATTGATCTCCAAAACCATGACAAGGTACTTACCGGATCAGAAATTGAACAAATGAATGACCAAGAACTGTTACAGAAACTTAAAGAGGTTCAAGTCTTTTGCAGGATGAAGCCGTTAGATAAACTTAGAATAGTCACTTTGTTAAAGTCTTCCGGAGAGGTTGTGGCCATGACCGGGGACGGGGTCAACGATGCGCCCGCGCTACGTGAAGCCCAGGTCGGTATAGCCATGGGAAAAAGAGGAACCGATGTTGCCAGAGAGGCCTCGTCAGTAGTCATTCTGGATGACAGCTTCTCTTCTATCGTTGCATCGATTCGAATCGGAAGAAGAATTTATCAAAATCTACAAGGTGCCTTTACCTACCTTTTAGCGATTCATATTCCTATAACAGTGCTCTCAATAGTTCCAGTCTTGCTCAATCTTCCCATTATTTTGCTACCCGTGCATATTGCCTTTCTTCATCTGGTAATAGAACCGGCATCAACAACACTATACGAGGCACTTCCTGGGACTTCTGATTTAATGAAGAAGCATCCTCGATCCACAAAAAGTGCAATGCTCTCTCGATCTGAGCTATTGGAAAGTTTATCGAGTGGGCTTGTTTTATCGATAGCAGTGATAGGAATTTATCTATTCTCTTTGAAGAATGGTCTCGGGCCATCGGATGCACGAGGGATCACATTTACAACTCTTACTATTTCGAACCTCTTCCTCATTTACATTCGAATTGGAAAAGTCACAGTGGGAGAATGTGCAAAACACTTTACAATAATAATGGCAGGGTCTTTTGCTTTGCTGGCCCTTGTTCTCTATACCCCATTCTTTAGATCGCTTTTTAGATTCAACTTTCTACATTTTCATGACCTAGTTCCCTGTTTAATAGCGAGTTTCATCGCGGGGTTGGGAATTTTTGTCACCCGGTCTATTTTTAGATTAAACTCCACAAAATTTTAAGATTTTCTATTTAGTATGGTCCCAAAAGGGGCCATACTCATGTACAAAAAATTAACGACTCTTCTCATCCTCTTAAGCATCTTCTCTGTAGGATGTAATAAAAAAGATGATTCAAGTTCACAAACTCCATCAGAATCAACCGAATCTCCTCTTAATCCAACTCCCACTACTCCAGCGGATGCCAGGGCCGGGAAAGTTACTCTATGGGACCGTTCATCTGGTTATGATTGCGCGGTTTTTCTCCCGGCCGACTACGGAACTGATCCGAATAAAACTTATCCCATGATCTTTTCTCTTCATGGCCTAAATGGTTCCGTCCTGAACATCGCTCATACGGCAGTCGGTGGAGGAAAAACCGGTTTTATAAAACAAGTCTGGGGCACGACTCTCGCCCAAAAATACCCGGCAATCGTTATTGCTCCTAATTGGGCCCCAGCTGGCTCGAATGGAAGCGGGCTTTGGATTCACTCTCAGTTAAGACAAGTGATTTTAGATGCCATGGAAAAATATCAAGTGGACCCTGATCGCATTGTTGTAACTGGTCTTTCTGCAGGATCTATCGGAACCCAAGAACTCATCAAGAATTCAAAAGACCTCATTGCAGGTGCAATGCCTGGAGCTTATGCGAATACTTTTTCAGACGTCTGTGAGATGGCAGACATTCCAGTCTGGGTCTTCGGAAATAACAGTGACAACTTGTTCACGTCAACAGGTTGGCAATTGGCTAAGCCTAAAATTGAGTCTTGTAGCAACTACATCCACGAATTTACCCTCACGGTTTATAATAGCACTTGTGGCCATGGCTGTTGGGATGCCCACTGGGCAAAACCTGAAGTACAAGAATGGTTAATTAATCAAAGGAAGTAGTAGTTTTAATCAATCATTTCCAAGTACTTCCCTAGCCCCATTCGATTCACTTCTTCACGGAATTCATCTTCGTATGAATTTCGTGAATGAATAAATTCACCAACAGCAGAGTATATCTTAGGCGCCTGTGCCCATAGAGATTCACTGGAAGTTTCAGAGAATTGAAACATTTCAAGAAACAGTTTTGAGTATTTTTTGGCCGAATGACTATGTACCTCAGCTTCAACTAATGATGCCTTTAACTTTTCTAGGGCCATGGTCATATCTTCTTCATGATTAGAGTTAAGGCAACGGTAGAAGTTTTCTTCGACCTTAGCAAAAAGAATATCGCTCATTTTCCTTCTTCCCTGGAGATTTTCATGATCTCTAATATACCTATAATGGTCAAAACGTGTTATCGTAACTGAGCCAATAAGTATCGAGGATCGGCCAATGAAAAAGAACCTTCCAAAAGATAAGTTAGAGCTCATTGAAAGACTTTCTAAGTTCAAGTACATCTTCGCGCGAGAATTCACGATTGATGACTCTTTGATGGAAAGGAAACTTCATACCCATGATTTCGGGCTACTCAATTGCGTACAGAAGGGAATCGTACGGATTGCCACTGAAACTGATTCGTGGGTCATCTCACACAATACTTTCTTTTATCTCCCACCGAACATTATGCACATCACAGAAGTTATTGGTGAATGCTCAATCATGGCCGTCTTCGTGCCAGAACACTTAAAGAAGACGCTGCCGAAAGTGATATCTGTTATGGAGTTTACTCCTTTATTTAAGTCAATTCTCGAGCGTATGAGTTCATGGGAATCTGATCTCAACTACAATGCCGAACAACAGCGTCTGGCCAAAGTTGCTGAAGATGAACTAAAAAATGCGAAGGCCGCAAACTTCTTCCATATTCCTATGCCAAAGGACGAGAAGCTACAAAAGACGGCCAAAAAGATTCTACAATCCCCTGAAGACATGTCTTCCACAGAAACGTGGGCAAAGTTTTCTGGAATGTCGCTTCGGTCATTTACCCGCCATTTTACAGATGAAACGGGCCTCGCATTCACGGAGTGGAGACAAAGAGTTAAGATCTATACAGCATTGAAGCAACTCTCAGAAAATGTATCGGTCAGTGATGTATCATTCAACCTTGGTTATCAAAACGTCAGCACGTTCATAGCCATGTTTAGAGGACACATGGGGTGTTCACCAACAGAGTATATTAAGAATTCCGGTGTTAGATAGATTAGTGCCTTAGTTCTTGATGATCTTCTTGGGCCTTTTGACCAATCTCTCTTGCTCCAGGAACCTCGGCATCCTCAAATCGTTCACTAATGGACTTACCTTTTTCAAATGGCGCCTTTTTATGTACAGCAGGTATGAACTCTGACATAGCTCCTAGGACTTTGACTGAAAGATTTGGGAAGAAATGATGGATCTCGTTCAACAGTCCAGCTTGGAAACCAACAATCTTGAAGGCCTTACGTTCTTTAAGGGCCTTCACAATTCTCCGAGCGGCCTTGTCAGCACTGATTGTAAGTAATGGTGCTGTTGAGGAGAGAGCAAAGAGCTTAAACTCTTTTTTGTTCCCGCGCTGAAAGAATGCATTCACATAGGAACCAGTTCTCATGAGCCAAGGAACGACTGTGGTGACGAAGATATTATCTTTTCGAAGTTCGACAGCAATCCCTTCTGAAAATCCTACTGCCGCAAATTTTGCAGAACTGTAAGGCAAGAGATGCGGAACACTAATTTTCCCGCCGATAGAAGTCACGTTAACGATATGACCATCTTTGCGCTCTTTCATATGAGGAAGAACGGCCAACGTCGTATTCACGATTCCCCAGTACATGATATCCATGGCCATTTGGAAATCTTCCCGTTTGAAAGACTCCATTGGTGCAACCATAATGACACCGGCATTATTGATAAGAATATCCAGCTTACCAAAATGTTTTATGACATCACTGACTAGCTTATTGACCTCATCCACCTTCCCGACATCACATTGAAGAGTCAGGACGTCCGGTCCCAGATGTTCCTGGGCATTTTCTAACTCGCTCAGGTCACGGGCACAGATGGCAATTTTACAATTTTCTTTAAGGAGATGCTCGGCAAGTACATAGCCGAGACCTTTTGAACCACCAGTAATGAGAACGACTTTGTTTTTAAGTTCTTCTTTCATAGTTCACAGAATAAACCATGAACAAAGAGGACACAGTTTAATATGTCCTCAAGTAAAGTCGATTACACCAGTTTTGTATCAATACTAATCGATCTAGTTAATAAGTTATAAATGGGAGTTTTGTTCGCAATTGCAAGGAGCTTCTCTTTCTGCTCGTCCGTCAGATCCCCTTCAAATACGATGTCTCTTTGAAATACTGCACCAGTCACTTCTTCAGTCGTGATTTTCACTGTTACTTTTGTATTTGTAAGAGGCCACTTCTTCTTATCGGCGTACATCTGACAAGTAAGGATCGTACAGGCCGTAAGACCTGCCTCAATGATTTGATGAGGGTTCATGCCTTCATCATTGCCTCCAATCTTTTCAGAGAGGCCGGCCGTGATTTGATGATTTCTTGTGTGTAAGTCCGCGGCCAAAGTGCCTTGTCTGTTTCCGATGATCATATGTCTCCTATCTCGTAGCTCATGATGCTAGATGTAATGAAAGTTTATGTTGTTATTAACGAGATTTGAACAAAAGTAAGACATATTTTTTTGCCATTAAATAACTGATAATTAGAATATATAAATTATTATCTGATGAAATTTTCCAGCCAGACAAACTCATCACGTAAAATTCGTCTATAAAGACCTATCCGGACCATGCGGAGTTTTTTAATGAATATCGAATTCTTAGAGACATTGAAGAAATTAAAACTCAAAAGAGAATACTTTATTTTTGCATTGCTCTATGGCGGTACGACACTGATCATTCCCTTGACGGTACAGTATCTGGTGAACAATTTAATCCTGTCAGGGATTTGGCAAAATACGATTAGTTTTACCATTATCATTGCAGTTGGCCTTATCTTGTCGCAGATCTTTCGCTACTCCCTCATCATATTATCGGAGTACATTGAAAGAGAGATGATTCTTCTCGTAACTCCTGAATGGAACGTCAGACCGGTCAAGACACCCTACTACTTCCTTGAATTATTCAATGGAACAAAAAGTTTCTCAAAGACCTTTGCTGACTTCACTGATATCGCCCTTTCTTTGATCTTCGGCATGATTACGGTCATTCTGTTCCACCCGGGGTTCATCTTATTACCGATCTTAATCATCACTGGACTGAAACTAATCTGGAACAAAAACAAATTTGCAATTAAGACCTCCATCCTTGAGTCGGACAGAAAGTATGACTTATTAGATGTGCTTCCCAACGATACCGAGCTTAAATATACTGAAAGATTTCTGGAAGATCGCCATACCCACTTCAGTGTCATCAAATTCAACACCATCATCGTGGGAATCCTATTCGTCCTTGCGCACCTTATTCTCATTGGTCTGGGAATTTATTTTGTTCAAACTGACTCTCTCTCACTGGGACAACTTGTATCGGCGGAGATCATCCTTTCGGGGATCTTTGCATCTCTGATTAAACTCCCTAAGTCGATGGAGTCCCTTTATGATTTTGAAACTAGTCACTACAAAATGAAAAAAGCATTGGAGCAAAGCATTTGAAAAAATATCTTTACGTGCCAGCACTTCCTATCAGAATCGCTGGCAACATCAAAGTTGGTTTCTTTATTTTACCCGTGATTCTACTTGGTCTACTCCCATGGGTTTCATTTACCGTGGGTGTGGGCCAAGTAACAGCAATCAATCCCAATGAGCGTGTACAAAGTATCACAACTCCCGTCACCGGATTTATCAAAGAGTGGAAAGTCAAAGAGGGAGATCGAGTTGAGGCAGGAGATGTATTAGCAGAACTTATCGATAATGATCCCGCCCTTCTCGATAGAATGGGAACCGAGAGAGACGCAGCGACTGCCGCACGAGACTCAGCAGAGCTCATGATGGACACCGCAAAAATCAATCTCGACCGCCAGAGAAAGTTGTTTGAACAAGGGCTCTCTCCTCGTAAAGAGTATGAGAAGGCCAAAATCGAACACTCCAAAATGATCCTTGAATATCAAAAGACCCTGGCCACTCAAGTAAAGGCCGAAACAAAGCTCTCAAGACAATCACAACAAAAAGTCCTTGCCCCAAGAAGCGGAACAGTCGTAAGAATCATTTCGGGTGAACGAGGCTACCTCATCAAAGCGGGAACTCCGATTTTGGTATTCACTCCTGACGTTACGAAAATGGCAACAGAGATTTGGGTGGATGGTAACGATGCCTCCCTCATTAGATCTGGAATGAAGGCCCAAGTTCAGTTTGAAGGATGGCCCTCAATTCAAATCCCAGGCTGGCCGTCCCTCGCCATCAATACCTTTGCAGCGAAGGTTCATCTTATCGACCAAGCAAGTTCGTATCATGGGAAATTTCGTGTTCTTTTGGTTGAAGATGAAAAATGGCCAAGCCAGAACGTTTTAAGATTAGGCGCCCATGCCAGGGCCTATATTTCATTCAGAGAAACAAACATTGGTTGGGAAATATGGCGACAGTTAAATCGCTTTCCGCCTGTTCTTGAACCTATTCAGGACGAACTCACAAAAATTCTCACCATCAAAAAAGATTCCGAAGGTGATGAGGGTAATAAATGATAGTCCCTATTCTATTTATTGTTACTTCTTTAAATGTGGCATTTGCCGCGGAAATTACAGAACAACAGATCATTGAGTCAGTAAATAACCACTATCCTCTGATTCAAGAGGCCCTGCTTAAGTACGAAGCAAGTAAAGGTGAATACGAAGCAAGCCTTGGAAACTTTGACCACAAAGTAAAATTTAAATCTCGTAACAATATCGAGAATGTGTATGACAACCAGTATTTTGAAACGGCGATTGAACGTAAGACTCCCTACTACGGTATCGGTCTCATTGCCGGTCATAGACAAGGTAATGGTAAGTTTGCTGAGTACGATGGTTATTACAGAACTTCTTCCGCTGGAGAGCTCTTTGCAGGTCTAACCGTACCAATTCTTAGAAACTTCGCCAATGATGAGGCACGACTCGGGGCCCGCATTGCCAAAATAAATCAAGAGATCTCTAAGCAAGAGCTCATGACGAAAAAATTGACCGCGACCCACAAGGCACTCTCGCTTTATTATAAGTGGCTTCTGGAATGTAAGAAGCTGCAGATCAGAAGAAACATTCTGAATCTCGCTACCAGTCGCCAGGAAATGATTGAAAAAAAGTTTAAGGCCGGCGACGTCGAAAGATTGAAGATCAAAGATAATTTAAGAGCAATCGATAAACGAAGAGACGAAGTTTTAAAGAACGAAATCGATCTTAAAAGAATTGCGATAGAACTTTCGCTTTATCTTAGAACTGATAAAGGAATCAGCTTGATTCCCTCAGAAGATCAGGCACCAGTGGATCCTAAGGTTCATAAGAGTACAAAAACCACATCATTTAACTGGGACAAGGTTCCGCAACTCCAGATTCTGAATCTTCATTATGAGGCCATGAGGCAACAGAAGGAGCTGAACCAGAATCAAAAGCTTCCGGGGCTAAATCTTGACGTCCTCGCCTCTCGTGAACTATCGAGTGATGTCCCTTATGACCCTGAGACCATCAAAATTGGTGTAAGCTTTGATTTTCCATTGGAAAACAGAAAGGCCGGGGGAAAGACCGTATCTTCTGAATACAAAACCCTGGCCATTCAAAAGCAGAAGCAATATCTCCTCCAAGAGCTCGAACGATTCTATAATTTTTCCACCGAATCAGTTGAAGCGAGCCTTGAGCGATATAAAGTCGTAAGTCGAGAGTATGAGAACACTAAAGTTATGGCGGAAGCTGAGAAGAAACGCTGGCTTCAAGGTGAAAGTGACTTATTCATCTTTAACTTGCGGGAGCAAGACATTGCTGAGGCGGACATCAAACGTTGGACGACTTTATTCGACAGTCAACAATACCATATTGATGCAAAGTTGTTTTCGGGACAGTTACTCGAAGGCCTCTAGAAAGAGACCTCGAGCATCTAATTCCCGCGATAAGTACTATATCCGTAAGGGCTCACTACCACTGGCACATGATAGTGGAGATTTTCATCCTCAATCTGGAAGACCACATTAATTTCCGGGAAGAAAGAGCTCTTTTTGCTTCCAGTGTATTTGCTCATATCAAAGCTTAAGCGGTAAATTCCCTTGCTCACTTTAATCGGTGAATTAAAAGATTTAATTCTTCCATTCTCATCAGTCACTCCGGTGGCAAACCTGGTCCAGTTCCCCTCTTTGCTCTTCAGCTCCAGAATCACGGGGACGTTTTTTCCTCCAACTCCTGTAGCGAGGTCAAGAACATGAGTTGAAATCCCATTCGCGAATGCAGAAAAACTACTCATTGCTGTTAAAAAAATTATCGTAGAGAAAATGCGTAGCATGGATGCTCCTATGGAGTAAGTTCAGCAGTGAGCAAGATCATACCATAGGAAATTTTAAACTTTCCTGCTCTCACATCCTTGTCTATGAATTGCACAAGCTCAGTTGTTTCAGGGTCATTCATCGCCCTCCCACTCATGATGGAATAGCACAACACTTCCTGTTTAATATAAAGAGCAAGTTCTTCAATCGGAATATTTTTTGAAGAGAATGGAATATGTTCGACTTGGATATTTTGAAACCCTAGTTTCTGAAGCAAAGGCAAGGCATTCTGTCCTCCCCTGGACTCCACTGAGATTTTTGAACAGAAGTCTTTCACCAGCCCTGTGAGCTTATCGAAAGTTTCACTCTTGGGTTCGCAGGTAAACTGAGACCAATCAAGATCAATGACCCAAAACCTTGAAGGTCTTTTGGCCTTTGCTTTAAAGAGTTCCAGGATCTTCTGAGCATTATCAACATGAAGTAGGAAATACCTCATAAGGAATCCATCAAACTGAGAGAAATCGAAGGTGCTCGTGCGAGAAAACATATCAACTTGGAAGGCCTCAAAGTTTTTTGTGGTCTTACAACTATCAATACAATGCCTACGTTTATCAATACCAACGAAATGAATATTAGGATGGTCTTCTGCTAAGCGAGCGACAAATGTCCCATTACCAGTTCCAACATCGAGAACCTGGGCACAATCGCCTAACTTGTGACGAAGTAAAAATCCGTGATGGTCTGGATAGGAAATCTTAACTTGAAGATTGAGGTGACTCTGAACGAATGCTTCTAGCTCGGAAGACAACTTCATCTTAGATCAAACCGAGGTCTTTACCCTTCTTGAGAATTTCTTCTTTCTCCTCAGGTGACATGTTCATGAACATGTCTTGGATGCGCTTTAATTCCTCAGGGCTCATTTTTGACATCATCTCCTGGGCTTGCTTCATCATGTCTTCTTGTTTTGATGATGTAGTCACAATTTGCGAGAAGATAATCTTATCCGGTCCAATCTGAGCATCAATATTATGAGCAGCTTTTAGCTCTTCGAGAACTTGATTAAAACTAAAACCCTTATTGTCAGCGGCCTCATACATCTTCTCAGTAGGAAGTGACACTCGCTTTTGAGGGAAGCCGTTGGTATTCAAAATTTTGAGAATGTGATCAATAAATTCTTTCATGTGTCCGAGACTACTTAATAAAAAGGAAAGCTGCAAGGCCCAGGTTCACTAACGCCATGACCAACATCGCAATAGTAATGATGCGATTCTTCTTCGTAAGTTCCTGAATCTGAAGGTTCATTTCAGGCAAATCAGTTACCTTCATCTCAACTTGTTGAAGTCTGTCATTGAGGGACCTGAAATCTCCCTGACTCGCTTCTAGAATTGAAACTCGGCTTGCGACTTTAGAGACTGAATTATTAATGTCGTTTGAGAAACTGCTAATCTTTTCCAGGCTTTCAAGAACAAAGCTCGCCACTCTAGGAAGTGCCAGCATTTTCTTAAACCAGCTCTGCTTAGAATAACTAACGCTGACGCTTGTATCGATAAAAACAGGTGAAATGACCTCAGGCATGTACTCGGGTTCAAAGTCTTGCACCTCAGGGAAATTGAAATGCATATTAGATTGAGGGCCCTTAAAATCCTGTTGGAATTGCATAAAACCTTTTAAATAGAATTGATATAGGAATATTTTATGCAGGTTTGGTGGCGGGGAACAAGAGAAAAGTTCCAGCAGACTTTAAGCGCCTGCCGGAACCAAGGGACAAATTATTTAACTTCCACGATGAACTGCTCTTTAGGACGACGAACTTTTTTCAAGTTCACTAGCCAGTCATTCTTCGCTTCACGGTAACCAATCGGTAGCATCACTGCACTTCTTAGACCGCGGGCCTTAAGATTAAGGATCTCATCTACTGCCTTAGGATCAAAACCTTCCATCGGTACTGAATCCACTTTAAGTTCAGCACAAGCAACCATGGTCGTACCAAGTGCGATATAGGCCTGACGGGCAGCGTGCTGAAAGCTAACTTCAGGGTCCTGTTGAGGATACATAGAAAGAAGCTTCTGACGGTAGGCCTCGAAGCCCTCGTTCTTAAACCCTCTCTCCTCATTCACCAGGTCGAACATGCCATTGATTCTCTCTGGCGTGTACTGATCCCAAGCCGCGAACACAAGAAGATGAGAACAATCTGAAACCATTGACTGGTTCCACGACACTGCTCTGATCTTGTCTTTGATTTCCTGATTTGTGACTACGATGATTTCGAACTGCTGAAGTCCGCTTGAAGTTGGAGTTAATCGGGCCGCCTCTAGGATCTTCTCAACCTTATCAGCTGAAACAGTTTCTTTATTCATGGCCTTAGTGGCGTAACGCCAATTAAGTAATTCAATCAAATTCATGGATATGCTCCCTTAATTGTGACAATAATAATTGCATTATAGGCACGATTTGGGAAATTGCAATGTCTGCTGTAAAATTTTAACTAGTTTCTTTGAATTATCTTAGAGTTAGTAAAGCTCTCAATCTTCTGTAATAGCTTGAGATCGCTCTTTGCACAGAAACTAAAGGCCAGTCCAGACCGACCAGCTCGGCCAGTTCGCCCCACTCTATGAACATAGGATTCTGGATCAAGGGGTAAATCGAAGCTAATCACCATCCCAATCGTCTCAATATCAATTCCTCGAGCGACTAGATCTGTTGCCACCAAAACATTGATCTTCCCGTCCGCGAATTGCCTAATGATCTTTTCACGCTCAGCTTGCTTTTTATCAGAATGGATCGCTTTTGTGTCGATGGAGTTTCTAGTTAAGTACAATGCAACTTCATCAGCTCTTTCTTTCGTATTCGTGAAAATCAACACTGAACCAAAGGCCTCTTCCATAATGATATTTTTTAGAAGCGGTAGCTTTTGATTCGGCTCACAGTGAAACACATATTGAGAAATATCCGAATTAACTGATGTGTTCTTAGCGACCTCTATGAAACTTGGATTCTTTTGAAAATTCTTCGAAAGCTCACGAATGCTTTCCGGCACTGTAGCCGAATATAGAAGTGTCTGCTGGCGATTTGGAATAAACTTCAAGATCTGATTCAAATCCCCAATGAGACCGATATCCAACATGCGATCAGCTTCATCTAAAACCAAGACCTCAATACCTTCGAGCTTAATCATTTCTTTTTTAAGTAGATCAAGAAGTCTTCCAGGAGTCGCGACAATAAAGTTCACCCCTTGATTGATCTCTTCCGTTTGAAAGATGTGCTTCACTCCACCGTAAATAGCACAAGACTTAAGCGCACTTCCCTTAGCAAAGGCCTGGATATTGTCATGAATCTGCATACAAAGTTCACGAGTCGGAACGAGGATCAAAACACGAGGGATAGAACTTGCTTCCGAATTTAAAAGCTTCTCAATCAGTGGCAGACAAAACGAACCGGTCTTTCCAGTCCCTGTTTGGGCCACCCCAAAGATATCGCGACCTTCACGAATTAGGGGAATCCCTTCCCTTTGAATATCAGTCGCTTCAAAGTAGCTAAGCTCTTCAAGATTTTGAAGAATCAAAGGGTGTTTAATGAGTTCGTGAAAATAGGCCATACAGTTTTATACGAAGCTTTATGAGGAAAAGATAGCCAGAATAGGCCTAAAAGCGTTAAGAAATGCCTATGAAAAAGACATTTAAACTCACTGACCCAAAGAAAGCCCCTGCCCGTCAAGTTGATTACGTAAAACACGAGATCAGCAAATACATCGCCCGTGAAAGAAGAAAACCTCTTAAAGATGGCGTAGATTTTTGGGATTTTGATTGTAGATTTGGGAAAGAAAGCCATACATCACTCATCATTCACGTATCAGAAATCAATAAGTGCATTGATGGTGTGGTAACTCAAGGTGCGGATCACTTCTATATCGAGATTCTTGCGAAACCAGGTCGCAGAACTAAAAAATAAGGCCCGCCGAAGCGAGCCTTTATTTTTAAAATGACCAGAAAGAAAACGATTTTTTAGGTTTTACAGGTTCAGCGGCCTTGACCTCGGTCTTGGCTTCAGTAGCATCGTTACTTGCCACTGCCGCTGGATACTTCTTATAGCTCTTAAGCTTTTGGAACGTCTCCGAGTATTCCACCGTGAGTTTGTCTTTCAGCGTGAAAGGCAAAACAAACGTCAGATCATCACTCAGCTTTCTCTTAATTGTTTGCGTCGGTACACCTGGCTTCTCTTGAATTAGATTCAATTTCTTGATCTCTGGAGTAATTTCTCCTAGTACTGATCCATTATCCGAATAAGCCGTTAGTTCCGCATTCAAGTGTGACTCAGTGAAAGCGAAAGGTAGTTCACTTCCAGCAATCTTATTAAAGAAGCCAGATGGAATTTGCTTAAGTGTCCCGTGAACGGCCCATGGAGTAATGCCATTGCCCTCATGGGTTTTACCAGTAAGGTTCATCTTCCCACCATCAGCGACAGTCGAAGTAAGAGTAAACTCGGACTTCTTATTAATTGAAAGGAGAGAGACTTCTTTTACTTTTAAATTCACATCATTTAGTTCAAGCATCGTGCGACTTTGATCTTCTTTCTTCTCAATAATGTTGAGCTTAGTGATCTTTCCATCCAAGACGTCGAGATAGACATCATTTCCGGCCTTTGCATTAGTTGCTCTCATTCTTTCGATCTCAGAATTAAGATCTTTCGAAATATAAAGATCAACTTTATCCGCCGTAATTGAGACCTTCTTATTCTGATTAAGGACAAGATCAACCAGATCTAATTGAATCGTCAGATTGGGAGTTTCGAGTAAATTCGAGGATGTTTGAGGGTTAAAGATCTTCACATCATTCAAGGTAATCTTCCCATTCTGAAGTGAGAGGTCTACGTTTCTAACCGAAAAAGCATATCCGTCGGTATCAGTCCCTTTCTTATTAATCCAATTCTCCACAATCATCGGAGCTGTTAATTTCAACACAAATCCGATTCCGGTTAAGAGTAGGATCAGGAAGATATACACCTTCCAATATGATCCAGTTGAGTTCTTCTTTTTTTGTCCGCCAATATATAGTGTTCTCATGGTTAATATTTTTAAATCACAAACCTTGAAGAAATGTGGAAGCTGTCAGAGAGAAAACCTCGAATATATACTCAGTATTTTTTCGTAGCCAAAGTTTCAAACAGGACTACAATAATTAGCATGATTATATTTACACTTTGCATTTTAGTTCTCATCCTCGCCTACAAATTCTACAGCCCCTTCGTCGAGAAACAGGCATGCATTGATCACAATGCTGAAACGCCTGCTATTCGATTAGAAGACGGAGTGGATTATGTGAAGGTCAAACCATTCAACGCCTTCTTGATTCAATTCTTAAATATTGCCGGAGTTGGACCAATCTTCGGGCCAATCTTAGGAGCAGTCTACGGACCCATCGCTTTCGTCTGGATCGTTCTTGGAAATATCATCGGCGGCGCTGTTCACGATTATTTCTCGGGCGTTCTAAGTCTGAAAGAAGGTGGTAAGAGTCTTCCAGAGATTGCAGGGGCCTATTTAGGAAAACACTTCAAAGCTTTGATGCTTCTCTTTACAGCGATGCTCTTGTTCTTTGTTGGCGTGGTTTTCATCATGAGCCCAGCTGGACTAATTAGTAATCTGGATGTTTTTAAAGATACTTTTCTTTCAAGCAATCAGTTATGGGTTCTGATCATTCTGATTTACTACTTCCTCGCGACTCTCCTACCAATTGATAAAATTATTACGAAGCTTTATCCGGCCTTTGGTCTACTTATGGTAGTGATGACGGTTTCAATGCTGGTTGCTTTATTTATCTCAGCACCAATGCTTCCTGAGATCAAAAACGTATTTGCCTATTTCGATCACGCTCAACATATGGGACATGAACTTTTAAATCGTGATCCTTCGGCCCCACCAGTTTGGCCTCTTCTGTTTGTGACGATTACTTGTGGTGCTATTAGTGGTTTCCACTCGACTCAATCGCCAATCATCGCGAGATGTTTGACCAATGAAAAGTATGCGCGTCCGGTTTTCTACGGAGCGATGTTATCTGAAGGTGTTGTTGCGGCCGTATGGGCGCTTGCTGGAATGGCGGCTTTCCCTGGTGGTTATGTAGAGCTTAAAGCTCTTATTGCTCAAGGTGGTCCTGGTCTTGTGGTGAATAAAATCTCGAGTACGTATCTTGGTTCATTCGGTGGAATTATGGCGATCCTTGCGGTTGCGATCTTCCCCATCACGTCTGGTGACACTGCTTTCAGAGCTTTGCGCTTAACTATTGTTGATGCATTCAAAATTCCTCAGAGCATGAGAAATCGCCTTTTGATCTCAATGCCTTTGTTGGTGATTGCTTACTTCATGACGAAGATTGATTTCTCTTTAATCTGGCGCTATTTCGCTTTCTCTAACATGCTTCTTTCAACGAGTGTGATGTGGTTAGCGACGAAGTACTTGTTTGATAAAAAAACATTTCACTGGATCGTGAGCATTCCAGCGATTGCGGGAACTGCTCTGACAGTTGCCTACATCATGACTTCAGAAATTGGTCTTGGGCTTCCAGCAACTGCCAATAATCCGATTGGTATCGGTACTGGCGTGGTGTGTTTGGGACTAGTGACTTATTGGCATAAGAAAAGATACTAAGAGTGTTTCGGGAACGTGACCTCGACTCTCGTACCTTTTTGGTGCGGGATCTTTTTCATGTTCTCGATCATGATTCTTCCCTCGAGTTTCTCAATAATCGTAGCAACGATCGATAGACCAAACCCCGTTCCTCTTTCATTATGAGTTCCAGGACAGCTGACTACTGAGAATGGTGAAAATACTTTTTCAATCAGCTCTTCATGAATTCCTGTACCGTAATCACGAACTTCAATCATCACGTGTGACTCTGTTGCCTTGAAATTAACGTCAATTGTTGAATTCTCATATGAGAACTTAATGGCGTTTGAAACTAGGTTATTTAGCACCTGATAATAAACGGCCGATTTATCACCCAGAATACAGTGGTTCTGACAGAGCATGTTTAATCTCAGGAGGATATTCTTTTCACGCAACTTGTCCTCAAAGGCCATATCCAGATGCTCGATCATATCTTTGATTGAGATCGGCTCTTGCAGCATTGTTACTTTGCCATCACGGTGAGAAATCCAAAGAGTCACTGAATCTGCGATCTGTCTAATGTCATTCGAAGCAATAACGATACGCTCAACCCACTTTGCTGTGTTTTCCTGAGGTCGGTTAAGATAGTTACTAGAGATCTGAATAACAGACAGAGGATTCTTAATATCGTGGCAAAGGATGCGCACTAAGTTCTCTGTTAGATCTTTACTGTGATTCAGTTCCTGCTTCTTCTTAAGGTTAATCTTGAAGGCCATCACTGTATAAATGGCAACGAGGACATCAAGGCCAATATAGGAAGTGAGAATCATCCCATCCTTAAGAAGAGGCTGTAGTTGATTTGGCGGGAGCACATTCAAAAGACCCGCTGTATACATACAAACAATGATGAGGCAGTTCAGGGTAACGGAGAAAAAGATCCAGGCCGTTCCTCCGAAGAATCCCAGAATCACCGGGTGGAAAGTGAGCCAGATGGCGGCCGGAGAATAAACTCCCCCTGTGTATATACAGACCAGGGTCTGGAAACCTAGACCACTCAAAGAAATGTTAAGTCCGGCCATTAGGAAAGATTGAGAAAACTTAAAAATCCAAGGTGAGGCCGTATGAATGATGGTGAAAGTTAGGCCACCCCACGCAACCGGTGAATTTACCGGGAAGGCATAGAGGCAGTAGATGACATAAAACCACATGACGGTAGTGGTACAGGTCCAAAGAATCAGAAGAGCACGGGCCTTAATTTGATATCCGTCAATCGAATGCAGACGCTTTGTAATCAAAGTCTCTGCATATCGATCATAGAAATCGAAAATATTTTGGACAGCTTTCTTCATAAGACTCAATTGTACTCTGAGTTCTTATTCAATAAAAGCTACCTATATCTTTTTTACCAGTGCTCCTTAAGAATACTGGTATAGGAGTTTGATACCCTAACCTCGTCTCGCTTCATCGATTGCGGCCACATCAATTTTTCTCATATTCATCATGGCAGTGAAGGCCCGTTTGGCCTCATCTCCGCCACGAGACATTGCCTCTGTGAGAGTACGGGGTGTGATTTGCCATGAGACGCCCCAGCGGTCTTTGCACCAACCGCACATGCTCTCTTTGCCGTTGTTATTCACGATGGCGTTCCAGTATTTGTCTGTCTCAGCTTGATCTTCTGTAGCGATTTGAAATGAGAAGGCCTCGGTGTGCTTGAAGTATGGGCCACCGTTTACACCAATGCAAGGGATGCCGAGGACGGTGAATTCTACAGTGAGGACATCGCCTGCTTGGCCTGATGGATAGTCAGCTGGAGCGCGATGGACAGCGCCGACGGAGCTATTGGGGAAAACTTCAGCGTAGAAGCGGGCCGCTTGTTCAGCGTCTTTGTCGTACATGATGCAGATGAGATTTTTTGGGGTGTCCATCTTAATTCTCCTCGGTTCTAGTCGATACAGTTTCGCAAATCTTTCATA
Source organism: Peredibacter starrii (assembly GCF_034259205.1). GTDB lineage: Bacteria > Bdellovibrionota > Bacteriovoracia > Bacteriovoracales > Bacteriovoracaceae > Peredibacter > Peredibacter starrii. Next base: position 1,454,548 of record NZ_CP139487.1, on the reverse strand, counting down.
TCTTCCGAATTAAAATAATTTTCAAAAGTTGTTTTTAGAAGTTTCTGTCTTTCAGGCTGCTTCGAGGTAAAACTAGTAATTTCGTCCATCACCAAAAAAGGCTTAATAACAACTGAATTATTTTTTACACAATATTCAAGCACGCGGGCATGGGCCTTAAGCTCTACTAAAAACGGCTCGTAGGATGTCTTTATCTCTTTGCTGGTTTCACTTATTGATGCGTGAAATTTTTCAAGGTCTTTGAAGTCCTGGTTACATGCCGGTCTCTGGGCCTTTACACAGCTGCGGAGTGTCTCCAGAAGCTGATCCACTTCTTTATTGGCAGCAAGGATCTTGGCACTTTCTGTTTCTTCGAATTTTGTATTGGCGTCCGTGCGCCCTCTCCAGTCATAGGCAAGCTCTGGAGTGGTCACAGCACCTCTCCTGGCCAGTTGTTTTAGAATTTCAACTTTTTCAGAAGTGACTCTTACATTCGAAATTGCATGCCCAAAATACTTATCAAGTAGTTTCTTTAAATTGGTTTGTGCCTGATTGTAGCTATCGAGCTGAGGGGCACAGTTCGCAAGAGCGAGTTGAGAGAAAAAAAGAACAATAAGTGGTAGTAGAATTTTCATGTGATATTTTTTCCTTCGAAATCTTTAGAACTGTGTCTTTCTCTCACCTGCTCAGTCTCTGGACCTTGAGCACGATTTACCATTCGCCCTCTGGCAATGGCCGGTCTTTTGAGAATTTCATCTGCCCAGCGGTTGACGTTTTTGTACTCATGGGCCGATAAGAATTCGGCAGCATCATAGATCTTGCCTTTCACCAGTAGTCCATACCAAGGGAAGATCGCCATGTCAGCGATCGTGTATTCATCTCCCGCAATGTAGCGAGAATTCGCCAGGGCCTTGTCTAAAACATCCAGCTGCCGCTTCGTCTCCATGGCAAAACGATCGATGGGATATTGGAATTTTTCCGGAGCATAGACATAGAAGTGACCAAAGCCACCACCTACGAATGGAGCACTTCCCACTTGCCAGAAAAGCCAGTTCATCACTTTAGTTCTACTAGCAAGATCAGTTGGTAAAAACTTTCCAAACTTTTCTGCGAGATAAACTAAGATTGAACCAGATTCAAAAACATTGATGGGGTTACCGTTATTCTTATCCACCATTGCAGGGATTTTTGAATTTGGATTTACTTCAACGAAGCCCGAAGTGAATTGGGCCCCCTCGCCGATGTTAATGAGATAGGCATCGTATTCAGCTTCTTTAATTCCAAGTTCGAGAAGTTCTTCGAACATGATCGTCACCTTCACACCATTGGGTGTACCCAGTGAATACAGTTGAAATTGATGCTCACCTACCGGGAGCTTTTGCTCAGTCCGTGCACCGGCCGTCGGACGATTGATATTTGCAAATTTTCCACCATTGCCTTCAGCAGATTTCCAGACTTTTGGTGGGACGTATTTTTCGCTCATGAATGAACCCTCATGCCTTGTGGACGATGACCTATCTTATCAGGGTTCCTGATCACAAGTGAATCAATTTCCAAGGGGTGATGCATAGCACTTATGGCCATTTTAGGAGACTTTACGAATAAGTTTGGTTTTAATTAAGACCTAATTGGAACAAACATAAGAAGAGAATCATGACATTTAAAATCTTTATTCTATTTGCCGTTTTATTAGCTCAAACTACTACTCATCTTGCTTACTCTAGTAGTGGCGAAGTACCCCAGTTCAGGGTGTTAGATTTTGTCAAAAATGGTGCAAATCCAAATGATTTATCCGGTGTGGCCTGGGTTCCAGAAACAAAATCCTATTTTTTTGTTTTGAATAAAAAAGGGCTCGTTTATGAATCCGATGAAAATTTCAATCATAAACGAACTATAAGCATATCAAATCTTGGAGATAGTGAAGAGATTGTCTATCTCGGCATGCAGGAGAGCAATGGGCAAATGTACCCTGAAGTTGCTATCGCTGAAGAAAGTGGAAGGATCTTCATTCTCACGATTACTGAGAAGGATACCTACGATACTTTAAGAGATGGTTATCAATTTACGATGAATCCAACCAATGAGAATTGGGGAAATGAAGGGATTGAGGGGTTGGCCTACGATCAAGTAAATAAAGTATTCTATGCCGGTAAAGAAAAGAGTCCTATGGCCGTTTATAAATTCAATCGCCCTGCTGACTCTTCGATTAAATCAGTACAGCCAACATTATTAATAACAAATGACCAGCTAAAAGGGCATATCTCGGATCTAAGTGGCCTATTCTTCAATGAAGAATCTCAACGTCTAATGATCCTGTCTCATGAAAGTTATAGCATGCTAGATATGGCAGAAGATGGAACTCTGGTTAAAAAGTATCCTCTTTCAAAGTACATTTCTAAGAAAGTACTTAAATCTATTAAGTCTCAATATGAAGGAATCACTATTGGAAAAGATGGAGACTTGATTTTAACGTCTGAGCCTTATTACTATCAACAGATCGATTTAAAGTACCTATGAGAAGGTACCTCATTCTAGCTCTTACATTCATGGTTTCAAGTTGTGCCAATATTAGTATGGGAAAGATCCCTATTATTGTTAAAAATCTTGATCAGGATGAGATTAACTACGATGAACTCATGAAGATGAAGAGCCAAGCCCGAAACACAAAAGAAACTAAAAAAGACTGTGCCCAGATTTATGTTTTTGTGCCAACCAAACTAATTTTAGATCTAGAATCCGTTTTAAAGAAAAGCTGCAATAATTCCAACTATAGTTTTGATAATCAAGTCGAAGATAGGTTTTTTTACTTGGGTTATGGCCAGGAATGTGTAGTGAATGAGTTTTACTGTGAAAATACTTAATCTCTTTCTCTTAACCCTACTCGTTTCTTGTACGATGCTTAAGCAAGAGCAAGGCACTTATGGGGCGATGATCTTTGATCCGGCCGACTTCAATCCTGGTCAAGCTCCCCTCCTCATCAAAGATAAAAACTATGTACTTTGGAGTGAGAGCTGTGGTTTCCTAGAATTGGATATCGAAAATCATTACAAGAAAATGTTAGTGAGATATAAGCAAGATAGTTCAGAGCATATGGTTGGAATAGCTGATGTTAAGATCAGTACCTATACTCAATTCCTGCTTATTACAGCTGTCCCCTGCATGCGCATCGATGCAAAGCCTTTGATTATTAAAAGCTGGGCGAAAGTAAGGAACGATCAATAACTACAGGCGAGTCTTGGAAGACCAGCGCTGTGATGCTTGCTTACTAAGCTGCTGTTCTAAATGAAGTAATGACTCTTCTTTTGCTTTATTAATCGCCCTGTCCTCTTGTTTAAAGAAGAGCGGTCGCTTCATCTTCCACTCACCTTCAGTTTCAGAGCCTAGGTGAACGACGGAATCTCTGACATCCCAAAGTACGGCCTGAGTGACAAAAGCACTAGTAACGGTATTTCCATTAGCGAAGAGCGTGGGAACAAGGACGACGTATGATAAACCAGTGGAATTGAGATTACTCTCCACTTCGGCCTTACCTTGCACGATTAAAAGAGCATCAGCACCTTGCTGAGCGGCCATGGTTCTCAAGGCCTTGATGTCTTCGGTGCCTGCGGTATTGATGAGTTCGAAGGAGCGTTTCACGATTTTTTTGTTATCGTCGAGTTTGTTCTGAAGAAATTCTTTGTCTTCCCTAGTCCAGCGCCATTCTTCTTTTTTGTCGGGTTGCTTGAAGTAGATGGCGAGATCAAAGGGTCTTTTTAGTTCGACTTTCTTGTTTGCAATTGAAGCTGTCTTGGAATCAGAGACTGAATCACCTATGGTTTTGTCCCAGAGATCGAAGAGTCTTTGGGTGATTTCGTTTTTGAGCTTATCTTCTTTCTTGGTGGTTGAGCAGCCGGGTAACACAAGGAGCAAAAGCAGAGGCAAAAGATAGTTCATGAGGTCTCCTTCATAAGGAGAGGATCAGTATATGAGAGGGGTCATGACAAGACTTGGGGAGATACAATGGGAAATTAAGCCACTTTATGACTTTCAATGATAGTAAAGATGATTTGTTTTATTTCATCTAAGATTTTCCCCGTGTCAAATTTGTCATTCGAATCAAAGAAACTAATTGTTTCAACTCTGCAGCTATTAGGAATACAGAGACCATCTAGGGTGAGAGGTTGATAATATTCACCATGTAAGGATTCTTTTTGAACCCCTTCAAATATTGAAGACCAAGGATAAAGCAAGACTGAATCAGGAGAATCGAAATAGTTGTTATAAACAAAAACCTGCTTTAGGTCTGCATCAGTGGGAGTACCATCTTGAGGAATTTTCCATTTAGTATCCATGATAATAACCTTTCGACCATTTGTGATCAACATATCAGGTTTAATCACTTTATCTTTCCAAAACTTCTTCATTCTTCTTTCGACAGTATATTCAGTATCGGCCAGACAGCGTCTAATCATGTTAAAAATAAAATCTTCGTAAAGATGATTCATGTCAAACATAATAGCCAGAACTGAAGACTTACCAGCTGTCATCATGGGGCAAAAAGATCGTATTAGAAGTGAGGATAGAGTTAAAGCTACTTCATACCTTTTTGTTGTCCTATCTAGCTTAATTCTGTCTAATCGATCGATGGAAATAGATTGTTTAACATTTTCAGGCATGTAAAGGTTAAGTTTTTTGGCTCTCGCGACTAGATGTTGGTTTTTCACAGTCTTTATTACAATATTAAGAGCCATCCTAATCGCAGAATGAATGTCATGATCCCAGTTAAATACTTCGTGAGCACAGTTAAACTTAGTCATGTCTGCGAGATTATTTTTGAGATGTTTACCAAAATCGATTCTTCCTTTAAGTACATTTAAGTTGGAAGTTTCAACCCTGTACTTTTTCCTAAGCCCTGAGTGTAATAAACGATCTACCTCATTTAAAAAATGTTCAATATATAGATCAATTAAAGATCCATTATGAACTTCTAAGTTTGAGTTATTGGCCGAATAAGATCTAATTCGCTTTGTGTGTTGTAAGATGTTAATAAGCGCGTGATGCCATCGATCAAAATTATCATTATCATGATCAACTTTCGGCAATACTTCGATCATAAGCGATCCGACTTGAATTGCGCCGACAAAATGTTTGAAACGAATTTTATTATATTCAATAGAAAAGAACTTCTGAGATGATTTAGAATGATAAAGACATAATGCCTCAAACTCTTTCTTTGAAAGATTATTTTCATCTTCGCCTACTCTCAATGAATTGTGTTCAAAAACAGTTAGGCGTTTAATCTTCATATATACTTTTGAAGGTAGACAAGTCCCAATCTTTTGAGTCACTGATTCTGTAGATTGACTTTTCTTGATACTCTTCAGGAACGTCTGAATACCCTTTAGCAAATTTTATCTTTCCAGAATTAACCTTCGCGACGAACTTTCTACCAAGGACCATTGATAGTTTCTCCCAGTCTTCGTAAAAGTACTCTTTCAGAAGAGGAATAATCTTGTTTTCAAAAACAATTCGAAGTCCATTAATGTCTTTGATCTGCTCCTTCATGAAGTAACTGTGACCAATTCTAAAGTCTTTGCCTAGTAGCGCTTCAACCCTAGTATTTAGGGTTTTAAACAAGTTTTTAATGAGTTCAGGTTCAAACTCACAATCAATCGCCTCTAATCTCGGCTCCAATTCCTCGAAAATAAATCTTCGTCTCAGGGCTAAATCCAAAGCCTCGACACTTTTATCAGCCGTATTCATAGTCCCGTATATGAAGAGATTCTTTGGAACAGTGAATTCGATTTTAGAGTATGGAAGCACTGTGCTGACTCGACCTCTCTTGTCTTCCTCAATTAGCGTGATCAATTCACCAAAAATTGAAGGAATATTTCCTCGATTAATCTCGTCGATAAATATGGCGTAGTTATTCTTAGGATCTTCGGCAGCCCTAAGGCACATCCTCTTGAAAATTCCATTAACCAAGGTATATTGAAGTCCATTATCAGACTCCTCATCCAGAATGGGCTTGATACCTTCCATAAAATCTTCATAACTAAAGCTCGGATGAAAAGTAACAAATTCAAATCTTTTAAAGGACCCTGTTAATTTTTCCCCTTGTCTCATTTCTTGAACAAGCTTTATTTCATCTGAAAGTTCTTCTTTCCAATCCCCGGCCAGCTTCCATTCGGAATTTTCATTCTTATCAAAAACATATGGAGCAGATCTATTTTTTGTATTTACTGTCTTTGATTCCAGAATAGTCTTTGACTGTAACTTGCCCCAAATGCTTTCCTTAAAAGTCTTGGTACCAACCAACTTTGACTTAATGATAACAAATTCATGTTCCATTATCTCTTTAACTGATAATGGCTTTCCTGCATCGATCAAAGTACAGGCTATAACCTTCCAAAGTGGAAAATCTTCAAAAACTTCAGCCATCTTAGACTCTATTGAAAGGCTCTCACCAATAAATTCGTGTGCAATCTCATTCATCAGCTTATGAGTTTTGCCGGTACCCGGCGGACCAAAAAAGATTACATTCCTAGGTTTATCAATACATCTTTGACTCATTTCTTCGCCTTTAACAGAATTATTCAATCTGAATATGGCTTCAATGTCCTTTTCCTTAACTGCTTCCGCAGTCTTCATATAGGATAAGCCGAACACTTTATGCTCTTGTTTCTCCCAAGTAACAGCAAGGTTGATTCCATCACCATCATTCGAAACGACTTCTCCAATTGCCTTGATCATCAAACAAGAGATCTTGTTGCCATTAGCGTCTTTAGAGGGATATGAACTCTTGAGGGCCACAAAATCCCCCTCTTTAATCTTCTGCACAACTTTAAGAGAGGGATCTCCAGAACTTTCCTCAAAACCGTTCTCCCATATTGATTGCTCAATAAATCGTCTAGATTGATCTTTTTCTTCTGTATCTCCACCCCACCATGCCCCCAAAACCCAATATCCCTTAGGCTCGACTTCTTCCCAGAGTTCAAGAATAGATTCATGATAAAGACAATGGCTGATGTACACATTTCGATTTAGTGGATTATTTACAGGTATTTCTACATCTCTGAGCAGCTCTGTAAGCTCACTAGAGAAGGTATCCGGATCAAATTCAATTCCTAATATCAGTTTTGAAAAAGCCTCACGTTGGTTATCTGAAAGTATGGTGAAGTTTAAATTAGGAGATTCAATGTAACGAATAGTATTCTTCACACTACCGGGCTTCATTAAAAAAGCATCGTTCTGTGAAATCTTATAATTAATTAAATACCTCACCCAATCATTCTGACGGACACCGATTCTAGCCAGAGTTCGCTTATCTTCATTGAGATTCCATACGCTTTTATTGAAACCATGGAGATCGAAATGAGCCACAACTTTACCTATAATCTCAAATAGCTCATATTCACGTGATTTCTTAGGTAGGCTTGAGAGATAATTTTGAAACGTTGACTTCGAATCTAAGAAACCTTGGTATGCAGTCTCCAAAACGGCTTTTGCAACTTTTAGTGATTTAAACGACTCAAAAACGTTCTTATTTTTAATATAGTAATAATCGTTCTCTTTCAGAATTTCACTCTTGAATCCTTTGGCAATCAAAGTTCTTATGTTAGTAATCAGTTCTGTTTTGGGACCAGAAATGATTCTAACTGGATTCAATCCGAAGCTTCTGTTTAACCAACTATAATATCTCTTCCTTTGCTCTTCAAAAAGCTGACTACTAAATAGATACTTTTGATCTTTGAAGGTCAAACTGTAAGTTTCGGGGTCGTAATATCTCGCTTGTGGAGTTCCAAATTTTCGTTGTTCTTGATGAGATCTAGTATCATCCAATTTCAGAAGTACGGGATACTTTCCCGCAGACAGTTCCTTGGAGCAGTAATCTGCATTTTGAAGATCCTTAACTATCTGGTCTGTCAGTAAGTTGTTCTTTTGTAGATAATTAAATAATTGCTTCACATCACTTGCGATGGCCATGTTCAATACCTTTATGCTGCCAGTTTATTTCTTAAAAGACCTTGTTGGGCCTTGATTACAAATTCATTTCTCAATTCTTCGTTATCTACAATTTCGATATCCTGGGCATAAACAAAGATTTGGCCCAGGAGCTCTGCTGAATTTGTATAAGAGCAAAGATAAGCATCGAAGTCTTCTCCTCTATTCACAAACTCTCCGTTAAAGAACTCTTTTTCAGAAAATATCTTTCTGCTAGGTCCATAAACCTTCAACATAACTCTTTTAATTTCACCAAGTACCAGACCGGATGAATTTTTATATTCTTTAATGGGATCCCATTCAGATTTTGACGGATAGGGAAATTTTTTATCAAGGACTCTAATTCCATTAATACGGGAAAGCTTATATGTTCTCTTTTCCCATAGTGAGTCGTCTTTGATCCGATAACACATAAGATAAAGTTCATCTCTATACTGGCATAACGTTAGAGGCATAACTTTCCTTAGACCACCATCATAAGTAAGCTCTATTTGTTTTTCTCCGATTAATGCTTCAATGACAGAATCTAATGTTTTTCGAGTATTTAATGAATGAGAGGCTTTAACCGTCACTAGATGCATAAACTTTCTTCCTAGGCGGTCAAAGTGTCTACGATCCGTATCGGCCAAGTCAAAAACCATATCAGTAAAATGACTATCTAAGAGATGTCCCACCTGGCGATAACATTCAAGAAGAAACTTGCCCTCTTCTTGAGCGTCAAGAAAAGCTTGCCAGCCTTTGGTGTTTAAACAAAATAGTCTTTCACCACTAGGATTCAAAGTTTCAATAAGCAAAGGTGGCACATCTTTCGATCCTTCTAACAGTTCATTGATCTGTCTATGCCATGTTGACTTTGGAGGATTGCCCATCATTTCTTTGATACTGGACTCTGATAAATATCGCGTCGGAGACAAGGAAATCTTGTACAAGATATTTAAATAGTTCGTAGTTTTACTCATTGGTTAATTATCGGTATCGAAGTCCCAAAAATTGAGACAATGGTCAGTTGCCTTGAGACTTAAGTCTTTGAAAATATGCATTCTTAAGAATTCTTATTTTATAGAAAGTCCCGAATATTGAGACTCGACTCTAATACCTTTGAACCTCAGAGAGGTACAACTTGAGAACATTTTTTATCCAAAGCTTTGCAGCAGTTTTCCTAATAGTCATCATGACCATAGTCTTCACATCATGTGGGAAAGCCCTAGGTCTAGAAGATGAGGTTGTTCAGAACCAGTGCAGCCTCAGATTCATTGCCGGCCATGATTGCATAGTCTGCGAGCATGGCGGAGTCAGCTGTAGGTGGTGATATGGGTGATATAAGAAAAAAGCGTTTCCAGCTATGGAGAAAATCCGATCGCATATGCTTCGTATGTCGAAACAAGATTGAATATTTCGATGATAGTTCGATAGAACATATTGTCCCTCTCTCAGAGGGAGGAAATTCATCAGCTCGTAACCTAACTTTGTCTCATCGCCGATGCAATAATTTGAGAGGTTCGATCATATGTAGGATCGTTTGGGAATTAAGAATAAAGACCTTCAAGCCCAAAGAAAGACCTTATTATGAACCTCCAATAGTTAAAGAGTTAAAAACCAAAGAAAAACCGACTCCCAAAGATATAGAGGCAGCTTGGATTATGAAGATGATGGAAAAGTATAGACATCTAAAATACAACTTAAGCTGACTCTTTTACATGTATCGCTCTTAACTGTTCTAGAATGTATTCTTCAGGCTTTAAAGAACTCTCTTCTTGGCATCTAAATTCACGTACAATTCTATTAAGGGATGATTTGTTTATAAACTCAAACTCACATAGCTCCGAAAAGTCTTCTTTCGAAATTCCAGTGACAACCCCGAAGAACTCCGAGTCTTTAGTTTGTATAACATGATCAATGTTGTGTTCTCTAAACTGAGTCATATAAACGAAGTCTGCCATACAAATAGCTAATCGTTTAATCTGAGTTGCGAACCATTTTTTCCTAGTTTGTTTCTCTTTATCTTTTTCATCTTCTACAAAATCTTTATTATTCTCTTCAATTTCTTCTTCCGTAATATCATTTTTTCTTTTCTTTTCTTTTAACTTGTCAGCATCAAGTCCGATTTGAACGAAGTCCTCAATAGAACCAACTTCTTGAGTTCTATATCCCTTTACCTTTTTTAAAACCTCAAAAAGTCTTGGATTTTCTTCTAATAATTTCAACGAAGTGAAGTTAACTAAAGCGTCACTTGTAATTCTTTTTGCCAAAGAAATCCTTGAACCCTCTAAGTTCAAAGCATCAAAAATATCTCTAGCTGTTGTTTGATCCGAAGATAGCCTACCTTCATAAAAACGCTTGATATTAAGACTTTCACATAAACCTGTCATCGTCTGAACTAGATTGTCTTTATTGACAGTGTATCTTTCAGCAAAACTATCTTGCTGGTCTAGCTGATCTGCCAGAGCATCTGCGTATTCATAAGTAATTCGTAAACATCTAGATATGGCAAAATCAAAAACCCATGCCTGTGGTTTCAAAACCTTTTTAGTATCACGATCAACCCAGGCAGATTGAACACGAAAAATGGCTTGATAGTACGACTCTGCAGATTTTACATCATTTAAGACAAGAATCGATTCCCATTCTTTTATTGTTACGCCGGTCAGAAATCTTCTGACCGTTAAAGTTATTGTGCCAAGCTTTTTTGGATCATTATTAACAGCTCTTATCTTTTCTTCAATTGTAGCTTTATCTTTGGCGACCAAGGTTTCATCATCCTCATTGCCTGTTTCACTTCCTGAAGCGTTTATAATTTCAAACCGAGAGAAATATGGATGTTTCCGTAATTTCGAAGCTAGTGCTGCAACAGAGTCTACTCTATTTAACCACCAAACAGAATGGCGAATCGGTGGCAGACCTAACTGTTCGCCGAGTTTACCATAGACGCTAATAGCTTTAGCATCATGATCCCTCTTTACTAAACCATCCAAAAAATGGTCAACAGCATCTTCATGCTCAAAACCGTTTTTCTTTGCTTTAAAGAGTTCATTAAGAGAAAAGTCTAAATCATCAGTTATAAAGGATTCTGTCTGCTCACATATATCATCTTCTGTAATTTCAATTGTGGAGATGTCCAGATTTGGCATTTGCCGATATATCTTTTCCTTTGTGCCATGCAGATCTCCGAAGATCTCAAAATCTTTATTTTTTTTCTCATCAAGATAACTATAAGTGAAAACTTGTTGAGAACAAAAATCATCTTGCTGAATCAGTCTAAAAGGGGTTCCAGAAAGATCAAGACGATATGTTATATTAAGATCTGTTATCTTATCAATAATGTACTTTGCCCGCTCAGTACGACTTCCAAAGTGTACTTCATCAAAAATGATCAGATCCCATTTGGATTTTATCACCTTTTCAAGTCGTCTTTTCGTTTCCCCATCCTGGTCGATACTTAGATCTTGTAAGGAGACACATAGGACTATAGGGCCAGACGTATCGGGAAAATCTCCGTCAACAGATAAGCATGGTTCATTGAAGACCCCATTCTTTTTCTTAGCTCTGATTCCCATCCATCCTTCGAAATCGACATGATTATTAGCTGACTCCATCCATTCAGAAATGACTTCTGGCTTATATGTAACTACTATAGTTTTTCGGGCCTTTATCGCTTTCGCAATATGTATACCTGTGAAGCATTTACCAAAACGCATTTTTGCATTTAACAAAAAACGATCTTGGTGCGTCGCAGATTCGAGCACTTCTTTGGGATAATCCTTAACAAACCATTTTTTTGCTTTTTCTACTGCTTCCAATTGCTCTTGCCGAGGCTTAAAATTCTCCAGTCTTTTACTGCCATTAACTAATTGATTATAAGCACGCTTAACGTCGTCCAGAGTGGCAATAAACCACTCTTTCCCGGGACCACCCTCAACTCTCGAAATCCCATTCTTTATTAACTGAGAATGGATATCAATATCACGAAATCCTCCTGGAAGTTCTTGTACCCATTTGATAATAGGTTGTTCTGGATTACTCGTTCCAAACTGCTCTTTGATTCTTTCTTTATGTCTTCCACGTAATGAATGACCTACTTTGATGAGACCACTCACTTCATGAGATTTGGTAGTGTATACATAAAGTTCAAGAGCTTCAGATTTCATTATGACCACTCCTCAACTTTGGCGGACATATGTTTTCGTTCTTCCTTAGTAATTGCAAATAGTTTACACAACTCTTCATCATTCCAGGCTTTCTTTAAATCTACGTATGGAACCCAATTCCATCTATCAGGAGGTAAATCTTGTGTTATTTTTCGCAAACCTACTAGATATCGAGCGAAATCAGTTTTTAAGTAGGCTATAAAATTCTCAGCTTCTGACTTAGTTTTAAAAACATCAATAACATTGTATGTTTCTGTTGTTACCATCCCTTTCCCAATTAAAAATATCTGATTTAGAGGAATAGTAGAACGACGACTCCCTTTAGATCCACCTGCAGCCTTGGGTGCACAAACCTTCCAAGAATCTATATGATTTTTATTTTTTGTAATGTGAGATCGTGAAGCATATTTAATTTGCTTTCCTTTACTTAAGCAAGCGACTCCTTTTGAATGTGATTTCCCAAGATCCGGATTAACATCGAAATAATTAGTTCTTAAACCAAAAGGTTTACTTGGCCAAGCCTTATTACCAACATATTTATCCTTCCACTTGTTTCGAACTTTTCGAATAATTGAGAAAGACTTGGGATCGTCTGGAATGATATCGAACTCTGACATATCAATAATTTCACGATGTTTATCATCTGAAAGATAAGTTGTTCCAGCATAGTCTTTATCTACATGCAAGAAGCAAACACCTCCATTGATATCGACCGTAGGAAATACTTTTGAGGAATTATCAAAATATTTAATTTCTTTCACAGATTTTAACGCCAGGATTTTTTCGCGAAATTCGTCAAGGCCCTTTCCTCCCCCAAACCATCTCGATGGAATTACGAGGATGAACTTATTAATATCAGGACTATCTAACAAAGCTTCAGTAAAAAAATTATAAACAGCCTTAGCGCTTTTCCCAAATCCTCCATCAGACTCCTGATAAGGAGGGTTCCCCACTGCAATAATTTTTTTATTTGGCGAATTCTTCTTGATATACTCAATCATTTGATTGAACCTCTCTGTAAATTTTTCTTCTGTTAATGTTCCATCGAGCTCTGAAAGATAATCACCACATCGGATCATCTTTATATAATCTTCGTCATGAGACTTTTCATTCCCCAGAAATGTTCTAAGACTAAGACGATAATGTCTTTCATCCGGTGCCAAAGCATAAAAATTATTATCCTCGAACATCGACTTTTGAATTTCTTCTACTGTAGGTAAAGGTTTGCTCTTATGAATCTTGTAATAGCTCTTTAGGAAAGCGCATGCGAGTAGGATTTCGCCAGCTTTACAGAAGGGATCAAAAAATACATATTCGTCAGAAGAAAGTACTTCTTCACCCAGTGGGGCAATTAGTTCAATTGCTCTATTCATCAGCATAATTGGCTGATCTCTACCCTTTACATTTCCAAGAATGTCTACGACATGAGTATTTATTCTGGATAAATTCAATTTCTCTGCAGTCATAAACGCTCCTACGCGACTCTGACGTCTCTGATAGAAATTACTTCAAGGGCAAATGAAAATTCCTCAAATCCTTTAATCTCTTGTCCAGTTAGGAGAGAGTCGACAAATGATGAGGCTCGTTCAAACTCAATAACCTTATATTTATGCTTCAAGCCTTGTTGAAAGTATTCACACCAAGTTAATTCAAAATCCAGTGGACGATGCTTGTTAGTATTTATCCATTTTGATCCCAGATCTGTTTTACTCGCTGATTTTTTCGACTGACCTTCATCTGAAAGAGCAGAGAGTGCTTCGTTTTCATGAATATGCCATTGGATAGCACACAATAGATGGATAAAGAATTTTCTGTTCTGTTTTAAGAGCAACTTATACGAAGTACCAGTTGATTGAGACCAAAAACTCATAATTACAGATAATGCTCTATATCTACACTCTTCAACATTCTTTTTATCAATATCAATTGCCCAAATGGTATTAATAGAATTTGCGATTGAATACAGACTATACTGAGGATCTCTATTCTTTTTGGCCGAAGTAGAAATTGCATTAAGTCGTCTTTCAAGAATAGCCGTAACAAAATTTCCATGACCGCATGTAGGTTCAAAAAATATCTTGTTTTCATCAGCCCAGATTTTTGAATCCTCGACTCCTGAGACTAATAGATCTAACATCTGGTGAACGAAAGCATCTGGAGTAAAAACCTCGCCGAGATCCTTTATCCTTTGCTTAGAACGATGATGAAAAAAAACATTCTCTTGGTTCATCCTGAACCCCCATCAAAGAAAAAAAATTAATTATTAACTTTGATTTTGGGGTTTTTATGAAACAAAAAAAACTTAAGAAATCTTAGAAATGGCAAACTAAATATTAAGACAGTACAAACAATTAGATAATTTGAGAGAGGTATATATCGATTTCTCGGTTACTCCAAGCCTATTTGATCAATTCCACCTTAAGAAAACTTACTCATAAATTGGAATTTTTTGCCTAAGCACTGCTTTTAGACGAACGAAATCAATACTCCCCTTACTCATAATAAAGATGCTTTGAACTCAAAAGATGAATGCTTCTTAAAAATTGATTCAAGCATCTCTTCCATTATTGCGGGATCCTATTTTTGATATTTCCAAAATTTATGATAAAATAATTCAAAAGAAACATCTAAGTTCATCATTTACTATATCCAATTTCAGGGCTTTTAATGAAACAATGGGAAATTTCGAAAACAGTTTACACCGTCGGAGACTTTGTTGGTTGGCAACAATCTGAAACCTTAAATCTCCGCCCGGACTTTCAAAGAAAGAGTGTATGGAAAAAAGGCGCTAAGTCTTTTTTACTAGACACAATTTCTAGAGGCTTACCAATTCCAATTATACTAATACGTGAGAGACGTGTAAGTGGCAAATTCGAACCTATCCGGGATGTCGTTGATGGGCAACAGCGATTAATTACAATCATCTCTTTTATTGCTCCTCATTTGATACCAAATGAAATTGATTCGTCATCCTCTGTTACAATTTCCAAGAACCACAACAAGGAACTTGCCAACAAGGCTTTTAATGAACTTCCAGAGGACATGAGAAACTTCATTTTAAACTATAAGTTTAGTGTTCATATTTTACCTTCTGACATGGGAGACAGAGAAATCTTAGAAATTTTTTCTCGAATGAATTCAACAGGAACAAAACTGAATTTCCAAGAATTACGAAATGCAGAATGGTTTGGAGAACTTAAATCTTCTATATACGAAATGTCGTATACGCACTACGAGAATTGGGTTCATTGGAGAACTTTTAAAACTCCGCAATTATCCCGAATGGCAGACATAGAGTTTACTAGTGAATTATATCACTTCATTATAAACGGCATTGAATCAAAGGACCAAAACAAGCTTGATCTTTTTTATCAGGAATATGATGAAACCTTCACATTCCGGAAAGAAGTGGAAAAAAGATTTGCTCACATCATGGATTTTTTAGATAAAGAATTATTCCCTAAATATCAAGGCGTCTTCTTCTCTTCTTCATCACACTTTTATGCCCTCTTCACATGGATTTATGATCTTACTTACGGAATAAGCTCAAGTCTCACTCCAGAGAAGCCCAGAAAATTTAGCATTAAAGATATATCTTCAATTGTATTATCTCTGCAAAAATTCGAGACGGCAAAACTTCCCAAGAAACTAGAGGAGTCATTATTGAAAAGACGACTTAAAACGATTGAATTCCGTCAGGAGGCAGTTAATCATCTTAATAGCTTAAAGAAGTAAATGAATACTAGTCTCTTATCTACTCAATTAACAAATAAACTTAAGGCTCTTGAACGTGTACGACAAAGAGCTGAACTCCAATACCAGAAGAAAAAAATTTTTAAAAGTGATCTTGAGTACATGTATGCTGGTATCTTTATAAAAATGACGAATCATTTTGAAGTCTTTCTTGAAAATTTATATTTCGGACATATGACAAATAGCTTAAAAGGTTCATCTGCTCCAGTGAAGACATTCTACTCTTTCAAAAATAGAAATCTTGCATTTAAAATTGTAAAGGGTGAGCAACCATTTATTAAATGGATGCCATTTGAGAACTTAGTTCAGATGTCACAAATCCATTTCAAATCAGAATTCCCATTTAGACTTTTGACTCAAGCAGATAAAGAAATTTTAAATAGAATCTCCACAATAAGAAACGCAATTGCTCATACCAGTCCAGCATCAATTGAAAAGTTAGAAAAAAAAATTTTAAATCAAACAAGACTAAAACCACATGAAAGAAATGCTATCGGCTATCTAAGAAGTTCATATACCATTACACCTTTAACATCTCGATACCAAGAGCTTAGTGATGCCATGAGTGTGATCGCCCAAAAACTTTGTTAAGGGATTAGAATTCTATCCAACCAAAACAAATCATTGTCTTGTTTATTGATACCAAAAATTTTTCCTTCTTCATACTTAGCTTTATCCATATATAACTTGTTATCTTCGACTGATATGCAAATCACAACATCTCTGGCTTCAAAAACGGAGGGGTGATAAAATACGATTCTATCTTTAAGTACTAATTCATTTGAACTTTTTCGAAAGCAATCTGGTTTAAAAACAACAATAGGTTCAACACTCTTATCATTCCATTTAACTTGCTCCGGGTAGAAACGAATTTCCACTGAGACCATTGGCCATGAAGGGTCTACATAATTATCTTTACCGATTTTCAAATAGGCTCGATTTGAGTAATGATTTTTTTTAGATACTCCTTTAAAAGTCTCTTTATATAAGTGGAACCCCATCTTCTTCCAAAAATTTATCGATGAACTCGGCTGACAATCGATTCGAATGATAGAGTGATTCTTTGACTTAAAGTAAGAGATTGCGAATTCTGCCATCTTTCTGCCATAACCATGACCACGCTCAGCATGTTTTACTTCTAGTATCTCGATTGATGAACAGAGTGGATTGAGTACTAAAAATGCAATCGGCCCCTTCCCCAAATCTAAAATCCAAACATTTTTTTTCTTAAACGATTCTTTAATGAGACTACGATTACAATAAAAGCATCCCGGCAAACCTGCTGCGTTTTCAGCCTTTAACCAATCCAATACTTGCTTTAAATCTTCTTTTGAGCAAACTCTGATTTCGTCCATTTAACCTGCTATTTCTACCACTAATTGTTAGTATTACTAAGTGGTAAGGCTTTCCTTAAGCAATTGATTATAGTGATACCCAACTTTGCACTTTCTTGTGCAGTTCCACTAATAGAGCCAGAAGAATATATTCCAAAGACAATAGGCTTCTCATGAGCAATCTGATTGCGTGCCCTCCCAAATCCTTCTATCAAATTCAACAGGTCAACGTCTAAAACCCCTAATTCTTCCAGTTTTATCTTATTAGTTCTTCCCTTGCCATTATCCCACTTCCAGGTAGGTGCGGAGCCGTTCTTCATGATGTATGCCAAACGAATATGAAGGTCGATATAAGAACCACAAAATAAAGTCGAAATTAAACCGTTTTTAAATGACAATCGATGGGGGTCAAAAGCCCTAATATATCCACCATCGGGTTTCGGCAAACTGTTTTTTGCTAGATGGTATTCCGACTCCTCAAATGCGTCATTTGCAATTTCATAATACACCTGAAGGTTAGAATATATGCTCAATACTTCTTCTTTAAATGACTCCACTTTCCCTACTTTCTAACCATACTGATATCAAATAAATTTTACAGCCCCTGAACCAATGAGTTTAATAAAACGTAATATGCTTAAGGTTTTCCCCTGATATTGCTACTGCCAGCCCATCTTTAAGAATCAAGTGACCATAACTGGTTGTCTGCAGATAGTTTCCATAAAAACATTTCTCCACAGTGCAAACTTCTACTCTTGTCTTAGAAGAGAAGTAGGAGTGAAACGATGATCTCGTTTTTAAACTTATTATAAATGCAAGCAAAACTAACACGATGGTAGACAGTGAATATATAAGTCCTCTATCAAATTTATGATCTTTTCGTTTATTAATCTTTTCAACGTTGCTCTCAGGTAAGTCATCATAAAAAACGTATCGCAGATTGTTAACTGCAAGCCAATAAAATGAAGAAGCAGCAAAGATAAGCAAGATGGACCACCAACTGAAGTATGATTGAATAATGAAGTATAGAATGCTCCAAAACAAGAGGGAAATAGCACACATAGCTTCACCTGTAGAGATGATAAACCTTTTCCCTCTCCATTCAAAAACTCTCATTTGAATCACATCGAACCAGTCATATGGATCGTGATCACTATGTCCATGAGTTCCATGAACATTTCCAAAAAAACTCCATATGGTTTCAAAAGGGAGCATGAAAACTTTAAAAATCGGATCAAGAAATAATCTGACGAAGCCCCAAATGAGATATAAACAAGTGATAGATAAAATCAGAAGATCATTTCGCAATGAAATTAGGTCAGAAAAAAAATTTACGAAGGTTTTTTCGTGATAAGGAATATAGTCTACTTTCCAGAAGTAAAAAGCTAGGTTCATAGATAATGACATTATAAGAAACAAAAGCAATGAAGATACTAAAATAAAGCCAAGCCACGAACGAGTAAAAGCTAAATGGATTCTTTCTATAAGTACGGTGTTAAATATTAATTCTTTCATAAAATCTTCTTACTATGTGAATAATAGAGCGTAAACATTCCTCAACGTTACCCCTCCCGAATAACGTTGAAGATCTTTGATGACTTATGAATTTTCGTTATGTTAAGAAACAAAACTTTAGAAGCAAAGTCCGTGAAAATAATTGATATTCACCATATTCTTTGTAAACCATTTTAATTTTTGTTACTTGGAACTTACTCATATGGAAATAGTGGCCCCCCATAAATCTCAGATAAGCTAGTATTGATACTATTTGCAACCACCTCCTCTTCCTCAATACTGCAACATCGGCTTAATCCTCTCCCCCACATAATCCAAAAACGCGGTCACCTTTAGCGGGGTAAACTCAAGTTTCTGATACACAAAGTGCACATTCGCCTCTTCTAACTCCCAGCTAGGTAAAACGATCTTTAGCTTCCCTGACTCAAGCTCTGATACACAAGTCGGCACCGGCAATAAAGCGATCCCTGCTCCTTCGATCGCAAGCATTCTCACCGCGGAAGCACTTGAAGAAACAAACTGACCATTCACATCGATGGAAGCCTTATATCTATCTGTCTTCAAATTCCAAACACGGAAGTCAGATCTTGGAGCAAACACTAGGCATGTATGATTCTTCAAGTCTTGTGGCGAATTCAGTGGAGGGCAACTCTTCAAATAAGCCGGACTCGCCATCATCTGATAGCGATGCTTGCCGAGCTTTCTTGATTTGAGATTCGAATCCGTGAGCTTTCCAATTCTCACGGCCACATCAATATTATCATTCACAAGATCTAAGACCTTATCTGTCTGTACGAGTTCCAATTTAATCTTGGGATACTTCTTTAGAAAACCTGCGAGGATGGGGCTAATAACTTGGGTCGCGAAATCCGCGACGGCCGTAACTCTTAGTACGCCGGCTGGTTCAAGATTCGCTTCTTGAGCATAGACTTCAGCCGACTTTAATTCCGATAAACTCTTCGAGGCCTGCTCAAAGAAGGTTCTTCCAGACTCTGTAAGTTGAAGACTGCGAGTTGTTCTCCTTAAAAGCGTCGTCTGCAAATGGACTTCGAGTTCAGCAATCTTTTTAGAGATTGTGGACTTCGGTACCCCTAATTCAACTCCAGCCTTTGAGAAGCTCCCAAGCTGAACCACCCTCACGAACATACTCACACTATTTAAATCCATAACTTAGATCCTTATTGTTTCTATGTATGGACAGTATATCCAGATTATCCAGACTAATCAAATATGCCTGCAGCCTCTATTATTGATTTAACGAAAACAACAAACCTCTACAGGAGATATTTTATGGGTAAGTTAAATGGAAAAATTGCAGTAGTTACAGGCGCCACTTCAGGAATTGGTTTGGCCATCGCTAAGAAATTTGTAGATGAAGGAGCTTATGTCTTCATCACAGGAAGAAGACAGTCGGAGCTTGATAAAGCAGTCACATTACTTGAAAGAAACGTCACGGCCGTGAAAGGCGACATCTCTAAGCTTTCAGACCTCGATCATCTTTATGAAGTTGTGAAATCAACTAAGGGTCGCATCGATGTTCTTATCGCGAATGCTGGTGGTGGTGAATTCAAGGCCCTTCCAGAGATCACAGAAGAGCACTATGACCAAACCTTCGATATCAACGTAAAAGGAACTCTCTTTACTGTACAGAAAGCGATTCCACTTCTTTCACGTGGTAGCTCAGTCCTTCTTACTTCTTCAAGTGAGCTAATCGTGGGAATCCAGCATTCAGTGTTTACGCTGCTACCAAAGCCGCTATCAGATCATTTGCAAGAAGCTTTGCGACTGACCTCAAAGGGTTGGATATCAGAGTGAATGCAATCAGTCCGGGCCCTACATCAACCGTTGGATTATTTGATCTAGTTCCAAGTGACCAGGCCGCATATCTAAAAGAAGCTCTCATCGCGACAGTTCCTTCTGGAAGACTTGCTGATCCAGAAGAAATTGCAAATACAGTTCTGTTCTTAGCTTCAGATGATAGTCGCTACATCAATGGTGCTGAAATCGCGGTCGATGGTGGCCAGGCTCAAGTCTAAGGAGAGAAATATGAAACTTTTATTTTTATTACTGATGATAAGTGCCCATGCCTACTCAAAAGATCCGGCGCTCACGATGAAGAAAATTGATCACGTGGGCATTACAGTCCCAAACATCGCAGAAGCATCTAAGTTCTTTATAGATACTTTTGGTTGTGCACCCTTAACTCATATGGGTCCATTTAATATGGACCACAGTATGTCGAATGATCGGAAGCAGAAGGTTAAGCCTAGAGCGAAGACCATTGAGTTGAGCATGATCACTTGTGGAGATGGAACTAATATCGAGCTTTTTGAATATAAAAACTCTAAAGGCAAAAAGACTCCTCCTGATCACGAAGATCTTGGTGGGCATCATATCGCCTTCTACACTGAGAACATTCACGAGGCGGTTAAGTATCTTCGTGAGAAAGGTCTGACAGTTATTGGAGAACCAATGGTTATGACCTTCGGGGAAACGGCTGGAGAAACATGGGTCCATTTTATGTCGCCATGGGGATTAGAACTTGAATTAGGAGAATCACCAAAAGGAAAAGCTGTGGAAACAAACTTTGTTAAACAAGATATTATTATTACCAAACACTTCGATGCCATTAATGAATTAGATTCGGCAAAGAGAGATACGCTCTTTGATTTAGCTTACAGTTCCAATATCGATTTCATTGATCCGTTCTTCACTGTAGTGGGACATAAGAATCTCAAAAATATGTATGATGAGCTTCACAAAAAGTTTCCTCAGCATCAGTTTGTCGTGACAAAAGTTGAAACTCATCATGACTCCACTCGCGCGAAATGGAACTTAGTTGATGCGAAAGGAAAGATCGTTCATACCGGTGAAGACTTCATTCTTTTCGCTAACGGCAAGATCGCAAAAATTTACGTCTTTATTGATAACCATAATTACAAGGATACTTCATATGAAACTCACAAATAAAATCTTCAGATCTGGTTCTCATGACTCATTTACTTCAACTGGACTTTTAACTCTAAGAATCGTGGCCGGACTGGCCATGGTTCTTCACGGGACACCTAAGCTGGCCAATCCCACAGGTTGGTTAGGAGATTCGGTTCCAGCACTCTTTCAGTTTCTCGCCGTTTTAGCAGAAGTGGGTGGCGGATTAGCAGTTACAGTAGGACTTCTTACACCCGTATCAACTTTTGGGGTTGTCGCCACAATGGTGATGGCAGTTAGAACTCACTTAGTTGCTGGAGATCCCCTCTTTCGTATTACCATCAGCAATACGAATGCTGGTGCAGGTGTTGAGTACCTGGGATTACCACAATGGTTCGCACTTGGCGGAGGCAACAGCGGCTGGGGAACTGGATCAGCAGAGCTGGCATTCTTATTTTTGATAATGTCTGCGACGCTTTTCTTCACAGGAGCAGGAAAGTATTCTCTAGATGCGGTTATAAATGCACAGAACAAGTAATGCGGGTGGCGGGAGTTTTTACACTCCTGCTTCGTATTTGAACTGATAGCATATTATCTTTTTAGATGAAGATACAATTTTTTAATACTCCAACATAAAAGCCATGCGATAAATATCCAAGTAAAAATGGATAAAAGATAAATCGTTTTTAACGAGACATCTTGGAAACGAATCCCCCCAAAGTAAAGCTCACTCATAAGAAACATGAACAGACCCAACGGACACAGGATAAAAAGATTTACACCATGAAGGTCTTTATATGGTCTTCTATATCTAGGCCAAATTGTACGAGTCAAAAACCACTCATCAAATTTTTCCCAACCAGTTTTTTTATCATCTTCGTTCACGGAGTTCCTTCTATGATAATGGATAAAGCGATCTTTCTATTTAGCCTCCAGATATCTCATTTATTATCTTGGCCCAAATTGCACTTCGAAATTTAATGAGAATAAGGAAAGTTACTAATATATAGGGAAAGATTTCAGTGAAAATCAGAAGATAAAATATGTCTATAAGATATCGGAAGCCCTTTTCTTTGAAACGGCTTCTTAAAGAATGAAAACATGATTTGATGAAATTCATCTAAGTCTTATCGGTATCTAGCACATACATATTTACTTAAGCTTTCTTATTTAAATGCCGGTGGTTTGTTTGATGGAGGTGATTTTATCTAGTCATAAGATATTGAAGTTTGGTCCTTTGAAGTCGATAGCCTACTCGAGATTCTTAAGTCATGATGTTCTCATGAATTACTACAAGGCCATACTCCAATACGACGGAACTGACCGCATAGGCTTCCAGTGGCAGGAAGGCATGCCCACGATCCAGGGTGACCTCAACCTCTCGTTGCAGCAGATCCTCCGGGGGAAAGTCACAACGAGATCGGCTTCCCGCACTGATAAAGGTGTTCACGCCTTCGGCCAGGTGGTCAAGATTTCGGCCGAAGATTCATCACCGCTTGATCCTGCACGATTGAATGCGGCACTACCGACGCACATCAGATGTCTCGCCCTCTCTCCGTGCGCAGGAGATTTCATCCCATCAGTCGATCAGACCTCAAAAGAATATCGTTACCTCTTCACGAACAGGCCTGGAGTTTCAGGCCAAGATCAGCGCTATATTGCGCAGACCCCCTATCCGTTGAGCATCGATCATATCCAGGCATGCGTCGATATGCTTAAGGGAAGAAATAACTTTCAAAACTTTTGGTCTATTGGCGGAATCTCAAATACAACAATTCGGGACATCCTGGAGTGCGATTTAACACTAATCAATCCCCATGAACTCTTCAAGGATTCCCTTTTTACAGCGGGACCAGTCACAAGCTGCTGGCAATTCCGGATCGTCGGAAAAGGGTTTTTGAAACACATGGTCCGCCACCTTGTAGGTGCTCTATGGATGGTTGGAAACGGCAGACTCACGGTGGAAGACTTCTCTCAATATCTCCATGGTGAGCTAAAAGAACAGAGGCCGTGGAAAAAAGCCGATCCGCGAGGACTTTATCTTCTAAAAGTGAGTTACGAATAATGAGTCGATTGAATTTTAAACTAGAGGCCACAGCATCGGGATCACGAGCGCGAGCGGCCACGTTCACTACTCTTCATGGGGAAGTGCAGACCCCGATATTTATGCCAGTCGGAACTCAAGCTACGGTGAAAAATCAAACTGTCGAATCGCTCAAGACAGCTGGATCTAATGTTCTACTCGCCAACACATACCACCTCCTCCTTCGCCCAGGCGCGGAAGTGATGAGAAAGTTCGATGGCATTCATAAGTTCATGAACTGGGATCGTCCCGTACTTACGGACTCGGGTGGTTTTCAAATTTTTTCGCTCTCTCATCATCGTGAAATGAATGAAAAAGGGGCAAGATTCTTAAGCTATGTCGACAATCGACCCATAATGCTCACACCTGAACTTTCGATCGATATGCAAAAAGCAATCAACAGCGACATCATGATGGTTCTCGATCAGTGTATTGAGAGCAATGCCTCTCACAAAGACGCGAAGGCCGCGATGGAGCTGACCCACCGCTGGGCAAAAAGAAGCCTTGAGGCCCGCGGAGATTCTCAGCAATCAATGTTCGGGATTGTTCAGGGTGCCTGTTACGAAGACCTTCGGAAGCAAAGCGCAGATGTACTTACAAATCTTAGAGTTAATGGTGAAGGCTTTGATGGTCTAGCGATCGGAGGTCTTGCTGTTGGTGAGACGAAATCTGAACGGGAAGACTTTACGGCCATCGCAACAGAGATGCTTCCGGAAAATCTCCCGCGCTATTTGATGGGAGTTGGAACTCCGATCGACATTCTCGAAGCGGTTCACCGCGGAGTCGACATGTTCGACTGTATTATCCCGAATCAATATGCCCAACGAGGAGTTGTTTTCACGAGTCTCGGGAATTTCCAGATGAGACGCTCGGTGTACAAGTTCTCTGAAGAGAAACTCGATCCAAGTTGTGATTGCCTAACCTGTACCAACTACTCTCGTGCATATCTCCATCATCTCATGAAAACTGATGAGCCTCTTGGTTGGCACCTCCTCACCCTCCACAACATTACTTTCTATCATCGCTTAATGCGTGAGATAAGAATGAATATTCTTAACGGAACTTTTCTCGATTTTTACAACCGTAAAAGAAAAGAACTTGTAATGAGCGACGAAGAAAATCCGCCTACTCCGATGACTCCTGAAAAGCCGTATAAAAAAGATAAACGCCTTTCACTTGGAGATTACGAAGTTCATGACTCAGGTCGCGGATTTTCTAGCATTCGCCAGAAGAGCTCCGGCGAAGTCATGCATTCAGTGAATCCTCCACAAGAAGAAGCGCGCAACCTCTACGTGTTGCCTGCTAGGATTGAAGAAAGATTCAACGAACTTGATGAAGTTGTGATCTGGGATGTAGGCCTCGGCGCCGCCCATAATTCAATGGCCGTCATTCACGAGTTTTTAGATAAAGATTTCACGGGTAAGATTCGCATCGTGAGCTTTGAAAACGATACAGATCCTTTAAAACTAGCTCTTCGAAATGCCCATCACTTCCCGCATCTTCATCACGCAGCTCCTCACGAGCTCTTAAAGAACAATAAATGGGTTTCTCCGAAGGGGCATATCGAATGGGAACTCTTTCACGGCGATTTCGCCCACACTTTCGAAGGTGCACCGAAACCACATGTGATTTTCTACGATCCCTTCTCTATCCATACCAACGTCGAACTCTGGAGTGAGGAAGCCTTCGCCAGGATCTTTGACTACTGTCGTGGGAATGAGGTTCAACTTTTAAACTATTCAGCTTCTACCGCAGTTCGAGCTACACTCCTTGCAGTCGGCTTCACTGTTGGCTACGGACCAGCTTCTGGTCCGAAGAGTACGACGACTGTCGCATTCAACGAGGCTACACTAGCGGAAAAGCTCGGAATGACTCTACTTGGTGAAGAGTGGCTAAAACGATGGGAAAAGAGTGATGCTAAAGTTGCGAGGACATTGAGTAAATCGGATGAGAAAGAGTTTGAGGAGAAGATTCGGAGACGTGAGCAGTTTTCTAAATCGATAACTAGATTCATAGAAAAATAATAGTATCAACACATTTCTTTCTTTAAAAATTCTTTCAAGATCGATCTCATTTTCATAATCAGGGATATTTGTTAAGAAAAGATCCAGCACACTTTTACGTAAGTACCGATTCAGGAAAAGTGTGCTGGAACCATAGTTTTAAGAAGGGCCATTTACGTGTGACTTGCCACATTTTTGCCACACGTTTCGGAAACCGTAGAATAAGCACTTCCTCTAAGAATGATTTTCTACTTAATATGTTCCCTCAATAAATCAGCAACTCTTTTATTTCCTCTTTTTTCAAGTTCTTCAATGAAAACATCCCAAGGTGGGATGTTGCTTTTGTATGGATTTGAACATGAACCAGTGAATAATCCTCCACCTGGACCAGTGAATAAACCTCCGCCTGGGCCAGTGAATAATCCACCACCTGGGCCCGTGAATAATCCACCACCTGGTCCTGTGAATAATCCTCCGCCTGGACCAGTGAATCTTCCACCACCTGGTCCTGTGAATAATCCTCCGCCTGGACCAGTGAATCTTCCACCACCTGGACCAGTAAATTGATCTCTAGGCCACATAAATTATCTCCTCTTGTAATTAAACAACTACTTAAGCTTCAGTTCGAATTTTTGATGTATCTATTACAACAAAACGCATATTTATTTTTTGAATTTCTTTTTGATCCAAATCTAATTGCTCTCTCAGAGAATTTAATATTGTCTCTTCTTCAGTAGAAACATTTTCATCTAGTATTGATTTTATTAGACCACCCACAAGCTCATTCTCAGCTTGTGTACGTATAGGGCTACCGATCCTTCCCAAAAATAAATTTTCTAAAAAAATGGATAAACAACAACAATAGTTTGTTTCATCTGGATTTGTTTTTCTGTTTTTACCCATCTGTACAGTGACCTGACCCGCTTTTCCACAAATCGCTTTCACGGGTCTTAATATGGCTGAACTGAAAAAACTGAATCCAGCATCTTTCCCATTACTTTCTGGAATAAAAAAACCATATGAACCAATAGATGGATAAACAGCATTAGAAAGTATTGTTGATGGAACTTTATTTTTAATTTGTCCTGTCGGCTTCACAGAAGGACGATTATGTAAAAGATCCCATTGCGTATGATCTACAGAGTACTTGTGTTTATACCTTTTCGCATGGGAGATACTATTTTTGGTAATTTTAGCTTGAAGAAATGTTATCTTAACTGGATGCTGCTTTTTAGATGAAAAAGATATGATAACAAGGTCAGACAGCTCGCATTTGCCATATTTTTTTATTTTCTTAAAGTTAGTATCTTGAATCGAAAATTTTACATACGATTTTGCATGATATTCTTTAACAACAATACCCGGCTTTTTACGAAGAGCAGTGTGAAGTGATCTAAAGCATCCAACCTCGTTAAGCTTTTTTCGCTTTCTATTTTCTCTAAGATAGAGGTAAACAATTTGTTTTATAAGTCGATTCATTATCTATCACTTAAAAAGTTAAAGTCGCCTTTTACAGAAAATGGTCTTCATGGCTTTAAGTAGCATCGTGCTAAACCCATTTCTTAATTAAGAAACGATCTCTAATCATCATATTGTCTTAGTTGCTCATGAATAGGCAGTGAGATTTGAGGTTCCACAACATCGTAAATAATATAGCTTGCAGGCCTTTTATCAAAAATATGACCTTGAGTAACGAACCTCTTTATACTTGCTGTAACGACTGCTGAAATGGCGACTATTACTAAATAGTGAACGAAGGTGAAGCTCTCACTCTTTTTATCAACGATAATATAAACCCTAAATATTTTAAGGATAATCCGTCTTAGCATTATAGATTTATCGACATTTTATTATTGTGAATTTACTTAAGATTTCTTTTCTTGCCACATTTCTGCCACACGCCCTTACGAGTGTGTGAGAAGCAGTAATGTTTTCAATTAGTTTGGGCACCGTCTGAAATTTTTAGTGATGGGAATGTCTCCGCGCCTCCACCGCTTCGATGAACTCGCTCCAATGGTAACAACGGGCGGAATTGAACCGCCGACCCCAGCTTACCATCTTCGCTCGCAGCCTCGGGCATCCCGTCCTCGTCATCGAACCCACGTCCGAAAGACTTTCCAGTAGAGAGTCCCACGTGCGGCTCCAGTAAGTTAGTACTGATACTATTTCTGATCTTTACTGAACTAGCAGACAGTCGTTGTTTTTAAAGAGTTTCACGCCAAATCTCCCGGTGATTTAGATTTCCGAGATTTCACCCAACCTCTTTACCAGCTTTTTGTTATCGGTGCTGGCCCCTCAGGCTACTTCCCAATCTCTGAGCAAGCAAGTGGCAGGAGAAGCGAACAGGTGTAAATCCTTCGGTTTCGAAGTGCTTTAGAAAGAAATAAGTAGGACTCATCATTACAAACTCTTCTCCAGTATATCCAACCCCGCCTTAGCAGTCTCAAAATCGATATCAAGGGCCGGAAACAGAGTCGTGCCTTCCGCAAGGATTAGACCTTTCTTGAAGGCCCTTTCCGTCACTTTCTCGCCATAATCTGACTTCCCAAAATCCAGATGCATGGCCATGCCCATAATATTCATCTTTGGAGTTTTTTTGAATTCCATCTGAGAGAATCTTTGTTGGAAGTATTCATTCATGAATTGAATATTAACCTGTAATTCGTCCCAATGCTTTTGAAAGAAGCGCACACTTGCGATCGCCGCGGCCACACTCAGAGGATGCCACCCGTAAGTGGAATAAGGGTAATTTTCCTCTTGCATCGACTTCCCTACTTCTTTATTCAAGAGAGTGGCACCAATGGGAGCAGCTCCAGCTGAGAGGGCCTTCGCAATACACATGATATCAGGCTCGATATCAAAATATTCTGTAGCGAAGAGTTTGCCTGTTCGCCCGAAACCAGTTGCGACTTCATCCATGATGATAAGCGTGCCGTACTTTCGACAGAGCTCTTGCATTCCCTGCATGAATGCGGCTTTTGGAATCATCACATCCAAATTCATGCTCACGGGTTCCATGATGAAGGCGGCCACTTTTTTGCCCTTGAGTAGCTTTTCCAAATCATTGAGACTTTCTTCCGTGAGAGGTGGCTTTAATTTTTTCCAATTAAAGAACGGCGAATCTCCCACTAAACCTTGAGTCGCAATCGAGTTCCCGTGATAGGCCCCATCAATTGCGATGAACTCTTGCCTTCCCGTATGGGCCATTGCTGCCTGAAGTGCAATTTCCACTGCTTCAGTTCCACCTGTGGCCCGAAAACACTTTGTTAATTTCCCCGGAGTTATCTCTGACAAAAGACTTGCAAGCTCGAACCAAGGTTCGTATTCAAAATGAGGATAGATGTATGTAGGTCCTTTAAAGTTTCGGATGGCCTCATCAATCTGTGGATGCTTCCAGCCTAAATTTCCTACGCACCAACCAGAGCTGAAATCGATATACCGCTTTCCTTCTTCACTGATGAGATAGCTCCCTTCAGCGTCTTTAATTCTCAGCGGCTTCGCTTCTTCACTTTTCGCAAAATGTTTTTCTTCTCTAGAATTGATTTGCATAAAGGAACCCCTTATTTTTCCACTATTCTTCTAGTGTGAGGGAGTTTGGGCAAGTCGCACTAATTTCAGACAGCATAGCTCTTGATTGATGCCTTTCATAATCCTCATAATTTTACTAAGGATTTCTATCACATCAATAAGTCCTAGTGATGAGTAGAACAGGAGCGATTCATATAACCATCTAACTTCTACTCGCTTTCAAATCAAATTTTTCCCGCGACTTCTTAATCGTTCCCCAATTACCTTCAATCCATGCCATGAGTTGGCCAACTGGAACTTTCAGGTTTTTACCTAACTTCGTTAATTGATATTCCACTCGTGGAGGCACTTCAGCAAAGACTTCACGATTAACCAGGCCATCTCTTTCGAGATTCCTAAGAGTGGTCGTTAACATTCTTTGGGAAATACCAGGAATTGACTTTTTAAGGTCAGAGAACCGCGCCTTCTCGTCTGGAGAATTGGCGAGCAAACTGATGATCATCAAAGACCACTTGTCCGCGACTCTATCTATGAAACTTCTAAGTTCACATTTTTGGGGATCATATCCTGGGATCGTGATTGTTTTAGCCATTGGTTCCCTCGAGTATACCTAGTGAATTGAATGTGCCATCTTTGCAATTCAAAATAGCATGTTAGGATCAGTCTATAAAGAGAACCCAGTATACAAAAGGAACTATCATGAAAAAAATTTGGATTGGACGTGTAATTTCGGCTTTGCCTGTTTTGATTTTGCTTTTCAGTGCTTCAATGAAACTAACTAAGAATGCCGATTATATTAAAAATATGATTAATGCCGGAGTTCCTGAAACTCTCGTCCCGACTTTACTCATTCTTCAATTGTTATCAACTATCCTGTATGTGATTCCTAAAACAGCTTATATTGGTGCGGTTTTAATTACTGGCTATATGGGCGGAGCAATTTTTACTCATTTAAGAATTGGAGAGCCAGTCGTGTTGCAAACTCTTCTTCCAATCTTTGCTTGGCTTGGGCTTTATTTAAGAGATGAGAGACTCACGAAGCTTATGCCAATCAATTAACTTCGGTAAAATTTAAAAGGTGGTGGGAATGTCTTCGGGCATCCCGCCTTTGTTTACTGTTCATTTTGATCCCAAGATAGACACGATTCTTGAGATTGAATGATTCAATGGAAAGTGGAAAAAAGCTTTAGGCGCTGAACCGGACACTCTCTACGAAGATATCAACGAATTAACTGTTTTGATTCCGTAAGGTCTACTTAAGCACGCACGACTTTTTGGACCGTCTCCCAAGTGCGAGTCGTGACGTTTTTGCCCAACGACTTCTCAATCAATTGCATGAATGCAGGACTCTTTGGAGAAGGTACATAAACACTGAAGAGCTCTTGGCCCACAAGACGGAGCATGCGAGCATTATCAAGCTCGAATGGTAGCTTGAGATCAACTGATGTGTTGTCACGCCGGAAAGTAACTACACGCTTAGATCCGACCTTAAGTTTGAAATCGGAGTAGGGATTCATATCAAGCATCTTCTGAAGATAATCCACAGATCGGACACAGGTGAGAAATTCGCGACCAAGTCCTTTTTTGATGGCCGCCTCCACTTTTCTTTCGAGTGATGACTCTGCTGTCTTCCTTGAATCAAACACAACATTCCCACTGGCAATCACCGTTTTCACATTCGTGAATCCGGCATCCTCAAGACACCTCTTGAGGTCCGGCATCTTGCAATTCATCGGGCTGACTCCCCGAAGGAAGGCTACATATCTAGGCATGGGACCTTTCTGAGTTCAAGGATTCATCTGCGCGATGACCTTAATCTCAAACAAAAACCCAGACAACCATGTTACCCCTACGGCCGTGACCGTCGGAAATGGCTTTTCTCCCCAGTTTTTCTGAAAGACTGGAAAGATTTTTTCGAAGTTCTTCTCAGGATCAACGATAAATATGGTCACATCAACCACATTCTCAAAACTACAACCAGCAGCCGATAAAACACTATTAAGATTATCGAACGCCAATTGGACTTGTTTTTGTATATCTGGCTCAGGTGTTCCATCTTTCCTTGCTCCAACTTGTCCAGATACGAAAAGAAGGTCGCCGGATTTTACAGCAGGAGAATAACCGTGCTGTTCATAGAGGGCATGCGGATCACGAGGGAAAATAGCTTCACGTTTAAACATATCGATTCCTTTTTATTTGTTATAATATATCCCTGAATCTAAATCATCAATTAATCCCACCTCTCGAGGCATCCACCCAAGTTGATTGCGAGTTTGTTCGGAGGAGGTCGGCACGTCCTTCAGCATAAAATCACCAAGCCAGCCAAAGTGGCTCGAAGCCTCTTCTTCTGAAATTGACTTCACTGGGATGTTCAATCCTCTCCCAATAGCTAAAGCAATGTTTTTCGTTGCGATGCCTTCTTCGCCTACCCCGTGATAAACCTGACAGTGACCGCTCTTTTCTAAAGCCAGACGGAAAAGCCTGGCAGCGTCTAGTCTGTGGACCGTGGGCCATCGATTTTTTCCTCCTCCGACGTAGGCAGAAAAGCCTTTTTCACGTGCAATTGCAATAAGCGCTGGAACAAAGCCATGATCACCTTCACCGTGAACACTAGGAGAAAGTCTAACAATAGAAGCATTTACCCCTTTCGCCGAAAGGGTCAGTGCAGCTTCTTCCGAAGCGAGACGCGGAATATCTTTCGAAGTTCCAATTCTGGAATCGTTCTCCCGTCCCATCACACCATTCTGTAAAACAACAGTCCCTGATGTGACGACGATAGGTTTTTTGGTTCCTATGAGTGAAGATCCTAGCGCTTCGATTACTCTTCGATCACTCTCACAATTTTCCACATATTGAGAAAAGTCGTGATTGAAGGCCGTGTGAATCACACCATCAGATAGAGCTGCTCCGCTCGCTAAGCTCTGCAAATCACCTAGATCTCCGCGATGTACTTTTGCTCCGGCTTCAAGCAGGGACAGTGCAGACTTCTCAGAGCGAGCTAAACCTAGAACCTCATGTCCTGAGCGAATCAATTCTTTTACGACAGCAGAACCAATAAAGCCCGTAGCGCCAGTAACAAATATTTTCATAAGATCTCTCCTTCAAAAAATCTTATCTTAAAGCAGGGGGACGAGATTTTAAATGCTACAAAGTGCGATGGTTATGCTAAATAGTCCAAATGAATAAGACCGATATACTTTCGACGACGCTTACAAACGTGCATCTCAAAACTTCCGTTAGCCGAGGCTTCGAAGCCGGAGGGCGCACGGTGATAGAATTTCCAGGATATGAAGGCATAAAGTTCAACGTCATCTTACGAGGGGAATGCTCCCTCTCAATAGTAGGAAGTCGCCAGAAATATCATTTCAAAACGGGTGACTGTTTCCTTATGACTCAAGGGAAACCCTTTTCTATTGGAAGGGATTTAAGCAGCAAGAGAAAAGTTAACGCTTTAACCGTCCTTTCGAAGAACTCCGAAGGTACTGCATCATTCAACGGCGGTGAGGACTTTTTGTTAACGGGTGCCCTTTTCACATTCGAAGGACCCTTTGCGAAAGTCGTTCTAGAAAAGCTTCCACCCGTCATTCATATCCCAGAAAATCTTGATCAAGCCTTGGTTCTTCGATGGGGCCTTGAGCGTTTTCATTCGGAGTACCTCAATCAAAGGCCCGGTAGGTCAGTCATTCTAAATCACCTTGCTCCGATCATGCTTCTACAGATCTTCCGTGTGTACCTTCAAATAGAGAAAAAGGAGTCGAATTGGATTACTGCGCTCGAAGATGCGAATTTGATGAAGGTTATTGAATCCATGCATACCGATTTCGGAAAGAATTGGAGCCTGGAAAGCCTCGCAAAGCTCGCAGGAATGTCCCGATCTGGGTTTGCTCTAAAGTTTAAAAACCAAGTGGGCTTCTCGCCGCTGGATTATCTCACGAGGTACCGAATGCAAATCGCATGCGAATTACTCGAAAAGCGCGAAAAGAAGATTGCTGAGATCTCACAGATTGTCGGATACGAATCTGAGAGTGCCTTCAGTTACGCTTTCAATAAAATAGTGGGACATCGACCTGGTCGACATGGATCAATATTCACACCTGGACGCTGAAATGTGCTTGGTGGGAGTGTCGCCTCCGCATCCATGCTCCGGCGCCCTTGGGCTTCTTCGAATCCAGCCTCGCCCATCATGGGCACGTCTTCTTAAATCAAAAAAAAGGGCCAGCATTTCTGCCGGCCCTATTTTTTCGATTTCTGGTGGAGGTGGTGGGACTGATTAATTACAAAAACTTATAAGTCGTTTGTAGCCAAAATAGTCACGGCCCGTAGGATTTCAAATCATCTTGTGATTTCCGCGAAACTTTTATTGTCACAAGACCTACTAAACGCTCAAAAATGAGCTCAAGTATGCTTTGATTTTAATGCTACTCATTTCCGTAGTCCAGACATAAGCCGCTAATTCTTTTTAGATGAGGATCTAATTTAAATGGGAAGTATAATAAAGAAAGTGGTTCCTTCATCCTTTGAGCTTCTCACTTCAACTTTACCATCATGGCCCTCGGCTATACCTTTGACTAAAGTCAGACCTATCCCCCACCCCAGTTGAGACCCATTTTGAACATTCGATCTATGGTAGTACTCGAAAAGAGAGGCTTGATCCTTTAATGGGATAGGATTGCCTTCATTATGTACCTGAATACATAATTCAGTTTTAGTTTGATTTAGGGAAACTTTTATTGGTTTATCTGGAGCCCCGTATTTTATTGCATTTATCATGAGATTTTCCAGGGCTCTCTTCAAGCCGCTGCAATCAAACCTACCTTTTACTGTTGGGATCTTTTCAGTTTTAAATCGAGGTCCATATACCTCTGATAGATCTTCACATGTCTCTTTGATTATGCTTCCAAGGTCACATTCCACCTTCTGCAATGAAAGTTTTCCACCACTTCTTAACATCTTACTATCTAGAAGGTCTTTGATCATGACATTAGATCTATCAATATTTTTTATGATCTTATTTGCATATTTGAGAACACTTGGAAGATCATCCGGTCGTTTGACTATCATTTCTGCGCTGGACTTGATGATGGAGAGAGGATTTCGCATATCATGGGTCACGGTGGAGAAAAATGTCTCTCTTTGTTTACGTTCATTCCTAAGAAAATTCGCTTCATCCAAGGCCAAGTTCTTTGCAGATATTTCTTTAGAGAGCCGAGCATCTTTGAAGCCTCTTTCGTAGGCAAACTCTGTAGCTGCTTGAGTCATTCCGTTATCGATAGCGAATAATATTTTATCTCTCTCAATAGCTGGAAAAGTTCCATCTTCCTCCAAAGCTGAAAAGATTAAGGAGCGAAGTAAACGAAATTCAGAGATGACCTGATCCAGAGTATAACTAGCTATTTTAGCGCGTGACTTTCCATGTTCACGTGATGCTTCAACATTCTCCTTGAATAGATCCCAATTATCTAAGTCTGCTTCCAAAGAAATAATTTTTGCAATAGATGTTATAAATTCAAATAAACTATTCTCAAGCGTTCTATCATCGAGAGTCTTTGCAGATGGCATTGTTTGCCGCACTTTCTGAATGAATAGAGCTAACAATTTTTTGCGGTTATCTAGAAGCATTTGCCCATAAATTGATCGATACATTGCTTCTTCTAGTTGTGGCATTTGAAATATTTCCTCTATTCGCTCAATGTAACTATTATCTTCTCATAAGAGTTAAATGCATTTTCGGAAGGTCAGGCTGGGAAGTCAAAATGAGATGCATAAGAAGCTACAGACAGTACGATTTTGCGCACATTAGCTTTTTCATTATTTATCCATAATATTTCACAATTTATTAATCTACGTACTTCACTTCGTGAATTAATATCGACATGACTCACTTAAGTTCTCTGCATTGAGGCACCACATTTGACAGTCATTTTTTGAACTCTCATAATGCGAAGATGGGAGAACCCGAAAACAGAAACGATATATCATCTCATTCACAGTTAAATCAAAAGGCTGAATTCGACCTCGATTACCGCGCCCTTTTTGTATCCGCTCCTGGAATGTATTTGGTTCTTTTACCTGACGAGAATTTTACTATCGTCGAGGTAAGTAACTCATATGCAGAAGCAACCATGACAAAGCGAGAAGAAATTGTAGGACGTGGACTTTTTGAAGTATTCCCAGACAATCCCGAGGACTTGAAAGCAACCGGGGTAAATAATCTTCGTGCATCTCTGAATAGAGTTATCAAGACCAAGGCCCCCGACGCCATGGCAGTCCAGAAATATGATATCCGCCTTCCTGCCTCTAAGGGTGGAGGATTTGAAGAGCGTTATTGGAGTCCGGCAAATACGCCTGTGCAGGATTCTAACGGCCGGCTTCATGTCATCATACATAAAGTTGAAGATGTGACTGATTATGTTCGCTTAAAGCAACTCGGGATGGAAAAAGATAAATTAACAGAAGATCTCCAACATAAGACGAGTCAGATGGAATTCGATATTCTTAGGCATTCTCAGGAATTGCAAGATGCGAATGAGAAACTTCGGGTGAAAATCATAGAAATCAAGAATACGGAGAAGGATTTGAGGGATGCGATTAAAGCTCGTGACGAATTTTTATCCCTCGCTTCCCACGAACTAAAAACACCACTTTCCTCGCTTAGGCTTCAAGTGCAACTCAGAAAGCGCAAATTTGAAATGGGAAATCTAGATGAATTCTCGCCAGAGCGCATTCCCGCCCTTTTACATGATGATGAGCGACACTTGAATCGTCTGATCCGTCTGGTAGATGATATGCTTGATGTTTCGAGGCTCGCAACGGGAAAATTTCAGCTTTCAATTGAAGAAACAGATCTTGGAGCAGTCGTCCTCGAGGTAGTCAATAGATTTAGACCGCTGCTCGAAAGCTCAGAAATTGATATCAATTTAGATACAGCTGCAAGAGTCGTTGGCCAATGGGATAGCCACCGCATTGAACAGGTAGTTACGAACCTTCTTACAAACGCCATGAAATATGGAGAAGGGAACCCCATTTATATTAGAATATCTAAGCTGGGCGACAAAGGGCTTCTGACTGTTCGCGATGAAGGAATTGGAATCGCGGAGGTCGACAATAAGAGAATCTTCGACCAGTTCGAGCGAGTGGCCTCACAAGACGAAGTAAGTGGGCTGGGTCTGGGACTTTATATTACGAAGCAATTTGTAGAGGCACATGGAGGTAAGATTCATGTTGATAGTAAGCTAAATGAAGGCTCCACTTTTACTGTAGAACTTCCAATTTACGCTATGAAAAACTCCAAAGATCACAATGTTTCCCCATAAAAGAGTGATTCACTCTATGATAAATCCCTATCTGCCACAGCCGCGTAGAAACATGTCCAAATAAATTTCCAAATATTAATCATTTAAAGCCAACAAAAAAGGCCATGATGTTGCATGCATATTTGTAGGAGTATTTGCCATGCCTAATGAATTAAAAAAAAAGATAATAAAGACTAAAGTGCATGGTCTTGACGAGATACTAGGTGGAGGACTTATCCGAGGAAGTATTTATTTGATAGATGGCCCTCCTGGTTCAGGAAAAACAATTCTCGGAAATCAAATCATTTTTAATCTCGCCACCCCGAAAGACCCTGCCGCATTTATTACTTTACTCGCAGAAATGCATGGCAAAATGCTGGACCACATTGGTGAGATGAATTACTTCAACAAATCAAAAGTAGGAATTGATATATCTTATTATGGTGCATATCACATTCTTGAGGCGGGAAAATTAGCAGCGTTAAGAAAATTCTTGGTTGATCTTATACATGCCCAAAACCTTAAGTTCATTGTTATTGATGGCTTCAAAATCGTTGATTATTTTTCTTCTGTAGAAACGGAATCCGCAAGATTTGTTCATGAATTGAGTGCCCTGGCCAGTACCACTGGATGTACGCTACTACTCCTCAACCAAGGAACAAAATCCTTAAGCCCAACTTCTTTAGAAGCTTTAGTTGATGGCATCATCGAATTGAAATTAATTGATACCGGTCTTAGGACAATTCGCGAAATACAAATTTATAAAATGCGTGGCTTGGATCAGAATAAAGGCCATCACGTATTTAATATCTCTGCTGACGGGATTAAAATATTTACTCGAACAGAATCGCGAAAAATGGGAAGATCCATCTTCAAAAATTCACATAGTAATCTTAAATTCGGAATAAAGTGTCTTGATGAAATGTTGATTGGAGGAATCAAAGCTGGCTCCACCACATCCTTGATTGGCCCTCCAGGATCAGGAAAAACATTTTTTGGTTTAAAATTTCTCGAAGAAGGTCTGAAGCTTGGAGAAACTTGTGTCTTCTTTGGATTTTATGAAGAACCCTCTCAACTAGTAACAAAAGCTGCAAGTATAGGCATAGATCTTACTCCTTATCTGGAAAACCAAAGATTGATAGTGTTTTGGTGTCCTCCAACAGAAAACTTAATCGACGAGATTTCAGAAACGCTAATGAATCTCATTACAAAACATAGTGCTTCAAGGGTTTTTGTTGATGGAATTGATGGCATCAAAATGTCTTCGGTTTATCCAGAAAGATTTTCGAAATATGTAGCGGCTTTAAGCATTCTTTTGAGATACAGTGGTGCAACTTCTCTCTTGACAGAAGAAACCTCCTTCAACAACGATTTATCACTTAAGCAAGGTGAGCATTCTGCATTAATAGAAAATATAATTTCTCTTAGATATGTTAATGTATTTTCCAAACTTCATAGATTGATTGCAATTTTGAAGGTAAGAGAAAGTCCATATGATACTAGTTCAAGAGAGTTTTCAATCTCTTCTCAGGGTATCGACGTGAACCAAAATTCTTTCTTCGCAGATGAAGTTGTGGAACATAAGAATCCGAGAACGTTATGAGTTTAAACATTCTCGTCGTAGACGACGAAAAAGATCTCACAGAACTAGTTAAGGAATTGCTTGGACTGGAAGGGCACACTGTAACGACAGCGTATAATGGGAAGCTTGGTCTTGAAGCATATCTAAAAATAAAGCCCAATCTCATTATCACAGATCAGATGATGCCTGTGCTAGATGGTTTAGGTATGA
This sequence comes from Peredibacter starrii, assembly GCF_034259205.1. Taxonomy (GTDB): domain Bacteria; phylum Bdellovibrionota; class Bacteriovoracia; order Bacteriovoracales; family Bacteriovoracaceae; genus Peredibacter; species Peredibacter starrii. The sequence continues at coordinate 1,416,213 of NZ_CP139487.1, read as the reverse complement.
TTAGAAAGATACGAGAAGAGTACAAAGACAATAATGTGAAAATTATTTTATCCAGTGCAGGAGTAAAGCACTTAGGTGCAGAAGTTCAATGGGACCTATTTCTAAGAAAACCTCCAAATATTGATGATTATCTCAAAGCAATCCAAAAATTATTCCAGCACGCTGGTGCCGATCAATAAAAAGTTTTAAAGGTCTAAAAATCTTTTCATCTTCCGTCATGGGAAGAATCAAGAATATTATTTATCAAATTTAGAAGCTTATATAAATTGAAAGGCTTACTAATAAAGTAAGTCATATCTCCACTCTCTGACATTGGCCTGATCCCAGCGCTCATTAGAATAACAGGAGTCTGCTTCAAATCTGCATTTTGACGAATTAATTTCAAACATTCCACTCCACCCATAAATGGCATCATGATGTCCATTATTATGAGATTTGGTCTATTCATAGTGGATAGAAGATTTAAAGCCTATACACCATTTCTTGCCAAATAGACAGAATGGCCTTCTATTTCAAGGACATTTCTATAGTTGAACTGATGTCATATTCATCATCACTACAAGGATATTGTGCATAAATTCCCTACCCTCTACGAGTTTACATCAATTACCTCTCGCCTGTAAAAATCCTTAAAAACAATAAAATTGGGAATCAATGGCGAAAATTCTCGTAATAGAAGACGAATATGATATTTCCAGCACACTAGAAATGCTTCTCTCTGACGAAGGCTATGAGGTAGTGATTGCTCAGAATGGACAGGAAGCCCTTGATCGTCTTTCTGAGATAAAACCAGACCTAATCATTAGTGATATCATGATGCCGTTTAAGAATGGATACGACACATTAGAACAAATTCGGACACTTCCTGAGTACCATCTTACCCCCTATATACTGATGAGTGCTGGCGGCGCTCCAGATCCTGCTCGTAAACCTGAGTGGAATTACTTTTTTAAAAAACCTTTTAATATCTACAATATGCTCGAAGTCGTTGCAAAGCTCCTTAAAGATAGCTCAAAGTAAATCCCAATTCAAAAGTATGGTTCTAAAATTGCATTTTCCTTTTCGAGAGGAAAAAAGATGCCAAGAGAATTACTTTTAAAAAAGATAATAAAAACAAACATAAAAGGTTTTGACGAAGTTCTCGGCGGAGGACTCGTTAGAGGTAGTATCTACTTGATCGAAGGTCCTCCGGGCTCAGGAAAAACCATCTTAGCCAATCAGGTTCTATTTAACCTCGCAAATTCAGAAGAACATGCTGCTTTTATTACATTACTGGCTGAGTCGCATGGAAAAATGCTCGACCACATCGGAGAGTTCAACTTCTTTGATGAGAAGATAATCGGGAGCTGCATCTTTTTCTATGGGGCATACCAGACACTGAAAGAGGGTAAATTGACGGCCTTCAGAAATTATTTAACAAAGGTCATTCATGATTCAAAATTAAAGTTCATGGTCATTGACGGATTTCGAATTGCGAATAGCTTTTCGTCAGGCGAAATGGAAGTCGCGACTTTTATTCATGAACTGAGTGCACTCGCAAGTACAACTGAATGTACTATTTTAATTTTGAATCAGCCAACCTATCCGAAGTCTTCAACTTCCCTCGAAGGCTTAGTTGATGGGATCATTGAATTGAGTAACGCTGACGTTGGACTAAGAGCGATTCGTGAAATTCAAATTTATAAAATGCGCGGCTTGAAGCAGAAGCAAGGAAAGCATGTTTTTAAAATCGATGAAAATGGCCTGAACTTCTTTCCCCGTACAGAGGCAAGAGACCCACAGAAAATTTCGGTAAACTCAAAATCCAATAAGTTTAAATTTGGAATTACCAACCTGGATCAAATGCTTGATGGCGGAATTATACCTAAATCTATAACATCAATCATTGGGCCACCTGGATCAGGTAAGACCATCATAGGCCTAAATTTTCTAAAAGAAGGGCTTCAGAGTGGCGAAACTTGTCTATATTTTGGCTTTTATGAAAAGCCTGATCAAATTTTATCAAAGGCAAGTGCTATAGGTTTGGATCTTTCATCATACGTGAAAAGTAAAAAGCTAATCATTTTATGGTTTCCTCCTACGGAAAATCTTCTAGACGAGCTTTCAGAAATTCTCATCAAATCTATTACTGAACATAAAGCTGCTAGAGTCTTGGTCGATGGGATAGATGGAATGAAAATGTCTTCTGCTTTTCCTGACAGATTATCATTTTATATGGCAGCCTTAAGTCTTCAGTTAAGGGACAGTGGTGCTACAACAATTGTAACAGAAGAAGCCTCTTTTAACTACGAAACTATCTTGAAGTTTGGAGAACATTCAGCTTTGTTCGAAAACCTTATCTCTCTTCGCTTCGAAGAAGTAAATTACAATCTCCATCGACTCATATCAATTATGAAAGCAAGAGAAAGTGAATACGATACGAGCGTTAGAGAGTTCACGATCTCAGCAGATGGGGTCTTTGTTAACCCCGAAACATTTTCTCTTGATAAAGTTTCAAATTATAAAATTGAGAGGAGTCAGAAGGAATGACTCTAAAAATACTTGTCATCGATGACGAAACCGAAATTGCAGAAATAATCAGAGACTTGCTGGAAATGGAAGGTTACAAAGTGGAGTCGGCCTATGATGGAAAATCTGGAATCGAGGTTTATCTGAAGTCTAAACCTGATTTGATTATTACTGACAATATGATGCCTCTTATGAGCGGCGTAGAGATGATAAAATCAATCCGTGAGATACACGGTGATAAAAAGGTAAAAATAATCTTATCTAGCGCAGGTCTTATGCATCAGAATGTTAAAATTGAGTGGGACTTATTTTTAAGAAAACCACCCAATATCGAGGAAATTCTTAAGGCTATTCAAACTCTCTTCCCTGAACGGGACGAGAAACAATCTAATTGAAAAAAGTCCTGCTACTTAAAAAGGCGTTTTGATCGAATGTTGAGATTAAAACAAGCTATTGAATACTGTATTTGTAGTCCTCCATACGTACTCTCCGTTAAACGAGTCCAATTTTAACAAGATATCCATTGATTGCGTTGATCGCCTCGGAAATGTCCTTCGGAGCAACAGGAACCTTCCTCTGGAAGGACAACCAAAGGCCTATCATTTCTTCCTGAGCGGGTTCAATTTTCTTGAGTTCTGTTTTCCTATTTTGAAATGTCTTCTGAATAGCGGAAACAACTTTCTCTTCATCAAGTACACCTTTTGTAATTAAGACATGACAATCAAAGTAGTCTTTCATCCTTGAATTAAGGGCACCAAGATCAATAATAGCCTGAAGTTTTTCAGAGAAAATAAACTCTGGAGGATATGCAAGAATACTAACTCCTCCCTGACTAATAAGTGGCTCCCCTTTGTACTGGAGGACATCAAACTCCATTTCAAATTCATCAACGACATCACCGATTCCCAGGTCGACCTGCAAGCGATCTTTAGTCTTACCAAGGTTCACCTGTATATTGATTCTATATCCAGGATACTTTTTGCTCTGAACGTCCAATTGCTCACAATCTATAAATGAAAACTTAAAAGAGTCATCCAGTTCGTTGGCTAAAATCTCTTTAAAAACTTGCTCTATGACTCCAGCTTCTGCTGCAACTCTTCTAATGAGAAAATCAATGTCAATCGTCTCTCTTCCTCCATCAATAAATTGCTTTAAGCAAAGTCCTCCTTTAAAGATGAGTTTGCTGCGATGAGGAGACACTGCAACCCTTGCCAGCAATCTCTCAAAGGATAACGGCTTCAACAGATCATTGAATGTCTTCTTTTGATCTTTTGCTATTGCGACAAGGCGTGCTTTGATTTGTTCCTCGTTCATGCGTGTTCCCTAATTTTTGAAATCTCTTTAATCGTATCCTTAAAAGCTTTTCCTTTAAGGGATGGGTAAGACTTTGCCTGTGCAGACGCTATGTCTTTTAGAATTTTTAGAAGCTTAACTTCCTTAAGTGTCACTGCGTAATTAACAAGCTTCACGATATTAATTTTTGATTCTTCTTGATTTAGATACATTCTAAGACTTGTAACAGAACTTTCTTCGTCCAAATACTTAAAGGCATCCACAATACTTCTTTCCGGATCTGTGATTTTAACCACGACTCCAGAAAGTTGAATTTTAATTATTCCGAGTTCTAGATTTCTCGGTCGAATCATTCTCACCATCGAATTTTTTATTGGGGGATGATTGTTTGGAAAGGCAAGCCAGAAGGAACGAGCAAATTCTTCTGTGACCTCCCAGTAAGAGAGAGCCGAGATGAGGCAAATAACTGCGTCTTTATATGAACTCGCAGTTACGGCCAGATCATAATATTTCCAGTCTTCACCACTTGGATCAACTCCAGCCAGTGCATAAAGGCCTCGACTTATTCTTTGTATCTCACCTTTCTTAAAAAGATGAGTAAGCATGCGCGCACTTATTCCAAGTGCCTCAGCATCCTTAGAGCTGAAAGTCCCCTTCGAAAATTTGCTTTTAAGCTTCTCTAGCATCATGTAAGTATCCTATGTCTCAAAGATGGTTTGACATATACATATTACATCAACAAGCCAGTGTAATCAACCTATGTCACCATGAAGGTATCGACATAACTATATTACATCTTTAACCAGACAATAACCTATTGTTATTACGTAGCGTTTATCTAAAGTAGATTAAAATAGCCCAAAAATCATCAAGTCCATTGCTCGCTATATTGCGTCCAATAGTCAGGAGGTAGGTCCATGGGGGACAAGGTTCCTACATCCAAATTGAAGACGACACTTTCCCCTTGGATTTGTACGTCCTTAAACACAAATGGGTTTGACGGATTAAAAGCCCTAATATGAGTTTTCACATCAGTCCTTCTCCCATCAATGAAGAAGAATGAGAAAATCTTCTGCGCCTTCTTGGATTCGTCTTCTTTTTTTAGTCCCTGATGAATGTGATTATTAGCGGTGATTTGGGAAAGAAACGGCTTACAAAAATATAAGGACGCCAATTCATCATTACATTTTTTATAAAACTCAAACGTCTTATAAAAAATTTCATCTAAATTCATAAGAAAATGCTTTTCACCAAATGTAATCTCTTTTGCGGGATAAAGATTGGACGAATAGCGAGAATGGTAAACCTGATCCAGCCAAAAGAGAAAATCTGTACTGAAATTTAAACCATGATGTTTAAAGCCCTCTTCAGCACATAAGTAGAGTTGATATGGCTCATGAACACGCTTATCAAATATTTCATCATACGCAATGTTAATGAATGATTTAAACAGCTTCTCTATAGCAGTTGTTGCTAACTGAATTGCCGGAAGGATATGCTCCTTTTCAAAAAGAATTCGAGCAGCAAGATAATCTTCCGTGGCATCGGAAGCGAGAGTAAAACCAAAAAGATTTTTATTTTGAATTTTAGAGTTTTTCATAAATTCACTATTTCACGAACAGATTTAATGGAGCAACTTAATATGCTCGGTCACACCTTTTTCCTCTATTCCCGCTAGACGCACATACCTAGCCATCGTTTTTAAATCCATCCACCCACAAACCTTCATCACTTTAATTGGTTCTACCCCTGATGAAATGAGTTGAGTCGCAAAGCAGGCCCTCAGGGTATGGAACTTTATGGGACTCAAACCAACTAAAACACAGAATTCTCTCAAAACCCGAGCCTGTGCACCCTGGACCCACATTTCAATACGGGGAAGAACAAAATCCAAACCAACTGAGTCACGACCACCACCGCGACTGCCGGTAAAACCACCACCACCATGATCTCCACTTTCGCCGCCACCACAACTATGAGTATGGTGATTTCTGTGCTGCTGCTGCTGACGAAGAGGGAGCAGAAGCTGTTTTAGCTCTTGTGAGACTGGCACTGTCCTCCAGTATCCCGCCTTGGTGCTCTTAAACTCCTTCGTCCTCTTATTGTATGAACGCTGAACCGTAATCAGCCCCTTCTCTAAATCTACATCACTCCACTTTAGTGCAAACAATTCACCGTTCCTCATCCCCGTGAGAAGGGCCACAGCCCAGATCGGATACCAAGGATGATTCTTATCTCTGGCCTCCTTTAGCAGCTGTCGGATCTCTTCCAACTTCAAAATCTCCGGCTTCTTGTCTTCTTTTAAAACAATCTTCAAACCAAAGACTGGGGAGTGAGTTACTCCCCGAATGATCTTTGATTCGATTCCCCAATTGAAAATCATGTTGATGGTGTTCTTCAATCGTTTCTGAAAGGCTTTGGTCCGTCCCTGGGCTAAGACTCTATCTAGTACCTCTCGGCCATCACCACGGCTGATATCGGCTGCAGGCGTATCTAGCCAGTCCTTTGTCCAGGTATGCATCATCGATACATAATCAGAAACAGTAGCAGGGTTGTACTTCCTATCCATGAAATATGGAGAATCTACAAAAGTGGCCCATTTATCAACAACCATTCGCCATGTGAAACCATGCCCCTCACCCTGAGCCACTTTCATTGTGAGTTCCTTGACCAGTGCCTTCTCAGTTCTCTGAGCTTCAGCCATTGTTTTAAGGCCCGTCACGCGTTTCTGAAATCGTAAATGTGGCATTGGACGACTACGAAGATTTACATAAACAGAATAACCCTTTTCACCTTTGGGTCCTGTCCACTCACTTATTGCCATATTTCCTCCTAACCAATTCCCGAATCAATTAAGCGATCTATCTCTGACTTTTTAAAATAAAGGCGGCCGTGCCATTTGCGCTTCATCAAAAGTCCTCTTGAGACTAAAAGCCAGATTGCGTTTTTTGAACGACCTAAATATGTAGCAACCTCATCAGAGGTCATCCATTGCTTCATTCTTTGAAGTCCATAGGGTATCCAACTTTATCAGCGGTTACTTCACAGTATCGTTTGATTTCCCCTTGTTCGTTTGTGAACTCTTTTTCCACAACTCGGCCTTGCACAAAAACATTTCCTCCTTTCTTAAGTAGAACCTGACAGCTCTCCGCTTGCTTCCCCCAAACTATTACTTTATGCCAAATAGGTTTCTCTTGCCCGTCAATTTTCTCTGCTACAGCTAGATGACAAATAGCCTTTTGATTTCGAGTATATTTAAGCTCCGGTTCTTTACCGAGAAGTCCGTAAAAGATAATCTTTTTCTGATTCATTTTCGCTCCTTCTTATTAGCTAATTCCAAGCTTCTTCACTAAAAATTCACCAAGGCTTAGAGTTGTGCCAGCCTTCTTGTTATGGTCATCAAGAAGCCTCTGCACCTTCTCCATTTCTCCAAGGCTTGATTCCTGGATTTTATCGATGTCTTTATCTGTGAGCTTGCTAACAGCATAAAGACAGAGGTCTTTAAAAAGGATTACCTTCCCGTAATCCTTTTCATTGCATTTCTTTAGAAGACCAAAAATCAAATCCAAAGAATCTTTTTCATTACTCAAGTCCACGAAAAACTTTGATTGCTCTTGATTTAGACTTACATCCTTCTTTTGATTTTTGGGCTTCCTTCCCCTTTTTTTATTCTCTACTACATTCATTTCTTCCATTACCTTCCTCCTCTCAAATAACTGCCTGCTAATCGACCTTTCTTTCAAACCGCGCGTAGAATGTGACTCCCGCTATCGAACACGTGAGAGAGAGGGAGTCACATTCGTCACGCGCGTTTCCCCATGGGTTCCAACGACTTAGCAGGCAGGGAAAAATTGAATTGCTCATCAGTTAATTCCTATTTGATGCTCAGTTAATTTCTTCTCAAGACATCATCCAAGGTAATCTTTTTCCCCTGAAGCACTCCTTTAATCTCAGAAGGCTTATGAATTCCAGACGACAGCTCAGGGTGACAGAAGAACATGAATTTGCTCATTGAGGTAGAGCCAAGCTCTTTTTCTGCCTCCTTCATGTATGTTTCCATCATCTTTTCTGTCGGAAAGAGATACATGGCGTAGTTGTAGAATGTGCTGTCCTCGTATTGCTTCATTTTCTCAGTGATTCTTGAATTACTTTTACGATTCAGCTCCAGCTCAAAAGCAATCTTGTACATGTGCCCATTTTTCTCAAGGTGAAGAATGGCGTCTGGAATGATTTTATAGATCGTTCTAAAATTTCTTTTGTCATTGATTTCATGTTCCAGTTCCACATCGTCCACAAGGCCAGAGTCATAGAGACGGTGAGTAATCTCAGAAACCCTTAGATCGTGAATCACTGTCTCATTTGAAATGGCCGTCGGATTGTCTTTGAGTGAAAGCAAGCGTTCTCCGCTTGGGCCGAGAAAGACAAATTTCTTGCGAGAATATGGGTCTCGGTATGCCTCAAGAATTTTATCTTTTTCAAGCTTTCTGATGACCCTACAAAAATTATGGTAGTTCGGCGCACGCAAACACTCCTTCCTTAGTGAATTAACATCCATGACCCTCCACTTATGAAGCGGCGTAAGGTAATTGAGATGAAGACTGTTGATATTGGTTCTTTTATCCATAAGACCTCCTTAGTAATTCTCTAGACAATTGAAGGTGCCGAGTGTTTGGCAGCGTTATCTTTCCTGAGGACATCCCATCTTCTATTCCTCACGTTGATCATATTAACCCTTGTGGGCCCTTGCCTTAAAAGCACACACTGGCCTATTCCAAGGTTCTTAATAATGTCCGGGTGAACGATAAGCTCATAAACTTCACGTTCACTTCCTGACTTTTGTTGCTCACCGTTTTCAATTCTGTAGGTTTGCTTCTTAGCGAGAATTGTTCCAACGGCATCTGCAAAAAGTGAGGCTGAGCTATCAAGTCTTTGTTTAAGGATAAAAAGATTTCCGGCGTTCTCGATAACCTGTTTGGTTAGGTCTGGATTTACTCGGTCTATATCGGATGCCGTTTGAACAGCAAGGGTAAGTTCCATTCCGGCACCACGACACTTATTTTGTAATTCGATGAACTCAGGAGTAACAAGAGAGCCAAATTCATCAAAATAAATACTAATCGGATTTTCCAATCCCTTGGAGTCCTCTTTTGATAATGTCTTATAGGAGTTATAAAGAAGTTCCCCTAAAAAGAGTTTCCCTACCGCTGTAGCCGTTTCTCCATAGCCTTGAGTAGATAAACCTATATACAGGCAAGCCTTTTCATCACGTATTTTTGATAGAGTGAGCGCATCTGGCCCATCAGAATTTAGAATCTTTCCGAAGTCTGAAACAAGAATCGCCTCAATTTTAGCAATAAGCCCAATATTCTCTTTGCTCTCGAGTCGCACCAATTCATCGAAGACCTTCTTTAGAGTAAAGCCTTCACCATCCTTTTCAAGTTTTTGCAAGGCCTTGGTTAAACTTCTCCTTGAAGCATCTCGATAGTATGGTTCTGACCAATCAAATGACCTCATGATCCTATCAACCACTTGGTTAACAGTTCCCTCCATCAAAGGATTAAGGGAAATGGACTTTATTTTAGGAGTTGGATCTCGCTGAATAATTCCCATGTCCACAGCATAGGTGAAAGTGGCCCTAATATATTTTAGGATGTCTTTCCTTAAAGCCTCAGACTTGTGACCAAGACCATCTAAGACAAGCTCCCTAATATCTGAAGTTGTGATCTCATTTATTTGTTTCTTCTCCCATCTCGGAACGGTATGGGAATAGAGGCCTGTTTTATAGTTATAAACAGTATTATTAGCGATTCCTCTATTTCTGAAATGCTCTATGAACCGATCTACGATCTCGGGCCATAATGGAAAAAGAGAGCGATTAAACTTCTGTTCCATTTTAATGATGAGTTCGTTATAGGTTCTTTTAGCTTCCTCCATGGTCTTAATTCCTGTCCTGGTAAGACTTGTCGCCTGTTTAGTAACAGGATGTCTTCGGCTATAGCTCACTCGATATAACTTCTTGGCTTCATCGTATTTAATCATTAGAAGGACTCCAAAATGTTTTTGATGGTTCTTAACTTTGCGGGGCTTAGGCGTTGTAAAATTCTGATGCATTCAGAAAGGGTATGCTCAGGGACCGAAAACTCATCGCTCTGCATTTTTTGAAATTCCTCATAGGTGTACCCATAAGCTCCTAGAAGCTTCAAAATTAATTGAGGCGTTAAATCTAATCTTCCGTTCTCTGCGTGATTTACAATGGCATCAGACTTCCCGATTAAGCGTCCGGCCTGCCTCATAGAAAGATTTCGAGACTCCCGCAGAAACTTCAAGATTCGGGCATCTTTTGTCATGACCTTGGTGTCTGATCTTCTGGTTTTCTTTTTGATAATTTTCATGCACTTCCTCCTCAGGAATTAGGGTTAAAGTGCTCTTCAGATACGCAAAGTAGTTGAATCGTTTTAATGACTTAGTTTTGCCTCTTGTGAAAATTAACTACGCAAAATAGTCCTGAGAACTTTTCAAGATTTTCGGTGTAGCCACAAATAGCCACATGGAGACAGTTTGAGACAACTCCAGACAGGTTTGTAGCTCGTCGATAATCGCCAAGTGATTGTAATTAAGTCGCTGAAATGAAAGATGAAATAAAAAAAGCCGCAATCGCTGCGGCTTTTTTAAGAAATCCGATGGTGGAGGTGGTGGGAATCGAACCCACGTCCGAAAGACCTTCCAGTAGAGAGTCCCACGTGCGTCTCCAGTAAGTTAGTACTGATACTATTTCTGATCTTTACTGAACCAGCAGACAGTCGTTGTTTTTAAAGAGTTTCACGCCAAATCTCCCGGTGATTTAGATTTCCGAGGTTTCACCCAACCTCTTTACCAGCTTTTTGTTATCGGTGCTGGCCCCTCAGACGTTAATTAAAACTTAGTTCTAATTAAGCAGCCATTGCGTAATCGTTGCCGATTAACAAGTGATCGACTTTTGAAGTGGCCTGTCGATCAACCACTGCACGCACTCAATCCTTCTAATCCCCCGTCGAAACCTGGGCACCCCCGGATTTAAGTTCATCCACTATATCACAACGCAATAGGTCTCACAAGGAGTGAGCGGAACGGTTTAGTCAAATTCCTATTGCCTCTATTTCCACTCTCACCGAAGCTATTATTATGAAAATCATAACGACCCTTACCCTACTTTCCCTCTCATTATCCCTCTATGCTGGACCATTCCGCGACAAGATCCGCGAGCGCTGGCTAGCCCGAGAAATGCAGGGAGACACTCCAAAATTGACCGACACGCTGAGATCGATCAAGGTTGGGGACAAAGACCGTTACTACATCATCCACGTGCCTAAGTCCTATCAGCAGGTAAAACCCGCACCACTTCTCCTCGCTCTTCACGGCGGAGGCGGCAACATGGAGATTCAAGCGGCCGATCGCTTCTACAACATCATTTCAAAATCTGAGAAAGAAGGCTTCATCGCCATCTTCCCGAACGGTTATTCAAAGTTTCCATCGCAGAAGTTTGCAACCTGGAACGCAGGCAACTGCTGTGGCGATGCTCGTGACGTGAACTCAGATGATGTGGCCTTCTTACGTGCTCTCATCACTGATATCACTTCAAGATACAATATCGATTCAAAACGCATCTACTCCATCGGAATGTCTAATGGTGCGATGATGTCTTATCGCCTCGCCTGCGAACTCTCAGATGTCATCACAGGCATCGGCGCAGTCGCCGGAACTGACAACACCACAACTTGCACACCTAAGAATCCAATCTCCCTCATTCACATTCACGCCAAAGACGATACCCACGTGCTCTTTAACGGTGGTGCCGGTGAAGATGCTTTCCAAGATAGATCCAAGGTCACAAACTTCACATCAGTGCCAGCGACAATTGAAAAATGGGTGAAGTTCAATGAATGTAATCCAAAAGCAAAACGCGTGTTGGATAAAAAAGGTGCTTACTGCGATCAGTATCTAGAATGTAAAAACAATGTATCAGTTCAACTATGTGTGACTGAGAACGGCGGACACTCTTGGCCCGGTGGTATGAAACCTCGTGGCGTAGGCCCTCGTCCAAGTGAGGCGATCTCGGCCACTGATACAATCTGGGAATTCTTGTCAGCGCCTTAATGTTCATCAATTGTTGAAGTGGTGTAATTGACTCTCAGTTAAATGGAGACTTACCATTTTTCTATGAAGTTCATATACGCCGCCTTCTTCTTCATACTCGCCCTTCCCGTTCGATCAGAGACCTGTAAGTCTGAATCGATAACACTTACCGAACTCGACTTCAAAGTTGACCTCTTGGTCTTTGGCCCCAAATCTTCCAGCAAACATATTCTGGTCATCCCACCTACTGGTGGTACCAATGTGATTGATCGCAACTGGGCAAAGAAATTTTGTGAGGCGGGTTTCCGAACTCACATCTTAGAACACTTCACAAATGATGATGAGTACGCTCTTGATCTTGATATCCATCAGCGTTTTTATTCTCGCACACAACGAGCGATTGGAATGTATCTGGCCACCATTCCTCCAGAGCATTACGTGGGTCTTCTGGGTACCAGCATCGGTGGCATTCATGCTGCCATGGCCATGGGACTTTATGATCGTCCCAACAGCGCTTTCGTGATTGCGTCTGGTGCTGACATGCCAAGTATGATCGCTAATTCCGATCAGGAACTCATGGTCACGGCCTGGAAGAAACGCCAGAAGCTCTTCAACATCCCAGACAAGAAAACCTATATTGATCTTTTAAGTGAGAAGATCCCGTACGATCCGCTCAAACTTCCAAGGAAGTTCGAGAACAAAGATCTCGGTATGATTCTCGCGACTTCTGATACGACAGTTCCTTATGAGAACCAAAAGAAACTCCAGGAACATTGGCGCCCCAAGACTGTGATCAATTACTCGTTTAATCACTTTGGGGCGATTGTGCTCTCATGGGTTTGGGACGGAAATTCAGTCGTAAAGTTTTTTAATGACAGCTCTAAGGCCCAAGGTCACTGAAGTAATTCACCTCAGTGGCAAGCCCCAGTTCATTAAGTTGCCTTCTAAACGTGAGATCAAGACTCGAACTAAACGTCGCCGTCCCTCCCCAAATCACACTCACTACTTCACCCTTGGTATTCAAAGCAGGACTTCCCGAGTTCCCACTGATGATAGGACACTTCTGCATCACCAGCGACGCTCGCGGACTATCAATCACCGTACAATCTAATTCCGTAATCCGTGAATCAGTCAGATTCGGCGGAATAGTATCTAGTCCCGTATGATCCACGACCCAAGTTTGAATCTTATCTCCAATCTGAGCCAGATCATCCGAAAGAGGAAAATGCCTTCCCGTGAAAGGATCAGTGGTCTCTAAAACCGTATAATCAAGTGCCCTCGATGGATCATTCGGATCCGCCACATCCTGCTCACTTCGAACAATCGAACTACAACGAGTTTTGGTGTAACTATTCCCAGAATAAATCGCGATAAAAGTATTCGCACACTCTTCTGTCGTATTCAAACAGTGATAGTTCGTCACAAGCCTCGTCGGTGAAATCATAAACCCCGTGCAAACCGCCGAACGATTCTCATCCGCCGGATTCACAATCAAGAGTCTCGTCACTCCATCCGGACACGGCCCTCCATCAATCGAAGCACAATCAAAATGCTGATTGTTCATGATCTCATTGATCTGCTCTTCGCGAATGGTGGTTTCACGTCTATTTGAGGAAGAACTCTTGGAACAAGAGATTTGGAAAATAAGAAGAGATAAAAGGAAGAACAGCGGCTTCACTTTCATGCATCAAAGCGTAGTCCAAGCATGTCGGTCTAAAAAGACATGCCGGGACTACTGCATTGCTATTAACTTAGTGGATTATTTTCCGAACTTATCGATCAGCACTTCGAGGCGCTTCTTTAAAATAGTACAAGTCGGTGTATCTTCAAGAAGACCATCTGACGCCATCATGAAAACTTCGGCCTCAAATTTATCACCCAGAATTTCGGTTAGAATTTTGAGTTTTGTTTTTTCAAACTTCTCAAAGTTCTTCTCATCCATGTCACAACAGGTATTGAAAAATTCCTGCGACATCGGACAACCAGAGATCTTGCCCCAAGGTTCAACCTTGATGATCTCGATCATTCTCCAAAGCTTCTCTTTCTTCGTGAGGTTGTTCTGGTCGACCACTTTCTCAGCTTCTTCCAGTCTTCCTTCCATCACGTAATCAAAGAGACCTAATAGAAGGTCTTCTTTATTTTTAAACTTTAAATAGATGAGCGGACGGGAAATCCCCGCCTTCTTAGCGACATCATCCATCGAAGTTTTGGAGTAACCAAAGTTCAGAAAGCAGTAAAGAGCGGCATCCAGGATGTCCTTCTTACGTTCTTCAATGTTGGTATTTGTTGCTTTAGCCATGAAAGAATTATGACATTATTTGTAAAAAGTGTCAACTTCCAACAATTTAGACAAATTGACAAAATAAAGAAATTATGTCAAAATGTCATTCATGATCCAGTACCTACTAGCGGTTTTACTGTTACTTGTTCCACTTCTTGGAGAATGTATGCCTGCCCAAAAGCCTACGAACTATTCGATCGAAGCCGGTGAATTTGTGAACCTTCCGGCAAAAGATAATAAAGTAAATAAAATGGGTTTCATGGAAACACTTTCAATTTTAAAGAAAGTCTTTCTGGAAAAGTCCACTCGCGCTCCGCAGGCAAAACTGCCGGAAATAAAACCTGACATGAATGAATTTTTAAAACCGTCCGATTTCGTGAAATTTATCTGGTTCGGACATTCAACCCTGCTCCTTAATCTAGATGGAAGGATCCTCTTGATTGATCCGGTCTTCGGGAAATCAGCATCTCCTTTTGATTTCCTGGTGACCAGATTTCAACCGCCGGTCCTTAAATTAGAAGAACTTCCTAATATTGATGCCATCCTTATTTCTCATGATCATTATGATCACTTAGATAAAACTACTGTGAAGTATTTCGCAGAAAAGAACGTGGAGTTCATTGTTCCACTTGGTGTGGGTGATCACCTGCTTGAGTGGGGTGTGAAACCAATACGCATCGTGGAACTAAACTGGGGTGAATCTATTTCTCAAGTAGGGATTAAATTTACTGCCACTCCCGCTCGTCACTTCTCAGGTCGCGGTCTCTTTGATCGCAACAAAACTCTGTGGGCCTCTTGGGTGATCCAAGGAAAACACGACAAGCTTTTCTACTCAGGTGACTCTGGTTACGGAGATCACTTCAAAGAAATCGGCAAACGTTATGGGCCATTTGATATCGCCTTTATGGAAAACGGCCAATACAACGAACGCTGGCCGGATGTTCATATGCAACCCGAAGAATCACTTCAGGCGATGGTTGATGTAGATGCGAAAGCACTTGTTCCAGTTCACTGGGGCATGTTCGATCTTTCTCTTCATCACTGGTCTGAACCCATTAAGCGCACTTACCAAATTGCGAAAGCGTGGGACATTCCGATCTTCACTCCTAAGTTTGGTGAAGTCGTAGATACCGGTAAACCGACTTATGTGAATACTCCATGGTGGGAACCAATTCCAACTGCAACAACAACACAAGCCCAGGATCAAAAGCTTGGCATGAAACTAGTTCCGGAGCTCGCGAAATGAAAGCTTTTATCCTGTCCCTGTTAATAATGAGTTTACCAGTCCTCGCTAAAAGCGAACTCCCTACTGGACTCTTTCAGGTAGACTCTTCCCAATCAAAGATCACCCTGTTTGCTGAAAATCAGGACTCTTCTGGTTTTATCGACATCAAAGAAAATTTCAGGGACTCTACCCTCAAGGTAGAGTCTCCTGATGCCTCTTTCGAAAGTACCGAGATCTTTGGTGACGCTGAAGAATTCAAAATCAAAGGCAACTTAACTTACAAAGGTGAAACGAAGCTCATCATCCTCCGTGGTCGCTCGTTTGCCATGTCAGGGAAAGTTGCCTTGAGACTATACGATGATTCGATCTTGATCAGAGTCATTGCCGCACGTCCAAGTGCTCGCACCATGGCCATTCAGAAAGAGGTTGAACAAATCATCCAATGAGAACAAAAGTCCTGGTTGTTCTATTCATGCTGTTCATTAGTTTTTTCGCGAAGGCAGAAAAAACATTCAGGCACGACCATGATGTTTGTAAGTACAAAGGTGAATTGATCGATCTTGATATGAGGACTTCTGAGCAGTACTCCGTCTCGGAAGACGATGAATACGGTGAAATCGTTTTCATTAAGCACAAAGATAAGCTCTCACGAGTTGATCTTCGTGACATGGGCATCGGTCGCTACCGTATGCTGAAACTCTATAACGACTTCTGTCCCAAACTTCTGGCGATTCCCACCAAGGACGATGAGATCGCCTTCTTCTTTATGAAAGATAATCGTCCCTTCACTGATCTGTTAATGGTTCTCTTCTACAACATTAAGACCCATGAAACGGAAGTGGTTCCGACTTACATGCCGGTGAAAGGTGCGCTTTCAAGAGATAAAAAGATCTTTTTCAAGACTTCTAAGAATGTTGAAGTCAAATACGGCACAACGACGATTAATGGTCAGAAGTACAATTATATGGAACGCCCACTGGAACCATGGGTCTCTTTCGATGGTAGAAATTTTAAACTGGACCTAGATCTCTCGCGCGAAAAATTTGAATATAAAGCTCTTCTACAAAAAGCTCATTGGGCAAAATTAACTGATTATAAGAATGCCACCATTTCCATCGCCGTTAATCCAGTTCTCAAGAAGGAATGCATTTCACTTAACCAAAGTGAATGGGTCTGTAACTAGAACAACTCTCGCGTTTCAGGTATAATGACCTGTTATGCAAAAACAACTCGCATTTTTAGAAGATTCACCTCCGAAGGGATTTAAATATTTCCCGGATTTCATTTCAGTTGCTGAAGAGAAGAAGCTTCTCGCCTTTCTCCAAAGTCTTGATTGGAAAAATATTCACATGCACGGAGTGATCGCAAAAAGAAAAGTCGTTCATTTCGGCATGGACTATTACTACGATTCGCGGACTTTCTCTCCCACCACTCCTGCTCCCAAGGAACTTCAGTTTTTAATCAAGCGGGCAGCCAAAGCATTAAAGGTCGCACCTCAATCCATCAAAGAAATCCTCATTTCTTATTATCCAGTGGGTGCTCCGATTGGATGGCACAGAGATGCACCGATGTTTGAATCCGTCTTTGGAGTATCACTCGAGAATTCTTGTACGATGAAATTTAGAAGTGATTCTGGAAATTATAAAACAGAACTTGAACCGCGCTCTGGTTACATTATTGAAGGTGAGGCCCGCTGGAAATGGCAACACCACATTCCAGCGGTAAAAACTGAACGATACTCTATTACGATGAGAACGATGAAAGACTAGTCATTATCTTCTTCAATTTTGACTGGCCTTCCAACGGTAGATCCTGCTCCAGTTCCGGTACCCATGCCGGCCCCAACATTGGGAGCTCCTCCCATACTTTGTCCCTCTTTACGCTCTTCTTGTTTTTCTTCTTTGGTCGAAGGACCCAAAGGCCCATCTGAAGCACCTTCCATGTAGGAAGGGCCAGAGCTCGTGGGATTCTTGCTGGGTGCAGCTTTGCCTTCGGCATATACATTTGATGTGAGCATGACTAACACCATAAGTAAGAGTTTCATTTTTCACCTCATCTAAAAAGATCAAACTTAAAGTCGGTCATTCCACCAATCACTTCATTCTTAAGAATGTTCACTGATTGGTTAAGAGCTGTTTGAATCTCATTGGCAAACTTAGACATCTTCTCTGATTGAGCTGAGTCCACTGCCTCTATTTCTTTATCTGACAAAGGCAGACCTGCTCCAGTGATCGTTCCAAGTCCCGCTCCTAGTGCTAGATAAATCATCGGATCTAAATCACGAGCAAAGTCCAGGACCTCACGCCCTTTCTCTTTTACTTTATCCAAGGCCTCACCAGGTTGAGCTGCTGAAGTGAACTCATCGATTGAAGTTGTATAGGCAGTTTCAGTTCCTTGTTTGGCCCTTTCAATTGATGACTTGAGCTCATCTTTCTTTTGGGCAATTTTCTCTTTGGCCTCATTCACAGTCTCAGAAACTCTGGCACTGATCTGATCTTTCTTTTCAGCAACTCTGTCTTTCACAACAGTTGCCTGCTCACGGGCCAAAGTTTCAAACGAGCGATGCTGCTCATCTTCCATCAGAAGCAAAGTTCCGAGAGTTAAAAAAGTTGTCCCAATGGGATTTGCTCTTAAGTAAGCGAAGGTCTCGCCTGGTTCTCTGCGACCACGATAAAAAAGAGCATCATCAATGATCTGACCAGGAGTCATTCGTTGTTTAATTTCCCTGAAGTCGTCCTTCACTTTCTCAATATCACTCAGGACCTGATTCTTCAGTTCCTCAGTGGATTTCATGTTGTCTGGTTGATTTGTATTCATTGACTCGCTCCTTGAGTGTTGTTTTGATTTCGCCCATGGTTTCCAGAGAATGAGTTGGCACTAAATTTCTACCCGAGAGTTTTTTCTTCGCTCCTGAGTACATAATTCCGCCCACACAAAGAAGAACCAACGTCACGATGAGAGCAGATGCCCACAAAGGCATCACATAATCTAAAGCAATAATGGCCGTGGCCACTGCTGCGAAGATCCCTACAAAGAGAAGTGATCCGCCAATCGCCATGGTAACAACGGCGCCTTTGGCCTCATCAATTTTCTCTCTGACTTCTTGTCTAATAAGAAGGCCCTGTCTCTCATAGAGGTGAGACATATCATCGTAAAGATGATCCAATACTTCTCTCCAGGACTCCCTGGACTCAACTTGAAAATTGTTTTCCCGATAGTTTTCAATATTTCCTTCCATAAAAAACTCCTTAGTGAAGTTGGTCCTTTTTCATTCGTGCCATATGTCGCCCCATTCTTCCAAATAAGAGACCTGCTATGTAGGATGAAGAGAACATGGCCGCTGGATGCGCTCTTGCTTCGTCTTCCAAAAAACGGAGAAAGTCTTTTTCATCACCAGAATTTATTTTTTCGCGGGCCCCAACAAACCATCTATTTATTTCATTAAACCAACCTGAAACAACTCGATCGGCTTCAGACATTTGCTCTGATTCTTGAAAAGAATCGCAGGCGGCCTGTAGGCCTTTGCTTAATGCAGATAAATAAGGACTGATATCATTCTGATATTGATGAATGAGATCAACGAAGGGAGCGAGACTTTTCTTCCCATACTCTTTAAATTGAGAAGATTGTTCCTGAGGCAAAGTTGCCTCTTGAGAAACTTCATCACCACTGAATGCATTGTTATTGTTTGCCATAGTTCCTCCTTGGGATTTAGCTAAGGAAGGAATTTGCAATTAGAAGACCAGATATTTCCGACTGAGAAGATGAGGTCAAAAAAAAAGGGCCCCTTTCGAGGCCCTTCGGATAACTATTTTAAGCGGCTAAATTAACAATTCCAGTTTTCGCCGTTGTTGTGTGAACAAGATCCACCTGGGGCGTTTTGATCGCCATTACCCCAACCGTTGTTTCCTTTGTCACCTTTTTCGCCCTTCTCACCTTTATCTCCTTTGTCTCCTTTAGAGCCGCCAGAGCCATTGTTACCGTCTTCACCTTTGTCGCCTTTTTCGCCTTTCTCACCTTTAGAGCCGTGGTTACCATCTTGGCCTTTATCGCCTTTCTCACCTTTATCGCCGTTAGAGCCTTTTTCACCCTTCTCGCCGTTATCACCTTTGTCACCTTTTTCGCCTTTATCGCCGTTGTGACCTTTATCGCCTTTGTCGCCTTTCTCACCCTTTTCGCCGTTAGAGCCTTTTTCACCCTTCTCGCCGTTATCACCTTTGTCACCTTTTTCGCCTTTATCGCCGTTGTGACCTTTATCGCCTTTGTCGCCTTTCTCACCTTTTTCGCCGTTAGAGCCTTTTTCACCCTTCTCGCCGTTGTCACCTTTGTCACCTTTTTCGCCTTTATCGCCGTTGTGACCTTTATCGCCTTTGTCGCCTTTCTCACCTTTTTCGCCTTTCTCGCCGTCTTGGCCCTTATCGCCTTTTTCACCTTTCTCGCCGTCTTGGCCCTTATCGCCTTTCTCACCTTTTTCGCCGTTAGAGCCTTTTTCACCCTTCTCGCCGTCTTGGCCTTTATCGCCTTTCTCACCTTTTTCGCCGTTAGAGCCTTTTTCGCCCTTCTCGCCTTGGTCACCTTTATCACCTTTAGAGCCTTTTTCGCCCTTCTCGCCTTTTTCGCCGTTAGAGCCTTTTTCACCCTTCTCGCCGTCTTGGCCTTTATCGCCTTTCTCACCTTTTTCGCCGTTAGAGCCTTTTTCGCCCTTCTCACCTTGGTCACCTTTGTCACCTTTCACACCTTGGTCACCTTTGTCACCTTTCACACCTTGGTCACCTTTGTCACCTTTCACACCTTGGTCACCCTTATCACCTTTAGAGCCTTTTTCGCCCTTCTCGCCTTTGGCACCTTGGTCACCTTTATCACCTTTCAGACCTTGTTCACCACGGTCACCTTTCTCACCTTTTTCACCTTGAAGACCTTGGTCACCTTTATCACCCTTGGCACCAGTGTCACCTTTATCACCCTTGTCACCCTTATCGCCTTTCGGGCCCGGGATACCTTGGATTCCGTCAGTACCGTTAGTACCGTTTAAGCCGTCTTTACCGTCAGCGCCTTTTTCACCTTTAACACCGTATTCGCCATTCTTAAGTTTTTTGATCTCGATGATCATAAGAACTGTAACAACAGCTACGATCGCAACACCTACGATGATCGCGATTTTTTTGTAATTGATTTGTCCGCCTGAACCAGCGAATGAAGCACCAGTTTGGTTTGTGCTTCCCATGAAGCTCATAGCTGCAAGAGCTACTCTTTCATCAGAAAGATTTTGCTTCTCAAGAGAAGCAAGGAAGTTACGGTATTCAGTTTTTTTCTTAGAAGTAAGAATTCTGTTTTCCATAGCAACTTGAATTTCAGCTGGAGTAACACCTGAATCAAGAAGGTCTTTTAAGTTTTGAGCAAGAGCTGAATCAGCTTCTTGTTTATATTCAACGTCTGAACCGTTCCAGCCGTCCATATTGTATTGGTATTCATCAAATGCTCTCTGAACAAGAGACGTATTCACTGTAGAAACTTTTGCAGTATTGAAACTTGCAGCAGTTGCAGCGATAGAAGTGTTAGCGAAAATGCTAGCAGCTACAGTGTACGTGATAAGGTGCTTGTAAATTTTAAGAGACATTTAAAACTCCGATGATAGTGTTAATGATTAAGCGTTCGTTTAAGAATTGGGACATCCTAATGGAATTAAGAGACTTATGAGTGTGATAAGGTAATCTTTACACACCCCAAGTGCCTTAATTTTTGTCAAAAAATTTAATCACTGCTTAAAATGTTAAGCCGATATACGGCCGTCTAAAGCGTCGACAAAAGATCCGTTAAATTACTTAAATTCCAAATACTTACAGGAAGTATTAAGAGTTTCTTTTTTGGCATGGCCATTGCAGCTAGGTACTCCACAAAGGAACCCTATGAAAAACATGATTCGGTTGATGACGGTGTCTGCTGCTCTTTTAGTTATGCCTAAAGTGCACGCCGAGTACTCGTATGAGGAAATGGGCCTTCTTAGAAATGATAAGGAACCAATGGTTTCTGTCTTTTCTAAGCGTGAGCGACTCAGAATCAAAGAAAAGTATAAGGACGAAAATCAGAAGGCCCTTCTGAAACGCATTCTCTATACGACAGTCTTTGAGATGGTGAATGAGAACGATGCGCTTTGTGAACCGGACTTGGTAAAAGGTCTTAAAGCAAAACTTAAGGCCAATGATCTTGGATCAGATCAAAAGAGCATCGAAGAGTATTTAAAAGTTCTTCGCACGAATAATGATATTGATGATGTCTTCTACCTTATTATCACCAAGGCAGTTGAGGACGACGTTAAAATCGCTTCACTTAACCTCAAGGCCAGTGCCAGTAAAAGTGGCGCGAGCGAAGAGTTACTGAAGAACAACAATATTGAAGAGCTCTTCCATAACTTCCAGGAATGGCCGGACGAAAAGAACTCTTGTTCATACCAGGAATTTTTCTTCATTAAAAAGAACATCTTTAATAAAGACAACAAAAAGTCTGACAAGGATAAAGACGTTAAGGCGATGATCAATGAGGCACACAAGCAAAAATTGATCTCACTTGAAACGTACCATAAGCTTCACTATTACCTTTCAGATGCAGATCTGGATAAGCGTGACCTATGGATGCAGGACTATTTGAAGATCATCTTCCTGGCGAAGAACAAACTGAATCCAATTAAGAAGACCTATGAAGTGAAGAACATTGAAGATGAGGCAGAGTTCTCATCGGAAAGAATCAAGCGCTTCTCGAAAATCACGAGGCGTCGTCTCCTTTACCGTAAGTATGATCAAACGCAGATCATTCTACTTGCACAAGTTCTTCAAAAGGCCTCACGTCGTATGGGTGCCGATCCTGATACGAAGACCGGTATTCCAGTCATTTCTCAGGAATTCTGGATTGACCTTGGTAATGGCCAGCAAGAGAACTATGTAGAAACACTTGAACTCGATCCGCAGTCTCAATACAACCTTGCCCGTCGTCGCATGCGTAAGGACATGATTGATCTGCAAATGATGGATGTGTTCAACAAGCTCACTATTACACACGAAGACGTGGTAATGGCGGCCCTTGAAACTGGTTACATCTCACTCGAAGACATTGAATATGTCGTTAAATATGACGACCTTTGGAATCCGACCATCTCGAAATATCAAAGAATTTCGGGCTTCGTGTTCACAGTGGCAGGGTATTCGACCTTCTTCCTACCACCTCCTTGGAACGTCATCGCATCGATCGGTCTTGGAGTTGTAGAAGGTGTAGTAGATAACAAACTTTCAACTGGAGCGGAAAATGACAACCCTGCCACGTTTATTGAATAGTTCTCTGTTTTTAGGATTATTCCTTACTGGTAGCGCTCTTGCCGCCGACCAGTTCTGCCCGAAGACCTTCAATGTTCTCGAGCGGACCAAGGGAGATAATTACCAGATGGTGCCTAAGCAGTTAGAGAGACTCTACTGTAATAACACCTTCGAGGGTGCGGACTTTAAGATCGTAGAATCGACTAGTGAAGAAGCGATTTCTTTCGATAACAAAGATCCGGAACTTTTGAAGAAGGCGGCCAACGTTTATCACCACCTTTCAGTGGCGAAGACTTTCTGGCTCGAAGAAATTAAATCTGATTACGTGAGAAAGCTCCCGCAAATTACGGTGCGCTTGAATATCACGAACGCCTTCTCAAATACTCGTCACTATAAGAACGAAGAACTTGAGAAGAACTACAACAACGCCTGGTCAATTCCAGAGGGTGAGACGCCGTCTTTTGCCAAAGAAAAGTTAAAATGGGGCAAAGAGATCTGGTTCAGCCCGATGAAGAAGATCGAGCAAC
Organism: Peredibacter starrii; assembly: GCF_034259205.1. Classification (GTDB taxonomy): domain Bacteria; phylum Bdellovibrionota; class Bacteriovoracia; order Bacteriovoracales; family Bacteriovoracaceae; genus Peredibacter; species Peredibacter starrii. Next base: position 1,392,963 of record NZ_CP139487.1, on the reverse strand, counting down.
GCAAAGAAGTTAAATCAAAAGGTGATAACCCTATTCACCAAAGCTTGATCCTGGTGAAGGATCCGGTCATTGATAACCAGAAGTCTGCTTTGATTTACCAAGGTCTGGCCTATATCGCTCAACCGAGCCTTAACCAGAGTATGGTTTTAGAAGAAGCGCTTAAGCGCCTTGGAGCGATCGCCATCATGGTGGCATTGGTTGAAACTTCTAAGTATATGGACAAGTGGTTCATGGAAAAATACTACTATGTAGACACGGCCATGATTCCAGAAATTATCTATCACGAGTTCGCTCATATCGCGATGTCGGACACGATGAAGACCGTACACTCTGTACCAACAATTGAAGGTATGGCGGACTACTTCGCTGCTCGAATTGCAACTCGTAGAAAGATGTATGACAGAATTGAAGGTTTCTCGAACAACAACCACAGAGATACAGAGTCTCGTATGTTGTATCACCCGTACCTTGAAGGATCGTGGAACTCGACTTCTGACTTTACTCTAAGCCTTCTTTGGAAAGGTAAAACAGAATTCGATAAAGCGAACGAGCAACGTGCGAAGAAAAACCAACCACCTCTAGCAAACTATGATGAGATCGTTCACAACGCTCACTTTGATATGAACGAAGACTCAGATATTCAACATGGTCTTACAGGTGCTCTGATTAAAGCTTGTAACAAATCATGTAACGGAAAGCGCGCTGGTGTGAACACACTGAACGCGGTCTTCGAGGCCAAAGGTATGAATTAAAAAGTTGGGGCCCTGAAAAGGGCCCTTTTTAATTTGGCTCCAATGCGATCGGAGCACCACGTCTGGTCACAGGAACTTCAACTTCCAATTTATATTTCGAAACATCATGCCCGTAAGTAGCTTTGTAGCGAGCCTTCACTTCCGCTGCCTGTTTCTCTGCTCGTTGTAAAACATCAGCGAGACTCTCCTGCTCTTTCACAAGAGATGAACCAACTGAAATCGAACCTCTGTAAGTGGATTGCTCCTGGGCCTCGGCGAGAATTTCTTTTTTCTTCTGGTCTTGAAACTTAGCAAAGCTCTTCTTTGCGAGGAGTTCTTCTTGCTCGGTAAGATTGTTTCTTACAGCATCAGGAAGTTCTTCCCAAGACTTCGCCTTGTTCACACCTTTATACTTTTGAGACAGATCAATCACCTCTTGCTTAAAGAGCTGGCGAACACGTGGATTCTGGTCCACTTCATTGATCATACGCTGAGAAATATTCTTCACCACTTCAGGTTTATTCGTACCAACAACAACGACCAACTCATCACCACCGTTCTTAAAAACGATATCTCCGGGACGAAGGCTCTTTCGAAGGGACTCGGCCACGTTCTCAAGATAGTCATCTCCCCCCTGGGTACCACGTTTAAAGTAGTTCACTTTTCCCAAATGGTTCACGTCAACGAAGATCAAACTTCCGTTCCCTGCATTGGCCTTCACCATCTCACTCATGATTTCTTTACCAATGGCAGAGTTGGCATCAATGGCATGGGTCTTGCCATCGACCGGAACGTCTTTGACAATTTTGTGAAGTTTACCGTCCTTACCAGTCACCATCTGCTCATACTGAAGGATCTTCTCTCCGGTCGGAAGTTCGGTTTCGATCAGACGAGCATTATTCATTTTAAGAATTTCGTTACCGCTCTTAGATTTTCTAAGCGCTTCTTGAGCAAGCTTTAAGCGGTCGGCGAGATTCGCCTCCCCTAATCCATTCATGGCCTTGGTTTCAGTCACAAAAGTTTTTAGGGCCTTACCCGTATTGATGGTCCACTTCGCTCCCTGAATGAATTTCACTGGAGCAAAGTACAAGAGAAAGACTTCACTTACACCACGACAAACGATTTCACTTTGCTTCTTTAATGGAAGACAAGGAAAACCTTTGATTTCTGTCACGAGATTATCTTTCAGTTCACTGGCAAATTTTTTGAAGGCCTTCCAATAATCAACTGCCTTGTCCCAAATACTACTCTGTGAACTGAGATTGATACTCGCGATGGCGGAGGCCATTTGACCGGGACTTAACTCTCCCGAGACAAGCTTCGTTATTTTTTCCTTCGCCTCTCCCCATACCCATACAGGAGCATCAACGAGGAGGAGTTTTAGAATATCAATGAAACCAGTAATCGCTCCCACCACGGCGTTACCACCACCAGTGAGACATCCCCAGGCGAGATCAACAATTCCACCTTCATCTTTATCTTTTTCTACGCAGGCCTTCTCAGCAGTTTCAGTAACTGCAGTTGAAAGCGATTGAACTTCGGAAAAAGGATAAAGCTCAGGACAATTTGGCATCTGAGCAAAAGCAGAAAATGAAATGATGAAGAGAAGGATAAACTTAATCATGAGTCAGGACCCACTTCTTAAGTTGCTCAGGAATAGATTCAGCTTGTCCGCGATAAACGATGGCGAGAACTGACTGAGGTCTTAAACACCAGATCTGATTCCAACCATCCACAGTTTGAGAACGACAGCCTTGCATATCAAGTGGCTTCTCATTCACAAATTTCACAAACTTCTCAGTTCGGGGAAATTTCTGAACCATCGCACTTGGAACTTCTTCTAATTTTTTTGTGGGATCGGCCTTGGCCCAAGTTAGAATCACTGGTTCAATGCTATTCATCTCTACCCAACCAGCGGGAGCTTTAGGATGCGGATCCTCTGCCCTTAATGAAAGCGCAAAGCAGATCAGGATAAAAATGAGACCAATTTTAGGTAGCAACATCGTATGCTTATCGTCTATTTACTAACTTTTCTTAAGCTTGACCGGGCCTGAACAAAACTTCATCATAATAAGATGATTACACTTCACCACCTCAATAACTCCCGCTCACAACGTATCCTCTGGCTCATGGAAGAACTTGGTCTCCCATATGAGATTAAGCGCTATCAAAGAAATAAGGTCACGATGCTGGCACCCCCTGAGCTTAAAGCAATTCACCCACTTGGAAAATCACCTGTCATTACCGATGGTGATTTAGTGATTGCTGAGTCTGGTGCGATTGTTGAGTATCTGGTGAATAAGTATGGGCAAGGTCGCCTGAAACCATCGAGCGAGAAAGAGCAGCTTCGCTATACTTACTGGCTTCACTACGCTGAAGGCTCGGCCATGCCTCCTCTCCTGCTGGCCTTGATTTTTAACAAGATCGACGCCAATGCCCCGTTCTTAGTTAAACCGATTACTTCAAAGATCACTGGGACCGTAAGAGACATGTTCATTAATCCTCAGCTTAAAACCCATTTCGACTTTATGGAAAGCGAACTTACGAAGAACAATTGGTTTGCTGGAACTGAATTCTCAGCGGCCGATATTCAGATGAGTTTTCCAGTGGAAGCGGCAGAATCTCGTGGCTATTTGAGTGAAAGGCCCAAGCTCAAAGAGTATCTAAATAAGATTCATTCTCGTCCTGCCTATCAGAAGGCATTGGAACGAGGTGGGGAATACCACATCATTTAGGTCGGACAGACATTTTTTACCTCGTCTGTCATAGAACCCCGTATTGTGAGATAATGGTCACAACGGAGGTCAATCATGAAATTCGTTATGATTGCAGTAATTTCTCTCATGCTGGCTTCGTGCGCATCTCACCACGAGCAAAGAACTCCAGCATCACAACAGACTGTGGATGAAGGCATCAATGCCGAGTCTTACAACATGAACAGATAATCTGTTCGATTCACTCTTGATTACTCGTCACTTTCATCTTTTCCTCAGTCGAGGCACTCTATAGTGATCTAAGGAGATCACTATGGAGAGATGTGATAAATGCGGAAATGCCTACCACAATGCCTTCCATGTCGAGATGCAAGGAAAGCAATACACCTTTGATAGTTTTGAATGTGCCATCGCCATGCTCGCCCCTGTTTGTGAGTGTTGCGGAACTCAGATCATTGGCCATGGAATGGAGAATGGAGATCAATTGTTCTGTTGTGCTGGTTGTGCTCGTCAATTTGGCGTGACTCAATTGAAAGATCACGTAGATCAACTGCAACCTTAGAAATTCACCTTCGCTCATAGAGCGAAGGTGATGATTTGAAAATTAATTAGAGAGAGTGATTTCTACGAAGAAGTTTCCAACCGGACTTGTGAATGGAATCACAACTGTTGGACCGTTTTTAGTCGTACCTTGAAGAGTATGCCCCTTACCAGATACCACTGTTGGAAGAGCGATTTTGATACCGTACCCTCTTTCATTTAACGTGATCTTGGCCTGACCAAAAATCATGTTTGTGATTTCACCTGCACCATCCAGAATGTCCTGACTCAGCTGAGTGAATTCTTCACCTAACATGCTCGACATCACTTTCAAGAACGTTTCTTCAGGGAAACTGATGACAACTGTGCCGTTAAAAGTCTCCGACACAATCCCAATCACTCCGGATACGTCACCACTCAAAGTAGCGGGATTATCTTTCTTTAAATAAACTTTTCCTGGTGTGGCCTCAACATTCGCCTGCACCTTTAATACATGTAGAGTCGCCGCTAAAAATGGATTTACGAAGTTAATATCGATCATTGTTATGTTCCCTGTTTGAGGAACTATTATCGGTTGAATTAAGGTTGAAATAAAGAACTGGTTGAAATAATTCTGACCGTCTTAAGATTTCCTTCAGTTAGCCGATAAGACTTAATCGCTTAATCCTTCGGCAGAGGAATTTTTTCCGCGTCCCCTGGGACTTGTGGAAAGCTTCCATCTTCCCAGGCGATCTTCGCCTTCTCGATCTTCTCTTTGCTACTCGAAACGAAGTTCCAGTAAATGTAGCGCTCCTCAGGGAATGGTTCTCCGCCAATCACCGCAATCAAGGCATCGGCCGAGTGTTCAATTGCCAGATCACTGCCGGTATTAAACACTACCATTTTATTCTCTGACGTTTTTTCTCCGTTAATCATTGCAGTTCCTTTCACCACATAGATTGCCAGTTCAAAACCATTTGATGGGATATGAAGCATCCCCTCTTTGCTCGCGCGGGCAGTAAGGAAGATCATCGGACTGTGAGCAATCAGGGGCGAAGTCTGGCCCGCGAATGTTCCTGCCACCACATCAATCTTGGCAGACCCCGTTTCAACTTTAGGAACTAAGTTTGAATCGTAGTGGAAAAAAGTCGGATCCATATCTTCGGCATGTTTTGGAAGTGCGACCCAAAATTGTAGACCATGAAGTCTACGGTCTTTTGATCGCGCCTCTTTCGTTTCACGCTCAGAGTGAGAAATACCTTTACCGGCCGTCATCCAGTTCACTTCCCCTGGGAGAATTTCTTGGACTGTTCCAAGTGAATCACGGTGATAAAGAGAGCCTTCAAATAGATAAGTCAGAGTTGAAAGTCCGATATGCGGATGAGGTCTGACATCAATATGATCATCTGGCGCGTGTAAGAAAACCGGTCCCATTTCATCTAAGAATATAAAAGGACCCACCATGCGTTTCTTTGCCCAAGGTAGAATTCTTCGAACCGGAATACCGATGTCTTTTACACGTGGTTCGATGGTCAAGTTGATATCATTTTTCATACGTCTCTACCTTAATGTTACTTTCCAATAAATTGTGAATGGGACACTTGTTAGCAATTTCTAATAAACGGGCACGCTGCTCTGGAGTGGTTTGTTCTCCGAAAGTAATTGAGCGTTCAATCACTGAACTCTCTTTCGTTTCTTTAACAATCTTTATATTAACCACCATGTTTGTCAGGTCCCAATTTTTTCTTCGAGCATACAGCTCCAATGTAAGAGTCGTACAGGCGCCAAGGGCCGCCTCCACCAACTCGTGGGGATTTAGCCCTTCGTCTTCTCCGCCTGTTTCCTTGGAGACATCAGAGATTATACTGTGTTCACCATTAGTAAGCTCAACACTCATTTTTCCATATTGGTTTACGGTAATCACGCTGGTACCTCCATCAAAAGAACTTCAGCATTTTTCGAAGCATTAAGCTTCACTTCTTCAAATTGTGCCAGACCAATACCATCACGGGCCTTGAAAGTTTGTCCGTCAATTTCTACTTCGCCACTTAGTACGAAGATATAAACTCCGTTACCTTCCAATTGTCTTTCATAAGTCACACTGTTACCAGCGTCGATATCAGTTAGAGCGAAGAATGCGTCCTGATTAATGATCACGGAACCGTCTCGACCATCTGGTGAAACCACATTCTGGATTTTATTTTTTCTGTCCTCAGCTTTAAAAGCTTGTTGGCCATAACGAGGTTTGATTCCCATCTTCTTAGGAAGAACCCAAATTTGCAGGAACTTCACAGCTTCAGTTGTAGAAGCATTCATCTCGGAGTGGAAAATACCTGTACCGGCCGACATGATTTGAACTTCACCTTTACGGATCACAGTTGAGTTACCTTCAGAGTCCTGGTGAGCCAATGCGCCTTCAAGAGGAATCGAGATAATTTCCATGTCACGGTGAGGGTGACGTCCAAAACCAGCTCCTGCGTCCACTGAGTCATCATTGATTACTCGTAGAGCACCGAAGCCCATACGTTGTGGATTGTAATAATCCGCAAAGCTGAAAGTGTGTTTACTGTTAAGCCAACCGTGGTTAGCAATTCCTCTAGATTCTGATGCGTGAATAATCATATGAACTCCTTTTTTATTGTTAATAACTTTTGAAGAGATAGGTAGGGCCAGTGCACTCATTCCCAGGGACCCAAATAGAAACGTTCTTCTTTTCATAACCGTTCTCCTTGAAACCATTATCGTCGATCTAGTTATAAAAAGAAATTATATAATTTTTACCTTCTTTATAAGTTTTAGTTATATAGATTTACTTGTCAGTTTTGGCCCTTTTAGGGATGATTACAGAATGAAAATACTCTTTCTTTCCTGCGAATCCCTTACTGGTTATGTCTCTGACGATTACCTCTTGGTAACTGAACTTCAAGAACAGGGCCATTCAGTCGAAACCATTGCCTGGACCCACGATACGGATTGGTCTCGCTTTGATTGCGCGATCATTCGCACCACTTGGGATTATGTGTCCATGCCGGAGAAGTTCTTTAAAAAACTTCAGCACATCTCGATTCAAACAAAGTTGTATAACTCCATCTCAACAGTTGAGTGGAACATTCATAAAAGCTATCTCAAAATGCTCGAGAAAAGAGGCGTCACAATTGTGCCTACTCTCCTCTTTAAGCATGACGAAGATTTGAAATTACCGAGTGATTGGAATGCCGCAAAGTTTGTCGTGAAGCCCGCGATCTCTGCGACCTCTTACAAAACAGTAGTGTTGCCGCGTGAGAAAATTTTAAATCACGAATATAAAAATGAACTCGTGCCCGGCGACTGGATGTGCCAGCCCTTTATACCGCACATCACAGATGGCGAAGTCTCGCTCATTTACTTCAACAAAAAATTCAGTCACGCGCTTCTGAAAGTTCCTAAGGCCGGAGACTTCCGGGTGCAGGAAGAATTTGGTGGAGAAATCACTTCCTATAATGCTTCACAAGAACTCTTAGCTCTTGGTCAAAAGATTATGGAGGCCATCCCGGAAGAGCTCCTTTATGCTCGAGTAGATCTTGTTCCTCATGAGGGCCACTTCGCTCTGATGGAGCTTGAGCTCATTGAACCATCCCTTTATTTTAGAACGAACCCGAACGCTGCTAAAAACTTTGCAAAGGCGCTGATGGATGTCGAAACTAAAAGATGATTCGAAAGACCTAATAAAAAAACTTCAACTCAAAATGCTGCGGATTCAGCAGTGTATCTGGCACAACAAAGAAAGAGTCATCATCGTTTTCGAGGGCTTTGATGCCGCCGGAAAAGGTGGTTGCATTCGTCGTGTGACGGAAACTTTGGATCCACGTGGCTATCGTGTTCATCCCATTGGCCCACCCAATGAAGAAGACCAAGGGAAGCATTACCTCTATCGCTTTTGGATGAACCTTCCCGCCAAAGGGATCATGGCAATTTTTGATCGCAGTTGGTATGGACGAGTGCTAGTCGAACGCGTGGACGAATTAATTCCAAAGAAGCGCTGGAAAGAGGCCTACAAGGAAATCAATAATTTCGAAAAGACCCTTACTGATGATGGTATTGAGCTCATTAAAATCTTTCTTCGCATTTCCAAAGGCGAACAGTTAAAGCGCTTTGAAGAACGTTTAAATGATCCTTATAAGCACTGGAAACTGACTGAGGCCGACATCAAGGCCCGTGAGAAATGGGGCTCATATGCCAAGGCGGTCAGGGACATGCTGCTCGAAACCAGCACCACTGAGTCACCTTGGTATGTAATTGAGGCAGATGATAAAGAGGCCGCGCGATTAGAGGTCTTATCAATCATTACTGATCGATTGAGGGCCAAGGCCACTTGGTCTGAGAAGCATGCCTTAGACCAGGACACCAAAGAACTTAAGAAGGCCCTAAGAAAACTTCACTAACTAGAACAAGAGACCTCAAAGTTCTTTTTATTTGGTGGAGTTGGACCAGCGTAGCTTTCAAATTCTGGATGCTCATCAAAAGGCGCATAGAAAACATTGAGCCAAGCTT